>NZ_JARXYZ010000001.1 GCF_029894125.1 Kitasatospora sp. MAA19
GAGCTCTCCCAACTGCTGCCCGGGTACATGATCCCCGCGTCCTGGACCGTCCTGCCCGCCATGCCGCTCACCCCCAACGGCAAGCTCGACCGCAACGCCCTGCCCAAGCCCGACCTGGGGGACCAGCAGGAGGCCCGCGCCCCGCGCACCGAGCGCGAGCAGGTGCTGACCGAGATCCTGGCTGAGGTGCTCGGCACCGGCCGGGTCGGCATCGACGAGGACTTCTTCGCCCTCGGCGGCGACAGCATCCGCTCCATCCAGGTGGTCAGCCGCGCCCGCAAGGCCGGCCTGACCCTCACCACCCGCGACATCTTCACCCACAAGACCGCCGCCGCCCTGGCCCAGGTCGCCGAGGAGCAGGTGGAGAGCCCCGCCGAGGCCGCCCCGGTGGAGCCCGAAAGCAGTCTGATCGCCCTGTCCGACGAGGAACTGGCCGATCTGGAATTCGAGTTGAATGAGGAACTTTCGTGACGACCGCCCCCAGAACCGGGTCGAAGATCAGCGAAGTACTTCCGCTCTCCCCCCTCCAGCAGGGGCTGCTGTTCCTGTCCTCGTACGACCAGGCCTCGCCCGACCTGTACACCCTCCAGTTCGTGGCGGAGATCGACGGGCCGGGCGCGGGCGACGGCGAGCAGCTCGCCGCCCGGCTGCGCCAGGCCTCGGCCGCGTTGCTGCGACGGCACCCCAACCTGCGGGCCTGCTTCCGCAACCGCAAGACCGGCGAGCCCGTCCAGGTCGTGCTCAAGGAGAGCGAGGTCGAGCCGGAGTGGCGGCTGCACGACCTCACCGACCTGCCCGAGGCGCAGCGGGAGGCCGCCGCGCAGCGGCTGATGCGCGAGGACCGGCTGCGCCGGTTCGACCTGGCGCGGCCGCCGCTGATGCGGTTCACCCTGATCCGGCTCGGCGAGGGGCACCACCGGTTCCTCTGGTCGGTGCACCACATCGTCATGGACGGCTGGTCGTTCCCGCTGGCCGTCCGCGAGTTGGTGCTGCTCGGCGACGAGGCGGGCGCCGCGGCGCTGCCCGCGCCCGCGCCGTACCGCTCGTTCCTGACCTGGCTGAACGGCCGGGACCGGGCCGCCGCGCGGGCGGCCTGGGCGGAGCTGCTGGACGGCCTGGACGGGCCGGTCCGGGCGCTGCCCGAGGCCGAGGCCGGCCGGACGCCCGAACTGCCGTCGTTCGTCCGGGGGTTCCTGTCGCCGGAGCGCACCGCGGCGCTGACCGGCTGGGCCCGCTCCCGGGGCCTGACCCTCAACACCGTGGTGCAGGGCTGCTGGGCGCTGCTGCTCGGCCGGCTCACCGGCCGCGAGGACGTGGTGTTCGGCTCGGTCACCTCCGGCCGCCCGGCCGAGGTGCCGGACGTCGAGTCGATGATCGGGCTGTTCGCCAACACCCTGCCGGTCCGCGCCGACCTGCGCCCCGACCAGCGGGCGAGCGAGCTGTTCGAGGCGCTGGCCCGCCAGCAGCTCGCGATGATGCCGCACGAGCACCTGCCGCTCGCCGAGGCGCAGGCCGCGTCCGGCGTCCAGGGCGAGCTGTTCGACACCGTCCTCGCCTTCCAGAGCTACCCGCTGGACGAGGCCGCGCTGTACCGCGAGTCCGGCGGCACCGTCAGCGCCGCCCAGGTGCTCTCGGCCACCCACTACCCGCTGAGCCTCACCGTCTTCCCCGGGGAGCGGCTGGACCTGCACCTCGCCTACAAGCCCTCGGCCTTCACCGAGGCCGCCACCGAGGCCGCCGAGCACGCTGACGCCGCCGAGGCCGCCGCGCAGCGCGTCCTGGACCGGCTGCGCCGCGTCCTGGAGCAGGTCGCGGACGACCCGCAGACCCCGCTCGCCCGGCTCGGCGCGCCCGAACCCGCCGAACTGGCCCGCATCCTCGACGAGTGGAGCGGCGCCTCGGCCGCCCCCGGCGAGCCCGCGCGGCGCGCCACCATCGCGGAGCTGTTCGCCGAGCAGGCCGCCCGCACCCCGGACGCCGTCGCGGTCACCGCGCCCGGCGCCGCCCTCAGCTACCGCGAGCTGGACGAGCGGGCCAACCGGCTCGCCCACCTGATCGCCGCCCACGGCGCCGGCCCGGAGAGCCTCGTGGCGGTCGCGCTGCCGCGCGGCGCCGAGCTGATCGTCGCCGTCCTCGCCGTCCTCAAGGCGGGCGCGGCCTACCTGCCGCTGGAGCCCGGCCACCCGGCCGACCGGATCGGCTACACCCTGCGCGACGCCGGTCCGGTGCTACTGCTGACCTCCGGCGGCGTGCTGCCCGAGCTGCCCGAGGCCCCGGACGTGCCGCGCCTCGACCTGGCCGCTCCCGGGACGGCCGCCGCGCTGGCCGCCTGCCCGGCCGCCGCGCCGGGCGCCGCGGCCTCCCCCGAGCACCCGGCCTACGTCATCTACACCTCCGGCTCCACCGGCCGCCCCAAGGGCGTCGTGGTGCCGCACCAGAACGTGGTGCGGCTGCTGGAGGCCACCGACGGCTGGTTCGGCTTCGGGCCCGGCGACGTGTGGACGCTGTTCCACTCCATCGCCTTCGACTTCACCGTCTGGGAACTGTGGGGCGCGCTGCTGCGCGGCGGCCGGCTGGTCGTGGTGCCGTACGACGTGTCGCGCTCCCCCGACGCCTTCCTGGACCTGCTCGCCGAGGAGCGGGTGACCGTCCTCAACCAGACGCCGTCCGCCTTCTACCAACTGATGCGCGCCGACGCCGAGCGGCCGCGCCACCTGGCCCTGCGGACCGTGGTGTTCGGCGGCGAGGCGCTGGACATCGGCAAGCTCACCGACTGGTACGCCCGGCACGCCGACGACGCGCCGCGACTGGTCAACATGTACGGCATCACCGAGACCACGGTGCACGTCTCCTACCAGGAGCTGGACGCCCCGACGGCCGCCGCCGGCGGCGGCAGCGTGATCGGGCGCGGCATCCCGGACCTGCGGGTCTACCTGCTCGACGGCGCCCTGCAGCCCGTCCCGGCCGGCGTGCCCGGCGAGCTGTACATCACCGGCCCCGGCCTGGCCCGCGGTTACCTCGGCCGCCCCGACCTGACCTCGGCCCGCTTCGTGGCCTGCCCGTTCGAGCCCGGCGGCACCCGGATGTACCGCACCGGCGACCTCGGCCGGTGGCGGGCCGACGGCACCCTGGAGTACCTGGGCCGTGCCGACGAGCAGGTTCAACTGCGCGGCTTCCGCATCGAGTTGGGCGAGATCGCGACCGTGCTCGACCGGCACCCCGAGGTCGCCGAGGCGGCCGTGATCGCCCGCGAGGACCGGCCCGGCGACCAGCGCCTGGTCGCCTACGTGGTGCCGCGCGGCGACGCTGACAGCGAACTCCAGTCGCGCCTGCGGGAGTTCGCCGCCGAGCGGCTGCCCGAGTACATGGTCCCGGCGGCCGTGGTCCCGCTCGCCGCGCTGCCGCTGACCGCCAACGGCAAGCTCGACCGCCGCGCCCTGCCCGCCCCCGCGTACGCCACCTCCGCCCGCGCCCCCCGCACCCGCGAGGAGGAGCAGCTCTGCGGTGTCTTCGCCGAGGTGCTCGGACTCGACCGGGTCGGCGTCGACGACGACTTCTTCACCCTCGGCGGCCACTCGCTGCTCGCCACCCGGATCGTCAACCGGGTGCGCGCCGAACTCGGCGCCGAACTCCAGGTCCGGGACCTCTTCGAGGCCCCCTCTCCCGCCCGCCTCGCCGAGCGGCTGGCCGCCGCCGCGACCGGCCGCGCCCCGCTGGTCGCCGGCCCGCGCCCGGCCGTGCTGCCGCTGTCGTACGCGCAGCAGCGGCTCTGGTTCGTCGAGCACCTGGGCGCGCCCGGCGGGCTGTACGCCATCCCGCTGGCGATCCGCCTCTCCGGGCGCCTCGACGTCGCCGCCCTGGAGGGCGCCCTGCAGGACGTGGTGGCCCGCCACGAGGCGCTGCGCACCGTCTTCCCGCAGCTCGCCCCCGGGGCCGCCGAGGACGCCACCGGACCGGCCGAGCAGCGGGTGCTCACCCCGGCCGAGGCCGCCGTCCCGCTCCCGGTCAGCGAGACCACCGAGGCGGGCCTGTCCGCCGCCCTCGCCGCCGAGGCCGCCCACGGCTTCGACCTGGAGCACCGGATCCCGCTCCGCGCCCGCCTGTTCCGGCTCGGCCCGGACGAGCACGTGCTGACGATCGTCCTGCACCACATCGCCGGCGACGGCTGGTCGCTCGCCCCGCTCGCCCGCGACCTCACCGCGTCCTACCGGGCCCGGCGGGCCGGCCGCCCGGCCGAGCTGCCGCCGCTGCCCGTCCAGTACGCCGACTACGCCCTGTGGCAGCGCGGACTGCTCGGCGCGGAGAGCGACCCGGAGAGCGAGCTCTCCCGCCAACTCGGCTACTGGAGCGAGACCCTGAAGGGCCTGCCGGAGGAGCTGGCGCTGCCCTTCGACCACCCGCGCGGCACCCGGGCCGACCACCGCGGCGACGTCGTGCGCAGCACCGTGCCGCAGCCGCTCACCGAGCAGCTGCACCGGCTCGCCGCCGCCTGGGGCGTCAGCGTCTTCATGCTGCTGCGGGCCGGGCTCGCCGCCCTGCTCACCCGGCTCGGCGCGGGCACCGACATCCCGCTCGGCAGCCCGATCGCGGGCCGCACCGACGAACGGCTCGACGAGCTGGTCGGCATGTTCGTCAACACCCTGGTGCTGCGCACCGACACCTCCGGCGACCCGGGCCTGCGCGAACTCGCCAAGCGGGTCCGGGCCTACGACCTGGCCGCCCACCAGCACCAGGACGTGCCCTTCGAGAAGCTCGTCGAGGTGCTCAACCCCGAGCGCTCGATGGCCCGGCACCCGCTGTTCCAGGTGATGCTCGGCTTCCAGCAGGCCGGCCCGGCCCCGGCGCCCGAGGACGACCCGGAGCTCGCCGTGACCGAGCAGCCGGTGCCGGTCCGGACCGCCAAGTGGGACCTGTTCTTCCAGCTCACCGAGCAGGCCGGCGGCGGGCTCGCACTCGCCGTCGAGTACCGCACCGACCTGTTCGAGCCCGCCACCGCCCGCCGGATCACCGACGCCTACCTGCGGCTGCTCGCCGCCGCCCTGGCCGAGCCCGCCCGGCCGCTGTCCCGGCTGGACCTGCTCGGCCCCGAGGAGGAGGCCGAACTGCTCGCCCTGGGCACCCACCGGGCCGGCACCCCGCGCGGCACCCTCACCGCCCTGGTGGACCGCCGGATCGCGGCCACCCCGGACGCGGTCGCGCTGGTCCACACCGAGCCCGGTCACCCCGAGCGCCTGCTGCACACCAGCTACGCCGAACTGGACGCCGAGGCCAACCGCCTGGCCCACCTGCTGGCCGACCGCGGCGCCCACCGGGGCGACCTGGTGGCGCTGCGGCTGGAGCGCGGCCCGGCCGTGGTGAGCGCCCTGCTGGCGATCGCCCGCACCGGCGCGGCCTACCTGCCGATCGACCCGTCCTACCCCGACGAGCGGGTCCGCGACATGCTGGCCGACAGCGGCGCCCGACTGCTGCTGACCGAACGGTCGCTGGCGGAGCGGGAGCTCCCGGCCGGGGTCGTGCCGCTGGTCCTGGACGCCCCGGAGACCGCGGCCGAGCTGGCCGCCCGGCCCGCCACCGCCCCGGTGCCCGCCGCCCCGGTCGACCCCGACGACCTGCTGTACGTCATCTACACCTCCGGCTCCACCGGCAAGCCCAAGGGCGTCGCGGTCTCGCACCGCGCCGCCGTCCGCCTGGTCCTGGGCCTGCCGGAGCTGGCGCCGAGCGCGGCGGACACCTTCCTCTACTTCGCGCCGGTCGCCTTCGACGCCTCCACCTTCGAGATCTGGGGCCCGCTCGCCCACGGCGCCCGGCTGGCGATCCACCCGCCCGGCCCGGCCGACCCGCAGGCCCTGGAGTCCTTCCTGGCCCGGGCCCGGGTCAGCGTCGCCTTCCTCACCACCCAGTTCGTCAACACCCTCGCCGACACCCGCCCGCGCGCCCTGGCCCCACTGCGGGCGCTGCTCACCGGCGGCGAGGCGCACTCCCGCGACCACCTGGACCGGCTGCGGGCCGCGCTGCCGGACACCACCGTGTTCAACGTGTACGGCCCCACCGAGACCACCACCTTCGCCACCGGCCAGGACCTCGGCCGCGCCGACGGCACCGTCCCGATCGGCCGGCCGATCGGCGACACCCGCGCGTACGTCCTGGACGAGGCGCTGCGGCCGGTGCCGCGCGGCGTGGTCGGCGAGCTGTACCTGGCCGGCGAGGGTCTGGCCCGCGGCTACCTCGGCCAACCCGCGCTGACCGCCGCCCGCTTCACCGCCTGCCCGTACGGCCCGCCCGGGGAGCGCATGTACCGCACCGGCGACCTGGTCCGCTGGGACCGCGCCGGCCGGATCGAGTACGTCGCGCGCGCCGACCAGCAGGTCAAGATCCGCGGCTACCGGATCGAACTCGGCGAGATCGAACGGCTGCTGGCCGAGCACCCGGCCGTCGCCCGGGCCGCCGTGCTGGCCCCCGCCGACGCCACCGGCCAGCGCCGCCTGGTCGCCTACCTGGTGCCCGCCGACGGCCGGCCGGCCCCCGAACCGGCCGGGCTGCAACGCCACCTGGCCCGCTCGCTGCCCGGCTACATGGTGCCGGAGAGCTACACCGCGCTGCCCGCGCTGCCGCTGAACGCCAACGGCAAGCTGGACGTCAAGGCCCTGCCCGCCCCCGCGTCCACCGGCCGGGATCGCGCCCCGCAGGCGCCCCGCACCGAGCCGGAGCGGCTGCTCTGCGCCGCCGTCGAGGAGGTGCTGGGCGTCGGCCCGGTCGGCCCCGAGGACTCCTTCTTCGCCCTCGGCGGGGACAGTCTGAAGGCGATCCGACTGGTCAACGCGGCCGGCCGGGCCGGGCTGCCGATCAGCCTCGGCGCGGTCTTCGAGCACCGCACCCTGGCGGCACTGGCCGCCGGCGCCGCCGATCCGGTCGAAGGGAGCGGGGCGGTCGACCTGCTCGGGCCCGTCCTGCCGATCCGGCCCACCGGCGAGCGGCCCCCGCTGTTCTGCGTGCACGGCGGCCTCGGCTTCGCGATCCCGTTCGCGGCGCTCGCCGAGCACCTGGCCCCGGAGCAGCCGGTCTACGGCCTGCAGGCCCGCGGCCTGTCCGGGGACGGCCCGCTGCCGACCGACCTGGGGGACGTCGCCGAGGAGTACCTGGCCCGGGTCCGGTCCGTGCAGCCGCACGGCCCGTACCACCTGCTCGGCTGGTCCTACGGCGGGGTCGTCGCGCACGAGATGGCCGTCCGGCTGCGCGCCGCCGGCGAGCAGGTGGCGTTCCTGGCCAACCTGGACGCCTACCCCGACGACGCGCAGGGCGCCCGGCCGAGCGACGCGGAGTTCCTCGCCGACTTCCTGGCCGAGGCCGGGGTCGACGCGACGGGGCTGGAGCGGCTCACCCCGCAGGACGTCGCCGCGCACCTGGCCGGCACCGAAGGCCCCCTCGCCGCGCTCGAACCGGGTACGCTGGAACGGCTGCTGGGCGTCATGCGGAACAACCTGGAGCTGTTCCAGCGGTTCACCCCGGGCCGCTTCGACGGCTGCCCGATGACGCTCTTCGTGGCCGCCGGCGGCGACGGGCGCCCCAGCCCGGAGGAACGCGCCCTCAAGGTCAAGAGCTGGGAGCCGTACGTCGGTTCCGCCGTCCTCGCGCACGACGTGGACAGCGGGCACCAGCAGATGCTGCGGCCCGTACCGGCGGCGGCGATCGGCGCGGCGGTCGAGCGCGCCCTGGCCGCCCTGGCCGCCCACGACGGCGCTCCGACCACCTGACGCCGGTCCACCTGACGAGCGACCACCCGACGACCGACCACCCGACGACCGATCGACCCGGCCCATACCGAGATCCCGAGACCTGGAGAACAGTCATGGCGAACCCCTTTGACCGCGAAGACGGCACCTTCCTCGTCCTCGTCAACGAGGAGGGGCAGCACTCCCTGTGGCCGTCCTTCGCCGCCGTGCCGGAGGGCTGGACGGTGGCCCTGGAGGCCACCGACCGGGCCGCCGCCGTGGCCCACATCGAGAGCAACTGGACGGACATGCGCCCGCTCAGCCTGCAGCAGCAGGGCTGACCGGCCGGGCCCGCGCGCCCGACCTTCGGAGCACCGCCCCCGGGCGGCTCCGGCACCGCCGCCCGCCGCACCCCCGGGGTCTTCGACCACCGGTGCGGCGGGCGGCCGTCTTGTCTCCGACGCCGCTGGTCGTTTTGTCCCCGACACACCCTCCCACCAGGCGCGCCACGGCCCGCCAGGACCCGTCAGTGAGCGGTCAGTTGGACGTCATCGACCCGTCATCGGGCCTGACTAATTTTCTGCGCAGACGCCCATTTCAGGGCACCCGCACAAACGGAGGAACCGAGCATGACGACGGTAGCGCCGGAGCGCCTCACCCGTATCCGCGAAATCATCGCCGAGAACATCGACGTGCACACCGAGTTCGCCGACACCGCGCTGTTCGTCGACGAGCTGGGCGCCGACTCGCTGAAGCTCATCGACGTGCTGAGCGCCCTGGAGATGGAGTACTCCATCGTCATCGACATGAACGAGCTGCCGAAGATGGTGAACGTGGAGACCACGTACCAGGTGACCGCGACGGCCGCCGGCTGGTGACCAGGGCGGGTTCCGCGCCCGGAGCCCCCGCCCGCAGGCATCCCACTGCTTAAGGAGTCCCATGTCCACCGCACAGTCACCAGCGGCACCCCGCGCCGGCGTGCCGGCCGACCGCCGCAGGGTCGTCCTCACCGGCCTCGGGGCGATCTCCAGCATCGGCACGGGTGTCGAGGAGTACACCGCGGGGCTGCGGACCGGCCGCTCCGGTGCGCGGCCGATCACCCGCTTCGACACCGAGGGGTTCGGCCAGAACATCGCCTGCGAGGTCCCCGACTTCGAGCCGGAGCGCTGGATCCGCAACGTCCCCCTCGACGACATGGGCCGCGCCGGGCAGTTCGCCGTCGCCGCCGCCCGGATGGCCGTGGAGGACGCCGGGCTCACCGAGGCCGACCTCGGTGAGCGCCAGGCGGTCATCAGCGTCGGCACCACCGACGGCGAGGGGCACGACATCGGCGTGCTGGTCGAGCAGGAGATCGCGGCCGGGGATCCGGCGGCGATGGACCCGGTGCTGTCCCGCCGGATCAACGCCGGCCGGCTGACCACCGTCATCGCCCGCGAACTGCGCATGCCGAACGTGGAGCCGACCACCATCACCACGGCCTGCGCGGCGGGCAACTACTCGATCGGCTACGGCCTGGACGCGATCCGCTCCGGCGAGGTCGACATCGCGCTGTGCGGCGGCGCCGACGCCGTCTGCCGCAAGGCCTTCGCGCTGTTCAAGCGCTTCGGCGCGCTCACCCCGGACGTGGTCCGCCCGTTCGACAAGAACCGCCAGGGCATCCTGACCGGCGAGGGCGCGGGCATCCTCGTGCTGGAGAGCCTGGAGTCCGCCCTCGCCCGCGGCGCGCACATCTACGCCGAGGTGCTCGGGTACGGCCTCAGCTGCGACGCCGCCCACCCGACCGCGCCGAACCGCGACGGCATCGCCCGCGGCATCCGGCTCGCGCTGGACGACGCCGGGGTCGAGCGGGACGAGATCGACTTCATCTCCGCGCACGGCACCGGCACCAAGGCCAACGACAAGACCGAGTCGGCCGCCATCCTCGACGTGTACGGCGACACGCCGCCGCGCACCGTCGCGGTGAAGTCGATGCTCGGCCACTCGATGGGCGCGGCCAGCGCGCTCGGCGCGATCGCCTGCAGCCTCGCCATCGAGCACCAGTTCATCCCGCCGACCATCAACCACGTGGAGACCGACCCGGACTGCCCGCTGGACGTCGTGCCCAACCAGGCCGTCGACGCGGAGGTCCGGATCGTGGAGAACAACTCCAGCGCCTTCGCCGGCAACAACGCCATTCTGAT
Organism: Kitasatospora sp. MAA19; assembly: GCF_029894125.1. Lineage (GTDB taxonomy): Bacteria > Actinomycetota > Actinomycetes > Streptomycetales > Streptomycetaceae > Kitasatospora. The sequence goes on from NZ_JARXYZ010000001.1 coordinate 9,890, forward strand.
TCTGGGCACGTACGGAGAGCGAGTCTGACGATGACCACCGCAGCCACCCCGGCGGCCCTGCCGCCGGAGACACTCGTCATCACCGGTTGGTCGGCCGTGTCGCCGTACGGCCTGACCCGCCAGGACTTCGCGTCCGGCGTGCGCGCCGGCGCCAAGACCGCCGTCCAGGCGGACCCCGCGCTCGGCACGCTGCCGTCGCCCGACGTCTGCCTGGTGCCCGGCTTCGACATCAAGGGCCTGCTCGGCCCCAGCGGCACCGCCAAGATGGACCGGCTCACCGCGCTGGCTCTGGTCGCCTCCGACGGCCTGCTCAAGGACGCCGACGGCAACCGGGTGGTGGAGACCGACGACCGCACCGGTGTGGTCCTCGGCATCTCGATGGGCAGCCTGGAGAACGTCACCAACTTCCTCAAGCAGTCCTACACCAACGCGCTGCCCTTCCACGTCGACGCCGGCCGCATCCCCTTCGGCAGCCTCAACCACGCCGCCGGCGCCACCGCCATCCGGCACGACCTCAAGGGCCCCAACACCACCGTCGCCGGCGGTCGGGTCAGCGGCCTGCTCGCCCTCAACTACGCGCGGCGCCTGATGAGCCAGGGCCGGGCGACCAAGTACCTGGTCGGCTCGGCCGAGGAGTTCTCCGCCGCGCACGCCTGGATCGAGCACACCGCCGTCGCGGCCGGCGACTCCACTCCGCTGCTCGGCGAGGGCTGCGGCCTGTTCGTGGTCGAGCACGCCGGCACCGCCCAGCGCCCGGCGCTCGCCGCGGTGCTCGCGGTCGAGACCCGCGTCGACATCGACGACGACCCGAAGGCCGCCGTCACCGCCTGCGTCCGGCGCGCCCTGGACCGCGCCGGCGTCACCGCCGACGAGGTGTGGGCCGCCGTCCCGTGCGCCGCACCCACCGCGGCCGGCCGGGCCGAGTACGAGGCGCTGGCCGCGCTGCTGCCGGCCGGGGCACTGGGCCGGGTCCCGTCCATGGAACTGCTCGGCGACACCAGCGCGGCCTCCGCGTCCTTCCAGATCCAGGCGGTGCTCGGCGTGGCCGAGGCCGACCCGGCGTCCCGGGGCCGGATCGCCCTGGTGTCCGCCGTCGACCGCGACGGCGCCGTGGGCTGCGCCGTCCTGAGACTGATCGGGGAGCACGCGTGATCGCACTGGTCAGCGGCGGGTCCAGGGGCATCGGCAAGGCCATCGTGCTGCGCCTGGCCCAGGAGGGCTACGACGTCGCCTTCTGCTACCGCTCGAACGCCGAGGCGGCCGAGGAACTCGTCAAGGAGGCCGGTGAGTTCGGCACCCGGATCACCGCCGCCCAGTGCGACGTGGCCGACGCCGAGCAGGTCCGCGACTGGTACAACCGCACCGAGCGCGAGTTCGGCCCGGTGGATGCCGCCGTCACGTCGGCCGGCATCACCCGGGACCGCCCGGTGATCCTGATGCCGGAGGACGACTGGAACCAGGTCCTGCGGACCAACCTGGACGGCGTCTACCACGTGTGCCGCGCCGCCGCCTTCGCGATGAGCAAGCGCCGCACCGGAGCGATCGTCAACCTGTCCTCGGTGTCCGGCATCTACGGCAACCTCGGCCAGGCCAACTACGCCGCGTCCAAGGCCGGCATCATCGGCTTCACCAAGTCCCTCGCCAAGGAGTGCGGCCCGCGCGGCGTGCGCGCCAACGTGGTCGCGCCGGGCCTGATCGCCACCGACATGGTCGGCGACATGTCCGACGCCGCGGTGGAGCGGATGCTGAAGAACGTCGCGCTGGGCCGGGCCGGCAAGCCCGAGGAGGTCGCCGACCTGGTCGCCTTCCTGCTGTCCGAGCGGGCCGCCTACATCAGCGGGTCGGTCTTCGAGATCCACGGCGGCGGCACGTTCTGATGGGAGCACGCATGCAGGGGGCCCAGGGACTTCGCGACCACTACGACGCGATCGTCGTCGGCAGCGGCCTCGGCGGCCTGACCACCGCCGGGTACCTGGCGGCGGACGGGCGCAGTGTCCTGGTCCTCGAACAGCACGACATCGCCGGCGGCAACGCGCACGTGTTCCGCCGCCGGCGCAAGTACGAGTTCGACGTCGGCACGCACTACATCGGCGACTGCGGGCCCGACGGGCACTTCCCGGCGGTACTGGCCGGCCTCGGCGTCCTGGACCGGGTGACGTTCCTGCCGATGGACAACGAGCAGGGCTTCGACCGGATCATCACGCCCACCACGACGGTCGACGTGCCGGCCGGCTGGGACGCCTACCGCGACCGGCTCCGGCAGGCCCTCCCCGCGGAGGCCGACCGGATCGACACCTTCATCGACCTCTCCGAGGCCGTGGCCGCCGCCACCCGGGCCGGCCTGACCGGTGAGTCGATGGTGGAGCTGTTCCGCCGCAACCCGCAGACGATGCGCTGGTCCCGCCGGTCGCTCGCGGCCGCCCTGGACCACTGCGGCCTGTCCGCCAAGGGGCGCACGCTCGTCGCGGCGCAGGCCGGCAACTACGGCACCATGCCCGACGGGATCACCCTCTCCCACCACGCGTCGATGATGGACCACTACCTGCGCGGCGCGTACTACCCCGAGGGCGGCGGCCAGGCGCTGGTCGCCGCGTTCGTCGAGGCGCTGGAGTCGTACGGCGGCGAGCTGCGCACCCGGTGCGAGGTGCGCCGCATCCTGATCGAGGACGGCCGCGCCACCGGCGTCGAACTCTCCGACGGGCAGCGCGTCTCGGCCCCGCTGGTGATCTCCAACGCGGACTACCGCCGCACCGTCCTCGACCTGTGCGGCGGCGAGGAGGCGTTCCCCGCCGAGCTGGTGGCCCGCACCCGCGAGGCGACCATGCGCGCCTCCGGCGTCTCGGTGTACGTCGCGCTCGACACCGAGCTGCCCGGCGTGCCCAACGCCAACATCTGGTGGCACGACAGCGACGACATGGAGGCCGCGCACGCGGCCATGACGGAGCGCTACGCGCGGGACGGCTCGCTGGACTCGCTGCCGGCGCTCACCTTCTCCTTCGCCTCGGCCAAGGACCCGAACGCGGCCGCCGTGTGCCCGCCCGGCCACAGCAACTTCCAGATCATGACGACCAGCCTGCCCGGCTACGAGTTCTGGGGCGTCCAGGGCGGCCCGGTGGACGGCGAACCCTACCGCCGCAACTCCGCCTACCTCGCGCGCAAGCAGCAGGTGACCGAGCTGATGGTGGCCACCGCGGAGAAGGTCATCGGCCCGTTCCGCGAGCGGATCACGCACCTGGAGACGGCCACCCCGCTCACCCACGAGCGCTACATCCGGGGCAGCGGCGGCACCCCGTACGGCATGGCCCACTGGGGCGGCCTCAACCAGCGGCCGGACGTGCGCACCGACGTCGAGGGCCTGTACGTGGTCGGTCAGAGCGTGCGCTACGGCAGCGGGCTGGCCGCCGTCGCGAACAGCGGCATCGCCGCCGCCTCGGACATCCTGGGCCGCGCCCTGTTCCCCGAGGTGCTCGCCGGCGCGGTGCTCGGCGACCCCGCCCGACTGCCCGACCGGGGGCCGCACTGGGACCCGCTGGTGGTCTCGCGCGGGCAGGCCCGCCGGCGTGCCAAGGGCCTGGCCCGGATCGGCTGAGCGCCGCCCGGCCCCGCCGCCCCTCCGACTTCCCACCCTCTCCACCCCTCCGAGCAGGAGCACTGTTCCCATGAATCAGGTCCCTCCCTTCGCCGTGGTCTCCGGCGCCCAGGTGCACGAGGCCCTCAACGGGCACGAGGACGAGGTCGTCGCCACGGTCGAGGCCGCGTACCGGCTGCACGGCGAGGGGCAGACGGTCAACCCCGACTCGTACTTCCTGCGCTTCCCCGACCGCCCGTCCTCCCGGATCATCGCGCTGCCGGCCTCGGTCAAGGGCGAGGTCGGCGTGCACGGCATCAAGTGGATCTCCAGCTTCCCGGAGAACGTGGCGGCCGGCCTCCCGCGCGCCTCGGCCGTCCTGATCCTCAACGACGCCGAGACCGGCTACCCGTTCGCCTGCCTGGAGAGCTCGATCATCAGCGCGGCGCGCACCGCCGCCTCCGCGGCCCTCGCGGCCGCCCGGCTCGCCGACGCCCGCGGCGAGCGCCCGACCCGGGTCGGTTTCTTCGGCGTCGGCCTGATCGCCCGCTACGTGCACACCTACCTCGCCGCCAACGGCTTCGACTTCACCGCGGTCGGCGTCCACGACCTGTCCGCCGAGCACGCCGAGGGCTTCTCCGAGTACCTGCGCCGGGCCGAGGGCGAGGGCGTCGAGATCAGCGTCCACGACAAGGCCGAGGACCTGATCCGCGCCAGCGACCTGGTGGTCTTCGCCACCGTCGCCGGCGAGCCGCACGTGACGGACCCGCAGTGGTTCTCGCACAACCCGCTGGTGCTGCACGTCTCGCTGCGCGACCTCTCCCCCGAGATCGTCCTCGACTCGTGGAACGTCGTCGACGACATCGAGCACTGCATGAAGGCGGGCACCTCGCCGCACCTGGCCGAACAGCTCGTCGGCCACCGCGAGTTCGTCGCCGGCACGCTCTACGACGTGCTCACCGGCGCGATCACCCCGCCGTCCGACAAGCCGGTGATCTTCTCCCCGTTCGGCCTCGGCGTGCTCGACATGGCCGTCGCCAAGCACGTCTACGACAGCGTCCGGGCGGCCGGGCAGCTGCACACCGTCCCGGACTTCTTCCACGAGCTCAAGCGCTACGGCTGAGCCCACCCGGCCCCGAGGCCCCACCCCGCCCCGCCCCCGAGGCCCGCCCGCGCCCCACGCGCCGGCGGGCCTCGGGCGTTCCCGCCGGGGGTTCCCACCAGGGGTTCGCGCCCCGGCGCTGACGGCCAACTGACGGCGCGCTGACCGAACGGCCCCGCGGCCTCCCGGCGCCTTGTCCGCGCCCTGGACGGCCGCCGAGAATCACCCGCATGAGATCCTTTGCCAGCCTGGCCGAATTCACCGAGGCCACCGGGGAGCACCTCGGCTACAGCGAGTGGCTCGAAGTGACCCAGGACAGCGTCGACCAGTTCGCCGGCGCGACCGGCGACCTCCAGTGGATCCACGTGGACCCCGAGCGCGCCGCCACCGGGCCGTTCGGCGGGACCATCGTCCACGGCTACATGACGCTCGGCCTGCTGCCCGCGATGATGCGCGCGATCTTCGAGATCCACCACGTCAAGCTGGGCGTCAACTTCGGCCTGGACAAGGTCCGGTTCCCCCGCCCCATCCCGGTCGGCGCCCGGGTCCGCGGTGGCGCCAAGGTCACCAGCGTCCGTGAGACGCCGATGGGCCACCTGGCCGCGGTCCGGATGACGGTGGAGGTCGAGGGCCAGCAGCACGCGGCCTGCGTGGCGGACACCCTGTCCCTCTTCGTCGCCGCCCCGGACGGTGCCGGGGAGGCCGGCCCGGAGGCCGGCGGGAACGGCTTCTGAGCCGACCCGACGGCAGTGCGGCGAGGTGGGCGGCGGCGCGGGCGAGGGCCGTTCGGCGAGGTAGCAGAACCTCCCCTCCCGGCCGTTCAAGAGGGGGGTTATTACTACCGATTTCGCCGGCCCACCCCCGTCAGAATGGTCACACGGCCACCACGGCCGCGGCACTGCGAACGGCACCAGAGAGGAGCGGGTCATGGACCGCACGATGCAGCTCGGGGGAAGCCCCTCGGCGGTCGAGATCAGGGGATTCTCCGTCCCCGCCGGATTCACCGGGCTGCGGCGGGCACTGTCCCTCTGCTGGATGTCCATCGCGGCCTTCGGCCGCTCGCTGGGGGTCACCGGCGCGATCTCCCTGGTCGGCCCCGGCCTCGGCATGGTGCCGCGGGCCATGGAGGGCGTCCGCTCACTGGCCGCGAAGCAGCGCGCCCTGTCCGAACGCTGGACCGGCGTGCAGATCCCCGGCCCGCCCAGCGGCCTGCCGGCGGCGCCCGAGGGCGCCTCGGGAGCGGTCGCCCGCTACCGCTGGATCATGAGCGACCCGCAGACCCGGCGGGAGTTCACCTGGGTGCTCACCGACCCGATCGCCGGCGGCTTCCTCGCCTTCATGCCGATCGCCGTCCTGCTCAGCGGCTTCTGGGGCATCTTCCTGGCCTTCTTCGGCGTCCCGCTGTCGACCGAGTGGGACGGCCTCTGGTACCAGTTCATCCCGATCGACGGCCAGGCCACCGCGGTGCTGGCCGGCGTCCTCGGCGTCCTGCAGCTGCCGTTGGCGCTGTGGATGGCCCCCCGCGCGGTCCGCAAGCACGCCCTGTACACCCACGCGATGCTCGCCCCCAGCGAGCAGGAGCTGATGGCCAGCCGGATCGAGCACCTCACCACCACCCGCAGCACCGCCGTCGACACGCAGATGGCCGAGATCCGCCGGATCGAACGCGACCTGCACGACGGCGCCCAGGCCCGCCTGGTGGCGATGGGCATGACCCTGGACGCCGCCGAGCACCTGCTGGAGACCAACCCGGAGGCCGTCCGGGCCCTGCTGATCGAGGCCCGCCAGTCCTCCTCCAAGGCCCTGGAGGAGATCCGCAACCTGGTCCGCGGCATCCACCCGCCGGTCCTCGCCGACCGCGGACTCGCCGACGCGGTGCGGGCGTTGGCGATGGTCTGCCCGGTCCCCACCGAGGTCGTGGTGGACCTGCCGGGCCGCCCCGAGATGCCGGTCGAGTCCGCCGCGTACTTCGCGATCTCGGAGATCCTCACCAACGTCGCCAAGCACTCCGGCGCCGACCGGGCCTGGATCGACATCCGTTACGATCACGGCATGCTGCGCATCACCGTGACCGACAGCGGCCGCGGCGGCGCCGACGCCTCCCGGGGCACCGGCCTGCGCGGCATCGAGCGAAGGCTCGCCACTTTCGACGGGGTGGTGGCCGTGAACAGTCCCGTCAACGGCCCGACCATGGTGACGATGGAGCTTCCGTGCGTATTGTCCTCGCCGAAGACCACTTCCTCCTGAGGGACGGCCTGATCCGCCTCCTCCAGGCCTACGGACACGAGGTCGTGGCCGCGGTGGACAACGGAGCGGACCTCCTCGCAGCCCTCACCGAGCAGCAGCCGGACGTCGCGGTCGTCGACGTCCGGCTGCCGCCGAACTTCACCGACGAGGGCCTGCGCGCCGTCCTGACGGCCCGCCGCACCATGCCCGACCTCCCGATCCTGCTCCTCTCCCAGTACGTCGAACCGCTCTACGCCCGCGAACTCCTCGCCAGCGGCGGCCGCGGCGTCGGCTACATGCTCAAGGACCGCGTCACCAACGGCTCCCAGTTCCTCGACTCGATCCGCCGCGTCGCCGACGGCGGCACCGCGATGGACCCCGAGGTCATCTCCCAGCTCCTGATCCGCAAGGAGCGCGACGAGAACGTCGGAAGCCTCACCGAACGCGAACGCGAAGTCCTCGAATGGGTCGCCCAGGGCCGTTCCAACGCCGGCATCGCGCAGGGCCTGTTCATCTCCGAGAAGGCCGTCGCCAAGCACATCAGCAACATCTTCACCAAGCTCGGCCTCCTCCCCACCGACGGCGACAACCGCCGCGTCCTCGCCGTCCTCGCCTACCTCGACCAGTAGCCCGCACCGCCCGCGCAAGAGGCCCGGGCCATCGTGGCCCGGGCCTTTCGCGTGCGCGGACAGCCGCCCTGCTACGCGGCGCCGGCGGTCTGCTCGGAGGACTGCCCGACGGGCCGCTCCGGTGCGGCCGAGAGGACGGTGAGCCGGCGGAGGTCGCGGCTGAGCAGCGCCGCGCCGGTGGCCAGCGCCACCAGCGCGGCGCCCCACAGCAGCGTGGCCCGCACCCCGATCTGGTGCGCCACCGGGCCCGCGGCCATCTCGCCGATGGGCAGGGCGATGAACGATCCGAGCGCGTCGTAGGAGTACACCCGGGCGAGGCGGTCGGCGGGGACGTTCTCCTGGAGCGACACGTCCCAGGCCACACCGAACTGCTCCAGCGCCACACCGTTCAGGAACATCGCCACCCCGAGCAGCAGGGCGCCCGGCGCCTCGGCGAGCACCACCAGCGGCACCGCCTCCAGCACCACCAGCGCCACGCCCAGGCGCAGCGCGTGCCGGGCGCGCGAGCGCGCCGCGAGGAAGCCGCCCGCGACGGCGCCCGCCATCTGCGCGGCCAGGACGGCGCCCCACAGCCCGCGCCCGAAGGTGTCGTCGGCGACACCGAGTCCGAGGACCTGGATGCCGCCGGCGACGACGGCGTTCACCACGGTGAACTGGAGCACCACGGCCACCACCCAGGTGCGGGCGGTGAACTCGCGCCAGCCCTCCCTCAGTTCGTGCAGCGGGCGGGACCGTTCGGCGGGCTCGGCAGGCTCGGTGTCGCTCGCCGCGATCCGGACGCCGCGGAAGCACAGCGCGGCGAGGAACAGGCAGAGCGCATTGGCCGCGAGTCCCCACCCGGGGCCGATCAGGGCGGCGATCACACCGCCCAGCGAGGCGCCGACGATCATGCCGAGGTTGGTGGCCATCCGCATCAGGGCGTTGGCCGGGCGCAGCACGTCCGCGGGCACGGTCTGCGAGGTCAGCGCCGCCGAGGCCGGCAGCGAGAGCGCGGACAGGGCGCCGTTCGCCACGCTGAGGACGACCAGCAGCGGGATCGAGGTCCAGCCGAGCAGGACGGTCACCGCGACCACGGCCTGCACCAGGGCGGCGCCGGCCGCCGAACCCTGAAGGATCAGGGTCCGGGAGAACCGGTCGGCGACGACGCCGCCGAGGAGCAGCAGCAGGACGTTGGCCAGCGATCGCGCCCCCACGACGAACCCGAGGTCGGTCGTCGACCCGGTGAGGTCGAGGACGGCGAAGCCGAGCACCACGGGCGCCATCGCGTTGGCGAAGTAGATCAGCAACCGACCGCCGGCGAGCTGCCGGAAGTCGCGGTGCCGGAGTGGCAGGACGGTCTGACTGTCCGCCAGGGACGGCCTCATGCGGTCGGACTCCCAGGGCTTCGGCCGCTGCCGGCCGGTGCCGGCGGGGAAACGGTGAAGTGCACGCGCCGGGTGGAGACGCCCAGGTCGTGCACCGCGTACGGGGTGAAGTAGTACGCCTGGGGCGCGGCCTCGGCGGCGATCTCGATCGCGAAGTCGCACCGGGCGCTCTCCCCGGCCCGAACCTCCTTGCGGCTCAAGGCCGGAAGCGCACGGGCGTTCAGGTACATGGGCAGCACGATACCGGTGTTGACGGTGCCCGTCCGGTGCGGAGCGACGGTGATCGAGACGTGCAGCGTCGTCCCGGCCTCGACCTCCTCGGGCGCCGTCACCCGCAGTTCCGTGCCGTCCACAGGGGAGTTGACCACGTCACCGCACCGCGCGCAGAGCCCCTGCACCGTGTCGGCGATGACCGGGAGCCGGCCACGGCGGGTGTAGCTGCGCAGCGGGCGGCCGCAGTTGCACAGCCAGTCGAGGTCGACCGGCTCCTCGGCGGTGCTGCGCTCGCCGAAGTAGGTCGGGAACTGCAGCACGGCGTCGTCGTGGTGCTTGGCGATCCGGTGCGCCAGGGCGAGGTCCAGGGACTTCGTCTCCTCGGCGATCGCGGCCAGCGCCGGCGGGCCGTCCGGGGGCGACAGCGCGACGATGCGCGAGGCGTAGCGCAGCATGCTGTCGGAGAGCTGCCGCAGCCGCGGGCGCAGCGGGTAGTCCTCCCGCAGCAGGCCGCTGTCGAGCAGGCCGGACAGCCGGGCCCCGACGGTGTGCAGCGGGAAGCCGGCCGTGTCGTCGGCGACGGGCGCCGGCTGCTCGACGACCCCGCCGGACTGCAGCCCGATCTGGACGAAGGACGGGTAGGGGTTGATGTCCTTCATCCGGTCGTTGATCGCCCGGGCCGCGTTCCGCCCGGTGGAACTCTCGGTGAGCCAGGCGAGGTTCTCCGGGCGCGCGCCGTCGCAGGCCGTCAGGGTGGCGACGACGGTCTGGGCCGGGCCGTCCAGCGCGTCGAGCAGGATCACGTACTTGGGGTCGTACATCGCGTAGTCGGTCAGCGGGCCGCTGAAGCAGTTGGCGAGCACCAGTTCCGCGGCCTTGATCCGCCGGGCGGGGATCAGCTTCTCCTCGGGCTTGGTGCAGCCCAGCCCGTACGCGCACTTGGGGCCCGGCAGGCCCGGGTCCCGCTCGCCGACCGGGCTCAGCCCGCAGAGGGTGAACCGGCCGAGGTTGAGCTGGTCGTCCTTGCCGTTCCCGTGGAACAGCACCCGGCGCCAGACCCGGTCCAGGGCGATGCCCTGGATGTCCTTGTGCCGGACGTCCTCGGCGCCGAACCAGACGGTGCCGGGGGCGGCCGGCAGGGTGTCCAGCTCCGAGATCATGCCGGTCTCGCCGTGCGGCGCGGCGTTCGCGTACTGCTTGGCCACCACCCAGCTGACGGTGTGCGCGTCCCGGCCGGTGAGCAGGAACAGGTCGCGGCCCTGGGCGTAGGTCTGGTCGACGACGTCCTGGACGGCGTCCGCGCGCAGGTCCGCGTAGCTGCCGAGGACCAGGACGGAACCGGTGTCGGGCAGGTCCGACACCTTGGTGACCCAGGTGCGGGCCAGCGGGGCGGCGAGGCGTCGGACCTCCTCGGGCAGCGAGGTGCCGACGACCACGCCGGTCCCGGCGGGCTCCGGGGCGCGCCGGCCGGCGTAGACGGGCCGGGCCAGCGCGATCCCGTCGAGCAGGTCGCCGCGCGCGCCGGTCCACACCGGGATCGCGGCGGTGTCGGTGTCGTCGGCCAGCCAGCTGCTCACGGCCTCGGCGTAGCCCGGCAGCGCCTCGTGGGCGACGAACAGGGGGTCCTGTCCCGGCTCGGTCATACGTCCGCCACCTTGAGCTCGAAGTGGTCGAGCACGGCCTGCATGCGCTGCTCGACCTCGTCGGCGGTGGCGCCCTCGACGTGGACGTAGCCGGTGCTGGCGTGCGAGGCGCGCGGCGGGTCGAGCAGGTCGCCCGGCTGGACGGTCAGGTGGGCGCCGATGACGCCGGGCAGCCGGAGCAGCTCCTCCTCGGTGCTGATGCTCACCAGTCGGCCGGGCCGGGTCGGCAGCAGCAGGTCGCCGACCGCGCGGTCCCGGGTGTACTCGGGCACCGGGACCCGGTCGAGGTAGGTGTCGAGGATGACGTTCAGGAAGTCGAAGCCGTACGCGAGCCCGTGGTTCATCGGAACCTCGCAGCCGCTGAGGCGGGCCGCGACCTCGCTCATGTGGAACTCGCCGTCCTCGGTGAGGAAGAACTCGCCGTGCAGGTAGCCGTACGGGATGCCCAGTCCGTCGGTCAGCCGCTGGGCCAACGCCTTGGCGTCGACCGGGAGGTGCTCGCTCGGCGCGTAGGTGATGTTGGCGTTGATCGCCCCGTCCAGGACCTCGATGATCGGGCGGGGGTTCTTGGACAGGTAGGCGTCCACGACCTGACCGCGGGCGATGACCGCGCAGAGCTGGAACTCACGGCCCGGGATGTACTGCTCGACCATCCACTCCAACTGCGGGTCGAGCGGCGGGATGTCGGCGAGCCCGGCCGGCGAGTCGATCCGGTAGGTGCCGATGCAGGAGTCGGAGTCGATCGGCTTGAGGATGACCGGCCAGCCGTGGTCGGCGCCGAAGGCCTCGACGTCCGCCAGGACGGTGACCGGGCGGTAGGCCGCGTGCGGGATGCCCAGTTCGGCGTACCGGTCCTTCATCGTCTTCTTGTTCCGCACCCAGGCGACCTGCTCCTCGGTCAGGTGCGGCAGGCCGACGAGGGCGGCGAAGCGCTGGGCGGACGCCTGGAGGGCCTCGTTCGGGTTGCAGAAGTACTGCGGGCGCTCGCCGACGGTCTCGATCCAGGCCAGGTACCGGGCCGCCTCCTCCTCCAGCGGGGCGGCGGTCGCCAGGGTGAAGGTCGGCAGGTCGGCGGTGCGCTCGACGTACTCCGGGGTGAGCTGGACGGAGTCGAACCGCAGCAGCACGACCGAGACGTCGTCGCGGCTGAGCACGCTGTCGGTGAAGGTCGCGCGGCGGCTCTCGACCAGAAGGACGACGGGGCGCAGGGGGGTGGTCATATCGACTTCCTCGCTGGAGCGGAACTGGTGGGGGGAGATCAGGGAGACGGCCGGTCGGTCAGCCGATGACGCGGGTGGTCCCGTCCAGGCGCCCGGGTCGGGTGCGCCGCAGGTCGCGGACGATGTTGACGCGCTTGAGCCACCGGTCGGCGCCGTCGAAGCCGGCCCGGAACGCGCGGCGGCCGTGCACCACGTTGCGGTTGTCGACGAAGCAGACGTCGCCGGTGCGGATGAAGACGTCCGTCAGGTTGGCGTCCAGGTGCGCGACCACCCAGTCCAGGGCCTCCGCCGCCTCGGCGTCGTCCGGCCGGGCGCGGAAGAAGTCGCGGTCGATGCGCAGCACGGGGGCGTCGGCGTGGCCGCTGAGGATGGCGACCGGGTCCATCGGCGCCTCGTCCTCGGCGAACTCGTGCGAGGAGTCCGGGATCGCGACGAACCTCGGCTGGGCGAGCAACCGCGCGACGTCCGCGGGCATCCGCCGGACGTCGACGTGCGAGACGGTGGTGGCCACGTCGGTGCCGTTGCGCAGCGCGAACAGGCCGACCCAGTCCGCGCGGTGCGGGGAGAAGGCGTCCTCGGTGTGCCAGCCCAGTTCGAGCTCGCTGGAGGCGGAGATCAGGCTCTGCTCGTAGCCGCGGCTCGGCAGCACGTCGGTGACCAGCCGGCCGGACTGCTGGGTGGCCCAGCCGATGGCGTCGCCGAGCAGGGCGGAGTACAGCACCAGCAGGGCGCCGTAGACCTGGCTCGACTCGGTGTCGGCCGCGCTCCAGTGCTCGGGCGTGCTGCCCAGTGCGGTCTGGTCGACGAGGTTGCCGCGGATCATGGTCGCGTGCGCCCGCTCGTCGCGGCGTGCTTCGTTGAGGTGCCGGCGCACCGCGAGCGGCAGGTCCTGGGCCAGCACCGGGGCCTCGTCGAGGAACCGCAGGTCGTTGGCCGCTTTGAAGGTCCTGGCGCAGTCCGCGGCCAACTCGTGGGCGGCGCGGGCGTCCTGCTCGGTGAGGTCGAGGATGTGGTGGTACAGGTCCGGGGTGTCGGCCTGTCCGTTAGCTGCAGGGGTGTGGGCCATCGCAGTCATGGAGAAACCTTGTGTTCGTGAGGGTGGTTGGACCGTGGGGGAAGGGCGGGATCAACCGCCGAGCCGCAGCTCGGCCGCCGCGTGCTCGTTGAGGAACGCGTGCTCGTTGAGGAAGTCCAGACACAGGTCGCGCAGGTCCTCGGGGTGGACCAGCTGCCAACCGGCCGGCACCGGTACCGGCTTGGGCCACAGGGCCTGCCGGCCGCGGTCGTCGGCGAGGACGACGAAGGTCCCGTACTCGTCCTCGAAGGGGTCGTCGGCCCACGGCTCGTCGAGGATCTCCAGCCGCCCGTCGGAGCCCCGCCGGGCGGCCCGACCGGTGCGCCACATGCGCTCGCCGGAGGCCTCGAAGGGGTCCGGGACGAAGCGGTCACCGGTCGCGTCGGGCCGGTCGGCGTACCCGAGCGCGAGGCTCGCGCCCGCGAGGTACAGCGCGCCGGTCCCGCCGGGGGGCACCGGGCGCAGTTGGGCGTCGAGCACGTGGGCGCGGTGGTTCCAGGCCGGTCGTGCGTCGGCGCCGGGCCGGTGGACGACCACCGTACGGGCCTCGGGCCGGCCGGCCCGGACGGTCAGCGTGCGGCTGTGGGCCGTGGCGAAGGCGTGGACCTCGGGGCTCGCGTCGTCCCGGTCGGTGGACACCGTGAGGGAGGCCGGCGCGCCGGTGGCGCGGCCCGGTTCGGCGTACGCGTCGGCCAGTGCGACCACCAGCGGGTCGGTGGACACGGCGTGGTCGGCGCCGCTGCCCCGCAGCCAGTCGGCCAGGCCGGGCAGGTCGTCGTACCGCTTCGCGTCCGGCACCAGCACCGTGGCTCCGGCGGCGAACGACTCCAGCAGGTCGAGCGCGGCGGCGACGTCGGGGTAGCCCGGGTGCAGCCAGGCGCTGCGCGCCCCCGGCTGCTCGGCCGAGCGCCAGGCGGCGACGGTGGCGATGCCCTCGGCGCCGATCAGCACCTCGCCGATCTGCGGGTCGTCGGTGACGGCCAGCAGCACCGGGCGCCGGGGGGTCGCCGACCCGGCCGGCGCGGCCGGCGCGGCCGGCGCGGCGTCCTGGTCCGGGCGGCCGTCGTCGGGCCCGTCGTCGGCCGTGAGGTCGAAGGTGGAGGTGGGGTCGAGCACCAGGCGGGCGACCGGGGAGGCCTGCTCCGGGACGCCCTGCCCGGCCTCGGCGTCGAGCAGGAGCACACCGGCCCGCTCCACGAGCGCCGCCGGGAGCGCCGCCGGGTCGAAGGGCAGGCAGACGGCTCCCGCCTTCGCGACCGCCAGCACGGCCGTCGCGAACCCGAGCGGGGAGGCGATCGCGGTGGCCACGACCGTGCCCGGCCCCGCCTTGTGCCCGGCGAGCGTGCGGGCGAGCCGGTCGGAGCGGCGGTCGAGCTCCGCGTACGTCACCGGCTCCGCGCCGTCGTCCAGGGCGACGGCGCCGGCGCGCTCCCGGACCTGAGCCGCGAACAGCTCCGGCACCGTCCGGGCCGGGACGGCGCGACGTTCCCCGGCCCAGGCCTGCTGGGAGTGCTCCAGGGCCTGGTCGGAGAGCAACCGCAGCGCGCCGATGCCCTGCCCGGGGTGGTCGAGGGCCGAGCCGAGCAGCGTCACCAGGCTGTCGAGCAGCCCCGAGACAGCCTCCGCACCGATCACGTCCGAGCGGTACGAGGCCTCGACGTCGATCCCCAGCGGCTCGCCGGTCGCGCTCTGCCGTTCGGTCAGCACGAGCGCCAGGTCCGCGTCCGGGTGCGGTCGGCGGGGCTGCTCGGCCCGGATCACCAGGCCGGCGGTCTCGAAGGTCGCCCCGGCCTGCGGGGCGACGGAGAGGACCACCCCGCCGGGACGCGCCGCAGCGGGCTCCTGGCGGAACGCCGCCAGTTGGGTGGCGCGGACCCGCTGGAGCAGCGTGCCGAAGGCGGGGTCGCCCGAGGTGTCCGTCCGCAGCGGCACGGTGCGGGTGTACTGGCCGACGGCGTGCCGCAGGGCGTCACCACCCCGTGCGGGGACGGGGGTGGCCAGCACGAGGTCGGTGCCCGCGTCGAGCCGGGTGAGCAGGGCCGCCAGAGCGGCGTGCGTCGCCATCAGGACGGTGGCGCCCTGGTCGGCCGCGAAGTGGGCCAGCCTGCGGTGCAGTTCGGCGTCGATGACGCTCTCCACCCGGCCGACCCGGGTGTGGTCGGCAGTGGCCCGCGTGGTGTCGGCGGCGGCAGCGGCCCCGGGCAGCGGGGTCGGCTCGGGGGTGTCCGCCGCCGGCTCGGGCCGCGCGACGGTACCACCGGGGACGGCACCACCAGGGACGGCACCACCGGGGACGGCACCACCGGGGACGGCGGCCGGCCAGCGCGGCGCCTCGTCCACCGAGCGGGCCTCGTACGCCCGGACCAGATCCGCGGCGAGCGGCAGGTACGAGGAGACGTCGACCAGGTCGGGGCGGAGCGTGAGCAGCAGCAGGTGGTCGTCCGGTGCGAAGGCGAACAGCCGGGCGGTGACGGGGAGTTCGGCGTCGAGCGGCTGCCGGCCGGCGTCCGCCAGCAGCTCGGCCGCGCCGGCCTGCCCAGCCGGCTCGGCCGCCAGCGCGTCGACCACCAGGCCGGACAGCGCCCGGTGCCGGTGGGCCAGGTCCTTCAGCGCGGACTCCAGGGCCTTGACGTCCAGGGCCCGGTCGAAGCGCACGGGCAGCACGAGGTTGCCGGTGCCGCCCTCGGCACCCGCCGGCCCGCCGGGAAGGGGCGCGTCACCGGCCAGGGTGGCGAGCCCCCGCACCGTGGGCGCCTCGTACAGCGCCCGGGTGCCGGGATCGACCCCGAGGGTGGCCCGCAGGCGGGCGACCAGGCGCGCGGCGATCAGCGAGTGCCCGCCGAGGGCGAAGAAGTCGGAGTCCGCGTACACCTCGCGCTTCGGCAGTCCGAGGACCTCCGCGAACAGGTCGCGGACGATCTCCTCGATCGGCGTCCCCGGCAGGGTGCCGGGCATGGCGGCCGCGAGGGCCGGGGCCGGCAGGGCGCGCCGGTCGACCTTCCCGTTCGGGGTGAGCGGCAGGGCTTCGAGCGTCATCAGCGCGGCCGGGACCATGTAGTCCGGCAGCTGCCGCTGGAGGTAGCCGCGCAGGGTCACCGCCAGGTCGACGGTGCTGTCGAAGGCGGTGGGGGTGTTGGCGCAGTCGCCGACCTCGGGGGACCCGGCGGCGTCCAGGGCGTAGCCGGCCGTCAGCGGGCCGGCCTCGGTGCCGGGAGCGAGCAGGACGATGTCGACGGCCTCGGCCGTGTCGGCCGACCACGTCGCGAACGCGCGGTACCCGGCACGCTCGCCGAGGGCGCAGAGCTCCTCCGGATCGGGTGCGGCGCCCGTCCGCGCCGACCGCTGGAGGGCCTCGGCGAGGCCGGCGCCGGAGTCGAGCGCCCGCATCACGGTCCACTCCCGGTGGATCCGG
This sequence comes from Kitasatospora sp. MAA19, assembly GCF_029894125.1. GTDB lineage: Bacteria > Actinomycetota > Actinomycetes > Streptomycetales > Streptomycetaceae > Kitasatospora. Next base: position 26,342 of record NZ_JARXYZ010000001.1, read on the forward strand.
GCGTTGGGCACCCCCGCGATCCGCAGGGCGGCGGGCGCCTCGGCCCGCAGGTACGCCTCGATCTCGGCGGTGGAGCCCAGATCCGCACCCCAGCCGAGCCGCGGCACGTCCCGGAGGTCCGCGACCGGCTCGCCGGTGCTCAGCACGGCCTCGTAGCGGTAGCGGGTGAGCTCGTTGTGGTGGGTGCCGCGCTTGATCCGGACGTCCACCGCCCGGATCGCCGGCAGCTCGCGGGCCAGCGTGGTGAACAGCGCCGGGGAGAGCAGCAGTTCGGTCTCCAGTTCGATCCGCTGGCCGATCGAACGGCGGGTGCTCTCGATGTCCCGGCCGTGCTCGGCGTCGCCGGCCCGGGCCAGCTCGACGCCGGTCTGCATGCAGCGCAGCAGGTCCAGGTTCCGCAGGTCCCCGAGGAAGAACGAACCTCCCGGGGCCAGCAGCGGCAGCACGCGTTCGATCACGGTCCGCAGGTACTCGACGTTGGGGAAGTACTGGATGACCGAGTTGATCACGACCGTGTCGAAGTGGCCCGTGGGCAGCTCGTCCACGACGTCCGCGGCCCGGCAGCGCAGCGTGACCCTGCCGCGCAGGCGGGGGTCCGCCTCGGTCTGGGCGCGCAGCGCCTCGATCACCGCCGGGGAGAAGTCGGTGCCCCAGTACTCCTCGCAGTCCGGGGCGAGGTGGGACATCAGCAGGCCGGTGCCCACGCCGATCTCCAGCACCCGGCGCGGCCGGAGCTCGCGGATGCGGTCCACCGTCGCCGCGCGCCACTCCCGCATCTGGTCGAGCGGGATCGGCAGGTCGTCGTAACTGCTGTTCCAACCCACGAAGTTCTCGCCGAGGTCGGTGGACTCGGCGTCGTCGTAGAGGGTTTCGTAGATCTCCCGCCACTCGGTGACCTGGCTGGCCGACTCCGCGGCGGCGGCACCCGCCGGCACCACGTGGGCGACCAGCCGCCGGTCGTCCTCGGCCTGCTGGTACACCGAGACGACCGCCTCGGAGACGGCGGGGTGCGCGGTGAGGACGGCCTCGATCTCGCCCAGCTCGATCCGGAATCCACGCAGCTTGATCTGGTTGTCGACCCGGTCGAGGAACTCGACCGCGCCGTCCTCGCGCAGCAGGACGTGGTCACCGGTGCGGTAGAGCCGGCCCGAGCCGGGCTCGACCGGGTTGTCGACGAAGCGCTCCCGGGTGAGCTCGGGGCGGTTGAGGTAGCCGAGCGCGAGGCAGGGCCCGCCCAGGTACAGCTCGCCGGAGCCTCCGGGGGCCACCGGCCGGAGGTCGTCGTCGAGGACCAGGCCGATCGTGGCGCCGATCGGCCTGCCGATCGGGATCGTCCTGGCATCCTCCGCCACCTCGGTGATCTCGTACCAGGTGGCGAAGGTCGTGGTCTCGGTGGGCCCGTACACGTGCAGCAGGTGCTCCGGCGGCTCGGCCGCCAGCACCTGGCGCACCCGCCGCGGGTTGCACGCCTCGCCGCCGAAGAGCAGCACCCGGAGCGGCCCGAAGGCCCGGGGCCGGTCCCGGGCGATCTGGTTGAACAGCGCGGTGGTCAGGAACAGCACGGTCAGCCCGTGCTCCTTGACGGCCCGCTCGAACGCGGCCGGGTCCACCACGGCGTCCTTCGGCAGGCCGACCAGTCGGGCGCCGGCGGTGAGGGCACCCCAGATCTCGAAGGTGACCGCGTCGAAGGCCGGGTTGGCGGCCTGCGCCATGACGTCCCGCGCGGTGAGTTGCACGTAGTCGGTGGACCGCAGCAGGTCCAGTACGGCGCGGTGCGGGACGACGACTCCCTTGGGAGTGCCGGTGGTTCCGGAGGTGTAGCAGACGTAGGCGGCGTCCTCGGGGCCCGGCGTCACCTCCGGCAGGTCGGCCGGCAGGCCGGCGATCTCCCCGGCGAGGACGTCCACCGCGACCACGGCCGCGCCCAGACCCTCACAGTCCGCCGCGAAGGCGTCCTGCGTCACCACGACCCGCGCGGCACAGTCCCGCAGGATCAGCCGCCGACGCTCCACCGGATGCGACGGATCCACCGGCACGTAAGCGGCCCCGGCCCGGACGATCGCGAGCAGCGCGACCACCAGCTCGGGCCCGGCCGGCAGACAGGTGACCACATGGTCCCCGAGCCCCACGCCCCGCGAGCCCAGATACGCCGCCAGCCGGTTCGCCCGGCGGCTCAACTCGCCGTAACTCAGCGCGATTCCGGCATCCGGATAGTCCACGGCCGGCGCATCGGGCTCCCGGACCGCATGCCACTCGACAAGACCGGACAGAGAAGGGTAGGCAGAGCCATCCCAAGAAGTTCGTACACCAACGTTCGAGCCAGTCATACCCATATCCCCCGTGGCAAAAACCACACCCAGGCGCACGCGAACGCCCACCGTTCGATGACGCCCCCCAGCCGCCGCGCAACCGCCCGCCGCTGGAGGCTCACTGCCTGAATATCGATGCTGCTGCGCCAGGCTATGTCGTGAGATGAACATGGTCAATGGCTGAAAGATCTTGCATTCAACGCCCCCAACTCGTATGCCCCACCCCCCAAATCCCACCCCCGATCCCCCGCCACGCGCCGCCCCCCGCCCTCGACACCCCACAGAACGCCAGAGCCACCCAACCCCCACCACGGCAACCGCCGCCACCGCCCAAGGAACCCCCAAAGGCCCAGGTCATGAGCTACACGACCTGGACCTCCACCGAGCCGCCCGCAGGATTCGAACCCGCGACCTACGCCTTACGAGATCGAGTCCGATCGTGATCCGCGAGGTTGCGACCGGTTACTTGCTGTCGCTTCTGCAGCGCGGCGCACTACGCGGTGATGACCCGTCCGGCTTCGAACGGCCGGCGCCGCGCAGTCCGCTCACGCATCGCTCACGCACGACAACATCCAAGCTTCGCCAGCCGATCAAGTGATCAATGACCCCGTCGAGCTATACCAGCCGCCGGCTTCCTGCAGTCTTGAGCAATCGGTCGGTACGATCCGCCCAGATATGCCAGGCCGGGACTCGTACTCCCTCGGGTAGCAGGGCCGCCTGGGCGAGCGCCAACCGGAGGTGCCTCGCCGGATCGGCGGCTCCCTGCGCAGCAGGATCGAGCACAACCACAGACCGGGTCCCATTCAGGCGGACCTCGAAGTCACATCGATAGCCATTGATGGCAACATCCCGATCCACCATCGCATTCGGCATCACGTCAGCCAGCACCTTCTGGAAACGATCTCCCAAGACCAGTCGCTGCTCATCCGGCTCTCCAGCGGCCGGCGGCAACAGATCGGCTCCGTCCATCGTCGCCTCCAACAGAGCCAGCGACATGCCCGTGCGCCTGCTCCAGAAGCCGCGATCACCGACCACAATGAGATGGGCACGGGCTCTGGTGATGGCCACATTCCACAGATTGACCTCTCGGCAGAGCCAGTTCACCGCACTCGGTCGGAGTTGCTCACCGGCCACTAGGGACAGCAGCATCACGTCCTGCTGGCCGCCCTGAAAGGTGTGAACTGTACCGACCCGGACCCTGGGCTCCTGCTCCCAGCCGCGGGCCAGCAGTTCCTTCTGCGCTCGGAACGGTGTCACCACTCCGATGGTCGCCTCGGCCGGCAGTCGCTGCAAGAGCCTCTCAACGGCTATCCGGACCCGCTCCGCCTCTTGCTCGTTGATCCACGAACCGGTGCGGCCCCGCACAGCGCTACCGGTCACGTCGAGCCACTGCACCGCGTTCACACCGTCCAGCCGCCGCAGCGAGCCCGGCTGGGTTAGCACAGTCAGGCGCCCGCCGTAGCAGTGACGGTTGGAGATCTGCACGATGTCCGGGTGGCAGCGGTAGTGCTCATCCAGGAGCAGCGCGGCGCCTGCCGCCTTCGCAGCCGCCTGGAAGGAGGAGTAGCGCCGATGGCCGAGCCGGTGTTCCTCCAACCAACTGGCCCGCACCCCGGCGGCGGACCGGGCAGCCGCCTCCTGACGCGGCAGGATCTTGGTGATGTGCGACAGCTGCATCGGGTCGCCGATGACCAGAGCCCGTTTGGCGCGGAACAGCAGCGGCAGGACATCCAGTGTCGAGCACTGACTCGCCTCGTCGATGATCACCAGGTCGAACATCGCCGGACGGTCGCGGAACCGGCGGGCCGACCGGGTGGTGACCGCCCAGCCGGGCGCGTGCGGCAACACCCTGTCCAGTGCCGCCCACTCACGCTGCGAGCGAGTCCGGACAGCTTCGATCCGCTCCAAGATGGCGGCCCGTCCGCGTACCGCCCCGTCCGCCACGAGAGCCTGCAACAACGCGTGAGAGGCCTGCCGGACAAGCCGCCTAGTGTCCGTGGAACGGGTGGCGAGATCCGCGTCCTGCGGGCCCGCGTCCGCTGCCGCGCTCTCCGTCCGCCATACCGCCTCGTCCTCGGCGAAGCCGAGCAGCGCCGCGAACTCGGAGCGCTCACGGACGTCCACGGGAAGCGTTGACAGCCTGCGCAACAGCCGACCGCGTCGCCAACCGCCGAGGATCCGAGCCCGGCCTGCCCGCCGTGCCCCGGGCAGCCACCGGCCAAGGACCGCGTCGTCGCCGAAGGCATCGCTCAGGCCCGCCAGTTCACAAGCCCGCTCATCGGCATAAGCCTGGCGGCTCCGGCCGACTGTCGCGAGGAGCTGCTCCCGCTCCGCTGCCCGGGTGAACTCCCGCTGTACGTCGTCCAACGCCCTGACCGCGTTGCGCAGTTCACCACGGCAGGCCTCGGTTGAACGACCGGGCCGCACAGTACGTGTGAGCCGCTCAAGGCTCCGCAGTTCGTCCTCGACGTTGTCCCGCTCCCCACCACGGCTGCCAGTGCGGATCAGTAGGCCGGGTGCCAGCTCTTCGCAACGCTCCCAGACCTCGTCCACCGCCTTGTTGTTGGTCGAGGCGACCAGCACGGACTGCCCGGCCGCCCGCGCGGTGGCTGCCGCGTTGACGATCAGTTGGCTCTTTCCCGTGCCCGGCGGACCGGTGGCCACGGTGATCCTCCGGGTCATCGCCGAGCGGATCACGGCTTCCTGTCTCTCATTCAGTTCGAGTGGCGCAACGATCCGCACCTCACTTGCGGCCACTGCAGCATCCACCTCGGACTCGGGCGTCCGGGCCAACGCTCCGAGGGCAGTCTCGGGAATCGACTGAACGGCCCGCCGCATCACCGAGTAGTCCTTGACGAGCTGTGCCGAGGCCGGCGAGTCGCCGCGGACAGCGAACGCCATCGCGACATTGCGCGCACCCTCGTGCGCTGCACGCAGGGAGGAACCGTCGCCCAGCGCACCCGGATCCAAGTGCTCGGTATCGCGCAATCCCAACCGGTCCAGCAAAGTGCGGATATCACGCACCATCTCGTCCCGGAACCCGGGCCGCCAGTTCGGGGCGAAGGACGCGAGGAGCTCCTGTCCCTCGTCCTTGCCCAAGCGCTCCAGAATCAGTTTGGGGTGCGGAACGACCGGTCCAGCGGGCTCTGCCACCTTGCGACCGACGGAATCGACGGTGAGTTCGATCTGCTGCATGAAGAGCGGGGCGCAGACCTGCCGCCGCCTGTCGTCGAACATCACCACCACGGGGTAGCCGTACCAGAGGTCGGCGCCGTCCTGAGCTGCTCGTTCAGCCAGTTCCACGACCTCAGTCGGGACCTGCGCAGAGTTGGCCGTCCCGGATAGCAGGGTCTCCGGCCCGGTCGGCCAGACCACGCGCGGCGGATCGTTACCGACCAGCGACAGGAGCTGGTCTGTGGCGTTCTCCTCGTGCAGGCAACGAAGGTAGTAGTCGAAGAGCTTCGGCCAGTCGGCTGCGGTGAAGGCGGCGTCGTCGTGAACCGCCGGGGCGGACTTGAGCGGTTCGAGGAATACCGAACCGTCGGCGGCGACGGCTACCGCTGATCCGGCGCCCGGCAGCGGCCTGAGTGCGGTCACCTGCCGGCCGACCGCGGCATTTGCGAGCCAGATGTCCCCCGTCACCTGCAGGCTCGACTTGGTCGGAGTCTGCCGCTGGCCGTCCGGACTGTCCTTCAGGACTCGGCTCACATAGCGGAAGAGGTCATCGACCGAGACCTTCCCATCGCCGTCGAGATCGGCCTTCCCCGAATGCAGGCCATCGACCACGGCTGCGGTGAACTGTGAAGCCGACCCAGGTGTACCCGCGAACGCCTCCTCCCACTGGTGCGAAGCCGTGATCACATACACACCGCTCGCCTCAACGACGGCCACTCGCTGCTGTTGCGGGCCGCCCTTGCTGCGGAATCCCTGCACGGCCGCGCCACTGAAGCAGCAGTCGAGCAGCAGCACCTTGCGCCGGGCAGCACAGGCCTCCAGCTGCTCCGTGATGAACGAGGCCTCGACCGCCGTCTGCCGCAGGTCGTCGGCACGCGTGTCCGACGCGATGTAGTACAGCTGGCCGTCCTCGGTGTCGTACTCGCCATGACCGCTGAGATAGAGCACGACCAGCTCATCCGGTTCACGATCGTTGAGGAATGCCTCGACCGACTGCCTGATCGTGGCCTTCGACGCGTCCTCGACTCGGACGCAGTCCTCGAACCGGCCGACCGACGGCAACTCCAGGACCTGGCTGAGGAAATGGATGTCGACGCGGACCGAGGGCAGTGGTGTGAAGGAAGGGTCCTGATAGGCGGCGGTACCGATGAGCAGGGCGTGCTGGCGGCTCACGGATTCACCTCGTCCGGTTCTTCCTGTGGCCGACTGCCGTCCCGCAGCTCCTTCAGCTCCGCGCCCGACACTCCCCCGCGCAGTTCGGCCACCGTCCCGTCGCTGAACTCCACTCGGGCGTACCGACTCTTGCGCACCTCGACCCAGCCCTTGACCGCAGCCCGGACCACCGCGGAGGTACTGCCCGTGACCAGCAGGATCACCTCCGGTGTGAGAGCCGTCCCCTTGCTACCGGCTGGGCCCACACCCCGACGCCGCCGATCAGCGAACCGTGCCTCGACGCCCGCGAGCCCGTTCAGCGCGTCGCGAAGTTCGCGTGCCTCGCGCTCGGCATGAGCCGGATCCGCCCCGAACACCTGGACCCGCAGGACATCGCCCGTCTCGGCCATGCTCCCCTCCGATTCATGACGCCTCGCTGCACCAACAAGCCTTTTGCAGAGGACTTTTATTAGCGAATGTTGGGCTGCCCGCCCATGGCCGCGATGCTAGCCGCCACGACCAGCCCCGGTCTCAGGGATTCCGGAATCCGGTCCGCCACCGGCCGCGCGGTGCCGGAGCACCCACACCGAGCAGCTTGTACAGCGACTCTCCGCCGGTCGCCCACCGTTCGAGCAACTGCCGATCAACCAGGAGAGTCCCGTAGTCGGAGGCGTTCTTCAGAGCATTCCGGGTGAAGCCGCCGTTGGTGACGACAACGGCGAGGTCCGCCCGGTGGATCGGACGCGCCGTGCCGCTGACCACCTGAAGCACCTGATCACCGACCTTGGCGGCCACGGTGGTGTGTTTGCACTGGACCACCACCCGCCGCCCCCAGGCGTCGATCCCGATCACGTCCGCGCCTTGGTCCCCCGCGCCGCCGACCCGCTCGGCACGGACACCGTCCCGTTGCAGCAATCCACACACCGCTTCCTCGAACTGGCGGTGCCCAAGCGAGTCGATCTCCGGGAGGGACAACCCAGCCGGGCCCTGGACCAGCGCGTGGCGACGCTGCCGCAGACCGCGAACGACCGCGGCAGCGGCCGTGACCGCAAGCGCGCCCCCACCCAGAAGAATTGGCCAACCGGCTCGTGCCACGAGCACGGCCAGTCCCTTCATCAGCAGCAGGACGAGCGCCAGCCCGAGAAGCGGCAGCACCCACCACGGCAACGCGGCGGCCCAGTCCTTCCCGAACCCTCTCCGGTGCGGCCTTCCACCAGCCCGGTTGCCGAGCACCACACCCTCACCCAGCCAGCGGGTGGAAGACGACCCACAGCGCGTAGGCCGCCGCAAACAACCCACCCCCGGCGAAGTCACTCGGGGTGGCAAGCGCCCATTTGTGCTGGTAGCACCGCTGGAACAGGCCTTTGCGCGGGCGCAGACAGGGACGCTCCTTGAGCGTCCGAGCTCCGCATCGAGAGATGACGGCCATCCCTCCGAACATCAGCAGTCCGAAGACGACAAGCAAAGGTTCCTCCCCCGAGGCAGCCGGAATCTCCTGCGGCCCTCCATGGATAGCCGAGTCGGAGCGGTACGAACAGTGCCGATCTCGGCCAAGGTGCCCCTACCGGAGGCATGCTCCCTCCCGGCAGCCCCCCGAGCGTGAACGAACCCGCCGTTGTGCGCTGGCGGACTCGCACCACATCGGACGCCAAGTTTGCTTGTTCCTACCCGGTGAACCACTCATGTTCTCTACGATGAGCGCCAGTTCAGGCACCATCCGCCCCATGGGGCCGGACGCCGTCACTCCGCAGTTCGAAGAGCCCCTGGGGATGCGCATGCCGTATACGGCCGAGATCAGCCGGACCAATCCGACCTGCTTCGTCTTCCTCGTGGACCAGTCCACCTCCATGAGTGACCCGATCGGCGGCGATTCAGTCGATACGAAGAAGAAGGCCGATGTCGTCGCCGATGCCATCAACAGGCTCATCACCGAGCTGTCGGTCAAATGCGCCAAGGAGGAGGGTGTCCGGGACTACTTCCACGTCGCGGTGATCGGCTATGGGGCAACCGTCGGGTCCGCGTTCTCCGGGGCCCTCGCCGGTCGTGACCTCGTCCCACTGAGTGAGGTCGCGGACAATCCCGCGCGGGTGGACGACCGGACGAAGAAGGTCCCGGACGGCGCCGGCGGGCTCGTCGAGACCAGCATCGCGTTCCCGGTGTGGATGGATCCGGTCGCCCACGGCGGCACACCCATGAACCGCGCGCTCAAGTACGCGGAGACTCTGGTGTCCGGCTGGACCGAGCGCTATCCGGGCGGTTTCCCACCCATCGTGATCAACCTGACGGACGGCGAGTCGACGGACGGGGATCCCACGGAGTCGGCCACCGCGATCAGCACGCACGCCACCGCGGACGGGGCAGCGCTGCTGTTCAACCTCCACGTCTCGGCGGCTGGTGGTTCTCCCACCGCCTTCCCCGACTCCGCCGCCGACCTACCTGACACGTACGCCCGCACACTGTTCGGCATGTCGAGCCCGCTGCCGACCCACATGCGCTCCTACGCCGCTTCGCAAGGACAGCGCGTCAGCGAGAGCACGCGCGGGTTCGTCTACAACGCCGACATCACCTCGGTGGTCCAGTTCCTTGACATCGGTACCCGGGCAACCGAGCTGCGGTGACCTCTCCAGGCCTGTATGTCACCCACCTGATCGCCCCGAAGAACGGCAGCACGCTCGCCGAGTGCGAGGACGCGGTGTGCGTGCTACCGGACCCGCCGTTCGACGAGCTGGTGGAGGGACCGATCGCGGCGAGCGTGTGCGATGGTGCGACTGAGAGTGTGCTGGCCAAGGACTGGGCTCGGCTCCTCGCCGCCGAGTCGGCCGTCCAAGCGCTCACCTGCCCTGCCATATTCACCGTCGACAGCGCGTTCGAAGAGTTCGCTGCTGCCGCAACCGCACGGTGGGATCCGTGGCTGGAGGAATACAGCCGTGACCGGGCGACGACGGGCCGGCCGTTGAAGTGGTACGAGCAGACCAAACTGGTCGGCGGTGCCTACGCGACCATGCTCAGCGTCCGCATCGCACCCGCTCCGGGTCCGGTACCTGGCGCGCCGCCCGAGCTACCAGGTACCACCACCTGGCACTGGCAGGCGGCGGCGCTGGGCGACAGCTGCCTCTTCCATGTCCGCGACGACTGCCTGCTGCGCTCCTTCCCCATCGAGCGGCCCGAGGACTTCGGAACCGCCCCAGACCTCTTCGGCAGCCGGAACCACGACACCGCCCTACTCAGGGCACGCACTCTCTTCGCCGAGGGCAGCTGCCGCCCGGGCGACCGGCTGCTCCTGATGACCGACGCCCTGGCCGCCTGGTTCCTGGCCGCACCCGAGCCAGCCAACGCCCTTTGCGAACTACTCGAATTCGGCGGCCCGCATGACGCCGCCGGCTTCTCCGACTGGCTGAACGGTCTCCGGACCCGCCAGGACCTGCGCAACGACGACGTGGCAGTCGTACGGATCGACATCGAAGGGCGGTAACAGGTGGCCATCGGGGCCGGACCGATCCGGGACTTCCCCAGCGGACGGGACTATCAAGAGGCTCTGCAACACACGCACTTGTGCTTCAGCCACCCGGACCTCAAGGATGCCATTCCCGAGTTGGACAAGCTCCGCCAGCCGCGGCCAATCTCAGGGAACTTCGCCAGCGTCTTCTCCCTCACCAACCGCACCACCGGGCGCCGCTACGCGGTGAAGTGCTTCACTCGCCACGTGCCCGACCAGGAGACGCGTTACCAGGCCATCAGTCGGCAGCTTGAGGCTCTGGCCCCGGCGTCCCTCTCGCAGCCCTGGAAGATGGGCTTCGAGTACCTGCCGGACGCCATCCAGGTCGGTCCCGGACGGTTCCCGGTGCTCAAGATGGAGTGGGTCGACGGCGTCACCCTCTCGACCTGGCTCGACCACCATCATCGCGACAGCCGGTCCGTTGACAGTGTCGCCGACCGGTTCGCCGCGCTGGCCACCGATCTCGCCCTCCACGGCATCGCCCATGGCGACCTGCAGCACGGCAATCTCCTGGTGTCCCAGGACGGCACGCTGCGGCTGGTGGACTACGACGGCATGTACGTACCCGCGTTGGCCGGTCAGGGCGGAACGGAGCGCGGCCACCGCAACTACCAGTCCCCGACCCGCGGCGGCGACGACTTCGACTCCGCGGTGGACCGCTTCTCGACCTGGGTCATCTTCCTGGCGCTCAAGGCCGTGGCCGCCGACCCCGGTCTGTGGGCACAGCTCCACGAACCCAAGGGCGAATACCTGCTCCTGACCGAGGACGACTTCAAGAACCCGTCGGCTTCGCCACGGTTCCCGGCGCTGCTCTCCCATCCCGACCGTGCGGTGCGGGACCTGGCCGACCAGGTCCGCTACCTGGCCTGGCAGCCCCTGGACAGCCTCCCTGCACTGATGTCGCCGACTACGGCACCGGCCGCTCCTCCGCCGCCTCCACACGGCCAGCCCTCGGCATCGTCCGGTGCACTCCCAGGCTGGATGAGCCACCATCTACCGCCTACCGCCTCCACCCCAGCGGCCCCACCCGCCACCCCGCCCAGCCGGTTCGCCGGCCGACGGCCCGGCGATACCGTCGCAGCCGTCCTGATGACAGTAACGGCTGTCTCATCGCTTCTGTCGCTCGCTGCCGGCCTCGTTCCGTATGCGCTACCGTCTGCTTCCCTGACCGTCCTCATCACTTGGGTCGCCCGCCGCTCGCGCGACGAGGTCCGCCTCTTCCGCGCTTACCTGCGAAGCCTCAGGCAACGCCGACGAGAGATCTCCAAGCCGGAGAAGGCCGCAGCGGACCTCCAACGGGAACGGCTGCTGCTTGACGCAGCCGAAGACCGCAGAAAGCAGCAGCTTCCGGGGCAGCGCCAGGAGTTGCTGCGACAGCACCAGCACAATGCGGCGACCATTGAACGCCAAAAGGCCCAAACCCTGACTGACATCGACCGCAGAACAGCCGCTCTGGACGGCGAGCTGAAGGCAGCACTGAACAGGGCCACCGCCGACGAGCGCGCCAGCTTCGTCCAGCGGGAGCTCCACCGCAGCCGCGTCGCGGACGCTCGTCTCCAGGGCATCGGAGACAAGCTGAAGGCCGACCTGGCCGCATGCGGCATCAGAAGCGCGGCGGACTTCACCGGCATCCGACTCAAGAACACCACCAGCGGCGGCTACCGCAACACCACTGCGGTCATCGTCAGGTCGGGTGGTCAGGAGGTGAACGTCAAGGGCATCGGAGAGGCCAAAGCGCGGGCACTGGACGCCTGGCGACGGCAGCGGGCCCAAGCGGCCGAGTCCCGGTGCGCCGTATCGCTGCCGCCGACGCAACGGCGCTCCATCGAGGCGGACTTCAACCAGCAACGCATGCGGCTCTCGGATCAGCGCCGTGCAACGGAGACCGAGGCCGACCGGCAACTGAGCCTGGCCGCGCAGCGCCTCCAGACGGCCCAAGCCCAACTGACCGCCGACGCCGAGGCAGCCGCCGACCAGGCGCGGAGGCAGCGCGAGGAATTCGCCCGCCGTGCCCTGCGTATCCAGAACGCCCAGTCCGAGTACGCCGACCTCGAAACCGCCTTCACCGAGGCCCGCTTCATCCGGCGCTCGCTCTCCCACGCCCGCTACATCCGTTTCGCCCTGGCCGACCGGTAGGCCGGACCGCTGAGGCAAGGGGGATCACGCTTGGATCGCGGCCGGTACTACATATCGCGCGAGTACAAGCCTCTGAAGTTCCCATGCTGCTACTCCGTCAGTCTCCTTCTGGCACATCCATCAGCGATAACTGCTCCCCGGATACACCCCTTACTGAACTTGAATTCGTGATGTCGGAGTCGTCTGGGGTCAGTTGTTCATGATCAGGCCGACCTGGGCGAGGCAGCCGTCGATCAGGTGTGGGCGGTACTGGATCTTCTCGAGGCGGGTCCGGACGGCCTTGGCTAGGTGATCGACGTTGGCGGCCTCGAGGTTGCCAACTCCACGTTTGACCAGGGTCCAGATACCTTCCTGCGGGTTGAGGTCGGGTGCATAGGAGGGCAGTTGGAAGACGGTCAGCCAGTCCTGGTTCGCCGCGATGAACTCCCTCATCGACGGCATCAGATGCGTCGAGAGGTTGCCCCAGACCAGCACGATCGGCCCGCCGAGCTGGATGCGGGCCCGCAGGATCAGGTCGCGGTAGTCCTGCCACGTGAACGCCTTGCACTCGCCCTTGCGGCCGCGATGGATGCGGAAGCCGAAGATCATGCGCGAGCGATGGCCTGCCTTGCAGCAGGCCATCCCGGCTATCGAGACCCGCCCGGAGCCCCGGCCGCGGACGCGGACGCGGACCACCGGCGTGCACCCCACCCGGCCCCAGGTCCTGGCACGCGGCGGTCTCATGGCCTGCCCGGCTTCATCCTCGAAGACCAGCCGGCTCCCCGAGCCGCCGCGGCGCTTTTACCCGGGGCCAGACCTCCATCTTCCACAACTCGACTGCCTGGTCGTCTCGTTCGACAGTCCTGCGGGTCGGCTGCTGCCACGACCAGCCGTGGCGCTAGAGCAATGCCCAAGCCCCCTCGACGGTGTAGCCGACGTGGAACAGACGACCGATCAGCGCCTTCACCCGGGCGAGCGTCCACCGCTGGTCCTCCCAGCCATGGGCGAGCGGTCCGCGCTCCAACTCGCGTTCCAGACTGGCGATTTGCCGCTCGCTGAGCCGCGGGCGCCCGGGTGACCCCTTCGAGAGGACTCCGGCCTCACCTCGCTCACGCCACTGTCGGCGCCATCGCTCCACCGACCGCTCGCTCACCCGCAGCGCGGCGGCGATCTCCCGGTTCTCCTCCCCGCCCTCGAAGCGTTCCACAACCTGCAGCCGGATCCGCTCCCGCGCGGCCCTCTCAGCGTCGGTCAATCCGCCGCCCTGCGCATATCTCACAGGCTCAGGGCTACCGGACTCGCCCAGCCGCTGTCAGGCAAACGGCTCCGACATCACGCTTTCAGGTTCAGTAAAGACTGATACTGATCTGGAGGACGGACGAAGGGTTCCACCTACCACCGCTGCTACTGCCGCGACGTCGAGACCGGAAGGCCGCTCGGCAAGGCGCGCCCGAGGCTCGGCAGCCGCAAGCACGGCGCCTACTCCATACGCCAGGATCTGCCCAACGCCGAGGATGGCACCCGCCGTTCATTCAACCGTGCTGGCTACGAGACGCTGAAAGAGGCTCAGGCCGACCTCGACCCCGTCCGCAGCCTGCTCGCCCTCCACAAGGAGGACCCCGACGACCTGCCTCTGGTCGCCGAACTGCTGGTGAAGGTCGCCGACGAGAAGGCCCAGCTGCCCGACATCGAGGAGGCTCGCCTCCGCCTGAAGACCGGTCAAGACCTCTCCACCCGCGTCACCGTGGGCGAGTGGCTCGACACGTGGCTTGGCGGCAAGAAGATCCGCAAGTCCGGGATCACCCGCTACGAGTCCGACGTTCGAGTCCACCTCAAGCCCCGGATCGGGCACGTCCGCGTCGACCGGCTGCGGGTGAGCACGCTCGCCGAGATGTTCACGGCCATCGCCGACGCCAACGAGGAGATCATGGAGAGCAACGCTCTGCGGCACGCGCTGAAGGCCGAGCTCGCCACGGTTCCGATCAAGGGCGTGGAGAACCGCGCCCGCCGCAAGGCCCTTCGCGCCGAGCTCGCCGAGATGCCGCCGTTCCGGCGCACGACCGGTGCGGCCACCCGCCAGCACATCCGCGCCACGCTCCGGACCGCCCTGAACGCCGCTATCCCCGAGGGCCTGATCACCGTCAACCCGGCCGCCCACGTTGAGCTCGACCCGGCGACCAAGCCGAAGGGTCTGGTCTGGACGCCCGAGCGGGTCGCCCAGTGGCAGGAGACCGGCGTGAAGCCCTCCCCAGTGATGGTCTGGACGCCGCAGCAGACCGGCGCGTTCCTCGACTTCGTGGCCGACGAGCGCCTGTACGCGATGTGGCACGTGATCGCCTTCCGCGGGCTTCGCCGGGGCGAGGCGTGCGGGCAGCCGTGGTCCGAGACCAACCTGGACGGCAGCTCGCTGACCGTCACGGCTCAGCTCGTGCAGGACGGCTGGGAGGTCGAGGAGTCCGACCCCAAAACCGACGGGAGCTTCCGGACGGTAGCGCCGGACGACGATACGGTGGCCGTCCTGCGGCGCCATCGCGACCGGCAGCAGAAGGAGCGGAACGACTGGGGGCCGGCCTGGAAGGACACCGGCCGCGTCTTCACCAACGAGGACGGGTCCTGGCTCCACCCCGGCAAGGTCACCGACATGTTCGAGCGCCTGGTCGCCGCGTCCGGCCTGCCGCCAATCCGGCTGCACGACCTCCGCCACGGCGCGGCCACGCTCGCACTCGCCGGCGGGGTCGACATGAAGGTGGTGTCCGAGATGCTCGGCCACTCCTCCACCAAGATCACGTCGGACACCTACACCAGCGTCCTGCCCGAGATCGCCAAGGACGCCGCCGAGGCTGCCGCGAAGCTCGTCCCCCTCCAGCGGAAGACCGAAGCCGAGGCCCACGCCAAGGCCACTGCGAAGGCCGCCGCCGAAGCCGAGAAGGCCGGGCGGAAGGCCCGGAAGAAGACGAAGTCCAAGGCCAAGAAGGCCAAGCGCTAACCCAAGATCAACACCCGCGCTCACGCATCGCTCACGCAAGCGATCTCGCAGCGCATCGCCGACGCCTGCCCGCACGCCAAGGAATGACAAAAGGCCCAGGTCACGGGCTATGCGACCTGGGCCTTCACTGAGCCGCCTGCGGGATTCGAACCCGCGACCTACGCATTACGAGTGCGTTGCTCTGGCCAACTGAGCTAAGGCGGCACCGTTGTCACGCGTGGTGGCAACGCGGGCCAGTCTACACGGGTTTCGCGGGTGATCCACACCTGGATGCGGAGGGTGGGGTCAGGCGGAGGAGACGGCGAGTTTGGCGGCGAAGCCGGCGAAGAGGACGGCGACGCCGCTGGTGAGGGTGGCGGAGAGGCGCTTGCGGCGGCGGAAGGCGGAGGCGAGGGTGGTGCCCGCGAAGATCAGCAGGGAGAGGTAGAGCACGCTGAAGGTCTGGAGGATGCCGCCGAGCAGGCCGAAGGAGAGAGCCGGCTGACCGTAGCCGGGGTCGACGAACTGGGTGAAGAAGGAGAGCAGGAAGAGGATCGCCTTCGGGTTCAGCAGGCTGATCACCAGGGCGCGGCGGAACGGGCGCTCGACGGGCTCGGCGGCCGGTTCGGCGGCGGTGGCGGCGGCAGCGGTGGCGGCCTGGCGTTCGCGCCAGAGCTGGCGGGCGGCGCGGAGCATGCCGTAGCCGATCCAGAGCAGGTAGGCGGCCCCGCCGAGCTTGACCACGGCGAAGACGGCCGGGTTGGCCTTCAGGAGGGAGGCGGCGCCCAGTGAGGTGAGGCTGATCAGGGTGAGGTCGCCGACGAAGACGCCGGCGGCGGCCCGGTAGCCGGTCCGTACGCCCTTGCGGGCGGCGACGGACAGCACGTACAGCGAGTTGGGGCCGGGCAGTAGGACGATGACGAGGGCGCCGAGGATGTAGGTCGCCAGGTCGTTGACTCCGAGCACGGTGCGCTCCGGGGAGGGGGACGAGAGCAGGGGGGCGCTCATCGTAACGTCGCACCGAACGTCGGTTGAAGCGAAAACAATCCGGTCGACCGGCGCTCCGCCGCCTACCAGTCACAGCGCTTGCCCTTCTTCGGGGCCTCGCCCTCCAGCAGGAAGAGGTTGACCGCGTCGTCCACGCAGTCGCTGTGGCGCCCGTACGCGGTGTGGCCGTCCCCGTCGTAGGTGAGCAGGCGTCCGGACTCCAGTTGCCCGGCCAGCGCCTGGGCCCACGCGTACGGGGTGGCCGGGTCACGGGTGGTGCCGACGACCACGATCGGGGCGGCGCCGGCGGCCCGGATGGTGTGCGCCGCGCCGGTGGCCCGGACCGGCCAGTAGGTGCAGGCCAGCGCCATCCAGGCCATGTCGCGGCCGAAGTGCGGCGAGGTCCGCTCGAACTCCGGCATCGCGCGCTGGACGTCCGCCGGCCCCGCGAACGCGGCGGGCAGGTCGAGGCAGTTCACCGCCGTGTTGGCGGACATCAGATTGGGGTACGAGCCGTCCGCCTCGCGCCCGAAGTAGGAGTCGGCGAGCTTCAGCAGGCCGGTGCCGTCGCCGGCCTTGGCGGCGGTGAGCGCGGAGCGCAGCTTGGGCCAGAGGGAGTCGGCGTACATGGCCTGGATGACGCCGGTCTTCGCCTGGGCCCCAGTGAGCCGGCGACCCTTGTCGGTGCTGGGCAGCGGGTGTGCCTGGACGGTCGCGAGCAGGGCGGTGAGCTGCTCGCCGACCTGCTGCTCGGTCCGGCCGAGCGGGCAGTCCTTACGGGGGGCGCAGTCCTTGGCGAAGGCGGCCCAGGCGATCTCGAAGCCGCCGGCCTGGGTGCGGTTGCTGGTGGCGGCGTCGAGCGACGGGTCCAGCGCGCCGTCCAGCACCAGCCGCCCGACCCGGCCGGGGAAGAGCCCGGCGTAGGTGGCGCCGAGGAAGGTGCCGTAGGACTTGCCGACGAAGTTCAGCCGCTTGTCGCCGAGCAGGGCGCGCAGCACGTCCATGTCGCGGGCGGCCTCGACGGTGCTGAGGTGGCCGAGCGCCGCCCCGGTGTGCTGTCGGCAGCCCTCGGCGAACTCCTTGTCGGCGGCGACCAGTGCGTCGATCCCGCGCTGGTCGCCGGGGGTCAGATCGATGGCGGTGAAGGCGTCCATCCGGGGGCCGCTCAGGCAGCTGACCGGGTTGCTGCGGCCGACCCCGCGCGGGTCGAGGCCGACCAGGTCGTACCGGGCGCGCACGCCGCTGTCGTACGTATCGGCGGCGATCTGCAGGTACTCGACCGCCGAGCCGCCGGGCCCGCCCGGGTTGAGCAGCAGCGAGCCGATCCGGCTGACCTGACCGGAGCCGTCCCCGCCCCTGTCCCCCGCTCCGGTCCTGGCTCCGGTTCCGGTTCCGGTTGTGGTTTTGGGCGGCGGGAGGACGAGGGCGCGAGCGGCCGTCAGGGTGAGGTCGCCGTCGCCGGGGCGGTCGTAGTCCAGCGGCACCCGGAAGGTGGTGCACTCGAACCCGCCGTCGCATGCCTTCCAGGCGAGCCGCTGCGCGTAGTACGGGGCGAGCTCGGCCGGTACGACGGCGGGCAGCGGCTCCAGCGGCGTGACCCTGGGCGCGGCGGTGGCGGTCGGCGTCGCGGGCCCGGCCGAGTCCGGCGAGGTCGCGCCCGCGGAACCGGAGGGCTCGACGCCGCCCGTCCCGGGCGAACCCGCGCCGCACCCGCCCGCCAGCAGCCCGGCGGCGAGCGCCGCAGCCAGTACTCGCCCGGTGGCCCTCATCCGCTCCCTTTCGATCGTCACTCCGGGTCGCCGACCGGCGACCCGAATCGCATTGCACCACAGCACGCCGCCCGGTGCCCGCCGTGGGCACCGGGCGGCGATGACGCACTGACACCGGGTCAGGACGCCTTGGCCAGCGCCTCGGCCAGGTACTGCACGGCCTGCCGAACGAGCCGCAGCCGCTCCCGGTCGGGGGTGTAGTCCTGCACGTTGTCCGAGATCCGCACCTCGGCCTTGGCCGCCGGGCCGGTACCGGCCTTGAGCGCGGCCTGGAGCTTGCGGGCCGCGTCCAGCCCGGCCGAGTCGGCCTTGGCGGCGGCCAGCAGCAGCTTCGCCGCGCTGCCGGCCGGGGCCTCGGCGCCGGTCTGGGTGAGCGCGGCGGCGTCGTACCGGCCGGAGACTGCGGCGGCCACCCCGTACAGGTCGGGGCGGGACAGTCCGGCGGCGGCCGCGCACGACGCGCCGCCCTCGACGCCGAGGGTGCCCCAGGAGGCCGGGCCGGGCGGCAGGGTGCGGAAGGAGGCGGCGATGGTGGTGCGCAGCGTCGCGTCGTCGGCGACGGCGGCCGGGGCGGCGGCGACCAGGTCGCAGGGGTGCGCGGTGCCGTTCGGCGCCTCGGGGGTGACCAGGATGAACGGGCGGGCACGGCCGGTCTGCAGGGCCGAGCTGATGCCCTCGAAGACGTCCGGGACCTCGGCGTCGGCGGTCTTGTGCGGGGCGGCCGCGTGCATCACGACGACCGGGAAGCGCGCGTTCGACTCCTTGGCGTACTGCGGCGGCAGCCAGACCCGGACGTTGCGCGGCTGCCCGTCCGGGCCGAGCACGGCGGACTGCAGCAGTTCGCCGCCGCCCGGGTGGCCGACGCTGTCGAAGCGGCTGGCCACGGTGGGCGACGACGTGGCGGAGGCCGCGGCCGGCTCGGCGACGACGGGCGGCGCCGCCTGCTGCCTGGCCGCCGCGCCCGCGCCCGTGCCCGCGCTCACCGCGTCGACCGTCGGCTCCGCGCGGTCCGGTTCCTGGTCGCCGCGGCCGGGGCCGCCGAACGCCCCGAGCGCCGTGAGCAGCGTCAGCGCGGTGACGCAGACCCCGCAGACCATCGCTCCGGCCGCCCGCACCAGCATCGGCCAGCGGTCGCCGGCCAGTTCGTAGGTCCGGGCGGCGCGCAGGTCGCGCCAGCGCTGGAGCGCGCCGCGGGCCAGCCAGATCCCGCCCAGCGCGGCCGCCAGCAGGGGGATGACGAGGAGCGAACGAACCATGGGACGCACCACCTCGGGAGGAGGGCCGGCGCCGGACGGGACCCGGTACCGTACGGGGGGCGACGGCCCCGGCACCGGGGCGCAGTCGGCCCCCAGCGTGCACAACGGGCGGACCATCACACGCGGGTGTGCTCGGCGCGTATCGAGCATTCACTCGAAGGTGGGACGGCAGGCCAGCTCCGGGAGGCCTACGCCGGGCGCACCCCGCCTCGGAAGGCCCAGCGGCACAGCCCAGCAGCACGGCCCAGCAGCACGGCTCGGCACCCCACCAGGCAACCCTGCCCCGGCACCCCCACCCGACAGGCGGCTCAGCCCGCGCGCAGCGCCACCGTCATCGCCTCCACGGCGAGCAGCGGGTCGACGTTGCGGTCCAGCGCCCGCCGGCAGGCGAGCACCGCCTCGATCCGGCGCAGCGTGCCCTCCGGCGGACCGTCCTGCGCGACCCGGTTCAGCGCCTGCCGCTGGTCCTCGTTGGCGAGGGAGCCGGTGGAACCGAGCTGGAGCGCGAGCACGTCCCGGTAGAAGCCCAGCAGGTCGAGCAGCGCGACCCCGAGGGTCTCCCGGCGGGTGCGGGTGGCGCGGCTCTTCTGCCGCTTCTCCAGCTCCTTGACCGCCCCGGCCATGCCGCGCGGCGCCTTGCTGCCCTCGGCGGCGCCGTAGGCGGCCTTCAGGTCGTCGGTCTCCTTGGCGTCCTGGGTCTCGGCGAGCGCCTCGGCGTCGGCCTTGGCGGTGTCGACCAGGCGCTGGGCGGCGGCCAGGCAGCCGCCGATGTCAGCGACCTCCAGCGGGATCCGCAGCACGTCGGTGCGGCGGGTGCGGGCCTGCTCGTCGACGGCGAGGCGACGCGCGCGCTCGACGTCGCCCTGCCCGGCGAGCGCGGCCAGCCGGGCGGTCTCCGGCTCGACGCCGTCGCGGCGGACCAGCATGTCGGCGACGGCCTCGGCAGTGGGCGTGCGCAGGACGAGCAGGCGGCAGCGCGATCGGATGGTCGGCAGCACGTCCTGGACGGAGGGGGCGCAGAGCAACCAGACGGTGCGCGGGGAGGGCTCCTCCACGCCTTTGAGCAGCGCGTTCGCGGCGGCCTCGGTGAGCCGGTGGGCGGCGTCGACCAGGATCACCGACCAGCGGCCGCCGGTCGGGTAGCTGGAGGCGCGCAGCACGAGGGCGCGCATGTCACCGACGCCGATGGACAGGCCGTCGGTCCGGACGTACTTGACGTCGGCGTGGCTGCCGGCCAGCACAGTGTGGCAGCCGTCGCAGAATCCGCAGCCCGGCGTGCCGCCGAGCGCGAGGTCGGGGCTATTGCACTGGAGGGCTGCGGCGAACGCGCGCGCGGCGGTGACCTGCCCGGCCCCGGGCGGGCCGGTGAACAGCCAGGCGTGCGTCATCAGGGAGGCGTTCCCGCCCGGCTGCGGACCGGCCCCGCGACCGGCCTCGACCGTCGCCCCGGCCGCCCGGGCGGCGGCGGTCAGCTGCTCGACCACCCGCTCCTGGCCCACCAGGTCGTCCCAGACGGCCACTGCTGCTCCCAAGCTCCGTACGGCAGCGCTCCCGGCGCCTCTTCCCCGCCGTCGAGCATACGTGCCCGCTCGGACAGCCACGGCGCCGTCCGGGTGACCCGCCGCCAACGGACGTCCCCGCCGCGGGACGCCCACCGCATCGGACGACGGACGCGCCGGACGACGAAGGCGGCGCCGCCGGGGCTCTCCACCCCGACGACGCCGCCCGTCGTCCGTCCAGCCGTCCAGCCGTCCAGCCGTCCAGCCGTCCAGCCGTCCAGCCGTCCAGGGTCAGCCCCGGCGGCCCCAGCGACGACCCTTGCCCTTGCCGCCGCCCTCGCCCTTGTCGCCGCCCCGGTCGCCGCCCCGGTCGCCGCCGGCGCGAGGGTCCTGGCCGGCGTGCGGGTCCTGGCCGCCACGCGGGTCCTGCGGGGCCTGGCCACCGCCGTGCTCCCAGCTCGCCCACTCGTCGCGCGTGCCGAGCAGGGTGTCGGTGAGGCTCGGCAGGTCGTCCATCGGCGTCTCCTCGGCCCAGTCCGGCCGGGGCCGCTCGGCGGTGGCCTGCGACTCGGCGGCGGGCTCGGGCTCGGCGCCGACCACCGGCAGCTCGCGGGTGCTGTCCACCGGCTCCTCGCGCCACAGCCCCGGCGGCACCCGGTCCTCCGCGCGACCCGGCACCACTCCGCCCGGCGCCACACCGCCCGGCACCCGATCCGACGGCGCACGACCCGGCGACGTACGACCCGACGGCGTACCGCCCGGCTCGATCCGCGGCAGCACCGCGGTCCGGTCCGCCTCGGCCGGGACCACCGGCAGCACGGCCGTCTCGTCCGCGGCGGCCAGCGGGACCACCGGCAGCCGCGTGGTCGCGTCGGCGGCCTCCGCCGCACGGGCGGCCGTCTGCCGGTCCCGCAGCGAGAGCTCCCGCGTCGCCTCGTCGCCCCCACCGGGGCCGACGGTGCCCGCAGAACCCGCAGGACCCGCAGGACCCGCGCCCGGAACGTCCCGGACGGCCCGCAGCTCGGTGGTCACGGCCTCTCCGGGAACCGGACCGGCAGCCGAGCCCGAGCCCGAGCCGGCCCCCGCCCCGGCGCCCGGCCTCCCGGCCGCCGCCCGGTCCGCCGTCGTCTCCGCCGCCGCAGCTGCGGCCGCGAGCGCGGCGGCCTGCGCCAGCCGGGCCTCCTCGGCCCGCTGCAGCGCCTCCTCCGCCCGGCGGCGCTGCTCCTCGCGCTGGAGTTCACGCTGGCGCTGGAGCTCCACCTGGGCGGCCGCCTCGTCGGCGAGACGCTTGCGCTCAGCGGCCTCCGCGGCCAGCCGGGCCTCCTCCTCGGCCTTCCGCTCGGCCTCCTCCTCGGCGCGGCGGCGGGCTTCCTCGTCCGCCCGGCGGCGGGCTTCCTCCTCCGCCTTGCGTCGGGCCTCGGCGGCGGCCCGCTCGGCCTCCTCCTTGGCCAACCGCTCCTTCTCGGCCTGCTCGGCCCGCAGCTGCTCCAGCACCTCCTGGCGCTTGCGCTCGGCCGCCTCGGCCTCGGCCTTCTTGCGGGCCTCCTCGGCGGCGCGGCGCTCGGCCTCCTCACGGGCGAGCCGCTCCTGCTCGGCGCTGGCGGCCTTCTCCTGCTCGGAGAGCGGCAGCTCGCGGTCGAGCCGGTGCCGGATGGCGGTGGTGACGAAGCCGGGGGCCTGGCTGCCGTCGACGACCAGGTAGCGCGCCGGGTCGGCGGCCGCGAGGGCGAGGAAGCCGGACCGGACCCGCTGGTGGAACTCGGTGGGCTCGGACTCCAAGCGGTCGAGCGCCTCGGTGAAGCGCTCCCGGGCCCGGGTCGGGTCGACGTCCAGAACGACGGTCAGGTCGGGCAGCAGCCCGCCGGTCGCCCAGCGGGAGATCCGGGCGACCTCGGTGGCGGCCAGGTCGCGCCCGGCGCCCTGGTAGGCGATGGAGGAGTCCATGTACCGGTCGGTGATCACGACGGCGCCGCGGGCGAGGGCCGGCCGGATGACGTTCTCGACGTGCTCGGCCCGGTCGGCCGCGTAGATCAGCGCCTCGGCGCGGTGCGACAGGCCGGTGTTGCCGACGTCCAGGACGAGACCGCGCAGCCGCTGGCCGACCGGGCTGCCGCCGGGCTCACGGGTGAGCACGACCTCGTGCCCCTTGCCGCGGATCCACTCGGCGAGCGCCTGGGCCTGGGTGGACTTGCCGGCGCCGTCGCCGCCCTCCAGGGCGATGAAGAAGCCGGTGCCCGCGCCCCGGTGCGATGCCGGGGCGACGGCGCCGCGCACCGCGTCCACCAGGTCCCGGCCGAACGGCGCGGTGCCGCGCCGGTCGTCGGTCCGCAGCAGGACGACGGCGGCGAGGACCAGCGTGAGCAGCCCCGAGGTGGCGACGGCCAGGGCCGCGCCGCCGTGGATGAAGGTGAAGGAGCCGGGCTCGACCCTGCCGTACTCGACGTCCCCGTAGACGGCGGCGATCAGCGGGACGACGACCAGCGCGGCGCCGACCACGACCCGCAGCACCGCGTACAGGTGCTCGGTGACCTTCGGCAGCCGGGCCTCCTCCACCTCCTGGGCGAGCAGGGTGCGCCCGGCGGAGACGACGATCCCGGCGGTGAGGCCGGCCAGCAGGGTGAGGGCCAGGACCAGCACGAAGTCCAGCACCAGCCCGGCCAGGATCAGCGCCACGCCCTCGGTGAGCAGCGCCAGCGCGAGCAGGCGGCGGCGGGAGAACGCGGGCAGCGTGGCCCGGGTGAGCCGGGAGCCGAGGGCGGGCGCCGCGGTGGCGGCGAGCACCAGCAGGCCGTAGCCGATCGGCCCGGCCCGGTGCTCGGCGGCGGTGAGCAGCGCGAGCGCGGCGACGCCGGCCATCGAGGCGTAGCCGGCGGCGACGGCGAAGGTGAAGTACGGGGCGCTGCCGGTGCGGCCCTTGCTCAGCGCGGGGCCCGGCGTGGCGTCGGTGGGGGCGCGCAGGCCCTGCAGCGGCGAGTGCGGGGCGACGGTCAGCGCGCCGACGGGCAGTTGCTGGAGGTAGCCGCGGGCGGCCGAGGCGGCGAACAGGCCGGCCGCGCCGAGGACGGCGAAGGTGACCTGGTGGGCCCGGAGCCAGTCCGAGCCGAGCGCCGCGCCGATGTTGTTCAGCAGGGTGAGGACGACCAGGCCGGCGGCCGCGAGCGGCGCGGTGGCCCAGCCGGTGAAGCGGTCGATGCTCCGGACGGTGTCCAGGTTGGCGGCGGCCGGCCGCTGCTCGGCGGCGGGCGCGTGCGGGTTGGCGGGCGGCAGCAGGCCGGGGACGGCGGCGTCCTTGGCGATCCCCCAGACCCGCTCGGCGGCACCGGTGACGAACACCGTGGCGAGCAGGACGTAGGTGGCGGCGCCGGAGGGCTTCGGGCCGGAGCCCAGCCAGACGGTCCACCAGGGCGCGAGGCCGATCAGCAGGGCGCGCAGCGTGTCGGCGCCGAACAGCGTCCAGCGCCGGTCCAGCCGGCCCGTGACCAGCCGGTGCACCGGCCCGAGCAGCGCGACGCCGATCAGCCCGGTGGCCGCCAGCCGGACGGCGAGGACCGCGGCGACGGCGAAGGCGAGGCTGCGCGGCAGGTCGCCGAACTGGCCGCCGAGAGCCGCGGCGATCACGGTGAGCGCGAGCAGCACCAGTAGGCCGAGCCGGTCGGCGGTGCCGCCGATCAGCTGGGTGGTCCACAGGCGCCGGTAGGGGCGTGTCCGCAGCAGCGCCCGGGCCCGTTCCACCGGCGTCCCGGCCGGCGCGACCTCGGGCAGGTCGGGCGTGGCGGCGCTGGCGGCCGGGGCGGCGCTGGGGGTGGGCTGCTCCTCGCTCGTCATACGGTCAGCGTAGCGGGCGGGGGTTGGCCGGAATGAGATGAACGGGGTTCCGGATCCCGCTCATCACCGGGTTGTGACGTTCCGCGCACAGAGTCCGACCGGCCTCGGGCCCGCGTCCCCGAGGTGGGGACGCGGGCCCGTCGGCACGGGCGAAGGCCCTGTCCGAGCGCCGTCCGAGGCACTGGCAGAGCGCTGCCGGAGCGCTGCCGGAGCACCACCGGGGCGGCACCGGAGCACCACCGGGGCGGCACCAGCGGAGCGCTGCCGGAGGATCAGCCCTCGTCGGTCGCCGCGGCCTTGCTCGCGGCGGTCTTCTTGGCCGCCGTCTTCTTCGCCGTGGCCGCCTTCGCCGTCGTGGTCTTCTTGGCAGCGGTCTTCTTCGCGGCCGCGGTCTTGGTGGCGGCGGTCTTGGTCGCCGTCGCCTTCTTCGCGGTCGCCTTCTTGGCCGGGGCCTTCTTCGCCACCTTCTTCACCGGCCCGCGCGCCCGTTTCTCGGCGAGCAGCTCGTAGCCGCGCTCGGGCGTGATCGTCTCGACCTCGTCGTCCTTGCGGAGCGTGGCATTGGTCTCGCCGTCGGTCACGTACGGGCCGAAGCGGCCGTCCTTGACCACCACGGGGCGCTCGCTGACCGGGTCGGTGCCCAGCTCCTTGAGCGGCGGGGCGGCGGCGGCCCGGCCGCGCTGCTTGGGCTGGGCGTAGACGACCAGCGCCTCGTCGAGGGTGATCGTGAAGAGCTGGTCCTCGCTGGTGAGCGAGCGGGAGTCGGTGCCGCGCTTGAGGTACGGGCCGTAGCGGCCGTTCTGCGCGGTGATCTCCACGCCCTCGGCGTCGGCCCCGACCACGCGCGGCAGCGAGAGCAGCCGCAGCGCGTCCTCCAGGGTGACGGTGTCCAGCGCCATCGTCTTGAACAGCGAGGCGGTGCGCGGCTTGACCGCGTTCTTGCCGGTCTTGGGCGTGCCCTCGGGCAGGATCTCGGTCACGTACGGGCCGTAGCGGCCGTCCTTGGCCACCAGCATGTTGCCGCTGACCGGGTCCGGGCCGAGCTCGAAGTCGCCGCTGGGCTTGGCCAGCAGTTCCTCGGCCAGCTCGACGGTGAGCTCGTCCGGCGGCAGCTCGTCCGGGATGTCGGCGCGCTGGCCGGGCTCGCCCTCGACGGCGGAGGCGCGCTCGACGTACGGACCGTAGCGGCCGACCCGCAGGGTGATGTCGTCGCTGATCCGGAACGAGCTGATCTCCCGGGCGTCGATCGCGCCGAGGTCGGTGACCAGCTCCTTCAGGCCGCCCAGGTGGTCGCCGTCGCCGTTGCCGGCCTCGGCGGCACCGCCGGCCGCGTGACCGTCGCCCTCGCCGAAGTAGAAGCGCTTCAGCCACGGCACGGACTTGGCCTCGCCGGCCGCGATCCGGTCGAGGTCGTCCTCCATCTTGGCGGTGAAGTCGTAGTCGACCAGTCGGCCGAAGTGCTTCTCCAGGAGGTTGACCACGGCGAAGGAGAGGAAGGACGGGACGAGCGCCGTCCCCTTCTTGAACACGTACCGGCGCTGGATGATCGTGTCGATGATCGAGGCGTAGGTGGAGGGGCGACCGATCTCCCGGTCCTCCAGCTCCTTGACCAGCGAGGCCTCGGTGTAGCGCGCCGGCGCCTTGGTGGCGTGACCCTCGGGGGTGAGCTGCTCGGCGGCCAGCGGGTCGCCCTCGACGACCTGCGGCAGCCGGCGCTCGCGGTCGTCCAGCTCGGCGTTCGGGTCGTCGGCGCCCTCGACGTAGGCCTTGAGGAAGCCGTGGAAGGTGATGATCTTGCCGGAGGCGGAGAACTCGACGTCGCGGCCGTCGGCGGAGGCGCCGCCGACCTTGACGGTCACCGACTGACCGACCGCGTCCTTCATCTGGGAGGCGACGGTGCGCATCCAGATCAGCTCGTAGAGCCGGAAGTCGTCGCCGCTCAGGCCGGTCTCGGCGGGGGTGCGGAAGCGGTCGCCGGAGGGGCGGACGGCCTCGTGCGCCTCCTGCGCGTTCTTGACCTTGCTGGCGTAGGTGCGCGGGGCGTCCGGCAGGTAGTCGGCGCCGTACAGCTGGGTGACCTGCGCGCGGGCGGCGGAGACCGCGGTGTCCGACAGCGTCGTGGAGTCGGTACGCATATAGGTGATGAAGCCGTTCTCGTACAGCTTCTGGGCCACCTGCATGGTCCGCTTGGCGCCGAAGCCGAGCTTGCGGCTGGCCTCCTGCTGGAGCGTCGTGGTGCGGAACGGCGCGTACGGCGAGCGACGGTACGGCTTGGACTCGACGCTGCGGACACCGAACGCGGTCTGCTCCAGGGCGGCGGCCAGCTGCCGGGCGGCCTGCTCGTCCAGGTGCAGGGTGTTGGCGCTGCCGGCCTTCAGCCGGCCGTCCGAACCGAAGTCACGGCCGCTGGCGATCCGCTTGCCGTCCACCGAGGAGAGCCGGGCCCCGAAGGTCTCCGGGTTCGCCGCGTCGGCCGCGGTGCGGCCGGTGCCGAAGGTGCCGACCAGGTCCCAGTACGAGGCGGTGCGGAAGGCGATCCGCTCGCGCTCGCGCTCGACCACCAGGCGGGTCGCGACGGACTGCACGCGGCCCGCCGAGAGCTTCGGCATGACCTTCTTCCACAGCACCGGCGAAACCTCGAAGCCGTAGAGGCGGTCGAGGATGCGGCGGGTCTCCTGGGCGTCGACCAGGCGCTGGTTGAGCTCGCGCGGGTTGGCCACCGCCTCCTGGATCGCCGACTTGGTGATCTCGTGGAACACCATCCGGTGCACCGGCACCTTGGGCTTGAGCACCTGCTGGAGGTGCCACGCGATGGCCTCGCCCTCGCGGTCCTCATCGGTGGCGAGGAAGAGCTCGTCGGACTCCGCGAGCAGCGACTTCAACTTGCTGACCTGGGACTTCTTGTCCGCGTTGACCACGTAGATGGGTGCGAAGTCGTGGTCGACGTCCACCCCGAGGCGGCGCACCTCACCGGTGTACTTGTCCGGGACCTCCGCCGCGGTGCTGGGGAGGTCGCGGATGTGCCCGACGCTCGCCTCGACGATGTAGCCGGGGCCAAGGTAGCCCTTGATCGTCTTCGCCTTGGCCGGCGACTCGACAATGACGAGTCGCTGTCCGTGCGCGGTCTCGCTGCTCGGGGACACCTTCGCTCTTCTCTCCCGGTCCTTATGTGGGCTGGTCGGCGCCGGCAGCCCGGGCTGCGCTCCGCCCGACCCCTCCACCGTCCCGGGGGTGCCGCTGTACGACGACCCCACCAGCGGAGTGTGACCGTACCCCGGCCACCCTTGTCAAACGGACGCATCCCGCGTTTTCAGTTACCGAGCTCACCGACGCCACTCGAACGGTAACCCGATGACGGAGGTTCGCGCCCCGTGAAGGGGGCTTCGGCGGGTTCCGGAGGATGGAATGACGGATTTCGAAATCTGTCAACGGAGTATCGACGGCACTGGGGGACGACCGCCCGGACACCCGCCGGAGGCGGCGGCCGCGGTTCCCGGCGAACGCCTCGCGGGGTCGGCGGTGCGCTCCGGAATCAGCCGTTGACCGCCGCGAGCAGCCCGGCGCCCGCCACCAGACAGCCCACGCCGAGCACGCTCCACAACAGGTCGGCGACCGCCGCCCGGCCGATCTCCCCGGCCGCCAGCACCACCCGGCTCGGGCGGCGCGGGTCGTAGCAGATCCGCACCGAGGCGCCGGGCGTGAAGCGGTCCGGACGGCGCAGCGGGGTGTGGCCGCGCGGACGGGTGAGCACCAGCTCGGCGATCCGGCCCGGGCCGGACCCGCCGGCGGACGGCAGGACGGAGAAGGAGAGCAGCGGCGCGCTGTCGAGCTGGCCGTGCGCCTCGTCCTCGGCGACGACCGTGGCCACCGCCGACGCCCCCCGTCGGCGCACCCGGTGGCGAAGGCGCACTTCGGCGGCGCACCAGAGCAGCAGCACGCCACCGAAGAGGGCGAGCACCAGCCCGCCCACCGTCGCCGTCGTCGTGTCCACCCCTGGCCCCCGGCTCCCCAGCTCTGTCCACAGCCTGTGGACAGAGCCTCACAGCAGGGGGCCAACGCGCGGCGGCCGACCGGCGACGGCCGGACGAACCAGGGAGTACGGGACGGTGAACCGGTTCCGGCCGCCTCGACGGACCAGTCCCGGCCACCTCGACGGACCGGCTCCGGCCACCCAGACGGACCGGCACCGGCCGCCTCGAACCGCGGCCCGGTCAGCCCGCCGGGCGGATGAACCCCTGCTCGGTCAGCAGCCGCAGCGACTCCGGCACCCGGTCCCGCAGGACCACCCGGTCCTCGCCGAGCAGTTGCGCGATCGCGTCCACGATCTCGCCCGCCGACAGCGTCCCGTCGCAGACCCCGACGAAACCGGCACCCACGGTGTCCACCTTGGTGGCGCGCCGCATGCCCCGGTTGTGACGCAGGATCACGTGCTCCGGATCCTCCGCACCCGGCGCGCCGACCTGCTCCTGGACCACCTCGTCGGCCAGCACGTAGCGGGCCGCGAGCAGGCCCGCGTCGTCGTGCGAGCGCAGGAAATCCTGCCGGTCGAACCACTCCTCGATGTGCGGGCCCAGCGGCTGCTCCACCGGGTGCGGCCACTCCTCCACCCGGACGGTCGGGCGCTCGGCGCCGCTCGCCCGCAGGGTGATCCAGCCCATGCCGATGCCCTCGACCCGGCCCGCCTCGAAGGCGTCCAGCCACTCGCCGTACCGGGCCTGGTAGTCGCCGCCGGGGCCGCGGTGGTCGCCGCCGTCCCGCAGCCACAACTCGGCGTACTGGGCCACGTCCTGGACCTCGCGCTGGACGATCCAGGCGTCCAGCCCGGTGCCCGCCACCCAGCCGGCCAGCCGCTCGTGCCAGTCCTCGCCCTTGACGTGCTGCCAGTTGGCGAGCAACTGGCAGTAGCCGCCCGGCTCCAGGTGGTCGGCGGCGGAGCGGACCAGGCTGCGGCACAGGTCGTCGCCGGCCATGCCGCCGTCACGGTAGGTGAACCGGCCGGCCGGCGAGATCACGAACGGCGGGTTGGAGACGATCAGGTCGAACCGCCGCTCCCCGACCGGCTCGAAGAGGCTGCCGGTGAGCACCTCCGTCTGGCCGAAACCGGACAGCGCCAGGGTCAGTTCGGAGAAGCGCAGCGCGCGCGGGTTCAGGTCGGTGGCGGTCACCTGCCGAGCGTGCCGGGCCGCGTGCAGCGCCTGCACGCCGGAGCCCGAGCCGAGGTCCAGCGCGGCCCGGACCGGGCGGCGCACGGTGATGTTGGCCAGCGTGGTCGACGCGCCGCCGACCCCGAGCACCAGATCCTTGCGGGCCACCCCGTGCGCGGTCTCACCGGACCCGATACCGCCCGCGCCACCCACCGCGCAGCCCAGGTCGGAGACCACCCAGGCGTCCGAACTGGGCATCCCGGCCACCTCGTTGGCGTACGGCCGGACGTCCACGGTGGCACGCACCAGCTCGCCGTCGGAGCGCAGCCAGCCGTCGGCCAGGCAGTCCTCGACCGGCAGCGCGGCCGCGGCCGCCCGGTACGGCACCGGCTGCTGGAGCAGGAACAGCCGGACCAGCGTCTCCAGCGGGCTGCCGCCCCGGGTCGCCCGCAGGGCCGGCACCGCCTCACTACGGGCCAACGCCGCGTAGCCGGTGGGCCCGAGCAGGTCGAGGCAGCCGTCGGCGGTGAACGAGGCGTCGAGCAGCGCCTCGCGCAGCTTGGCGAGGCGGGTCTGGTCGAGAACGGGGCTACTGATCACCCCGCCATTGTCCCTCGGGGCAGGGTGCGCAGCCGCCGCACCGGGGCGGGGCGGCTGCGCAGGTGCGCGACGACTCGGGCCCGACGACCCTGGGCCGGTCGAGTCCGGTCCGGGGCCCGGCCCGCCCGACGGGCCCGACGGCCCTGGGCTCAGCTCGCGCTGGGCGCGGGGGTGGTCGGAGCCGTCGACGGGGTGGCCGGCGGGGCCGCCGGGGTGGTGTCGGTGCCCGTGGACGGGGTGGCCGCCGGGCTCGCGCCGTCCGTCGCGCCGGGCGCGGGCGTCCCACCGGCCGCCCCGGCGCTC
Source organism: Kitasatospora sp. MAA19 (assembly GCF_029894125.1). GTDB lineage: Bacteria > Actinomycetota > Actinomycetes > Streptomycetales > Streptomycetaceae > Kitasatospora. The sequence continues at coordinate 56,936 of NZ_JARXYZ010000001.1, forward strand.
GGGGTGGCGGACGCGCCGCCGCCCGACGTGGCGCCCGCCCCGGCGCTCGGGGCCGTGGAGCCGGCGGGCTTGCAGCCCTCCTGCTTGGCCATGGCCGCGCCGAGGTCGCCGCGCTGCAGCTTGCCCTGCGCCTGGGTGGACAGCGAGGCCAGCTGCTGGACCTGGTCGGCCACGCTGCGCAGCCCGTCCGCGAACTTCGCCTGGTCGGCGTTGGACAGGGCGTCCAGCTTCTTCTGGACGTCCTGGTAGCCGTCGGCCGCCTTGGTCAGCTCGGCGACGGTGTCCTTCTGCAGGTTCGCGCCGTCGGCCACCTTGGGCGCACCGGCGGAGTTGATGGCCGCCGCGATGTCCTGGTTGGTCTTGGCCAGCCGCCCGATGTCCGCCGAGAGCCGCTTCTGCAGGTCGGCCGGGGCCTCGCCGGTCTTCACCTGGCCGGTGTCGGCGAGCGCGGTCTGCGCCTGGGCGATCGGGTCCTTGGCCGAGCCGCAGACGTTCGACGCCCAGGCCTCCAGCTGCTTGCCGTTGTCGTCGCCGCAGCCGACGGCGCCGAACGCGAGCAGCGCGCCGAGGGCGGGTACGGCCAGCAGTCGCTTGTTCACCGGGAGAAGCCTTTCGGTTTCGGTCGTCTTCGGTCGTCGAACCTACACGGCCGATGTCGGCGTCCCGGTTCCCGGTTGCCGGTTGCCGGTTCCCCGCCCTCGGACGCCCGGGGCCTCAGGCCTCCGCCCGTCAGGACGTGCGGGCCCGCTCAGGCGCGCTCGACGCGGACCGGACCACCGGGCCGGACGGTGCGCAGCACCCGGGCCTCCCCGTCCAGCGCGCCGAGGACGTTGCAAGGGCCGGCCAGCCGGCACTCGCCGTCGCGCGAGATCGGCGTCGGCCCGTACGGCAACGCGAGGCTGTCGCCGTCGGTCCAGAACGCGACCGTGCCCGGCTCGACGACCTGCCGGGCGTCGGCCTCGCACGGCACGCTGACCGGCGTGCCGAAGTAGACCTCCTCGCCCCAGGTACTCGCCGAGGAGCTGATCGGCAGCTCGGCCCAGAGCGCCTCGGCGGTGGGTGTGCCCGCGAGCGTGGCGGTGGTCTGCCCGGCCGGCCACAGAATGCGAATCCGCATGGTCTTCCTTCACCGCGACGGGTCCGATCACCGATCGGACCCGGTCGTGCCGGAAGCAGCGAACCGCCAGATTCAACAATTTGTCAACGGGCTCCCGAGGGCTGGACCACCCCGGAGCTGGACTGCCTGAGGCTGGACTGCCTGGGGCTGGACCAGCCGGCGCCCGGCGGCTGGGCCCTCAGACCGCCACGGACTCGACCGAGACCGGCCAGCTCATCCGGATCAGGCCACCGTCCGCACCGTTGGTGACCTCCAGGTCCTCGACCAGGCCGGTGATCACGGCGAGGCCCAGGGTGTCCTCGTCCGGGTCCACGCCCTCGGCGGCACCCGCGGCCGGGACGGCGGCAGGGCCGGCCTCGTCCTCGACCTCGATGAGGAAACGCTTCTCCTGATCGGTCAACGCGACCCGGACCGTGCCGCCGATGCCGCCGCGCTGGTGCAGGCCGACCGCGCGGGAGCACGCCTCACCGACCGCGAGCCGCACCTCGTCGAGCACCGACTCGTCGACCCCGGCCCGTCTGGCGACGGCCGCGGCGACCAGCCGAGCCGTTCGCACGTGCTCCGGAAGCGCGCTGAATCGAAGTTCGACGGTTGCCATCTCTCCCCCTCGGGGTGTTCCGACCGGGGCCGGCGATGCGGCCCCTGCGGGCCGGTGGAACCGGCCCTGGAGCGGCCGGGAAGCACCGGGGCCCGCAGGCCCCGGCACCCGGACGCGTGGAGCGAACGGGCCGACCACTGCGGGCCGGCCCGGCCGCGTCAGTCGGTCGCGCTGACCGCGTCGTCCACCGAGGTGTGGATCGGGAAGACCTTGGTCAGGCCGGTGATGCGGAAAATCTTCAGGATGCGCTCCTGGTTGCAGACGAGGCGCAGCGAACCCTCATGGGCACGCACTCGCTTCAGACCGCCCACCAGCACACCGAGCCCGGTCGAGTCCAGGAAGTCCACGCCTTCCATGTCGACGACCAGGTGGTACTTGCCGTCGTTGACGAGCTCGACCAGCTGCTCCCGCAGCTTCGGGGCGGTGTACACATCGATCTCGCCGCCAACCTCGACGACCGTACGATCGCCGACTGAACGGGTCGACAGGGACAGGTCCACGGAACCTCCAGCACCTTGCCTTGCTACGTCATGTGCGATCCTCGGCCGGCCGGCCGCCACCGCATGGTCGCGGGCCCGGGCGCGCCCAGCCACGCGTGGCAAGCCTCGGCGCTGCGACCCACGGCCATCCGGCCGTCACGGCCACATTCAACCACCTGCGACCACGCCTGCACGATGGCTTACGACGATTCTCCGTCACGCCGGTGACACACTGGGTCCTCATGCCGCCCCGACACAGCCCGCCCGAGGCACTGCTCACGACCCTGTCAGCCAGCCGGGGGCGGTCCGACCGGCTCACCCATACGGAGCACCTTCCCGCTCGACCTGCGCGTTATGCGCCATGGCCCGAGTCGATCCGGCCCGAGATCGTGGCCGCCGCGCTCGACGTCGGGGTGGAGCGGCCCTGGGCGCACCAGGCAGAAGCGATGAAACTGGCCAAAAGCGGTCAGACTGTGGTGATCGCCACAGGCACCGCCTCGGGCAAGTCGCTCGGCTATCTGGCCCCGGTGCTCAGCGATCTGCTGGACGGCACCGAGGCCCGCAACGGCCGCGGCGCCACCGCGCTCTACCTCGCCCCGACCAAGGCGCTCGCCGCCGACCAGCGCCGCCGGGCCGCCGAACTCGCGCCGCCCCGGGTCCGGGCCGCCCTCTACGACGGCGACACCCCGCCCGAGGAGCGCGAGTGGGTCCACCAGTACGCCTCGTACGTGCTCACCAACCCGGACATGCTGCACCGCGGCATCCTGCCCGCCCACGCGCGCTGGGCCTCCTTCCTCAAGGTGTTGCGCTACGTGGTCGTCGACGAGTGCCACAGCTACCGGGGCGTGTTCGGCTCGCACGTCGCCCAGGTGCTGCGGCGGCTGCGCCGCGTCTGCGCCCGTTACGGTTCGTCACCCACCTTCCTGCTCGCCTCCGCCACCACCGCCGACCCGGCCGCCACCGCCGAGCGCCTGACCGGCCTGCCCGCCCAGGCCGTCACCGAGGACGCCTCGCCGCGCGGGCCGATGGTCTTCGGCCTCTGGGAGCCGCCGCTGACCGAGAACGTCGGCGAGCACGGCGCGCCCGTCCGCCGCACGGCCACCGCCGAGGCCGCGCACCTGCTGACCGACCTGGTCGAGCGGCAGACCCGCACCGTCGTCTTCGTCCGCTCCCGCCGGGCCGCCGAACTCGTCGCCCTCCAGGCCCAGGACCAGCTCGGCCGACCGCTCGCCGACCGGGTGGCCGCCTACCGCGGCGGCTACCTCGCCGACGAACGCCGGGCACTGGAACGCGCTCTGCACTCCGGCCGGCTGCTCGGGCTCGCCTCCACCTCCGCTCTCGAACTCGGCGTCGACGTCTCCGGCCTCGACGCCGTCCTGATGGCCGGCTACCCCGGCACCCGGGCCTCGCTCTGGCAGCAGGCCGGCCGGGCGGGCCGCGAGGCACAGGGGGCACTGGCCATCCTGATCGCCCGGGACGACCCGCTGGACACCTACCTGGTGCACCACCCGGAGGCGCTGTTCGCGGCGCCCGTCGAGGCCACCGTGCTCGACCCGGACAACCCCCACGTCCTCGCCCCGCACCTGTGCGCGGCCGCCGCCGAACTCCCGCTCACCGACGCCGACCTGGAGCTGTTCGGGCCCTCCACCGCACCGCTGCTGCCGGTCCTGGAACGGCGCGGCCTGCTGCGCCGGCGCAGCGACGGCTCCTGGTACTGGACCCGCCGCGAACGCGCGGCCGACGCCGTCGACCTGCGCGGCAGCGGTGGCAGCCCGGTGCAGATCGTCGAAGCCGACACCGGCCGTCTGCTCGGTACGGTGGACGCCGCGGCCGCCCACACCACCGTCCACACCGGAGCCGTCCACCTCCACCAGGGCCGTACCTTCCTGGTCCGGGAGCTCGACCTGGAGAACTCCGTCGCCCTGGTCGAGCCGGCCGACCCGCCGTACACCACGGCCGCCCGCGACATCACCTCCATCTCCGTGCTCGACACCGACACCACCGTTCCCTGGGGCGAGGGCCGACTCAGCTTCGGTTCGGTGGAGGTGGTCAACCAGGTGGTCGGCTACCTCCGGAAGCGGATCTCCACCGGGGAGATCATGGGCGAGAGCAAGCTCGACCTGCCGCCCCGCACGCTGCGCACCCGCGCGGTCTGGTGGTCCGTCACCGAGGACCAGCTGCTGGACGCGAACCTCCCGCTCGACCAGTTGCCCGGCGCCGCCCACGCCGCCGAACACGCCTCGATCGGGCTGCTGCCGCTGTTCGCCACCTGCGACCGCTGGGACATCGGCGGCGTCTCCGTCCCGTTGCACCCCGACACCGAACTGCCCACCGTGTTCGTCTACGACGGCCACCCGGGCGGGGCCGGCTTCGCCGAGCGCGGCTTCCAACGAGCCGCCGAATGGCTGACGGCCACCCGCGCGGCGATCGCCTCCTGCGAGTGCGAGCGCGGCTGCCCGTCCTGCGTCCAGTCACCCAAGTGCGGCAACGGGAACGAGCCGCTGGACAAGGCCGCCGCCGTTCAACTCCTGGACGTCCTGCTGGCCGGCGCCCCCGCGGCGACCGGCTCCGGGGCGGCAAGCTCCGAAGCGGCGGGCTCCGTGGCGGCAAGCTCCGAGGCGGCGGACGCCGGAGCTGCCGACTCCGAGACTGCCGGCTCCGGGCCGAGGTCCGAACCGGGCGCGGACGATGGACCACCGGTCGGCTCATGAGCCCGCCACCGCCTCGCCTGGCGCCCCGCCGAGGCCGTCCTCGGCGGCGGTGACCGCGGCCCGCACCGGTCCGGCCCGGGCCCTCGCCCGCGCCGGGCCGACCGGCAGGCGCACCGGCAGCCCGCCGACCGCCACCTCGGCCACCACCTCGACGGCGTCCCCCGCCCGGTCCACCGCGCAGGAGACCAGAGCGGCACCCTGTGCGGCGGCGATCCCGGAAGCCCGCCCGCACCCGCCGTCCGGGTCCAGCAGCAGCCGGTCCGCGGCCGCGAGGGCGGCCAGGTCGGCGGCCGACTCGGCCCGGTGCCGGGCGGCGACCACCCCACCGACCGCGATCGTCGCGGCGAAGACCGCCGTGCCCAGCATCGCCAGGGCGAGCAGCCAGACCGTCGCCGAGCCGGTGTCCGGCCCGCGCCCGCCCACAGCGGCCGCCCGGACGGTACGAGCACCCGCCCATCGCCGCGCCGCCGACCTCACCCCGGTCAGGACGGCCATGAACCACCTCCTCCCGCGACCCCCACGAGGGTGTCCTCCCTCGCCGCCACCGCGGCCGCGCCCAGCCGTACCGCGAGCAGTTCGCCGAGCCTGCCCGGCGCCGCGCACGGCGCGTCCACCTCGACCCGCACCACCTCGGCCGCCACCTCCATCCGTACCTGGGCCCCCGGCGGCGCGGCCGCGCGGGCGAGTTCGGCGGCGTCCGCCTCCCCGCGCGCGGCCGCCCTGGCCCCGACCCGGGCCGCGTCCACGCAGCGGATCTGTGCGGCCGCCGCCAGCACCCCCCAGATCAGCATCGCCGCGAGCAGGACGAGCGCCGGCAAGGCCACCGCGGTCTCCGCCGTGGCGAAACCCGCATCGCCACGACGGCCCGGCCGCAGCGACCACGCGTGCCCGCCGCGACATGCCACCGCCCGGCTAGGTCGCATGAAGCGCCCGTTCCAGTACGTCGGTCAGCGCCCCCATGACGGTCGCACTGGTCACCACCTTGTACAGCCCGGCCGCGAGGGCACAGGCGGCCAAGGTGCCGACGGCGTACTCCGCCGTGGTCATCCCGGCGTCCGACCGGCCCCGGTTCCGCGCCACCCCGCGCATCCCGCGGGCCGCCCAGCGGCTCCTGCGCCGCCATGCCCCGGGCAACTGCCGGAGCGGGCGCCCGCCGGCGGGCCTCGTTGCGATCACTGCGGTCATGAATCTCTCCTGTCTCCGATACCGATACCTGTGCCGGCGGCATCTGTGCCGCGCGGTCTCCGGTGCCGACGGCGCCGACGCTCCCGACGACGCCCCGCCGTCGATCCGCCTGGCGCCGCCCCGCGTTCACATGTCCTGGGCGAAGCGGGTGGTGAGGCCGATGACGACCGGCACCACGCCGATCAGGACGAAGGCCGGCAGGAAGCAGAGCCCGAGCGGCGCGGTGGCGAACACCCCCGCCCGGCGGACCCTGGCGTGGGCCGCCCGGGTGGCCGCCGCCCGGCGCCCCTGCGCGAGCCCGATCAACGGCCCAGCCGCCGGAGCCCCACCGAGGCTCGTCCGGACCAGGCACCGTGCCAGCGGTGCCAGCGACGGGTGCTGCTCGCCCAGACGGCTCCAGCACAGCTCCGGCGGTGCGCCCAGGGCCAGTTCGGCACCGATCGCGACCAACCGGGGCCCCATCGGCGCCCCCACGCTCCGGCCGACCGCCGACACCGCCGCCGAGGGCGAGGCCGCCGAGCCGAGGCAAGCCGCCAACAGCTCGGCACTCAAAGGAAGTTGCCGGGCCAACAAATCCTCCTCCAGGGCCGCCCGTCGATCCGTCGGGGACCGCGCCCGGGCCGACCACCGGTGCACGCCCACGGCCAGCAGCGCACCACCGACCACCCCTACGGCGCCGCCGAGCAGCACCGCCGCGCCGGCCCCGGCGCCGACCGCCAGGGCCACCCGCCGCCACCGCCCGCCACCGTCCGAACCCGACGGCCCCACCCGCCTCCTCGCCTCCTCACCCGCTGACACCCGCAGCCGTACCCGTACCAGCCCGAACGCCCGCCGCTGCCGCGCCCGCCGGTCCACCAGCACCACGGCGGCCAGCACCACCGGAAGTCCGACGACCGCCCACTCGACGCTCCGCATCACCTCGACAACACCTCCGCCCGAGCCCGATCCCGCGCCATCACGCGCACGCCCACCCGTGCAAGCCCGCAGCTCCCGCCGCCGTCACCTCCCCGCTCCCCGACGGGCCGCCGGGGAGCCTCCAACCCGCCCTGGGCCGCCGCCCGGACGATGCGCGCCGTCCAGAGCACGCCCAGGCCCTCCAGTGCCGCCCCCACCGCGAGGCAGCCCAACCCGGCCGACGTGTGCAGCAGGACGTCCACCGGCCGGGCCCCGAGTGCCGCGCCCAGCAGCAGCCCGGCGGCCGGCAGGGCGGCCAGGACGGCGATCGTGGTCCGCGGACCCGCCAGTTCCCCGGCGATCTCCTCCGCCAGCGCCCGCTCGCCGCGCAGCGCCTCCGCCACCCGGTCCAGCGCGACGGCCAGCCCCGACCCGCCGTCGGAGGCGACCAGCCAGCAGGCTGCGATCGCCGACGCCCCACTCCCACCCGGCAGTTCGGCGAGCAGCTGAAGCGCGCCCGGCACGTCCCCGCCGTACCGGCCCGCCGCGAGCCGCGCCACCGGCTCCTCGCCGAGCCGGCGCAGCCCGTCCGGATCGACCGCGAGGCGCGCCGTGACCAGGTGCAGCGCCTGTTCCGGCGTCGCCCCGCTGCGCAACTCCCCTGCCAATCCGGCACAGAGCTCCACCACGGCGACCGCCCGCCGCCCGGCCTCCACCGCCAGCCGCCGCCGCAGCCGCCACCTCCGCAGCGGCAGCACGGCCGGCACGGCGGCGAGTACCGGCACCGGCGAGGACGTGACCCACCCGGCGGACAACCCGGCCGGCACCACCAGGAGTTCGGGCGCCAGCCAACCGGGCGGTCGCAACCTGCGGCTCCCGGCCCCCGGCGGGCCCGACGCCGGAACGGGAGGAGGCCCGCTGCCGGCCAGCACCGATCTGCAACGCCGCCCGCCCGGCAGCTGCTCCTGCACCGCGCGCCACCCGGCGACGGCCAGCAGGCACAACACCACGGTCCAGAGGAACGCGATCTGACTGCTCATCATCTCAAAACCTCCCTGTCATCGGCCTTTCCTGCGTCGCGCCCCGAGCAGCACCAGGGCGCCCGTCGCGCACCCGCCCAGCAGCAGGACGAACGCGAGCTCCGCCGCACGCGCGGCCGCACCCGCCAACCCCGCCAACCCCGCCACCGCATCAGCCACCACCGCATCAGCCGGCCCCGCCATCACGTCGGCCCCGCCGGGAGCGACACCCCGCGCACCGCCAGCAGCCCGACCAGCCGGTCCCAGCCCGCCCCGGGAACCAGACCGCCCGCCGCCGGGAACTCCACCGCCGACGTGGTGACGGCCAGGCCGTCGCGGCCGGCGGCCAAGGTGTGGATCTCCGCCACCCGGCGCCGCCCGGAGCCCGGCTCCCGGACCAGGTGCACCACCAGGTCGAGCGCCGCCCGGAGTTGGCTGTGCAGCGCGGGCCGGTCGAGCCCGGCGAGCGAGCCCAGCGCCTCCAACCGGACCGGCACGTCCGCCGCCGTGTTGGCGTGGACCGTGCCGCAGCCTCCTTCGTGCCCGGTGTTCAGCGCGGCCAGCAGGTCCGACACCTCGGCCCCGCGGACCTCCCCGATCACCAGCCGGTCCGGGCGCATCCGCAGCGCCTGCCGGACGAGGTCCCGCAGCGTGAGCTCGCCCAGACCTTCCTGGTTGGCCGGTCTGCTCTGCAACCGGACCACGTGCGGATGGGCCGGCCGCAGTTCGGCGGAGTCCTCGGCGACGACGATCCGCTCCTCCGGCCCGACCAGGCCGAGCAGGGCCGCGAGCAGGGTGGTCTTGCCCGTGCCCGTCCCGCCGGACACCAGCAGCGACAGCCTGGCCCGCAGGATGCCGGCCAGCAGGCCGGCGCCCTCCGGCGGCAGCGCCCCGCCCGCCACCAGTTCGTCGAGCGTGAACGGCCGGGGCCGGCAGACCCGCAGCGAGATGTGCGTGCAACCGGCCGCGATCGGCGGCAGCACGGCGTGCAGGCGGGTGCCGTCCGGCAGCCGGGCGTCCACCCAGGGCCGTGCGTCGTCCAGCCGCCGTCCGGCCGCGGTGGCCAGCCGGTGGGCGAGGCGCCGCACCGCCTCGGCGTCGGCGAACCGGACTCCGGTGGCCCGGTGCAGGCCGCCGCCACGGTCGACCCACACCTCGTCCGGACCGTTCACCAGGACGTCCGTGACGTCGGGCGCCGCCAGCAGCCGCTCCAGCGGGCCCGCACCCACCAGTTCGGCGCGCAGCGAGCGCACGGTGTCCAGGACTTCGTCCCCGCCGAGCGGCGGCCGGGTGGCCCGGAGCACCGCCGCGACCGAACCCGCCGTCGGGGCGGCACCCGACTCGGCCAGCCGCAGCCGTACCGCGTCCACCAGCGCCGCCGTCCGCTCCTCCCGGGCCGTGCGCCCGTACGGGCAGGGCCGGTGCGGCGCCTCGGGCGGCCCGCCGGGCGGCGGCACGCTCCGGAGCGACCGGTGCTCCCGCGCACCGTCGTCCCGATCCGGCGGCCCGCCCGCCGCCCGTGCGGTGGGGCCCGTTCTACGCAGACGGACCATCAGTACACACCTCCTCCGACCGCCGGCACCGGCGGCAACACCTCGTCCAGGAAGGTCTCGCAGAAGCGCGCGAGCGGGCCGCTCTCCCGGATCCCGGGCGGGACGCCCTTCTCGACGTCGTCCGCGAGCCCGGGCTCCGGCTCCAACTCCCCCGCGAGCTCCAGCCGCAGCCCGCGGGCGATCCGATGGGCCGGGAGCCCGAAGGTCCGCGGCGATCGCACCACCGCACGGACGTCCCCGAGCCGCATCCGGACGGCCGCCGCGACCCGGTCGGCGGCGGCCACCGCGCGCAGCTCGGCCGGCACCACCAGCAGCGCCAGGTCGGACTGCTCCAGCGCCTGCCCGGCGGCCGCGTCGAGGTGGCGCGGCACGTCGACGACCACCAGCCCGCCGCGCCGCCGGGAGGCGGCCAGCACGCTGCGCATGGCCTCCGGCGGCACGGTCAGGGTGTCGCCGCGGTCCCAGGACAGGCAGGACAGCGCGGACAGCCGTTTGAGCGCCGGTAGCGCCCTGGCGAGTTCGGCCCCGCTGACCCGCCCGCGCGAACCGGCCAGATCGGGCCAGCGCAGCCCGCGGACCGCCTCGCCGCCGAGCAGGATGTCGAGGCCGCCGCCCAGCGGATCGCCGTCGATGAGTATGGTCCGCCGGCCCGCCCGTGCGGCCGTGACAGCGAGGGCGCAGGCCAGCGTCGAGGCCCCGGCCCCGCCCCGGCCGCCGAGCACGGCGACGGTGAGCGCCGGGGAGCCCACGCCCTCGGCCGCGTCGGCGATCCGGTCGAGCAGCCAGGCCTCGGCGTCGGGGAGGAACAGCACGTGCTCGGCGCCGAGTTGGACGGCTCGGACCCACACCCCGGCGTCGTCCAGGTCCAGCCCGAGCAGCAGCACCCCGGTGCGCCGGCCGAGCCCGGCGCACCGGGCGGCCTGGTCGTCCCCGACCAGCACCAGTGGGGCGCCCTCCCAGACCTCGCGCGGCGGCGGCGCGCCCCGGATCAGCCTCGGTTCGGTGCCGGCGGCCGCGCAGAGCCGCAGCAGGTGCTCGGCCAGGCCCTCGTCCTCGGTGACGACGAGCGGGCCGGTGGCCCCGGGCCCTTCGGTGGTGGCGTGGTCGGCGATCGGCGTCGACATGGCGGGCTCCCCTCTGCGCCACCGGCCGCCAGGGGCGGTCCGGGGCGCGCGTCGGACGGTTCCGGCGAGCGGCCGCCCGGCAGACCTCTGGGAGAGGGAGGTGAGATCCGCCCGGCGACCGCCGCCGACCATCACGGTGGGGGGAGATCCGGATTCCGTCATCCACGTTCCGAATGCCTGTGGATAACTCGTGGGCTGTGGAGGAAAACGTTCACCCGGGCGGGGGGCTATTCGGCAAAGAATTGACGATCGGGGGTCACGGAGATGAACCGGAGGCCCGTCGCACCCCGGGTCGGCCGCCCGCCGAACCGTCTCCCGGCGCCGCGCGGGCACACCATCGCGGCCTCCCGGAGCACCGACCGGAACCAGCCGAAGAACCATGGGCGGCCATGAGCAAACAGCGACGCAGAGTGACGAAAGGTGGTCGACGGACCAGGGTGTCGAGACCCCGTGTAGACCGCCGACGAGTCGGCCGCAGCATCTGCCGCGAAGGGCCTTCAAGCCCTGAAAATGGCCCCGGACGTGCGACGACCCCCGCCGGGGGGGAGAGCGGGGGTCGTCTATCCACAGCCCGACTCGGGGGGGAGGAGCCGGACCGGGTTAGCACGGTCGCGAACGATCCGTGACTTCCATGGTGTACCCGAGCGGCCAGAAACACAAACCCGCACGCCCACGAGTACACCGAATGGCGGCCTGTTTTGCGGCTCCCTCTATCCTCGGTTCCCGTGGACACCACCGAGAACGCCGACGACCGCGCCGACGACTCCCCGGGCGAGGCCACCGGGCCCGAGCAACTCCGCTCACCCGCGGGCCCCCGGGCGGGCGGGCCGCGCACGGCGGCATTCTTCGACCTGGACAAGACCATCATCGCCAAGTCGAGCGCGCTGGCCTTCAGCCGCCCCTTCTACCAGGGCGGCCTGATCAACCGTCGGGCCGTGCTGCGCAGCGCGTACGCACAGTTCGTCTTCCTGGTCGGCGGCGCGGACCACGACCAGATGGAGAAGATGCGCGAGTACCTCTCCTCGCTCACCCGGGGCTGGAACGTCCAGCAGGTCCGCGAGATCGTCGCGGAGACGCTGCACAACCTGATCGACCCGATCATCTACGACGAGGCCGCCTCACTGATCGAGCAGCACCACGCGGCCGGGCGGGACGTGGTGATCGTCAGCAGCTCGGGTTCCGAGGTGGTCGAGCCGATCGGCGCGCTGCTCGGCGCGGACCACGTGATCGCCACCCGGCTCAAGGTCGAGGACGGCTGCTACACCGGCGAGATCGAGTACTACGCCTACGCCGAGAACAAGGCCGCCGCGATCCGGGAGTTGGCCGAGTCCGAGGGCTACGACCTGGCCGAGTCCTACGCCTACAGCGACTCCTCCACCGACCTGCCGCTGCTGGCGGCCGTCGGCCACCCGTCGGCGGTCAACCCCGATCGCGCGCTGCGCAAGGAGGCGCAGGCCCGGGAGTGGCCGGTGCTCGTCTTCGACCGGCCGGTGGAACTGCGGCGGCGGCTCCCGGAGTTCTCCGCACCGAGCGGTTCGGTGCTGACGGCCGTGGCGATCGGGACGGCCGTCGTGACCGCCGGGGTCATCTGGTATCTGGCCCACCGGCGCCGCCCAACGGCCTGAGCCGCACGCCCCGGACGCCCCGGACGCCCCGGACGCCGCGGACGCCCCGGACGCTGCCGAACAGCGCCAGACACCGATGGACACCACCGGACCCTGCCAGCAAATCGGTCATTCCGCACAGACTTCTCATTTCGGGTTCCCCTTTCGCCCGAAACGCGATACAAATGAAGCACGGCCCGCGAGACCCGGTCAGGACCGAAGAGGTCAAACCGACAACGCAGTTAAGGCCCCACGGACCGCGTGTACAGATGACCGAGCACCCACATGCAGCCGACCCGCTGTCGGGCCGCCGGACCAGACGAACGGGCAGGATCCCCGTCTGATCGGCACTTCCGGTGCATGCATGGTCACCCGGGATCTGCACCAGCGGCGGCACCAAGCAGGATCAGGTGCCGCCGCATCTTCATGTCCGGATCTTCGTGTACGGATCCCCAGGTCCGGATCCGCACATCCGGGCCCGCGCACCCGAAGGCGCCTGCCCGAGGGGCCGCTCAGACCATTCCGCGCTGCATCGCCTCGCACACCGCCGTGCTCTCCCGCACGCCGAGCCGCAGCGCCCTGCCGCAGTGCGCGATCCAGGCCGCCATCCCCTCGGGCGTGCCCGCCAGATAGCCGGCCAGGGCCCGCCGGTAGGCGTCGGTGCCGAGTTCCGCCAGCCCGACCTCGGCCGGGCAGATCGACTTCGGGTCGAGCCCCTCGGCGAGCAGCACGATCCGCTGGGCGGCCCGCGCGATCACGCCGTTGTACGCGCCGAACGGCCGCAGCGCGAGCAGTTCACCGTGCACCACCGAGGCCACCACGAGGGCCGGCGTCCCCACGCCCTGGCCCTCCGCGCGCGCCACCAGCAGCCGGGAGAGCTGGTCGAGCCGGGCCGCGACCTCCTCCGCGCCCGGGGCGGGCGGCAGCGCGGGCGGCGGCCCGTCCGCCTGGACGACCTCGACGCTCTCCACCGGCTTGAGTTCCCGCGGGAACAGCTCCTCGGCACCCTCGCCCGCGCGGCGGGGCCGCCCGGCGGACGGTTCGCCGTCGCCGACGGCGAGCAGGTGCAACCGGGCCAGCACCTGGAGCGGCGAGTGCCGCCAGATGCTGAGCAGCTGGCCGGCCTCGGCGGCGATCCGCAGGGCCGCGCCGACGGTCCGGGCCTCGGCGTCCGCGCTGAAGTCGCTGCGGCGCCGGACCTCCTCCAGCGGCCAGTCCGCCCCGGCCAGCGCCGCCGACGCGCGGGCGCCGCGCAGCGCGGACTCGGAGGTGACCTCGGCCGCGCGGCGGCGCATCACCCGGTGGCCGTAGAGCCGGTCGACGGCCTTGCGGACCTCGGCCACGGCGTCGGGCACCCCGGGGAGCTGGGCCAGCGGGGCGAGGGGATCTGTTCCAGTGCTCACCTACCCGAGAGTAATGAACAGCCGGCCCCTCCCGGAACAGCAACCCCGGATCACCCGTTAGAGGCAATCCTCACTTCCCTCCGCCGGGGAGGCCCAAACCCCGGCTAGCATGGCCATTATCGGAGACGATAACTATTTCCAATTAGGGGCGCCTCGGCATGCGCGACCCCTGAGCAGGCGGCCCCGAGCGCGGGCCCAGAGCGAGAGCCGGAGTCCCAGATGAAGATCGCCTTCGTCGGCAAGGGCGGCAGCGGCAAGACCACGCTGTCCGCACTGTTCATCCGCCATCTGGCCGCCGCGGGCCGGCCGGTCATCGCCGTCGACGCCGACATCAACCAGCACCTGGGCCCTGCCCTAGGGCTGACGGATGCTCAGGCCGGCAAGCTGCCCTCGCTCGGCGCGCATCTGCCGGAGATCAAGGAGTACCTGCGCGGCAGCAACCCGCTGATCCGTTCATCCGACGAGATGATCAAGACCACGCCGCCCGGCCGGGGTTCGCGCCTGCTGCGGATCGTCGAGGAGAACCCGGTCTACGCCGCCTGCGCCCGCCCGATCGCGCTGGACGAGGGCTCGGTCCGGCTGCTGGCGACCGGCGCCTTCACCGAGGAGGACCTCGGGGTGGCCTGCTACCACTCCAAGGTCGGCGCGGTGGAACTGCTGCTCAACCACCTGCTGGACGGTCCCGACGAGTACCTGGTCACCGACATGACGGCGGGCTCCGACTCCTTCGCCTCCGGTCTGTTCACCCGCTTCGACCTGACCTTCCTGGTGGCCGAGCCGACCCGCAAGGGCGTCTCCGTCTACCGCCAGTACAAGGACTACGCCCGCGACTTCGACGTGCCGCTGCGGGTGATCGGCAACAAGGTGCAGGGCCCGGACGACCTGGCGTTCCTGCGCCGCGAGGTCGGCGACGACCTGCTCACCACCTTCGGGCACTCGGACTGGGTACGCCGCCTGGAGCAGGGCGCCGAGCCGCCGCTGAAGTCGCTGGAGCCGACCAACCGGGCCGTCCTGGAGGAACTGAGGACCGAGGCCGAGGCCGCGTACGGGCAGCGGGACGCGCGCCGCTACACCGAGCAGGCCGTGCTGTTCCACCTGCGCAACGCGGAGAGTTGGGCCAACGCCAAGGTCGGCGTCGACCTCGCGACCCAGGTGGACGACGCGTTCGTGCTGGGCGGGCTCGCGGCCGACGGCGTGCGTTCCACCCCGGCGGGCGCACACGCCTGACCCCACTCCACCCCGAACGGGCCGTGGCCCTCCCCCTGCACCCGGGGAGGGCCACGGCCCGTTCCGCATGCCCGGGCAACCGGCGCCACCAGCAGATTCCCGGCGGTTCGAACACCACCCGATGGGGTGAATCAGGGGGTTTTCCCCTTCCCTCCCCGGGTGACGCTGTGCAAAGCTTTCATTACCCTCGGTTTACCGAGTCTTGATGGTCCGTCCCGACGGCCCTCGGCGAGACGTCCCGCACCTCGCCCAGGTCCCTGGCGGGCCCTGATGGTCAAGGTCCGGCCGGTGCACCCGTATTCCCCGCCGCGCCCACGCCATCCCGCCACACCGTCGCGACCCACGACAGCCGATCCGCCCCGGAGCCCCACCCCGGACTCACCGCCGGACCTGACTGCGTTCGTTCCCCCGGACAGACGGGAAGACAATGACCCTCGACATCTCCAGCGCACCCATCGCCTCCGACACCACCGACCACGCGCCACCGGGCCCCGGCACCGGCGCCCGCTGGGCCCAGGACCTCTCCGCCTCCCTGGTGGTCTTCCTGATCGCCGTGCCGTTCTCCCTCGGCATCGCACTCGCCACCGGCGCCCCGCTCACCGCCGGCCTCGCCGCCGCGGCCGTCGGCGGCATCGTCGTCGGGCTGTTCGGCGGCACCCCGCTCCAGGTCAGCGGCCCCTCGGCCGCGCTGACCGTGATCACCGCCGGATTGATCGTCCAGTACGGCTGGCGGGCCACCTGCGCCATCACCCTCGCCGCCGGGCTGCTCCAACTCCTGCTCGGCGCACGCCGGGTGGCCCGGACGGCGCTCGCCGTCTCGCCCGCCGTCGTGCACGGCATGCTGGCGGGGGTCGGGCTCACCATCGCCATCGCGCAGCTGCACGGCGTCCTCGGCGGCTCCCCGCAGAGCTCGGCGATCGCCAACCTCATCGCGCTGCCGGGCCAGTTGGCCGGCCCGCACCCGCCCGCGCTGCTGGTCGGCACGGTGACCGTGGCCGTCCTGCTGGGCTGGCCCCGGCTCGGCCGACTCCCCGGCCGCGCGGGCGAGTTCGGCGCCCGGCTGGCCAAGGTCCCGGGCCCGCTGGCCGCCGTCGCCACCGCGACCGCGCTCGCCCTGGCCCTGGACCTGCGGCTCGCCCACATCGGACTGCCCGCCTGGCAGCCGCACGCACTCGTGCCAGCGCTGCCGCACGGCCCGCTCGCCGGGGTGCTGGCCGCCGTCCTCACCGTCACCGCCGTCGCCAGCGTGGAGTCACTGCTGTCCGCCGTCGCGGTCGACCGGATGTCCCGGCGCACCGGCGACCTCGACCGCGAACTGCGCGGCCAGGGCCTGGCCAACGTGGTCAGCGGGCTGGTCGGCGGGCTGCCCGTCGCCGGCGGCGCCGTCCGCAGCACCGCCAATGTGCGGGCCGGCGGCCAGACCAGGTGGGCCTCGGTGCTGCACGGCGTCTGGGTGCTCGCCGCCGCGCTGGCGCTGACCGGCGGGCTGCGCCGGATCCCGCTGGCCGCGCTGGCCGCGCTGGTGCTGGTGGTCGGGCTGCAGATGGTGAGCTTCGCGCACATCCGCAACGTGCACCGGCACCGCGAGTTCCCGGTCTACCTGACCACCATGCTCGGCGTGGTGGCCCTCGGCGTGCTGTGGGGCGTCGCACTCGGCGCCGGCACCGCCGTCCTGCTCGCGCTCTACCGGCTGACCCGCGCCCACGTGGACGTGCTGGCCGGACCGGACGGCTCGGTCACCGTCCAGACGCACGGGCCGCTCACCTTCACCGCGGTCCCCCGGCTGAGCCGGGCGCTGGCCGGCATCCCCGCCCACGCCGAGGTCACGGTGGTCCACGACGGCTCCTTCCTGGACCACGCCGCGTACGAGACGCTGCACAGCTGGCGGACGGGGCGCCAGGGCGCGGGCGGCCGGGTCTCGATGGTGACGCGCCGCAGGGACGACGAGGTGCTCGACCCCGACGGCACCGTCCGGGCGGGCAGTTCACCCGGCCCGCACCGCTGCCGGGCCTGGACGCCCTGGGTCGGCCACCACTGCATCGACCAGCAGGAGGACCCGCACGGCCGCCTGCTGGACGGCGTCCGGGTGTTCCAGCAGCACACCGCCCCGCTGATCCGGCCCGAGCTCGCCCGGCTGGCCCGGGAGGGGCAGACCCCCTCCCAGCTCTTCCTGACCTGCGCGGACTCGCGGATGGTCACCAGCATGATCACCAACAGCGGCCCGGGCGACCTCTTCACCGTCCGCAACGTCGGCAATCTGGTGCCGGCCCCGTACGAGCCCGGCGCGGCCGACGACTCGGTGGCGGCCGCGGTGCAGTACGCGGTCGAGGCCCTGGAGGTGCGCTCGATCACGGTCTGCGGCCACTCCGGCTGCGGTGCGATGAAGGCCCTGCTGGACGGCGTGCACGAGCGCCCCGGGCCGCCCACCGCACTGGCCCGCTGGCTGCGCAACGGCCGCGGCTCGCTGGACCGGCTCCGCCGGGCGCCCGCCGGGTTCGCCGCCCGGCCGGTGGTGGACCTGGTGGAGCAGCTCTGCATCACCAACGTGGTCCAGCAGCTGGACCAGCTGATGGCCAACCCGGCCGTGGAGCGCCGGGTCGAGGAGGGCACCCTGCGGCTGGTCGGGATGTACTTCGACTTCGCGACCGCGCAGGCTTACGTGCTCGACCGGGCCGCCGGGACGTTCAGCCCGGTCGAGGCGCGCGTCGAGGCGGCCCCGGCCGGGCCCACGACTGGCGACACGCCCGAACGGGTGAATGCGGACGGCACGGCCCCCGTCGACGGCGGCGAGGAGGGCCCCCAGCTGGCCGCCTGAGAGCCGGGCCCGTGTCCCCGCCGGGCGGGCCGGGGCACGGGCCCGCCGGCCGCCGTACGGCCTGCCGCCCCCGAGGCGGCGGGCCGTACGGCGCGTCGTTCGACTGTCGGTCAAAGGTCTACACCAATAATCCGAAGCCTCTTGTCAACTGCCCCATTCGCCTGGTGAGCTGTGCGCTGGGACACACGGGACAGTCCCCACGCACGGGATCGTCCCCGATCATGACTCGATAGGGAGTGCGCGTTGAGCAACGAGAGCCTGGCCAACCTACTCAAGGAGGAGCGGCGCTTCGCCCCGCCGGCAGAGCTCGCCGCAGCCGCGAACGTCACCGCGGCGGCGTACGCGCAGGCCTCCGAGGACCGCCTGGGCTTCTGGGCCGAGCAGGCCCGCCGCCTCAGCTGGGCCGTCGAGCCGACCGAGACGCTGGACTGGTCCAACCCGCCCTTCGCCAAGTGGTTCGCCGACGGCAAGCTCAACGTGGCCTACAACTGCGTCGACCGCCACGTCGAGGCCGGCCTGGGCGACCGGGTCGCGATCCACTTCGAGGGCGAGCCCGGCGACAGCCGCTCGATCACCTACGCCCAGCTCAAGGACGAGGTCTCGCAGGCCGCCAACGCGCTGCTGGAGCTCGGCGTCCGCAAGGGCGACCGGGTCGCGGTCTACCTGCCGATGATCGCCGAGGCGGTCGTCGCGATGCTCGCCTGCGCCCGGATCGGCGCCACCCACTCGGTGGTCTTCGGCGGCTTCTCCGCCGACGCCGTCGCCTCCCGGATCGAGGACGCGCAGGCCAAGCTCGTCATCACCGCCGACGGCGGCTACCGCCGCGGCAAGGCGTCCGCGCTCAAGCCGGCCATCGACGAGGCGCTCACCAAGGTCGAGGGCGTCGAGCACGTCCTGGTGATCCGCCGCACCGGGCAGGAGATCGCCTGGACCGAGGGCCGCGACGTCTGGTGGCACGAGATCACCGCGCGCCAGTCCACCGAGCACGCCCCCGAGGCGCACGAGGCCGAGCACCCGCTGTTCATCCTCTACACCTCGGGCACCACCGGTAAGCCCAAGGGCATCCTGCACACCTCGGGCGGCTACCTCACCCAGGCCAGCTACACCCACCACGCGGTCTTCGACCTCAAGCCGGAGACCGACGTCTACTGGTGCACCGCCGACATCGGCTGGGTCACCGGCCACTCGTACATCGTCTACGGCCCGCTCTCCAACGGCGCCACCCAGGTCATCTACGAGGGCACCCCGGACACCCCGCACCAGGGCCGGTTCTGGGAGATCGTCCAGAAGTACGGCGTGACGATCCTCTACACCGCGCCGACCGCGATCCGCACCTTCATGAAGTGGGGCGACGACATCCCCGCGAAGTTCGACCTGTCCTCGCTGCGGGTGCTGGGCAGCGTCGGCGAGCCGATCAACCCCGAGGCCTGGATCTGGTACCGCGAGCACATCGGCGCCGGCAAGACCCCGATCGTGGACACCTGGTGGCAGACCGAGACCGGCGCCATGATGATCAGCCCGCTGCCGGGCGTCACCGAGACCAAGCCGGGCTCGGCCCAGCGCGCCCTGCCGGGCATCGCGGCCACCGTGGTCGACGACGAGGCCAACGAGGTCCCGAACGGCTCCGGCGGCTACCTGGTGCTCACCGAGCCGTGGCCGTCCATGCTCCGCACCATCTGGGGCGACGACCAGCGCTACATCGACACCTACTGGTCGCGCTTCCAGGGCCGCTACTTCGCCGGGGACGGCGCCAAGAAGGACGAGGACGGCGACATCTGGCTGCTCGGCCGGGTCGACGACGTCATGCTCGTCTCGGGCCACAACATCTCCACCACCGAGGTCGAGTCGGCCCTGGTCGGCCACCCGTCGGTGGCCGAGTCCGCCGTGGTCGGCGCCGCGGACGCCACCACCGGCCAGGCCATCGTCGCCTTCGTGATCCTGCGCGGCGGCGTCACCGAGAGCCCGGAGCTGGTCGAGGAGCTGCGCGCGCACGTCGGCCGCACGCTCGGCCCGATCGCCAAGCCGAAGCAGATCAAGGTGGTCGGCGAGCTGCCGAAGACCCGCTCCGGCAAGATCATGCGCCGCCTGCTGCGCGACATCGCCGAGGGCCGCGAGGTCGGTGACACCACCACCCTCGCCGACAGCACGGTGATGAGCCAGATCCAGGCCCAGCTGCCGCCGTCGGGCGGCAACGGCTGAGCCTGCCGAAGCGATGAACCCGTGCCCCGGGCGGTGGTCACCGCCCGGGGCACGGCTGTCAGTCCTCCGCCCTCCCCCGGCCGGCCGCCAGGGTGCGCAGGGTGTCGTACGCGCCGTTCGAGTGCCGTACCGCTGCTCCGCCGGGATGCAGAACCGTCCCACAGGGCTTAAGTCCCTGAATAGGACAATCCGGATGTCACCCGAACGATCCCGTTAGACTGTTAATGACGCATCAAGATCCTTGAGCAGGAGTCCGGGCGTCACAGGGCGCGCCGGGAAGTCTGGTCGGCAACTGCACCACAGGTGTATCCGTTGCCGCTCCCAGCCCCTCAGGAGGTCCCGCGTGACCGACCAGCCGCCCGTCCACGAGCCGACGACCCGCCGCCGGCAGCTTCTCGGCCGGCTCTCCCTGCCCGAGCGGACCTTCGTCACCGACGCCCTGCGCACCGAGACGGTCGGCGGCGTGCTGCTGCTGATCGCCGCCGTGGTCGCGCTGATCTGGGCCAACGCCTGGCCGCACGCGTACGAGAGCGTCCTCGACTACACCATCGGGCCGTCCGCCCCGCTGCACCTGGACCTCACCCTGGGCAACTGGGCCAAGGACGGCCTGCTGACGATCTTCTTCTTCGTCGCCGGGATCGAGCTCAAGCGCGAGTTCGTCGCGGGCGAGCTGCGCACCCCGAGCGCCGCGGTGCTGCCGGTGATAGCCGCCGTCTGCGGCGTCGCGCTGCCGGCGATCCTGTTCGCCCTCGTCAACTCGGGCAGTGGCGGCCACCCCGCCGGCTGGGCCATCCCGACCGCCACCGACATCGCCTTCGCACTCGGCGTGCTGGCCGTGGTCGGCAGCCACCTGCCGTCCGCCCTGCGCGCCTTCCTGCTCACCCTCGCCGTGGTGGACGACCTGATCGCGATCCTGATCATCGCGATCTTCTACAGCTCCGGCATCAAGTTCTGGGCGCTCGGCCTGGCCTTCGCCGGCCTGGTGCTGTTCTGGTTCCTGCACCGGCGCGGGGTGCACGGCTGGTACCTCTTCGTGCCGCTGGCCGTCGTGAACTGGGCGCTGATGCACGAGAGCGGCATCCACGCCACGGTCGCGGGCGTCGCGATGGGCCTGATGCTGCGCTGCCACAAGGAGGGCGACGAGCAGCACTCCCCCGGCGAGCACATCGAGCACCTGGTCCGCCCGCTCTCGGCCGGCCTGGCCGTCCCGGTGTTCGCGCTGTTCGCCGCCGGGGTGACGATCTCCGTCCCGGCGCTGCGCGAGGTGTTCACCCAGGCCACGCCGATGGGCATCGTCATCGGGCTGCTGGTCGGCAAGACGGTGGGCATATTCGGCGGCACCTGGCTGGCCGCCCGGTTCACCCGGGCCGAACTGAACCCGCAGCTCAAGTGGGCCGACATGTTCGCGGTCTCGGTGCTCGCGGGCATCGGCTTCACCGTCTCGCTGCTGATCAGCGAGCTGGCCTTCCCCGGCGACCTGGCCCTCGCCGACCGCTCCAAGACGGCCGTCCTGGTCGGCTCGCTGCTCTGCGCGGCGGTCGCCACCGTGCTGCTCAAGCTGCGCAACCGGCACTACCGCGCGCTGTGCGAGGAGGAGGACCGGGACCTGGACGACGACGGCGTTCCGGACGTCTACCAGCAGGGCGACCCGGCCTGGCGGGCCCGGGTCGCCGAACCGACCCGGCACCCGACCGGCGAGGGGCCCGGAACGGACCGCTGAGGCCTGCCAGGAGCCGCCCGCAGCCGGGACACATCCCTCCGGCGGGGCCCCGGAGTGGTGTGCGGCTGACCGGTAGGGGCATGATTCTGAGCTATCGACAGTCCACTGACGCCTCCGGGCCCCACCGGCCCCCGGAACCGCACCACACGGCGGCGTCACGCCGCACAGCCGCAGAGGAGAACCGCTGATGCCCGCAGGAGCCGCAGACCCGTCCAGCAACGGCCGGGCGCCCTACGAGGGCGAGCGTTCGGTGGGGCAGCTGTTCGCGGCGGCCACCGCCGACCTGTCCGCGCTGGTCCACGACGAGATCGCGCTCGCCAAGGCCGAGATCCGGGCGGACGTCAAGCGCGGCGTCTCCGGGGGCGTCTCGCTGGCCGTCGCCGGCGTGGTGGCGCTGGCCGCCGTCCCGATGCTGAGCGCCGCGGTGGCGTTCGGCATCCACGCGCTGGGCCTGTCGCTCGGCTGGTCGTTCCTCATCGTGGCCGGCGCCTACCTGCTGCTCGCGGTGCTGCTCGGGCTGATGGCCTGGCGTTCGTTCAAGCGGATCGAGAAGCCGCACCGCACCATCGAGGGCGCCCAGAAGACCGCCGACGTGCTGAAGAACGCCCGGCCGCGCCCGGCCACCAAGGAGGAGATCGACCGGGCCCTGGGCCGCATCCCGTAACGGTCCCTCCGGGGGCGGCGCGCGCCGCCCGCCCGGACCCCGCCGGGAGCGAGTGCCGGACACCTGTCCGAGCCGCGGATGTGACACGCTCTCGGTATGCCGCTTGACCAGAAGCCCGAACCCGCGCAGCCGTCCGCCGACTCCGGCCCCGCTCCGGCCCCCGGACGGGAGCCCGCCGAGGAGGGCCCCGGCACCGCCCCCGACGGCGGGGCCGACGGCGGCTCCGACGGCGAGGCCGAGGCCTGGAGCGTCCGGCAGGCCGGCCCGTGGACGCACCGGGACCTCGCGGCCAACGGCGCCCGGTTCCACATCGCCGAGCTGGGCACGGGCCCGCTGGTGCTGCTGGTGCACGGCTGGCCCGAGTACTGGTGGGCCTGGCGCCACCAGCTGACCGCGCTCGCCGAGGCCGGCTACCGGGCGGTGGCCCTCGACCTGCGGGGCATCGGCGGCAGCGACCGCACCCCGCGCGGGTACGACCCGGGCAACCTCGCCCTGGACATCACCGGGGTGATCCGCTCGCTCGGCGAACGCCGGGCGCACCTGGTCGGGCACGCCTCCGGCGGCACGCTGGCCTGGGTGGCCGCCGTGATGCGCCCGTCGGTGATCCAGAGCCTCACCGTGGTCTCCGCCGCGCACCCCCGGGACCTGCGCCGGGCCCTGCTGACCGACCGCCGCCAGGCGGCCGCCTTCGAGCACGTGCTGGGCTTCCAGCCACCGTGGATACCGGAACGCCGCCTGGTCTCCGACGACGCCGCGCAGATCGGCCGCTACCTGGAGGCCTGGACCGGCCCGAACCAGCTGGACGAGGCGACGGTGCACGCGTACCGGCAGGCGATCCAGATCCCCAGCACGGCGCACTGCTCGATCGAGCCGTACCGCTGGCTGCTGCGCTCGATGGCGCGCCCGGACGGCATCCAGTTCGCCCGGCGGATGAAGAAGCCGATCACGGCGCCGACCCTGCACGTCCAGGGCGCGGCGGACCCGGTGCTGCTGTCGCACACCGCGCTCGGCGGCGGGGAGTACGTGGCGGCGCCGTACCGCTGGCGGCTGCTGCCGGGGGTCGGGCACTTCCCGCACGAGGAGGCCCCGGAGGAGTTCACCGCGGAGTTGCTGGACTGGGTCGGCCGCCACAAGGAGTGACGGCCGGGGAGCGGCGGGAGGGGCACGCGGGCGGGGTGCGCGGGAAGGGACGCAGGGGAAGGGCCCTTGGCCCCAACTCCCCTATTGTTAAGCTCATATGACAACCGCATAGGCCAACTTCGCCGTGCAACGGGCGGTTACCCCCACCGGCCCAAGGGCATCCATTCCGGTATGACCTGGATGCCCGATCGCGGCGGCGCCCCGCGCGCCCGACGCCACAACAGCTCCCAGCGCTCCGCCCACCGCCCCGACCGGGCGGACGACCTCGGCCACGACGGCCTCGACCGCCGTCAGCGCCCGGCGCAGCGCCAGCTCGGCATCCCCCGCATCCTCGGTCGACGCGCCCGCTGGGTGGGCGCACGACTGCGGCGCGAGACCTGAGGCCTCGCGCCGCGTCACCCGGCCGGTTCCCGGCGGGTCAGTTCACGATCGTTTCCCGGCGGGGTCAGTTCACGATCGTCGGCGACAGCGCGGTGAACCAGAGCAGGACGAAGGTCGCCACCGACATGATCGGCACCAGCACCTTCGTCTCGACGCTGTTCCCGCTGCGCTTGATCAGCACCACCTCGTAGCGCTCCTTGTGCGGCCAGAGCAGCGGCGCGCCCTTCTTGGTCAGGCAGTCGCCCAGCAGGTGCGCCAGGGTGCCCAGCGCCACCGCGTACGGCAACCAGCCCGGCGAGCTCGGCATCCAGGTGTTCATCCCGAAGGTGCCGAGCGCGGACAGCCCGATGATGGTGATCCAGGCCTCCGGGCCGTCGCCCGGCGGGCAGAGCCGCAGCGCCCGGATCGCGAGCGCGAGCAGGAAGAAGGTCAGTGCGAGGGTGAAGTTGCGGCCCAGGAAGGTGACGCCCGCCCAGGTGCCGGCGCCCATCAGCGCGACGAACAGCAGCGAGTGGGTGGCGTGCCGGTGACCGCCGGAGGCCCAGGCCACGAAGCGGCAGAGCGCCTTGGAGAGCGGGCCGAGGAAGTTGGCGATCGAGCCGTCGTGGTGGTCGAGGTCCGGCAGCAGGGCCGCACCCGCGCACAGCACCGTGCCCATCAGTATGTCCGCCGGCTGCAGCGTGGTGTGCAGCAGCAGCGGGGGCAGGAACGGCGCCGAGGCGGCGTACAGCATCGCCCCACTGACCGCGTGCGAGTGACCCATCATCGGACTACCACGACCTCCCGTAAGACTCACTCCGGGACGGCGCCCGGTTGAGCCGAACGGGTGAGCGCGGCAGAGGCTACCAGGGCGGACTGACGGTGCGACGGATATCGGATGGTAGGACCCGGCGCGTCGGACCGCCGCCGGGCCCGGTCAGAGCGCGCAGCCCTGGGTGTCCACCCGGGTGTTCGCGGTGCTGCCCTTCTCCGCGTCGTCCCGCACCTCGGCCGCGGTCAGCACGTACCCGGTGTCGGCGCTGTCCAGCGACTTGGCGAACACCACGCCGAAGACCTGGCCGTCCGGGGTGAGCAGCGGGCCGCCGCTGTTGCCCTGGCGGACCAGCGAGCGGACCGAGTAGACGTCGCGGACCACCTGGCCGCGGTGGTAGATGTCCGGGCCGTTGGCCTGGATCCGGCCGCGGATACGGGCCGGCTGGACGTTGAAGGCGCCGTTCTCCGGGAAGCCCGCCACGATCGCGCTGTCGTTGGTCTTCGCCTCGCCGGCGAAGGCCAGCGCCGGCGCGTTCAGCTTGGGCACGTCCAGGACGGCGATGTCGCGCTGCCAGTCGTAGCGGACCACCGTCGCGTCGTACAGCTGCCCGGCCCCGCCGATCTGCACGGTGGGCTCGTCGACCCCGCCGACCACGTGGGCGTTGGTCATCACCCGGTGCGGGGCGAAGACGAAGCCGCTGCCCTCCAGGGTCTTGCCGCAGGAGGTGGCGGCGCCGACCACCTTGACCAGGCTCTGCTTGGCCCGCGCCACCGCCGGGCTGCCGGCCAGCGCCGGGTCGGGGGTGTCGACCTGGGTGATCGGCTCGTGCTCGAAGGGGTTGAAGACCTGCGGGAAGCCGTTGCGGGCGAGCACCTTGGAGAAGTCCGAGAACCAGTTCGGCGCGTCGTCGGGCAGCGCGTTCTGCACGCCGCCGAGGATCGCCGAGGAGCGGACCTGCTTGGACACCGTCGGCAGCGACGCCCCGGCCAGCGCCGAGCCGATCAGCCAGGCCACCAGCAGCATCGAGACCACGTTCACGGCCGCCCCGCCGGTCGCGTCCAGCACCCGCGCCGGGCGGCGGTCGATGTGGCCGCGGAGCTTCCAGCCGAAGTGCGCGGTGATCGCCTGGCCGATCGCGGCACACACGATCACCACCACCACGGCCACCACCGAGGCGGTGGTGCCCGGGCTGAGGTGGTCGAGCAGCAACGGCAGCAGCTGGACGGCCAGCAGGCCACCGCCCAGGAAGCCGACCAGGGACAGGACACCCACCACAAAGCCCTGCCGGTAACCCGACACGGCGAATCCCACGGCAGCGGCGATCAGCAGCACATCCAGGACGTTCACCCCGATACCCTCCCACGGCCCTCGACCCGGCCGCGCGGACGGGCCCTCACGAGGTACCGGCGTCGCCGCCCAGCAGCGCCCGGGAGTGGTCGAGGTCGCCCTGCACCAGGGCCAGCGCCTCGTCCGAGAGGTCGACGATCCGGGACGGGTCCCAGGGCAGCTCCAGTCCGCTGTGGTGCAGCACCCGGTCGATCACCCCGGCCGTGAACCCCCAGACCAGCCGCCCGGCCACCGCGAAGGCCGGCCCCACGTGTCCGGACGGGTGCCGCAGCCGGACCCGGTTCGCCGGGTCGACCAGGTCCGCGATCGACACCCGGAACACCGCGCCGGTCTCGCCCTGGTCCACCGGCCGCACCGGCGACTCCTCGCGCCACCAGCCCAGCACCGGGGTCACCACGAACCGGCTGACCGGGATGTACAGCGCGGGCAGCGCCGCGAACACCTGCACCCCGGCCGGGTCCAGCCCGGTCTCCTCCCAGGCCTCGCGCAGCGCCGCCGCGATCGGGCCCGGACCGTCCGGATCACCGTCCTCCGGATCCAGCGCGCCGCCCGGGAAGGACGGCTGCCCGGCGTGCGAGCGCAGCGAACGGGCCCGCTCGATCAGCAGCAGGTCCGGCCCGTCCGGGCCCTCGCCGAACAGCATCAGCACCGCCGCCGCCCGGCCGCCCTCCACCGGCGGCAGGAAGCGGCTCAGCTGCTCCGGCAGCACCCGCTCGGCGGCGTCCCGCACCGGGTCCAGCCAGACCGGCAGGCCGTCCCGCTCGATCACCGGGGCCGCCGACGGCTCCGGTGCCCGCCGCGTCACTCGCCCACCGCCAGGTCCGCGACCCGCCCCTGGTGCGCGGCGGCGTCGGCCCGGGCGGCGGCCTCCCCCGGGAAGTCCCCCGGCGGCCGCAGCCGCTGCCCGGGCTGCCCGCCCAGCTCGTACTTGAGCAGCTTGCGCGCCTTCTCCGGGTCGGTCTCGCCCTCCCCGTACGACGGGCAGAGCGGCGCGATCGGGCAGGCACCGCAGGCGGGGGTGCGGGAGTGGCAGATCCGGCGGCCGTGGAAGACCACCCGGTGCGACAGCATCGTCCACTCCGACTTCGGGAAGATCTCGGCGACGGCCGCCTCGACCTTCACCGGGTCCTCCTCGGCGGTCCAGCCGAACCGCCGGGCCAGCCGCCCGAAGTGCGTGTCCACAGTGATCCCGGGCACCCCGAAGGCGTTGCCGAGAACCACGTTGGCGGTCTTGCGGCCCACGCCCGGCAGCGTCACCAGGTCGTCGAGGCGGCCCGGGACCTCGCCGCCGAACTCGTCGCGCAGGGCGATCGAGAGGCCGATCAACGACTTCGCCTTGTTCCGGAAGAACCCGGTCGGGCGGATGACCTCCTCCAGCTCCTCCGGGTTCGCCGCCGCCATGTCCTCCGGCGTCGGGTACTTCGCGAACAGCGCCGGCGTCGTCTGGTTCACCCGCAGGTCCGTCGTCTGCGCCGACAGCACCGTCGCCACCAGCAGCTGGAACGGGTTCTCGAAGTCCAGCTCCGGATGCGCGTACGGGTACAACTCCGCCAACTCGCGGTTGATCCGCCGCGCCCGCCGCACCATCGCCAGCTGTGACTCCGGCTTCCTCGACTTCACCGCCGCCCTCGTCACGGTCGGCTTCGGCGCCGCCGCCTTCCGGGCCTTGCTCTCTGCCATGCACGAAGGCTACGCCGCCCGGCGGACCCCTCGGGGCCGATCAGCGCGACCGGCGCCCGCCGGGGCGACGGGCGGCCTGTTGTCCGATGAGCACCGCTGTCCGATGAGCACCGCGTGCGGCGTGTTCGGTTGCCCGACCGGGGGCACCCGGGAGGCCCGCCGCTCGTCCCGGGGCCTCCTGCGCATCCCACCATGACCCGTTCCGGTGCCTCCGACGAGAGTGGCGGAGGCACCGGAACACGCCCCTGCCCGCGGCGGAAGAAATCCTCGGCCGGAGCGATGAGTTCCGCGGCGGCGGCCGGTCTACCCCTGTGACCGATCCGTACAAGCGAAGGACCCACCCCATGAACACCGTTGTCTCCGCCGACGGCACCAGCATCGCCTGCTCCGTGGCCGGCTCCGGGCCGGCCGTCGTCCTCGTGGACGGCGCGCTCTGCCACCGGCGTTTCGGCCCGGCTCCCGCCCTGGCCGAGCAGCTCGCGGCGCACCACACCGTCTGGACCTACGACCGGCGCGGCCGCGGTGACAGCGGCGACACCGCGCCCTTCGCGGTGGAGCGCGAGATCGAGGACCTGGCGGCCGTCATCACGGCCGCCGGCGGCTCGGCCGCCGTCCTCGGGGTGTCCTCCGGTGCCGCGCTCGCCCTGCGGGCCGCCGCGCAGGGCGTCGGCATCAGCCGACTCGCCGTCTACGAGCCGCCGTTCAGCGCCGAGGACGGGCAGCGCGCCCGGTTCGCCCAGTACGTGGCCGAGCTGGACGCGGCGCTCGCGGACGGTCGGCGCGGTGACGCCGTCGCGGCCCTCATGACCTTCGCCGGCATGCCGGCGGAGCTGCTGGACGGGCTGCGCGCGGCCCCGATGTGGCCGGCCTTCGAGGCGGTGGCGCCGACCCTGCCCTACGACGCCGCAGCGCTCGGTGTGCACGGCGGCGCGGCCGTCCCGGGCGATGTCCTGGGCCGGGTCGCGGTGCCGACGCTCGTCGTCGACGGCGGCGCCAGCCCGGAGTCGCTGCGGGCGCCGGCGCGCGCGGTCGCGGCGGCCGTGCCGGGCGCCGAGTACCGGACGCTGGCCGGCCAGACCCACGAGGTGGCGGCCGAGGTGCTGGCGCCGGAGCTGGTGAAGTTCTTCGCCTGACCGGCGGGTCCGGCCGAACCGACGGAACGCGGTCGCGGGCTCAGACCCCGGCGAGGAAGGACCGCCAGGCGGCGGCCACCCGCGGCGCGTTCCGATCGTCGGCGAGCAGGTCGAGCAGCAGACCCCGGATCACCGCCAGGGCGAGCGCGGGGTCGACGGGCGAGTCGGCCATCAGGGTACGCAGCGGGGGCAGCCACTCGTCGAGCGAGGCGGCGGCGAAGCCGCGCCAGGGGCCGTCCGGTCCGGGGCCGAGGGCCCGGACGTACCCCTCGAAGAACAGCCTCAGGACGCTTCGGTGTTCGGGGGCGGTGAGCCAGTCCCAGAGCCGGTCGAGGGTCTCGCGCGGGGTGCCGGGCTCCTGCTCGCAGCGGGCCAGCAGGGCCAGTTGCTCCTCGCGGCCGGCGGCGAGCACGGCGCGGATCAGGCCCTCCTTGGAGCCGAAGAGGTAGAGCAGCACCCGGGGGCTGCTGCCGATCGACTCGGCGAGCGGCCGCAGCGAGAGGTCGGAGAGGCTGTTCTCGGCCAGGTAGCGTCTGGTGGCCGCGAGCAGCTCGGTCCGGCGGGCGGAGGGCTGCGAGGTGTCGACAGCGTCAGGCATGCGCCCTAGTCTTCACTGAAACGACTGTTTCAGTGAAGACTGCTGCGGTGGAGGAGGCGGGTGCCGTGCCGGTGGAGATCCGGGAGGCCGACCGGCCGGGCGACCTGGGAGCGGTGGCCGCGCTGCACGGGGTGCTGTACGCCCGCGAGTTCGGGATGGACGCCACGATGGAGGCCCACGTCGCCCTCGGCATGGCCGAACTCGCGCTGGCCCGCGCCGCCGAGGGCGGTGCCGCGCCCGGCCGGCTCTGGGTGGCCGAGCTCGACGGGCGGGTGGTCGGCGCGACCGGGCTGACCCGGGTCGCGGACCGGCCCGGCTGGTGGCAGCTGCGCTGGGTGATCGCCGACCCGGCCGTCCGGGGCCAGGGGCTGGGCCACCGGCTCCTGGACACCGCCCTCGCCGAGGCGCGGGAGCGAGCGGCGCACGGCGTGCTGCTGTGGACCATCGCCGGCCTGGGCGCCGCCCACCACCTCTACGAACAGGCCGGTTTCCGGCTCACGGTCTCCCGACCGGCCCGCAAGTGGGGCGTCGAGACCACCGAGCAGGCCATGGAACTGGCGCTGGCCTGACGCCGCACCGCCGCACCGCCGCACGAAGCACACGACTCGGAGAACGAGGAAGCATGGACCAGCACTTCAAGGACATCCCCACCACCACGCTGGCCGACGTGCTCGGGCGCGCCCAGGTGATGGACATCGGCATCCGTCCGCTCTGGCCGGGGGCGCCCCGAGTGGCCGGCCCGGCGTTCACCGTGCAGTGCCCGCCCGGCGACAACCTGATGCTGCACGCGGCGATCTACCGGGCCGAGCCGGGCGCCGTGATCGTCGTCGAGTCGGGCGACCTGGACTACGCGCTGGCCGGCGGCAACGTGTGCGCCGTCGCGCAGCGCCGGGGCGTCGCGGCCTTCGTGGCCGACGGCCTGATCCGGGATCTGGGCGAGGTCCGGGAGCTGGGCTTCCCGGTGTTCGCCCGTGGCGTGATCCCGATCCCGGGGGCCAAGCAGGCCCTCGGCACGCACGGCGCCCAGGTGCGCTGCGGCGGCGTGTCGGTGGCGGCCGGCGACATCGTGGTGGCCGACGACGAGGGGGTCGTGGTGGTGCCCGCGGCCCGGCGCGCGGAGGCCCTGGCGGCGGCCCGCACCAAGCTGGCCAAGGAGGCCGCCGAGACGCTGGACGACTGGGAGGCCGCGCACCACGCCCGGATCGAGAAGACCCTCGGCGAGCTGGGCTTCACCGGCTGACCCGGCCGACCCGGCTGACCCGGCCGACCCACGCCAGCCCCCGGGAACGCGGTCAGCCCCCGTACAGCCCGTTGAGCTCGCCGAAGCCGAGCGCGCCGTCCAGCTCCGCCAGCGTCCCGGGCCCGAGCAGTTCGGCCGCGGCGCGGCGGGCCACGGTGTACGCGAGCTGGGCGAGGCCGGTGCCGACGCTGACTCGCCGCACCCCCGCGCCGGCGAGTTCGGCGACGGTCGGCCCGCCCGCGACGGCCATGGCGTTCACCGGCAGCGGGGAGCGCCGGCACAGCTCGGCGAGGGCGTCGAGGTCGAGCAGCCCGGGGACGAACAGGCCGTCGGCGCCCGCCCCGGCGTAGGCCTCGACCCGGGCCAGGACGTCGTCGAGCCCGCCCAGCCCGAACAGGAACACGTCCGTACGGGCGTTGACCACCAGCTCGGGCAGGCCGGCCCCGGCCGCCGCCGCCCGGGCCGCCCGCAGCCGGTCGGCCTGCTCGGCCACCGGGAACAGCGGGCCGCCGACGGCCGCCGAGTCCTCCAGGTTGACGCCGACGGCGCCGGCCTCGACCAGCGCCGCCACGGTCGCGGCCACGTCGGCGGGCAGCGGCCCGTAGCCGCCCTCGGCGTCGACCGTGACCGGTACGTCCACGGCCGCGACGATCCGGCAGGCCGCCTCGACGGCCTGGGCCCGCTCCAGCCGGTGGCCGTCGCCGCGGCCGAGCGACCAGGAGACGCCGCCGCTGGTGGTGGCGATCGCCCGGGCGCCGGCCGAGGCGATGACGGCGGCGCTGCCCGCGTCCCAGGCGTTGGGCAGGACGAGCGGGCCGTCCGCGACGAGCTCCCGCAGCCGCAGCGCCCGCTCGCGCAGGGTCGGGGTGGAGGTGGGGGTGGGGGACATGCGGGGTCACCGTCTTCCGTGCCGTCGGGTGCTGCCTCGGTTCCCCCGCATCGTGCGGCCCGTCCCGCGGCGGCCACCACTGATTAAGCTGAGCCCGAATCTTCTGGGAGGGGCCCGGCATGCGGACGGCACTGCACTTCTCCGCGAACGACCTGGCGCTGACCCGCTTCGCCGTCTCCCCCATGCAGGAGGTGGTGACCAGCCTCCGCGCCCTCGCCCACTCCCCCGTCCCCACGCTGCACCGCCGCTGGGCCGACCAGGTCCGCGCCCGGCCGGCCGCCACCGGGCTGGACCGCAGCCGGCTGGCCGTCATGGTCCCGCCCACCGGCCACCTGCCCGACTTCCTCAACCCCGCGCCGACGGGCTTCGCCCCCGCCCTCGCCGACGAGCTGGCCGCGATCACCGCCACCGGCGCCGGGCAGGTCCGGGCCGACCTCGACATCCTCGCCGCCGAGGCCGGCGGCCGCCTGCCGCCCGTCCTGGAGTCCCTGTACCGCGACCCGGCCGGGCAGCTGCCCCGGCTCGCCGCCGAGATCGAGGCGTACTGGCAACTCTCGCTCGCCCCGTACTGGGCCCGGATCCGCGCCCTGCTGGAGGCGGACGTGTTCCACCGCTCCCGGCAGGCCGCCGAGCACGGCACCGCGCGGATGCTGGACGACCTGCACGAGACGGTCCGCTGGGACGGCACCGCGCTGCGCCTGGAGCGACGGCACTGCGCGGTCACCCGGCTGACCGCCGGGGCCGGGCTGCTGCTCCTGCCCTCCGCCTTCGCCTGGCCGCAGGTGCTGACCCGGGTGCTGCCGCCGGACCCGCCGCAGCTGAGCTACCCGGCGCGCGGCGCGGCCACCCTCTGGGAGCCCCGCCCGGGCGGGGCGCCGGACGCGCTGGCCACCGTCCTCGGCCGGTCCCGGGCCCGGCTGCTGGCCGAACTGGACTCCCCGGCCTCGACCACCGAGCTGGCCCGCCGCACCGGCCTGTCCGCCGCCGGCGTCTCGCAGCACCTGACCGCCCTGCGCGCGGCGGGCCTGACCAGTGCCCACCGCGCGGGCCACAGTGTCCTCTACGCCCGCACGGCGGTGGGCGATTCACTGTTCGAGCCATCCGCGCAGGCGTTCGATCCGGTGCCTCCCCCGCGGCGCCCCGGCCGGTGATCCGCCAGTACGAATGGCCCCGCGCAGCACACCTCGGCGCACCCCCTCCTCATATGATCGGAGCGACATGCGCCATGCTTGGTGATGCAGAGCACGGTACGGAACTTGCGCCGGACGGCCCACCCGCCGGACGGCCGAGAAGGAGGAAGCACGTGGACGACGTTCTGCGGCGCGCCGCACTCTTCGCGGCACTCGACGACGAACAGGCCGGCGAGCTGCGCGCTTCCATGACCGAGGTGACCCTCGCACGTGGTGAGTCGCTGTTCCACGAGGGCGACCCGGGCGACCGGCTGTACGTCGTCGCCGAGGGCAAGGTCAAGCTGCACCGCGCCTCGCCGGACGGACGCGAGAACATGCTCGCCGTCCTCGGCCCCAGCGAGATGATCGGCGAACTGTCGCTGTTCGACCCGGGCCCGCGCACCGCGACCGCCAGCGCGCTGACCGAGGTCAAGCTGCTCGGCCTGGGCCACGGCGACCTGCAGCCCTGGCTGCACGCCCGCCCCGAGGTCTCCATCGCGCTGCTGCGGGCCATCGCCCGCCGTCTGCGCCGGACCAACGACGTGATGTCCGACCTGGTCTTCTCCGACGTGCCCGGTCGCGTCGCCAAGGCCCTGCTGGACCTCTCCCGCCGCTTCGGCGTGCAGTCCGAGGAGGGCATCCACGTCGCCCACGACCTCACCCAGGAGGAACTGGCCCAGCTGGTCGGCGCCTCCCGCGAGACGGTCAACAAGGCGCTCGCCGACTTCGCCGGCCGCGGCTGGCTGAAGCTGGAGGCGCGCGCGGTGGTGCTGATGGACGTCGAGCGGCTGTCGCGCCGCTCGCGCTGACACCGCCCCGTCCACGCCGAAGGGCCCGTCCGAGCGGACGGGCCCTTCGGCGTTCTCCCCGGGTTGCACGGGGCTTGCACCCCGGTCAGTCGAGGCCCGGGATCAGCCCGTGCTCCTCCAGGTACTCCAGCTGCGCCCGGACCGAGAGCTCGGCGGCCGGCCAGAGCGTCCGGTCGACGTCGGCGTAGACCCGGGCCACCACCTCCTCCGCGGTCCGGCAGCCGGCCTCGACCGCGGTCTCCACCTGCGCGAGCCGGGTGGCCCGGTGGGCGAGGTAGTAGTCGACGGCGCCGAGCGCGTCCGCGAGCACCGGGCCGTGGCCGGGCAGTACCGTCCGCACGCCGTGCGCGGAGGCCATCGTGTGCAGGTGGCGCAGCGAGTCCAGGTAGTCGCCGAGCCGGCCGTCGGGGTGGGCGACCATCGTGGTGCCGCGGCCGAGGACGGTGTCGCCGGTGAGGATCGCGCCGTCGGCGGGCAGGTGGAAGGTCAGCGAGTCCGAGGTGTGGCCGGGGGTGGCGACCACCCGCAGGTCGAGGCCGCCGACGTCCAGCCGCTGGCCGTTGACCAGGCCCTCGGAGCCCAGCCGGTGCGCCGGGTCCAGGGCGCGCACCTCGGTGCCGGTGAGTTCGGCGAAGCGGGCCGCGCCCTCGGAGTGGTCGGCGTGGCCGTGGGTGAGCAGGGTCAGCGCGACGCGCTTGCCCTGCTGCTCCGCGAGGTCGACCACCCGGCGCAGATGTCCCTCGTGCAGCGGGCCCGGGTCGATCACCACGGCGAGGTCCGAGCCGGGCTCGGAGAGCAGCCAGGTGTTGGTGCCGTCCAGCGTCATCGGCGACGGGTTCGGCGCCAGCACGCACAGCGCCCGAGGGGTGGCCTCGCCGTCGATGGCGGCGGCGGGGTCGCCCGGCAGGAGTCCGCTCACCGGCTGCCCTCGCCGTCGCGGTACAGGGCCCTCGGCGGCAGCGGCCGGACGAGGGACCGCCGGGTCGCCTCGACGAACGGGACCGGGCCCTCGCAGGCCGGGGTGCGGGGGATCAGGCGGCGGGCGGGCAGCGCGGGTGCCGTCCGGCGAGCCACGTCGTTGTGGGTCATCGGGCGTCGGTCCTTTCTGTTCGGCGGCTCTGTTCGGCGTCGGTGGTGCATTGTCGGTGTTCCGCGTCGTTGGTGCTCGATGTCGGTTCTGTTCGGCGTCACCGGTGCTCCGCGGTGGTGGCGTTCGCCGTTGCCGTGCGGTCAGGCGTCCTCGGGGAAGTCCCCGTCGATGGTCAGTTCGTCGTACCCGGGCCAGCGGACCGTCATCCGGTCCCCCCGGACCTCGGCCCGGCCCAGCACCGGCGCCAGCGATCGCCCGGCGGCCGCGGCCAGGGCCTCGGCGGCGGTGCGCACCGGCGACAGCTCGCGCAGCACCGTCACGGTCGGCGGCAGCATCCCGAACCGGCCCTCCTGGTGGCCCCGGACGGCCTCGGAGGGCGTCAGCCAGGCCACCCGGTCGGCCTCGCCGACCTCCAGGGCCGCGCGCTGCCCGGTCGGCAGCGCGGCGACGAAGAACCAGGTGTCGTAGCGGCGCTCCTCGAACTCCGGGGTGACCCAGCGGGCCCAGCCGCCCAGCAGGTCGCTGCGCAGCACCAGGCCGTGGTCGCGGAGGAACTCGGCGAAGGACAGCTCGTGCGCCTCCAGCGCGGCCCGCTCGGCGCTCCAGTCGCGCGGCGCGGCGACGCTGTCCGCGTCCGGCCCGGCCAGCAGGACCCCGGCCTCCTCGAAGGTCTCGCGGACGGCCGCGCAGACCACCGCCCGCGCCGTCCGGGCGTCCACCCCGAGCCGCCGCGCCCACTCCTCGGGCGTCGGCCCGGACCAGCCCGTCTCCACCTCGGCGTCGCGCGGATCCACCCCACCGCCCGGGTAGGCGTACATGCCGGCCGCGAAGGCCATCGAGGTGCGCCGGCGCAGCAGGTACGCCTGCGGCCCGTCGGCCGCGTCGCGCAGCAGCACGACCGTCGCGGCGGGCCTGGGCACCGCCGGGGTCAGCGCGCCGGAGTCGACCGCCCGGATCCGGGCGGGCCAACCGGGCGGCATCGGGAGCGTCGTCGCTCGATGGTCCATGCCCGGATGCTAAGCGCACGAAGGCGGGGTTGGACAGGCCCAACCCCGCCTTTCGCGATCACGGTCAGTTGGTCTTGACCCGCACCTGCAGCTCGACCTCGACCGGGGCGTCCAGCGGCAGCACCGCGACGCCGACCGCGCTGCGGGCGTGCACGCCCGCCTCGCCCAGCACCTTGCCGAGCAGCTCGCTGGCGCCGTTGATCACGCCCGGCTGGCCGGTGAAGTCGGGGGCCGAGGCGACGAAGCCGACGACCTTCACGACCCGCTCGATCTGGTCCAGGTCGCCGATCACCGACTTGATCGCGGCCAGCGCGTTCAGCGCGCAGGTCTGCGCGAGCTCCTTGGCCTCCTCCGGGGACACCTCGGCGCCGACCTTGCCGGTGCTCGGCAGCTTGCCGCCGACGACCGGCAGCTGGCCGGAGGTGAACACGAACTCGCCCGCGCGCAGGGCCGGCACGTACGCGGCGACCGGGGCGGCCACCGGCGGCAGGGTCAGACCCAGGTCCGCGAGCTTCACCTCGACCTTGCTCATGCGTTCTTCTCCCGCTTGAAGTAGGCCACCAGCTGCTCCGGGTTCGGGCCCGGCACGACCTGGACGAGCTCCCAGCCGTCCTCGCCGAAGTTGTCCAGGATCTGCTTGGTGGCGTGCACGAGCAGAGGCGCCGTCATGTATTCCCACTTGGTCATGGCCAGACTCTAGACGAGCCGCCGCGGCGATCGGCGCCGCCCACGGACCGGCGTGTGAGGTGGCCCACAAAGGGGGCATGATTCAGGCCCGGCCCCCCTGGTGCTCCGGGCATCCGGCGCGCTCCCTGGTTACCCTCGCGAGAGGGCACCGGAGATCGGGCCGGCCGACGGAGCGGCCCCCGGCCCACGAGACGGACGGAGACGGAGCGTGGCACGCACCCCCGGCCAGGCGGCCCGGCGCGACCCCGACTGGGAGGGCGTCCGGCTGCACGTGGTCAGCGGCAAGGGCGGCACCGGGAAGACCACGCTGGCCGCCGCGCTGGCGCTGGCACTCGCCGCCGACGGCGGGCGGGTCCTGCTCATCGAGGTCGAGGGGCGGCAGGGCATCGCCGAACTGTTCGGCATCGCCGCCCTCCCGTACGAGGAGCGCCGGATCGCCTCGGTCTCCCGCGCCCAGCTGGGCCTGCCGCCCGACGAGGGGGGCGGCGGTGGCGGCGGCGAAGTGTTCGCGCTGGCCATCGACACCGAGCTCGCGCTGCTCGAGTACCTGGAGATGTTCTACAAGCTCGGCCGGGCCGGCAAGGCGCTGCAGAAGGTCGGCTTCGTCGACTTCGCGACCACCATCGCGCCCGGCGTACGGGACGTCCTGCTCACCGGCAAGGCCTGCGAGGCGGCCCGGCGCAAGGGCCCGGACGGCCGCCGCCGCTACGACGCGGTCGTGATGGACGCGCCACCGACCGGACGGCTCACCCGGTTCCTGAACGTGAACGCCGAGGTCGCCGGGCTGGCCCGGATCGGGCCGATACACACGCAGGCGCAGGCCGTGATGCGGGTGCTGAAGTCGCCGGAGACCGCGGTGCACCTGGTCACCCTGCTGGAGGAGATGCCGGTGCAGGAGACGGTCGACGGCTTCGCCGAGCTGCGCGAGGCCAGGCTCCCGGTGGGCGGGGTGATGGTCAACATGGTCCGGCCGCCGGTGCTGGACGCCGCGGCGGTGGCCGCAGTGGACGGGGACCACCGCGAAGAGGTCGCCCTGGCCCTCGGCGAGGCCGGGCTCGGCGGGCGCTCGCGCAAGACGGAGACCGTCCGGGCGGCGGTGGAGCCGCTGCTCGACCCGCTGCTGGCGCAGGCCCGGGAACACGCCGAGCGGGTCGAGCTGGAGCGTGAGCAGCGCGCCGATCTGCAGCAGCTGCGGCTCCCCACCTACGAACTTCCGCTGCTGGGCGAGGGCGTGTACCTCGGCGGGCTGTACCGGCTGGCGGGCGAACTGAAACGGCAGGGGGCGGCGTGACCAGCAGCGGAACCAGCGGCGGCAGCGGCGGGGCCGGCCGGACCAGCGGCCACGGCGGCAGCGGCGGCCACCACGGCAACGGCGGCAACGGCGTACGCTCCACCGGCAGCCGACTCGCCGTCGACAGGCTGATCGACGACCCGAAGACCAGGATCATCGTCTGCTGCGGCTCCGGCGGCGTCGGCAAGACCACCACCGCCGCGGCGATCGGCCTGCGGGCCGCCGAACGCGGTCGCAAGGTCGTGGTGCTGACCATCGACCCGGCCCGGCGGCTCGCCCAGTCGATGGGCCTGACCGAGCTGGACAACACCCCCCGGGTCGTCAAGGGGGTCACCGGCGACGGCGAGCTGCAGGCCATGATGCTCGACATGAAGCGGACCTTCGACGAGGTCGTGCTCGCCCACGCCGAACCCGAACGGGCCAAGGCGATCATGGAGAACCCGTTCTACCAGTCCCTGTCGGCCGGCTTCGCGGGCACGCAGGAGTACATGGCGATGGAGAAGCTCGGGCAGCTGCGCGCCGCCGAGGAGTGGGACCTGATCGTCGTCGACACCCCGCCGTCCCGCTCGGCGCTGGACTTCCTGGACGCACCCAACCGGCTCGGGTCCTTCCTCGACGGCCGGGTGATCCGGATCCTGACCGCCCCGGCCAAGGTCGGCGGCCGCAGTGCGATGAGGTTCCTCAACGCCGGGATGGGCCTGCTCACCGGCACCCTGGGCAAGATCTTCGGCGCCCAGTTGCTCACCGACGTGCAGACCTTCGTCAGCGCGATGGACTCGATGTTCGGCGGCTTCCGCGAGCGCGCCGACCGCACGTACCAGCTGCTCAAGGCGCCGGGCACGGCGTTCCTGGTGGTGGCCGCGCCGGAGCGGGACGCGCTGCGCGAGGCGGCGTACTTCGTCGACCGGCTCGCCGCGGACCGGATGCCGCTGGCCGGGCTGGTGCTCAACCGGGTGCACGGCTCGGGCGCGCCGCAGCTCACCGCGGAACGGGCGCTGGCGGCCGCCGAGGCCCTGGAGGAGAACGGCTCGGAGCACGCCTCGCCCGAGGCCGAACTGCTCGCGGCCGGGTTGCTGCGGCTGCACGCCGAGCGGATGCAGATCATGGGGCGGGAGCGCCGCACCCGGGACCGCTTCGTGTCGGTGTACCCGGACGTGCCGATCGTGGAGGTCGCCGCGCTGCCTGGCGACGTGCACGACCTGGACGGGCTGCGGGCCATCGGGGACCGGCTCAGCGGCACCGCGTAGGCGCCGACCCGCGCCGGACGCCTGGCACCGACGTATCCGGCGCGGGTGCGCCTGTGCCCCCAGCACAGGTGTGCCCGTCGCCGGTGTGCTCGGCGCCGTCATGTTCGTCGCCGTCGTGCTCGGCGCCGTCATGTTCGTCGCCGTCGCGCTCAGCGCCGGTATGCCCAGCGCCGTCGTGCTCAGCGCCGGTACGCCCGGCGCCGTCGTGCTCAGCCCGCCTGGGCGTAGTCCGTCAGTATCACACCGGTGGCGAGGGACTCCTCGTACTCGGTGCGGGCCGTCTCCAGCAGTCTCCGCCACGACATGACCGTCGGGCGGCGGCGCAGCAGCGCCCGGCGCTCGCGCTCCGTCATCCCGCCCCAGACCCCGAACTCGACCCGGTTGTCCAGTGCGTCTGCCAGACATTCCGTGCGAACGGGGCACCCGCTGCACACCGCCTTGGCGCGGTTCTGCGCCGCCCCCTGGACGAACAACTCGTCCGGATCACTCGTGCGGCAGGCGGCCTGCGCACTCCAGTCGTCAACCCAGCCCATCCCGGCGCCGTCCTCTCCCGTATCGAGGCTCCCCCACGGCGGCAACGGCATACTCACCGTTGCCAGTTGAGGACGTTACGGAAGAACGGCAGCTTGCAACAGCCCCTCCGGGCTCAATCTCGAATGACCCGATTGGACTATGGGTACCGGTCAGCTCACTCGTTGGAGTGATCGCAGGTCGCAAGCCTTGCCAAGCGCGCGGCAGCAACTCTCGCCACGCGCGTCATCACTGAGCGCTACGGTCCACACGGGTACAGCAGGCCACAGCTGCCTCAATAACCGCCCAAGGATGGGCAATTCGGGCAAGTCTCCGCACTCACAAGAGTGAATAGTGTTGACGCACCGAAGCTGTCGCAAGCTTGTGACAAGCGTAGGCGAACACCTGCCCCTATGTGCGGGATTCGGCGACGTAGGGTTCTCCCCATGGCACCGAAGCGCCCCCAGGCACCCCAGCCCCCAGGCAACACCGGAGCTCCGCGCGGCAAACGCCGCGAGTCACCGCTGGACTTCGCGGGACACGGAGTGAAGTTCCTGGGCGTCAGCGTGCTCTCCGGAGTCCTGCTGGCAGGCCTCGCCCTGCCCGCCGTCGGCGCCATCGGGCTGACCGCCAAGGACACGGCGGAGAGCTTTGCCAACATCTCCGACGACTTCAAGACCCCGCCGCTCACCCAGGCGACGCAGATCTTCGACGCCAAGGGCGGCCTGATCGCCAAGGTCTACGAGCGCGACCGCACCGTCCTGACCGCCGACCAGATGTCCACGTACATGCGGCAGGCCCAGGTCGACATCGAGGACGCCCGCTTCTACGAGCACGGCGCCGTCGACCTCAAGGGCGTGCTCCGCGCGATCGGCAAGAACGCCGAGAGCGGCACCGCCTCGCAGGGCGCCTCGACGCTGACCCAGCAGTACGTGAAGAACGTCAACGTCGAGAAGGCCGGCGAGGACCAGGCCGCGGTACTGGAGGCGCAACGCAAGACCCTGGGCCGCAAGATCCAGGAGCTCAAGGTCGCGATCAAGTTGGAGGAGGATCTGTCGAAGGACCAGATCCTCACCAACTACCTGAACATCACCTTCTACGGCCACCAGGCCTACGGGGTCGAGGCCGCCTCCCAGCGCTACTTCAGCAAGAGCAACAAGGACCTGACCATCGCCGAGGCCGCCACCCTGGCCGGCATGGTGCAGAACCCGTCGTCCTTCGACCCGGTGCGCTACCCCGAGAACACGGTCAAGCGCCGCAACGTCGTGATCGACAAGATGGTCGAGAACAAGCACATCACCGCGGACCAGGCCAAGGAGGCGAAGGCCGCCCCGCTGGGCCTGAAGTTCAAGGACCCGCAGAACGGCTGCATCACCGCCCAGGCCGGCATGGGCTTCTTCTGCGACTACGTGCGCCACGTGGTCAAGCAGGACCCGGCGTTCGGCAAGAACGCCGCCGACCGCAAGAAGCTGTGGGACACCGGCGGTCTGAACATCTACACCACGCTGGACCCGGACAAGCAGGCCGCCGCCCAGAACGCCGTCACCAAGAAGGTCAACGTGACCGACTCGGTGTCGGCCGCCGCGACCATGATGGAACCCGGCAGCGGCAAGATCCTGGCGATGGCCCAGACCCGCCCGTACGGCCTGGACCCGAACAAGAACCAGACCGTCGTCAACCTGAACGTCGACGCCTCGATGGGCGGCGGCAACGGCTTCCAGACCGGCTCGACCTTCAAGCCGATCCTGGCCGCGGCGGCCCTGGAGTCGGGCATGTCGGCCACCCAGGCGTTCCCCTCCCAGAACAAGATCGACTACCCGCAGATGTCCACCTGCTCGGGCACCTGGAAGAACACCGACAAGCCGAAGGCCACGGTCAAGAACGAGCAGGACAGCGAGGTCGGCCCGTACGAGCTCAAGGAGGCGATGGCCCGCTCGGTCAACACCTACTTCGTGCAGATGGAGCAGCAGGTCGGCCTCTGCTCGATGAAGCAGATGGCCAACAAGCTGGGCATCACCCAGTCCGCCAAGGGCGACGCCTTCCAGGAGGTCCCCTCGATGGTCCTGGGCACCATGGAGCTCAGCCCGCTGACCATGGCGAACGTCTACGCGACCTTCGCGGCCCGCGGCAAGTACTGCACCCCGATCGCGATCAACAAGATCAGCACGGTCGACGGCAAGGACGTCGCCGTCCCGCAGTCCACCTGCAGCCAGGCCTTCTCCGAGAACACCGCGGACAACCTCAACACCGTCCTCCTCAACGTGACCGAGAAGGGCACCGCGGCCTCCCTCACCCTGGACGACGGTCGGCAGATCGCCGGTAAGACCGGTACCACCGACGAGAAGAAGGCCGCCTGGTTCAGCGGCTACACCCCGTCCCTCGCCACCTCGGTCTGGCTCGGCGGCCCGGCCGGCGGCGTGAAGATGAAGAACATCACCATCGGCGGCCACTACTTCAGTGAGGTGTTCGGCGCCGACGGCCCCGGCCCGATCTGGCAGATGGCGATGAACCAGGCGCTCAAGGGCACGGCCAAGGAGCAGCTCCAGACCGTCAACATCCCGGACCCGGTCAAGACCGACCCCAACGCCGGGGCCACCCCGCCGGCCGACCCGAACGCCCAGCAGCCCGGCGGCAACCCGCCGCCGGCCCAGGGCGGGAACCCGCCGCCGGCCCAGGGCGGCAACCCCGGAGGCAACCCCCCCGGGGGCGCCAACAACGCCGGCGGGATGATCGGCGGCGGGTTCACCTTCCCGCCGGGCATCATCGGCGGCAACGGCAACGGCGGGAACGGCAACGGCGGCAAGCACGGCGGTAACAACGGCTGAGCGGCCTCCGGCACGGCACGCTGAAGGGGCGCCCCCGAGAGTGATCTCGGGGGCGCCCCTTCGGGCTTTGCGGGTCGGGCTCTGTGCCCCCGGCGGGCGAACCTTCGTCGGTGCCTTCGTCGGTACCTTCGCGGGTGCGGCCCTGGTGGGTGCGGCCCTGGTGGGTGCGGCCCTGGTGGGTGGCTCAGCCCGTCAGCGCCGCCTTCACCGCGGCGGCGACCCGGCCGCCCTCCGCCAGGCCGTCCACCTTCGGCTTCACCAGCTTCATCACGGCGCCCATCGCCTGCGGGCCGGTCGCCCCGCTCTCGGCTACGGCGGCCGCCACGATCGCGGTCAGCTCGTCGTCGGAGAGCTGCTTGGGGAGGTACTCCGCCAGCACCTCGCCCTCCGCCCGCTCCCGGGCCGCCTGGTCGGTCCGGCCCGCGGTGTCGAACGCCTCGGCGGCCTCCCGGCGCTTCTTCGCCTCGCGGGCGATCACCTTCAGCACGTCGGCGTCGGACAGCTCGCGCTTCGCCTTGCCCGCCACCTCCTCGCTGGTGACGGCAGCCAGCGTGAGCCGGATGGTGGACGAGCGCAGCTCGTCCCGGTTCCTGATGGCAGCCGTGAGGTCCTCCTGCAGCTGCGCCTTGAGCGTCGTCATGGCCCCGAGTCTTTCACCTGCGGCGTTCGGTCGCTTGCCATTAAGACCGACCGGCACATGGTGGGCGGTCGGTCTAAGCGGTCTGCGGGGTCCTCCCGAGGGTCCGCCGGGCTCTCCCCGCCGCAGTAACCTCTTATCCTGGTTACATGATGGACGGAGACCGAGGCGCCGCCGCCGGGCTGACCCTGACCACCCCCCAAGGCGCCGGCTTCCCCTTCGACCCCGGCGCCCTCTGCCTCGAACTGCTCACCACCGGCGGCCTCGGCCTCTACGCCCGCTACGAGGTCCTGCACCAGCCGTCCGACCTCGCCCGCTGGCTACCCCGCTCCCGGCTGCGGCTGCCCGCCGACGCCGTCCGCATCGACCCCGCCCAGCTCACCGCCACCCGCACCCTGCGCGACGCGCTCTGGCGGCTCGCCGCCGACCGTGCCCACGGCCGCCCCGGCACCGCCGCGGACTACGCCGTCCTCAACCAGGCCGCCGCACACCCGCCGATCGTCCCCCGGATCGCCCCCGACGGCACCGCCACCGCCCCGCTGCCCGCCGACGGCCACCAGATCGCCTCCACCCTCGCCCGCGACGCCATCGCCCTGCTCACCGGCCCGTACGCGGACCGGGTGCGCGAGTGCGGCGCGCACGACTGCCGGCTGATCTTCGTCGACACCTCGCGGCCCGGGCGGCGGCGCTGGTGCTCCATGGAACGCTGCGGCAACCGGCACAAGGTCCAGGCCCTGCGGGCCCGGCGCGCCGAAGACCACCCCGGAGCGGAGTAGTCCGCCGTATCCGCACCCGGCCACCGGACGTTCACCAGCTGATCCCCCGTCTGAGAGCATGGACCGATGCGACCGCTGTACTCCGTTCCCCTCGGCTTCGCCGCCGCCGGCGCCGCCTGCCTCGCCTACTCCGTCGGGTACGAGGTCCGTTCCTTCCGGCTCCGCCGGGTCGAGGTCCCCGTCCTGCCCCACGGCGCCCGGCCCATCCGGGTACTGCAGGTCTCCGACATCCACATGGTGAGCGGGCAGGGCAAGAAGCAGCGCTGGTTGCAGAGCCTCGCCGGCCTGCGCCCCGACCTCGTCGTCAACACCGGCGACAACCTCTCCGACCCGCTCGGCGTCCCCGCCGCCCTCGACGCGCTCGGTCCGCTCATGGACTTCCCCGGCGTCTACGTCTTCGGGTCCAACGACTACTACGGCCCGGCCCGCAGGAACCCGGCCC
Organism: Kitasatospora sp. MAA19; assembly: GCF_029894125.1. Taxonomy (GTDB): domain Bacteria; phylum Actinomycetota; class Actinomycetes; order Streptomycetales; family Streptomycetaceae; genus Kitasatospora. The sequence continues at coordinate 100,900 of NZ_JARXYZ010000001.1, forward strand.
GCTACCTCCAGGCGATGCGCAGCGGCTCCCACGGCCTGAACAACGCCGACGGCACCGGCCGCCGCGGCATCACCGGCGCCGTCCGCAACCCGTGGGAGAAGCTCCGCGACGGCTTCGACGCGGCCGGCTGGCTCGACCTCACCAACACCCGCGGCCGGCTCACCATCGGCGGCCTCGACCTCGAATTCACCGGCCTCGACGACCCGCACATCCGCCGCGACCGCTACTCCGAGGTCGCCGGCGGCCCCTCCGCCGACGCCGACCTCTCCCTCGCCGTCGTCCACGCCCCCTACCTGCGTGTCCTCGACGCCTTCACCGCCGACCGCTACCCGCTGATCCTGGCCGGCCACACCCATGGCGGCCAGCTCTGCATCCCCTTCTACGGCGCCCTGGTCACCAACTGCGACCTCGACACCCGACGGGTCAAGGGCCTCTCCACCCACCAGGCCGGCGGCCGCCGCTCCTACCTCCACGTCTCCGCCGGCTGCGGCACCAACCGCTACACCCCCGTCCGCTTCGCCTGCCCCCCCGAGGCCACCCTCCTCACCCTCACCCCGGCCCCCCGCTGACCTGCACCGGACGCCCGCCGGGAACCGGATTTCGTGTCTCGGCGAGCGTCCGGTAGAGTTCTACTCGTTGCGACGGAGACAGAGCAACAAACCGCAGGACCGGGGTGTGGCGCAGCTTGGTAGCGCGCTTCGTTCGGGACGAAGAGGCCGTGGGTTCAAATCCCGCCACCCCGACCCAGGTCAGAGGCCCTATCGGAGAGATCCGATAGGGCCTCTGACGTTTCTGCAAACACGAAAGTACAGCAACCGCTCCGCCCCTCCCCGACCGCCGGCAACGCCTGCTGAGGAAGCGTCGGCAGAGCTGGTGGCTCCGCCGACGCCACCGGGTGATTCAGGACACAGTGGGGCTGCGGCGTTCGACGAGGGTGACGTCGCGCCAGGTGCCGTGGTGTTTGCCGATCCGTTCGCGGGTGCCGATGACGCGGAAGCCAGCGCGAGCGTGGAGGGCGAGGCTCGCCGTGTTCTCAGGGAAGATGCCGGACTGGATGGTCCAGATGCCTGCCGTCTCGGTCGAGGCGATCAGGGTGTCCAGGAGGGCGGCGCCGACGCCTCGGCCCCGTCCGTCCGGGTGGACGTAGACGGAGTGCTCGACGACGCCCGCGTACGCGCACCGGTCGGAGACGGCGACGGCGGCGGCCCAGCCGAGGACGCGGCCGTCAGCGTCGAGGGCAACCAGGCGGTGGTCCGGGAGCTTGGCCGCGTCGAAGGCGGCCCACGTCGGGGCGGTGGTCTCGAAGGTCGCGTTGCCCTCGTCGATGCCGAGCTGATAGATCGCCAAGACCTGATCAGCGTGCTCGGGCACCATGGTGCCGATGCGCACGGCGGGGCTCATGCGGCGGCCTCGACGCCAAGGTCGGCGAGCAGGCCGCGGATCCGCTCCTCGATCTCGTCGCGGATCGGGCGGACGGCGTCGACGCCCTGGCCAGCCGGGTCGTCCAGCTTCCAGTCCAGGTACCGCTTGCCGGGGACGGAGGGGCAGGCGTCGCCGCAGCCCATGGTGATCACCACGTCGGACGCCTGCACCGCCTCGACGGTCAGCACCTTCGGGGTTTCGGCGGAGATGTCGATGCCGACCTCGGCCATGGCCTCGACCACGGCCGGGTTCACGGTGTCGACCGGGGCGGAGCCGGCCGAGCGGACCTCGACCCGGTCGGCGCCGAGGCGGGTGAGGAAGGCGGCGGCCATCTGGGAGCGGCCGGCGTTGTGCACGCAGACGAACAGCACGGACGGGACGGCGGGAGCAGTCACGGGTCTCTTCCTTCGGGCAGGTGCGGGGCGGGGGTTCAGCGGCCGGAGGCGGCCGGGTGAAGCTCGCCGTGCGGGAGGACGACGTCCTCGGTGGCGGGCGCGGCGCGGCCGAAGAGCACGACGACCAGGGCGAGGCCGACGGCCAGGCCGACGAGCTGGGCGGCGACGAAGGCCGGAGCGGAGGCTGGGGTGATGCCGGCGAAGGTGTCGGTGAACGCCCGGCCGACGGTCACCGCCGGGTTGGCGAAGCTGGTCGAGGACGTGAACCAGTAGGCGGCGCCGATGTAGGAGGCGACCGCGACCGGGGCGAAGTGCTCGCGGCCGGTCCGGGCCAGGCCGAAGATCAGCAGGATGAGCCCGGCGGTCGCCACCACCTCGCCCAGCCACAGGTGCGGGGCGGAGCGGTCGTGGGTCGACCAGGCGACGAGCGGCTCGGCGAACATCGCATCCGCCAGCACTGCCCCGCCGATCGCCCCGGCGATTTGCGCCGGGACGTAGGCGGCAGCCTCGCGCAGGTTCGGCCCTTCTCCGCCGCGGCGGCCGGTCCACCACGCGGCCAGGGTGACCACCGGGTTGAAGTGCGCGCCGGAGACCGGGCCGAGCAAGGCGATCAGCACCCCGAGGCCGAACACCGTGGCCAGGGAGTTGGCCAGCAGCTGCACACCGACGTCCTGGGACAACTTGGTGGCCTGGATGCCCGAGCCGACCACCACCGCGACCAGCGCACCGGTCCCAACGAACTCCACTGCCGCCCGGCGGCCGAGCGAAGCCATCCCTGTCATCCCGCACCCCCGGCAGCCGCGCCAGCCGGGGCCTGCAGCAGGGAGGAGAGCGTGACCAGGGCAGCGGGCAGCACCCAGTAGTAAACCCAGGTGCCGCGCCGCTCGGAGCCGACCAGGCCAGCCTCGCGCAGCACCTTGAGGTGGTGGGAGATGGTCGGCTGGGAGACGTCGAACGGGCCCGTCAGGTCGCAGACGCATGCCTCGCCGCCCTCGTGCGAGGCGATCAGGGACAGCAGCCGCAGACGGACCGGGTCGGAGAGCGCCTTGAACATCCGCGCCAGGTCGACGGCCGCCTCCTCGCCCAGCGGCTCGCGGACCATCGGCGAGCAGCACACCACGGCATCGTCCTGCCCGAGGACGACCAGCTCTGAATTCGACATATGTCTATGTTGACAGTCATCTAACCAGTGAGCCAAGCTCGCTGTATCGACAGATGTCGATACAAGACACCGGACCGGGGAGGACCACCATGTCCCGTGTCTCCGGCAGCGGGAGCACGGACTCCGAGGCGTCGGTCTTGACCTCGGACTGCAGCCGCCGGCGGCGCGGGCGCTGGAGCTGCTGCTGCTGGACGAGGAGCTCGCCCCGGTCCAGCATGACGTCCAGAGCGGTCAGGGCGTCGCCCTGCGCGGTCGTCACCTGGCGTTGGCCTCGGCGTTCTGGGGGGTGGAGGCGGAGAGGGTGAAGGCGAGCAGGGCTGTGGCGGTGAAGTCGTCTGCGGATTCGACCGTCTGCCAGGCTCCTACGTGGTCCAGGTAGCCGCTGCCGCGTCCGTCGAAAGCCGCGAAGGGGTTGCCCTGGTTCGTCGGGCACTTGCGCATGGTGGGGAAGGAGTTGAGGTCCTTGAGCTTGGCAGCGGCGTTGGGGCCGTTGACGACACCGCCCAGCAGGATGTCACCGTCGCCGTCGAGGTCACCGGCGAGGTTGGCGGCCTGGTGCTCGGGGCAGTGCGGGAAGGTGGTGCCTGCCCCGATGACGAAGGAGGAACCCCAGGCGTTGGCGCCCAGCGTCCAGTTGCGCTGCTGGGTGGCGAAGGCGTCGTAGCGGGAGTCCCCGGTCACGCGGTGGTACAGCTGAGCGGTGGCGGCCAGACCGAAGGTGTGGGGCACGGAGTCGAAGTCGGTGTAGACGGCGCCGGCTCGGAACGGGTCGCGGGCCGCGCGGGAGCTGCCGTCGTCGAGCTGTCGCTTGAGGTCGGCGACAAGCTGGCTGCTGGTCACCTCTGTGCTCGGGGCGCCGTAGTTGAGGAGCTTGGCGAGGTCGGCGTGTGCGAGTGCGCTGACGTCGCCAAGCCCCAGGGTGCCCTTGGTGTCGGAGTCGATGTACTGCTTGGCCCAGTGGCCGGCTTGCTTGATCCAGCCGGCTGCCCGGTTGTCGCCGAGGGCCTGGCCGGCGAGGGCCAGCTCGCTGGCGCCGAATTCCATGTCGTCCTGCCAGGACGCCTCGGGATAGAACCCGTGGGGGAAAGCGGTGACCAGCTGGTCACCGGGTGCCGTATTGGCGAGTTCGTAGACGTGTGCGGCCTTCTCCAGCTCCGCGCGTGCCCGGTCCGGGTTGTCCGCCGCGTCCAGCTGGGCGGCCAGGGCGAAGGTCGCGGCGACGCGCCCGGCGAGGTTGGGGCTGATCGGCTTGCCGGGGGGTGCCGCACGGAAGACCGGCCGGTGCTTGATCAGGTAGTTCGGGTCGCCGGGCTTGACCTGGAGGGCGTCGTCGGCCTCGGGCAGGCGCCAGATGTCGTGATCGGAGCGGATCTTGCCGCTGCCGTCGTCCGTGTCGCCCTTGCCGAGACCGACCTGCACGTAGAGGGTGCGGGACTCGTCGTCCCACATCTTGTCGAGCCAGTCCAGCCCGTGGCGGCTCTCGGTGGCCAGCTCCTTCCCGCCGACGGGCACGGTCCGCTGCGCGAGCAGCAGACTCGCGGTGGAGTAGGAGGCGGTGTGCGTGAACTTGAGGAAGTCACCGGCATCGTTCCAGCCGCCGGAGACGTCGACCGGGCCGTCGACCGGCTTGAGGGGCGCCAGCAGAACCTTCTCGTCCGCGTCGTAGGCGGGGGTGTCGTACACGGTGGCCTGGCGGTCCGCCAGGTGCGAGGGCTTGCGTCGCAGCTCGGTGGGAACGACGTCGGCTCCGTCGCGCTGGGCCTGGAAGAAGCGGACGTTGTCCTGGACGAGCTTGCCGAACAGTTCGTCCGCAGGCGCGATGTGGAACTGCGGGGAGGTCGCGCTCACAGGCCCGGACACCTCCACCCGGTAGTCACCGGGCTCGGTGAGACGGGACAGGTCCAGGGTGTGAACGGCCTTGTAGGTGCTGTTCCACCCGCCGGTGGAGGCCCCGACCTTGCCACTCAGCACTTCCTTTCCGGAGGCGTCCCGCACCCGGAAGGACGCTGTGGACGCGGAGACGGAGGTCATGAGGTAGGCCTGTTTGGCCTCACCGGGCGTGTAGCCGACCTGGTCGACGCGCACCACGGCGCGAGGCGCTGCGGACGCGGAGGCCGCTGCCGTCGCTCCCTGGGCGGACTGGATGCAGCAGACCGCGAGCACGGTGGTTGCCACGCCGACAGCGGTCATGCCGATGACGCCGGTACGTATCTTTGCCATGCCCGCAGGCTGCCAGCGGCTTCATGAGGCGATCATGAGGAAGGCGACGGCACCCGGAGCTCCCCTGCCGAGTCGACGCTCGTGAAGCCGTCTTCGACGGCATCCTGGCGCTTCCATGCCGGTCGAGCGAGGCCGTCCGTCGGCTCGTGTCCCCGCACCTCGCCCAGCTCCGGTGATCGGCGCCGCTCTGCGGGGCCTCGACGGCCTCCCGAGCGCGCACCGGCGACCACCGGTCCACTTCGGGGATGCCCAGATCCAGCAAAGCCGCATAATCCACTCTCATCGCCATGACCCAGGCCTTCGCGATCTTTCCGACCAAGTAGGCTCCCCGGTCATGCGCGTACTGGTCCTTGAGGACGACCCAGAGCTTGGCCCGGCGATCACCAGAGGCCTGCGCGAAGCCGGCTTCGCCGTCGACTTCGCCGGCGATCTCGCCGAGGCCGACTTCAAACTCGCCGTCAACGACTACGACTGCCTGATCGCCGACCGCACTCTGCCCGACGGGGACGCGCTCACCCTCCTCTCCGCTCAGCGCAAGGCGGGCTCCACCCTGCCGGTCCTCCTGCTCACCGCACTGGACGCGGTCGCCGACCGGGTGGCCGGCTTCGAGCACGGCGCCGACGACTACCTCGTCAAGCCGTTCGCGTTCGCCGAGCTCAACGCCCGGGTGCGCACCCTGTGCCGCCGCGGCCAGCCCGCACGGCTGCCCGAGCTGCGCGTCGGCGACCTGGAACTCGACCTCCCCCGCCGCCGGGTGCGGCGAGACGGCGTGCTGCTCACACTGACCGCGAAGGAGTTCGCGGTCCTGGAGGTCCTGATGCTGCGTGCCGGCGAGGTGGTCACCCGCAGTGAACTCATCGAACGCTGCTGGGACGAGCAGGCCGAACCGCTCTCGAATGTCGTCGACGTCCTCATAGGCCAGTTGCGCCGGCGGCTGGGACCACCTGAACTCATCCTGACAGTACGCGGCGCCGGGTACCGCCTCGCCGACCCGGCCACGGGCCTGTGATGTCACGTACTCCAGCCGCCGCGCGCCTGCATCGCGTCCGGTGGGTGATGACTCTGCTCTTCGCAGCGACGACCGCCGTCTGCCTGCTGGTGCTCGCCACCATCGCCGTCCGCACCGACAGCCACTCCCGCACGAACGATCTCGACAACGCCGTCAGCCACCGCGCCGACGGCCTCGCCCGCACCCTCTACTACGACGCCGACGGCACCCTGCGCCTCGACTCGCTGCAGGAGGACGAACTCGCCCGCAGCGCCGAGGCACTCGCGGTCGTCCAGGCGACCCCGAACGCCGGACCACGGATCCGCTACGCGTACCCCTCCCAGGCCGCCCTGCCCGGACAAGCAGAACTCGACGAGATCCGGCAGGAAGTCCAACACGACCAGGAAACCACCCTGGTCACCACCACCGCCGCCAACGGGCGCCAGTACCACTGGGCCGCGGCCCCGGTCTGGGACGGTGACCGGATCGGCGCCACCGTGCTGGTCGGAGCCGACCCCGCACGCAGCCAGGCGGACCACAAGCGGCTGATCCAGTGGCTCGCCCTGGGCTGCGTCGCACTCGTGCTGGCGGCCGCCGCAGTGGGCCACCTGCTGACCGGACGCTCCATGCGCCCCGCCCTCCAAGGACTTGAGCAGCAAGAGCAGTTCCTCGCGGAAGCCGCCCACGAACTGCGCACACCACTGGCCACCCTGCGCCTGGTGGTGGAGAACGGCAGCGCCTCACCGCACCGGGCCCCCGCAGCCCTGGACGAGGCGGTGCGGCTGGTCGACCGGCTGGGCCGACTCGTCACCGGGCTGCTGGCCCGAGCCCGCGTGGAAGCCGGCACCCAGGAAGTCGAACTCACCCCGCTACGCCTCGACCAGCTGGTCGAACAGACCATCGAGGAACTGCCGGACCCCACCGGCGTCACCGTCACCACCGAGGCCGTCATCGTCGACGGGGATCCCGAGCTGCTGGCCCAAGCGGTCCGCAACCTCGTGGAGAACGCCCTACGGCACGGCGGCGGCACTCCGGTCGACGTGACGGTCGCCGCCACCCGGGTCGCGGTCCGGGACCACGGCCCCGGCGTGCCGCCCGAGGACCGGACCCGGGTCTTCGAGCGACGCGTCACCGGGGCCGCCAGCACCGGCACCGGCACCGGCCTCGCCATCGTCCGCTGGGTGGCCGAGCTTCACGGCGGCACCGCCCAGCTCTCCCAGGCCACCGGCGGCGGGACACTGGCAGAGCTGCTGCTGCCAGAGCGCAAGAGCGGCTGACGCGACCTGGCGACGCCCGGCCGTCATCGCCAGGCCACCTCATCCTCATCTCATGCAGCACCGGGCAGGGTGGAGCCGTGTCCACCTTCCCAGCCGGCCCCAAGTGGAGCCTGCGCTCCACCGCACTCCTCGCAACCACCGCGCTCGGCGTCGGCGCAGTCTTCTACGCCCTGCCCGCGGGCGGAACAACTCCCGCCGGGAACCCCGGCCCCGCGGCCCTCACCAGCATCACCCGCGCCATCGGCAAGGCCCACCTCCACCATCTGGCGCTCACTCAGGGTGGCCGACTGGTGCGAGAACTCCGCTCGTAAGGCAGTTCTCGCCGGCCGGGACCACCCTGGCGAGGCCAGGCCGTCCCCGCCAAGCCCCCTCATCTTCGCCTCATACACAACCGAGCAGAGTGAATCCATGCCCACCTTCCCAGCTGGCCTCACCTGGAGCCTGCGCTCCACCGCACTCCTCGCAACCACCGCGCTCGGCATCGGCGCAGTCTTCTACGCCCTGCCCGAGAGCGGGACAACCACCGACGGGGACCCGTCCCAGGCCAGCCCGGCCGCGATCCGGGTCGACCAGGTCGGCTACGCCGTCGGGGAAGCCAAGCAGGCCTTCGTGATGGGGACGGAAGCCGGACTGAGCCGGGCCGGCTACCGACTGGTGGACGAACACGGCACCACCGTGGCCACCGGCCAGGTCGGCAGCCGCACCGGAACCTGGAACAGCAAGTACCCGGACGTCCACACCGTGGACCTGTCGGCCGTCGACGTCCCGGGCAGCTACCGCCTCGAGCTCACCGGCACGGCCTCCGGCAGCTCCCCGAAGTTCCGCATCGCGCCCGCCAAGGACCTGCTCACCCCGCTCATCGAGGACAACGTCCGCTTCTTCCAGGCCCAGCGCGACGGCGCGGACGTCCTGCCCGATGTCATGCACCGCAAGCCCTCGCACCTGGCGGACCGCACGGCAACGGTCTACGCCACCCCGCACTACAACGAGGACGGCACCCAGCTGCTCGACACGAAGCTGACCCCGGTGGGCGGCCCCATCGACGTCTCCGGCGGCTGGTCCGACGCAGGCGACTTCCTCAAGTTCACGCACACCACCGCCTACAGCACCGCCGATCTGCTACTGGCCCTGCGCACCGCACCGCACGCCGCAGGTCTGGCCGACGAGGCCAAGCAAGGCCTGGCCTGGCTGGACAAGATGTGGGACGGCAGGACCGGCACCCTCTACGCCCAGGTCGGCATCGGCGCGGGCAACGACAACGTCCGAACCGACCACGACGTCTGGCGGCTGCCCGAGGCCGACGACAAGCTGGACGTGAAACCGGGTGACCCCGACTACCTGATCAAGAACCGGCCGGTCTTCCGGGCCAACGAGCCCGGCGCAGCGATCAGCCCCAACCTCGCCGGCCGCGTGGCCGCGGTCTTCGCGCTCGCCGCGCAGAGCAGCGCCAAGAGCGATCCAGCCGCCGCCAAGTCCTGGCTGAACAAGGCCGCGGCCGTCTACGCCAAGGCGGACACCGAGCCCGGCGACGAACTGGTCACCGCGTTCCCGCACAACTTCTACCCCGAGGACTCCTGGCAGGACGACATGGAGTTCGGCGCCGCCGAAATGAGCCTGGCAGCCAAGGCACTGGGCGACGGCCGGGCCGCCGGCTGGCAGCAGCAGGCGGGGCACTGGGCCAAGCAGTACATCGGCTCCGACACCAAGGGCACCCTCGGCGTCGCCGACGTCAGCGCCCTCGCCCACGCCGACCTGCTCACCGCCCTGAAGACGGGCGGTGACAGCGGCACGGACAGCGTGACTCCTGCCGATCTGCAGGGCGACCTGCGCCGACAGCTGGACGACGGCGTGAACCGAGCCGCCAAGGACCCCTTCAGGGCAGGCGCGGTGTACACCGACTTCGACTCGGTACCGCACACCTTCGGCCTGGTCGCCACCGCACAGCTGTACGGCAAGGCCACCGGCGACCACCACTACGACGCCTTCGGCGCACAACAGCGCGGCTGGGCGCTGGGCGCCAACTCCTGGGGCAGCACCTTCATGATCGGCGCAGGCGAGGTCTACCCCCACTGCCCGGAACACCAACTGGCCAACCTCGGCGGCAGCCTCGACGGCACGGGCGAGATCCTGCGCGGCGCCGTGGTCAACGGGCCGAACGCCGCAGAGAAGCTCGCCGAACTCAACACCTTCCCCACCATGAAGCGCTGCTCCTCCAACCCCGGCACTGCCTGGACCGACTTCGACGGGGCCAAGGCCCGCTTCCTCGACGACGCGGGCGCCTGGCAGACCGTGGAACCCTCGGTCGACTTCACCTCCACCGCGATGCTGGCCTTCGCCCTGTCGCAGAACTGAACGGTTGACCAGCGCCCGATCGAAGCGGGTACGGAAAGGGATGGGCTCCCCCCTCGCGCTACGCCCTGGCAGGGGACGCCCCCATACGACCCAGTGGCCGGCCCCCTTCCGGAGCCCAGCCCTGAGTGGTTTTCCGGAGCTGCTCCGGAGAGCTGGGTGGGGTGGGGGTCAGAGGGTGGTGGGGAGGTCGGTGCGGGAGGTGATGTCGAGCTTGGGGTAGGCCTTGTAGAGGTGGTGGGCGACGGTGCGGGGGCTGAGGAAGAGTTGGGCGGCGATCTCGCGGTTGGTGAGGCCCTGGGCGGCCAGGCGGGCGATCTGGAGTTCCTGAGGGGTGAGCGGGGAGTGCGGGGTGTCGGTGGGGGCCGGGGCGGGGGTGCCGGTGGCGGTGAGTTCGGCGCGGGCGCGGGCGGCCCAGGGGTGGGCGGCGAGGCGTTCGAAGGTTTCGAGGGCGGCGCGCAGGTGGGGGCGGGCGTCGGTCCGGCGGCGGGAGCGGCGTAGCCACTCGCCGTAGAGGAGGGCCGTGCGGGCCTGCTCGAAGGGGCGGTGGGCGTCCTCGTGCAGGTCGAGGGCGGCGCGGTAGGCGGATTCCGCGAGTTCGTCGGGGCCGAGCAGGGCCTGGCAGCGCAGCCGGAGGGCCTCGGTCCAGGGGCGGTCGGCGGCGGCGGTCCAGCGGGCGAAGCGTTCGTACGGTTCGGCGGCGCGTTCGGGGGTGCCGAGCCGGACGGCGGCCTCGACCAGGTCGGGGACGGCCCGGGTGGCGCTCACGTGGTGCCGGTGGGGGCCGGTGGTGAGGGTGTGCAGGCGGTCGGCGGCGTCGCCGGCGCGGCCGTGGCCGAGGTCGAGCAGGGCGAGCGCCCAGTGCACCCAGGGGCGACCGGCGGCCGGGGCGGCGGTCTGCGGGCCGGTGGCGGCGAGGGCTTCGGCGGCGAGGCGGGTGCAGCGGTCGGTGGCGCCGTCGAGGGCGGCCAGGTGGGCGAGGAGCGCGGTGAGTTGGCTGACCCACTGGTGCTGGCCGGTGTCGCCGGCGAGGGCGAGGGCCTCGGTGGCGGTGACCTCGGCGTCGCGGTGGCGGCCGTGGAAGAGTTCGGCCTCGGCGAGGAAGAACTGCAGGGTGGGCATCACGCCGATGGTGCCCTTGGCCCGGGCCTCGGCGACGAGTTCGCCGCCGAGTTCGGCGGTCTCGTCGTCCCGGCCGAGGATGAGGGTGGCGCCGCAGAGTTGGACGAGGTCGACCGGGGTCTCGGCGCCGGCCTTGCGGGCGGCCGCGGCGGTGTCCCTGGCGGCGGGCGGCCGGGCCGCGGGCCGGCCGAGGGCCGGGAGTACGGCGGCGGGCAGGTGGCGGGCGAGCGGGGTGAGCGGGTCGTCGTCGGCGAGCGGTAGCGCGGCCAGCCGGTCGAGGACGGCGACCACCGGTTCCTCCCCCACGTACCAGGCGGTGTGGAAGGCCTGGAACAGCATCCGGGCGGCGTACGGCGCCTCGATGGCGGTGCCGGCGGCGTCGAGCAGCAGCCGGTACGCGGTCGGGTGGGAGCCGCGCCAGAAGTGCGCGGTGGCCCGGACCTGGTCGAGCAGGGCGTGCGCCAGGGCGTCGTCGGTCCGGGCCCCGGCCTCGTCGGCGAGCGCCTCGGCCTGTGCCAACCTGCCCTCCTCGGTGGCGGCTTCGGCGGCCAGGACGAGGCGGCGGGTGGCGGCGTCGCGGTCCGGGGTGAGCCGGGCGGCGCGCTCGTACGCGGCGGCGGCGCCACCGTGGGCGCCGCGGGCCTCGGCGCGGACGGCGGTGCGTTCCAGCGCTTCGGCGAGGGCGGCGTCGGGCGCGGTGGCGGCGAGGGCCTGGTGCCAGGTGCGGCGGTCGCCGTCCGGCAGCGCCCCGGCGATGGCCTGATGGACCGCCAGCCGCTGGTGGTGCGGGGCGCGTTGCAGGATGGCGGCGCGCAGGAGCGGGTGGCGGAAGGCGATCCGGCGCCCGGGCGTGACGGCCACCAGGCCCGACTCCTCGGCGGGGCCCAGGTGTTCGGCGGGAATGCCGAGGGCGGCCGCGGCGGGCAGCACGACGTCGAGTTCACCGCTCTCCTCGGCGGCGGCGACCAGCAGGAGGGTCTGGGTGGCCGGGGGCAGGCCGGTGACCTGGCCATGGAAGGCGATCAGCAGCCGGCTGGTGAGCGGCAGGCCACCCGGGGCCGGTGCCGACGAGCCGGTGGCGGGCGCCTGCGCACCGGTGGTGACGGGGAGTTCGGTGAGGGCGAGCGGGTTGCCGGCCGCCTCGGTGAGCAGCCGGTCGCGGACGGCGGCGGGCAGGTCGGGGCCGGCCCGGTGCTCCAGCAGCCGGGCGGCGTCGGGCTCGGACAGGCCGGTCAGCCGGAGTTCGGGGAAGCCCGTGTTCGGGAGTTCCGGAGCGGCGCTGCCGGTGCGGGCGGCGAGCAGCAGGGCCACCCCCTCGGCCTGGAGTCGGCGGGCGGCCAGCAGCAGCGCGTCCAGGGAGGCGTCGTCCAGCCACTGCGCGTCGTCAAGGATGCACAACAGCGGTTGCTCGGTGGCGAGTTCGGCGAGGATCCCGAGGGTCGCGAGCCCGACCAGTAGCCGGTCGGCCGGGGTGCGGTCCTCGGCGAGCCCGAACGCCGCCTCCAGAGCGCGTCGCTGCGGCCCGGGCAGGGCGTGCAGCCGGTCGAGGCCGGGCGCGAGCAGCAGGCTCAGCCCGGCGAAGGGCAGTTCGGCCTCGTACTCGACGCCGGCGGCCCGGATCACCCGGAACGGCTCCCCCGCCCGCGCGACCGCGTGGTCCAGCAGCGCGGTCTTGCCGATCCCGGGCTCGCCCCGGAGCAGCAGGACCCCGCTGCGGCCTTCCCGTGCCGCGTCCAACAGCGCCGCCACGACGGACTGTTCGTCTTCCCTCCCGTACAGCATGCCCCGACCCTACCGAGCGCGGGAACGGGCGGCGCCACCGAGGCCGAGCGCACCTGCGTACCCCGTCGCCGAACGCTACGTACCCCCGTACCGATACGTGACCGATTCGCCCGCGCCGCCCCGTCCCTACCTTGGTGAGCAGCGGGAACGAGCCGCCAACCACCCACCAGGACACGGGAGAAGACCATGACCGAGATCACCGCCAGCACCCTCCAGCAGCTCGCCGAGCGCTACCTCGCGGTCTGGAACGAGACCGACCCGGCCGCCCGCCGCAAGCTGGTCGACGAGGTGTGGGCCGAGGACGGCAGCTACACCGACCCGCTGGCCGCCGTCACCGGCCGGGAGGCGATCGACGCGCTGATCGGCGCCGCCCAGGCCCAGTTCCCCGGGCTGGAGTTCACCCTCGGCCCGGTGGACGCGCACCACGACATCGCCCGGTTCACCTGGAACCTCGGGCCGGCCGGCGCCGAGCCGGTGGTGATCGGCTTCGACGTGCTGGTGGCCTCGCCGGACGGCCGGATCGGCTCGGTGTACGGCTTCCTGGACCGCGTCCCGGGCGCCTGACGACAGGCCGGACGGGTCAGGGGCGCCCTCACCGCCCCTGACCGCCGCCCCCAACCCCCTTGAGGAGAGGCCGAGATGAGCACCGCCCTGACCAACCGCTCGGAGACCGCGACCGAGACCGCGACCGCTACCGAGACCGAGGCGACAACCGCGGCGCCGGCCGACGCGACGCCCGAGGCCCCGCGCGGCCTGCTGGCGGTCGTCCTGACCGCCACCTTCATGACCGCCCTCGACTTCTTCGTCGTCAACGTCGCCGTCCCGTCCGTCCAGGCCGACCTGGGCGCCGGACCGGCCGCCGTCCAGTGGGTGATCGCCGGGTTCAGCCTGGCCCTCGCGGCCGGCCTGGTCACCGCCGGCCGCCTCGGCGACCGGTACGGCCGCCGCCGGGTGTTCGGGCTCGGCCTGGCCCTGTTCACCCTCGCCTCCGCGGGCTGCGGCCTCGCCCCCACCGCCGCCGCGCTGGTGGGCGCCCGGGTGGTGCAGGGCCTGGCGGCGGCGCTGATGGGCCCGCAGGTGCTGGCGATCCTGCGGACGGCGTTCAGCGGCGCGGCGCAGGCACGGGCCTTCGCCCGGTACGCGCTGACCATGGGCGTCGGCTCGGTGTTCGGCCAGTTGATCGGCGGGCTGCTGATCCGGGCGGACCTCTTCGGCCTCGGCTGGCGCAGCTGCTTCCTGATCAACCTGCCGATCGGCCTGGCCGCCCTGGCCCTGGTCCGCCGCTGTCTGCCGGAGTCGCGCGCCCCGCAGCGGCCGGGCCTGGACCCGGTGGGCGTGCTGCTGGTCACCGCCGCGTTGACCGGCCTGGTGCTGCCGCTGATCCAGGGCCCCCAGCAGGGCTGGCCGCTGTGGACCTGGCTCTGCCTGGGCGGCTCGGCCGCCCTGCTGGCCGGCTTCACGGTGCACCAGCACCGCGCCCGGGACACCGGTTCCCCGCTGGTCGACACCCGGCTGTTCCGGACCAGGTCCTTCGGTGCCGGTCTGCTCGCCCAGCTCGCCTTCTGGCTCGGCCAGGCCTCCTTCTTCCTGGTCCTCGCCCTGCACCTGCAGCTGGGCCGCGGCCTGGACGCGCTCGGCGCCGGACTGGTGTTCACCGCGATCGGCCTCGGCTACCTGCTCACCTCCAACGCCGCCCACCGCGTCGCCGCCCGGCTCGGCGGACGGCGGACGATCACCGTCGGCGGGCTGCTGATGGCCGCCGGGCTGGGCCTGCTCGCGCTCGCGGTGTACGGCGCGCCGGGCGGGAGCGTCTGGTGGCTGGCACCGGGGCTGTTCGTGGACGGCCTCGGGATGGGCCTGGTGATCGCCCCGGTGACCTCCGTCGTGCTGGCCGGGGTCGAACCGCGGCTGGCCGGTTCGGCGGCCGGGGTGCTGGCCACCGTGCAGCAGGTCGGCGGGGCGCTCGGCATCGCGCTGATCGGCCTGCTGTACTACGGCGCCGGCGACCCGGTGGCCGCGTTCGGCCGCAGCGTGACGGCGCTGGCGGTGCTGGAGCTGGTGCTGGTGGGCCTGGTCCGGCTGCTGCCCCGCAGGGGTTAGCCCCCCAGCGGACGGGGCACGGTCCGGCCACCCCGCGGGGTCGGCGGAACGGAACGGGTGGTGGGCTACGGCCCCCGCCCGTTCCGTTCTGTCCCCCCGATCGGGTTGGATGGTCGGATGAGCGAGGAGAAGAGCGCCGTACCGGCATGGGAGCAGCGGTTCAGGGCGGCCCGGGTGTCACTGCCCGACTGGGCCGAGGACGCCCCCGACCGGGCGCTGTACGTGTCCAACGCGACCGGTACCTACGAGGTCTACGCCTGGGACCGCGCCACCGGCACCCACCGCCAGGTCACCGACCGCCCGAACGGCACCACTGACGCCGAGCTGTCCCCCGACGGCGCCTGGGTCTGGTGGTTCGACGACCACGACGGCGACGAGTTCGGCGTCTGGCGCCGCCAGCCCTTCGCCGGCGGGCCCGAGGGTCGCGAGGCCGACGCCCGCGACGAGGAGGCCGTGCCCGGCCTCGCCGCCTCCTACTCGGCCGGGCTGGCGCTCGGCCGCGACGGCACGGTGGTCGTCGGCCGGTCCACCGACGAGGACGGCACCACCCTGCACCTGCGCCGCCCCGGCGCGGCCGAGGCCGTCGAGATCTACCGGCACGAGGAGTACGGCGGCGTCGGCGACCTGAGCTACGACAGCACGCTGCTCGCCATCGACCACACCGAGCACGGCGACGCGATGCACTCCGCGATCCGCGTCGTCCGTCTCTCCGACGGCTCGACCGTCGCCGAACTCGACGAGGTGACCGGCCGGGACGAACCGCGCGGCGTCGCCTGCCTCGGCTTCGCCCCGGTCGAGGGCGACACCCGGCTGCTGGTGGCCCACCAGCGCACCGGCCGCTGGGAGCCGATGATCTGGGACGTCGCCACCGGCGCCGAGACCGCGCTGCCGCTGCGCGACGAGCGGGGGCGCGAACTGCCCGGCGACGTCTCCGCCCAGTGGCGCCCCGGCGCCGAGGCGCTGCTCGTCGAGCACGAGTACGAGGCGCGCAGCGAGCTGTTCTCGTACACGCTCGCCGACGGCCGGCTGACCCGGCTGGACACCCCGCGCGGCACCGTCGGCGGCGCCACCTCCCGTCCGGACGGCACCGTCGAGTACCTGTGGTCCTCCGCCGCCGAGCCCTCCGCCGTCCGCTCCACCACCGGGACGGTCGTGCTGCGGGCGCCCGGCGCGGTGCCGCCCGGCTCTGTCCCGGTCGAGGACGCCTGGGTGGACGGGCCCGGCGGGCGGGTGCACGCCCTCGTGCAGCGGCCGGCCGGAGCGGGCGAAGGCCCCTTCCCGACCGTGTTCGAGGTCCACGGCGGCCCCACCCACCACGACAGCGACTCCTTCGCCGCCGGACCGGCCGCCTGGCTGGACCACGGCTTCGCGGTGGTCCGGGTCAACTACCGCGGCTCCACCGGCTACGGCCAGGCCTGGACGGACGCCCTGCACGGGCGGGTCGGCCTGATCGAGCTGGAGGACATCGCGGCCGTCCGGGAGTGGGCGGTCACCAGCGGCCTCGCCGACCCGCGCCGACTGGTGCTCAGCGGCGGCAGCTGGGGCGGCTACCTGACCCTGCTCGGCCTCGGCGTCCAGCCGGACAGCTGGGCTCTGGGCATCGCCGCCGTGCCCGTCGCGGACTACCACGCCGCGTACGCCGACGAGATGGAGGCGCTCAAGTCGCTCGACCGCACCCTCTTCGGGGGCACCCCGGAGGAGGTCCCGGAGCGCTTCACCGCCTCCTCGCCGCTCAGCTACGTCGAGCAGGTGCGGGTGCCGGTCTACATCAGCGCCGGGGTCAACGACCCGCGCTGCCCGATCCGGCAGATCGAGAACTACGTCGAGCGGCTGGAGCAGCTGGGCAAGCCGCACGAGGTCTACCGGTACGACGCCGGGCACGGGTCGCTGGTGGTGGAGGAGCGGATCAAGCAGCTGCGGCTGGAGATCGACTTCGTCCGACGTCACCTCGCCGCGGTGGCGGACGCCGGGAACGGGGCCGGGGCTGGCGACGGGGGGTCGGTGTGAGGCGTCGGCTGACGCTCGCGGGGGTGGCGGTGGCCGGGGCCCTGGTGCTCACCGGCTGCTCGGGCGGGCAGGGCACCGAGGCCTCCTGCCCGCCCCCGGCGGGGCCCGCGGTGCCCAGTCCGACGCCGACGGCGGCCGCACCGACCACACCGGCGGCTCCGGCCGCCCCGGCCGCGAGCCCGGTCGTCACGGCGACGCGTGCGAGCGCGCCGGGGGCGGGACCGGGGCCGGCCGTCGTACGGGCGGCCTACGCGCCGGCGGGGGGCGAGGACGTGGTCCAGCTCGCCAAGGGGTCCGGCGGGTCGAAGGGGTCGAGCGGCTCCAAGGGCTCGTCCGGTTCGAAGGGCTCCGGGTCCAAGGGGTCGAAGACCGGGCGCACCGTGCACCACCACATCGACCACTACGACTCGGCCGACACCGTGAACGGCGGCCACGGCCGCTGCCACGACGAGCCGGTGTTCACCGAGTCGCCGACGCCGGTGCCGACCACCCCGACGGCGCCGGGCAAGCCGACGACCGTACCGCCCGTACCGGCGGTCCCGACGGCTCCGACGTCACCGGGCAAACCGGCGCGCTGACGCGAGGCGCCGAGACACCGAGACACCGAGACACCGAGACACCGAGGCACCGAGGCACCGAGGCACCGAGGCGGCGCCGACGGCCGGAGGGTCAGTCCAGGACCGGGTCCAGACCGAGGGCCCGGTCCTGCTCCGCCTCCCCCTCGCGGCGCACCAGGCGGAACCACATGAAGATGACGAAGCCCCCGAAGACGAACCACTCCAGGGTGTAGCCCAGGTTCTGGAAGGCCCGCAGGGTGAGCCCGTCCCCACCCTGCGGCTGGACGGTCGGCACCGGGGTCAGCCCGGCCGGCACCGCGTCGGCGGCCACCCAGCCGTCGTACCAGCCGTCGTACGCCAGCACGTTGAGTAGCGCCGCCCGGTTGATCGTGCCGAGCTGGCCGGCCGGCAGACCGCCCGCCACCGCGCCGTTGCTGCCGCTGCTCTCCCCGGCCTGCAGCCGACCGGTGACGGTCACCTGCCCGGTCGGCGGCGGCACGGCCGCGGACGCGCCCTCGGCGGGCGCACCGGGCTCCCAGCCGCGGACCACGGCGGCGACGTGACCGTCCGCGGTACGCAGCGGGGTCAGCACGTAGTAGCCCTGCCTGCCGTCCACCACCCGGTTCGGGACGAGGAGCTGGTGCTCCGCGTCGTAGCTGCCGGTGACCGTGACGGGCTTGCCGACGGTCTCGGTGTTCACCTGCGGGGCGGCCGGGTTGAGCAGGTCGTCGATCGGCCGGACATCACTCGAAGCGGTGATGGACTGCTTGGTCTCCCGATGCGACGAGAACCGGTCCTCGAACCGGCCGAGCTGCCAGGAGCCCAGCCAGACGCACACCGCCACGGCCGCCACGGCCAGCGCGGTGCCGCCGAGCCAGCGGGGAGTCAGGAGGAACCGGTACACACCCCCCACGGTAACCACTCCTCACACCCGTCCCGCCCCCCGGGGTGCGCCGCCGGCCCGGCCGACCGGGCCGGTCACCGTCACGGGCTGAAGCCCCGCCGGGGCCGGCGCCCCCGTCAGCCCGCCGAGGGCGAGCCCGACGGCTGCGGCGCCGTTGCCCCTACCGGCTGGACGCCGCCGCGGTACAGGGTGCCGGCGCAGGTGATGGGCAGCGTGGCGGTGGCGACGGCGGGACTGCCGGGGGCGGGGGTGTGGGCGATGGTGGCGGTGGCGGGCCGGGTGCTGGGGTTGGCGGTCGGGGTGGCGGTGGGGCTGGTGCCGGTGGTGGGCCCGGCGCTGGGGGACGAGCTGGGCTGGGGGCCGCCGCTGGGGGCCGCCGAGGCGTCCGTCGCCGGGGCGGCGCCGCTGGCGGCGGGTGCCTGGGAGCCGGCGGCGGCTGACTTGGCGCCGCCCTGGCCGGTGGGCGCGGCGGTGGTGGCGGCGCCACCACCGCCGGAGGTGGGGCAGGTCCGGTCGGGGATCCAGGCGAACGGCACCCGGTAGCCAGCCTGCGGGGCGAGGACGGGGGGGTCCGCGTCCATCGCGGGCAGGGCGTCGGCCGGGTCGCCGGCGGTGTGGTCGGCGGTGCGGACGAGGCTGCGGTCGGTGCCGCTCACCACCGTGACGGCGACGGCGCCGGGGCCGCCGAGCCGGCAGCCGTGTCCGGAGACGTTGACCACGGTGAACGAGCCGTAGATCCGGCCGTCGGCGTCGGCCGGGCCGACCTGCGCGCCGCCCTGGCCGAGGTCGGCGCGGGTGCAGAGCGGGACGATCGCGCTGTCGCCGGTGCTGGCGGCGGGGACGGGCGCGGCGGGGGTGCCGTCGGGGCGGGTGGTGCTGGTGCCGGGGCTGGGCGAGGCGGTGGCGGGGGCGGAGGGCGAGGCGGTGTCGCCGGTGCCGCTGGGGCCGGGGCGCGAGGGTGTGCCGGTGCCGGTGCTGCCGCCGGTCCTGGTGCCGGTCGGGGTGGCGACGGACGGGCTGGTGGCGTCGGCCGAGCCGGGGCCGCCGGACAGGCCGAGGTGCTCCCCGTCGTGCAGCGCGGGCAGGGCGACGGCGACGGCGAGGGCGAGGGCGGCGGCGCCGGTCCAGGCCCCGCGCCGGACGGCCCGGCGGCGGGGTACGGCGTGCCGGATCCGCGGCAGGCCGCCGGGCTCGGGCTGGATGTCGGCGACGGCGTGCCGCATGAGCTCGCGGACGGCCCGTTCCTCGGCGGAGAACCCGTCGTCCTCGCCGCCCGAGGGCCGCTGCCCGGCGCCGTCAGCCATGTCCGGCCTCCATCTGGGTGCGCAGGGCGGCGAGTCCGCGCGAACCGTAGGCCTTCACCGACCCGAGCGAGATACCGAGGGTCTCGGCGACCTGCGCCTCCGTCATGTCCACGAAGTAACGCAGCACCAGAACCTCCCGCTGACGGCGTTGCAGACCACGCAGCGCGGCCTTCAACTGGTCGCGCTCCAGCGCATCGTAAGCGCCTTCTTCTGCACTGGCCATGTCAGGCATGGGCTTGGGCAGCAGCCGCAGACCGAGGATCCGTCGGCGCAGCGTGGAGCGGGACAGGTTGACCACGGTCTGCCGCAGGTAGGCCAGGGTCTTCTCGGGCTCGCGGACCCGGCGCCGGGCGGCGTGCACCCGGATGAACGCCTCCTGGACGACGTCCTCACAGGTCGAGAGGTCGTCGAGGAGCAGCGCGGCGAGCCGCAGCAGGGAGCGGTAGTGGGCCTGGTAGGTCTCGGTGAGCAGGTCCTCGCTGGTACCCGCGTCGGTACCGGCACCGGAGTCCGCCGCACCGGGTGCGACCGAGGTCATCTGGTCGTCTTCCGGCCTACTCGCCGGCCACGGGGCACGCGAGAGGAAGGCCACCGCGGCTCTCGCCGGGATGCCCGCCCCTACCCCCACCATCACGTTCGCCACGCCCGTTGGACACTCGATCCCCTGTCATGGTTGCCCAGCCCGGGGGCCATTCTTCCGCATCGGCGGAAGCGGCCTCCAGGGGATTCCATCGGGATTCCGGACAGATTGTGTCGAGGAGCGGACACTCCCTCCCCCGAGGTGTGCCCCTTCCTGCACCTGGGCGCGCCCCTTCCTCCCCTGGGGCGTGTCCCTTCCTGCCCTAGAGCGCGTCCCCCTCCTGCTCCAGTGTCAGCTCGCCGGCCACCAGTTCCGCGATCTGCAGCAGGTTGAGCGCCGCGCCCTTGCGCAGGTTGTCGCCGCAGAGGAAGAGGTCGAGCGCGGCCGGCTCGTCCAGCGCCCGGCGCACCCGCCCGACCCAGACCGGGTCCGTCCCGACCACGTCGTTCGGGGTGGGGAACTCGCCGGCCGCCGGGTCGTCGTAGAGCACGACGCCGGGGGCGTCGCGGAGGATCTGCTGCGCGTGCTCCTGGGTGACCTCGCGTTCGAACACCGCGTGCACGGCCAGCGCGTGGGTGCGGACGACCGGGATGCGGACGCAGGTCGCGGAGACCTTCAGGGCGGGCAGGCCGAGGACCTTGCGGGCCTCGTCGCGGATGCCGACCTCCTCGGAGGACCAGCCGCCGTCCATCAGGAAGCCCGTCCAGGGCACCGCGTTGAGGGCGAGCGGGCCGGCGAACGGCCCGTGCTCGGCGATCACCGCGCGCAGGTCGCCGGTCTGCCGGCCGACCTCGGTGCCGGCCACCAGGGCGGTCTGCTCGCGCAGCGCCGCCTCGCCGATCCGGCCCTCGCCGGAGGCGGCCTGGTAGGAGGCGACGACGAGTTGCGCGAGCCCGTACTCGGCGTGCAGGGCACCGACGGCCGCGATCATCGCGAGGGTGGTGCTGGCCGGGCTGGCGACGATGCCGCGGGCGCGCAGCCGCAGCGCGGCCGCGTTGACCTCGGGGACGACCAGCGGCACGTCCTCGGCGGTGCGGAAGGCGGCGGAGTCGTCGACCACCACGACGCCCTTGGCGGCCGCGATCGGCGCCCACTGGGCGGAGACCTCGGCGGGGACGGCGAACACGGCGACGTCGATCCCCTCGAAGGCCTCCTCCGCCAGCGGGACGACCTCGACCGGCTCCCCCCGCACGACCGGCGTGCGGCCGGCCGAGCGCGGGGAGGCGATGAGTCGGACCTCGCCCCAGACGTCCTGGCGGAGGGAGAGCAGGCCGAGCAGCACCTCGCCGACCGCGCCGGTGGCGCCGACGACGGCGAGGTTCGCCCGCCGGGTCATCGCCCGGTGCCTCCGTAGACGACGGCTTCGTCCGTCTCGCTGTCCAGTCCGAAGGCGCTGTGCACGGCGCGGACGGCCTCCGGCACGTCCTCGGCGCGGGTGACGACCGAGATGCGGATCTCCGAGGTGGAGATCAGCTCGATGTTGACGCCCGCGGCGGACAGCGCCTCGAAGAAGGCCGCGGTGACGCCCGGGTTGGAGCGCATGCCCGCGCCGACCAGGGAGATCTTGCCGATCGCGTCGTCGTAGCGCAGCGACTCGTAGCCGATGCCCTCCTTGACCCGGCCGAGCGCGTCGATGGCCTTCTGGCCCTCGGCCTTGGGCAGGGTGAAGGAGATGTCCGTCAGCCCGGTCGACGCGGCGGAGACGTTCTGCACCACCATGTCGATGTTGACCTCGGCGTCCGCGATGGCACGGAAGATCCGGGCCGCCTCGCCCGGCTTGTCGGGCACGCCGACGACCGTGACCTTGGCCTCGGAAGTGTCGTGGGCGACTCCGGAGATGATGGCCTGCTCCATCTCGCCCCCTTCGGGCTTGTTCGGGTTCTCGTTGCTGACGATCGTCCCGGGAAGACCCGAGAAGGACGAGCGTACGTGAATCGGGATGTTGTAGCGCCGGGCGTACTCCACGCAGCGGTCGAGCAGCACCTTGGAACCGGACGACGCCAGCTCCAGCATGTCCTCGTACGCGATCCAGTCGATCTTGCGGGCCTTCGACACCACGCGCGGGTCGGCGGTGAACACGCCGTCCACGTCGGTGTAGATCTCGCAGACCTCGGCCCTGAGCGCGGCGGCGAGGGCGACGGCGGTGGTGTCCGAGCCGCCCCGGCCCAGCGTGGTGATGTCCTTGCTGGTCTGCGACACGCCCTGGAAGCCGGCCACGATCGCGATGTTGCCCTCGTCCAGGGCGGTGCGGATGCGACCCGGCGTCACGTCGATGATGCGCGCCTTGTTGTGGACCGAGTCGGTGATGACACCGGCCTGGCTGCCCGTGAAGGACTGGGCCTCGTGACCCAGGGATTTGATCGCCATGGCCAGCAGCGCCATGGAGATGCGCTCTCCAGCGGTCAGCAGCATGTCGAACTCACGGCCGGCAGGGAGCGGTGACACCTGCTCCGCGAGTTCGATGAGCTCGTCCGTCGTGTCGCCCATCGCGGACACCACGACGACGACCTCATGGCCAGCCTTCTTGGCGTCAACGATTCGGCGGGCTACGCGCTTGATGCCTTCGGCATCCGCAACGGATGAGCCGCCGTACTTCTGCACGACAAGGCCCACGTGCGCTCCTCGACTTGTGTCGTCTTCCGGGGGCGCCAGGCCCCCGCACCCTCCGGGGGAAGGGGGGTGTGCGGTCGACGCCAGTCTACCGAGCAGGGGTGCCGCAACCGGCGCTTTCCATATGATGAGACGCCCGTTTCAGCAGGTGGTCGGCGAAACGGGCGGCCCACCGGCAGGTCTGCGGGTAATTCGCCGCCGCTCCGAAGAATCGGCGGACGAATGGGCGGCGATCCGGCGGGATTTCTTTTCCGCGCGGAATGCTGAGGCATTCGTCACCATCAGCCGCCGGGGGGCCGGACGCCAGGGCGCCGGGGGCACTCAGCGAAAACCGGGGCGCGCGGCGAAAACCGGGGGCACTCAGCGAAAACCCAGGGCACGCGGCGAAAGCCGAGGGGCACACCGAAACCCGACGCGCCGCCCACGACGCCCCGGACACCACGGGCGCACCGGAAACCGGTGCTACCGCCCGAGGCCCAGCTCGGCCGCCATCAGGTCACCGGCCTGCTGCTCCAGCTGCTCGTCGGTGAGGCCGTCGTCGTCGGTGTCGGCGCCGTCCGGCACCGCGCCGATCGGACTGTCCAGCCTGACGTGCGCGATCAGCGACTGCAGCGCCCGCAGCACCGCCGTGCAGGTCGTGCCCCAGTTGGAGAGGTACGAGAACTGCCACCACCACAGCGCCTCGCTGACCCGGCCCTCGCGGTAGTGGGTCAGCCCGTGCTGCAGCTCGCCGACCACGCCGGCCAGGTCGTCCGAGATCCGGAAGGCGTTCGGCTTCTCCGGCGGGCCGTACGGGTCGAAGACCTCGTGGTAGACGTCGATCGGCGCGAGCAGCACGGCCAGGCGCTCGCGCAGCTGCTCGCCGTCCGGCTCCGGTCCGGTGTCGGGCTCGAAGCGGTCCTCCGGGACGACGTCCTCGATGGCGCCCAGCCGGCCACCGGCCAGCAGCAGCTGCGAGACCTCCAGGAGCAGCAGCGAGACCGCGCTGCCCGGCTCGTCGCCCTTGGCGACCTCGGTGACGGCGAGCACGAAGCTCTCCACCGAGTCGGCGATCTGCACGGCGAAGTCGTCCGGCTCCGAACCGTGCGCGTGGGTGTGCGGGGTGTGGCTCTGCGGCTCCCCGTGCGGCTGCCCCGGCGGCGGCTGGTGGGCCTGCCCGTGGGACGGCTGGTGGGGCGTGTGGGGCTGCTGGTTGATCGTCCGGTCAGACATCGAGCAGTCGTCTCCCTTCGAAGGCGCGGCCGAGGGTGACCTCGTCCGCGTACTCCAGATCCCCGCCGACGGGCAGTCCGCTCGCCAGCCGGGTCACCTTCAGGCCCATCGGCTTGCAGAGCCGGGCCAGATAGGTGGCGGTCGCCTCCCCCTCCAGGTTGGGGTCGGTGGCCAGGATCAGCTCGGTGACCGTGCCGTCCGCGAGGCGCGCCAGCAGCTCGCGGATCCGCAGGTCGTCCGGGCCGACGCCCTCGATGGGGCTGATCGCGCCGCCCAGCACGTGGTAGCGGCCGCGGAACTCGCGGGTGCGCTCGATGGCGACGACGTCCTTGGACTCCTCGACCACGCAGATGACGCCGAGGTCGCGGCGCGGGTCCAGGCAGACCCGGCACTGCTCGGCCTCCGCGACGTTGCCGCAGACCGTGCAGAAGCGGACCTTGTCCTTGACCTCCAGCAGCGCGTGCGCGAGGCGGCGCACGTCGGTCGGGTCGGACTGCAGGATGTGGAAGGCGATCCGCTGGGCGCTCTTGGGCCCGACGCCGGGCAGCCTGCCCAGTTCGTCGATCAGGTCCTGAACCACGCCCTCGTACAACGTCGCGCCTTCCCTCGGATGGTCGGTGGTGCTCCGGTGCCATCATCCAACGAATCGGGCGCCGGACACACCGCCCGACGCCCGACTCCCACATAAATCACATGGGACCGTTGTCTGAACTCCAGAACTTCAGGCCCGCCTGGTCGGCCCCTTGGGCGGGTCGAACACGGGCCCGTGGGCCGGTCCGGGTCGGACCGGCCTGCCGGGTCGCCGCTGAACCCCTACGAGGTCAGAACGGCAGGCCGGGGATGCCGCCGCCCAGGCCCTGGGTCAGCGGGCCCATGCGCTCCGCCTGCATCTTCTGCGCCGACTGGTTGGCGTCCCGCACGGCCGCCAGGACCAGGTCGGCCAGGGTCTCGGTGTCCTCCGGGTCGACGGCGGCCGGGGCGATGGTCAGCGCCACCAGCTCACCGGCACCGGTCACCGTGGCCTCGACCAGGCCACCGCCCGCCGAACCGCTCACCTTCGTCTCCGCCAGCTCCTGCTGCGCCTGCGCGAGATCCTGCTGCATCTTCTGCGCCTGCTTCAGCAGCTGCTGCATGTTGGGCTGGCCACCACCGGGGAACACGGCTCACTCCTCGCTGTCGTGCTCGCGATCCTGCATTGCTGTCCTGCGCGCAGTCCGCTCGCGTCGTCACGGCCGAGCCTACGTGCTGCCGGGGCGGGCCGTCGCTCAGTTGCCGCGGTGGTGGATCTCCTCCAGGACCGTCGCTCCCAGCTCGCGGATGATCAGCTCCTGACCGGAGAACGCCTCCTCGTTGAGGTCCGGGTCGTCCTCCTCCGGGATGTCGTCCTCCGGCGCCACCGCCTGCACCGGGCGGGCGGACGGCGCGGCCACCGGCGACGGGGCCTGGACCGGCGCGGGCGCCACCGGGGCGGCCGGCACCTGCGGCGAGGGCTGCGGCTGGACCGGCGCGGGCGCCGGGGCCGGCGGCGCGGCGGCCGCCGGACGGGCCGGGGCTCCCCAGCCACCACCGGCCGGTGTGGCGGCCGGGGAGCCACCACCGGAAACGCCACCGGAGCTGCCACCCGACGGGTCGACGATGCACTCGATCCGCCAGTCCACACCCAGCGCGTCGGTCAGCGCCTGGCGCAGCACGTCGTCGCTGTTGCTGCCGACGAAGCTGTCCCGGGCGCCCGCGTTGATGAAGGACACCTGGAGCACGCTGCCGTCGAACCCGGCCACCTGGCCGTTCTGGCTGAGCAGGATCCAGGTGAAGCGGCGGCGGTTCTTCACCGCCTCCAGGATCTGCGGCCACAGCTGCCGGACCTGCGCCGCGCCCTGCTGCGCGGCGCCCGACGGCTGCCCGGCAGGGGCGCCCACGGGCGCCGGGGCAGGTGCCGGCGCGGGCGCTACGGGGGCGGGAGCGGGCGCTACGGGCGCGGGGGCGGGGGCGGCCTCGGCCACCGGGGCCGGCGACTGCGGCGCGGGAGCGGCGGCCGGGGCCCCGCCCGCCGGCGGGAAGCTGCGCGGGATCGGCCAGGCGCCCGGCGCGGGCCCGGCGGGCGCCGCCGGGGCGGCCGGCGCGGGGGCTACCGGGGCCGGCGGTGCGACCGGTGCCGTCTGTACGGGCTGGGCCTGCGCCGGGGCGGCCTCGGCCACCGGGGCCGGCGACTGCGGCGCGGGAGCGGCGGCGGGCGGCGCCACCTGCGCACCCAGGCCCACCGGCGCACCCAGGCCCACCGGCGCGGCCAGTCCACCAGCCGCCGCCCGGCGCTCCAGCTTGTCCAGCCGTGCCTGCAGCGACAGCTCGTCGCTGTACGCGCCCGGCAGCATCACCCGGGCGCAGATCAGCTCCAGCTGCAGCCGGGGCGCCGCGTTGCCGCGCATCTCGGTCAGCCCGGTGTTGACGATGTCCGCCGCCCGGCTGAGCTCCGCCGCACCGAACGCGTCCGCCTGCGCCTGCATGATCGCGACCCGGTCCGCCGGGGCGTCGATCAGCCCCTTCTCCCCCGCGTCCGGCACGGTGGCCAGGATCACCAGGTCTCGCAGCCGCTCCAGCAGGTCGGTGACGAAGCGGCGCGGGTCGTGCCCGCCCTCGACCACCCGGTCGATCACCTGGAACACCGTCGCCCCGTCCTGCGCGGCGAAGGCGTCCACCACCTCGTCCAGCAGCGCCGAGTCGGTGTACCCGAGCAGCGCGGTCGCCATCTGGTACGTCACGCCACCCTCGGCGGCACCGGCCAGCAGCTGGTCCATGACCGACATCGAGTCACGCACCGACCCGGCCCCGGCCCGGACCACCAGCGGAAACACCGAGTCCTCGACCTGGATGCCCTCCCGGCCGCAGACCTCCGCCAGGTAGTCGCGCAGCGTGCCCGGCGGGACCAGCCGGAACGGGTAGTGGTGCGTCCGGGACCGGATCGTCCCGATCACCTTCTCCGGCTCGGTGGTCGCGAAGATGAACTTGAGGTGCTCCGGCGGCTCCTCGACCACCTTGAGCAGAGCGTTGAACCCGGCCGAGGTCACCATGTGCGCCTCGTCCAGGATGAAGATCTTGTAGCGGCTGTGCACCGGCGCGAAGAACGCCCGCTCCCGCAGCTCACGCGCGTCGTCCACACCACCGTGCGAGGCGGCGTCGATCTCGATCACGTCGATCGAACCGGGCCCGCCGGTCGCGAGGTCGCGACAGGACTGGCACTCCCCGCAGGGCGTCGGCGTCGGCCCCTGTTCGCAGTTCAGACAGCGGGCCAGGATGCGCGCACTCGTCGTCTTCCCGCAGCCGCGCGGCCCGCTGAACAGGTACGCGTGGTTGACCCTGTTGTTACGCAGGGCCTGCTGGAGCGGAGCGGTCACGTGCTCCTGCCCGATGACCTCCGCGAAGGTCTCGGGGCGGTAGCGGCGGTACAGGGCTAGGGACACACCCCCGACGATATCGGGACGCACCGACAAACGCGTCGCCCCTCACCTCGCCACCGTCCCCGCCCCCCCGGTCCGGGAACGCAAAGACCCCCCGTGCACCCGCCAGAGCCCTCCTACCCTTGCTGCCTTCCGGCCCTGGGGGGGTTCAGAGAGATAACGCCACACGAGGGGCTGACCCCCACACTACCGGATCCGAGCCCCGACGATCCACAGGCCACCCCCACCCTCCCGCCTACGGGATAGCTGGTCGCGACCACCCCCGAACATGTACTAAGCTCTCCCACGGAGGATTCGCCTAGAGGCCTAGGGCGCACGCTTGGAAAGCGTGTTGGGGGCAACCCCTCACGAGTTCGAATCTCGTATCCTCCGCCCCTGCCC
This sequence comes from Kitasatospora sp. MAA19, assembly GCF_029894125.1. Lineage (GTDB taxonomy): Bacteria > Actinomycetota > Actinomycetes > Streptomycetales > Streptomycetaceae > Kitasatospora. The sequence continues at coordinate 128,724 of NZ_JARXYZ010000001.1, forward strand.
AGTAGGGCAGTTGAAGGCCCCGACCGGGTTTCCGGTCGGGGCCTTCTTCGTGTCGTGGTCTCAGTTGGGGTTCTGGGCCTCAGGCGGCGTCTTCGCCGGGCTCCTCTGGGCCAGATCCGACGTCGCCCCACAGAGCCGCGCCGATCTTCCTGCCGACGTCGTTCAGCATCGGCTCGGTGACGTGCTGGTAGCGCTGGGCCATCGAGGTCGAGGACCAGCCCATGATCGCCATGACGATCCGCTCCGGCACGCCGAGCAGGAGGAGGACGGTCGAGGCGGTGTGACGGGCGTCATGGAGGCGGCCGTCGCGGATGCCGGCCTCGCGCAGGAGCCGCTTCCAGTGGTGGTAGTCGGTGCTGGGGTTGAGCGGCTCGCCGGTCTCCGAGGTGAAGACGTAGCCCTTGTCCGTCCAGAGGTGGCGCGCGAGGGCCCGCTCGCGGTCCTGCTCCTCCTTGTGCTGCCGGAGGATCACGACGAGCTGCTCGGGCAGCGGCACCGCACGTCGCCCGGCTCGGGACTTGGTGTCCTTGGTCTCGCGGCGGATCGGCTCCTTCTGCGGGCAGAAGCCAGGCTTGCGCCCGCAGCAATCGCCGCAGCCGTGCCGGTACTCGGGCCGCGTGCCCGCCCCGCCCACCACCTACCCCGCTGCCCGACCCTCGGCGCTATACGCACCGTCCCGACCCTGCGCACCACCGGACGTCCCGCCGGCACCGCCTGGACCTGGTTCGCCATCGCCCTGACCGCCTCCCTCGGCGCGAACGTCGCCACCGCCGGCCTCCTCGACCTCGACCACGTCCCCGCCTGGCTGCGGATCATGGTCGCCGAATGGCCCGCCCTCGCCTTCTTCGGCGGCACCCTCCTCGCCCACCGCGCCACCGCAACCGCGACCACCACCGAACCGAAGCCCGCCGAGCGCGAACTCCCGCTCCGCGAAAACGCCGAGCCTGCACCGGCGACCGAGCCCGCACCGGTGACGGACGCGGAGCAGGATGACCTGCCCGCCGACGAACCGGTGCCCGAGCCCGACGACGACGTCCGGCCCGACAGCCGGGAACGGGTCTGTAAAAAGAACGCCAGCTGTGCGGGGGTGGGTGGTGCCGTAAATGCGTTGAGGGTCTCAGGTGGTTCGTGAATGATCCGCTGCGTGACCATCTATCTGGAGACCGAGCGCCTGACGCTGCGCCGATTCACTGCTGACGACGCGGACCTGTTGATTGAGTTGGACAGCGATCCGGCGGTGATGCGCTTCCTGTCCGGCGGGGAGGGGACGCCTGCGGAGGTCGTCCGCGAGAGCCATCTGCCGAACATCATCGCCGGCTACGAGAGGTGGGGCGGCGAGCTCGGGTTGTTCGCCGCGTTCGAGAAGGACGGCGGGGCGTTCATCGGCTGGTTCTGCCTGCGACCCGAGAAGGACGGCCCGAAGGACGAGGCCGAGCTCGGGTACCGGCTGCGGCAGGCGGCCTGGGGCAAGGGCTACGCCACCGAGGCCTCGCTGGCCCTGCTGCGCAAGGGGTTCGGCGAGCTCGACCTGCGCATGGTCTGGGCCGCGACGATGGTGCTGAACCGCGGTTCGCGCAACGTCATGGAGAAGGTGGGCATGACGTTCTCCCATCCCCTCCCCACCCCGGACGGCATGCTGATGGTCGAGGGCGCCGACCTCGGCGGCGTGCAGTACGAGATCACGAAGGAGCAGTGGGAGCAGCGCTGACCTCCCGCCCTGTCCGGCTATGAGGCGCGGAGGTGGGTGAGGACGGCCAGGACGCGGCGGTTGCCTTCGGTGGGGTCGAGGTCGAGTTTGGTGAAGATGTTGCCGCAGTGCTTCACCACGGAGGCTTCGGTGATGGAGAGCCGCGCCGCGCTGGCCTGGTTGTTGAGGCCCTCGGCCATGTGGGAGAGGACTTCGCGCTCGCGGGGGGGTGAGGCGGGTGAGGGGGTGGGCGGCGGTCTGGGTGCGGAGGAGGATGCGCACGACGTCGGGGTCGATGACGGCGTCGCCGGATGCCACACGGCGCAGGGCGTCGAGGAAGTCGGCGACATCGCCGACGCGGTCCTTCAGGAGGTAGCCGAGGCCCGCGGGTTGGGCGCCGGCGGCGGAAGGAGGCGGGTGGCGTAGGGGGTGGCCACGTACTGGGACAGGACCCGGCCACCCGCTGGATGGCCGCCCGCAGAGCTTCGGTCAAGCAGAGGTCCCGGTAGCGGCAGCCACCCTTGCGCCTGGCCCGCCTATCACGCCGTGGTGGCCGACCATCCGTAGCGGGAGAAGGAGGGACTTCCGTCCCGGTACGCGACCAGAGCCTGCGTAGCTGTCGGGAACGCGGGCTCAGGGAGGCGGTCCCCAGAGACCCACTGGGCAGCCAGGTGTTTGTCCGGCTCGGTATTGGTCAGTTCGCCGGTCCACGTGTCGGTGGCGAAGACGAAGAGGACGAACTGCCCTGCCTGGCCGAAGACCTGTTCGACGTGGATGACGTGGACGAGTACGAGATCGGCCGGGCGGACGAGGAGGCCGGTCTCCTCCTCGAGCCGAGAGCCATCCGCTGGGTTGTCACCGGCGACGGGTTCCAGACCGGACCGTCTTCGAGTACATCGTGCTCGCGCTGGTCCACGGCTCCGGCTACGAACGGATCGCTGGCGCCGGATGCTCCGACCGGACCATCCGGCGCCGCGTCAAGCAGTGGGCTGAACTGGGGATATCCGAGAAGGTCCATGCCCTTGCACTCGAGGCCTACGACCGCATGATCGGCCTCGGGCTGAGCGAGATCTCGGTGGACGGCTGCATCACCAAGGCCCCGTCCGGTGGGGACAAGGCCGGGCGCTCCCCGGTGGACCGGGGCAAGCAGGGGCTGAAACGCTCCGTCGCGTCCGATGCCTGTGGTGTCCCGCTCGGGATCGTCTCCGACGGGGCCGACCGGCACGATTCACCCCTGCTCGGCCCCACTCTGGACGCGGCACAGGCACAGGTCGGCGCGATGCCGGAGACCGTCAACGTCAACCTCGACCGCGGCTACGACAGCGCCAAGTCCCGTCTGCTGATAGCCGGGTTGGGCTTCACTGCCGAGATCGCACGCAAGAGCGTGCCTGCCCCGATCCAAGCCGGAAAACGCTGGGTGGTAGAACGCACCCACTCGTGGATGAACGGCTACGGAAAGCCCCGTCCCTGTACCGAGAGGAGCGGCGAGGTCGTGGACTTCTACCTCTACCTCGCCGCCACTCTCGTCACGCTCCGCATGCTCATCCGACGCTCGACGAGCCGCTACCGCTGGGACGGCCGCCCCACCACCCGACGCCTCAAGTGATCCATTTGCCGGTCGGTCCTAGCCCCAGTTCTGCAGCTGCTGGAGCAGGTCGGCGTCGCCCTCCATCCGCAGCGAGCCGGCCGGGATGCGCATGTACATGAGCAGGGCCATCTCGCTCGCCGTGCCGTAGATGGCGGCGGTGGGCTTGCTCTCGGCGGCCTCCGCCGCGGTGAGGCGGGTGAAGCGGGAACCGGCGGCGTCCACCGTCTGGCGCCAGGAGCCAGCCTCGGCTGCGTGGTAGTCCATGGTGGCGGGCTCGCCCGGCCACGGGACCGTGACGGTGCAGACGGTGGCGAGGAACTCCTCGATGGCGTCGACCGCCTCGGTCGTCGGCAGCTCCTGCGGGGTACCGGAGGCCAGCTGGGCGTCGTAGGTGTGGATCAGCGACTCCGGGACGCGGCGGCGGGCCACGGCGGCCACCGTGTGCGTCGAGGCCAGCGGCTCCCACCAGGCCCAGCAGCCCCGGTCCGGGCCGGCCTCGCGCAGCGCAGTAAGCAGCTGCTCCGTCGAGTCGGCCAGCCAGGTTATGAGGGCCTCGCGCTCCCTGGGCGCCGCCAGCCCGTCCTTGCTCGGCCGCTCGTCGCCCGGCGCGGTGTTCAGCACGATGTAGGCCCAGAAGCGGTCCCCCTCACTGAGGTGGTTCGCCAGGTCGTACAGCGTCCAGCCCGGGCAGGACGGGACGTCGGCGTCGAGGCTGGGGGCCGCGGCGACGGCGGCGCGGAACGCGGCGGACCACCCGTCAATCATCCGCAGCAGGGTGGAGAAGTGGAGATGCTTAGTCACGCAGACCTTGTATCACCCGGACCGGGACTCTCGCACTCGATTAAGACCGACCGGCAAATGGATCACTTGAGGCGTCGGGTGGTGGGGCGGCCGTCCCAGCGGTAGCGGCTCGTCGAGCGTCGGATGAGCATGCGGAGCGTGACGAGAGTGGCGGCGAGGTAGAGGTAGAAGTCCACGACCTCGCCGCTCCTCTCGGTACAGCGACGGGGCTTTCCGTAGCCGTTCATCCACGAGTGGGTGCGCTCTACCACCCAGGACGTCTTCGCCGACCGGGCCGGGCACGGTGTGGACCCGAACGCGGGGAAGGCGGTGCCAGCGTTCGAGCACCGCGTCGTCCAGCGGTGCACCGCAGACCAGGACGTGCAGCGGCTCGGTGATGCGGGCCAGGGCGGCGTCGACGGTGGCGAGGTCCTTGTACGGCCACCAACCGCCGACCAGGCACACGGCCGTCGCACCGGTGGGAATGGTGAAGGCGGAGCGGGCGCCCTGGCGTTCGGCCTCGGTGAGGCGCCGGCCGTCGTCGACCGCGAACGCCCGCACCCGGCCGGGCAGATGGGGGAAGCCCTGCTGGAACTGATCGCGGACCGCAGTGGTCGGGTACAGCGCGACCGCGCGCTTCTCGCCCTGGCCTGCGAGCCGACCCAGCCAGCGGACCGATCGGTCCTCGGTGGTGACGAGCTCGTGGATGAACCGCAGGTGTCGGCCGCCGCCGAGCAGGGCGGCCATGCCGTGCAGGGCCTCGCTCGCGCCGAGAATCACCACCGCCCCGGGCTGCGGGACGAGGCGGCGGGCGGTGCGAAGGCATGCGGCCTCGGTCAGGCAGCGAGCGATCAGGGTGACCTGGTGCGGCAGCCGACGCAGGCCCAACGGCCAGCTGCGCGAGGCGAAGAGCCGCTGACCGGCGGTCGAGACGCGTGCCGCCGCTCGCGCACCGGCCAGCAGAGCCTTCGCCGCCGGGCGCACAGGGCCTGCGGCGATGCAGGCGTCGGCCCGCAGCAGCGGACCGGGCCCGCCTGCGATCCCCTGCGGAGTGATGACCACGGAGCCTGGGCGGGCGGCAGCGAGCGCGGTCAGCGTGCGCTGGTGGTGCCCGCCGCCGAGGTGGGCGTACGGCTCGATCAGGACCAGCGGCCCGGTCCTGGCGCTCATCCGGCGATCGCCTGCTCGTCGTGCAGCGCGGTGAAGTGCCGGTGCAGCCAGGTCGGGTCGTTGAGCGCCTCGAGCCGCTTGGGGTCGCGCGCCGTTAGGTGGGCGAAGTCGCACCCGTCGCGGGCGCCGGCTGCCGCGTAGTGGGCGAAGTCGCCGTCCTCGCTGGCCGTCCAGGCCAGGATGCGTTCCTGGGCGGAGGTGTCGGTCATGCCGTACTCGCTGCCGCGCGCGAGCATCGCGCACTCGCGGAAGCCTGCCTTCCAGGCATGGAACGGGGTCTGCTTGAACAGCGTGGTGCCAGCGGTCTGCTCGCTGAACTCGACGCGTCCGGGCAGCGCGGCCAGCACGTCGACCGCCTGGCCCATCTCGCGCAGCGCGCTGGTGCGGATCAGCTTGAGGCCGCCGTAGCCGTAGGTAAGGCCGTTGACCGGGTTGACGGCACGCCAGACCCGCATCGACACCCCATCGGCCAGCGACTCCACCTCGGCAGCGGGGAACGCGGGGTCGATGGCGAAGTCCCCGTCGGCGAGGAAGAACTGGTCGGTGTCGACCAGTTCGGCAGTCAGTCGGTAGGCGCGTCGCATCCCGCGGACCCCGTGCAGGCGCTTGACGGTGCCGCCCAGCACCCAGGCCAAGCGGGTGTGCAGGGAGCTACCGGCTGACGATGCGCCGGCTGCTGCGGAACACCGGCAGCGAGCCGATCACCCGCTACCTGATCCGCATCAGCGTCGACCGCTACCCCGGCGAGCCGGAGCGCTCCAACGCGCACTACCGCGAACACCCGCTGACCTGGGACGAACTCGCGCTGACCGCGACCTGCCGTGGGGAGGCGATGAACTGGCAGGCCAAGCACGACCGCGACGCGTTCAAGGAGGTCTGGCTGCTCTTCGAGAACGAGCACGGCCGTTTCCCGCTGTACCCGGGCGAGTCGGTACGGATCGAGTACGCCTACTCGGTCGGCGAAGAGAAGTGGGGTCGCTGATTCCAGCGGGCGGTCCGCCTGCCCACCGAGCACCTGGAAGTCGAACTCGCCTTCCCCGCCGAGCTCGACCCGGCGGTCTGGGGCACCGAGACGTCGATGACCGCCGAAGCGGTACCGCTGCGGACCGCCCCGATTCGACGCGACCAGGCCGGTATGCAGGTCTTCTCCTGGAGCACGTCCACGCCTACCCTCCATGCCCGGCACCGTCTGGAATGGCGATTCCGGGCCCGACCCGAACGCGACACGAACCAAGGGGAGTTCAGGTGATCCAGGTGCGGCCCAGCGACCAGATGCGCGACCTCGGTGTCGTCCAGGAGGGCGCGCCCATCCTCGCCGAGCCCGCCCGACCGTTCGACCTGCCCGCCGAGCGCGAAGCCGCCGAGCAGGTCGTCGAGAAGCTGTTCACCGCGATGGAGCGCATCGGCCAGGTCCACCCCTTCGCCAAGGGCATGGGTATCGCGGCACCGCAGATCGGGATCGGCCGGGCCGCCGCCATCGTCCAGCCCGCCGACCCTGACAGCCCGCCGATCGTCATGCTGAACCCGCGCATCACCGACCGCTCCGACGAAGCGGACGAGCAGTTCGAAGGCTGCCTGTCCTTCTTCGACGTCCGCGGCCTGGTCCCCCGGCCACTGCGGATCACCGTGGAGACCACCAGCCTGGACGGCCAGGCGATGGTCACCACCTACGAGCGCGGGCTCGCGCGCCTGCTCCACCACGAGATCGACCACCTCGACGGCCTGCTGTACACCGCACGGATGCGGGTCGACGTCGTGCCCATCCCCGTCGAGCAGTACCGGCAGACCGGCCGCGCCTGGTCCTACGACCAGTAGCGACGAGGGCCCCGCGCTGGTCTCAGTTTTGGTCTCATTCACCCCCGTCCAGCCGGGTTCAGCCGCCGCCCAGCGGTTCGCTCCGCCGCAGGTCAGGATGGGTGTGAACGCTGACGGACGGCGTTCGGGAGAATTGGAAAGCGTGTTGGGGGCAACCCCTCACGAGTTCGAATCTCGCATCCTCCGCCACGGCTGACCAGCCGAAACGAAGACCCCGATCGCGATGCGGCCGGGGTCTTCGCCGTTTCCTGGTCTCAGTAGTCCGCAGGCTTGCTCCCCGCACTCAGGATGCGGACTACGGGACGGGGGCGGGCTCCTCCGGCGCTCGGGTGTCGGTGGGTGTTTCGTCGGGGCCGACGGTGATGCTGCGGCGTTTGGAGATCCACACTGCGGTGATGACGACGGCCAGGGCCACCAGGGCGATAGTCAGCCGGAGGCCGAGGTTGGCGTGCGAGCCGAAGCCGAGTTTGACGATGGCTGGGGCGACCAGAAGGGAGACCAGGTTCATCACCTTCAGCAGCGGGTTGATGGCGGGTCCTGCGGTGTCTTTGAAGGGATCCCCTACGGTGTCACCGATGACGGTGGCGGCGTGGGCGGGGCTGCCCTTGCCTCCGTGGTGGCCGTCCTCGACCAGTTTCTTGGCGTTGTCCCAGGCGCCACCGGAGGTGGCCAGGAAGACGGCCATCAGGGTGCCGGTGCCGATGGCGCCGGCCAGGTAGGAGCCAAGCGAGCCGACGCCGAGGAGGAAGCCCACGGCGATCGGGGCCAGCACGGCGAGCAGACCCGGGGTGGCCAGTTCGCGCAGTGCATCGCGGGTGCAGATGTCCACCACCCGGCCGTACTCGGGCCGCTCGGTGCCGTCCATGATGCCGGGGCGGGTGCGGAACTGTCGACGGACCTCATAGACCACTGCACCGGCGGAGCGTGAGACGGCGTTGATGGCCAGGCCGGAGAAGAGGAAGACGACGGCAGCGCCGAGCAGCAGGCCGACCAGGTCGTTGGGCTGGTCGATGGCCAGGCTCAGGCTCGAGCCGTGGGCGGCCGGGCCGATCTGCGCCTCGGTGGTGTTGATGGCGTCGGTGTAGGAGCCGAACAGCGCGGTGGCGGCAAGCACTGCCGTGGCAATGGCGATGCCCTTGGTGATCGCCTTGGTGGTGTTGCCGACCGCGTCCAGCTCGGTAAGCACCTGCGCGCCGGCGCCGGTGACGTCGCCGGACATCTCGGCGATGCCCTGGGCGTTGTCGGAGACGGGGCCGAACGTGTCCATGGCCACAATCACGCCCACGGTGGTCAGCAGCCCGGTGCCGGCCAGCGCGACCGCGAACAGGGACAGGATCAGGGAGCCGCCGCCGAGGAGGTAGGCGCCGTAGACCGCGGCGCCGATGGCCACGGCGGAGTACACGGCCGCTTCCAGGCCGAGCGCGATACCGGAGAGCACCACGGTGGCCGGCCCGGTGAGTGAGGTCTTGGCCACGTCCCGCACCGGCCGGCGGGTGGTCTCGGTGAAGTAGCCGGTCAGTTGCTGGATGGCGGAGGCCAGCACGATCCCGATGGCCACCGCGGCCAGGGCGAAAAGTCGTGGGCTGCCCGCGTGCCGGGTGATCTCGGCCGGTACCCCGTGCAGACCGGAGAAGTGGGCCGGGAGGAACGCGAAAACCGCGCCGGCCACCAAGGCGAGCGAGACCAGCGCGGAGGCGAAGAACCCACGGTTGATGGCGGTCATACCGCTGCGGTCCCCGGGCCGTGGGGAGACCGCCACGATGCCCAGCACTGCGGTGAGCACCCCGATCCCGGGTACTACCAGCGGGAAGGCCAGCCCGAGGTCACCGAAGGCGGCCCTGCCCAGGATCAGCGCGGCGACCAGGGTCACCGCGTAGGACTCGAACAGGTCGGCCGCCATCCCCGCGCAGTCCCCCACGTTGTCGCCCACGTTGTCGGCGATCGTCGCCGCGTTGCGCGGATCGTCCTCCGGGATTCCCTGCTCCACCTTGCCCACCAGGTCCGCGCCGACGTCTGCGGCCTTGGTGAAGATCCCTCCGCCCACCCGCATGAACATCGCCAGCAACGCCGCACCGAAACCGAACCCCTCCAGCACCTTCGGCGCGTTCGTCTGGTAAATCAGCACCACCGCGGCCGCCCCCAGCAATCCCAGCCCCACGGTGAACATGCCCACCACCCCGCCGGTGCGGAAGCCGATCCGCATCGCGCGATGCGAGACCGTACGCACCAGCGGTGCCGCCGTCGGCCCCTCCCGATCGCCTGCCGCAGGAACCGGCGGTGTTGCCGCCCGCGCCGCTGCCGCTACCCGCACATTGCTGCGTACGGCCAACTGCATCCCCACGTACCCGGTCGTCGCCGAGAACGCCGCCCCGACCAGGAAGAACACCGAACGCCCCACCCGCTGCCCCCAGTTGTCCGCCGGGAGCAGCAGCAGCACGAAAGGCACCACCCCGGCGAACACCCCCAGGGTGCGGAACTGGCGCGCCAGATACGCGTTCGCGCCCTCCTGGATCGCTGCGGCGATCCGCCGCATCGCCGGCGTGCCCTCGTCCGCGGCCAGCACCTGCCTCACAAACACCCAGGCCACCACCAGTGCACCGGCCGCGATCAGCGCGACCACCACCACCAGGGTTCGGCCCGACCCGGTCAGCACAGGTGCCACTGCGGCTGGAGCACCGAGCCGGCTCCGCCCAGGGACAAGCGCGGCGGTGTACTGCACAGCGGATGCGCCGGCGAGAACGAACCCAGCCATTCCGTCCTCCTCGACGTCGTGCTGGTGCGCCGGGCGCACTGAACCGCTCGGCTGCGCGGGCGAGTCGCGCGATCTGCGAATAGCCTGGCTTACTTCGACCGGATCGCTGCCGGAGAATCCCTCTTTGTCGACTCCTGCGGAGTGGCTCTGTCGAACGCGCCACCCGGGGACAAACGCGCCGCCCGGGGACAAAGCGGACGAAGCCCTGTTCAGACAGAGGCTAACCCGGGGCGTTGAAGGTCTGCAGAGCTAGAGAGTGCAACCGGGTGGCCGCGATGCGGCCTCGGCTGATCCGCCGGAGAATGAAGACCTGGAGTCGTCGCGGCACCGGACGCCCGGGATCGCGGAAGGAGGCCGACATGGACTTCGAGGTGATCGTCGAGATCCCCCAAGGCTCGCGCAACAAGTACGAGATGGACCATGCAGCCGGGCGGATCCGCCTGGACCGGATGCTGTTCACGGCCACCCGCTACCCAGCGGACTACGGGTTCATCGAAGACACCCTCGGTGGGGATGGCGACCCTCTCGACGCCCTCGTCCTCGTCGGCGAGCCCACCTTTCCGGGATGCGGCATCACATGTCGCGCCATCGGCATGTTCGTCATGACCGACGAGAAAGGGCCGGACGAGAAAGTGCTCTGCGTGCCCGCTCACGACCCGCGCTTCGCACGGCTGCAGGACATCGACGACATGCCTCCGTTCGACCTGCAGGAGATCACCCACTTCTTCGAGGTCTACAAGGACCTCGAACCCGGAAAATCCGTCGAGGGCTCCCACTGGGAGAACAAGGCCGGCGCCTACGCCGAGATCGAAGCCTCCCGTTCCCGAGCCGCCGCCGCGTAGCGGGTGATCTCCGCCGGTGTCACGGGAAGCTCTCTGGGTCCTCAGTTCAGCAACCCGGCGGGCTTGTGCACGGCCGGCCCCGAGCGGCGATCGCGCTCGGGCAGCAAGAGCGCCCAATCGCAGGTCGGGACGCCCGCACCCGCCCCTGAACAGCCGGACGAACAGTTGGAAAGCGCGTTGGGGGGCAACCCCTCACGAGTTCGAATCTCGTATCCTCCGCAGTGCCTGAGCAGGCAAGACGAAGGCCCGGACCGCTCACAGCGCTTCTTTCACGGCCTCTGCGGCGCCGGCCACTGTCACGTGGCGGTGAGAACCAGCACGGCCTGGTCGTCGATGGTGGAATCAGCTGCGAAGGCGGCGACTGCGGCGGTGACGGTCTCAATGAGGGCGGTGGCGGTGGGGGACGTGGTCCCAAGCGTGACGAGGGCCTCAGCCAAGCGGTCCTCACCGAAGAACTCGCCGTCCGCTGAGCGTGCCTCGGTGATGCCGTCGGTGACCAGGATCAGGGCGTCGCCCGGATACAGGTCGATACTGCAAGCAGACCCGTCGGGGTGGGGGCCGATACCCAGGAGTATGCCCGGTTGGGCGAGTTCTTCGACCGTGCCGTCGGCGCGGCGTACGAGTGGGGGTACGTGGCCGGCGCGAATCAGGTTCAGTGCGAGGTGGGATACGTTCTGCCGCAGTTCGGCGTAGACGAGTGAAACGAAGCGGTCCTCGTCGGCGGTGCTATCCGCCAGAGCGTCGTTGATGGCGGCGACCACCGCCGCCGGGTCGTTCAGGAGACGGGCGGCGGCGCGTGCGGTGTGGCGGACCACGCCGGTGGTGGCGGCGGCCAGAGCACCGCGCCCGCACACGTCACCTATCATGAGCGCCCAGCAGTCGTCGGACAGCGGGAAGACATCGTAGAAGTCTCCACCAACGTCGAGTCCTTCGCCGGCGGGATGGTACGAGGCCGCCAGAGTGGTGCCGGGAATCCTGGGCAACTCGGGAGGCAGCAGGCCTGCCTGTAGGTCGCGGGCCAGTTGGACGCGGTCGGAAAACTGGTGGGCGTTGTCAGCACTGGATGCGGCCCGGCGGGCGAGCTCCTCGGCTAGGGCGACGATGTGGCTGTCCATCGGCCGGTCAGTAGCCAGCAGGGTCAGTACGCCGAAGGTGCCGCCGCGAGTGGCCAGCGGCGCGCACACGTAACCGGTGACGCCGAGCTGCGTAAAGAGACCGCCCGTACGGGCGCCGAAGTGGTCGGTCTCGGTGGTGCCGGAGGCCAGTACACGAGCAACCGCGTTGTCGACCTCGTCGCTCAGTTCGGGGGAGGCGAGGAGGCCTTCCTCGGCGCGGGTGGAGGCGGCCACGGCGATCCGCCGGGTCTGGCCACCCTCGACCACGTGGACGGCACACAGTGGCGCCAAGGTCGGCACGGTCAGCCGGGCCAGGCACTGCAGGCAGTCGAAATAGTGCAGCTCGCGCGTGATGGCGGTGCTGGCGTCCAACACGAAAGCCAAGTCCTCACGGGCCGCTTTCTCACGCTGCTGGGCGGCATGGCCTGCCTCCACCGCGCGGTGGCGTTCGATGGCCAGGGCGGCAATGCGGGTGAACGCGGCGCTGAGCGCCACGTCCTTGTCCTCGGGGGCCTTGGGAATGCGGTGGTATATCGCGAAGGTGCCCAGCAGCCGACCGTCCAGTCCTTCGATCGGGGTGGACCAGCATGCCGCGACCTCAGCCCGCTTTGCCAGGTCGCGATAGCCCTCCCACCGGGGATCGGTGGCGATGTCGGTGACGATCACCGGCGCGCGCAGGAAGGCGGCCGTGCCGCACGAGCCGACGCCGTCGCCGATGGCGATCCCGTCGATCGCCTCGTTGTAGAAGGCGGGCAGGGTCGGGCCGGTGCCGTGCCGCAGGTGTCGGCCGTCGGCATCGACAAGCAACACCGAGACGATCATTTCCGGGGACAGGTCCTCGATGGCCCTGGCCATGCCGCTCAGGATCTCGTCCAACGGGGCGTCGCGCGCGATCTGCTCCAGCAGGATGCGCTGCTCGGCGGCCAGGAGCTGGGCATGGTGGTACGCGGTGGTCTCCACCGCGATCACCACCACTCCGTCGACCTGGCCGACCAGGTCTCGGCGGGGCTCGTAGGTGAAGTCGAAGAACCCCTCCCGCTCCGCCCCCGGCTCACCGAGCACGAGCCGCCTGCCTTGGGCCCGGTACGCGGTGCCGGTGTGGTACACCGCATCGAGCCGGTCGAGGACGCCCTGCGAAGCCAGTTCCGGAATCAGTTCTCCGATCGGCACGCCGGTGCGCCTGCGGTCGCCTCCACAGGCCTCGAAGAACGCCGAATTCGCTGCCTCCAGCACATGCCTCGGGCCGCTCAGCGCAGCGAAAATCACCGGAGCCTGCCCGAACAGGTCCGCGTACTCCCTGCTCCGCCACTGCGGGGACCTGAGATGTGTCGCGGCAGGGCCAAGGTGATCAGGCTGTAGGGACATGACAACTGCCCTCTCCTGCATTAGCCGACCGCGCCGTCGCGCCCTACCCCCACGATGACACACCGCTACGCGGATTCCAGGCCCCGGATTCGACCCGCCCTGAAGATGGGGATCCCTGCGGCTCCGACGGCGAGAAGATCCCGTCGGCTCCGCGAGTCCAGCCGGCCGGCCCGCTGGCGCAACCGTCCCCACACTGCCCCTGCCGACCCGCCTCGCCAAGGCACTGGACGCATCACTGAACATCGGCCTGGACGGCGACACCTCCACCGTCGCCTTCGGACCACACGTGGCCTGACCCCATCCCGGCCTCGGTTTCGGTCTCAGTTCTGGGCTCATTCATCAACGTTCAGCGGCGTCCACAGGCCCCTCCACCGACCTCTCCGCCGCAGGTCAGGACAGTTCCGGACCCACCCGTACACCCGCGTGCAGAATTGGAAAGCGTGTTGGGGGCAACCCCTCACGAGTTCGAATCTCGTATCCTCCGCCGGCAGAAGGCCCGGACCGCACAGCGGTCCGGGCCTTCGTCGTCAGCGGGTCGCCGCTGCCGCGGGTAGTGCGTCGGCGGCTCGCAACCGGCGGTCACTCTCCCGAGTCGGCGATCCGGTAGCCGACCGTGGGCGTGGTGGCGATCACAGGTGGTTCGCCGAGCTTGCGTCGGAGTCTGCCGATGGTCACCGCGACGGTGTTGGTGAACGGGTCGGCGTGCTCGTCCCACACCTGCTCCAGCAGGGCCTCCGCACTGAGGAATGCGGGGCTGGCCTGCAGCAGGGCGGCGAGGACCTCGAACTCCTTGACCGAGAGGTCGAGCCGTCGCCCGTCCCGCGTGGCGGCGCGGCGGACGGGGTCGAGTTCGATGCCGGCCGCGCGGAGCACTCGGGCGCGGGCGTAGGGCCGCCGGCGGGCCAGGGCCCGTAGCCGGAGAACGAGTTCGGGGAAGTGGAAGGGTTTGACCAGGTAGTCGTCGGCCCCCAGACTCAGGCCGCCGACGCGGTCACCGGGCGAGTCGGCGGCGGTAAGCATCAGCACCATCGGCCTCTCGTCCCGGTCGGTGACCATCTGGCAGAGCGCGTCGCCGTGGATGCCTGGCAGGTCGCGGTCCAGCACGATCGCCTCATACGCGGCGGTGTCCAGTTTGGCGGCGGCCTCCAGACCGTCATAGGCGACGTCCACCGCCATGCCCTGGTCGCGCAGGCCCTCGGCCACGAGGTCAGCGAGCACCCGCGCGTCCTCGACCACCAACACCCTCATGCCGTGGCCTCCTGGTTGCCGCCGGCCTGCGGCAGGGTGACGGTGGCCCGCAGACCACCCCCGGAGCGGGCATGCAGCTCCAGCGTGCCACCGTGCGCCTCGGCGACCGCCGCGACGATGGCGAGCCCGAGACCCGATCCGTCGCTGCCGCGGGTTCGCTCCGCGCCGATCCGGCGGAACGGGCGGACGAGCTGTGCCGCCTCGTCCTGCGTCAGCGCCAGTCCGCCGTTGTCCACGACCAGGTGGACGAGCGCGTCGCTATCGGCGTGGACGGCGACGCGTAGCCAGCCGTCGGGCTCGTTGTGCTGCGCCGCGTTGTCGACCAGGTTCTGCACCAGTCGGCGCAGCAGGGTCCGGCTGCCGTACACGCGAACGGCGGAGCCGCTCTCGCGGGTTGCCGTCAGACCGCGGCGAGCGATGGCGTCGGCCCGCTCGTCGAGGGCTTCGGCGGCGAGCTCGTCCAATCGGACGGTCTCGGAACCCGGCAGCACGCCGTGCTGGGCGCGGGCCAGGGTCAGCAGGCCGTCCAGCAGCCGGTCGACCTGGTCGAGCTCAGCGCGGACCCGGCCCGCCAGCCTCCGCGTCTGCTCGGGGAGGGGGCCCGGCTTGGCGAGCGTCACGTCCACTGCCGCCCGCATGGTGGCCAGCGGGGTACGCAGTTCGTGGGAGGCATCGGCGACGAATCGCCGCTGGGCCGTGAACGCGCCCTCCAGGCGCGCCAGCAGCCCGTCGATGGTGTCGCCGAGGTTCCTCAGCTCGTCGCGCGGGCCCTGGACGGCGAGCCGCTCGTGCAGGCTGTCGGCGGAGATCCGGCGGGTGGCGGCGGTCATCGCGCGCAGCGGGTGCAGCACCCGCCCGGCGGCATACCAGCCGAGCACGACCGAGACCACGCCCATCACTGTCAGGCCGACAGCCAAGCCGAGGAGCAGTTGGTGCGTCTGCTGGGTGTGGGCCTCGGTGAGTTGGTGCTCAAGGCTGGCGATCCGCTCCTGGGCACCAGACGGGACGGGCCCGGTCCCGTTGTCCGGGGCAGGCGCGACGGCCACCGAGCCGCCCGCGATCAGCCCGACCACCGCCAGCGTCGTGGCACCTGAGGCCACGAAGAGGGTGGAGTACAGGGTGGTGAACTGCCAACGGACGCTGCGGCGGCGCAGCACCGATGGCGTGAGCAAACCCTGGTCCACCGTCATCGGTCCTCTCTCCCCCGCCACCTGGCTGCCTGATCAGGCTAGGCGAGGCGCCCTAACAGCGGCATGACAGCGCCCGTTCCGCCCGTGTCACGCAGGCGCACGCAACGTGGTGCCCGGAGTCGAAGACTGAGGGAGAGGACGGGCGGCCGCGATGAGGGACGACGTCGGGATCGAGGTGGCGGGCCTGCGGAAACGCTTCGGGGCGACGCAGGCACTGGACGGGATGACGTTCGCGGTCCGGCCCGGTCGGGTGACCGGGTTCGTGGGTCCGAACGGCGCGGGCAAGTCCACCACAATGCGGGTGGTGCTGGGTCTGGACGCACCCGACGCGGGCCGCGCACTGGTCGGCGGCCGGCCGTACCGGAGCCTGCGCAGTCCGTTGACGCGGCTGGGCTCGCTGCTGGACGCCGGAGCGCTGCAGCCCAGCCGGACCGCCCGTAACCACCTGCTGTGGCTGGCGCATTCACAGGGCCTGCCGGCGCGCCGGGTGGATCAGGTGCTGGAGCAGGTGGGGCTGGCCGACGCGGCACGGCGCCGGGCGGGCGGCTTCTCGTTGGGCATGCGTCAGCGGCTCGGCATCGCGGCGGCGCTGCTCGGCGACCCGCCCGCGCTGATGTTGGACGAACCGTTCAACGGCCTGGACCCGGAGGGTATCCGGTGGATCCGCGGCCTGCTCACCTCGCTGGCGGCCGAGGGCCGCGCGGTACTGGTCTCCAGCCACCTGATGGGCGAGCTGGAGGACGTCGCGGACCACTTGGTGGTGGTCGGGCGCGGCCGGGTCGTGGCCGACACCGGTGTGCGCGAGCTGCTGGCCGGGGTCGCGGCCGGCCGGGTGATGCTGCGCACCTCCGAACCGCTCGCTGCCGCCGAGGTGTTGTCGCACACCGGCGCCACCGTGCAGGTGACCGGACCCGGGACCCTCGGCATCACCGGGCTGCCAGGCGAGGCGATCGTCGCACGCCTCACCGCGGCGGCGGTGCCGTTCGCCGAAGTGGCCACCCACCGCGTGACGCTGGAGGAGGCCTATCTCGCGCTCACCGGGGATGCCGTCCAGTACCGGAGTGCCGACTCGGCGGCGGGGGTGGAGCGATGAGGGCGCTGCACGCCGAGTGGACCAAGTTCCGCACCGTGCGCGGCTGGGTGCTGGGCTCCGTCGGCGCGATGCTGGCGTCCGTGCTGTTCCTGCTGGTCGGCACGGCCTCGTCGAACCAGCACCCACAGGGCGTGACAGCGCTCCCGGTCGGCCCCGGCGGCGAGGCGGTCAACGACAGCTTCTACTTCGTGCACCGGGCACTGACCGGCGACGGCAGCATCACAGTCCTGGTGACAGCGCTGACTGGCGTACTGGCTGATCCGGCGGGTGGGCCGGGCGGAAACACGTCCGGCGTCACCCCGTGGTCCAAGGCCGGGATCCTGGTCAAGGAGAGTCTCGACCAGGGTTCACCCTACGCGGCGATGATGGTCACCGGCGCGCATGGGGTGCGGATGCAGAACGACTTCACGCACGACCGCGCGGGCCTGGCCGGAAGCCCCTCGGCCGCCGAGCCGCGCTGGCTGCGGCTCGTCCGGACGGGCAGGACAGTCATCGGCCTTGACTCAATCGACGGCGTGCGTTGGACCGAGGTCGGCGCCGCGCGGCTCCCCGAGCCGGCGACAACGGTGCAGGTGGGGCTGTTCGTCGCCGCCCCGGCGGCGGTACAGGCGAGTGGTGGCGGCAGCAGCAGTCCGGCCACGGCCACGGGAGACTTCCGTCGCGTAACGCTCAGCGGCGCCTGGGGGCAGGCGGCCGGAGGATGGCAGGGCGGGCAGGTGGGCGGCGACGCCGGGACCTCGGGCAGCTACGCGCCCGGCACCATCGGCGGCTGGACGGCGACGACCGGCGAGGGCTTCACCGTCACCGGCGCGGGCGACATCGCCCCCGTGGTCGGCGGGCCGGCGCTCGGACCGGCATTCACCGTGGAGACCTTCCTCGTCGGCACGTTCGTGGGCTTGATCGTACTGACAGTGGTGGCCGTGCAGTTCGTCACCACCGAGTACCGCCGCGGGCTGCTCGGACAGACCCTCGCGGCGACACCGCACCGCAGCAGGACACTCGCTGCAAAGGCCACGGTGGTCGCGACGGTCGCCTTCGCCGTCGGTGCGGCAGCCGCCACCGTGAGCATCCCGCTCGGTGAACTGCGGGCGCACGCCACCCACTTCGCCGTGCTCACCGTACCCACGGCGGTCCAGGCGCGCGCGGCACTCGGCACGGGGCTGCTGCTGGCCGCGACGGCGGTCCTGTCGCTGGCCCTCGGTGTGGTGCTGCGGCGCAGCGCCACAGCGATCACCGCGGTGGTGGCCGCGACGGTGTTCCCGCACCTACTCGCCTTTGGTGGCATGCTTCCGAGCGGCCCGGCCGAGTGGGTGCTCCGGCTCACCCCGGCGGCGGGCTTCGCCGTCCAGCAGACCCTGCCGCGCCACGACCAGGTGCTCAGCGTCTACGCTCCCTCGTCGGGTTACTTCCCGCTCTCCCCCTGGGGAGGCCTCGCCGTGCTCGGTACCTGGAGCGCGCTCGCTCTCGCGGCGGCAGCCATGCTGCTGCGCCGGAGGGACGCATGAGTGGCGTCGACACCATCGGGTTCCGCCGGGCCTGCCGCGCCGAGTGGACGAAGCTCCGCACCGAGGCCGGACACGGCTGGCTGCTGCTCGGCCTGGTTCTCGTCACGGTCGGCGTCGGCGCGGCTGTGTCCGCGAGCGTCCCGTGCCCGGCGTCGGGCTGCGGTCAGGACCAGGTGCGACTCAGCCTGGCCGGGGTGTCGGTGAGCCAGGCGCTCGCCGCTGTCACGGCCCTCCTGCTCGTGGGCGGCGAGTACGGCACCGGCCTGATCCGCACCACGCTTGTGGCACTGCCCAGGCGCGGCACGGTGCTGGCAGCGAAAGCCACCGTGCTCAGCGGAACGGTCCT
Source organism: Kitasatospora sp. MAA19 (assembly GCF_029894125.1). Classification (GTDB taxonomy): domain Bacteria; phylum Actinomycetota; class Actinomycetes; order Streptomycetales; family Streptomycetaceae; genus Kitasatospora. The sequence continues at coordinate 147,220 of NZ_JARXYZ010000001.1, forward strand.
CGCAGTCGGAAGCGTCGCCGTGCTCGCCTCCATCCTCGCGGGACACCTGCTCCTGCCGGGCGCCGGGTACACCCCCGCCCACGGCTACACCCAGCTCTCCCTCGCCGACGGGCCGACCCTGCGCGCGGCAGCCGGCTCGGTGCTCTACCTGGTCCTAGTGGGCCTGCTCACCCTCGGCGTCGCCGTCGCGGTTCGGGACGCGGCGGTCGCGGCGGGCGTCGTGTTGGCGCTGCTCTACCTCTTCCCGCTGCTCAGCCATGTCGTCACCGAGCCGCACCTGCAGCGGCTGCTGGCACGGCTCGGCCCGATGCCGGCGGGCCTCGCGATCCAGGCGACGACGAACCTGAGCCATCTCCCCATCGGCCCCTGGGCGGGCCTCGGCGTTCTGGCCCTCTGGGCGGCGACCGCGCTGTTCCTCGGGGGCACGATCCTGCGGCTGCGGAACGCGTGAATCCACACGCGTGGCGCCGGCCCGGACACTTCTCGTGCCCGGGCCGACCTCGTCACGGTGGTGAAGTTGCCGCCCGTGGTCTCAGTTCTGGTCTCATTCACCGCAGTCCAGCGAGGTTCAGAGCCTGGGCAGCGCCCCGCTTCACCCCAGGTCAGGACGGGTACGAACCCCGGCGGACAGCGTTCGGGAGAATTGGAAATCGTGTTGGGGGCAACCCCTCACGAGTTCGAATCTCGTATCCTCCGCCGGCAGAAGGCCCGGACCGTTTCGACGGTCCGGGCCTTCGTCGTTCTCCGTCTCGGTCGGCCCCGCCCCGCCAAGGTCGGCATGGTCAGTGTGCGGACGCCAGGAGCCGTCGCACCGCCGTCGGCGTGTGGCCCAGGTAGTGGCGCATGGTCCGGGTCAGATGAGCCTGGTCGGCGTAGCCGAGGTCGGCGGCGAGGGTGCTGAGGCTCTGTTCGCCTGCCTCGATGCGGTCGAGGGCCCTGCCGATACGGACGCGGTGACGGTAGCGAGTCACCGACACGCCCAGCTCACGCGGGAAGGCCCGGCTCAGCCGGTAGGGAGAGACGCCGAGCAACTCGGCCAGGGAGAACAGCGTGTCCGAGGCCGGGTCTGCTTCGGTGATCGCCTCGCGGGCGGCTGCCACGAGGCCCTGGTCGTGTCTGGCGCGCGCTTCGGCGATCGGTGTCCGGCCGGGCGAGATCCGGCCGATGGCGGTCGACAGGAGAGCCAGCAGTTCCTCGGAGAGCGCGTAGTCGACATCTCCCGACTCAGAAGCGGCGAGCAGCCGGCGATGGGTCAGGTCCAGGCTTGGGTCGACGTAGACCGTGTGTGCGGCCTGCCCTGTGATCTCCCCGGCCAGTGAGCGCCACAGCTTCGGCGTCACGCTGATCGCCGTGCAGACGTCGCCGCCGGCGGGGTGGGCGAAGCTCTCCTCCTCTCCCGGGATCCCCACGTAGGCCAGCGTCGCGTCGATCTCGGCGGGCACGCCGGCGGCCATCCTGCGGAACCGGCCTCGGCGCACGAGCACCACGCGGTAGTCGCCCCGGACTTCCGGTACCGACCAATGAGTGTGGTCGTCGCGGCAGGTCACCGAGCTGATGCCGAAGTCGGGACGGGTGGCGACAGGAACGGCAGTGAGCACCCTGCGGACGCTACGCGGCGGGTCTGACAGCAGCGCAAGGATGTTCAAGACGAGGGCCTGCCGCCGGGAGCACGCTGGCGGGGTGCGAGGGGCCGTTTCCTTCGCACCTCGCCAGTACCGACATCAGGAGTCATCGGCATGCCCGTGCTCAAGCAGCTCAGCACTGTGGTCATCGACTGCGTCGATCCGGCCGCGCTGGCCGCGTTCTACCAAAAGGCCACCGGGTGGGAGATCACCTACAGCGACCAGGAGTTCGCGTCGCTGGGCGACGGCGACGGCACCCCGGTCCAGCTCGCCTTCGTCCGCGACGAGGGCTACCAGGCGCCCGGCTGGCCCGACGGCGCCAAGCACATGCACCTCGACTTCACCGTCACCGACCTGGACGACGCGACCGGGGAACTGCTCGGCTTCGGAGCTTCCCGGCCCGAGTTCCAGCCGGGCGACGGTCAGTGGATCGTCCTCACCGACCCCGAGGGCCACCCGTTCTGCCTCACAGCCGCCACCACCCGCAACTGAGCCCGCGCAGAGGAGACCAACCCATGGCATCCATCCACCGCGACATCCTGATCGACGACTCCCCCGAAAACGTCTGGGCCGCCATCCGAGACTTCGGTGAGGTCCACAAACGCCTCGCGCCGGGCTTTGTCACCGATACCCGCGTCGAGGGCGACATCAGGATCGTGACCTTCGCGAGCGGGATCGTGGTGCACGAGCTGATCGTCGACCTTGACGACGAGGCCCGGCGCATCGCCTACGCGGTGGTCGGCGGCTCCCTGGAGCCCACGCACCACCACGCGTCCATGCAGGTCCTCAGCGACACCGAGAGCCGCAGTCACTTCGTCTGGATCATCGACGTGACGCCGGACAGCCTCGGGGAGCCCATCGCCGAGATGGTCGACCAGGGGATCCGAGTGATCAAGCGCACCCTTGATCGAGAAGCCGCTCCGACCCACTGATCAGCAGGCCGTCGACGGCGGTTTCCAGGGGCCTTCGTCGTGCCCGCAGTTCACCGTCCAGGGCAAGCCGCCGGGACGGCTCAGCGCGGAGCGTCCTCACCGGGGAGTCGGTGGCGGAGGGCGTCCTGGGAGTCGACGTACTTGAGCATGAGGCGGGCGAACTCCAGGCGCTCCCGCTCGGTCCAGTCGGCGGTGATGTACTCGAAGGCCGAGCGCTGGTGGCGGCCGAAGCGGGCCATCAGCTCACGGCCGTCGGGGCTCAGTCGGAGGACGGTGCGGCGGCCGTCCTGCTGGGAGGCCGCACGGATCAGATAGCCGGCCGAGATGCAGTCGGAGACCATGCGGCTGGCCACCGACGGGTCCACGCCCAGGTGCCGCGCGACCGCGCCGACGGTGATCTCGCCGGCACCGGGCTGCCCGGCCAGCCCGTTCTCCGGGACGCTCTCCCGGACGTTCTGCTCGGCCTCCAGGACGATCCTGAGTACCAGCGTGCGACTGAGGTCCTTCTGGGAGATCGGGTCCTCGACCTCCAGGAGCGAGGAGCGTCGCAGCTTCCCGAAGGCCGGACCCACGGCGTCCAGCAGCTCGTCCGCCGTCTTCGGCTCGCGCTTCGTCATGACCCCCATCGTACAGACATGGATGACTCCACGAAGGCATGTGTTGACTTACAAATGTGTGCATGGAAGCATGCATATGTCGTTAAGCAGCGAATGGAGCCCCTCATGACCATCCTCATCACCGGCGCCCGCGGCAAGGTCGGCCAGGCCGTCATCGGCCGCCTGCACTCCGCCGGCCTCACCGTCCGCGCCGCCAGCGCCAGCCCCGCCGAACTGACCGTCCCGGCGGGCGTCGAGACCGTCGAGCTCGCCCTCGACCGGCCCGAGACCTTCGACGCCGCGCTCCGCGGCGTCCGACAGGTCTTCCTCTACCCCCAGCCCGCCGGCGTCCACGAGCTGGCCAAGGCCGCCGAGGCCGCCGGCGTCGAGCACGTCGTCCTGCTGTCCTCGTCCTCCGTCCTCGGCCCGGACGCCGAGAACGACCCGATCGCCGGCCACAGCCTCCAGGTCGAGCGCGCCCTCGCCGCCTCCGATCTCACCTGCACGTTCCTGCGCCCGGACGCCTTCGCCAGCAACTCCCTCGGCTGGGCCTACGTCATCGGCCGGTCGATGCCGATCCAGCTCGCCTACCCGGACGCGCACATCGCGCCCATCCACCCCGAGGACATCGCCGACATCGCCGTTGAGGCCCTGACCGGCACCTCCCTCACCGGCCACTCGGTCACCCTGACCGGCCCCGAGTCGCTCACCTTCCGCGAGCAGCTCGCCGTCCTCTCCGACGTCCTCGGCCGTGAGATCCCGGTCGAGCGGATCACCCGCGCCGAGGCCCAGCAGCAGATGGGCGACTACATGCCCGCGCCGATGGTCTCCGCACTGCTCGACCTGTGGGAGGCCGCCGACCACGGTCCGGCGGCCATCGCCGACACCACCGAAACCCTCCTCGGCCGCCCCGCCCGCACGTACCGGCAGTGGGCCCACGAGAACGCCCCCGCCTTCACCCAGCACTGATCCGGACGGGCCCGCACCACAAGGCCCGTCCCTCCACCCGAGGGATTCCATGTCCACGGCCTTGACCCAGGCCCCCGCCACCCCGCAGACCACGACCGACCGCCGCCGCTGGGCCGTCCTCGCCGTCGTCCTCCTCGCCGCCGTCCTCGACCTCCTCGACGCGACGATCACCAACGTCGCCGCCCCGACCATCGCCACCGATCTGAACGGCGGCGACGCCCTCGTCCAGTGGCTCGGCGCCGGTTACGCCCTGGCCATGGGCGTCCTGCTGGTGGTCGGCGGCAGGCTCGGTGACAAGTTCGGACGCCGCCGCCTGTTCCTGATCGGCCTCACCGGCTTCACGCTCGCGTCCGTCGCCTGCGGCCTGGCCTTCGACCCCGCCTCCGTCATCGGCTTCCGCCTGCTCCAGGGAGCCTTCGGTGCCCTCGTGATCCCCCAGGGCTTCGGCATCCTCGGCGCGGTCTTCCCCCCGCACGAACTCGGCAAGGCGTTCGGAGTCTTCGCCCCCTGCCTCGGTCTGTCGGCGATCAGCGGTCCGGTCCTCGCCGGGTTCCTCATCGACGGCTTCGGCTGGCGCTCCATGTTCCTGATCAACATCGCGCTCGGCGGCCTCGCGATCGTACTGGCCACGCGGCTGCTGCCCCGTGACAGCGGCGACCGGACGGTCACCGTCGACGGTCCGGGCTCCGGACTGCTCGCCACCACGATGCTCGGCCTGCTCTACGGCCTGATCGACGGCTCCAGCCACGGCTGGACGCCCGTCCCGATCCTCTCCCTCACCGCCGGAGCCCTGCTCTTCGCCCTGTTCTGCCTGCGCCAGCGAAGCGCCGCCAGCCCGCTCATCGAACCCTCGCTGCTGAAGAACCGCGGCTTCACCTCCGGCCTGATCCTTGGCCTCGTCTTCTACGCGGCGGTCGCCGGCCTGCTCCTCGTCCTGTCCCTCTTCCTCCAGGACGGGCTGCACCGCACCCCGACCCAGGCCTCGCTCGGCCTCGCCCCGATCGCCGCCGGCATCATCCTCGCCTCGATCGCCGCGCACCGCCTGACGGCCCGCCTCGGCCGCACGCTCATCCTCGTCGGGTTGCTGCTCACGCTGGCCGGGACGCTGTCGCTGCTTGTCCTGATCCAGGCCACCACCCCGACAGCAGGGATGCTCATCGCCCCGGTCCTCGTCACCGGCCTCGGCCTCGGCACCTGCTTCGGCACCGTCTACGAGGTCACCCTCGGCGGCGTCGGCCCGAAGGAGTCGGGCAGCGCCAGCGGTTCCCTCTCCGCCGTCGCGCAACTCGCCAACAGCATCGGCGCCGCAGCCATCACCACCGTCTACTTCCACACCCCCGGCGGCTCCACGAACGCAGCCGTCCACAGCCTCGCCGTGGTCGCCGTCGCCACTCTTGCCTGCTGCGTCCTCGTCTGGCTGCTGCCCCGCAACGCCCGACCCCGGCACCACTGACCCACCCGGGAGCACCGCATGAAGCCCATCGGTTACTGGCTCAACCGCACCGACAAGGCCCTCACCACCGCCATGAACTCCGTGCTGGCCGAGTTCGGCCTCACCCGACTCGCTTGGCAGGTCCTCAACGTCGTCGGGGACGACCCGCAGGCCACCGACACCGACGTGCTGACCGTCCTGGCCGCCAACGCCGATGCCACCGCCCTGACCGACGCCATCGGGACGGCCGTCGCCGACGGCTGGGCCGCCCGCCCGGAGCCGGGCCGCCTCACCCTGACCGACGACGGCCGCGCCCGCCTCGCCGAGGTCGCCGAACGCGTCGACGCCTTCCGCGAGCTGTCGACGGCCGGCATCACGCGCGAGGAGTACCGGATCGCCGTCACCGTCCTGGAACGGATGACCCACAACCTGGAGGACGGAGCGGAACGATGACTCCACCCACGCCGCGGCTTCGTCATGGGTAGCCGCATTGCCAGGGCGCCCGATCCGGCCCCGGTTGCGGTCCTGGTTGTGGTTCCGGTTGCGATCCACGGTCTCCGTGTGGTGCGCCATTCTTGAGGTGCCCGGCCGAGGCCGGGACAGGACGGTTCCTACCCGGCGAGGTGTTCCCCATCAGCAAGAAGAACGGATCGACTCTGGCCACGTGGCTGCGCAGCCTCGGCGCACCCGAGTTGGAACGGGTCCTGGCGGCTCGCCCGGACGCTGCGGCGGCTCCGGAGCCGCGATCGGTCGGTGAACTGGCGGACCGCCTTCAGCGTCCGGCGTCGGTGGCGCTGGCGCTGCCCCGGCTCGCGCTGCCGTGCCTTCAGGTGGCGGAGGCCGTCGCCGCGTTGACGGCCGCATCGCGGGACGATCTGGCAGCTCTCCTGGACGCGACGCACGGTGAACGCGCCCACGGATTGGCCGCCGTCCTGGCGGCGCTGGCCGATCGCGCTCTGGTGTGGCCGGCCGGCAACGGCCTGCTGCACATGGCGGCGCCGCTGCGGAACGCGTGGGGCTCGCCGCTGGGGCTCGATGTTCCGCTCGTGCGTCTGCTCGCGGGCTCGAACTCCGACGATCTGGGCCGCATGTTGGCGAAACTCGACGTCAAACCCGCCACCAACCGGAAAGAGCAGCGGCTGGCGGCGCTGATCGACCATCACAGCGATCCGGTTCGGGTCGCCGCCCTGGTGGCCAAGGCCCCTGCGGCCACCCGGAAGCTCCTTGAGCGGCGGGCGGCCGAGGCTCCGGAGCGACCGGCCTTCATCATGTTCGGAAGTTCGCCGGCCGACTCCACACCCGGCGAACAATGGGCGGTGGAACGGGGACTGCTGATCCGGGACCGGCACCGGTACGGGCCGGCCCGCATGCCCGCGGAGGTGGCGCTCGCACTGCGCGGCCCCGACTGGCACGCCCCGTTCACGCCCGTCCCGCCCGGTGTGCGGTCGGTGCCCGCCACCGTCCCCTCGATCGAACGGGAGGCCACGGCCGCCTCGATGGCGTTCGCCGCCCACGCCGCATCCGTCCTCGGGGTGTGCGCCGCCGCTCCACCGGCCCGGCTCAAGGCCGGCGGAATCGGTGCCCGCGAGCTGTCCCGGATCGGCAAGGCGGCGCAGTGCGACGAGATCCTGGTACGCCTCGTACTGGAGGCGGCGAGCGCGGCCGGGCTGCTGGCCCGGGACGGCGACCGGGTCGCGGCGACCGCCGCCTACGACACCTGGGCCGAGGAAGAACCGGCCGACCGGCTCGCCGTGCTCCTCCAGGCCTGGTGGACACTGCCGCTGACCCCAGGCGGGAGCCGCGACGAGGACGGGAAGGCGCTGCCCGTCCTCGCCGGGGCACCGCCCTGCGGAGGCTGTGTCCAGGCCCGGCACGGACTGCTCACCGCCGCGTCACAGCTCCCGGCCGGCGAAGGCGCGGCGGCCCCGGCCGACCTGGGGGCGCTGCTCGTGTGGCTCCGCCCGCTCGCCGACGAACTCCCCCAGGACACCGGACCGTTCGCCACCCTGATCCGGGAGGCGGAACTGCTCGGCGCACTCGCCCTCGGAGCCGTGTCCCCGATCGGGGCCGCCCTGCTCGCCGACGACGCCGACGCGCTGACCGACGCCTGCCGACGGCTACTGCCCACCGCCAGCGGGACCGCCCGGTTCGGCAGCGATCTGACGGCCGTGGTCTCCGGTACACCGTCGGCGCACCTCCTCACCCTGCTGGAGTCCGCCGCGGACCGGGAGAGCGCCGGTGCGGCGTCCGTCTGGCGGTTCAGCCCGGCCAGCGTCCGCCGCGCCCTCGACGCGGGCCTGACCCCCGACGCCTTGACGGCCGATCTGGCCGACGTCGCCGTCGAACCGCTCCCCCAGCCGCTCTCGTACCTGATCCACGACACCGCGCGCAGCCACGGCCGGGTGCGCGTCGTCTCCGCCGCCTGTGTGATCCACGGTGAGGAGCCCGCCCTCCTCGCCGAGTTGGCCGCCCACCGCAAGCTCACCCAGCTCGGGCTGCGGCAGCTGGCACCGACGGTGCTGATCAGCCGGACCCCGCCGGACCAGACGCTCTCGGCACTGCGGTCCGTCGGCTACGCCCCCGTCGCCGAGAAGCCGGACGGGTCTGTCCGGATCGAACGGGCCCAGCGTCACCGCGCGGCGAGCCCGGTCCCGCCCCCGCGCCCGCCCGGCGGCCCGTCCCGGCCACGGCGGACGGAGGCCCGTGCGGCCGACGCCCGGACGACCGTCGACCTGAGCTGCCTCGCCGCCCGACTGCTGGCTGCCCCGCAGGACGTCCCGGAGCCCGATCCCTGGGACGGACGCCCCTACGACAGCGACACCGAGGAGATCATCGCCGGGCACGCGCGCAACCTGTCCTTCACCGACGTCCGCCAGTTGGCCCATGCCGTCAACGACGGTCAGGCCATCACGATCGAGTACGTGGCCACCTCGGGCACCACGACCGTCCGCACGCTCAGCCGACTCGAACTGGATGCTCCCCACCTCCACGCCTGGTGCCATCTGCGGAATGCCGACCGGGTGTTCACCATCTCCCGCATCCACGGGGTGATGCCCACGGAGCGACACGGCTGACTGGTCCCGGTTCCGGTCTCATGCACCCCGGCCCAACGGCGGCCTTCTGCGTTCACCGGCTCGTCCGTCGCCCCGACGATCCCGATCGGGGCGGAAACGGGGCCGCCGGTCGGGGCCGCCGTGCCCGCGAACAATCGCCGGGCCCGGCCCGGCGGCACCGTGGTCACAGCCGGTCGTAGACGGCGGCCAGTTGCCGCAGCACGTCGGTCGCGATGCCCAGGTCAACGGCATCGTGATGCGCGAGTGCGGTGTCGAGCGCCCGGGCCAGGACGGCCTGACGTTCGTGGTGGCGGCGCCGGCCGGCGTCGGTGAGGGTGACCATGACCGACCGCTTGTCGCCCGCAGGGCGTTCACGGGTGACGTAGCCGGCCGCGACAAGGCCGTTGACCAGCTGAGTGGTGGCGGCGCCGGTGGTCTCGGCGGCGGCGGCCAGTTGGCCGATCGGCAGCGGGCCCATCTCGACCAGGACGCGCAGTGCTCGCGCGTGCGTGAGGGAGAGCGCACCGGGCGTGCGGGTGGCGCGTCCGCGCAGGCGGGAGTCGGCGGCGCTGAGGCTGTAGGCGGCACGAGTGAGCTCGTCGAGGGCGTGATCGCGAGTGGGGACGGACTGCGGCTCGGGCATGAGGTGACTTCCGTGGGGCGGGTCGGCGGGTGAGTTGACAACAGTTTAGCCTAAGTACTTAATAGATAAGTACTTAGGCACTGCGCGGCAGCTGCCGGGCACCCCATCGAGAGAGGACATCCGTGATGACTGTTCGTTCGACCGGCCAGAGCTGGGCCCTGGACATCGCCCTCGCCCAGGGCGGTTTCGACGCCCTGCACCCTCAGGCCAAGGGCACCCTGGAGCAGCTCGGCCACGACCACACCGACTTCGACAAGGTCTTCGAGCTGGTGAAGAGCGGCGCGATGCTCCCCAAGGCCTGGGCCACCGTGGCCGGCCAGGCCGAGGAGCGCGCCGCCCACCACGAGCGGGGCGGCTTCGCCCAGACCGCCGCCGACCTGTACGTGCGCGCCGCGGTGATGTGGGGCCGCGCCCAGTACTCCGTCTTCGACGCCACCGACCCGCGCAAGCTCGCCTTCCGCGAGCACGCCGACCACTGCGTGGAGCGCCTTGGCGCGCTGCGCGACAACCGGGTCCGCCGGGTGGTCCTGGACTTCGAGGGCCACCAGGTCTTCGGCCTGCTGCACCTGCCGGCCGGCGAGGTGCGCGACGCCCCTGCGGTGATCCTCGGGCCGGGGATGGACATGATCAAGGAGGACTACATCTACGCAGCCGAGCGGTACTACACCTCGCGCGGGATCGTCGCCCTCTCCATCGAGGGCCCGGGCCAGGGCGAGAGCCGGGCCAACGGGCTCACCGTCGACCTCACCAACTACGAGCGGGCGATCAGCCGCTACATCGACCACCTGGCCTCGCTCCCGGAGGTCGACCCGGCCCGGATCGGCATGTTCGGCATCTCGATGAGCGGCTACTGGGGTTCGCGCGCCGCGGCCACCGACCGCCGGCTCGCCGCGCTGGCCGCCTTCGAGGCAGTCACCGGCGACTTCCGGACGATCTTCGAACGGGCCCAGCCGACCTTCAAGAACAACTACATGTTCATGGCCGGCTACACCGACGAGGACGCCTTCGACCGCGAGCTGGTCGACCGCATGCCGCTCGGCGACCTCGTCCAGGAGATCACCTGCCCGGTCCTGTACGGCATCGGCGAGTTCGACGAGCTGACCCAACTCGAGCAGGCCCTGGCCAACTACGAGCGGATCCGCGCGCCCAAGGAGATCCGCGTCTACGAGAACGAGTTCCACCCTCTGGGCGGGGCCGCCGCCGAGGTGTTCCGCTTCGGTGCCGAGTGGATCGAGCGCGCCCTGAACGGCGCGTTCCACGAGGCCGGCCGCGACGTGCGCCACTACGTGCACCGCGACGGCCGCACCACCGACGGCACCGCCAACCCCACCTGGTGGCTCGGCACCGTCCCCGCCCGGATCGCCGGCGCCCGCCAGGCGTGACGCCGACGCGGACCGGCCGTGGCCGCTCGTCCGGGCGGGCGGCCACGCCGGGGTCGGCCCATGATGGAAGTCCGGGAGCACGCGACGTTCGAGAGCGGCACATGGCTGTATGGCATGTCCGGGACTTCACACCGGACGACCTCGAAGCGGTGGTCCGGCTCGACGCGGAGAGCGCCACCACGGACCGCACCGCCGTCTTCCGCCTCTCCGACGTGGTCGCCGCGTTGCAGGCCCGTGATCCGAGCGTCGTCGTGGTGGCCGACGGACGGGTCGTGGGCGCGGCGGTGGGCCGGGTGGACGGGGACCGGGCGTGGGTGCTGCGCATCGCCCTGCACCCCGGCTGGCGGAACCTGGGCATCGGCACCGCCCTGCTGTCCGCACTGGAGCACCGTCTGCGGGACGCCGGTGCCAGGATCGTCGCAGCGGTGCTGCCCGAGGAGGAGACCGGCGCCACCGCACTGGTCAACTCCGGGTTCCACCCCCACCGCGGGCTCACGTACTTCGAGAAGTCGGAGGTCGTCAGCACCCAGGGCCCGACGGTCCTGGCGGCGCTGGGCGCGGTCATGCCCGAAGCCCACCTCTGGGAGCGGCTCACCGGCATGGCCGACGAGAAGCGGCTCATCGAACGGCGGCTGGTGCTGCCCCTGGCGAACCCCGAGCTGGCGGACGCCCACGGAGTGGAACCGCCCCGCGCGGTCGTACTGTTCGGTCCGCCGGGCACGGGCAAGAGCACGTTCGCCAAGGCCGTGGCCGGTCGGCTCAGCTGGCCGTTCATCGAGCTCTTCCCCTCCCGGCTCGCGTCCGAGGACGGGTTGGCCACCGAACTCGGCCGCCGCTTCGAGGAGGTGGCGCAGCTCGACCACGTGCTGCTGTTCATCGACGAGGTCGAGGAGGTCGCCGGTACGCGCAGCCTCGCCGCCCCCGCGTCGGTCGGCGTGGTCAACGAACTCCTCAAGTCGATCGTGCGGTTCCGTGACCGCGACGGCCGGCTCCTCGTCTGCGCCACCAACTCGGTGGCCGCCCTGGACCCGGCGTTCCTGCGCCACGGCCGGTTCGACTACGTCCTGCCGGTCGGGCCACCCGACGCCGCGGCCCGCGACGCGCTGTGGGCCGGCTACACGGCGAAGACGGGTACCGCCGCCGACACGGCGGTCCTCGCCGAAGCCAGCGAGGGCTTCACTCCCGCCGACATCAGGCAGGTCGCCATGGCGGTCGCCCAGAGCACCTTCGAACACACCCTCGACACGGGGGAACGGACCCAACCCGGCACCCAGGACTATCTGGACGCCATCCACCGCACCCGTCCGACCGTTTCCGAGGAGATGGCCCGGGAGTTCGCCGACCAGGCGATCCGCTACGGGCGGGTCTGAGCGGCCGCCGCCCGTTCCGCCGTGTCCGTCCGAAGGCGCCGGGCGGGGAACCCCACCGCCGTGACCATGCCGGGTCCGGGCCGGACCGAGAGTAGCCTGGACATCACCGAAGGCATTCCGCATGCCGGCACCGGGTACTGGCGTCGTCTCCGGCGAACGGCAATGCCGGACCCGGCCTCACGGGCCGGGCCCGGGGACAGGTTCTTGATCATGACCACGATGCTCGATCGTGCGACGACGCCCGCCGCCCCGGATTCCACCGCACGGCTCTCCCTCACGCCCAGTGGCGTGCGGCCCGGCCGCCTGGACGGGTCCTGGTGGCCCCGCTCGCGTGATCTCCTCCTCGAACTCCCCGCCCTGGCCGCCGCACTCGACGAACGGTGGGGCCGGGTCACCCGGATCACCGTGAACCCCGCGCAGTGGCCCGTCATCCCCCGGCGGATCCCGGTCACCGGGCACACCGTCCACGCGGGCTGGTTCACCACCGAGCAGGACGAGCACACGATCGCGGTGTTCTCGTACGCCCCGCGCCGGCTGAACCTGCTGGTCGTCCCGCCGGAGACGGACGCCGTCGATGCCGCCCGGCTGATGGCCGAAGCCGCCCGTCCCGCGAACACCATGGCCGCGAGCGGTCTGCTCGCCGTGGAGACGGGTGGCGGCACGCAGGGGCCGGAGTCCCGTTCCGACTTCCTGCCGTCGGCCGTCGCTCCGTCCGGCGGCGCCGGTGAGGCCCTCAGGCGGGCGGATGTCGCCCGCAGCCGGGCCACCTCCTGGCCGGTACCCGCGTAGCCGGCGGGGCGGGAGCCGCCCGCCACGGCCGCGGAGCCGGGTGTGTCACTCGCGTGACCATTCGGCTGTGTCACTCGCGTGACCATTCGGCCTCGGCCTGGGGCCGGCCGGCGATGTCGGCCCCGTCCCAGAGGCGGATCCTGATCGCCCGCGGGCCGGGCGCGGGCAGGGAGAGCGTGCGCACGAACACGTCCCGCAGGTGGTTGGCCGCCCGCTGGGGCGGCCCGTCGTACTCCAGCGGATCCGGCATGGGAGCGCCGTCCCGCCGGGACCAGCGGCCGTCGTCGTCCTGCGTCTCCAGAACCCATCGGTAGTGCCGCATCCTGGCCTCCCGTGCCGACGTTCCCGCCCCCGGACACGACGGTAGGGGCGGGGCGGATCGGCCGCGACCGGTGGACCGCGCCCGGAACGGACCGCCGTCAGTACTCGGCGCCGCCTCGCAGGTAGCTGCCGACGACCTGGAGCCACGCCCCGGGGCCGAAGCAGACCTCGATCCGGTACGGCGTGTCCTCGAAGACCCGCAGGACGCGCAGCGCACCGCTCGGATGCAGGTCGTACTCGAAGGTGACGCCGTCCGCACCGTCCTCGTACTGCATGTCCAGCGGACCCTTCGAGGGCTCCTCCGGCGCCCGGGCGTCGGCCGAGAGTTTCACGTAGACGGACATCTCGCTGCCCAGCCTTTCCTGTCTGCCCGAGGAGCCCGGCCCGCGAGGCCCGTCCCTCAGGACCCTTCGCCCGGCGGGTCGGCGCCGATGCCGGTGGCGACGAGGATCTGCCGTGCCGAGTCGGTTCCGTCGGCCTCGACCGCGCGTGCCATCGCGGACAGGGCCGCCTCCTGGCTCGCCTGCGGGGGGACGACGAGCAGGCTGAAGTGATCGCGGTCGCCCCGCGTGACGATCACCGTGTCGTCACCGACCGGGTACCGGTCGATGTGCACCGACCGGCCGTCGACGACCAGCCGGGCCGGCACGTCGTCCCAGGCTTCAGCGTCCAGCCCGACGCTCGCCACGGGGCCGAGGTGTTCGGTCAACGCCCTGACCAGACCTGGCAGTTCGACTCCGATGTCCCGCGAGCGCGGCCACCACGCGCCGTCGAGCACACCCTCGCGCGACTGGGTGGTCTCCAGGCGCAACAGGACCGTCCCCGGCTTCGCGGCCTGCCGGAACCGGTCCGGCAGAAGTCCCGGGAGCGCAGCACCGGTTTCGTCCGACATGGCTCGCCACCTGTCCGTGGACGCACGCCGACCCCACCGAGCGGGGGCCGACCGTTGGGGAGCGGCGGCCGGGCCGCCCCGATATCCCCACGGTACTCCGCCCGCACCGCGCCGATCGGGCCGGTCGGGCCGGTCAGGGGTGCCGGCGCGGGGGTGCCGACCCGCTCAGCTCAGCGCCACTCGATCAGGAACAGGGTGGCGTCGTCGCTCGTGCGCCCGCCCCGCTTCTCCTTCAGGACATGGGAGAGCGCGCGCACCACGGCCCGCACCCCGGCCTGCGAGCGCTCGACCCGGTTGACCCAGTCGATGAGCTGCTCCTCCCCGAACTGCTCCCCGCCGGGCTCGCGCTCCTCGACCAGGCCGTCGGTGAAGCACAGGACCCGGTCACCGTGCCGCAGTACCCGCTCGCTGATCACCGGCTCCTCGCCGCCGAAGCCGACCGGCAGGGTGGTCTCGCTCTCCAGCCGCTCGACGACGACGTGGTCGCGGATCAGCAGCGGCTGGGGATGGCCGGCGTTGACCCACTGCAGGTGGCCGGTCAGGGTGTCCAGGCGCATCATCTGCGCGGTGACGAAGTGGTCCGGCCCGAACTGCTCGGCGATCGCCCGGTCCATGAACGCGTAGATCTCGGCCAGTCCGATGTCGGCGCGCCGGGCGTGCCGGTACGCGCCGATGGCGACGGTCGCCATGGTCGCGGCGTCGAGCCCGTGGCCCATGGCGTCGATCGTGGCCACGTGCAGGAGGTCGTCGTTGAGCGCGTAGTCGAAGCTGTCACCGGCCACCTGGTAGGCGGGTTCGAGGATGCCGGCCACGGCGACCCGGTGGACGGTCATCGACAGCGGCGGCAGCAGCGACCACTGGATCTCGGCGGCCACACCCATCGGTTCGAGGCGCCGGGCCTGGAAGATCCGGTCGGTGTAGCCGCTCTTGGTGACCAGCAGATCGGCAGCCAGGGCGGCGAGGCGCCGCAACAGCCGCCGGTCCTCGTCATCGACGGTATCCAGCGTGAGGGCCAGCACCCCCACCTCGTCGCCGCCGTCCAGCAACGGCAGGTACACCCGCACCCCGTCGGCCTGCGCCTCCTCGACGGAGGCACCGCGCAGGAACGCCGCACCCGCGGGGGAACCGTCGATCGGCACCGGCTCCCCGGCGGCCGACCCCAGCCCCGACAGCGGCGCCAGCACCAGCTGGCCGTAGTCCTGCAGCAGGAGCGCCGGGTCACGGCCGCCGAGCCCGCGCACCACGTCGGCGACCAGCGGGGCGATCAGCTGGGGCGGCAGCTCATGGGCCCGATCGAGCAGCGCGCCCAGCAGACGCTCGCCGCGCCCCTCCGACCAGTCCGGCCCCGCTGCGCCGGACGACCGCTCACCGCGCATCCTCGCTCACCGCCGTCCTCCTCCGGTCGCGGCACTCGGCACCGGCTCGATCGGCCCGACACCCCGGCGCAGTTCGCCGGGGCGGGTCCTTCCATTACGCCCGACGGCAGTGCATCGCGCCCCCGGTCGCCCGCCGGTACGGCCGCCGGGTCGGGCGGAGCACAGCCGGCGGTCCGGGCCTTCGTCGTTCCCAGGGCTGCGGATCACGCTCTTCCTTCCGTCCTCCTGCGGCCTTCTGTCCGGCGGCCGGCGTATGTCATCATCTGAAGACATCAACTGATGACATCGCGCGCTGCGCGCATCCCCGGGATGCCCGGACGGCGGGTGCGGCGTGCGGTCTCCGGTTCAGGCAATCGATCTCCGGCAAGGGAGGGCGCGTCCATGGAGAGCCCCAGCGGACGTGAGCGGGCTCTGGTGCCCGTCCTGGTGTTCCTCAGCGCCGTGGTGGCGGTGATCAGCAGCCTCGGTGCGCCGATGATCCCGACCATCGCGGCCGTCGACCACGTGTCGCTCTCCGAGGCGCAGTGGTCGCTGACCATCACCATGCTGGTCGGGGCCCTCACCACTCCGGTGCTGGGTCGCCTGGGCGACGGCCCGGCCCGGCGTACGGTCACGCTCACCGCGGCCGCGGTCGTGGTCCTCGGGAGCGTGCTGGCCGCACTGCCGCTCGGCTTCGGCTGGCTGCTCGTGGGACGCGCACTGCAGGGTGTCGGGCTCGGACTGACCCCGCTGGCCATCGCCACCGCGCGGGACAGCCTGCCCGCCGCGGCCTCCCGCTCGGCGGTCGCGCTGCTCTCCATCACCACCGTCGCCGGGGTCGGCCTCGGCTACCCGATCACCGGCCTGATCGCCGAATCCTTCGGCATCCACGCGGGCTTCTGGTTCGGCGCCGTGATCAGCGCCCTGGCCCTGGCGCTGGCCGCCCTGGTCCTGCCGCCGACCACGGACCGTGCACGGCGCCCGCTGGACGCGCTCGGCGCCGCGCTGCTCGGCCTGGCGCTGGTCGGACTGCTGCTGGTGCTCAGCGAGGGCGAGACCTGGGGCTGGGCCAGCGCCCGCCTGTGGACGGTGGCCGCCGTCTCCCTCCTGCTGCTGATCACCTGGATATGGCACGAACTGCGCACCGCCCACCCGCTGGTCGACCTGCGCAGCCTGACCAACCCCGTCGTGCTGACCGCGGACGTGGCCGGCCTGGTCGCGGGCGTCGGGATGTACCTGCTGATGTCGCTGGTGATCCGCTACGTCCAGACCCCGACCGGCACCGGCTACGGCCTGGGCGCCTCGGTCGTGGTCGCCGGCCTCGTGCTGCTGCCGTTCTCGGCGCTCAGCCTGCTGTCCAGCAAGGTGGTCCCGGTCCTCGCCCGGCGCACCTCGTCCGCCCTGGTGCTGCCGCTGGGTTGTGCGATCTCGCTGGTCTCGATGCTGTTCTTCCTGTTCGCCCGCGACCACTTGTGGGAGCTCCTGGTGGTGATGGGGATCGCCGGACTCGGTGTCAGCTGCACCTTCGCCGTGATGCCGGGGTTGATCGTCAACGCGGTACCCGCCCACGAGGTCGGCAGCGCGGTCAGCTTCAACCAGGTGCTGCGCTACGTCGGCTACTCCACCGGCAGCGCGCTGTGCGGCGCCGTGCTCCAGGCGCACACCGAGCCCGGACGGCGACTGCCCACTGACGGCGGCTACCGGGACGCGGCGCTGATCGGCTGTGCGGTGTGGGTGGTGATCGGGCTGGTTACGATCGTCCTGCCGCGGCTCAGTGCCGTGACCGCCTCCCGCAGGGGTGCGTGCGTGGACGAGGAGCTGATGGTGGACGAGAGCATCGCCGACGGCGTGGCCGGCGAGGGCGAGGTGCCCGTCCTGCGGGCCGGGGCCGAGCGGTGACCGAGGCCGCCCCCGGGACCGACCCCACCACCCCCGGCGGCGATCGGCCGGAGCCGGGGGCACCCCGACGCCGGGACGCCGCCCGCAGCCGGGAGCTCCTGATCCGGGCGGCGATGGAACTCTTCGCGGATCGCGGTTTCGAGCGCACCACCACCCGGGAGATCGGTGAACGGGCCGGTGTGGACCCGGCGTTGATCGCCCGGTACTTCGGCGGCAAGACACAGCTCTACCTGGCCACCGTCCGCGTCGAGCTGGGCGACTCCGTACCTGCCGACCTCCTGGAGGAGGACCGCTTGCGCGGTCTGCTGGAGCGTTTCTCCCAACGCGGTCCCGGCCCCTCCTTCCAGGCCGCGGTCCTGCCCGGCGACCGGACCGAGGTACAGCAGGCCGCCCGCACCTATCTCCACGAGCGGCTGGTGGAGCCGCTGCGCGACCGCTTCGCCGCCGAGCAGGTGGACCGTCCGCAGTTGCGGGCCGAACTGGCGGCGGCAGCCTTCGCAGGGATCATCCTGGCTCGATCCAGCGGGGCCTTCGGCGAACTCGCCGCGGCCGAACCCGAGGAGTTGCTGCCGCTTCTGCACGACCTGCTGGCCGCAAGCCGCCCGACCCGGTAACGGAGTCCGGCCCCGGATCCAGGCACCACCAGCCGAAGGGCGCGGCGAGCGGCGACCCGCCGGTGGTCCTCAGGCATAGCGAGCCGCGAGGGTGCGGACGGTGGTGGCGATCCGGGCTCGCAGGGACTGCGGTTGGAGGACTTCCAGGTCGGTGCCCAGCTTGAGGAATTCGCCGTGGGCGTGGTCGACCGACTCGATGGGGACGGTCGCCACCGTCCAGCCGTCGGTGTCCAGGGCGCCGGTGGTGGCGACCGCATCGGCAACCGCGTGCCCGAGCTGCTCCCGCACCCGACCGACCCCGCGCGGCGACAAGCGCACCACCGCCTCTCCGGTGTGCAGTCGCGCGTGGAAGTCGGACAGCTGCGCCTGCCAGTGCGCGCCCAGATCGAAGCCAGGAGGCGTCGAGAACTCCTCGTCCAGCAGCCGCAGTTCGAGGATCTTGTCGACCCGGTAGGTACGCGGGTCGCCCCCGCTCGCCGCCACCAGGTACCACCTCCCGGCCTTGAGCACCAACCCGTACGGCTCCAGCCGCCGCTCGACCTCCTCCGGTGCCGTCCACCGGCGGTAGCGAACCGAGATCACCCGTCGCCCCCACACCGCCGCCGCCACTGCCGGCAGGTGCGGCGTCTCGTCGCCGTTCCCGTACCAGCCGGGCGCGTCCAGGAGGAAGCGTTCCTGGATCCGCCCCGCGCGTTCGCGCAGTTCGGCCGGCAACGCGGCCCGCAGCTTCAGCTGAGCGGCCGCCAACACCTCGCCGAGACCCAACTCGGCCGCCGGCCCGGGCAGCGCGGCCAGGAACGCCGCCTGTGCCTCGTCCGCCGTCAGCCCGGTCAGCCGGGTCCGGTACCCGTCGAGCAGCCGGTACCCACCCGCGTGCCCTGCCTCCCCGAACAGCGGGATGCCGGCCGTACCGAGCGCCTCCACGTCCCGGTAGACCGTCCTCACGGAAACCTCCAGCTCCTCGGCGAGCTGCTGCGCGGTCATCCGTCCACGGGTCTGCAACAGCAGCAACAGGGAGATCAACCGGTCGGCACGCATGACGGCAAGTATCCGCCGGTGCTTCTCCCTCACCTGACAGGAGATGTCAGTGAAGTACTCCTACTCTCCACCGCATGGACGACTTCGACTTCCTTCACGGCGTCTGGGACGTGGCCAACCGCCGCCTCGCCGAGCCGCTGTCCGACCGGAGCGACGACTGGCAGGAGTTCCCCGGTCGGGCGTTCGTGCGCCCGCTGTTCGGTGGCGCCGGAAACATCGACGAGATCACCTTCCCGACGCTCGGCTACCAGGGCGTGACGCTGCGCCTGTACGACCCGGAGCGGAAGCAGTGGGCCATTCACTGGTCGGACAGCCGCAGCGGCCGGCTCGACCCGCCGGTGACGGGCTCGTTCACGGGAGACCGGGGTGATTTCCACGGGGATGACGCGTACGGGGGTCGCGCCATCCGGGTCCACTTCACCTGGCTCCGGCTCGGCCACGACACGGCCCGCTGGGAGCAGGAGTTCTCGGCGGACGGCGGTCGCAGCTGGGAGCGCAACTGGGTGATGGACCTCAGCCGTGTCCGGGGAGCGGAAGCGTGAGCATCGTCGAGCTGCGTCAGTACACCCTCCACCCCGGAGCGCGGGACACCCTGGTCTCCCTGTTCGAGCGGGAGTTCGTGGCCGGACAGGAGTCCGTCGGCATCACGCTCGGCGGCCGTTTCCTCGACGTGGACGACCCGGACCGCTTCGTCTGGCTGCGGGCCTTCCCCGACATGGCGGCCCGCGCCCGCGCGCTGAGCGCGTTCTACTACGGTCCGGTCTGGCAGACCCACCGGGACGAGGCCAACGCGACCATGCTCGACTCGGACAACGTCCTGCTGCTCGACGGCCCCGGCTTCACCGCGCCACCGGACGCCGAGGCGGTCACCCTCACCATCTGTCACCCGAGGCAGCCGGATTTCGCCGAGTACTTCACGCGGCACGTACGCCCCGCGCTGGCCGCCGCCGGCCTGCCGCCACTCGGCGTCCACCGCACCGAACATGCCGAGAACAACTTCCCGGCCCTGCCGGTCCGCACCGGCGAGGACGTCCTCCTCTGGTTCACCGCCGGCGCCGCGGCACCCGCCCTGCCCTGGGCCGATGAGCTGCCGCCCCGACTGCACACCGCTCCGCGGCACCTGCGCCTGGAACCGGTCGGATCGACGTGGTGACCGTGGTGACCGGCTGACAGGGTGATTCACCCGGCCGAGGCTCCCGATCGTCCGGTCGGGGTGTCCGATTCGTTCAAGACGAGGCGTTCGGGCGCCGCGTACGCGGGGAGCACGGCGCGTTCAGGGGCCATGGGACAAAGGCTACGGGCCCGGGTACCGGCGTCGCCGCCGGTACCCGGGCCCGCTCCCGACAGGCTCAGCCCGCCGTCTGCACGGCCGGTTCCGCCGCCCCGGCCGCACTCTCAGCCTCGGCCCCGGCCTCGGCCCCGGCCCCGGCCCCGGTCGGGCCGGGCTTGCGGCCGTCCCGCATCAGCACCAGGGTCAGCGCCGCGGCCGCCAGCACGGAGATCCCGCCCGCCGTGAAGGTGACGGAGGTCGCGGTGTTGAAGGCGTCGCGGGCGGCGGCGGCCAGGCCACCGTCCCCGGTGCTCGCGGAGAGGGCCAGCGCGTCCGTGATCGCGTGCCTCCCGGCGGCGGGCGCGTCGGCGGGCATCGCGCCGGTGTAGGTGCTGGACAGGACGGTGCCGAGGATCGCCACGCCCAGCGCGGAACCGGACTGCTGGATGGTGTCGTTGAGCGCGGAGCCGACGCCGGCGTGCTCGGCCGGGATCGCGCCCATCAGCGCGTTGGCCGCGGCCGGCATCCCGACGCCGGAGCCGACGCCCAGCACCAGCATGGCCAGGGCGACCTTGGCGAAGCCGTCGCCGACCGAGAGCGTGGCCAGCAGCCCGAACCCGGCCGCCATGACCAGCATGCCGGCCGAGACCATCACCCGCGGGGCGACCTTCTTGCCGAGGGCGGCGCCGAGCGCGTTGAACACCAGCGAGGCGACGGCCAGCGGGATGAACGCCAGGCCGGTGTCGGTGGGCGAGAACTCCAGCACGAACTGCAGGTACTGGGTGAGGACCAGCATCAGGCCGCCGGTCGCGAAGGCCAGCAGGACGAGCGAGAAGCTGGCTCCGGTGAACACCCGGTTGCGGAACAGCTTGAGCGGGACCATCGGCGACTCGGCCCGGACCTGGCGCACCCCGAACCCGACCAGCGAGACCACCGCGACGGCGAGCGCGCCGAGCGTGCCGGGGCTGGTGATGCCGTCCCGGGGCAGCACGATGATCGACCAGACCAGCGCGGTCATCCCGACCATCGAGAGCAGCATGCCGGGCAGGTCCGGCCGGCGCCACGGCCCCTTGGACTCCGGCATCAGCACGGCCGCCGCGAGGATGGCGACCACCGCGACCGGCACGTTGATCAGGAAGACCGCGCCCCACCAGAAGTGCGCGATCAGCGCACCGCCGAGCACCGGCCCGCCGACCAGGCCGAGCATGGCCACCGCGCTCCACGCGGCGATCGCCTTGGGCCGTTCCTGGTCGTCGAAGACGGTGATCAGGATGGAGAGCGTGCTCGGCATGACCAGTGCCCCGCCGACGCCCATCAGGACGCGCCCGGCGATGAGCTGCCCCGGGCTGTCGGCGACGGACGCGACCAGGGAGGCCGCACCGAACAGCACCAGGCCGATGATCATCACCTTCCGCCGGCCGAACCGGTCGGAGAGGCTGCCCGAGGTGAGCAGCAGGCCCGCGAAGACCAGGATGTAGGAGTCGATGATCCACTGGATGTCCTGCGCCCCGGCCTTGAGGTCCTCCGCGATCTGCGGGATGGACACCGTGAGCACCATGTTGTCGACCACCAGCACCAGGCTGCTGAGACAGAGCACGATCAGGATGAGCCAGCGCCGCGGATGACGGTCCACCGCGATCCCCCTTCGAAGTGAGCGCGCCGGCCTCGGGCCGGGCGGAAGTCTGCGCGGGCACGCCGCGCCCCGTCCCCACGGGTGCGGTGTGCGCCGCTCCGCACACTGTACGGACGCCGCACACCGTTCGCAATGCCGTACACTGTTCGGCGCGGCTTATGCTGAACGGAGCGAAGCCGAGCCGAGCAGGCCGGCGAAGACCGAGAGGAGGGCCTGATGACGGCCAGGCCGAAGGATGCGCCGGGCGCCCTGTGGAGCCGCCCCCAGCCCGCGCGGCGCGAGCAGCCGCCGCTCAGCCGCCGGCAGATCGTCGCGGAGGCCCTCGCGATCCTGGACGGCAACGGCATCGAGGCCCTCAGCATGCGCAAGCTCGGCGCCCGCCTCAACGCCGGCGCCACCTCGATGTACACCCACGTCGCCAACAAGGACGAGCTGCTCGCGCTGGTCGTCGACGAGGTGTTCGC
The DNA here is from genome assembly GCF_029894125.1 of Kitasatospora sp. MAA19. GTDB lineage: Bacteria > Actinomycetota > Actinomycetes > Streptomycetales > Streptomycetaceae > Kitasatospora. The sequence goes on from NZ_JARXYZ010000001.1 coordinate 169,494, forward strand.
CGAGCTCCCGCTGCCCGCGACGGGCGACGCCCAGCGCCCGGACGCCTGGCGCGAGGCCGTCGCCGAGTGCGCCGAAGGCGTGCGCTCGGTCATCCTGCGCCACCCGTGGATGGTCTCGGTGATCGGCGACGTCGGGATGGTCTACCTCGGTCCCAGCTGGATGCGGCTGTCCGAGGCGGTGCTGACCATCCTGGAGGAGTCCGGCTTCGGCCTCGCCGAGGCCAACGACGCGATGGGCGCCGTCCTCGGCTACACCATCGGGACGGCCAGTGTGGAGGCCTCCTGGCTGAGAGCGCTGGCGCGGCACGGCCGGGAGGAGCAGGAGTGGATGGACCAGCTGCTACCCGCCGTCATCGACGCCACCAAGGACTACCCACGCCTGCACCGGCTGTACACCACCCAGGTGCGACAGGAGATCTCCGACGGCCGGGACAGCGAGTTCACCGGCGGCATCCGGCTGATCCTGGACGGCATCGAGGCCGGCCGGCGGACCCGCCAGGAGACCTGACGCGTCGTCACTCTCCGCTCAGCGCCTGGATCTCGGCATACCCCGGCACCGGACCGACCGCACCGCCCGCGGCGACGGCCGCCGCCGTGGCCACCGCCGCCGCCAGCGCGGAGCGGTACAGCAGCGAACCGAGGCTGACCCTGGCCACCCCCAGCGCGGCGAGTTCGGCGAAGCTCGGGCCGGTCGGCGTCCAGAGGATGTTGAGCGGGACGGCGAGCCGGCCGACCAGGCCTGTGATGGCCACCGGATCGGCCAGCCCCGGGACGAACACGCCGTCCGCGCCCGCCTGCTGGTAGGCCTCCAGGCGGCGGACCGTCTCCGGCCCGGGGTCGCGACTCCCGGCCCAGTAGGTGTCGGTGCGGGCGTTCACGAAGAGCCCCGGCGCGGCCGCCTTCACCGCCGCGATCTTCGCCGCGTGGACGGCCGACGGCGCCAGGGTGCCGTCCGCCCGACCGTCCTCCAGGTTGACGCCGACCGCCCCGGCCTGCGCCAACTCGACGGCCAGGGCGGCGACTTCTTCGGGGTCGTCGCTGAATCCGGACTCGGCGTCGACGCTCAGCAGGAACCCGTCGTGGCCGAGCCGGCGGGCCAGCCGTACGGTCTCCGCGCGGGTGGCGGCCGCGCCGTCGGGCAGGCCGGCGGCGGCCGCCACCCCCAGGCTGGTGGTGCCGATCGCGGTGTACCCCTCGGCGGCGAGGGCGGCCGCCGAGGCGTGGTCCCAGGCGTTCGGGAGCAGCAGCGGGCGGCCGGGGCGGTGGTGCAGGGCGGCGAAGGCGGTCATCGGGTCGCCTCCGGGCGTCACCAGGTCAGGGCCAGGGGTCATCGGGTCAGGGCCAGGGGTCATCGAGTCGTAGCGGGAGAACACCGTGGGATCGCTCATACCGGTCATCCTGGATCCGGCTCGTTTCGGCCCGCGCCGAAGTGTGCCGCCCCGGTTCGCTTAGGCCCGCGCCCTCAACGCTTCGGCCCGCGCCGCCCGGCCCCGCCCCGACGACGCTTCGGCCCGCGCCGAACCGTGCCGGGGCGACCATGGAGGCATGTCGCTAGCCGCCTTCGCCGCCCTGCTCGCCGACCCCACCCGCGCCGCGTTCTGCACCGCGCTGCTCGACGGCCGCGCCTGGACCGCCGGCGAGCTGGCCCGGCAGGCGGGCGTCGCGCCGTCCACGGCCAGCGAGCACCTGTCGCGGCTGATCGCGGGCGGGCTGCTGGCCGAGGAGCGGCAGGGGCGGCACCGGTACGTCCGGCTGGCCACCCCGGCGGTCGCCACCCTGATCGAGGACCTCGTCGTCTTCGCCGACCAGGGCGACGCCCCCACCCCGCACAGCCTGGGCGCGGCCACCCGGCAGAGTGCCGAGGCCCGCGCCCGCACCTGCTACGACCACCTGGCCGGCCGCCTCGGCGTGGCCGTCGCGGACGCGCTGCTCGCCCGCGGCCTGCTCACCGACGACGCCGGCCTCGCCGTCACCGGGCGCGGCCGGGCCTGGCTGACCGCGCAGGCGATCGAACTGCCCGAGCGGGCCGGCCGCCGGGGCGGGCGGCCGGTGGTGCGCAACTGCCTGGACTGGACGGAGCGCCGCAGCCATCTCGGCGGCGCGCTGGGCGCGGCACTCTGCCGGACGGCGCTGGACCGGGCCTGGGTGGAGCGGATCGGCTCCGGCCGGGCCCTGCGGGTCACCCCGGCCGGCGACCGCGCACTGCGCGAGCTCCTCGGCGTCAAGCTCTGAAGCGTCGCGCGCCGAGGAGCCCGGCTCGCCGATCAGCCCAGGGCCACCGCCCCGCCGGCCGGGGCCGCACCGGCCAGCGGCGGGCGCAGCGAGGCCGTCCCCAGACCGGTCGGCCCGACCGGCACACCGCCGGCGGGCACCGCACCACTCGGGGCCTTCGGCGCGGACACGACCCGAGCGGACACGACCGGCGCGGGCAGCGCCGGCACCGGAGCGGCCGGCGCCCGGAAGGCGGGTACGGCCCTCGCCTCGGCCGCCCGGCCCGCCCCCGCCCTCAGCTCCCGCTGCTCGCCGAAGTGCCGGAGCAGGTCCTCCTCGCGGTACCGACGGCAGTCCCGGTGCCAGACCAGGATGCCCGCGAGCCAGTTCTCCAGCTCCTTCACGTACCCGTCCAGCATCTCCCTGGCAGCCGGCTCCAGCGCGAAGTCGTCGTACAGGACGGGCAGTTCCTTCGCCGCGACGTGCTGGAACTGGTCCAGCCGGGAGTGCATCAGGTCGTCGACGATCCGGACGGCGGACGGGTAGTCGCAGTTGAAGAAGTTCTGCACCACCAGGACGGCGTTGTGCACCTCGCCCTCGTACTCGACCTCCTTCTGGTACGAGAACAGGTCGTTCATCATGCACGCGTAGTCCGCGGCCGAGTTCTCCAGCGAGCGCATCGAGCCGTGCTCGTAGACGCCCGGCGGCACGACCTGCCCGTGGGCGAGCCGGCACAGGCTCATGGTGAGGTCGGAGCCGAAGGTGGCGCGGCGCATCTCCAGGTAGTCCACCGGGTCCGGGATCCGGTTCTGCACCTGGTTGTTGAGCTCCCAGATCCAGCTCGCGGTCATGTCCTCGATCGCCTTGCGGAACCGACGCCGGGCGTCGGCCGTCATCGGGCCGGCGGTGCGCTCCCAGATGTCGGCGAGGCCGCGCTCCAGGGCGTTGGCCGGCTCGGGCGCGGGGCTGCCGTCGACCGGCATGAACAGCGGGAGCCGCTCGTTGGCGAGCTTGGCGCCGGCCAGGTCGCGGGTGCGCCCGAAGACCACCGGGTAGTAGTCGTCGGCCCAGGTGCCCCAGGCCAACCAGGCGGAGGAGACGTCGAGTTGGTCGGCGTTGGCGTCCGGGTGGATGCCGGCCGCGCAGAGCGGGAGGTCGTAGTCCCGCATGGACTCGGCGTCCCAGATGCCGGATCCGGGGATGCCGGGTTGCTCCTCCAGCATGCCCATCCGCTCGGCCCACTCGATCACCCGCTCCCGCGCGCCGTCCAGGTGCGGGCTCAGCGTGGCGGTGAACGGCAGCTTGAACTCGGGCAGTCGGGACGGACCGACGGGCCGGAACGGCACGTGGCCGTGCGACCGGGCCCGCCGCACCGCGGGCCCGACCCCGCCCGCACCGGCCGCACCGGCCGCGGGAGCGCCACCGGAACCGACCGCGGGAGCGCCGCCCATCGCCCCGCTGCGCAGGATGTCCAGCGCCGAGGTGCCCACCCCGCCGATCGCGAACGGGTCCCACCAGTTGCCGGTGCCGGGCAGCGCGCCGCCCGTCCCCGCCGCGACGCGGCCGCCCGAACCGGCCGCCGCGCCACCGCCGTTCATGTACCGGCTGGAGCGCATGTGCCACTCGTGGCCGCCGGACTGCCAGTCCTGCAGGCCCTTGACGTACGCCATCACCCGGGCGCGGTCCTCGGGGCCGAGCCCGGTCTCGGCGAACAGCACGGGCAGTTCGGTGAACACCGTGTTCTCGAACTGCTGGAGCCGCGAGGTGAGCAGGTCGTTGACCGCCTCGGCGGCCTCCTGGGTGGAGCACTCCAGGAACTTCTCCAGCACCAGGATGCCGTTGCTCAGCTCGCCCTCGTCCTCCACCTCCCGCTGGTACGAGAAGATGTCGTTGCGCAGGTGCACGCCGTCGGCGAAGGCGTCCATCAGCACCCGCAGCGCGCGCGAGCCGGAGACCTCCTTCGGGACCTCGGCGCCGGCCGCGTACTCGACCAGCTGGGCGGACCAGGGCGCCCCGCCGACCTTGCGGCGCATCTCGATGTACTCGACCGGGTTGGCGACCCGGCCCGCATCGATGTTGGCGAGCTCCCACAGCGACTCGTTGAGCAGGTTGCGGGTGCTCTCGGCGAAGCGGATCCGCCAGTCCCCGCCCATCGCCGGCACGGTGCGCCGCCACAGGTCGGCCAGGCCCGCCTCGACCGGGTTCTCCGGCTCCGGCACCGGGGTGGTCGGGTCGGCTGGCATGAACAGCGGCAGCCGGTCGAGGTGCGCCTTGCCGGCCTCGCGGTCGTTGGTGCGCTTGTACATGTCGAGGAAGTGGTCGTCGAAGAAGAAGACCCACACGTACCAGTCGGTGACCAGGGAGAGCGCCTCGGCGGAGGCGTCGGGGTGGGTGTAGGCGCAGAGCAGGCCGTAGTCGTGGGCGTCCAGGTCGGCCTGGTCCCAGATGCCGGATCCCTCCAGCATGCCCATCTCCCGGGCCCAGACGGTGGAATGGGCCCGGGCCTCGTCCAGATGGGGATTGAGGCGTGCCGGGTGCGGCACGTAGAAGGACGGCAGTTCGAACGGCTGAGTCACGGCGGGCGGGCCTTTCTGGACGCGTCGATTGGACCAAGAATGGCGCGCGCGGGCGGTGCCGCACCGGCGCAACGGAAACAGTCATATGAAATGACCCACTTGCTCGAACCCGCGCCGAACTTCCGCCCGAGTGAACGGTCCGGGCTGGATCGTACGTACGGAGCCCGGCCCTCCGGTCACACCGTCTTGACCGCGCCGCCGTCGATCACGTGGTCCGCTCCGGTGATGCTCCCCGCCAGCGGCGAGGCCAGGTACGCCACCAGCGCCGCCACCTCCGCCGGCTCGACCAGCCGGCCGGTGGTCATCCCGGCCGTCCCCGGCAGCGCCGCCAGCAGCTGCTCCTGCGGCAGGCCCAACGCCCCGGCCAGCGCGGCCCCGTAGCCGTCCGGCGCCTCCCACAGCGCGGTACGCACCGGACCCGGCGAGACGGTGTTCACCCGCACCCCGCCCGGCCCGAACTCCTCGGCCAGCGCCTTGCCGAAGGCCGTCAACGCCGCCTTCACCGTGGCGTACGGGACGGGCCCGGCGTGCGGCAGCCGGGCGCTGTTCGACGAGACGTTGACGATCGCGCCCCGCCGCCGGACCAGCCCGGGCAGCGCGGCCCGGGTGGTGCGGACGGCGGCCATCAGGTTGAGGTCGAAGGACTGCTGCCACTGCTGGTCCGTGAACGACAGGAAGCCGCCCACCTGCCGCTCGCCGCCGTCCCCGCCGCCGACGTTGTTCACCAACAGGTCGAGATCGCCGCCGAGTTCGGCCACCGCCGTCTCCACCAGCCGCCCCGGCCCGTCCGGCGTCGCCAGATCCACCGACACCGCGACCGCCCCGGTCCGCGCCAGCTCCGGTGTCACCGTCCGGGCGCCCGCCACCACGCGCACCCCCTCCGCCACCAGCGCCTCCACCACGGCCAGCCCGATCCCCCGGCCGGCCCCGGTCACCACGGCGGTCTTGCCGTTCAGCTGCAGGTCCATGGATGTCCCCTCCACACAGGCCACGAAATTGCGTCACTCCTGACGCAGAAAACGTAGAACATGCATCACCCATGACGCAACTAACCATCGATCGGCAACACCGCTGTAGCCTGTCCCCCGACCAGAGCCGCCACCCGGGAGAACCGCCATGCCGACGCCGCCACGCCCCCTCCGCGCCGACGCCGAGCGCACCGTCCGGGCCATCCTGGAAGCCGCCGAGCGCGTCCTGAGCGCCAATCCGGCCGCCACCATGGAGCAGATCGCCGAGGCCGCCGGGGTCGCCCGCACCACCGTCCACCGCCGCTTCGCCACCCGTGAGGCCCTGCTCGCCGCCCTCTGCGCCTGGGCCGCCCGCCAGTTCCACGCCGCCGTCGAGTCCGTCAGCGACAGCACCCCGCCCCTGGTCGCCCTCCACCAGGCCACCGCCAACGTCCTCCAGGTGAAGATCAGTTGGGGCTTCGCGATGAACGCCGCCGGCGACGACGACCCGGAGACCGCCCGGATCCACGCCGACGTCCTGGCCCGCTGCGACGCCCTCTTCCAACGCGCCCGCGCCGCCGGAGTGCTGCGCCCCGACACCGACCTCGACTGGGCCCGCCGCGTCTACTACGCCCTCATCCACGAGGCCGCCACCGCCGACCGCCCCGGCACCCCCGCCACCCCCGAAGCCCGCGCCACCCTCGTCCTCACCACCCTCCTCAACGGCCTCGGCACCCCCTGACACTCCCTCGACCGGATTCGCCGTCCGGCCGCACACCTTCAGGAGAGGCCGACCGGTCGGCGGGCTCGGCCGTGGGGGGCGAAAAATATGCCGTGAATTCCCCCGACCGATGGAGCGAACGCCTCCGGCAACCGCTCCGCCAACGAACAAACCAGGCATGACAAGGCCCTGGAACTCCAAGAGTTCCCCGGCTACGGGCGTGTTGACAGCCCCCGCCCCGGCCCCGTCCACCAGACTGGGCGCCGACCCGACGTCAACTCCGAGGAGGGCAAGCCCATGAACGTCACCGTCCGGCTCGCACAGCAGCCCGAGGCCGACGAACTACTCGGACGCAGTGCGCTGGCCGCGCTCGTCGGCATGCTGCTCGACCAGCAGGTGCCGATGGAATGGGCGTTCACCGGCCCGTTGACCATCGCCCGGCGGCTCGGACGGAACGACCTGGACGCCCGGGAGATCGCCGTGTACAACCCGGAGGAGTTCGTCGCCCTCCTCTCCGCGAAACCCGCCGTGCACCGCTACCCGGCGGCGATGGCCAAACGGGTGCAGCAGCTCTGCCAGTTCCTCGTGGCGCAGTACGACGGCGAGGCCTCCGCGCTGTGGAAGGACACCCGCACCGGCAAGGAGCTGCTCAGCCGCCTCAACGCCCTGCCCGGCTTCGGCAAGCAGAAGTCGCAGATCTTCCTGGCCCTGCTCGGCAAGCAGTACGGCGTGCGGCCGGAGGGTTGGCGGGAGGCGGCCGGCGCGTACGGCGAGGAGGGCTCGCACCGCTCGGTCGCCGACATCACCGGACCCGAATCCCTCGACCTGGTACGGGAGTTCAAGCAGGAGATGAAGCGCGCCGCGAAGGAGGCGAAGTCCGCGGCGAAGACCATGACCCGGACGACGGCGGCGAGCGCGGCCGGGGTGCGCTGACCACCGCCCGCCCCGCCCTGCGCCGCTCCTGATCCAGGCCGCTCGCGCGCAGCACCGAGGAGTCCACCGCCGTACGGTTCATGGCCCTCCCGGTGTGCGCCGAGGACCCCGGTCGCGCGGCGCGACCGGGGCCCTCGACAGCAGAACGTCACCGGCAGACCGTCAGGCCAGCGCGGGCTCCCGCTCCTCCGCGGCATCCGCCGCCGCCACGACGACCGGACCGGCCGCCTTGCGCCGCGGCAGCGCGAACATCAGCAGGAACACCACCAGCAGCGCCCCCGCGACCCACCACATCGCGTTGGTGAACGCCCCGCCGAACGCGGTGCCCACCGCCTCCGGCGCGACGACGTCGTCCATCACCCCGAAGAACGCCACCGACACCAGCCCGAGCCCGAGCGCGTTCCCCATCTGCTGGACGGTGTTGATCAGCCCCGACGCCGAGCCGGCGTGCTCGCGCGGCACCTCCGCCAGGATCGCGTCCGTGATCGGCGCGACGATCAGGCCCATCCCCAGGCCCATCACCACCAGCGGAAGCACCATCTGCCAGGACGCGATCGCCGTGCCGTACCGGTCCGCCTCCCAGATGTACGTCAGCACGCCCGCCGCCATCACCAGCGCGCCCGTCTGGAGCACCCGGCGCCCGAACCGCGGCACCAGCTTCTGCACGGACAGCCCGGCCGCCGTGGAGACGGCGAGCGAGAACGGGATGCCGGTGGAGCCGGCCTTGAGCGGGCTCCAGCCGAGCCCCACCTGCATGTACAGCGTCCAGACCAGGAAGAAGATCCCGCAGACCACGCCGAAGGCCAGCTGCACGCCGATGCCGGCCGCGAAGCTCTTCACCCGGAACAGCGACAGCTCGACCAGCGGCGAGCCGTCCCGCCGCGTCTTGGCCTTCTCGTACGCCACGAACAGCGCGAACACCGGCAGGCTGCCGGCCATCGACAGGTACCCCCAGAGCGGCCAGCCGGCCTCCCGCCCGTGCGTCAGCGGGTAGATCAGCATCAGCAGGCCGACGCTCGCCAGCGCCACCCCGACCAGGTCCAGCTTCAGCGCCTGCTCGGCCTTCGACTCGTCGATGAAGCGGCGTCCGAGCAGCAGCCCGGCGATGCCGACCGGCAGGTTGATCAGGAAGATCGGACGCCAGGCCAGGCCGAACAGGTCCCACTCGGTGAGCAGCGCGCCGATCAGCGGCCCGGAGACGGCTCCCAGCCCGACCACCGCGCCGAACATGCCGAACACCTTGCCGCGCTCCTCCGCCGGGAAGGTCGCGTGGATGATCGACAGCACCTGCGGCACCATCATGGCCGCCGTACCGCCCTGCAGCAGCCGCATCGCGACCAGCATCTCCGGGCCGGAGGCCAGACCGCACAGCGCGGACGCCACGGTGAACCCGCCGATGCCGATCAGGAACAGCCGCTTGCGGCCGTAGATGTCGCCCAGCCGGCCGCCGGTGATCAGCCCGATGGCGAAGGCCAGCGCGTAACCGCCGGTGACCCACTGGATGGCGCTGAAGGAGGCGCCGGTGTCCTCCTGGATGCTCGGGATGGCGATGTTGACGATGGTGACGTCCACCAGGTCCATGAAGGAGGCGACCATCACGATCGCCAGCGCGATCCACCTCCGCCGGTCCGTGTCCGCGGTCTTCATTCGGTACTCCTCATCCGTCCTGCTCGTCCTGCTCGTCGGCACGTCCGCGACCCTACGGGGGATGTAGGTCAGATCCTGTCCCAGTTGTCCGGCATGCTGGACGGCATGACCGATACGCCGGCCCGCCTGCTGAACCTGCTCTCCCTGCTGCAGACCCCGCGCGAGTGGCCCGGCAGCGAACTCGCCGAGCGGCTCGGCGTCAGCCCCCGGACGATCCGGCGCGACGTCGACCGGCTGCGCGACCTCGGCTACCCGGTGCAGGCCACCATGGGCGCGGTCGGCGGCTACCGGCTGGTCGCGGGGACGGCGATGCCGCCGCTGCTGCTGGACGACGAGGAGGCCGTCGCCATCGCGGTCGGACTGCGGGCGGCGGCCGGGCACGCGGTGGTCGGCATAGAGGAGGCCTCGGTCCGCGCCCTCGGCAAGCTGCTCCAGGTCCTGCCGGGCCGCCTGCGGCACCGGGTGGGCGCGCTCAACGCCGCCACCGTGCCGCTGCTCACCGGCGACGGCCCGACCGTCGACCCGGACGACCTCACCCTGCTCGCCGGCGCCGTCACCAACCGGGAGCGGGTGCGCTTCGCCTACCGGGCCGGCGACGGCGCCGAGACCAGGCGCAGCGTCGAGCCCGAGCGGCTGGTCTCGGTCGGCAGCCGCTGGTACCTGGTCGGCTTCGACCTGGACCGGGACGACTGGCGGCTGTTCCGTGTCGACCGGCTCAGCGAGCCCCTCGCCACCGGCGCCCGCTTCACCCCGCGCCCGCTCCCGGCCGAGGACGCCGCCGCGTACGTGGCGGGCAAGCTGCACCGCCCGTCACCGGCCCGCGCCCTGCTCGCCACCGTGCACACCCCGGCCGCGCACGTCCGGCGGCGGTTCCACCAGGGCGACGCCGAGATCGAGCCGATCAACGAGCACAGCTGCCGGCTGCGCTCCCGCACGGACTCCGTGGAGTGGACGGCGATGCGGCTGCTGATGCTGGACTGCGAGTTCGAGGTGCACGAGCCACCGGAGCTGATCGCCCACCTGCGCGACCTCGCCGCCCGCGCCAACCGGGCGACGGATAACGCTGGTTAGGGTCGGACGTCGTCGCCGAGCACGAGCTCCGCGGTGCGGGTCCCGTCGGCGCCGTACACGGCGGCGTTGGGCCGCCAGTCCGACCCGACCTGCTCGGCCCGGTAGCCGGCCAGCAGCATCCGGTTGCCCGGCAGCAGCGCCAGATGGTCCGGTGGGACCTCGGCGCCGGACAGCGGCACCCGCCGCGCCCCGCGCGGGTCGGCCACGACCACCTCGCCGTCGAACGGCAGCCGGACCGGCGGCCAGGATCCGGCCGGCTCCAGATGCTGCTCCGGCACCAGCAGGACGGCCAGGTCCCCGCCCGGCCCGACCGTCCAGGCCACGGCCCGGCGACCGGCCCGCCGATCCTCCTCGGACAGCCGCCAGACCTCGACCGGATGGGCGATCAACGCGCTCAGACCCCGTACTCGGCGGTCAGCAACGCCCGCCCCAGCGTGTGGAAGGTCAGGTGGAAGCCGATCTGGGCCGCCGGGGTGTCGGCGGAGACGTCCAGTTCCTCGACGTCCAGGGCGTGCACCGCGAAGACGTACCGGTGCGGGGCGCCGGGCGGCGGGGCGGCGCCGTCGTACTGGTTGCCCGGGAAGTCGTTGCGGCCGTGGAAGGAGGCCGCGCCCGGCAGGGTGTCGTCCGAGGAGCCCGCGCCGCGCGGCAGCCCGGCGGTCCCGGCGGGCAGGTTGAGGGCGAGCCAGTGCCACCAGCCGGAGCCGGTGGGCGCGTCCGGGTCGTAGCAGGTCACGGCGATGCCGCGGGTGCCCTCGGGCAGGCCCGACCAGGCCAGCTGCGGCGAGAGGTTGCCTGCGGCGTGGACGAACTCCTGGGCCAGCGTGCCGCCGTCGGTGATGTCCTGGCTGGTCAGCGGGAAGGACGGCACCTGCGGCAGGAAGTCGTACGGCAGCGGCGGGCGGACGCTCATGGGGTGGTCACCTCTCAACGGGCCGGGGGCGGCCTCGGGCCGGAACGGCGCCGAAGGCCGCCGGAATGACACGGCTCACTGTAGTGGGGGTGCCCCGCCGATCCGGCCGCCCCTACGGTCGGGCCTTGGCCTCCGCACTCCCGGGCCAGCGGCCTGGGCGACCTCGGCCGCCGAGCCGTCCGAACCACCAGGTATAGACCAGTCCGGCCCCTGCGGCTAGCGTGAGCAGCGCACCCGCCCCCTGCTCCGGAGCCGCACCGTGGAGTCGTCCGTCCTCGCCTTCGCCACCGACCTGCTCGACGAGGGCGCCGACACGTTCTTCGGCAACCTCACCGACCGCGCCGGGGTCGGGGGCGTCACCCTCGCCTCGGTCTACCACGAGGCCCGGGACGTCTTCCCGCACAACCCCCGCCGGGTGATCCGCTACCTGGAGCCCGGCGCGGCGTACTTCCGCCCCGATCCGGCCCGCTGGCAGGGCCGCCGCCTCGCCCCCGTCCCGTCCACCGCGATCGGCGACCGCGACCCCTTCGCCGAGGCCGCCACCGAGGCCCGCCGCCGGGGGCTGAAGCTGCACGCCTGGACGGTGTTCTGCCACAACGACCGGCTCGGCTTCGCCCACCCGGACTGCGCCCCGGCCAACGCCTTCGGCGACCGCCACCTCACCGAGCTCTGCCCGGCGAACCCGGAGGTCCGGGAGTACGCGCTGACCCTGGTCACCGAGCTGGCCCGGTACGGCGTGGACGCGATCCGGGCCGAGTCGCTGCACTTCCACGGGCTGCGCCACGGCTACCACCACGAGCGCTACTTCGAGGAGCTGGGCCCGACCGCCGAGGCGCTGCTCGGGGTCTGCTTCTGCGCGCACTGCCGCGCCGCCGCCACCCGCGCGGGCGTCCCGGCCGAGGAGGTCGCGGAGGCCGTCCGCACCGAGCTGCGCCGCCGGCTGGCCGACGAGGCGGCCGCCGCCGAGCCCGGCGCCCTGGACACCCTCGCGGACGGCGCCTTCGCCGCCTACGTGGACGCCTCCGCCACCACCGTCACCGCGCTCGCCGCCGAACTGTCCGAAGAGGCCCGGCGCCACGGCATGCGGCTGAGCTTCATGGACGGCGGCGGCCCGGGCAAGGGCTGGCTGTCCGGCATCGACCTGCCCGCGCTCGCCAGGGCGGCCGACCAGATCGAGACGCTCGGCTACGCGAAGACCCCGGAGGCCGTCCGGGAGAAGATCGCCGCGTTCGCCCTGCACGGCGTCCGCCCGCAGGGCCTGGCGGTGATCCTGCGTCCGATGGCCTCGGACTGCGACGGCCCGGCGAACCTCGCCGCCAAGATCACCGCCCTGCGCGAACTGGGCATCCCCGAGGTCGAGTTCTACAACTACGGCCTGATGCGGCTGTCCTCCCTGGACCGGATCGGCGCCGCACTGGCCGGGTAGCGGCCACCGGGCCCCGCAGCGCTACCGCCGCCGCTTGGACGTCCCGAACAGGCTGCGCGAGATCTCCTGCCCCAGCTGCTTCCCGGCCGAGCGGGCGAAGTTCTTCACCGTCGGGTTGCTGAGCAGCGATCCGAGCAACCCGCCCGCGCCCGTCGGCTCCTTCGGTTCCTTCGGGTCCGCGCGCCGCCGCGGGGCCTCGTCCACCGGGGCGCTCTGCGGCCGCGCCGCCCGCGCCGCCAGCTTCTCGTACGCCGACTCCCGGTCCATCGCGTCCCGATAACGGGCCGTCAGCGGCGAGGCGTCGACGACGGCCCGCAGCGCGCCCGCCTCGATCGGCCCCATCAGTGATTGCGGCGCCCGCAGCCGGGTCGCCGCGACCGGCGTCGGCGCGCCCTTCTCGGAGAGGACGGTCACCACGGCCTCGCCGGTACCCAGCGAGGTGAGCACCGCGCCGAGGTCGTACGAGGAGCGCGGGAAGGTCGAGACGGTGGCCTTGAGCGCCTTGGCGTCGTCCGGGGTGAAGGCCCGCAGCGCGTGCTGCACCCGGTTGCCCAACTGGGCGAGCACGTCGGCCGGGACGTCGCGCGGGGTCTGGGTCACGAAGAAGATGCCCACGGCCTTCGAGCGGATCAGCCGCACGGTCTGGGTGATGGCCTCCAGGAAGGCCTTGGAGGCGCCCTTGAACAGCAGGTGCGCCTCGTCGAAGAAGAACACCAGCTTGGGCCGGTCCAGGTCGCCGACCTCGGGCAGCTCCTGGTAGAGGTCGGCGAGCAGCCACATCAGGAAGGTGGAGAACAGCCGCGGCCGGTCCTGCACGGCGGGCAGTTCCAGCACCGAGACCACGCCCTTCCCCTCCGGTGTGGTCCGCAGCAGTTCGGCGGTGTCGAACTCGGGCTCGCCGAAGAACGCCCCGGCGCCCTCGTTCTCCAGCACGGTGAGCGCACGCAGGATCACCCCGGCGGTGGCCGCCGAGAGGCCGCCGATGGTCCTCAGCTCCTCCTTGCCCTCGGGCGAGGCGAGGAAGGCGATGACGGCGGTGAGGTCCTTGAGGTCGTACAGCTCCAGGCCCTTGGTGTCGGCGTAGTGGAACACCAGGCTGAGCGAGGACTCCTGGGTCTCGTTCAGGTCCAGCACCTTGGCGAGCAGCAGCGGCCCGAAGCTGGTGACGGTGGCCCGGATCGGGATCCCGGCGCCCTGGCCGCCGAGCGCGTAGAACTCGACCGGGCAGCCCTGCGGCGTCCACTCCTGCCCGACCTCGGCCGCGCGGGCGGTGGTGCGCTCGCTCGGCGCGCCGGGCGCGGCGATGCCGGAGACGTCCCCCTTGATGTCGGCGAGGAACACCGGCACGCCCTGTGCGGAGAGCTGTTCGGCGATCAGCTGGAGGGTCTTGGTCTTGCCGGTGCCGGTCGCACCGGCGACCAGCCCGTGCCGGTTGAGCACACCGAGCGGGATGCGCACCGGGGCGTCCGGGTAGGCGACGCCGTCCAGCAGCACCGCGCCGAGGTCGAGGGCGGGCCCGGTGAAGGCGTACCCGTCGGCGATCTCCCGGACGGTCGGCGGGGTGGGGGCGGAGGACATCGGGGCACACTCCTGGGCGGGGCGGGATCGGAACCCGGTCCTGAGCGGGCCGGAGCCCGATCGGAACCGGGGCGATGTTCGCGACATTTCCCATCAAACAGCCGCAATCACCCGCCCGCAGCTCACACCCGAGCGCGTGGCGACGCCGCGGCTGCTGCGCCATCCGCCGCCCAAACGGTAGGCTTTCCGTGTGATCTTCAAGCGCATCGGCAATGGGCGGCCGTACCCGGATCACGGCCGGACGAGCACCCGCCAGTGGGCTGACGTCGCCCCACGTCCGGTGCGGCTCGACCAGCTGGTGACCACCAAGGGGCAACTGGACCTCGAAACCCTGCTCGCCGAGGACTCGACCTTCTACGGGGACCTCTTCGCCCACGTGGTGAAGTGGCACGGCGACCTCTACCTGGAGGACGGGCTGCACCGGGCCGTACGGGCCGCGCTGCAGCAGCGCCAGGTCCTGCACGCCCGGGTCCTCGAAATGGAATGACGAACCCTCGCAGCGGGTTTTCGGACCGCCCCCTCGCCACCCGGCGGAGGGCGGTCCGCGCGTACCCGGGTACCTCCTTTCGGGTACCGAGGTACTCCAGACGATGATCGTTTAGTACCTTCGCAGCCGGACGGCACTACGCTGCTGACTACGGCCGCGACCAGGGGATCCACCCGCACCAGGGGATCCGCCCGCTGCGTCCGATCCGTCATCCCGACCCCGCCCTGGCACGAGGGGGAGACAAACCGTGAGCATGTTGACTCCCCAAGGCCTCAAGGGGAAGCAGTACCGCATCACCGGCAACGCCTATCCACGGCTCGGCCGTCCTCCGAAGAAGAGCCGCAAGGTGATCGCCGCGCTCGCGGCCCTGCTCGCCCTGGCGCTGATCGGCCTCGGCGGCGTGCAGCTCTACGACATCTTCAGCGGCAAGAACAAGAACGCCTCGGCCCAGGCCTGCGCGACGCCGTCCGGCAAGCCGCTGGCCGCCCCCGGCCCGGGTGATCCGGCGGCCTCCGGCGCCCCGGCCGCCGCCCAGGGCGACCCGCACGCCATCCCGCAGCCGGCCGCCGTCACGGTGAACGTCTACAACGCCACCGCCAAGAGCGGTCTGGCCGGGCGGACCGCCGAGGAGCTCAAGAAGCGCGGCTTCACCATCGGCAAGGTCGGCAACGCCCCGGCCGAACTGGACAAGAAGGTGCCCGGCACCGCCCAGGTGATCGCCGGCCCGGCCGGCGCCGGCGCCGCCACCCTGCTCGGCTCGCAGATCGCAGGTGCCACCGCCACCGCCGACGCCCGCACCGACGGCACCGTGGACTTCGTGATCGGCGACAGCTACAACGCCCTGCTGGACGAGACCCAGGCGGCCGCCGCCCTCGCCCTCGCCACCAAGCCCTCCCCCGCCCCGACCGCCACCGGCAGCTGCTGAGGCCCGGCCGACACGCAGACGCAGGAGAGCCCCCCGGCACCGCGCCGGGGGGCTCTCGTCCGTTCGGGGGGTCCGCTCAGCCGGCGGTGCCGTACAGGCGGTCGCCCGCGTCGCCGAGGCCGGGCACGATGTAGCCGTTCTCGTTGAGCCGCTCGTCCAGGGCGGCGGTGACCACGGTGACCGGCAGGTCCGCCAGCTCGCGCTTCATCACCTCGACGCCCTCGGGCGCGGCCAGCAGCACCACGGCGGTGACGTCGGTGGCGCCGCGCTCGATCAGCATCTTGATCGCCGCGACCAGGGTGCCGCCGGTGGCCAGCATCGGGTCGAGCACGTAGACCTGGCGGCCGGAGAGGTCGTCCGGCATCCGGGTGGCGTAGGTGGAGGCCTCCAGGGTCTCCTCGTTGCGCACCATGCCGAGGAAGCCCACCTCGGCGGTCGGCAGCAGCCGGGTCATCCCGTCCAGCATGCCGAGGCCCGCCCGGAGGATCGGTACGACCAGCGGGCGCGGATAACTCAGCCGGGTGCCGAGCGTGACCGCCACGGGCGTGGTGATCTCCACCTCGTCGGTGCGGACGTCCCGGGTGGCCTCGTAGGCGAGGAGGGTCACCAGCTCGTCGGTCAGGCGACGGAAGGTCGGCGAGTCGGTGCGCTCGTCGCGCAGGGTGGAGAGCTTGTGGGCCACCAGGGGGTGGTCGACGACGTGGAGACGCATGTACCGAGGTTAGCCCGGGTCTGCACGCCTGTACGACTCGCCGCGTGCCACCGGCCCCTCCGCCCCACCTCGGCGACCCGCCCCGGCGGGGTTCACGCTGCCGTGACACGCCGTGACGCACCGCGAATGTCCGGGCGCGAGCGCCCTCCCGTGGTATCAATCCGGCCGATCTGGGAATGTCACCTCTTATGACGAGCAACCCGAACGCCGGGGACGGCTCGGCGGACGAGCCCACAGGCCGGTCGGGCGATCGCCCCGGTCCGCCGCAGGACCCCCCGGAGACCGAGGCGGAGCGGCGCAGGCGGCGGGCCGTCTTCCTGCGCGAACTCACCGAGGCCCGCGAACTCCGGGAGCGGGTCCAGCCCCGGCGGACCAAGGAACGGCGGATGCGCGAGGCCATGCGAATGCGAACCTTCCGGATCTGACGCGGATTCGACGCGGATTCGACGCGGTTCCGGCGCGGTTCCGGCGCGACGCGCCCAGCGGTTCCGGCGAACCCCGGGCGGCGCGGCCGGCGCTTCACCGGCCGCCGGCCAGCCCTTCCGACACGACCTGCAAAGACGCGCTGCCGAACACCCCCCGCAAGGGCGGGCTTTCTGTCACGATTCCGATGGGACGGTCCGAACGAGCGGACCGCCTCTGGCGCGGGGGCGGCCAGTTTTCCGCGTTGCCCGAACGCGCCGACAGCCGAGACCGATGATCTTGGGAGTGTCCCTGGTGGCGTACTTCGCTGCAGTGCTTGCTCGCACCGAGGACGGGTGGGATGTGAGCGAGACGGAGCTCGACGACGTCGAAACCCTCGCCGACCTGACCGACCTGGCCCGCGACTCCACGCAGGACGACGACAGCGTCCTGATCTTCATCGAACAGGAGGATGCCTGGTTCGCCATCGTCCGGGTGGACGGCGAGGAGGACCCGCGGATCTTCGTGTCCGACGGCGCCGCCGCCGCCCGGAGCTCCTACGGCTCCGTCCTCACCGACGAACTGGTCGACCAGGCCGGCGAGAGCGAGTTCGGCGACCTGGACCACCTGGTCGTCGAGCTGGAGGACAGCGAGGAGGAGGAGTCGGAGGAGCCGGACGAGGACGCCCGCGGCGGCGTCCCGGTCGGCCCACTGGGCGACGCCCACCTGCTGACCGAGTTCGGCCTGGCCGCCGACGAACTCCTCGCCCTCAGCGGCGAGGGCGCCGTCCCGGGCGACGCCCTGGAGGAGATCGCCGAGGCCCTCGGCTGCGGCGAGGTCCTGGAGGCGGTCCGGTAGCGGTCGGTGGCCAGGCCGGTGCCCGTCGCCGGATACCCGACACTGGATTCCATGCAGCCCGCATCCGTTCCGCAGACCGTCCCCCGGATCGCCCCCCTGCCCGCCCCCGTCCGCCCCGACCCGGTCCGCGACCGCTGGGCGGCGCCGATGCGCCTCGCCATCGCCGAGGCCGCGCTGGCGCCGGCCACCGGGGACGTCCCGGTCGGGGCGCTCGTCCTGGGCCCGGACGGCGAGGTGATCGGACGCGGCCACAACGAGCGCGAGGCGGTCGGCGACCCGACCGCGCACGCCGAGGTGGTCGCGATCCGGCAGGCGGCCGAGCGGATCGGGGCATGGCGGCTCAGCGGCTGCACCCTGGTCGTCACCCTGGAGCCCTGCACGATGTGCGCCGGCGCCATCGTGCTGTCCCGGATCGACCGGGTGGTCTACGGCGCCCTCGACGAGAAGGCCGGCGCGGCCGGCTCGCTCTTCGACGTGATGCGCGACCGCCGACTCAACCACCGCCCCGAGGTGATCTGGGGCGTCCTCGCCGACGAGTGCGGCGAGCAGCTGCGCGAGTTCTTCGACACCCACCGCTGACGCCCGCCGCCGACACCCGCGGCCGGCCGCCCCGGCGATACGGATTTCGTGACCGCGCCACCCGTCCGGTAGAGTTCCCCTCGGTAGCGTGTCCGAGCGGCCAAAGGAGCACGCCTCGAAAGCGTGTGTGGGGGCAACTCCACCGTGGGTTCGAATCCCACCGCTACCGCCATTGAGCAGTAACGAAAGGGACCACTTACCAGATCTGGTAGGTGGTCCCTTTCGTTGCGGTCTCAGTTTTGGTCTCAGTTCACCTGTTAAGCGGCCCTCTCCGCGCCATCCGGCCCGTCCCGCTCGTCGTCGAACGCGCAGGGCGCCCGCCTCCAGGTCGACGTCACGCCACTGGAGTCCGAGCGCTTCACCCTGCCGCAGGCCGAGCGCCAGCGCGATCGCCCACCGGCCGCTGTTCCGGTTCTTGCCGGCCTCCAGGAGGAGCGCCTGCACCTCCTCCACCTCGTACGGCTCGACCTCCTCTTCCTCCACCTTGGGTGCGACGGCTAGCGACGCGACGTTCCGGGTGAGGTGTCCGCGCCGGATCGCCTGGTTGAGCGCCGTCCGGATGGTGCGGTGTGCCTGGTGGGCGGTGGCAGGCTTGCTGCCGTTGGCCTGCATCTTCTTTGTAGAGCCGTTCCAGGTGCTCCGGCTCCAGCTTCTCCAGCCGGTGAGCACCGACCCCGGGGATCAGGTGGACGTTCACCGCCACCCGGTACCCGGCGAGGGTGGGCCGATGATGAGAGCGATCCGCTTGCCCTGCTCCGGTTGGTCTCGGATGCCCGGCCAGACCTCACGGAGAGCACGGACAGCGCGCTGGCCACCCTGGAAACTGAGGCTGTCCAGGTTGGCCGGCCGCCCCCGGGCGGAGAATCGGTTCTCCGCGCCTGTGCCCGCTCCGGCCGGCTGGTCTCGGTGGTCAGCAACAACGCGGGTGCGGCTATCGAGACCTACCTCACCGAGCACGGTCTCAGCAGCTTCGTGGCGGGCGTCTTCGGGCGCACCCCGGGCGACCCCTCCTCCATGAAGCCGAACCCTCGCCTGCTCCTGGAAGCCATGGAAGCAGCGGGCGCGGAGCCAGAGCACTGCATCTTCATCGGCGACGCGGCCCGCGACGTCGAGGCCGGGGAAGCGGCCGGCGTCCCCACGATCGGCTACGCCAACAAGCCGGGGAAGGATGCCAAGCTGACCGCCGCTGGCGCAATCGTCGTTGTCGACTCAATGCAGGCGATTGCAGAAGCAATGCAGCAGAAGCAATGCAGTCGACCAGCTACTGATTCCCTGCAGCAGCGCTGAGCCCTGGGCGGGCGCTCCACAGAACGCCATCAAGGCCGCACTGGCATGCGATATGAGCTGTCAGGACGCCCAAGTGGCAGCTGTAACAGCTACGCTGATGTTCAGCCAAACAGCCGATACGTCAGTGAGTTACGAGACCTGGCAGACCCTCCTGCCAGGATCCGCGAGCGCGCAGAAGGGCACTCGTTGTCCCAGCACAAGGCCACACCACCCGCCCATGCGAAAGCGCGCTCAGGGCTGAAGGCTCGCCGCGAGGGTCACCCTCCGTGGATACGCAGCGAGGCCGACGGCCAGCCCAAAGAGGTGGACTGATGGTCGGTGCATCACTCCGTGCTTCGGATCACTCCAAGAAAGAGATCCGGAAGGTACTCGAGAAGCTGACTGCCGCTGGATGGACCATCCACGCCGATGGCCACTGGGGGAAGCTCTACTGCCCCTGCGACTCGCAGTGCACCACGATCCCCGTCAGTAGCACCCCGCAAAATGACGTGAACCATGCGCGTCGCATCGCCCGATTGGCGGCCCGCTGCCCGCTGCCCGAGGACTCGCCGCAGCGAAGCCTCACGGGCAAGCGGCGCGATTAGTCACATGGCAAAATGTCCGATTAGACCAGATTTTACTGTTGACGGTTGACAACACGTCTGCCATGGTTGACCCTAAGCAGAGTTGGGGGCCAACCATGGAGTACGAGTTCACGTTCGTCGTGTCGGGTGTCGACGTCGACGACGAATCGTCGGTAGACACCCTCCGCGAGTCCCTAGATGCAATGCTGTCGCGGGCTGGCGGCTTGGATCTTCTCACCGTCTCCTACGAAGGCGAGAGCGCGGTACAGGCCGCCCTGGAGTGTGCCGCGCAAGCTAAAACCGTCGTTCCGCGTCTGCGCGTGCTGCGACTCGACCGCGACCTTGTAGGCGTGCATGAGATCGCAGAACGGACCGATCGCAGCCGCCAGAACGTCGCCCAGTGGGTCAATGGCGAGCGCAAAGCCCAGGGATCGCCTTTCCCGGCCGCAGAGGGGACTGCAGGGCGGTCTCAGGTGTGGCTCTGGACAGAAGTGAACGCCTGGCTAGAGCAGCACGATCTCGCAGACGGCATGGCGTACCCGACGCGTGCTGAGATGACGGAGATCGACTTCGCGCTAGCAAACATGTTCTCGCTGTCCTTCCGCATGGCAACGACAGACGAGGCACACAGCTCGGCACGTAGCGCGATCATCGAGGAACTCCGCACGGGACACATCCCGGGCTTCCTCAACTACCTGCGCAGCCTTGAAGGGATTACCGACCCTTCGGGCAGCCATGTCCTCATCGTCGCCGCTGCCCAAGAGCCGGCCATCGAGGTGATGCGGCTCGTCTCCAGCTTCGAGCACCAAGTGGTGCTGATCACGATGGTCGACGGCGACTTCATCGGATCAGTGATGTCATCGCAGGTGCCCGCCCGGCCCACGCGCATCGTCGAGGTGCCGCTCGACGCCACTGTTCGCGACTGGATGCAGTTGCTCAAGGACAACCCTCGGGTCGCCTTCGTCCCAGCTGTCGACCGATCCGTCACCGACATCGATCAAGCGCCGAGCATCCAGCAGGTACTCGGTATCGCTGCCTAGCGCTGCCACCGCGTCTGGCAAGCGGTCTCAGTTCTGGTCTCATTCGCCCCCGTTCGCTGGGGTTCACCGCACCCCAAGCCCCTCTCACCAGGGGGCGGAACCCCGGCGAACACCGCCGAACCCGGCCGCACAGACCTCGAAAGCGTGTGTGGGGGCAACTCCACCGTGGGTTCGAATCCCACCGCTACCGCTTGGAAAGCCCGAGGGCCCGTCCGATCCGGACGGGCCCTCGGCGTTTCCGCGCACCCTCGAACGCGGAAAGGCTCCGTACTCAGGGCCGATGACCACCAACGCCCGGAGAGTACGGAGCCTGGAGGGGGGAGCGGCTCGGGGGGACTGACCGCTCCCCCGGCGGAGTCCCACAACCGGTGCCGCGTCGGGGGGAAACCGCGGCGCCCGGTCCCACAGCGGGGAACTCCGGATCCACGCACCGGGGATTCCTGCCAGATCCTCGGTACGTCTTCCATCCTGCCGCCCGGGCCGCGGACGGGCACCCGGAGAAAGGCCCCACTCACGGGGACCTTCGTCCCGCCAGGCGAACGCGTCGCACACTTGATAGCCCGTCCGGTGGATAAGCTGCTTCCGCAGGGCCGCTCGGGGACCCGGATGGCGGCGGCCCACAGCAGGGAGGAAGGCACCCGATGGCGCAGGCGAAGAAGATCGGCATGGTCCTCCTCCTCATCTTCGTCCTCTACTCGATCATCAGCTCACCGGCCCGCTCCGCCCAGCTCGTCCAGCTGGGGTTCGAGGGCATCTCGAACGCGGCCAAGGCGGTCGGCACCTTCATGACCGGACTGATCAAGTGACCGGGCCCATCACGTGACCGGTCCGGCCATCTAGCGGGCGGCGGTCGTCCGGCCCCGGCACACCGGCTACGGTGAGCGGGACCCTCTGCCCCCGTCCGCGAGGAGCGGCAATCGTGATCCGCCATCTGGTCCTGTTCAAGCTCAACGAAGGCGTCGCCAAGGACGACGAACGCGCGCTCGCCGGCGCCAAGGCGTTCTCCGAGCTCGGTTCGCTGATCCCCGAACTGCGCGCGTGGGAGTGCGGCTGGAACACCACCGAGCGGGACATCGCCTACGACTACGCGATCAACAGCCTGGTCGAGGACCGCGACGCCCTTCAGGCCTACCTGACCCACCCGGCCCACCAGGCCGCGGCCGGCCAGTGGCGCGAATTCGCCACCTGGGTGATCGCCGACATCGAGGTCTGACCCCTCCCAGGTACCCCGGCCCGTCCCCCGGACGGCCCGTTGCGCCCCGTCCGGTCGCCGGACGGGGCGCCTTGCTCTGCCCCGGAACGATCCTTGCGGCGCCTGGTCGGGAGGCCGGGTGAAGCCCCGACGCAGCACCAACACACCTCCATCGGGTGCTTGCCCGACCTGCGCCCACCTTGTGATGCTATGACCGGTTTTGCCGGACATGGCGAGGTGGTGAACCAGCCGCGACACCCGATCCGCAGGGCCCGTCGTTGTCGACTGAGGGAGGGGTGACGTGTCCGTGGACGAAGTACTGGCGGCGATCATCAGTCCGGCCGGCGAACTCCGCCCGGACGGTCTGCGCGGCCCCGGCGGCCGACCCGTACTGGACGTCCGGACGCTGACCCGGGTGTTGTTCGAACGGCTCGCGGAGCTGCCTCCGGACGCCCCCGAGCGGGAGCGGGTCCGGGCTGCCCTGATCGAGGTGAACATCCCGCTGGTGCGCTACGCGGCCACCCGCTTCCGCAGCCGCAGCGAGCCGATGGAGGACGTCGTCCAGGTCGGCACCATCGGCCTGATCAACGCGATCGACCGGTTCGACCCGAGCCGCGGGGTCCAGTTCCCCACCTACGCGCTGCCCACCATCCTCGGCGAGATCAAGCGCTACTTCCGGGACAACGTCCGCACCATGCACGTCCCGCGCCGGCTCCAGGAGCTGTGGGTCCAGGTCAGCGGCGCGATGGAGGAGCTGACGGTGCTGCACGGCCGGGCCCCCAAGGTGCCGGAGATCGCCGCCAGCCTGCGGATCCCCGAGGAGGACGTCCGGGCTTGCCTGGACGCCGGGCGGGCCTACAACGCGGCCTCGCTGGAGGCGGCGCAGGAGCACGAGGGCGGGCTCGCCCTACTGGACCGGCTCGGCTACGAGGACGCCGCGCTGGCCGAGGTCGAGCACCGGGACATGGTCCGCCACCTGCTGGTCCAACTGCCCGAACGGGAGCGACGGATCGTGATGCTGCGGTTCTTCGCCAACCTGACCCAGTCGCAGATCAGCACCGAACTCGGGATGTCCCAGATGCACGTCTCGCGGCTGCTCTCGCGCATCCTGACGAGGCTTCGGACCGGCAACTCCTGGGAAGACTGAGATTGCAGCGCGTTACCCCCGCGTGACATCTTGCGACGTTCGGGTTTGCCGTGGACCGTGTTCCGGTATGGAGGGGGAGGGCCCCGCCGGGAACCACCGTGCGACGGCCCCCGTTCAAGTGTCAGTCACAAGGGGGTGGGTGCATGTCCGGAGAGCTGGGCACTGCGGGGATCCACGCTGGTCAGGCCATTGGTACGGCGGTCGCCGAGGACCGGATCCCGCTCCAGCGGGTCCCGGCCGCCGCGCCGCCCGGCCCCGCGGCGCCGCCCGAGACGCCGACCGGCTCCGGGTTGGACACCCGGACGCTGTCCCGCTCGCTGTTCCTGCGGCTGGCCGCCCTGGAGTCCGGCAGCGAGGAGCACACGTACGTCCGCGACACCCTGATCGAGCTCAACCTGCCGCTGGTCCGGTACGCCTCCGCGCGCTTCCGCAGTCGCAACGAGCCGATGGAGGACATCGTCCAGGTCGGCACCATCGGCCTGATCAAGGCGATCGACCGGTTCGACCCCGAGCGCGGGGTGGAGTTCCCCACCTTCGCGATGCCCACCGTGGTGGGCGAGATCAAGCGCTTCTTCCGGGACACCAGCTGGTCGGTCCGGGTGCCCAGGCGGCTCCAGGAGCTGCGGCTGGCGCTCACCAAGGCCGGTGACGACCTGTCCCAGCGGCTGGACCGCTCCCCCACCGTCGCCGAGCTGGCCGCCTGCCTGGGGGTCAGCGAGGAGGACGTGGTCGAGGGCCTCGCGGTGGGCAACGCGTACACCGCCAGTTCGCTCGACTCCAGCCCCAGCGAGGAGGACGGCGACGGGCCGCTGGCCGAGCGGCTGGGCTACGAGGACCTCGCGCTGGAGGGCGTCGAGTACCGGGAGTCGCTGAAGCCACTGCTGGCCAAGCTGCCGCCGCGCGAGCGCCGGATCATCATGCTGCGCTTCTTCGGCAACCTCACCCAGTCACAGATCGGCGAGGAGATCGGCATCTCCCAGATGCACGTCTCCCGGCTGCTCACCAGGACGCTGACCCAGCTCCGCGAGGGCCTGATCAGCGAGGGCTGACCGGGTCGGCCGAGGCCGGACTCCCGCCGCCGTCCAGCAGGTTGGCCCGCAGGCCGGCCAGGACGGCGGCGTCCAGGCCGAGGCCGTCCCGCCAGAACGCGTCGAAGTCGGACCAGCCGGCCCCGACCTCGTCGAAGGCCGCCGCCAGGTAGCCGGGGTCGGCCCGGAACACCGGCTGGAGCAGCCGCGGCTCGCGCATCAGGCCGCGGGCCTCCAGGTCGCCCATCACCCGGCGGACGACCGGGGCCGAACGCTCGTTGGTGAGCAGGTAGTCGGCGAGGACGGTCTCGCGGTCGACACCGAGGGCGGTCAGCACGAGGGCGGCGGCCCAGCCGGTGCGGTCCTTTCCGGCCGAGCAGTGGAACAGCAGCGGCGGCCCGTCCGGAGCCGCCAGCAGCCGCAGCAGGATGGCGAAGCGCTGTCGGGCCACCGGGTCGGTGACGAACCAGCGGTAGAGGCCGACCATCATGGCGGCCGCCCGGCCTTCGCCGAGCAGGGCGCGCTGCTTCTGCGGGCTGCGGTCGGCGAGGGCGCTCCGGATTGTCGCATAGATGTCGAAGTCCTTTGCGAGCAAAGGGAGATGATGCAGGGTGACACCGTCCGGCGCGGCCGCCTCGACGGTCACCGCGGTGCCCGCGGTGACCGCGGGGGCGGCCGCGGCGAGGTCGGCGACGGGAAGTCCGGGCAGCCGGTCCGGTCCGGTCTCGCGGACCTCGTCGAGGCTCCGGAGGTCGACCACCCGACGCAGGCCGAGCGCGCGCAGCGGCGCGAGATCCTCGGCGATGACATGGTTCAGGCCATCGCTTCGCAGGGCCACACCGCGCCGCAGCACCCGTCCGCCGGCCGTCCGGTAGCCGCCCAGATCGCGGGCGTTGACCGCACCGCGCAGTCCGAGACTGCGCCCGACCAGCGCCGTTCCGGCCGGCTCCGGTACCGCATTCCGTCCGCCCCCGATTGCACCGGACTCGGTCCGCTGATCGGCCACGCAAGCGCCTCCATTGCATATTCGGACTGTCACATGGCACAGCGGTGTCAGATATTGCATGAACCTGCCCGACGGACCGGCAAGATGTGCAAGAGTGTCATGCGCGACGACGACAGTGTAGGTGTCCGCGCGACCCGCCCAAGCCGCACGGGCGGTAACCAGGTGTAGCCCTCAGCTTCCGCTTTTTCATTCTCAATTCATTATTTGCATGGCCGGTCCGGTTCCGGTCACAATCAGCGCCTTCATGACTTCGCCATGAACGTTGGTAACAGGTTCGCTGCACTCTCGCCCAATTGGTCCCGCGCGGAGCCACCCCTCGACCAGGATGGGCGCCGGGCAGCCTGCTGCCCGCGAACAGCTACAGGGCAGGCGAGCGCTGAGCAGCGAGGCGCCTACCCCAAGGGGAGGATCACCATGGGTCGAGCGACCCGAAGAGTTGCCGCGTGCGCGGCGGCAGTTCTGCTGGCCAGCGGCCTGCAGACCACCCTGGCCCACGGCGCCACGCCGCCCAGGATCGACCTCACCATCCTGGTCATCGACGACGGGGGCCCGTCGGTCGCGGCGATCACCGCCGAACTCAAGAACCAGGGCACCCCGTACAAGGTCGTCAACCTCAATGACACCAACCGTCCCGTCATCACCTCCGCTTTCCTGAGTGACACGGTGAACGGCCAGCCCCGCGGGAAGTACCAGGGCATCGTCCTGCCCAACGAAAACCCCTTCCCCAACAGTGCGGCCGAGATGACGGCGATCGCCGGCTACGAAGCCGCATTCGGAATCCGGCAGATCGACGCGTACACGTTCGCAAGTCCTGCGGTGGGCCTGAACTACGCTCAGAATCCCGGTTACTACGGCACGTTGGACGGTTTCCAGGGCGCGACCACGGCGGCCGGCACTTCGGGCCCGTTCGGCTACCTGAAGGGCAGCGTCCCGTTCGAGGACAACGACCCCACCGTCAGCGAGAGTTACGGATACCTGGCCACGCCGCTGGCCAACCTGCCGGCCGGCGCCTCGTTCGTTCCGCTGGTCGACGCCGCGATCCCGAGCACCACCTCGCGCGGTTCGCTGGTCGGTGAGTACACCCACGACGGCCGCAAGGAGCTGGTCGTCACCTTCGTCTACAACCAGTACCAGCAGCAGTACCGCCTGCTGGCCCGCGGCATGGTCGACTGGATCACCCAGGGCGTCCACCTCGGCTACGACCGCAACTACTTCGCGGCCCACGTGGACGACGTCTTCCTGGCCGACGACCGCTGGGACACCGTGCTCAAGTGCACCCCCGGCGACGTCACCTGCCCGCCCGGCACCCCGGACACGGCCAACCCGATCCGGATGACGCCGGACGACGCCCAGCACCTCAAGCAGTGGCAGACGGCCAACAACTTCACCCTGGACATGGTGTTCAACGGTGGCGGCAGCGAGGACTGGAAGGCCGACCACCAGACCACGGTGGACCCCACGGCCAACCAGATGATCACCGACCAGAACAGCTACCGCTGGGTCAACCACACCTACAGCCACCCGTACCTGGGCTGCGTCCAGGACGTCACCGTGGTGCCGTGGCGCTGCACCAAGGACGCCTCGGGCAACACCGTCTGGACCGACCAGGCCACCATCTCGGGCCAGATCAAGGACAACTTCGACTGGGCCGCCAAGAACGGCCTGAAGGTCGACCCGCAGGCCCTGGTCACCGGTGAGCACTCCGGTCTGCTGACCGCTCCGCAGGAGAACAGCGACAACCCGAACCTGGCGCCGGCACTGGCCGCCAACGGCATCAAGTTCACCGGCAGCGACGCCTCCCGCGAGTCCGGCCAGCGGGCCGTCGGCTCGTCCACGCTGACCGTGCCGCGCTACCCGATGAACGTCTTCTACAACGCCGGCACGGCGAAGGAGGAGGCCGACGAGTACAACTGGATCTACACCAGCAAGGCCAACGGCGGCAGCGGGATCTGCGAGAACAACCCGAACTCCACCTGCCTGCCCCAGCCGCTGGACGTCAACACCGGCTACCAGTCGTACATCGTGCCGCTGGAGGCCCGGATCGACCTCGGGCACGTGCTGAGCAACGACCCGCGGCCGCACTTCATCCACCAGTCGAACCTGTCCGAGGACCGGATCCTGTACCCGGTGCTGGAGAAGATCCTCGGCACCTACCGGTCGCTGCACGCCGACAACACCCCGATCGTGAACCTCGGCGAGCGGGAGATCGGCCAGGAGTTCCAGCGCCGCGGGGCCTGGAACGCGGCCGTCGCGGCCGGTCAGGTCACCGCCTACCGGGTCGGCAACACCGTCACGGTCAACGCTCCGGCCGGTGTTCAGGTCCAGGCCACCATGCCGACCGGAACTTCTCAGAAGCTGGTCATCGGATCGACCGCCTTCGGTTCGTCCTACGCCGGTACGCTCTCCGGTTGGGTGTCTCCGGGCACCCTGCAGAGCAGCGTCGCCCTGCAGCTCCCGTCGAGCGCCGCCCCGGCCGCCCCGGCCGCCGTCGCGCCCGGCGCCGCGGCCAAGTCCGTCCCGGCTCCGGCCCCGGCGGACAAGAAGGTCGTCCCGCAGGGTGTCGCCACTCCCGTCCCGGTGGGCCCGGGCGACACCGGCCGCACCAGTGCACCGTCCCTGGTCCCCGGTAGCGGAACCCCGGTGCCCGGCAAGGACGTCGCCACCAACGGCAACGGCGCGGCCGCCGCGGCCACCAAGAGCGGTAAGGCCACCGGGGGGGCGGCCTCGCTCGGCACCAGTACCACCGGACGCTCCGGCAACCGGTAACCCGCAGCACCCGACGGCGGGGCCGGGCCGGTCGCCCGGCCCTGTCTCGGGTACCGTTCCGGCCACCCAGGCCGGACACCGACGCAAGGAAAAGGAACAGGAGGGGGGACAGGAGATGCGCGTCACCCTGCTCACCGAGGGGACGTATCCGCACCAGCACGGCGGCGTGAGTGTCTGGTGCGACCAGCTCGTTCAGGGCATGCCGGACGTCGACTTCGACGTCATCGCCGTCACCGGTACCGGCCACGAACCACTGGCCTGGGAGCTGCCCGCCAACGTGCGGTCGGTCACGACCGCACCGCTGTGGGGCCCCGCCTCCGAGGCCGGGCCGCCCCGCGGCAAGGAGATGCGGCGCTTCCTCAACGCGTACGAGCGCTTCCTGCACTCCGTCCTCGATCCGGTCTACACCACTCACTTCGGCACCGAGCTGTACGGCTTCGCCGACCTCGCCCGGCGCGGGCTGCTCAGCCCGGCGCTGCGCAGCGAGCGGGCCCTGCGCACCCTCCAGCACGTCTGGACCCGCGACTACCTGCCCACGGCCGTCTCCCGGCCGACCATGCACGACGCCCTGAACGCCACCGACCTGCTGGAGCACGCCCTGCGGCCGCTCTCGGTCGAACCGCCCAAGGACGGCGTCGCGCACGCCGCCAGCGGCGGCCTGGCCACCCTGCCGGGGCTGATCGCCGCACAGCAGTACGGCGTACCGTTTCTGCTGACCGAACACGGCATCTACCTGCGCGAGCGCTACCTCGGCTACCGCACCGGCCCGTACCGCTGGCCGGTCAAGGCGCTGCTGCTCGGCTTCTACCGGATGCTCGCCGAGGAGAGCTACCGGCAGGCCGCGCTGGTCACCCCCGGCAACCGGTACAACCGGCGCTGGGAGGAGCGCGGCGGCACGCCGTCCGCGCACATCCGCACCGTCTACAACGGCGTGGACCCGGCGGCCTTCCCGCCCGCCGGGCCCGAGCCCGAGACGCCGACCCTCAGCTGGGCCGGCCGGGTCGACCCGATCAAGGACCTGGAGACGCTGATCCGGGCCTTCGCCATCGTCCACCGTGAGATCCCCGAGGCGCGGCTGCGGCTCTTCGGTGGAACTCCCAAGGGCGGCGAGGCCTACCGGGACGGCTGCATAGCCCTGGCCGCCGAGCTCGGCATCGCCGAATCGGTGGCCTTCGAGGGCCGCGTCGCCGACATCACCGACGCGTACGCGGCGGGCAACGTGGTCATGCTCTCCAGCATCAGCGAGGGCTTCCCGTTCACCCTGATCGAGGCGATGTCCTGCGGCCGCTCGACCGTCTCGACTGACGTCGGCGGCGTCCGCGAGGCCGTCGGCGACACCGGGCTCGTCGTCCCGCCCCGCGAACCCGAGCCGATGGCGGCCGCCGCGATCGAGCTGCTGCGCGACGCCGAGCGGCGCGCCCGGCTCGGTGAGCAGGCCCGGCTGCGGGTCATCGAGCAGTTCACGCTCCGCCAGAACATCGACGGCTTCCGGGGCATCTACACCGAACTCCTCGGCACCGCCCGCTGGATGCCGGACGGCGTGATGGCCGTCACCGACCAGTCCCCCGCCCCGGACTGGGACCAGCAGCTCGCCGCCGCCAGCCCGCAGCCGAGCGAGGTGGGAGCGTGAGCGGGCCCCTGCGCCTCGTGCCGGACGAGGGCGGCTCCGAGCGGACGATGCAGCTGCGCACCCTGCCGCTCAAGCGCCGCCGCCCCGCCGGGCCGGCCCAGCCCGAGCCCGAGCCCGAGGAGCAGCTCGACCTCTCCGCGGACCCGCTGGACGAGCTCGCCGAGCGGCTGCACGACATCTGCGCCGACGCCGTCCACCCGTACGAGATCGCCGCGTTCCTGGAGTCCGACGGCCTCTCCGACGAGCAGGCCGCCCTGCTCTACGGCCGGCCCGACTCGTTCACCCTCGCCGAGGAGCTGTTCGAGAAGGTCGAGCGCCGCTACCCCGGCCCGAGCTCCGAGTTCGCCAACCCGTGGCGGGCCGACCCCTGGCGCTGCGTGGTGCGCGGCCTGGTGTTCGCCCTGCCCGGGCTCGGCTACCTGCTCGGCGCCAACCTGTTCGCGGCCACCCGGATGCGCTTCGGCCTGCCCTCCGGCATGCTCGCGCTGTCCGTCGCGACGCTGGTCAGCTGGGGCTTCAACCAGGCGCTGGCGCACCGCTCGTATCGCTGGCTCGGCCGGCTGCGGCGCCGGGAGGCCGCGATCTGCCTGGCCGTCGGGGCGCCGCTCGGCGCGCTGGTCGCGTCCGCGGCCGCCTACGTGGTCGGCGGGCCGCTGGGCGCGCTCTGGTTCGCCGCCGGGCAGTCCCTCTACCTGGGCGCGGCCACCGTCCTGCTGGTGCTCGGGCGGGAGAAGTTCCTGCTGCTGGCCCTGGCCCCGGCCTCGGTGGGTGCGGGCGTGGTGCTGGCCACGGACGTCCCCCCGGTCGTACGGACGGTCGTGCTGCTCGTCTCGCTGGTGCTGGCGGTCGGCCTGGCCGCGCGGGAGCTGCTGTTCTGCGTCCGCGGCGGCGAGAAGGAGTCCGTCGCGATGAGGCTGCCGATCCGCCAGGAGATCCCGCACCTGCTGTTCGGCCTGGCCTGCGGCGCCCTCACGCTGATCGCCGGCCTCGGCGAGACCATCCACCAGGCGGTGCAGACCGGCGCCGCGCACGACGCGAAGGCCACCCCGACCGGGCCGGCCATGATCGCGCTGACGCTCAGTCTCGGCCTCGCCGAGTGGCTGCTCTTCCGCTACCGGGCGATGGCCGTGGCCGCGCTGCGCACCAGTCACACCAGCGGCCAGTTCACCCGCCGCACCGGCGGGATCCTGCTCGGCTGCCTGTTCATCTACCTCACCACCGTGGCCGCGCTGGACGCCGCCGCGACCGTGCTGTGGCCCGGCGCCCCCGCGCTCGGCGTGCCGCAGCTCGGCGCGATGCTGCTCCTCGGCGGCTCGCTCTGGCTGGCGCTGCTGCTGAACGCCTTCGGGTTCAGCTGGAGCACCGCCCTCATCTGTCTGGCCGCCGCGGGTGCCGAGAGCACCGGGCTGCTGACCGGTGTGGATCCGATCGTCCTGCAGCTGACCGGCTGCGGGGCGGCCGCGCTTCTCCTCACCGCCATCGCCGGGCCCGTGCTCGGCCGCACCACCCAGCACCGCTGAACACCGAAATCACGCACGCCCACATCGCGTGCACCGCAGGACCCGCTCCACCTGAACAGCACTTCACCTGAACAACGCTCCACCTGAACATGCTTCACGGCACAGCTGAACCACCACCGGCCGGTCACCACCGAGAGTCCGGCTGTTCCCAAAATCGAGAGAGCGAATCACGCATGAGCAGCGTCGCGGTCACCGGAGCCGAGGGCTTCATCGGCTCCCACCTCGTCGAAACCCTGGTCGCCGACGGGCACCACGTCCGGGCGATGGTCCAGTACAACTCCTTCTCCTCCTTCGGCTGGCTGGAGACCCTGTCCAAGGAGGTGCTGGAGTCGGTCGAGATCGTCCTCGGCGACGTCCGGGACCCGGGCTCGGTCAACGGCCTGGTCAAGGGCACCGAGGCGGTCTACCACCTGGCCGCCCTGATCGCCATCCCGTACTCGTACCGGGCCCCGCACTCCTACGTCGACACCAACGTCACCGGCACCCTGAACGTGCTGGAGGCGGTCCGCCACCAGGAGATCCCGCGCCTGGTGCACACCTCCACCAGCGAGACGTACGGCACCGCGCAGACCGTGCCGATCACCGAGGACCACCCGATCAACACCCAGTCCCCGTACGCCGCCTCCAAGGCCGGCGGGGACCGGCTGGCCGACAGCTACCACGCCAGCTTCGAGACCCCGGTCGTCACCCTGCGCCCGTTCAACACCTTCGGCCCGCGTCAGTCGATGCGCGCCGTCATCCCGACCGTGATCGCCCAGCTCGCGGCCGGCGAGACCGAGATCACCCTCGGCGACCTGCGCCCGACCCGCGACTTCATGTTCGTCAAGGACACCGCCCACGCCTTCCGCACGGTCGGCACCGCACCCGCCGAGACCGTGGTCGGCCGGACCTTCAACGCCGGCACCGGCGGCGAGATCTCGGTCGGCGACCTGGTCACCCTGGTCGGCAAGCTGATGGACGTGGACGTCGTGGTGAAGGAGGACGAGCAGCGCATCCGTCCGACCAACTCCGAGGTCATGCGCCTGGTCGCGGACGCCACCCGGCTGCGCGAGGCCACCGGCTGGGCCCCGCAGTTCACCCTGGAGCAGGGTCTGGAGCAGACCATCGAGTTCTTCCGCGACCCGGCCAACCTGGCCCGCTACAAGACGGACATCTACAACGTCTGACCGCCGTACCGATCATGCCCGTCCTGGTAACCAAGGTTCGTGTCCTGCACATCCTTTCCGTGGGGGAAACACCATGCATGCAGTGATCCTGGCCGGCGGTAAGGGCGTCCGTCTCCGCCCGTACACCACCGCGCTCCCCAAGCCGCTCGTCCCGATCGGCGACCAGCACGCGATCCTGGAGATCGTGATGCGCCAGCTCGCCGCCGCGGGCTTCAAGACCGTCACCCTGGCCATCGGCCACCTCGGCCACATCATCCGCGCGTACGTCGGCAACGGCTCCCAGTGGGGGCTGCGGGTCGGCTACGCCGTCGAGGACAGCCCGCTCGGCACCATGGGCCCGCTGCTCACCATGCAGGACCGCCTGCCGGAGCACTTCCTGGTGATGAACGGCGACATCCTGACCGACCTGGACTTCGCCGGGGTGCTCAAGCACCACGAGGCGTCCGGGGCACCGCTCACCATCGCCACCTACGCCCGCCAGGTGAAGATCGACTTCGGCGTGCTGACCACC
This sequence comes from Kitasatospora sp. MAA19, assembly GCF_029894125.1. GTDB lineage: Bacteria > Actinomycetota > Actinomycetes > Streptomycetales > Streptomycetaceae > Kitasatospora. Next base: position 202,336 of record NZ_JARXYZ010000001.1, read on the forward strand.
GAGTCCGGCACCATCACCGGCTTCCAGGAGAAGCCGAGCATCGACTACCGCGTCTCGATGGGCGTGTACGGCGTCTCGCGCTCGGCGCTCGCCAAGTACACCCCCGGCCTGCCGCTCGGCTTCGACGAGCTGGTGCTGGACCTGCTCGCCGCCAAGACCCCGCCCGCCGCCTACGACTTCGGCGGCTACTGGCTGGACATCGGCCGCCCGGACGACTACGACCGGGCGAACGCCGAGTTCTCCTCCATCCGCCCGGTGCTGATGCCCTTCGAGTCGGCCGACGCCGTCCCGGGCGTGGCGGAGCTGCCGATCCCGGCCGCCCGCACCGCCCCGGACGACACGGCCGAGGTGCCCGCCGCAGCCGGTGCCCAGAGCGACGGACGGGCCGCGTGAGAATCCTGCTCCTCGGCGGCGACGGCTTCCTCGGCCGCCACGCCACCGCCGTCCTGCGGTCACTGCCCGGTGCCACCGTGCTGACCGCGGGCCGGCGGCCCGCCCACGACCTGCGGCTGGACCTGGCCACCGTCCAGGCCGGCCCGCTCGGCGAGGAACTGGCCGCGCTGGCCCCCGACGTGGTGGTCAACTTCGCCGGCGCGGTGGCCGGCAGCGCGGTCAAGCTCGCCGAGGTGAACGCGCGCGGTCCGGCCGTGCTCTGCGAGGCGCTGCAGCTCGGCGCCCCGAAGTCCCGGCTGGTGCACATCGGTTCGGCCGGCGAGTACGGCGTCTGTCCGGCGGGCAGCTCGCTGTCCGAGGACTCCGACGCCCGCCCGGTCGGCGTGTACGGCGCGACCAAGCTGGCCGGCTCCCTCGCGGTGGCCGGCTCGGCGCTGGACGCGGTGGTCCTGCGGGTGTTCAACCCGGTCGGCCCGGGGGCCCCGGTGGGCTCGCTGCCCGGCCGGCTGGCCGCCGAGCTGCGCCGGGTGGCGCCCGAGGGCGCCGACGGCGTGATCACGGTCGGCGACCTCTCCGCCTACCGCGACTTCGTCGACGCCCGGGACATCGCCCGCGCGGTCGGCCTGGCCGCCGCCGCGGACCGTCCGCTCCCCCGGGTGCTCAACCTCGCCTCCGGGCAGGCCCGGCAGGTCCGGGCGATCGCGGACGGGCTGGTCGCCGCGGCCGGCTTCACCGGCCGGATCGACGAGAGCGGGGCGGGCTCCGAGCGCTCGGCCGCGGTCTCCTGGCAGCAGGCCGACGTGTCGGCCGCCGCCCGGGAGCTCGGTTGGCACCCGGAGACGGACCTCGCCGACACCCTGCGCGACCTGTGGCTCGACACCGCCGAGCCCGCTACCCACCCGGTCGTCGCATGACCGGCGGGATCATCCCCGACGGCCGCCTGCTGGTGCCGCTGTACGTCCACCCCGCGGTGGACCCGGCGGCCTGGCAGGCGGTCGCCGCCGCCGACCCCGGACGGATCGCCGCCGTCGTGCTCAACCTCGCCGACGGGCCGGGCGAGAACCCGGACAACGTCTTCGCCGAGGCCGCCGACCAACTCCGCGCGGCCGGCCTGCCGTTGGTCGGCTACGCCGACACCGACTACGGCCGCCGACCGCACGCGGCCGTGGTCGCCGACATCCTGACGTACCGTCAACGCCACGACATCACCGGCGTCTACCTCGACCAGGTGACCACTCACCCGGGCGCGCTGGCGCACTACCGGCGACTGGCCACGGCCGCCCGCGCGGCCGGCTGCGGCACCGTGATCTTCGGACACGGCGAGCACCCGGACCCGGGGTACGCCGAAGTCGGCCTGGCCGACCTGCTGGTCACCTTCGAGGGCGACTGGGACACGTACCGCGCGATGACGCTCCCGATGTGGACCGGCCGCCACGCGGCCTCCCGCTTCTGCCACCTGGTGTACGACGTCCCGGCCGAGTACGCCGAGGACGCCACCGCGCTGATCGCCGCCCGCCGGGCCGGCGTCGGCTGCGCCGTACCGGGCGCCGGGGAGAACCCCTGGCGCACCCTGCCCTACGGCCTGACCGCCGCTGAACTGACCTGACCCGATCCGGAGTTCGACTACCGTGAACCGCCGTACCCGGCTCCTGCCGGCCGCCATCGCCCTCGCCGCCGCCATGCTGGCGACCTCGTGCAGCAGCTCGGGCTCAGACGACGACAACGGCTCCTCGGCCGACGGCTCGCCGAGCAGCCCGCCCGCGGCCACCGCCCCGACCACCCCGGACGGCGGCACCACCCCGGCCACCCCGCCGGACACCGGCACCGCGACCGCCACCCCCGGCACCCCCAGTGCCCCCGGCCCGCCCACCGCGCCCGGCGCCTCCACGCCCCCGGGCGCCACCCCCGCCCCGGGCACCCCGGGCGGCACCACCGCCCCGCCGCCGGCCGGCGCCCGCTGGCAGCCCACCCCGGGCCTCGCCTGGCAGTGGCAGCTCGGCGGCACCGTCGACCAGTCGGTGGACGTCCCGGTCTACGACATCGACGGCTTCGAGAACGACGCCTCGGTGGTGGCCGCGCTGCACGCCAAGGGACGCAAGGTGATCTGCTACATCAACGCCGGGTCCTGGGAGAACTTCCGCCCCGACTCCGCCACCTTCGCCAAGTCCCTGCAGGGCTCCGACACCGGCTGGAAGGGCGAGAAGTGGTTCGACATCCGCAAGCTCGACCAGCTCAAGCCACTGATGGCGGCCCGCTTCGACATGTGCAAGAGCAAGGGCTTCGACGCCATCGAGCCGGACACCATCGAGGCCTACAACCAGAACAGCGGCTTCCCGCTGACGCCTGACGACCAGCTCAGGTACAACCGCATGCTGGCCCAGCTCGCGCACGAGCGCGGCCTGGCCATCGGTCTAAAGAACGACCTCGACCAGATCCCGGCGCTGCTGCCGGACTTCGACTTCGCGGTCAACGAGGAGTGCTCGCAGTTCGACGAGTGCGACCGGGTCGCGCCGTTCGTCAAGGCGGGCAAGGCGGTGTTCCACGTCGAGTACAAGCTCGACACGAACCAGTTCTGTGCCAAGGCCAAGTCGCTCGGCTTCAGTTCGATGCAGAAGAAACTCGACCTGAACGCCTGGCGCAAGCCCTGCTGAGCGCCCACGCGCCGGTTTCCGTCGCGCGGGTGACCCTCGTCCGGGTCACCCGCGCGAGGATCACTTGACCGCCAGCCAGATGACGCCGCCCACCACGGCCAGCACGATGACGGCGACCAGCGCGATCACGCCGGTGCGGTTACCGCCACCGCTGCTGCGGCCGTAGGTGGAGACGGAGCCCGGAGCCTGCGGAGCCGGAGTCTCGTCGACGAACGCCCGGAACATCTGAGTGCTGCCGGCGGGGTCGTAGTCGTTGTCAGCCATGGCACGGACTCTAACGAATCCGCCCACCTCAGGGACACCCCGGACCCCTCCCCGGCAGGCCCCACCACCCGGCCGTGCAACGGCACTACGGCAAGCGCGTGGAGTCCGCCCGACGCGCGGAATGCCGCGCGGCGTGATCCGGTTTACTGCGACCATGACCGGAAACCACAGCGACGCCCCGGGCCGGGTCCGCCTCGGCGCCTCCGACCTGTCCGTCTTCCCGCTCTCCCTCGGCGGCAACGTCTTCGGCTGGACGGCCGACGAGCAGCAGTCCTTCGCCGTCCTGGACGCCTACGCGGCGGCCGGCGGCAACTTCGTCGACACCGCCGACGTCTACTCCGCCTGGGTTCCCGGCAACACCGGCGGCGAGTCCGAGACCATCATCGGCAACTGGCTGCGCAGCCGCGGCAACCGCGAGGACGTCGTGGTCGCCACCAAGGTCGGCCTGCACCCCGAGGCCCGCGGCCTGAGCGCGGCCAACATCAAGGCCTCGGCCGAGGGTTCGCTGCGCCGCCTGGGCGTCGAGCGGATCGACCTGTACTACACCCACCAGGACGACGACACCCCGGTCGAGGAGTTCGTCACCGCGCTGGACGAGCTGGTCCGCGAGGGCAAGGTCGGCGCCGTCGCCGCCTCCAACATCGGCGCCGAGCGGCTGGCCGCGGCGCTCGCCTTCGCCGATCGCGAGGGCCTGGCCAAGTACGTCGCCGTCCAGCCGCACTACAACCTGGTCTCGCGCGGCACCTTCGAGGGCCCGCTGGCCGACGTGGTCGCCGAACACGGCCTCGCCACCGTCCCGTACTACGCGCTCGCCTCCGGCTTCCTCACCGGCAAGTACCGCCCCGGCGGCCCCGGCGTCGACAGCGCACGCGCCGAGGGCGCCGCCCGCTACCTGGACGACCCGCGCGGCCCCAAGGTGCTGGAGGCCCTGGACACCGTCGCCGAGCAGCACGGCGTCGCCCCCGCCACGGTCGCCCTCGCCTGGCTGGCCACCCGCCCGACGGTCGTCGCCCCCATCGCCAGCGCCCGCACCGTCGACCAGCTCCCGCCCCTGCTGGCCGCCCCCGCCCTCCGCCTCACCCCCGAGCAGACCACCCTGCTCGACACCGCCTCCGCCTGACCCCACCACCCCCCGCAGGCTGCGAACCCGCCCCCACCCGGCCCCCGTTCGCAGCCTGCACCCGTTTCCCGCCGAACGTGAGGCGGCGAACCCCGTGGTGGAGCAGGACGCACTCCGGGTCTTCGCCACGCGCTCGGCCGAGCTCCACGGCTGCACCGACCTGAAACTCCCCTGACCGACACGCGGGCCCCCGGCGGATCACACCCGCCGGGGGCCCGAGCCATGAACCGTGATCCGCGCTACGGCCGCCCGAAGTGGGTCGGGTAGTAGCCCGAGTTGAGCGTGGAGACCCGGACCGTCTTGCCCGGCCGCGGCGCCTCCACGAACGTGCCGCCACCCAGGTAGATCCCCACGTGGTGGATCCCCGAGGCCCGGCCGCTGTCCGACCAGAACACCAGGTCACCGCGGCGCAGCTGCCCCGCACTGATCGGCGTGGTGGCCGCGTACTGGTCGTCGGCCACCCGCGGCAGGCTGATCCCGCTGCGCCGGTAGGCCTGCTGGACCAGCCCCGAGCAGTCGTAGCCGGACGGACCGTTGCCGCCCCAGACGTACGGCTTGCCCAGCTGGGCGAGCGCGTAGCCGATGGCCGACTCCATACTGCCGGAGGCCGACTCCTCGTCCGTGGACAGCCTGGCCGCGGTCCGGGCGGGAGCCGGGTCCGACTCGCCGCCGGACTGGCCGGTACGGCTGACGTAGACGTCGTAGTGGCTGGTCCACCGCCACTCGCCGCTGCCGCTCTTGAACCAGTACTTCGACCCGTCCCAGCCCTGGCGCAGCCCGGAGGACGAGGCCGAGCCGTTGGACACGGCGGCCGCCTTGACACTGGAACCGCTGGAGCCGCCCGAACCGCCGGACTGGCCGGTGCGGTTCGCATAGACGTCGTAGTGGCTGGTCCACCGCCACTCGCCGCTGCCGCTCTTGAACCAGTACTTCGACCCGTCCCAGCCCTGCTTCCCGGCCGCGGCGTGCGCGGATCCGGCACCGGCCGTCAGGCCGACCACGCCGGCGCCCGCCAGCACGGTGGTGGCCAGGCAGGTACTTCGCACGGCGCGGTGTATCCGGCTGCCGCCGGCCGCCGTCGCGGGGCGGGCGGCGCGCGGCCGGGCCGCGCAGTTCGGGCAGCCGCAGCCCGCGATCGCGGGGATGCTGCCGGTGCTCTCCTCGAACCCGATCAGGTCCCGGCCAAGGGTGTCGAAACCGGCGTCGAAATCGGCGTCGAGGTCTGCGTCGACATCGAGGTCGAGACCGGGCTCGGCGTACGCGCCGGTGGCTATCCTCATGCGGGTCGTCCTTCCTTCCGCCCGGCCCGGGCGGCCGGGGGCGGTACCGAGGCGGCCACTCCGGCCGGGGCGACGAAGGCGACCAGCAACTGCTCCATCAGCGCGCTGCGGGCGGCCTCGTCCAGTTCGTGGGCGGTGGCGCGCTCCAGGCGTCGGACGGCGAGCGCCGCCGCCTCGACCGCGTCGTCCACCAGCACCGTCCGCAGACCGGCGTCCAGGTCGGCCAGCCGGCGGCGGCGCATCGACTCGGCGACCTCGGGCGCGTAGTCCAGCGCCAGCGGCTGCGCCGAGTACACCTCCAGGCCCGCCGGGGCGACCTCGGCGGCCAGCGCCCTGGTCAGCTCGTCGGCGAACCACTGCCCGTCGCGCAGCGCGGGCCCGGGCGCCGCGTTGCTGTCGCACGGCAGGGTCGACGCGGTGCGGGTGAGCACGGCCTGGACCTGCTCGCGCAGGTAGCTCTCGTGGTCCTCGATCGCCATCAGCGCCCGCGCGGTGTCCTTGACCCGCCAGACGATCAGCAGCCGGACCACGATCGGCGTGCCGGTCCGATCGACCACCTTGACCAGTTCGCTGCGCCAGTGCCGCAGCCGCACGTCCACCCGGCGCCGGCGCAGCAGCGGGTTGACCCACACCAGGCCGGTGCGGCGGACGGTGCCCCGGTAGCGGCCCCAACGGGTCAGCACCCGGGTCTCACCGCCGGCGTTGGCCAGCAGCCCGGCGAGCGCGAACACCGCGAGCAGGCTGGTCGCGCTGACCGCGGCGATCGACTCGGCGTCCGCCTCGGCCCGGCCGCTCGCCTGGGCGGCGGCGCTGCGCAGGTCGGGCAGGACGTCCCAGTACGGGATGACGCCGTCGCGCAGCATCATCAGCAGCACGCCGGCCACACCGACCAGCACCACCAGCAGGGCGATCCAGCCCGGCAGGAAACTGGCACCGTACTCGCGCAGCGCCTGGTCGGCGCGCGGGGGGCGGCGGGAGGTGGCGGCGGCAGGAGCGCCGACCGGGGTGGCCTCGGGGATCTCGGCGGTCTCCGACGCGGCCTTCTCCAGCGGGTCGCGCAGGTCGGCGGCGCCGACGGCCGGGCCGGGGACGACGGCCAGCGGGGTGGTCACCGGGCCGCCGTCGGCCGGGCCGATCGACTTGGCCGTCTTGACCGCCGCGGCCTTGACCAGCGGGCTGGCGCCGGAGGCGGAACGTTCCGGCAGAGCCGGAGGGAGCGCCTTGGGCAGGTTGTCGGGTCGCTGCGAAGAATCGCGGGTGACGTCCATGCACGGATCCTCGGGGTCGGTGTGTCGCGCAACGGGCGGCCCGGATCTGACGGGCAGTGCCAGAGTCAGGCTAAGTTCATACGTCATCAAATGCGACATTTAAGGTGAGGTGTGTCGACATTTACTGACGTATCGTCCGAATCTGACCTGACGCGCAGACACATGCGCGGATGGTCGGGATGGTTCGGCGCGGGTCAGCGCCGCCGAGCACCGGGCCCCCAGGTGAACACCCGACGGGTGATCAGCCCGATCCCGGTGAGCACCAGCAGGCCCCCGGCGAGCCCGTCGCGCCAGCCGCTCGCGGCGGCCCGTTCGGACGCCGCGGGCGGGGCCTCCACAGGGGCACCCGCGGGCGACACACTCGGCGGCGGCAACGGCAACGGCCGGGCGTTGTCCGCGGCGGACGCGGCCGGTTCAGCCGTCGGCGCCGGTGCCGGGGTGGAGGTCGAGGTCAAGGAGGTCGGGGTCGGGGTCGGGGTCGGGGTCGGGGTCGGAGACGACGCGGCGACACCGACGGCCGCCCGGGACGGACTGGCACCCGGGGATGGAACGGCACCGGGAGTCGTTGGGACGGAGAGAACGGGAACGGTCGGGGCTGCTGAAGTCGCAGGAGTAGCGGGTACCGACGCGGAGGGCACGGCCACCGCCGCCTGCGGCGGAGCCACCGCCGGGACGACGATCGGCAGCAGCCCCGCCGGCCCCGCCGTGAGCACCGGCGCATCGGGTGCCGCAGCCGGGCTCGGCGAGGCGACTACCGTCGCCGAACGCACGGGCGTGGGCGTGGGCGTGGGCGACGCCGCCAGACCGGACGGGGAGGCGGCCACCGGAGCGGGCGCACTGGCCGAGGGCACCACCGGCACCGCCACACCAGGACTCGGCACCGCGGGGACCGACACCGCCGGGCTGGGCACCGCGGGACTCGACACGGCCGGACTCGGCACCGCGGGACTCGACACAGCCGGTGCCGACACCGTAGGGCTGGGCAGCCCAGAACTCGGCGCCGTAGAGCTGGGCACCACCGGAGTCTGCACCGCGCCGCTTGGCACCGCCACGCTTGGCACCGGGCTCGGCGCCACCGGCGCTGGCACCACCGGCACCGCCACGCTCGGCACCGCCGGGCTCGGCGCCGACGCCGCGACGTGGACCGGCACCGCGTCCGCCTCCGCCCCGTTCCCCGCCAGGTCGGTCGCCGTGACGACGAGCCGCTGCTCACCGTCCGTCAGATCCCGGTTGGCGGTGCAGGTCCAGCTTCCGTCGAGGGCCGCCGTCGCCCCGCACAACACCGTCCGCTCGCCCGAGGCCGATGCCGATGCCGATGCCGATGCCGCCCCCGCCGAACCACCCGCCCGCGCCGTGACCAGCACCTTCGAGCCCGGCTCGGCCCGCCCGGTGAACTTCGGCCGGCTGACTCGCAGGGTCTCCCCGGCAACCGGCGCGCCGAGCACCGGCCTGTCCGGCGGAACGGTGTCGACGACCAGCGCGATCGCCTGCCCGGCCGTCCGGTTCCCGGCCGCGTCGATCGCGACGGGGGTGAGCAGGTGGCGCCCGTCCACCAGGTTCTCCACCGGCAGGCAGGACCACTGGCCGTCCGCCCGGACGGCGCTGCTGCACAGTTCGGCGGACTGGTCGGTGACCGAGACGATGCTGCCCGCCTCGCCGGTGCCGGTGAGCTGCAGCCCCGGGTCGTTGGTGTACTCCGGGAGGGTGAGGACGGGCGGGGCGGGCGGCGCCGTCTTCACGGTGACCCGGACGGGCTCGCCGCGCAGCACCACGCCACCACTGGTGATCTCGACCGGGGTGAGGGCGTGCGGGCCTGCGGTGAGCGCGCCATCCGGCCGACAGGACCAGTCGCCGCCGCGCTCGACCCGGGCCCGGCAGACGGTGGCTTCGCCGTCCCTGATCTCCACCGAGGCGCCGGCGACCGCGCCGGCGCCGTGGATCCGCGGGCGGGCGTCGGCGAGGGCAGCGCCGTCGACGGGTTCGGCGATCTCGGGCCGGGCGGCGCCGACGGTCATCTTGATCCGCTGGTCGGCGACCTGCCCGGAGTCGGCGAAGCCGCCGGAGGAGACGAGTTGGCCGGCGTCCCGGGCGATCCGCAACCGGGCCCAGGTGTCGCCCGAGGCGGCACCGGCCGGGACGGTCCACTCCAGGGTCGCGGTGTCGGCGCCGGCCGGGACCTCGGTCTGCACCCGCTCGGCGGGGTCGAAGCGCCCGTTGTGGTCGAAGTCGACCCAGCCGGCCAGGGTCGCGGGCTGGTCGTCCACCGCCACCGGGACGGTGACCCGGTAGTAGCGGCCGATCGCGGCCTCGGTCGGGAAGCCGATCGACGGGTCGGCGCCCTGGTACTCGCCGCGGCCGGGCTGGAGCTCGGGCGGCAGCGGGCTGGCGAAGACGCTGCGCCGACCGGCCCCGTGGTCGAGTTGGACCAGCGGCTCACCGTCCTGGCCGGCCGAGCCCGGGGCGGCGGCGGGCCTGGACCGGGCCCGCCGGGTCGCATTGCCGGCGTCGGCGCCGAGGAACAGGTCGGAGACCACGTGCGAGGTGTTGCCGTAGCCCTGCGGGGCGGTGCCGAGGTCCTCGTCGACGGTGACGGTGTAGGCCTGGCGCAGGACGGGCGGCGCGGTGGTGCTGCCGACCCGGGCGGTGGCGCGTTGCTCGACCCGGAAGACCGCGGTGCGCAGGGTCCCGGCGAGTTCCAGGGTGCCCTCGGCGGCGGAGCCGGCCGCGCCGTCGGAGCCGCCGTCGGCGCCGGCGGGCGCGAGGGTGTTGGCGTCGACCGTCCAGCCGGGCCAGTCGGTGCGGTTGACCAGGGTGGGGGCGGCGGGTGAGCCACCGGTGACGGTGAGCCTGGTCGCGGTGCTGGTGGTGCCGGATTTCCCGGTCGCGGTCGCGGCCATTCCGCTGAGGTGCAGCCGGGGATTCCGGACCGGTCGGGAGAATGTCAGCCGGAGTGTTCCGACGGTGCGCCAGGATCCGTCCGTCTGCGGACGCTTCTCGGTGACGCTGAAGGTCTGCGCAGGGTCTCCGGGGTGCATTCCGTCCGCGTACAGGCCTGCTGCGCGCCCCCTCCGGCGCGGTCGGCCAGTTCGCCGGCCTCGGCCGTCACCCCGGCGCCCGGGGAGACGGCGAATTCGAACTGGACGGAGAGGCCGGAGGGCAGGACCGCCCGGTGCTCCCCCGACCAGGCGTCAGGGGATTGCTGGGCCACCGAGAGTGGGGCGTTCCAGCCGGTCAGCAGCCCGGCCGCGAGGACGGCCAGGGCGGCGGCCGTGCGGGGAAACTGTCGGCTCATCCGGCTCTCCTTCGCAGTCGGCTGCCGGGGTGCCGGGCAGTCTTGGTACAAGATCCGACAAAAAGGAATCACGATCCTGAACCGGTCATACTGCGACACCTGCGCTTCTGGCCGTGTCCCACCCGATTGGCGGTCATCCGAGCGGCAGGACGGGATGTACCCGAAACAGATGCATTTCATCCATTAGGCCCGCAAACCCGGCATGAACCGGACGAGGCGTCCTACAACGGTTACCCGGGGTACGAGCGGCACGCGGGGTGCGAACGGCACGCGGGGTGCGAACGGCACGCGGGGTGCGCGGCGAGCCGAGCCCGGCCGCCGCCCGGCCGGAGGCCCGACCACCCGGACGGCCTCGGGGCCGGAAACGGGAGAAGCCCCCGGCCGGTGGCCGGGGGCTTCTCGCTGGTGCGCTCAGCAGGATTCGAACCTGCAACCTCTTGATCCGTAGTCAAGTGCTCTATCCGTTGAGCTATGAGCGCAAGGAACGGGCGAACCCGATCTTGCGGAGGTTTTGGTGCGCTCAGCAGGATTCGAACCTGCAACCTCTTGATCCGTAGTCAAGTGCTCTATCCGTTGAGCTATGAGCGCTCGCCCTGGTGAACAGTGCCAGCGGGGCGGTGCGGGGACAACATTACATGACCTGCGACGCGGGGCGAAATCGATTGCCCCGGGGCCCCCGGCCGACCCCCTGGAGCCGCCTTGGCGCCCGCGGTCGGCCACGGTCGCCCGCGGTCGGCCACCCGCCCGGAACCGGCCCCGAGATGCGGAAAGCCCCGCCGACGGGACCGTCGACGGGGCTTTCCGACTGGCGGAGGCTGAGGGATTTGAACCCTCGATGGGCTTTAAGACCCAAACCGCATTAGCAGTGCGGCGCCATAGACCGGACTAGGCGAAGCCTCCTCCACATGGACCACGCCCGCGTGAGCGGACCCGTTCCGTGTGCCTGAGATGATGCCACAACCGTGGGGCTCGGCACCAACCACCGCCCACGTTACTAGGCGGGTCGTCCCCGCCGCAAAGAAGAATGAGATACTGCCGTCTCCGGAGGAGCTGCCCTGAGCCGAGGAGACCTGTCGACGTGAGCAGCAGGCCGATCCGAGGCGCTGCTCGCCTCGCCGCCATACTCGACGCCCTGCCCGACGCGTTGTTGCTGGTGAACAGCAACGGCACCGTCGTGGACGCCAACAGCGCGGCCGTCCAGGCGCTCCAGGCGCCCGGCACCTCGCTGGTCGGCATGGGCGTACTCGACCTCCTGCCCGAGTTCGACCCCAGCCGGATCCCCGGCTCGATGCGCCCGGCAGCCCGCGACGGCGACGAGCCCGACCGCCCGGTCCGGATGACCGCCCGGCGCACCGACGGCACCAGCTTCCCGGTCGAGGTCTCCGGCAACGACTTCCCCGACGACGGCGTCGGCGAGGGCCGCGGCTACGGGCTCGCCCCGTACGACCCGTACCGCGAGCGCTCCCGCCCGTCCTCGCCGAGCGACCTGCTCCTGCTGCTGGTCCGCGACCTCTCCAGCCGGCTCGGCGTCGAGGCCGAGCTGCGCCGCCAGCACAAGCAGACCGAGATGATCCTGCGCGCCGCCGCCGAGGGCGTGCTCGGCGTCGACCTCGAAGGCCGCTGCGTGCTGGTCAACCCGGCCGCCGCGCACATCCTGGAGTACCGGGCGAGCGAACTGGGCGGGCGCGAGCTGCACCCGCTGATCCAGCACTCCCGGGCCGACGGCACCCCGCTGGCGCTGGAGGAGTCCGCGCTGCTGGACACCCTGACCTCCGGGCGCAAGCACCGGGTGCGCGGCACCGTGCTGTGGCGCAAGGACGGCCGCCCGGTCACCGTCGACCTCACCACCGCCCCGGTCCGGGACGGCGACCAGCTGGTCGGCGCGGTGATGACCTTCACCGACCGCAGCCGCGAACTCGCCCTGATCGCCCGCAACGAGCACCTCACCGCCGTACTGGAGAGCGAGCTCGGGGGCGCGCTGACCGCGCTGAACCAGCGGCTGGACGCGCTCGCCGCCGACCCGGCCGGGCAGCTGTGGCCCGAGGCCAACTGGACGCTGCGCCGGCTCGCCGACGAGTGCCGCCGGTACGGCCGGCTGATCGAGGGCGTGCTCGCGCACCAGCGCTCCGAGGCCGGCGAGGCCGCCCCGGCGGACGGTAAGGACGACAAGGCCGGCACGGACACCGAGGACGGCAAGGCCGGTCGCCGGCCGACCGAGCGGCGGGTGCCGGTCGGCCTGGACAAGGTGGTCCGCCGGGCCGTCGAGGAGGCTGGCGAACTGGTCGGCCCGGGCCGGGTGCGGTTCTCGGTGCACGCCGCCGCCGTCGAGGTGATCGCCGACGAACGCCGGCTCGCCCAGGCGCTGGCCCACCTCGTCGCCGACGTCAGCGGCGTCGGCCTCGCGCTGGACGCCCCCAAGGCCCCCTCCCCCGGCCTCAGCGCCCCCGGCGCGCCGGCCGCGCTGCCGTCCCCCGGCGAACCACCCACCGTCGTCCTGGCCGCCGCCCAGCGCGGCGAGGTCGCCCGGGTCGAGATCCGCGGCCCCGGTCTCGGCGGCAGCCCCGTCCACCTGCCGATAGCCCGCGCGGTGGTCGAGCGCCACGGTGGCGTGCTCCAGCCGCACGAGCTGCCCGGCAAGGCCGGCACCACGTACGTCGTCGAGCTGCCGCTGGACCCGGCCGCCGCGAAGGCCGCCGCCGAGCGCGCGGCCGCCGAGGGCCGCTCCGACCGGCCCAAGGAGGGCGACAGCGCCGTCCTGCCCGACCTGCCGGGCATCCCGCAGCTGCCCAGCAGCGACGAGGCCGCCGAGTCGGAGGCCGACGGCGGCGAGCAGCCGGGCCGTGAAGCCCCGGCCCCGGAGGCGGAGCGCGCCCCCGCCGCGGAGCCCGTCGCCGAACGCCGCGGCCGCCGTGGCCGACCCGCCGCCGAGACCCCGGCCCCCGCCTCCCCCGCCGTCCCCGCCGACCAGTGGCCGAACGCCCCGGCCCGGATCGAGCGGGCCGTCCCCGAACAGTGGAACGGCACCGGCAACGACCCCGCGTACGGGCGCCAGGGCCTGGCCGGCCCGGACGGCGTGCAGCGCGACCCCTGGGGCAAGGACGACGGCCGCTCCGGCCCGGCCTACGCCGTACCCGTCGGGGGCGAGCGCCCGCAGCCGAACCGGACCGGCGGGCGCGAACCGCTCGCGCTCGGCCCCGGCACCGGCGGCGCCCCGGCGGGCGGCACGCCGGCGGGCGGCACGCCGACCGCGGAAGGCGCCCCGGCGGGCGGCACGCCGGCGGGCGGCACGCCGGCGGGCGGCACGCCGGCGGGCGGCACGCCGACCGCGGAAGGCGCCCCGGCGGGCGGCACGCCGACCGCGGAAGGCGCCCCGGCCGCCGACGGCGAGACCAAGCCCCGCAGACGCCGCGCCCTGCCCGCCACCGAGGACTCCTCCGGCGGCTTCGCCCTGCCCGGCGTCGCCGACACCCCGGTGTACCCCGGCCTGGAGCACGCCCTGCCGGCCTCTCCGGCGCCCGCACCCACCGAGCCCGCCGCCGCGCCGACCGGCCGCCGCCGCCGTCTGGCCGTGCCGCCCGGCCCCGGCCCGGAGGCCCCGGCCGGGCCGTCCGCTCCGGACGCCCAGCCGGCCCAGCCCGTCCGGAGCGGCCAGGACGCCCCCGGCGGCCCCGCCGCGCTGGAGTCGGCCCGCCCCGCGCTGCCCGCCGCCGAGGACCCGTCCGGCCCGCGCCCGGTCGGCACCGGCCTCGCCGAACTCGCCCCGCCGCGCCCGCTCGGCGGCTCGCCGGTGCCCGCCGTCGCACCGCAGCCGCCCGTCCCGGCCGAGGCCAGGACCGCCCCGCGCCCGATGGCCGAACTGCCCCCCGCCACCGGCGACCGGGCCGGCACCGAGCAGCCGCAGGTCGCGACCGGCACGACCGGCGAGGACGGCGGCACCCGCCGGCTGCTGGTCTGGCCCGAGCCCGACCCGGCCACCCGGCAGGCCCTCCAGGAACGCGGCTACCGTCCGGTGATCGTCCGCTCCCGCGAGGAGGTGGACGCCCAGGCCGGCGGCTTCCCCGCGGCGCTCTTCGTCGACCCGCTGACCAGCCCGATCACCCGCACCGCGCTGCAGTCGCTGCGCACCGCCGCGCTCAACAGCCGCATCCCGGTGCTGGTCACCGCCGGCCTCGGCCAGGCCACCCGGGACGCCGCGTACGGCGCCGACCCGGCCGTGCTGCTGCGTGCCCTCGCGCCGCGCGACGGCGAGCACCACGCCCCGCGCGTCCTGCTGGTCGAAGGCGACCCGGACATCGCCGCCGCCATGATCAGCAGCCTGGAGCGGCGCGGCATGCACGTCGAGCACGCGGTGGACGAGAACGACGCCGTCGCCCGGGCCAGCAGCGTGCAGCCCAACCTGGTGGTGATGGACCTGCTCCAGATCCGCCGCCGCCGGGTCGGTCTGCTGGACTGGCTGCGCGCCAACGACCGGCTGCACCGCACCCCGCTGGTGGTCTACACCTCGGTGGACCTCGACCCGCGCGAACTGCCCCGGCTGCGCACCGGCGAGACGGTGCTGTTCCTCGCCGAGCGCTCCACCAGCGCGGACGTCCAGTCCCGGATCGTCGACCTGCTCGGGCGGATCGGCGCGATGGGTGAGGCGGGCGTCGCCGCGGCGGGCTGAGCACGTCCGAGGGCCGGTCACCCCGTTCCAGCGGGGTGACCGGCCCTCCGTGTTCCACCGGGCGGCTACTCCTTGCCGAGCACCGTCACGTCCAGCTCGTCCGCCGCGTAGCCGGCCCGGATCACCTTCTTGTCGAACTTGCCGACCGAGGTCTTCGGCACCGACTCGACGATCGACCAGCGCTCCGGCAACTGCCAGGAGGCGACCCGCTCGGCCAGGAACGCCCGCAGCTCCCTCAGCCCGACCGTGGCGCCCGGGCGCAGCACGACCGTGGCCAGCGGGCGCTCGCCCCACTTCTCGTCCGGGACGGCGACCACGGCGGCCTCGGCCACCTCGGGGTGGGCCATCAGCTGGTTCTCCAGCTCGACCGAGGAGATCCACTCGCCGCCGGACTTGATCACGTCCTTGGCCCGGTCGGTGAGGGTCAGGTAGCCGTCGGCGGTGATGGTGCCGACATCGCCGGTGCGCAGCCAGCCGTCCTCGGAGAACTTGTCGTCCGGACGGACCGGATCCTGCCCGGCGCCGCCGTAGTAGGCGCCGGCGATCCACGGGCCGCGCACCTCCAACTCGCCCGCCGCGACGCCGTCGTGCGGCATCCGCTCGCCGGCCGGGCCGATCAGCCGGGCCTCGACGGAGGCCGGGAAGATGCCCTGAGTGACCCGGTACGGCCACTCCTCCTCCGGGGTGAGGCCGCCGGGCGGCTGGGCGAAGGAGCCGAGCGGCGAGGTCTCGGTCATGCCCCAGGCGTGCAGCACGCGGATGCCGTGGCGCTCCTGGAAGCCCTGCATCAGCGAGGGCGGGCAGGCGCTGCCGCCTATGACCACCATGCGCAGGCTGGAGGTGTCGTAGTCGCCCGCGTCGAGTTCGTCCAGCAGGCCGCTCCAGATGGTCGGGACGGCGGCGCTGACGGTGGGCCGGGCGGCGGCGATCATCTCGGCCATCGGCTTCGGCTGGAGGAAACGATCCGGCATGAGCAGGTTCGCACCGGACATGAAGGCGGCGTGCGGGATGCCCCAGGCGTTCACGTGGAACATCGGGACCACCGGCAGCGCGGTGTCGCGCGGGGTGAAGGCGAAGTTGTCGCCGGTGTTGACCTGCAGGCAGTGCAGGTACACCGAGCGGTGGCTGTAGAGCACGCCCTTCGGGTCCCCGGTGGTGCCGGAGGTGTAGCAGAGCACGGCCGCCTGGCGCTCGTCGATGTCGGTCCGCCACGGGTAGGCGGTGGGCCGGCCGGCGAGCAGCTCCTCGTAGTCGTGCACGGTGCCCGCGAAGCCGGCCAGCAGCGAGCGGTCACCGGGGCCGCTCACCACGATGTGCTTGAGCGTCGGGGCCAGGTCCGGCAGGACGGCGGCGAGCAGCGGGAGCACGCTGCCGTTCACGATGACGACCCGGTCGGCGGCGTGGTTGACGATGAACGACAGCTGGTGGGCGGGCAGTCGCAGGTTGAGCGTGTGCAGCACGGACCCCATCGCGGGGACGGCGAGGTAGGCCTCCAGGTGGACCGAGTTGTTCCACATCAAGGTCCCGACCCGGTCGTCCCCGGTCACCCCCAGCTCGTCACGCAGCGCGTGGGCGAGCTGCGCGGCCCGCGCGCCCACCTCGGCGTACGTTCGCACGACCGGCCCGGTGCCGTCCCAGGTGGTGACGGTGGACCGGCCGTGGACGGTGGACCCGTGCTCCAGAATCCGGGCGACGGTGAGCGGAACGTCCTGCATCGTGCTGAACACGGGTCCTCCTTGACCTGGCGGCACTGGCGGCTGCGCCTGCGGCACCTACCCGGCGGTAATGCGCGCGGACGTGCCCGATTGTCCCGCTCCGCCCGTCCGCTGTCAGCATCCCGACCCCGTTGAACGGATCACGGCCCCGCCCCGGGCCCTCCTCCCACGTGGTGCGTCAGTCGGCCGTCGGGCCGTCGACGTGGTTGCGGTCGATGGTGAGGGTGGCGCCGCCGTAGGTCTCCTCCACATTGCCGCGGTACTGGTGGACGCGCTGGTGGGAGCCCCAGAGGTCGGGGCTGAGCGCGCCGGAGCCGGCGGTGTCGGCGTGGTCGTCCCAGCGGGCGTACCAGAGGGCGTCGGGCAGCGGGGAGCTGCCGGCCCGGGCGGCGGCGGCCAGGTCGGCGATGCCGGAGTCGAGGCTGGAGTAGAAGCCGGAGCCGTAACCGGCGGTGTGCAGGGTCTGGGTCCAGCTGACGGCGAAGTCGACCACGGCTTGGCCGCAGGCCGGGTCGCGCATCGGGTACGCCTCGATGTCGAGGTAGACCGGGCTGCCCTGATCGAGTCCGAGCGAGCGCAGCGCGTGGACGGCTTCGGTGGCCTCGTCCCGGCCCTGCTGCACGGCGTGGGCGGGATCGATCCGGCGTGGTTTGCGGCTGAGTTCGCTGCACGGGGCCTGGAGCCCGACGTGCACCGGCAGGAACCGCCAGCCCAGGGCGCGGGCCTGATGCACCCACTCGGCGGTGAGCTGGGACTGCCCGCAGGCACGCTGGGCGCCGCTGACGTAGACGCCGAGCGCGCCGTACGGGGAGGCGCCGTGCCAGGCCCGCAGGGTGTCGAGGGGCGGCGCGGAGCAGGCGTCGAAGGCGGGGCCGGTGAAGCCGTCGCGGATCTTGGGCGGGCCGGCCCGGTCGGGCAGGGTGAGGGCCCGGATGCGGGGGAGGGCGGCGGCGGCCGGGTCGGCATCGACGCTCACGCCCGTCCCGTCGGTGGCCAGCAGGAGCACGAGGGAGGCGGCGAGCAGGGCCGCGGGGCGGAGATAGCGCACCCGCCCTTGCTACTGACGGACCATCGGACGAACACCGCAACCACGCCGCACGCTCCGGGCGAGCCCACCCTTTCGGGCGCACCCGTCCGCATCCGTCCCGATAGTTGTAACGAGCTTGCCCGTTTGTCACTCCTTACGGCAAACTCGCCCATATGCCCACCTCCCATCCCAGCGAAACCGCCGCCCCGACGCCGGCCGCCGCCGTCGCCGAGGCACTTGCCATGCCGCCCGCCCCCAAGGGCGAGCCCGCCGGCGAGCGGGGCAGCTGGCGACGAGGCGGGGCACCCGGCTCCACGGCACCGCCCGACGCGCACCCCGGCCGGCCCACCGGCCGGTTCCCGAAGGTCCTGCGGCGCCCGGAGCAGATCCCGGCGCCGCTTCTCTGTCTGACCGCGATGTTCCTGGTGCAGACCGGGATCGCCCTGTCCAAGCCGCTCTTCGGCCCGCTCGGGGTCAGCGGCACCACCTTCCTGCGGCTGGGCTTCGCGGCGGTCATCCTGCTCGCCGTCACCCGGCCCCGGCTGCGCGACAAGCGCCCGCGCGACCTCGCCGCGGCCGCCCTGCTCGGCATGGCCTCGGCCGGGATGACCTTCCTGTTCGCCGGGGCGATCGACCGGCTGCCGATGGGCACCGCCGCGACCATCGAGTTCCTCGGCCCGCTCGCGGTCGCCCTGGTCTTCGCCCGGCGCGCCAGCCACCTGCTCTGGGCGCTGCTCGCCGCCGCCGGCGTCGTCCTGCTGACCCTGCTCGGCGAGGGCGGCGACGGGGGCGGGCTCGACCCGGTCGGCCTGCTGTACGCCTTCGGGGCGGCCGCCTGCTACGCCGCGTACATCCTGTTCACCGACAAGGTCGGCGCCGCCTTCCAGGGCTTCCAGGGGCTGGCGGTGTCGATGACGGTCGGCGCGCTGACCCTGGCGCCGTTCGGGCTCGGCCAGGCCTGGGACGGGCTGACCGCGCCCGGCGCCTCGCCGGTGGCGCTGCTGGCCGCGGTCGCCGGGGTGTCGCTGCTGCTGCCGGTGATCCCGTACGCGCTGGAGATGACCGCGCTGCGGCGGATGCCGCAGCGGGTCTTCAGCGTGCTGGTCAGCCTGGAGCCGGCGGTCAGTGCGCTGGTCGGCCTGGTGGTGCTCGGCCAGCTGCTGGGCGTGCCGCAGCTGGCCGGGATCGGCTGCGTGGTGGCGGCCAGTGTGGGCGCCACGCTGACCGGGCGGCGGTAGGGGCCCGCGCGGTCGGGCGGCCACCCGGCGCGGTCGGGCGGTCGTTACGGCCAGAGCAGGGTGCGCGACCATTCCGGGGTGCGTACCGGGCCGGTGCGGGTGTAGCGCAGCCGGACGTGCCGGCGCTGCGCGTCGCCCTGCCAGTACTCCACCTCGTGCGCCCACAGGGTGTAGACCGCGTGCCCGGCCGCGACCGCGTCCGGGGTGGCCTCCAGCCGGCGGCGGGCGACGGCGACGGCCTCGTCGTACTCGGCGAGCGAGCTCATCGGCTCGCTCTGCCGCCCGACCAGTGCGCCGACCCGGGCGGCCGGCGAGCGGGTGGCGAACTCGGCGGCGGCGACCAGGTCGGCGGCCCGCTCGACGGTGCCGCGGACCCGCACCTGACGGCCCAGCTGCGGCCAGTAGACGCTCAGCGCGGCGGCCGGGTGGTCGGCGAGCTGGCGGCCCTTGGGGCTGTCGGCGGCGGCGGAGAAGTTCCAGCCGGTGCCGGCCGCGTCGACGTCGCGCAGCACCAGCACCCGGGCGTCCGGCATGCCGTCCGCGTCGACGGTGGAGAGGGTGAACGCCTGCGGGTCCAGCACCCCGGCGGCCAGCGCGGTGGCGAGCCAGTCCACGAACAGCGGGCCGGGCTCGGCGGGGGCGGCCTCGGCGTCGAAGGACGGCAGCGGGCGGGCCATCGGCGGGCGGCCGAGCAGCAGCTCGGGCACGGACCTCGGCTCGGGCCGGTGCTCGGGCCCCGGGCGTACGTCCGACCCCGATCCCGATCGCGGATCCGGCTCCGGTGCAGGCCAGGCCTCGTCCGGGCCGGTCAGGCCCTCCTCCTCCGCCGCCATCGCGCGCCCTCTCCTCCGGTTGCCGCGGTCGCCGCCCCGGCCGGGCCGTTCTTCCCGGGCCCGGGCACGTGGTGCGCTGTCGGAGCGCAACCGTACCGCCGAGGGCCGACGGCTCCGGGCGCGGGCCCTCGATGGACGCGTTCGGCCCGCCCGGGCGGGCGTCGGAGGGCGGGCGCGGACGGCCGGCACCAAGGGCCGTTGCGGGCGGACCCTCGCGTCCGGCTCCGGACGCACTCGTGGGCGGTGCCGATGGCGGCACCGCCCACGAGGCCGGTTTCGCGGCGACCCTTTCCGCTGGCCGGTCATGCGCTTTTCTGATCCGCGCCCGGACGGGAATCCCGCCCGGAGACTGGTTCGAGCCCCTCCGCGAGCGCTCAGCTCACCCGCGGTCACCCACCTCCGGCGCCCCCGCCGTCGGTGGTGCCCGATCGGATCAGCTGAAGATCGGAGCGAACACGACGTTGATGTTCTTGTTGGACTGCCCGGCCAGGATGGTGCCCGAGTTGTCCTTCACCGCGAGGGTGTTGTTCTGGTTGGAGGCACCGGCGCCGGTGGCGGTCTGCTGGGTGGAGATGTAGTTCCCGTCGACCGAGCCGAAGACGTTGCCCGTGCCGACGTTGGACACCACGCCGGCGTTGGAGCCGGCCCCGGCGCCCGCGCCGTTGTCGGCGGCCGCCGCGCCGGCACCGGCCAGCAGCAGGCCGGCCGCGAGCGGGGCGGCGAGCAGGAGTCCGGCCACCCGACGGGTGTGGATGCGAGCCATCAGAGCCTCCAAAAAGCTGTAAATCGTGCAATGTCGAGCATGGTGTGCGGGAGTTCGCCGGCCAGACGAACACCTGCGGGCTGCGACGCCGAGAGACAGACTTCCGCAACAAATCGACAAAGCACTAGCTCGTGGATCATTTTTCGCCCGTTTGCGTGATATCCACCAGGGCTGCGCATATCGGACCCAAAAACGGAGAGCACACCGATCCACCGCCGATGAGCTGGTATTTTGCCCGAACGGCGACCGTCCGGACACTCCTCGGGATGCGGCGCTTCGGCGCTGCACGAACCACCAGGCGCACCACCCAGCGCAGAGTGCGGACGGACGCGCTCCCCCAGAAAGTTCGATTGCCCTTCCATGTCGACATTTCCAGCCATGCGTAGACCATCGGAAAGTCATACCTAAAACGTCGACGCAAGGGCCCGAAAAGCTCCGTGCGGTCGGATGAAAATCAGACCATCTTGCCCGGGTTCAGAATTCCCAGCGGGTCGAAGACCGCCTTCAACTGCCGCTGCAGGTCCAACGCCACCGGCCCCAGCTCGCGCGCCAGCCAGTCCCGCTTGAGCAGCCCCACCCCGTGCTCCCCGGTGATCGTGCCGCCCAGCTCCAGCCCCAGCGCCATGATCTCGTCGAAGGAGCGCTGCGCCCGCGCCGCCTGCTCCTCGTCCGAGCCGTCGAAGATCACGATCGGATGGGTGTTGCCGTCCCCGGCGTGGCTGACCACCCCGACGGTCAGCGCGTGCCGCTCGGCGATCACGGCCACACCGTTCAGCATCTCGGCCAGCCGGGAGCGCGGCACCGCCACGTCGTCGATCATCGTGGTGCCCAGCCGGTCCAGCGCGGGCAGCGCCAGCCGCCGGGCCTCCAGCAGCAGCGCCGATTCGGCCTCGTCCTCGGCGGGCACCACCTCGGTCGCCCCGGCGGCCCGGCAGAGCTCAGCCACCCGCGCCAGTTCGGCCTCCCGGTCCGGCCCGTCGAAGGCCACCAGCAGCAGCGCCTGGGTCGACTCGGGCAGCCCCATCCGCCCCAGCTCGTTGACCGCCCGCACGCTGACCGCGTCCATCAGCTCCATCAGCGACGGGGTCAGGCCGTGCGCCATCACCTCGCAGACGGCCGCACCGGCCGCGTCCGCGCTCGGGAACTCCGCCGCCAGCGCCAACTGCGGCGCCGGCGCGGGCCGCAGCGCGAGCACCGCCCGGACCACCACGCCGAGCGTGCCCTCCGAGCCGACCAGCAGCCGGGTCAGGTCGTACCCGGCCACGCCCTTGGCCGTACGGCGGCCGGTGGACAGCAGCCGTCCGTCCGCCAGCACCACGTCCAGGCCGAGCACGTACTCGCTGGTGACGCCGTACTTCACGCAGCACACCCCGCCCGCGCCGGTGCCGATGTTGCCGCCGATCGTGCAGGACTCCCAGCTGGACGGGTCCGGCGGGTAGGACAGGCCCAATTCCTCGGCAGCACGGGAGAGTTGGGCGTTCACCACGCCCGGCTCGACCACCGCGATCCGGTTCACCGGGTCGAGCTCCAGGATCCGGTTCAGCTTCACCGTCGACAGCACGATGCAGCCGTCCACGGCGTTCGCCGCCCCCGACAGCCCGGTCCGCGCACCCTGCGGCACCACCGGCACCCGCAGCCCGGTGGCAGTGCGCAGCACGTGCTGCACCTGCTCGACCGTCTCCGGGAACACCACCACCGCGGGCGTACCGGCCGCGCAGAACCCGGCCATGTCATGACGGTAGGCCTCGGTCACATCCGGATCCACCACCACCGACCCGGCCGGAAGACCCTGCGCCAGTCGGTCCGTCAGGTCACTCATCGCCGCCTCCACTCGCCGCCCGCCGCCTCCACCGCACTCTGCCCGCCCGCCGGGGGCCGGGCAAGTGGGCCCCCGGCGGGCGGGGCGGCGGCCCCGGCACCCCCGGTCAGGCCCGACGCAGCGCAGGGGCGACCGGGGCCACCAGGCCGGCGAGGCCGGTGGCGAGCGCGCAGAGCAGCGTCGGCAGCACTACCGGCGGACCACCGGCTCCTGGAACTCGGTGACCCACCCCGCCGGGTCGTCCGGGCACTCCAGGTAGAGCTCCCGGGCGTAGCCGACCGAGCGGTAGCCGTTCGCGTCGATGAAGCGGGCCAGCTCCTGGAAGCTCCCCATCGCCTCGTCCATCGAGCCGCGGTGCACGATCGTCGCCGCCTGCTCGATCGGCGGCAGGTCGAGCACCTCGAAGTCGTGCCGACCCGGCTCCACCGACGGCCCGACCGGGACGGCCACCCGGATCAGCACCGTGCCGTCGCCCTCCGGCACCTCCTCGTACCGGGCGACGGACGGGCCGGTCTCGGCGATCCCGGCCTCGGCCAGCCGCCCGCACAGCTGCGCGAACAGCGGGCCGATCACCGGCCCGATGTCCTCGGGCTGGTAACTCGCGGCCACCCCGGTCAGTTCGGCCACCCGGACGGACGGCACCCGCTTCACCACGACATCGTGTGCGGACATGGTCCCCTCGCTCTCGATCGTCCGGAGCCTCGCCTCCACCCGGGCCAGCCGCTGCTCGTCCGCCGCGATCGCCTCGGCGAGTTGGGCCCGCCGCAGCCGCAGCATCCCGCGCAGTTCGGCCGCGTCCACCTGCTCGTCCAGCACGGCCCGCACCTGGTGCAGCGTGAAGCCGAGCTCCTTGAGCGCGATCACCCGGTTGAGCCGGGCGAGTTGGGCCGCCTCGTAGGAGCGGTACCCACTGACCGGGTCCACCCGGGCGGGCCGCAGCAGCCCGATCGCGTCGTAGTGGCGCAGCATCCGCACCGACACCCGGCCGTGGCTGGCGAAGTCTCCGATGTTCAACATGGTGCCCCCACTCCACCCCCTGCCGCCGTGTCAGGGTCAACCCCGCCCGCCGCAAACACCGAGGGCGGGTACCGACTCGATGTCGGCACCCGCCCTGAGCAGGTGGTTCCCCTACCAGCGGAGAGCGTGGGATTCGAACCCACGGTGACGGGTCACGCCACGACAGTTTTCAAGACTGTTCCCTTAGGCCGCTCGGGCAGCTCTCCAGGCGGGGGCCAGCCTAACGGGTTCGGCGGGGTTCGGTGCACACCGTTTCGCGCGGGTGGGGATCAGCCGTTGTCGCCGTCCCGCTGGCCGAGGGTGACCTTGGTGGTGAACTGCTGACCGTTGCGGGTGTACTCGACGTCGACGATCTCGCCGGGCTTGTGCGTCCAGATCCGGCTGACCAGGGCGGGGCCGTTGTCGATCGGCACACCGCCGAGCTTGGTGATGACGTCGCCCGGCTTGAGGCCGGCCTTGTCGGCGGCGCCGCCGGGGGTGACGGCCGGCTGGCCCTGGATGTCGCGGGTCTGGATCTGCGCGCCATCGCCCTTGTAGTCGTCGTTGCGCAGCACGTCGAGCTTGGCGTAGACCGGCTTGCCGGTCTTGATCAGGGTGTCGGCGACCCACTTGGCCTGGTTGATCGGGATGGCGAAGCCGAGGCCGATGCTGCCGGCCCGGCCGTTGGCGGAGGCGTTGGACTGGATCGCCGAGTTGATGCCGATCACCGCGCCGCCGGAGTCGAGCAGCGGGCCGCCGGAGTTGCCGGGGTTGATCGAGGCGTCGGTCTGCAGGGCGTTCATGTACGAGGACTGGCCACCGGTGTCGTCGCCGGAGGCGACCGGACGGTCCTTGGCGCTGACGATGCCGCTGGTGACGGTGGACTCCAGGCCGTACGGCGCGCCGATCGCGACGGTGGCGTCGCCGACGTTGACCTTGTCGGAGTCGGCCAGCGGAAGCGGGGCCAGCTTGCTCTTCGGCGGGTTGTCGATCTTGACCACGGCGACGTCGTAGCCCTCGGCGTGGCCCAGCACCGAGGCGTTGTAGGACGTCCCGTCGGCGAACTTGACGGTCAGTTTGCCGCCGTTGAGGGTCGGCGCGACCACGTGGTTGTTGGTGAGGATGTGGCCCTCGGTGTCGAAGACGAAGCCGGTGCCGGTGCCCGACTCGCCGTTGCCCTGCGCCTTGATGGTGACGACGCTGGGCAGCGCCTTCTGCGCGATGCCGGCGATCGAGCCGGGGGCGGGCTCGTTCTTCTGGGTGTTGCTGGCCTGGACGGTGGTGCTGCGGTGGTCGTCGGCACTGGTGCTGCTGTCGTTGCGGTCCGCGACGGCCACGCCGAGCGCACCGCCGGCCACACCGGCGACCAGCGCGACGGCGGCGATCAGGGCGACCAGGCCGCCGCGCTTCTTGCGCGGGCCGCCGGGGCCGCCGGGGCCGCCGGGGTAGTCGGCCGGGTAGCCGAGCGGACCGGCCGGGCCGCCGGGATAGCCCGGGCCGCCGCCGGCGGCGTCGTGGGCGGCGCCCCAGCCGCCGAGCGGCTGGCCGGCGCCGAACGGGTGGTGCGCGGGCGCGGGGTGCGCGGCGGGGGTGCCGTACGGGTCGTGCGGTGCGGGCTCGGCCGGGGCGCCGTACGGGTCCTGCGCGCCGGCGGCGGGGACGCCGTGGGCCGGGGTGGCGTACGGGTTGGCGACCGGCGGCAGGGCCGGGCTCTCGGCGGCGGGCGCGGCGGGCGCCACGGGCGCGGCCGGCGGGGCGGGCGGCAGGGCTGGCGGCGGCGCGTCGATGTAGCCGGTGGCGGGGTCGACGGGGACGGCGGGTGCCTCGGCGGCGGGGGCGGCCTGCGGGGCCGCCTCCGGCGCGGGGACCTTGCCGAAGGCCACGGTGGGCCGGTGCCCGCCCTGGGCCGGAACAGCCTCAGCCGGTACGCCCTCAGCCGGTACGTCGCCGGCCGGCGCCGCCTCGGGCTCGGGGACCCGGCTGAACGCCATGGTCGGCTGGTGCCCGCCGTCCGCCGACGCCGCCTCGGCCTCGGCCGGGGCGGGCGCCTGCGACGGGGCCGCTCCCGGCTCGGGAACCCTGCCGAAGGCCATCGTCGGCTGGTGCCCGCCCGAGGCGGAGCCGTCGGAAGCGGGAACAGCCGCCGCCTGGCCGCCCGAGGGCTGCTCCCCCTGCGGCCCGGTGGGCCCAACCTCGCGCTCGGTGCTCACGGACGACCTCCATAGCTGACAGAACCAAGGACCATAGTTTTTCGCACTGTCGATTCGATTGCCGTAAGGACCCCTCTGAAGAACTCATAAGAATCCTTAGCCGGCACCGACAGTCAACGCCGACGACCAGCGCCGACGGCCGACACCGACGGCCGGAGACTCCCCCACCTCCGTCGGACGTCCCGCGATGCGGACCGCACACCCCGTGGCCTTGGCGTTCAACCCCGTGCCGGTTAGCCTGGCGCTCTAACTGACACGCGGGAGCTTGGACCTTCCAGGCTGAGAGTGCGCTGGTCGACCGTACGCCACGGGATCGTGGGCGGACCGTCGAGGGGGCGCAGACCGCCGGAACCTGTCCGGGTAATGCCGGCGTAGGGAGTATCGGCCATGCCGCCTGCTTCGCCATCCTCTTCTTCGGACGCGTCCGCGTCCAAGGGTTTCCCCGATCCGTCCACGGGCGCCCCCGCCGGAGCGGCGACCGCCGTCCTGGACCGCCCGGAGCGTACCGAGGCACCGCTCGTGCTGGACACCGAGCCGCCGCGCACGCTGCGCTTCCGGGACCACTTCGCGCTCTGGATGAACCTGGGCGTCAGCCTGATCGGCTTCTCCACCGCCGCCACCGTGCTCGGCGCCAAGGGCAGCGAGCTGTCGCTGGCCGCCGCGGTGACCGCGATCGTGGCCGGCACCGTGGTCGGCACCGCGATGCTCGGCGTGGCCGCGCTGATCGGGGCCCGCACCGGCGCGCCCGCGATGGCGAACCTGCGCGGGCTGTTCGGCACCCGGCTGTCGTACGTCCCGACGGTGCTGAACATCGTCCAGTGCGTCGGCTGGGGCGTGTTCGAGCTGCTGACGATCGCGGCGGGCGCGCAGACCGTCGCCCACACGGACGGCTACCGCTGGCTGTTCGTGGTCCTGGCGGGCGCGCTGACCACCGCACTGACCATCTGGCCGCTGGGCTCGATCGCGGTGCTGCGCCGCTTCGTGGCCGGTGCCGTCGCCGTCGCGATGGTGTACTTCACCGTCCAGCTGGGCCGCCAGGGGGTGCCCGACCCGGGCGCCGGCAACTGGCACGGCTTCCTGGGCGCCACCGACGCGATGATCGCGGTGTCGATCTCCTTCGTCCCGCTCGCCGCCGACTACACCCGGCACTCGCGCACCCCGCGCTCGGCGTTCTGGGGCAGCTTCTCCGGCTACACGATCGCCCAGGTCTGGTGCTACGTGCTCGGCCTGATGGCCCTGCTGCAGTCCGACGGCGACCCGAACCGGATCTTCGACTCCTTCCTCGGCGTCTGGGCCGGCTGGCTGTTCCTGCTGGTGCTGGTGCTGCGCGAGACCGACCAGTCCTTCGCCAACGTGTACTCGACGGCGATGTCGGTGCAGAACCTGCTGCCGAAGGTGGACCGCCGGGTGCTGACCGGCGGGATCGGGCTGCTGATCACCGTGCTGGCGCTGCAGATCGACAAGTTCACCGACACCTACACCAACTTCCTCGGCCTGATCGGCTCGGTCTTCGTGCCGCTGCTGGCGGTGCTGGCGGTGGACTACTTCTTCGGCGCCGGCCGGCACGGCTGGAACCTCTCCGCCGACGCGCCGTCGCGCCCGCTGATGGTGCTGCCGTGGGTGCTGGGCTTCGCGGTCTACCAGTTCATCGCGCCGACCCCGGTGGCCGGCTGGTGGACGGACTTCTGGACCTCCGTCCAGCACGCCCTGCACTTCACCCCGCAGGAGTGGACGTCCGCCTCGCTGTTCGCCTTCCTGGTGCCGGCCCTGGCCACCTGGGCGCTCACCGCGCTGGCCCGCCGGACGGCGCGGAGCTGAGCGAGCGGCACCGCGGACGGAACCGCGCGAGCAACACCGCGCGGACGGAACCGGGCGAGCGACACCGAAGACGGCCCCGCAGGTTGGGGCCGTCTTCGCCTCCGCGTCACTTCGGCCGCCTATCGTGAGCCCTGTGACCAGCCCAGACCCGTCCTCGGCGGCGGCGCGCACCGCGCCGGCCGTCCAGGTGATCGCCCACCGCGGTTCCTCGCACGCCCTGCCCGAACACACCCTGGCGGCGTACCGACGCGCGCTCGACGAGGGCGCGGACGCGGTCGAGTGCGACGTCCGGCTGACCCTCGACGGCGAACTGGTCTGCGTACACGACCGCCGGATCGGCCGGGTCTCCAACGGGCAGGGCACCGTCTCGGCGATGACGCTCGCCGAGCTGGAGGCGTACGACTTCGGCGCCTGGAAGACCGGCCGCCCCAGCACCGACCCCGAACTGCGCGGCGTGCTGCGGCTGGAGCGGCTGCTGGAGCTGGTGGTGGACTGCGGCCGCCCGGTGGACCTGGCGATCGAGACCAAGCACCCGGTGCGCTACCGCGGCCGGGTGGAGGCCGAACTGCTGCGGACGCTCGAACGGTTCAAGATCGGCGCGACCCGGGAGGCCGAGCGCCCCGCGGCCCGGATCATGAGCTTCTCCTCGGTGGCGCTGGACCGGGTGGCCGCCGGGGCGCCGGACTACCGGCGGGTGTTCCTGTTCGAACGGACCCTGCCGCTGCTCGGCCGGCTGCGCCCGGGCTCCCCGCTGCCGGGCGGGGCGCGGATCGCCGGTCCGGGCATCGAGCTGGTGCGGGCCCGCCCACAGCTGGTGACGCGACTGCGCGAGCTGGGGCACGAGGTGCACGTGTGGACCGTGGACGAGCCGGCCGACGTGGAGCTCTGCCTGGAGCTCGGGGTGTCCGCGATCATCACCAACCGGCCCGCCGAGGTGCTGGCGCAGCTCGGGCGGTGATCCGCCGCCGGCTCGGGCGGTGATCCGCCGCCGGACCGGCAATGTCACCCGCAAAGCCCGGGACGCCATCCACTCCTTCTGGTCGGCAGTCAAACCTTCCGGGCACGTTATTGCCGGAATGCATGCGTCGGCGCGACGGAGGGTGAGCGGGGAATGACCTGAGGCCACCCTCGGTCGCCTCGCTTGAAATGTCCTCGCGGGATCGTCCGGTGGTCGTTTCCGACGCATTACCAAGGGGCATCCATCCCTCGGCATACGCTGAAGGAGGTCCGGGGGTGGCGTTGATGGTGGCGCGTGAAGTGCCGACTTCATCGACCATGGCAGTGCCGCACGGCCCAGCGAGTGTCGGGGTCGCACGGCGCCGACTGCGTCGAGATCTTGGCGACCGGGAGATACCCGAACCGGTCATTGATGATGCCGTATTGATCCTTTCCGAACTGTTGAGCAACGCCTGTCGGTACGCCCGTCCGCTCGGCCCGCTGCGGGCCCTGGGCCGCAGCGCCCGGGCCGAGGTGGTGGACCAGCTGCTGGTCGGCGTCCCCACCGGGACGCACCCCGCGCCGGGCGGCCGGGAGCGCGACGAACCCGGCGGCGGAACGGACGACGGCGTACTGGTCCGCTGGCAGATGCACGCCGACGGCGTGCTCACCCTGGAGGTCACCGACGGCGGCGCGACCACCCGGCCGCTGCCCGCCAGCCCCTCGCTGACCTCGCGCGGCGGCCGCGGCCTGAGCATCGTCGACCAGTTGGCCAGTGACTGGGGCGTGCGCGACGCGCCCGGCGAGGTGACGGTCTGGGCGGCGCTGCCCGCCCGCGCCCGGCACGCCCGGCGCACCGGTGGTGACGCCCGCAGCGCCTGAACCGACGCGCGCCCCGCCCGGCCGCCCGGCGCGTGCCCGCGCGCAGGGGGGAACGTCAGTAGGCTGCCCGGAGCAAAGGACCACCGTTCCCGGGAGAGCCGCACCATGGGCAAGAAGGCCGCCAAGAAGGCGCCGCAGCGTCAGTCCACCACCGCCGTCACGGGTGAGATCCCCGTGGTCGGGGCCCGCGAGAACTGCCCCTGCGGCTCGGGCCGCCGGTACAAGGCCTGCCACGGCCGGGAGGCCTCGCACGCGGTGCAGGAGCTGGTGCACCGCCCGTTCGAGGGCCTGTCGGGCGAGGCCGACTGGGTGGCGCTGCGCGAGCTGGTGCCCGCCGCCACGGTGCCGCTGACGCTTGCCGCCGGGGTGGCCGAGGGCGCCAACGGCGAGGTTCCGTCGGTGACCCTGGCCACCGTGCTGCCGCTGGCCTGGCCGGCCCTGCGCCGCCAGGACGGCTCGATCCTGCTCGGCCTGCAGACCCAGTCCGCCTCCGGCGACCTCAGCCGCGACCTCGCGGACGCCCTGGAGCTGGCGCTGGCCACCGAGCCGGGCACCCCGGTGCCGTCCCGCCGGACCGAGGCGGGCGGACGCCGGCTGCAGGACCTGCTGGACGTCACCGCCGAGTTCACGCCCGCCGTGCACGCCGGCTTCGAGTTCTGGCTGGAGGACGCCGAGACCGCCACCGGCGAGGTCGCCGCCTCCCTGGAGCGCGCCAACGCCTCGGCCATCCCGACCGAGAAGCTGGACAGCGTCGACGCCGCCTACTGGTGCGGCACCCCCGACAAGAACCACCTGCGCTGGGTGATGACCGTGCCCGAGGAGCGGCTGCTGGACGCGCTGGCCCGGCTGACCGCCGCCGACCGGTCCTCGCTCGGCCCGGACACCCGCCTGGTCGGCTCGTTCCGCGCGCACGGCCTGACCGTCCCGGTCTGGGACCTCCCGCTCGCCATGACCGCCACCGACTGCGAGAAGCCGGCCGCCGAGTTCGCCGAGCGGCTGACCGCCGTGCTCGCCGACGAGACCCCGCTGACCGCCGAGGAGCGGCGCGCCCGCGCGAACCTGGTGAACCGTCAGGTCACCTTGAACTAAAGCGCACGGGATCCGGGTGATACGCGTCACATTGTCGCCGTGAAGCCGCAATTTCCGGGCGTGCAGGGGGTCTTGGAAATTGGCGCGGGCGCGGATCCTTGTTACTGTCTAAAGAGTCCGGCCGCTGGTGCATCCCCCGTCGCCAGCGGCCGGATCTTTTGTTTTTCCGCCCGGCCCGGGAGCGTCACCAGGGGTGACCCCGAAGCGGACTCCGGCGGATCCCGGCGGATCAGTGCGCCGGACCGGTACGCCGAGCCGTACGCCGCGTCAGTACGCCGAGCGACCGCTGTCCAGTCGGACCGTCGCCTCCACCAACTCGCCCAGCAGTGGCCCGACCTGCGGCAGCCACACCCCGCCGTCGGCGGCCGGGCGCGGGGGCAGCACCCAGCGCACCCGCCCGGCCGCGCCCCCGGGCGGCAGCGGCAGGAAGCCGCCCGGCCCGTGGTAGCGCAACGAGCCCGGTACCCAAGGGAGTTGGGAGAGCATCTCGCCGAGCGCGTCCAGCGAGTACGGGGCCACCAGCAGCGCGTACCGGCCCGGCATCGCCGCCACCGGCCCGAGCGGCAGGCGCAGTGCGCCCAGGTGGACCAGCGCGCGGGCGCCGGCCGCCGCGGGCAGGCTGACCGCCGAGAGCACGGAACCGGTGGCGGCCAGCACCGGCGCGTCCGGGCTCTGCCGCTCCCACCACCAGCGCACCATCCGGGCGTCCGTGGTGGCGGCCAGCAGCGACGGGTCGTGCGGGTGCCCGCCCGGCACCGCGCAGTCCTGGTCCCCGCAGGAGCAGTGGCCACCACGCAGCACGGTCCCCGGCACCACGGGCCAGCGGTGCTCGACGGCGGCCGTCAGCGCCGCGGCGAGGCGGTCCGGGCGGTGCCGGGCGGCGTCCTCCTGGGCGGGGCCGTGGTGGGTGACGGGCGGACACGGATCTTTCGGGTTCTCACGCATGGCGCTCGTTCCTTTCCCTGACCGCTCGGTTCGCTCCGCCCCGCCGGCACCGTCGGTTCCCGCCACGCGGACCCGCGGCGGCACGGCCCCGGCGGCGCGAAGGAGGGCGGGCGGCATGGCGGGCGGCGCGGCGACGGCGTGGATCACGGTGTGGAGCACGACATGAGAAGGGCCGCGCACTGGAACAGCCCCTGGAACGAGAATCCCGTATGCGACCGGATGGACGCCGCCCGGGCGCGCTTGGTTCCACCGTACGAGTGAGAGACTTCCGGCCGACCCGGGCCCCGGGCGGCGCGGGCATACGATCCGGACGGCCGCCGGGTCCGTCCCCTCCGTTCTGCCCGCTCCCGGTCCGCTCCATGCCTCCCGGCCGGACCGGCGCGCGCACGAACCGTACGCGCCCCCCGACCGGGTCGTGGAGATGTGGAACCGGCCACCGCATCGTCCTGGATCTGGACATGCCCCAAATGGCCTGTGTAGAAGTGGTGGCATTGCTGTCGATCAATGACGAGTAGTAGCGAATCGAGGCGAAACGCGCCCTTTGGCCGTACTCGCTCCACCTCGGCCGTACCTGGGGGTTCCGCATGGCACGAAGCACCGCGTCAGGAGTGGCGGCATGACCGAGTCCCACCCGTCGTCGACACCCTCCGAGCCGGGCGAGCCCGGCAGCGCCGGCGGGCTCACCGTCCTCGACCCGCCGGGCTTCCCCGGCCCCACCGACGCGCAGGACGGCGCGGCGGACCTCCGCACGGCACCGTCCGCCGGGATGCAGGACCGTTTGGCCGGACGGCTGTCCGATTTCACCAAGCTGCACCGGCACACCGAGCAGCTCGCCCGCGCCCGCAGCCTCGCCGCCACCCTGGACACCGTCCTCGCCTCCGGCGCCGCCCTGCTCGGCGCCCGCCGCGGCGTCCTGGTCACCCGGGTGCCGGGCGGAAGGCCCGGCCAGCCGGTCGGCCTCGGCCTCGACCGCGCCAGCCTCGGCGCGCTGGAGACCGTCCCGCCCGACCAGAGCCTGCTCGCCCGGCTGCTGCGCGAGCAGGACCGGCCCGAGCGGCTGCACTCCCCCGACCTCGCCGGGGACCCGGCCACCGGCGACCGGCTGCGCGAACTCGCCACCCACCTCGGCCTCGGCGGCTGCTACGGCCTGCCGCTCGCCACCGAGGAGGACGGCCCGCTCGCCGCCGCCCTCTGGTTCTACGACGAGCCCGCCGAACCCACCGAGCGCCAACGCGAACTCGCCCACCGCTACTGCGAGATCGCCGCCCCGATGCTCGCCAGGCAACTGGAGGCGGACCGGGTCCAGCGCACCACCGAGGCGCTGCGCCGCGGCCTGCTGCCCGACCGGCTCCCCCAGCCCGCCGGCCTGCGGCTGGCCGCCCGGCTCGTCCCGGCCGGCCTGGACCGCTCCTGCGGCAGCGACTGGTACGACGCCATCCCGCTGCCCGACGGCACCGTCGGCCTCACCGTCGGCTCCGTCTCCGGCGACGGCCCCGGTGCGGGCCCCTGCTCCGCTCCCGGCGCGGCCGCCGCGATGGGACGGGTCCGGGCCGCGCTGCGGGCGTACGCCGTCCTGGAGGGCGAGGACCCGGTCTCCGTCCTCGGCGACCTGGAGCTGCTGCTCAAGACCACCGAGCCGGCCCGCACCGCCACCGCCGTCTACGCCTGGGTGGAACCCGGGGAGCGCCGGATCACCCTGGCCGGCGCCGGGCACTGCCCGCCCGTCCTGGTCAGCCGGCACGGCGCCGAGTTCGTGGAGACCTCGCTCTCCGCCCCGCTCGGCATGCTGACCTGCTGGGAGGCCCCCGGCGTCGAGCTCACCGCCGAGCGCGGGGACACCCTGCTGCTCTACACCGAGGGCCTGGCCCGCCGCTGCGGCCCGACCCTGCACGCCGGCCAGGCCAACCTGCGCCGGGCCGCCGCCGACGCCCCGCGCGACGTGCGGATCGACCCGGACCGGCTCTGCGCCCACCTGCTGGCCGTCTGCCCCGTCCCGGAGGCCGGACCGGCCACCGACGACCTGATGCTGCTGGCGGCCCGGTTCGAATAGCCGTCCCGACCCCGAAAGGGCGAGCGGCCGGGCGTCCGTACCATGGACGCACGGCCGCCCGCGCGTGTCGCGATCCGGCACTCCCCCGAGGGGCGGCCGGTACCACCCCCAAGGAGGCGTTACCCGTGACCGAGGACCGCACGCCCGCAGTGGCCGAGAACCCCGAGTCCGCCGGCGGCGAGGAGCCGCAGCAGTTCAAGGGCCGCAAGAACGGCCTGTACGCCGAGATCTCCGACGAGCTGGCCGCTTCGATGAAGACCGGCTGGGCGGACACCGAACTGCACGGCCTCACCCCGGTCGCCCAGGCCCCGTACGCGGCCGAGCGCCGCGCCCGGCTGTCCGCCGCCTACCCCGGCGAGCGGCTGGTCGTCCCGGCCGGCAACCTGCGGGTGCGCTCCAACGACACCGACTACAGCTTCCGCGCCGCCAGCGAGTACGTGCACCTCACCGGTGACCAGACCGAGGACGCCGTGCTGGTCGCCGAGCCCACCGGCGACACCGGCCACGCGTTCGCCCTCTACCTGCTGCCGCGCTCCGACCGCGAGAACGGCGAGTTCTGGCTGGACGGCTACGGCGAGCTGTGGGTCGGCCGCCGGCACAGCCTGACCGAGCAGGAGCAGCTGCTCGGCCTGCCGGTGCGCGACGTCCGCAAGGCCGCCGAGGAGCTGGCCGAGCGCGCCAAGGACTCCGCCGCGCCCACCCGGATCGTCCGCGGCTACGACGCCGGCCTGGAGAAGGCGCTGGCCGACGCGCTGGACGCCGACCGGGACGCCGAGTTCACGGAGTTCCTGAGCGGCCTGCGGCTGGTCAAGGACGAGTGGGAGATCGGCGAGCTGCGCGCCGCCTGCGACGCCACCGTCAAGGGCTTCACCGACGTGGTCCGTGAGCTCGGCCAGGCCGTCGCCACCTCGGAGCGCTGGATCGAGGGCACCTTCTGGCGCCGCGCCCGGGTCGAGGGCAACGACGTCGGCTACGGCACCATCGCCGCCGCCGGCCCGCACGCCACCACCCTGCACTGGGTCCGCAACGACGGCGACGTGCGCCCCGGCGAGCTGCTGCTGCTGGACGCCGGTGTGGAGACCACCACCCTCTACACCGCCGACGTCACCCGCACCCTGCCGATCGGCGGCCGCTTCGACGACCTGCAGCGCAGGATCTACGACGCCGTGTACGAGGCCCAGGAGGCGGGCATCGCCGCGGTGAAGCCCGGCGCCCGGTTCCGCGACTTCCACGACGCCTCGCAGCGCGTGCTCGCCGAGCACCTGCTCGCCTGGGGCCTGCTGGACGGCTCGCTGTACGACGTCGAGAAGGTCCTGGAGCTGGGCCTGCAGCGCCGCTGGACCCTGCACGGCACCGGCCACATGCTCGGCCTGGACGTCCACGACTGCGCCCACTCGCGCCGCGAGGAGCACGTCGACGCCCTGCTGGTGCCCGGCATGGTCCTCACCGTCGAGCCCGGCCTGTACTTCCAGCAGGACGACCTGACGGTGCCCGCCGAGTACCGGGGCGTGGGCGTCCGGATCGAGGACGACATCCTGGTCACCGCCGACGGCAACGAGAACCTCTCGGCCGGCCTGCCGCGCCGCTCCGCGGACGTCGAGGAGTGGATGGCCTCGCTCGCCTGAGCCTCCGGCCCGCGCGCCGAGGGCCCGGCTCCCCGCAGTGGGGGCCGGGCCCTCGGGCGTCCGCGGGATCAGCGGACGTCGGGCCGGACCGTCACGGTGTCGCCGTAGTGGCCGTCCGACCCGGCGCCCACCCGGAGCTCCAGCGGGCCGCCCTGCCACGGCTTCGCCATCCCGACCCGGAAGGTGTACGAGACCGGCGCGCCCGTCATCACGCCGACCAGCTGGGACGGGGCCACCCGGTACCGGCCCTCGCAGTCCTGGTCCAGCTCGAAGGACTTCCACTCGTCCCCGACCTTGGCCTCGATGGTCACGTCCTCCGGGTTCACCCGGTCGCTGCCGGGCGAGGCCAGCACGACCACCGGGCGCAGACCGGCGGCGCCGTCCGGCGACGAGACCTTGAAGGTGAACTCGGTCGGGGTCCGGCCGACGACCATCGCGGTCGGGGTGGACACCGAGGTCACCACCGGGCGGTGGTGGTCGACGACCGCCACGTTCAGCACGCCCCGGGCCATGTCCCGGAAGGACGTGACGAACGGCACCGGGGCGTCCGCCTCGATCGCCAGCCGGCCCGGGTGGTTGGCCGCGTCCAGCCGCATCCGGTACTCGACCGTCCGGCTCTCGCCCGCGCCCAGTGTGAAGGCGGCGTCGTTGCCGGTACCGGCGTAGTCCATGCCGCCGCCCTGGCTGAGCGAGGGCAGGCTCTTCCAGCCCGAGGCGTCCTTGCGCTCCAGGGTGCCCTGCGCCATGGCGAGCACCACCTGGCACGGCGCGCCCTCGAACTGTCGGGTCGCCACCACCGGCGCCACCGCGCGGCTGCCCGAGGCGTCGTTGTTCTTCCAGGTCACCGAGAACGACACCAGGTCGCCCACCTCGACGCTCTGGCCCTCGCCGAGGCCGTTGAAGGTGATCCCGACGCCGCCGGCCGCGACGGGGGCGGGCTTGGCGGCCGGCTTGGGCTCCGTCGTGGCGGCGGGGTTGGTGGCGGGCTTGGGCTCCGTCTTGGCGGCGGGGTTGGCAGCGGTCTTCGACGCGGCCTTGGCCTTGGCGGCCGCGACGGCGGGGACCTCGACACTGGCGGCCGGCGTCTCGGCGGTGGGCGCGGGCGCTGCGGTCGACGCCGTGGACGGGTCGGCCGACGGGGTGGCGACCGGGGTCTGAGACGCGGAGACCGCGGGGGCCGGGGCCGGCACGCTCGCGGCGGAGCGGACGGCGGTCGGGGCGGCCAGCGCGCCGGTCTCCGGCGAACCGCAGGCGGCGACACCGACGGCGGCGACGACGGCCAGCGGAACAATCTTCACAATACGGGCGATAACGGACGCGTTCATGTGACAGTCCCCCCAGAGGACAGAGCGATGGCGTGATGGTGTGATCGAAGAGGCGGCGCGTTCCTCGCGCCCCGAGAAGCCGGCCCGAGCTCCGGCCCCTGCCGGCTCGCCCTCCCCGCCTCTCACCCTGATAGACGCGCATCCCCCCGAGGGGTTGCAGGTGGATCCAGACGTTTTCCCGCGACGTCGGCCCGGAACGCCGAAAGGCGCCGTGAGCAGGGCCTCCCCTGCTCACGGCGCCTCAACGACGGCACGTCGCGCGCTACTTCACGACGCGCACCGGCACGCTCTTCTCCCCGATCACGGTCAGGCTCGTGGTGCCGTCGTACGGCAGCGTCGCCCGGGCCGTCACCGGCATCACTCCGGCGCCGTCGGCGGCGTCGAGCGCCATCCGGTACTTCACCGTCCGGCTCGTGCCCGGTGCCAGCGGGAAGGAGGCCGCCTTGCCCTGCATCGCGTAGTCCGTGCCGCCGCCGGGCGAGAGCGGCAGCGGGACCCAGGCGTCGCCGTCCTGGCGCTCCAGCTTTCCGGCGTTCATAGGGATTGTCTGGTTCTGCGGCGTCCCCGCGTAGGCCTCGGTGTAGACCAGCGGCTGGACCAGTGCGTACGAGGTCTGGCTGGTGTTCTTGTACGTCACCGAGAAGGCGACCGGGGTGCCCTTCGCGGACACCTGCTGGCCGACGCCGAGGCCGTCCAGCGTGATGGCGACGTCATTGCCGTTCGACGAGGTGAGCGGCGCCTGGCGACCACTGAGGTCGAGGGTGTCGAGGATCGACACCAGGCCCGCCTGGTAGTCGGACTTGAGGCCGTTCGCCACGATGAACACCTGGTCGTCCTTCAGCCCCCACATCTGGCCGGTGAAGTCGTCGCCCGGCTTGCAGGTGACCTGCCACTGGGTCTTGGCGATCGGCCGGCCGGCCACGATGTCCCTGGTCCGGACCGGCGTGCCGACCTTCGCGTAGGGGCCGGTGGGGACGTAGGGGTGGCCCCAGACCGGGCAGTCGGCCTGGCGGCTCCAACCTCCGTCCGAGTCCAGGTCGTTCATCGTCGGCCAGAGCGCGTTCTTGACCTCGTCGGCGGTGTTGTAGGCGACGATCCAGACGCCGTACGGCTCGCAGGCCTGCGGGGTCCAGTCACCTTGGGCGCCCGCCGACGCGCCCGGGCTCAGGATGCAGACCCGGTCGTCCGTCGACTTCGGCGGCACCACCGACCAGCCGGCCGGGACCTTGAACCTGACGCCGCGGAAGGTGTACGGCGTCGCCACCGACGAGGTGGGTGGCGAGCTCGGCGGCCCGCTCGGGGTCGGGGTGTTGTCGGCGAGCGGCACCTCGGTCTGGGACGGCGCCGAGGGGGTGCCGGTGTCCGTCGGGGTGGCGGCCGGCGGCGGGGTCGGAGTGGGGGTGGCGGTCGGCTCGGCGGTCGGGCTCGGCGAGGTCGACAGGGTGGCGGCCGGCGGGGGGACGTCCTGCCGGGCCACCGGATCGCCGTGGAAGGTGAGCAGGCCGATCGCCAGGGAGGCGGCCAGGGCGAAGATCGGCACGGCCGTCAGGTACACCGGGCGCAATCGGCGCACCCGGCGGTTCGGCGGCTCCGCCGGGCGCAGGTCGTGTGCGGTGATCAGCGAGGCGCGGGCGTTCATCGCCTCGCGCAGCAGCCGTTCGGTCGGTGTCTCGGCCGGCCCGTCACCGTCCCGGCCTCCGCTCTTTCGGCCGGGAAGCTTGTCGGTCATCGAACCTTCTCCAGATGCTTTTCCAAGGCGTCCAGGGCCCGGCTGGCGGTGGACTTCACGGCACCCCGGGACAGCCCCAGGGTCTCGGCTATCTGCGCCTCCGACAGGTCGGACCAGTAGCGCAGCACCAGCACCTCACGCTGGCGGGTAGTCAGCTCCTGCATGGCCACGAGCACCCGCCGGTGCTCGTCGTTGAGCACCGCGTGGTCCTCCGCGGAGGCGGCGTCGGGCTCGTGCGGCGGCACGTACTCGCGGGCGGTCTTGCGGCGGCGCAGCATCGAGCGGGCGCCGTTGACCACCGAGGTGCGCAGGTATCCGAGCGCGTTGTCCAGGTCGTCCAGCTCCTCGCCGTACCGCTGGTAGAGCTGGGTGAAGGCCTCCTGCACGACGTCTTCGGCGAGGTCCTGATGGTCGACCAGGAGCACCGCCATCCGGACCAGGCCCAACCGGTGGGCGTGGTAGAGGTCGGTCAGGGTGGGCCGGTCCTCGACGGGCTTGCGTCCGCCGCGCAGCAGCCGGAAGCCGGAGCGCCGCTGCGCCGCCGTCTGCTCACCGCTCGGACCGGCGGGTTCCGCACCGGCCTCCTGCGCGCCGAACAGCAACCCGACCAGTCCGCGGACGGAGAAGCCGCGCCCCCTCGTTGGAACGGCGATCGGCCCGATGGCCATGGACATGTACGTTCTGCTTTCCCCCAGGACGGTGCGCGCGGCTCCGCGAGCGCCCGTCAGGACACCTGTCAGTTCGTGATCGAGGGAATCCTGCCAGCGCCCCCTGCCCCGGCAACCGTCACCCCCTATCGATGGACGTCCGGGCCGGGCTGAGGTTGCAGGCGACTGCGCAGGGATTTCCGACTGGCCGGAACGGCTACACTCACCGCCATCCCGCCACTTGTCAGCAGGGGGTCCGTATGGCCGAACAGCACGTCGAGGGCCCGGTCGCCACCGGGTCGGGCCCGGTGGCCGTCACCATCGGCCGGCGCCCGGAACCGGTGCACGACGTCGCGGTGTACGCCTTCGAGGGCATGGCGCCCTTCGAACTCGGCGTGGTGGTGGAGGTGTTCGGGCTGGCCCGGCCCGAGCTGGGCGGGCTGCTGGCCGCACCCTGGTACGGACTGAAGGTGTGCGCCGACCGGCCCGGGACGGCGCTGGACGCGGTGGGCGGGTTCACGCTGACCGCCCGGCACGGGCTGGACGACCTGGCCGCGGCCGACACCGTGGTGGTCCCCGGGGTGGCGAACGCGTTCAGCGGCGAGGTCTCCGCCGGGCTGGTCACGGCGCTGCGGACGGCGCACGAGCGCGGCGCCCGGATCGTCTCGATCTGCTCGGGCGCCTTCGCCCTGGCCGCCGCCGGGCTGCTCGACGGACGCGAGGCGACCACCCACTGGCGGTACGCCGACCTGCTCCAGCAGCGCCACCCGGACGTGCGGGTCACCCCGGACGTGCTGTACGTGGACAACGGCGACGTGCTCACCAGCGCGGGCAGCGCCGCCGGGATCGACCTCTGCCTGCACCTGGTCCGTCGGGACCACGGCGCCAAGGTCGCCAACAGCGTGGCCCGCCGCTTCGTGGTGCCGCCGCACCGGGACGGCGGGCAGGCCCAGTTCATCGAGGCGGCGATCCGCCCGGTCGAGGAGGAGGACGACGGGGTCGCCCGCAGCATGCGGTGGGCGATGGACCATCTGGCCTCCCCGCTGACCATCTCGCTGCTGGCCCGCGCCGCCCGGATGTCGGACCGCTCGTACCTGCGGCACTTCACCGCCCGCAACGGCACCAGCCCGATGCGCTGGGTCGTCACCCAGCGCATCGCGGCCAGCCTGCCGCTGCTGGAGTCCCCGGAGGGGACGGTGGAGGAGATCGCCGCGGCGGTCGGCTTCGAGAGCGCCGCGACCTTCCGCCACCACTTCGGCCGGGTGATGCGCACCTCCCCGACCGCCTACCGGCGCTCCTTCGGACGCGGGGTCGCGTAGCCCCCCGACCACGCGGCTCCGTGCCCGGCCTGCGCGGCCCCGTACCCCGGCTACGCGTTCTCGTGCCGGTCCGCGTTGGCGAGGATGGCGTCGTGCAGCCACTGCGCGAGGCCCGGGGCGAGGTTCTCGTAGGTGGTGGTCCACCGCGGGTCGGAGACGTACAGTCCGGCCAGGCCGCGGTGGATGGTGAACGTGCAGTCGTAGAAGTTCTGGCAGATGTGCTGCCGGTGCGCCTCGGCGAGGTCCATGGCGGCGGCCCCGTCGGCGGGCTCGCCGGCGGTGAGCGCCTCCACCAGGCGGGTGTTGAGGTCGGTCATCTCGGCCTGGATCCGCTGCCAGTCGGCCTTGCCGTAGCCGCCGGTGCGGCGCTGCGACTGGGCCCAGGCCTCGGTGGTGCCCCAGCGCTGCTCGGCCTCCTGCTCCCATTCCTCCTGGTAGCCCTCGCCGAAGATCTCGAACTTCTCTTCCGGGGTCAGCTGAATGCCCATCCTGCGTGCCTCCATGGCGTGTTCGACGGCCGTGGCGAGGTCCTGGAGGTGCCTGATCCGGTCGGTCAGCAGCGCGTGCTGCCGCCGGAGGTGCTCGCTCGGGCTGACCGAGTCGTCGTCCAGGATCGCCGCGATCCCTTCCAGGGGGAACCCGAGTTCGCGGTAGAACAGGATCTGCTGCAGCCGGTCGAGGTCGGCGTCCACGTACCGGCGGTAGCCGGCCCGGGTGCGGCCCGCGGGGGACAGCAGGCCGATCTCGTCGTAGTGGTGCAGGGTGCGGACGGTCACCTTGGCGATCTTGGCCACGGCACCGACCGAGTAGCCCTCGCTGCTCATCCGGTGTTCCTCCTTCGTGCTGACCACCACCCTCCGCTCTCACGCCGCGTGAGGGTCAAGCCGTCGTCGCACGGTCGGCCGGGGCCGCCTCGGAGGCCGGGCCCGGCCGGTCGGGCCTCCGGCGGTCGGGCCCGGACGGGTCAGGCCCCGGTGCCGGCCAGGACGCGCTCGCGCCGCCGCGAGGAGCGGCGCCGCCCCTCACCGTCCGCCGGGGGCCGCGGGCGGCGGGTCTGCTGGGTGGGCCAGAACAGCACGTACGCGGCGGAGACCACGACGAAGGCCAGCCGGACGAGGCCGCGGGCCGAGTCGGACGGGATGAACAGCGTCCCGCCGTACAGCGCGGCCAGCGCTATCCAGCTCCACCACGGGACGAGCCGCTTCTGCCCGACCGCGTCCCAGAGCAGGGTGCCGAGCAGGATCGAGGCGGTGTAGTAGGTGTAGACGCTCGGGTCGAGCAGGATCCGGGCGTCCGCGCCGAGCAGCACCACGGCCGGCCAGCGGCCGCGCCAGACGGCGACGGTGCCGAGGCCGAGGCCGAGGGCGAACTGGGTCGGGCGGTCCCACCAGGGGGTGGCCGGGTCGGTGACCCCGAACCAGCGCAGTGCGGAGGCCGGCTGGTTCGGGATGGTGAACTTGGCCGCGGCCAGGGTGTCCAGGTTGCCCAGGTAGAACGGCAGCCAGGCGATCGCCACCAGCCCGACGAACCAGATCGCGGTGCGCAGCCAGGCGGGCCTGGGAAGCGCCAGGATCAGCGGGGCGAAGGCGATCGCCCAGGGCTTGGAGTCGACCGCCAGCGCCAGGTAGACGCCGACCATGGTGGGCTTGCCGCGGGCGAGGGCGTGCGCGGCGAGGGTGGTGAAGAACAGCGCCAGGACGTCGTCCAGGTGCGCGAAGCGGACCGAGACCTCGACCCACATCGGGATGAACGCCAGCCCGGCGATCAGCAGGCGCTGCTGGAGCCGGCGGTGGTTGATGCCGGTGCCCAGGTAGTACAGGGCGGCGGTCCTGCCGATCAGGACCAGCATCACCAGGCCGAGCCCGGACATCGCCGCCTCGGCGATCAGCTGGCCGACGTGCGGCGAGAACGGGGCGGTGAGCCTGGCCGCGGCCAGGCTGACCGGGCCGATCTGCAGCTCCGGATGGTGGGCGTAGATCGCCAGCCCGCCGTCCGGCTGGCCGCTGAAGAGCAGCTGCTCGCCCTGGCGCAGGTAGTGCCAGGAGAAGCCGCCGCTGGGCTCGACCAGGAAGAACCAGAGCACCGTCCAGACGACCAGCAGAACGTGGTGTCTGCGCAGCGGCAGTCCCGCGATCCGCCCGGTCGCCGCCTCGTAGTCGGTGGCAGCCCGTGCCGTGCGTGATTCCCGCACCTGTCCCTCTCCCCGCCGGTTCCGCCCCCCTCCGGCCGGACATCCTATGTGACGGAGGTGTACCGTCCGCGCCGCCCGGAGGTCCGTGGGACGGACGGCCGGGCGACGCGGACGGCATTCAGGCAGTACCGCCTCGGTGTGGCGGCAGGGCTTGTCCGACAATTCGCGTCACATCAGCGCGCGGCGGGAATTGTGAGACAAGCCATAGGCCGCGATCAGCCCTGCTGGGCCGACTTGCGGCGGCGCAGCACCACGAGGGTGCCGACACCGGCCAGCAGCACGGCGCCGCCGGCGGCGGCGATGGCGGTGGTGTCGTCACCGCCACCGGTCTGGGCCAGGGCCTTGTCGCCGCTGTCGGCGGCGGCCTTGGCCTTGGCCACCACGGCCGGGGTGAGCGGCGGGGTGGGGAGGGTCGGGACGGCCACCGGGAAGTCGATCGGGCCGGCCGTGTCGCCGTTGCCGTCGCCCGGGGCCGGGGCGGCGGTCGAGGCGGAGGCGGAGGCGGACGGCGCGCCGGTGGCCGGGGTGGTCGCCGGGGCCGAGGTCGACGGCGTGGTCGGCCCGGTGCTCGGGGTGGTGGTGGCCGTCGCGGTGGCGGTGGCCGTCGGCGAGGTGCTCGCGCTGGGCGAGGTGCTCGCGGTCGGCGAGTGGCTGGCCGTGGGCGAGGTGGAGGCCGTCGGCGAGTGGCTGGCCGTGGGCGAGGTGCTCGCGGTCGGGCTGGGCTTGCCGGTGTGGGTCGGGCTGACGGTCGGGCTCGGCTTGCCGCCACCGCCGGCCTTGATCACGAAGCCCGCGCCGCGGACGCCGTCGCAGCTGAGGCGGCCCTGGTCGACCGGCTCATGGGTCTCGTCGTCGAGCTCGGCGGAGAACACCACCGGGACGACGCCCGCCCGGCCGAGCGGTGCCTCCGAGGTGAAGGAGACCCGGACCTTGATCGAGAAGCTCTTGCCGCGGTTCACGACGAGCAGGTCGTCGCCGGTGGGGTTGCCGTCCGGGCCGAGGGCGCCGAGCAGGGTGAGGACGGACTTGTCCTCGTCCTCGCTGCCGTCGGGGGCGACCGAGCCGGTCTGCCACTGGCCGCCCGGCAGCTGGTACTGGACCTTGAGGTCCTTCGCCCTGAGCGAGTCGGCCTTGTTCTTGAACTTGAGCAGCGGCAGGAAGATGAAGTCGTGGTTCGTCGAGTTGTCGACCTTGAAGGTGAAGTCGCGGGCGTCGCCGCCCGCGATGAAGGTGCCGGGCACCCCGTTCACCGAGAGGTCGAGGCTCTGGTGGGAGCCCTTCCCGGCCTGCTGGGCGGCGGCGGACGGAGCGCCGGTGGTGCCGACGGCCATGGCGCCCTGGGCGCCGGACAGCACGAGCGAGGACGTGAGCGCGGCGGCGCCGGCAAGGGCAAGACTGCGACGTATGGACAAGGGAGACCTCACGGAAGAGTCCGGGCGAGGCCCGGGGCGCGGTGGGGCGGCCGTGGACGCCGTGAACCCCCGCGAAGCTTGAAAGTCCGACGGAGATTACCGAAAGATCCGGCCACTCCGGAAGGCGGGTGTCACACGACGGTCCGCTCATGGGACAGGGGTGCCCGAATCGTCCAACTCCGTCCGTCGATAAGGCTTTTGCTCTTTACCGAAAGATGACCGGAGAGTGACGGGTACACGCCCGGACGACCGTATCGCACGGGCCCGGCATGGCTGGAAGCGATCGGTCGTGTGAACGTCCGGCGAACGCCCTGCGGTCGACCGCCTGAACATCCCGTGCACGCCGGTCGGAGTGTTCTCGTGCTCGGACCGCGACGAAGCGCGCGCTCAGTCCGGGTTCTCGTGCTCGGACCGCGACGAAGCGCGCGCTCAGTCCGTGAAGAAGGACTTGGCGGCGATCAGCGCCCGCTCGTCGCGCAGCACGTCCCCCGGACGGGTGCCGTTGCCGAGCAGCGCGCCGCCCCACCGCATCCCCAGGTACTCGGCCGTCAGCCGGAGCGTACCGATCAGCGGCTCGGCCTTGTCGACCTCGGTGGCGAGGGCGGTGACACCCCAGATCGTGCCGCCGCGCATCCGGGCGCGGAAGTCCGCCCCGGGCAGCCGGAGCCAGGCCGACCAGTGGTCGAGGTAGAGCTTCGCGCTGGTCGGCAGCGAGTACCAGTACAGCGGTGCGACGAAGACCAGGTCGGTGGCCGCCAACGTGGCCTCCAGCAGCGTCCGTTCGTGGCCGACCGGCTCGGGGTAGCGGCCGTCCCCGGTGTGCCGCAGATCCTCGAAGGGCGGCAGCGG
This sequence comes from Kitasatospora sp. MAA19, assembly GCF_029894125.1. GTDB lineage: Bacteria > Actinomycetota > Actinomycetes > Streptomycetales > Streptomycetaceae > Kitasatospora. The sequence continues at coordinate 246,685 of NZ_JARXYZ010000001.1, forward strand.
GTGCTCGCGCAGCCGCAGCCAGCGCTGCTGCGCCCCGGCCGGCAGGCTCGCCCCGGCGGCCAGCCGGGCGAGCTGCTCGGAGTTGCCGTCGGCGCGTGAACTGGCGTTGAGGAACAGGAAGCTGCGCGGCGCGTCGGCGCCGGCGTGCTGATCGGCCATCGGTACTCCCCCGGTCTGGTGGTGCGATCGGAGGTGCGAGCACGCCGTGCGCCCCGGTTATTCCGGGCCGGGGCCCCGGAGTCCGCTTGGGCCGGAGGGGCCCAAGCGCTAGTCGGGCAGGCCGGCCCGGCGGCGGGCGACGGCCGCGACGGCCGCCCAGTCCTTGTCGGCGTCGCCGTGGGCCAGCGCGTCCAGGAAGGCGTCCCGCAGGATGCCGCCGAACGGCAGCGGGACGTTCCGCGCGGCCCCGGCCTCCAGGGCGAGGCCGACGTCCTTGAGGCCCAGCGGCAGCCTGAACCCGGCCGGCTCGTAGCGGCGTTCGGCGACCATCGCGCCGTACCCGGAGTAGACCGGCCCGGGGAACAGCGTGCCGGCGAGCATCTCGACCAGGTCGGTCGGCCGGACGCCGTGGGCCTCGGCCAGGCTGCACGCCTCCGCCATCGACTCGATCGCGCAGGCCAGCAGGAAGTTGGTGCTGATCTTGGCGGTGTTGGCCTGCCGCGGGCTCGCCCCGAAGTGCCAGGTGCGCTCCCCCATCGCGGCGAACAGCGGCTCCGCCCGGGCCAGCAGCTCCGGCGCGCCCGCGGCCAGGATGTTCAACCGGCCGGCCGCCGCGACCGGGGGCCGGCCGAGCACGGGTGCGGCCAGGTAGCCGATGCCGTGCTCGGCGTACACCGCCTCGGCGCGCTCGGCGAGCCCGACCGAGACGCTGGCCATGTTGACGTGCAGGGTCGCGGCGGCGCCGGAGAGCAGGGCGGGGTCGAGCAGCAGCCGCTCGACCGCCTCGTCGTTGGCGAGCATGGAGACCACCGTGTCGGCGGCGAACACCTCGGCGAGCGTGCCGGCCGCCTCGGCACCCTGGGCCGCCATGACGGCCACCGGCTCGGGCGAGCGGTTCCAGACCCGGACGGTGTGGCCGGCCCGCAGCAGGCTGCCGGCCATGCCCTGCCCCATCGCACCCAGCCCCACGAAGCCGACCGTCGTCCCGGCCATCCCACACTCCCGTCGCCGTCACCGTATCTGCGGCCGACTGTACGTCAGGTGCGGGCGGACCGCGTTCACGCGCAGGCGCGCTCCGGCAGGCGGACGCGGCCGCGCTCCAGTTCGGTGACCACCCGGTGGCGCAGCAGCTCGTACTGGGCCTGGAGCCGGCCGGGGCGGGCCGGGCGGGCCACCGGACGACCGGGGCTGACCAGCTCGTCCGGCCCGAACTGCTCGCGGGTGAGGTCGATCTCGAAGCCGGTGGCGAAGCGGTTCCACCAGTGCAGGTCCGTCCGGATCCCGCCGACGTGCACCTCGCCCATCATCAGCTCGCCGCCGAGCAGGTCGTGCACCACCATCGCCGTCACCCCGCACTGACCGCGGGCGGGGTTGTCGGGACGCCAGTGGGCCAGATCCTCGGGCGCACAGGTGTCGACACCCCAGGAGGAGCGGATCGCACGTTCGATGTCGTTGAGGGTCCACGCCGTCATAGCGGGAAGCCTGCCATGCACCACTGACAGCAGCACCGGCTTTTCAGAGGGCCACCCCGTGTTCTGCGGAGACCTTCTCGATCTTCACCCGAACGAGCAGTTCCCCCGGCACGCCGTTCCGGGCCCCGTACTGCTCCGCGAGGTCCTCGCCCATGTACCGGGCGGCGATCCGGGTGGCCCAGGCGCGCACCTCGGCCAGGTCCTCGCTCAGGCGGGCGGTGCCCTGCAGGAGGACGTACGAGAAGGGCGGCCGGTCGTCGTCCACGCAGAGCATCACCCGGCCGTCGCGGGCCAGGTTGCGGCCCTTGACGGTGGCGGCGCCCGTGTTGAGGACGAGCTCGTCGCCGTCCAGCAGGAACCAGATCGGCGCGACGTGCGGGCGGCCGTCGGCTCGGGTGGTGGCGAGCTTGGCGGTGCGGGTGCCCTCGGTGAGGAACGCCCGCCACTGGTCATCGGTCATCGTCGGCATGGCGCCCATCCTGGCCCGTCGGTCCACCCCGCGCATCGGGGACGGACCGACCGGCCGGGGGTCACTTCGCCAGCGCGGCGACGCCCGCCTGCGCGAACTGCTCGTCCAGGTCGCCGCTGGGCGCGCCCGCGACACCGATCGCCGCGACCGGGGCGCCCTTGGACTGCACCGGGGCGCCGCCGGCCAGGAACAGCGTGCCCGGGATGTCCTTGAGGGTCGGGGCCTGGGCCAGCCGCTTGGTCAGCTCCGAGGTCGGCGCGTTCCAGGAGACCGCCGTGAACGCCTTGCGCTGGGCCGACTCCGGGGACTGCGGGCCCGCGCCGTCGCCCTTGAGCAGCACCCGGGTGACGCCGTCCCGGTCGACGACCGCGACCGAGACGTGCTGGCCCGCCTTGGCCGCCGCGTCCAGGGTGGCCTGGGCCGCGCGGGTGGCGGCGTCGATGGTCAGGCCGGTGCTCTGGGCGAGGTTCTTGTTCTGGGTGTCGACCTTCACCGCGGCGGGCGCGGCCGGGGTCTCGGAGGTCTCGGCGCTGGCCGAGACGGCGCCCGCGGTCGCGGCGAGCGCGGCGGCGGCGAGGGTGCCGGTCAGCACCCGGGTGCGCACGGAGATCTTCTTCATGGTCCAGCTCCTCAGCGGGTCGGCGAACGGGATCGGGGACGCCGGGCGACAGGGGGTCCGTCCGGCTCTGCCTCGATCCTCCGGCCGCGACCGGCCCGGCCACATCGACGCTCCGGCGCGACCGCGCGGGCATGATGGAGGACACCGGCGTCAACCGATCGGCTGATGCGGGACCGGGCCGGACGGGTCACCATCGAGGGATCGGTGCAGGTCAGTGCGCCGAGCTTCCGTCCAGGTACCGGGTGCCCGCCCGGAGCCCGAGCGCCCGTCCAGCCAGGAGCCACCCGTGCAGCAGTCCCGCCCCGCCGCCGGCCGCGACAGCGAGCTTGGCAGTGACGGCCCGGACGCGGGCCGGCTGGCGCTGTTGCTCGACTCCGCCTTCCTGCTGCTGCTCGCCGCCGCGCTCAGCCGCTACCTCTCCCACCACGCCGGCAACCCCTGGACCCCCTGGGTGATCGGGCTGAGCGCCGCGCTGGCCGTCGCCCAGCCGGCCGGCTCCTGGCTCGCGCACCGCCACCCGCCCGAGCCCGGGCCCGGTGGTCGGGCCCCGCGTCAGCGCCGGTGGCCGCTGGCGATGGTGGTCGCGCTCTGGGTGGTGCTGGTGCTGCTCGCGCCGAGCTTCGCCTGGTGCGCCGTCCCGCTGGTCTACACGGCGCTGCGCACGCTCCCCGCCCGGGCCGCGATCCCGCTGGTGGCGGCCCTGACGCTGCTGGTGGTGGTCGGCGAGATCCGGCTCCCCGGCGGGGCGGACGCCACCCTCGTCCTGCTGCCGCCCGCGGTGGCCGCGCTCGCCACCGGCGTGTTCCTGTTCATGGCGCGGCAGGACGCCCGGCAGCGCGCCCTGATCGCCGACCTGGTCCGCACCCGGCGCGAACTCGCCGCCACCGAGCGGCGGGAGGGCACCCTCGCGGAGCGCGAGCGGCTGGCCATGGAGATCCACGACACCCTGGCACAGGGACTGTCCAGCCAGCAGATGCTGCTGCAGGCCGCCGAACGCACCTGGGACACCGAGCCGGCGACCGCGCGCACCCACGTCCGGACCGCCGCCGACGTGGCGGCCCGCAACCTGGCCGAGGCCCGCCGCTTCGTCCACGACCTCGCGCCGGCCGAACTGGCCGACGGCCGTCCGCTCGACCGGGCGCTGGCCGCGCTCGCCGAGCGGGAGGCCGCCGAGAGCGGACTGCCCGTCCGCTTCCACCTGGACGGCACGCCCGTCCCGCTGCCCGCCGCCGCGCAGTCCGCGCTGCTGCGGATCGCCCAGGGCGCGCTGGCCAACGTCCGGGAGCACGCCGGAGCGTCGGCCGCGGCGATCACGCTGTCCTTCCTCGGCGACCAGGCCGTCCTGGACGTCGCCGACGACGGACGGGGTTTCGACCCGCGGGCGGTCGGGGCGGCCGGCGGCCGCGGGTACGGGCTGCCGGCGATGCGCGCCCGGCTGCGGCAGTTCGGTGGCACGCTGACCGTGGAGAGCACCCCTGGCGAAGGCACCGTCGTCTCCGCCGCGATCCCCCTGGAGCACCAGTGAGCGAACGAAGCCAACTCGTCCTCGGCAGACGGGCGGTGGGCCCTTCCCGCCGCCCGGTGGCGGCGCTGTCGGCCGACGGCCGCCGTGGCAGCGGGCGCGACGAAGTGAGCGGGTGCGGCGGGGTGGGCGGGTGCGGCGGGGTGGGCGGGCTCGGCGGGGTGGGCGGGCTCGGCGAAGTGAGCGGGCGCGACGGGGTGTGCGTATGAGCACCGCCGGCTCCCCCGTCCGGCTGCTGGTCTGCGACGACCACGCGGTGGTCCGTGCCGGGCTGCTGGCGCTGCTCGCCAGCGCGGGCGACATCACGGTGGTCGGCGAGGCGAGCACCGGCGAGGAGGCGGTCGCGCTGGCCGCCCGGCTGGCCCCGCAGGTGGTGCTGATGGACCTCCAACTCGGCGACGGCATCGACGGCGTGGAGGCCACCCGCCGGATCACGGCCGCCGCGGGCGGCCCGCACGTGCTGGTGCTCACCACCTACGACACCGACGCCGACATCACCCGGGCGATCGCCGCGGGCGCCACCGGCTACCTGCTGAAGGCCGAGCAGCCGGAGGAGTTGTTCGCCGCCGTGCACGCCGCCGCGCGGGGCCGCACGGTGCTCTCGCCGCCGGTCGCCTCCCGGGTGATGGCGCAGATGCGGGCGCCCGCGCCGCAACTCACCGAGCGCGAGCAGGACATCCTCGCGCAGCTGGCGCAGGGGCTGGGCAACCGGGAGATCGCCCGGGCGCTGTTCATCAGCGAGGCCACCGTGAAGACCCATCTGGGCCGGATCTACGACAAGTTGGGGGTGGACACCCGGGCCGGCGCGGTGGCGGTGGCCAAGGAACGCCGGCTGCTGCGCTGACGGCACCTCACCTTCGGCCGCGTCACCGGCCATACCGCGCACCGCGACCCGCCCGGCCCGCGACCCGCGACCCGCCCGAGCCGGCTCGACCACCCGCCGACGAGCCGCTCGACCGCCGACCGGCCCGTCGGCTGCGCTCAGCGCTCGCGCGGTGTCACTGCGTGCTGCCATGATGATCGGAGTGTCGGATTCCACCGCCGCCCGTGTCGAGCGCGCGGCCCGTACGGTCGCTCGGCGCGCGTGTCGCCGTACGGTCGGCGGATGCCCCGCGGTACTCAACCCGCTGGTCCGACGCCTTCCGGGACCTTCCGGGCCGACCGTCACGTTTGTGGATTTTTCGTGGATCCCGCTATTGACAAACCAACCACGCGGTTTGTTAGCGTGATACCAACGACGTCCCCGGGGGTGGGGGCTCGCCGGGGCCTGTGCGGACCGCTCTCGCCGGAGGGTGCTGCCAGGGGGGAACGGCGAGGCTGCCGGGGAGTCGGGGGGAGCGGCAGCGCCGAAGCCGCGCGACGAGGCGGTGCGGAGCGAGTCCGGGGGGACTCGCTCCGCGCCTCCCCTTCCCCCTCCCGTTTCCAGCCTTCGGCCCGGCCCGGCTAGACCATCGCGCTCCAGTACGGGCAGCACACGTGCGGCAGCGGCGCGGGGCCGCGACCGCCGGCGCCCTGCAGCGGCGGCAGCCGCTCCGAACGGGCCACCCCGGGCGAGTCGGCGGTCAGCCCGGCCTCGCCCAACTCGCCGAAGCGCAGCGCCAGTCGATAGCCGTCCAGGGTGACGGCGGCGACTCCGGGGCGGTCCCGGCAGGCGTTCAGCGAGGTGATCGTCCAGCCGCGCTGCCGCCAGTGCCGCTCCACCGCGCCCACCAGCGCCGCCCGGCGGGCCGCCGAGACGATGGTGAGGATGTCCCGCCCCCGGGTGACGTACCAGAGCACGTCCGAATCCGGCCCCGGCAACGGCAGCCGCGCACCCGCCCCGGGTGCCGCCCCTTGCCAGGCCGGCGCCGGCCGAACGGCGTCCAGGGTGTCCTGGAGAAGCGTCTCGCAGCGCTCGGCGGCGTCGAGTTGATCGACCGCCACCGCGGGGCCGGGCCACCGGGCGGGCGGCACGACCGGCACACCGCCTCGGCCTCCGTTCGGGAGTCCGACGTTGAGTTCGGCACCACCTGGCTGCACTGGGCCCCTCCGCTCCTCCCGGCGTTCAGGCCGGGCAGGGATTCCGTCACTGCTTGGACGGCGGACGCGGGTGGACAGTTCCGCCCTCACCGTTCCCACACCCTCCCCCGCGCCCCTCCGGTGCGCCCTTCACGCCCCCTTCATTGCACTACACGGTGCAGTTGAATCACTGATCTGCACCGTGTAGTTTACTTCTCGTCGACGGAAACCGCCCGCCGACCGCCCGACCAGCCGGAAAGGCCCAACACCCATGCCCACCATCACCGTCGGCACCGCCCGCATCCCCTACCGCGTCGTCGGCTCCGGCCCCGACACCCTCGCCCTGGTCCACGGCACCGGCCCCGGCTCCGCCATGTGGGACGGCCTGCTGGACGCCTTCACCGACCGCTACACCGTGCTGCTGCCCGACCTGTCCGGCAGCGAGGCCGCCGAGGACGACGGCGCCGCGCTCACCCTGGAAACCCTCGCCGCCCAGGTCAACGCCGTCATCGACGCCGCCGGCCGCGGACCCGCCGATATCCTCGGCTTCTCGCTCGGCGCCGTCGTCGCCACCGCGGCCGCCGCCCTGCGCCCCGACCAGGTCCGCCGCCTGGTCGCCGCCGCCGGCTGGATCAGCGCCGAACAGGACGAGTACCTGCGCCTCTCCATGGCCACCTGGCTGTCGCTCGCCGACCACCCCGCAGCCTTCGGCGGCTACGCCACCCTCACCGCGTTCAGCCGCGGCTTCCTCAACCGGATCGGCCGCGAGGCCGTCGAGGCCAACGCCGCCTACCTGCAGCCGACCCCCGGCACCCTGCGGCACATCGCCCTCGACCTCAGCCTGGACCTCGCTCCGCTGCTCCCCCGCGTCCAGGCCCCCACCCTGGTGATCGGCTGCACCCAGGACGCCACCATCCCGGTGGAGAACACCCGCCGCCTGCACGCCGCCCTGCCCGGCAGCGAGTACGCCGAGTTCGACACCGGCCACATCGTGATCGCCGAGGAGACCGCGAATTTCACCAGGACCGTCCGGGACTTCCTCGCCGCCGCCTGAACGCCGCGACCCGGCCGACCCGTCTGACCAGGGACGCCGTCCCGTCAGAGCACACCGAGCGCACCTTGGCAAGACCCGTGACAGAACGTCCGATAACCACGCCCCCACACAAGTTCGAATTGACCGATCGTCAGCTCGCGAGGAGAGACTGATTTGACCGCCGATGTTCGCACACAACCCGCGATTCCGACCGGGAGACCACCATGCGCATACTCTTCACCGGCCCGGCCGCCGCCGGCCACCTCTTCCCGATGGTGCCCACCGCCCAGGCCCTGCGCGCCGCCGGACACGACGTCCTGTTCGCCAGCGCGCAGCCGCTGGAACAGCTCCGGTCCGCCGGATTCCCGATCGTCGAGATCGGCGACGGACGCGGCCTGCGGGAGATGTTCCAGGAGTTCCTCGGCGAGGAGATGCAGTACGTCTCCCCCGAGCGACCGCAGGCCGAGATCCTCGCCAACGCGGCCCGCGCCTTCGCCCACGGCTCCCGACCCGCCGTCGACCACCTGCTGGAGGTCGCCGCCAGCTGGAGCCCCGACCTGCTCATCCACGACTCCTTCCACGCCGCGCCCCCGCTCGTCGCGGCCAAACTCAAGATCCCCTCGGTGGTCCACAACTTCGGAGTCACCCCCGGCGGCGCCATGGTCAAGCTCCTCGCCGAGAGCTTCACCGACGTCTACGAGCGGCACGGCCTCACCGGGCCTGCCGAGGCCACCGCGCTGAACCTCGGCCCGCTCGGCGGCGACCCGGACGGCCTGCGGATGCGCTACGTGCCCTACAACGGCGGCGGCGTGGTCCCCGCCGAGTTCCTGCACGCCGCCGACCGCCCCCGGATCACCATCACCCTGGGCACCGTCCTCACCGAACTCGACGGCGTCAACGCGGTCGTCCGCCTCGTCCAGGCCGCCGCCGAGGTCGACGCGGACTTCCTGCTCGCCGTCGGCGGCGCCGACCTCACCCCGCTCGGCACCCTGCCCGCCAACGTCCGCGCCCTGCCCTGGGTGCCGCTCAACGAACTGCTCGGCCGCTCCGACGCCCTGATCCACCACGGCGGCTCCGGCACCATGCTCACCGCCCTCCAGGCCGGCCTGCCCCAGCTGCTCCTGCCCCAGGGCGCCGACCACTTCGCCAACGCCGAGGCCCTCACCGCCGCCGGAGCCGCCCTGCGCTCCACCTCCGACACCGTCGACACCGCCACCCTGAACCGTCTCGTCACCGACCCCGACCTCCGCGCCGCCGCCCGCTCCGTCCAGGCCGCCAACACCGCCCTCCCGACCCCCGCCGCCCTCGTCCCCGCCCTCGAAGCCCTCACCACCTCCTGACTCCCGTCCCACCCCGAGGAAGCCGCAGGCCGCCAACCTGCGGCTTTCCGCACACCCTCTGACCTCGCGTGGATTCTGCTCAACTCCCCCGCAGCGCCTCGGCCCTCGGCCCTCGGCCCTCGGCCCGACTCACAGCCCGATGGGCCTTCGTCCAGACGAAGTACCGCCGAGGTTTCTCGCCTCACCGCGATACGTCGACACTTCCGGCTTCAAGATCGGACACAGCGGCCACAGCGGCCCCGAAGTCCTCCACCCGAACATCTGGCACGGCCACGGTCCCGGCCAGGTCCCTCTCTGGCTGGACAGGGCCAGACGGGCCGGGCTCGCCCTCGTCGACCCGCTCGAAGGTTGGCGTCAGGCCCTGATCGCCGCGGACGTGGTCCTGGGCGACTTCGGCTCGGTCAGCTCCTACGCGGCCGCGTGCGGCACCCCCGTACTGCTGGGAGCCGCCGGTCTCGATGCGCTCGGGGAGTCGTCACCCGTCGCGGCGTTCGTCCGGTCCTCCCCCCGCCTCGATCCGTACGGCCCGCTGTTGCCCCAGCTGGACAAGCTGCTCGCCGACCACCGCCCCCTCGACGGGCCGGCCGAGTCGACGACCTCGGTTCCCGCTACTCGCGCAGTCCCATGGCCTCGACCGGCTCTCTGCGCAGCGCCAGCCGGGTGGTCAGCAGCACCGTGCCCAGACCCAGCAGCGCCGCCCCGCCCAGCACCGCGGCCGCCCAGGCCGCGGGAACGGAGGGCCAGGCCGAGCCGGTGAGCGCGAGGCTGACGGGCACCAGGACGGCGGCGGTGACCGCGGCGCCGAGGACGAGGGCCACGCCGACCGTGATGCCGCCCTCCCAGGCCATCATGCGCAGGATCTGTCGGCGCGTGGTGCCCACCAGGCGCAGCAGGGCGAACTCGCGCAACCGCTCGGTCGTGGCCATCACCAGGGTGTTGACGACGGCGATGGCGGTGAAGAGGCTGATCATGCCGAGGAGCAGCCGGCCGACGGCCGTGGCCGACTCCTGCCGGTGCCTGCGCGCGTTGTCGTACGTGGCCCGGTCGCTCGTACGGGCCATGGGGTAGGCGGAGGCGAGGTTCTGGAGTTCCCGGCCGACCTGCTGAGGGTCGGCGTCGGGGGCGGACCGGACCAGGACCGTCGGCGCGAGAAAGTTCGGCGTGTGGGCGGCCGCGAACTCGGTGGGCAGGAGCGCGTCGGCGAACCGCAGGTCGCGGTCATAGACGGCGACCACCGTGGCGATGCTCTCGGTGCCGTCCGGCCAGCCGATCCGGACCTCGGTGCCGACGCCGGCGTCGAGGGCGGAGGCGGACCGCTGCCCCAGCGCCACGCCGTCTCCGCGTAGTTGGGCCAGCGAACCCGCAGTGACCCCGGGTTCGAGCAGCTCGGACAGATCCTGGGGATCGACCACCTGGGCGTCGATCCCCTGCGAGCCGGCGGTGCCGGGCGACGCGGCGGACACCATGGTCATGGTGGGGACGACCCCACTGACCGCCTTCACACCGGGCAGTCGGCGAGCGGCGGCGACGAAGTCCGGGGGCAGCCCGATCCCGTCGGCCTGGACCACGTGATCGGCCCGCAGCCTTCGACCGTCCTCGGTCACGGCGGCCTGGGCCTTGACGCCGGGGACGAACAGCACGGTGCTGGTAAAGGCCACGGCCAGCGCCAGCGGGGTGACGGCGGCGGCGAAGCGGCGAGGCTGGGTGCGCAGGGCTGCGGACGCGAGGAACCCCGCTACGGGGAAGAGCCTGCCCACTGGTCCACCGATCACCACACTGGCGACCCGCCCGATCACCGGTCCGAGGAGTGCCACCCCCAGGAGGAGGAGCAGCACCATGCTCTCGGCCGTGCCGGCCCCGCTGCGGCTGCCTGTGGAGGACGACAGCACCACGGCGCACACGGCGAGCGTCCCGGCCCCGAGCACCGCCCGTACCCAGCCGATCCGTGGCGCGGGCGCAGAGGACTCGCGCAGGGCCTGGGTCGGTTCGACCCGGGACGCCCGGCGCGCGGAGGCCCACACGGCGAGTTGCGCGGTGACGACGACCCCGCCGACGACGGTCAGCAATGCGGTGGGCCCGACGTGGAGCGGTACGTCGGAGCGGACCACACCGCGGTCGACGAGTGCGCCGCGGAGCAGCGAGGCGACGCCGACCCCGACCGGGCATCCGACCAGCGCGGCGCCGATGGTCAGGACCAACGTCTCCATCGCGATCATCCGCCGCACCTGTCCCGAGGTGGCGCCCACGGCCCGTAGCAGTGCCATCTCCCGCAGGCGTTGCTGGACGGTGAGCGCGAGCGCTCCCGCCACCACGAACACCGAGATGAGCAGGGACAGGATCCCGACGGTCCCGGCGAGCGAGGCCAGGCCGTCCCCGGGCCCGGGTGTGTTCGAGAACTCCCACTCGCCCCGCTGGGCACCGGTGTTCACCCAGGGCCCGGACCAGAGCTCCGTGCCAGTGGCCGGGAAGGTCTCGGCGAGGACCTGTTCGGCCTGCGCGGCCAGCGCCCGCGGGTCGGCTCCGTCCCGCGCCGTGATGCCGATCGCGTCCGCGCCCCTGGTGGTACCCGCGAGCCGGGCTGCCTGGTCGGGGCTGAAGAAGAGGACCGTCTGGCGTGCCAGCTTCCTTGGGGGTGAGGCCAGTCCGGCCACCGTGTAGGCGCGGGGGGCCGTGGTGGTGGCCAGCCGTACGGTGTCGCCGGGCTTCAGCCCTCCGCGTGCCGCCGTCGCGCTGTCGAGGACCACCTCGTCAGGGCCGGTCGGCGGGTGACCGGAGGTAAGTTCGAAGGGGGCGAGGACGGCGCTGGTCCAGGAGTGCCCGAGGGAGGCTCCGCCCTGCGGGCCGGAGAGAATCTGCCCCGATTCGGTGATCACAGCGGCAGGGAAGGAGACCTCCGGGGCTGCAGTCCCGGCGCCGGGCAGCGCGGCCAGCTGTCCGATCAGCGGATCGACGTCGGCCATACGGGTCGAACCGCCGATCACGACCGGGGCCGCGGCGTAACGTTCGGTGGGGGTGCCCGCGCGCAGAGCGGACTCCAGCAGGACGCCGCACGCGGCGGTCAGGACGAGGGCGAACGACAGTGCGGTGAAAGCCCCGGCGAAGCCCGCTTTCCGGGCGCGTACCGTCTGCCAGGCCAGTAGGAGCATGCCGTTCAGCGCCTTCCCAGGTGGGTCATCCGGTCCGCGACCTGCTCGGGCGAGGGGGCGGCAAGGGCCTCGGCGAAGGAGCCGTCCGCCAGGAAGAACACCTGGTCCGCGTAGGAGGCGGCGACCGGGTCGTGCGTCACCATGATCACGGTCTGCCCCAGTCCGTCGACCACGTGCCGCAACAGTCGGAGGACCTCTGTTCCGGTGGTGCTGTCCAGGGCGCCCGTGGGCTCGTCCGCGAAGACGACCTCGGGCCGTGTCACCAGGGCCCGAGCAATCGCCACTCGCTGCTGTTGGCCGCCGGACAGCTGTGTGGGCAGGTGCCGCACCCGGTCGGCGAGGCCGGTCCGGTCGAGGATCTCCGTCAGCCATGTCCGGTCCGCCCGGCGCCGGGCCAGTCGCAACGGCAGAGTGACGTTCTGCTCGACCGTCAGGGACGGCAGCAGGTTGAAGGACTGGAAGACGAAGCCGATCCGCTGCCGGCGCAGGACGGTCAGCTCGGTGTCGCCGAGCGTCCCCAACTCCAGTCCAGCCAGCCGGACCTGCCCGGATGTCGGGCGGTCGAGTCCGGCAGCGCAGTGCAGGAACGTGCTCTTCCCGGACCCGGAGGGGCCCATCACCGCGGTGAACCCACCCCGCCGGAATTCCATCGACACCTCGCGCAGGGCGTGCACGGCCCCCGCTCCGCGCCCGTACACCTTGCTCACCCCGTCGAGCCGGACCGCCAGGTCCGGTTCCGAAGTGGAATGGATCTGTTCCGGATCGCTGGAATCCGCAGTCCGAGAGAAAACGGGAATCCCCTCCTCGATGTGGCACCCTGCCCTCATCGACCGCAAGCCTAGCCAAATCCACACCGCCCGCCTGAACCTCCGGCGACTTCCGGACAGCGGCCGGGCGGCGGCCACGAGAGCATTTCCCCAGGCCATCCGGTCGCCAAGTCTGCCGATTGCCCGCCCGGGAGGGTCTGGAAGTGGACAATCCATGGACACATCCATGCGAATCGCATGGGGCATTTCATGGAGTACCTCGTAGCCAAAAGCGCGCCCGGATGCCGGGATCGTGCTTGTTCGAAATAATCAAACGCGAACCTCCGGAATGCGGCGGAAAAATCTTCCAGTCCGACTGCCCGGACTTCCGACGGTTCGGCCGATCATTGCCTTGGAGTACTTCAGAGAAGTCACGGGGGCGGCAATGCCTCGGCATTATGACGTGTATTGCATGGCCGATCCGACATTCTTCGACTCACCCGTCGAGTTGAAGGAGGAGGGCCTGGATTTCGCCCTGTCCGACCGGGCGGTACCCGAGGGCTGGAGCCGGATCCAGAACGGTGACTGGGTGATATACCGACCCGAGGGTGGCACGCCGCTGCCCAAGCAGGGCTGGAAGATCCACACGTCCGGCCGGGCGGAGAATGCCGGCACGGCGCCCCGGCGCTGGTAGCTTCCAGGCTCGGTACCTCGACGCGAACGGCATCCTTCGGCCGGCGCCGGAGACCTTCGAGACCAAGACCGACGCGGATGACTGGCTGGCCGAGATGCAGACCAGCATCCGGAAGAAGGACTGGCGTGACCCCGACGCCGGGGCGGTCAACTTCGCCAAGTACGCCGACGCCTGGACCACCGAGCGCGGCCTGATGCCGACCACGCTGGAGCTGTACCGCCGACTGCTCCGGCTGGACCTCGAACCGGCCTTCGGGGAGCTCGACTTGGACGAGATCACGCCGCCGCTCGTCCGTGCTTGGAGGGCCGAACTCCGGGCCACCGGCAAGCACACCACGGCCGCGAAGGCGTACCGCTTGCCGAAGTCCGTCATGGCAACCGCTACCGATGATGAGCCGATCCGCCGGAACCCGTGCCGGCTCAAGGGTGCGGGCAAGGAGTCGGCCGAGGAGTGCGGCATCGCCAGCATCGAGCAGGTCTACGAGCTGGCCGAGTTGGTGGGGCCACGTTGGCGCGCCATGGTCCTGCTCGCTGACTTCACGGCGCTCCGCCCGGAGGAGCTGGCTGAACTCCGGCGCAAGGACATCAACCTCGTGGCCGGTACGGTCCAGGTCCGGCTCGCGACCCCCGAACTCAACACCGGCCGGCGCGCGCTCGGCGACACCAAGTCCGAAGCGGGCAAGCGGGTCGTCACCATCCCCGCGGCTGTCCTGCCTGCTGTCCGGCTGCACCTGGAGCCGTTCGCGGGGAAGGAGCGGGAGGGTCTGCTGTTCGTCGGCGAGAAGGGCGCCCCGTTCCACCGGACCACCTTCGGCCGGGGCGTGGCGCAAGGCACGCGCCAAGGCGGGCATGCCGGGCTTCCGCTTCTACGGCCTCCGGCACACCCTGGCCGCCGCGACCGGGTCCAGCCTCAAGGAACTGATGGCGCGCATGGGGCAGTCCTCCGTCCGATCCGCGCTGATCTACCAGCACGCCACCCGCGAACGGGATCAGAAGATCGCAGACGGCAGGGACGCCGAGATCGACCGCACCCTCGGTCGGGGCGCGACACCGCCCGACGAGTCATAGGGGCATGCAGGGGGGCGCGAGAGCCCAGAAACGCGAAAGGCCCGGCTCGGGGATCACGCCCCTGAGCTGGGCCTTTACTGCTGGAGCGGGCGACGAGAATCGAACTCGCGCTCCAAGCTTGGGAATCTTTGGACCTTCGAGCCCGAAAGGCCTCTGACCTGCGGCGATGCTCGACAGTCGAAGTACTGGCGCGGCTGGCCCAGCCCCCTGCCGACCGCTGTCTTCCGCCCGTTCTGGCACGGATCTGGCATGGGACTGTCGCGAGACGCCGCTATCCGTGCCAGTTGGCGCCAGTGCTGGCGTCGACCGGTGCTCAGCTCAGGTCGCTCGTTCCTCCACGTTGCGGTTGTGCGGTCGCACAGCCGCAACGCCCCGGAGAACGGGAGCAAGTGCTTGCGGATGGGGCGTTGCAACCGGCGACGGACCGGTCAAGGGGTGGGGGCAGGCGATGCGGACGGGGGCATCAGGCACGGGGTGGTGACGCTCAGGACCATGCGGTCGTTGCCCGCGGTGCTGGCGACGTCGACGACGTACCGGCTGCTGGGGTGGCGTGCGCTGACGGTGGAGTCCGGTTCCGCGCCTTGCGTCTCCTGGTATTCGGTGATCTTGAGGCCCTCGCTCGTGAGGCGGTCGCGGACCTTGCGGACGACATCGTTGTGCTGGGCGTTGGGGACGTTGCTGTGGACGCCGTAGATCAGGATGTAGCGGTCGTCCGGCGCAGTTTCGCCGTTCTTACCGATGCACGAGGTGAAAACGGGGTCGGCGGGTTCGTCGTTGATCCGGATCCCGGCGGTCTGGGCCAGGTGCTCGGTGAGCTGCTTCGCCCAGTCGAGTGTCTCCTGGCGGGTTTTGACGGGCAGGGGGTCGTTCTTCCCTGTTCCGGGGCTGGACATGCAGGCTCCGAGAGTCGTGACCATCAGCGCCGTTGCCAGGAGCTGCTTCAGCCGGGTGCCGATGACAGGCGGGTGGGTGGTCAGGTTGCGCATGGGATTCTTTCCGGTCAGCGGTTCAGTGGGGTATCGAACCCCAGAGCGGATCCTCCTTCCATGTGGTGTGGGGTGGCTTCCCGGCGATGATCTTGCCCTGGTTCTTCACGCTGTCCGAGTTCTCATCCCAGTAGCCGCCGTGTCCGGACGTGTCGATGTTGATGTTGTTCCCGCCGAATCCCGCGATGTGCGGGCTAGGACCGAGCGAGAAGCCGCCGACCAGACGTGTGGGGTCGTCAGTGGCCTCGCCGATCCAGAGGTGATCGGGGTTGACATTCAACTGTTCGGCAGTGAGCACGCCCATGCCCGGGCTACCGAGGGTGACGATGTCGTCGGCGTCCAGGCCGTGGCTTCCTCCGCTGTCGGCGACGCCCACGGCGAAACTGCCGTAGCTGTGCGCGATGTAGCTGAGGTGAGTCCTCGGCTCGCCGTGCGCCACCCTGAGGCCGTTGGAGAAACGGCGCATGTCCTCGGCGCCGTCGAGTCCGCGCATGGGACTCGACGCCCCGGGGAGACTCTCCGGGGCGTCATAGCCGAGGTAGGAGATGACCGAAACGGTTTCGCCGGCCTTGGCGTACTGCTTGCCATAGCCCTGCAACTGTCGGATGCGGTCGATCTGGCCCGGCACCCCGTTGAAGTCGGTGTTCGTTCCGGGCACGAATACCGAGGTGTGGCTCGCCTTGTCGGGGTTGCCGGTCGCAACGATCGCGCGTCCGTCGCCCCCGTACGCCTCTGGGTCGATCGCGAGAAGGAACAGCTGATGCTCCTCGTCCTTCGCGTTGGCGTTTTCCTCGAGCTTCTTCTTGATCTCCGCCAGAGCGGCCTTGCGCTTGTCGTACGCGGCCTGGTCGAGGCCCAGAGAGGTAGGCGTCCCGGCCTGGAGGGCATCGAGTTTCTGATCGAGGACGAGGCGGTTGGCCTCGTCGCGGGCGCTCGCCGGAATACCGTCCAGGTTTCCGATCTGGGCCGCGTTCAGGGCGAGGTAGGTCTCTTGCTGGTCGGGTGTGAGGCCCTTCCACCAGTCGGCGTTCTTCTGCGGGTCCTTGCCGTCAGGAATGTACGGATCGACCAGCCCGAGATCCTTCATGACATCGGCGACGTCGGTGCGAGTCTCGGCCATGGCGCCGTTCGCCCGCTGGTCGCCGAGGATGTCGGCGCCGAGATGGCCGAGGGCCTTGTTGCCCTGGTCACTGGCCGCCTGTGCGTCCTTGATGGCCGTGTTGATCCGGTCCTGGAAGCCGCTCTTGAGATTAGCGAGGCTACGGCGCGCGGCCTGCGCATCGGGGTCGTTATGCTCCCCCGGGCCTTCGGGTGGGAGATCGACGATCCCGTCGGCGGACACCGTCAACTTGGCATCCAACGCGCGGTGCACGGCGTTGGTCAGGTTGGTCTGCGCCTGGTACATCCGGTCCGCGACGGTGTTCAGAGTCAGCGCGGCCGCCTCCGCCTCGACCCGGACGACACCGAGTCGCTGCTCGGTCCGGTCCATGAATGGAAAGGCGGCATCGGCGTCCGCGCCCTTCCACCCACGGCGCAGCGGGCCGTTCACCTGGTTGCGATGCCGCGTGCTCGCACTCTCCATACTGTGGGCAAGGGCCTTCCACGCCTTCGCGGCGTCGCGCAGCCCGTGCGGGTCGAACGCGACCAGCAGTTCGTACGCACTACTCACTGCGCCGCCTTCTGCTGGCTCCACGCTCCTGCGGTCGCCTGCTCGTTGTGCGCGTGGGCGTCGGCGTTGGCCTGCAGGTTGGCACTGGTGTCGGAGAGTCGTTTCCGGAGCGCGTCAAGCGGCGCGGTCCAGTCACTGCCGATCTTTCCGAGCCCTTGGGCAATCGACCAGCCGGCGAGCTGACCAGAGGCGGTAGTGGCCGAAGTCAGCGCGTCCTTAACAGGTTTGGCGACTTCCTCGGCGAGGTTCTTCGCCACTCCCGAGGAGGCGATGAGCGCTTGTGGATCAACGGTGACAGTGTCCGCCAAGGCGATTCCCCCCAGAATCAGATGATGAGCGTGTGCATGGACCAGCTCGACGGCATTCCGTTGGCACGGCGTTAGGCATCCATACAAACACTAAGATGATATGAGCATTAGGGGGTGCTGCGGTACGCCTTCTGCCCGTCCAGCCTCAGCACGAGGTGCGGCCCGGGCGACTGCGAGGGGGAAGGCGGAGAGCCGGACGGCCAGGGATGGCGGCGAAGACGGCCTGCTGTTCGTCGGCGAGCACGGTGCCCCACAACCCTCGCACCGTCCGCTTCGGACTCTCACCCGACCAGGACGCCCGCCCCGCCCAAGCCCTCGGTACCGCCGGCCGACTACGGCCCCTGACAATCCCACCGAGCACACGACTCCTGGAGACAAGTGGGTCTTGCCGTTCTTGTGATCGACGAGTGGCCGGCAGCAAGTAGATCTCGCCATTGGAAGAAGATCGCCACTCGCCCGCCCAGGGTGCACGGCCCCGAGTAGAAATCCGTTGATCAGACCCAGCGGCAGCCTTCCAGCACGGATCTAACAGGCATGCCCCGATTGGCCCAGACAACGCGAAAGCCGCAGGTCAGCTGACCTGCGGCTTTCGGTATGGAGCGGGCGACGAGAATCGAACTCGCGCTCTAAGCTTGGGAATCTTTGGACTTCCCGGCCGGAAACAGCCTCTGACCTGCGGCGATGCCTGGCCAGATGGGTCAGCCGAGCTGCCAGCTCTAACCACTGCTGCCCCTCGTTCACCGCTGGTTCTGGCACGGATCTGGCACGAGACTGATTAGCTCCTCCGACCGGCCTCGCCAACAGATCTCCGCGTGCCGCGATGCCGCGCTTCAGCCTCTCACGCTTGGCCCCTCAGTCATAGACCTGATGGCCCGTCTCCCCTTGTGCAGCGTCGCGACTCGTAGGGACTCGACAGTCACCGAAGCCGATGCCGGCCGACTCCATCGTCGCTCGTCGCCATCACACGCGCGTGAGCCGGAGGGTGATGTGGCGTAGCTCGATGCCCGCCACCTTGGCGAGGAGGCGATGCCGATGCATCTCACCCTCGCTGAGCCGCGTTCCCTGGGGGGAGGTGACGACGATGAGCGGTTCGGCTCCGCCATCCACGCGGGCGTTGATGCCGGCCCAGACAAGGTCGGCTAGCTTCGCGGCGGGCCCCCAGATCATCAAGGCCTTCGATCCGGGCCCTCGCACCAGGCAGCGGTTGGGCTTGACGTCCACCGTGTCTGGGTCGGCCTGCCAGTCTGGGCCGATGGCTTGGTGAGCGATCTGCTCCATTCCGGGGTAGCGGCTCACGGCGAACTGCGCGTAGGAGCCGATGCCGTGGCGGGCCCGGGGCAGTTCTTTGATCGGCCCGTCCTTGATCCACACGCGGACCCGATCGCGTTCGATGAACCGTGTCAGCTTTCCGCCAATGAGCGGGTCGTCGATCCAGCGCACGTACCACTGCGAGCGCTCGCGTGGAGCCATGCCGTCCCAGTCGAGCTCGTCGACCTGCCGGTAGACCTCGGCAATCACCTCGCGGCGAATCCCCTCGTCGATGTCACTCATCGCTACCTCATCCCCCAAAGGCGGCCGGGTCGGGAAACTGGAGGCGACTCTCCTCCAACGAGGTCTCCAGACTGGCCGCGTCCTTGATCCATTCGCGCATCAGGCTCTCCGCGCGCTGGTCGGTGAAGTCGAAGCTCGTACCGCGCTCCGCCAGGCGCAAGGTCTCGACTTCGTCTTCGGCGATCTGTTGGCGGATGTTCAAGATAGCGGCGACGCGGCGGATGTCGCTGACGAAGTCCAGGACCTCCACGTGCGACTTTCCCGGACGGAGCCGCAGGCCCCGGCCGAGTTGCTGGACGAAGATCCGGCGGCTGTGCGTGACCCGGGCGAAGCAGAGGATGTTCACGTCCGGAATGTCGACGCCCTCGTTGAGGATGTCGACGGCGGTCAGGATAGGGACCTCCCCGCTGCGGAAGCTCATCAGCCGGGACTGCCGCTCCCGCTTGTTCAGGCCCGCGTGCACGGCGAGCGCCCCGCGCCACTGTGGTACCTCCGCGAGCAGCGCCGCCAGTCGTTCGGCGTGTTCGACGGTGCGGCAGAAGACGACCGCGCGGGGCTGCTGAGTTCGCGCCCAGACCTCCATCAGCTGCTCCCGCACTCCTTCGTCCCGTTCGGGGAGGAAGAGGCGGGCGTTGAGGTCCTTGATCGAGTAGCTGTGGTCGCTGACGCCCCGGACGAAGTCCCAGTCGATGTTGTCCGCGTAGAGCCGGTAGCGGACCTCGGACAGGTAACCCAGCCGCATGCCGTCCTCGATGCCGAGCGTGTAGCTGGGCTCTCCGAAGCGCTTGCGAATGTCGAAGCGGTCGCCGCGCCAGGGGGTGGCCGTGACCCCGAACTGCCGGCTGGCATGGAGGATGTCGAGCAGCTCAGCCAGTTGCCCGTCCTCGGCGACGTGATGGGCCTCGTCGACCATAACCAGTGCGGGTCGATAGCCAGCGCGGGCGTAGCTGAGCGCGCTGGCGGTAGTGGCGCAGGTGACGCCTCGCAGGTCGTCGGGTCGGTGATCGCCGGTCAGGAGCTGAGTGCGCACTGTCTTAGGCAGGTGGTGCCACAGCGCCCGCTCCAGCTGTTCCACCAGGTCCTTGGCCGGGGCAACGACCAGGACCTTGTCTTGGGGGCGTTCGAGCAGGTGGTGATTGATGGCCTCGCCGCCGACCACGGTCTTTCCCAGGCCTGTGGCCAGCACCAGCAGGGCGCGGTCAGCGCTATCGAGGTCGGCGAGGACCGCCCGCAGAGCCTCGTCCTGATAGGGACGCAGCGCGCGGGCCGGGAGCCGGTCGGTGGTGAACTGGTCGTCGGCGTAGAGGTCGGCCAGTTCCTGGCCCGACCATAGTTCCACTCGCATTCCAACCGCCGCGAGGCTGTCGCGGCGCTTGCGGGTGAGCGGCCCAAAGCGGCTGTTGGTGACTACTACGGCGTGGTCGGCGCCGTACTGGGCTTTGGCTTCCAGGACCTCGTCGATGGCACTGGGCGGCACCGCCGCTCCCGCCTTCCACTTGGCCTGGAACACCCACAGGCGCCCCTCGCGGGTGGCGAGGATGTCGCCGCCCTGGTCGTTCGCACCGTCGATGTTGACGACATCGGTGAATCCCAGGTGGAGCGCCAGCCGTTCCAGCTGGCGGGTGAATCCGAACGGTCCCACCCAACGCAGGAAGTCCGGGGCCGTGAACGAGGTGATCATCGGTTACACCGGCCCGGCGACGCTCTGGTCGAGCATGTCGAAGGTGATCCGCGCCAAGGACAGCTCCAGGCGTGTCTTCGTGCCCGGATCGGCCAGGAATTCGCTGACGACCTCCAGGGGCCGCACGGTCTGCGCCACTTGCCGGTCCTTGACCGCAGTGTCCGACCAGCCGCTCCAGGACGTCTTGAACACCGCCCCGTCCAAGAAGGCGGCCGGGCCGACCCGGACGACGGCCGCGATCCCGGCTGCGTCCAGGTGGGCGACAAATGCCCCGTCCTTGACTACGGCAGGCCAGTCCAGAGAGGCGTCGGCTCGCCCGGCGTCCCGCTCGGCGCGCAGCTTGACCACCTCTGGCAACGCCTCCCACAGCTCGCCAGCCATCGGCGCGACGATCGGCGCCATCAGCTCGCGCACCCGGCCCAGCAGCGAGTCGGCCCGGTCGCGTAGCGCTGACTCGGTAACCCGCTGGTCGGGGAACTGCCGGGTGACCTCGGCTGCGACCGCCGTGACCTTCTGCCCGTCCGGTTCAAAGGCGTGCAGGGTCTGTGCGATCTCCATCAGCGCGTAGTCGCGCGGATCGCGTCCGTACTCGCGGAACACCTGGTGCTCGCCGTGGACGAACACCTCCAGATTCACGCCCTTGCCCATGCGGGCCAGCGAGGGAACCTGCCGCTCGCGGTCGTCCAGCAGCGGCGTACGCGTGTCGAAGACCGTCACGACTTTGCGGCCCAGTCGCGGCAGGGTCACCTCGCCCGTCAGATCGAAGACCTGACGGGCGTCGGCGCGGTAGCGCTCGAAACGCTGCTCTTCCGTCTCCACCGGCTCGGGCTCGGGAGCCGGGGCAGGCGACGGTGCGGGCGACGCGCCGCCCAACCCGTGACCGCCGGTCGACGAGCCGCCCAGGGGGGTCAGCCCGGTGCGGCCGGTCAGCGACGGGCCGCCGGCCCCGCTGTTGCCGGTCGACCGCGCGGGCGCTCCGCCGTTGTCTCGGGCCTCGTCATGGGCCAGGACCGCCTGGTACCAGATCTCGTCCGAGAGGAACTCGGGATGCTGGCCCGAGTGGAACTTCGCGCCCCACTCCCGAGCCGTGTCGTGAATGGCCGTGCTGCCGTTGCCAGGAATCAGGCAGCCAGCACCAGGGCGGTTCTCCTGGTAACCCTTGAAGATCTCTCCGAGAGGCGAGGCGTTCAACGGGTACCCGAGGGCCTTGGCCTTCTTCGGGCGCATCGGACCCTCGCCACGCAGCGCGATGACAGCGTGCCGCCAGTCGCGGCTCTCCCGGTTGAAGTCGGTCTTCTGGTAGCCCACCGGGACGTGGTCAAGGTGGATCTCGCCCACGATGCGGCCCTGAGTCGCGGGGATATCCACCGGGTACTCCGGGACCTGAGTCCCGTCGTTCGGGTTCTCCCAGGAGAACAGGGAACGGTCCCCGATCCGGATCTTCCTGCCGTTGCGCAGGAAGTCGATTCCGTAGTCGCTCTCGTCCAGGTATCGCTGAACCCCGAACCAGCCGTGGATGCGGCGCTCGCGCAGCTGCATGTCGTCGCCGTCACACTCCGCGCATCGGTCCAGCGCGAGGTCTGGGCTCTGCCAGTGGCCGCACTTCATACACGCCAACGCCGACGCAAGCGGAATGTCCACCGACCTGACAGCGGCGATCTCCCGCCCTTCCTTAGTCACCGTCCGCGACGCCGACCAAACGCAGGGCAGGCGAGGGGAGACGGTCTTCCCGTTCACCTTCAGCCGGAAGCCGCGCCCTGCCATCGGGCCGTCCGGAACGCCGGGGACCGGGTTCTCGCCGCGCAGTAGGTACGAGTAGACCCGACCCAGATCCGCGCGGACCGAGGCGTGGCGGTTGGCCTTCTTCAGATCTTCGGCGATCTCGGTGCGTAGACGACGGACGATCACCTCGGTGCCGTGCTCGGAGATGTCTTGCTTGGGCTCCCGCCGAAGCGGCGTCCTGAAGCTGTCGTTCTGCGCGAGCCGGCGCAGATCGATCTCCACGACCAGCCAGTCCGGGTCGCCCGCCCGTGTAGTCCGCACCTCGGTGTGGTGCCCCAGGCGGGCCGTGGCGATGTTGAATCCCATGCCGAACAGGCCCAGGCTGCCGTACCGCCGCTTGCCGCTGTAGCCGGCCTTCAACGCGCTCTGCAGCGTCTCCAGGCTCATGCCCCGCCCATTGTCGAGCAGGCCCACGATCGGATCGTCGTCGGTCGGCTTCGGCAGCGTGATCCAGACCTCCTGCGCCTCACTGCGGTCTGGGTCCGTCAGAAAGTCGTCGAAGGAGTTGTCGATCAGCTCTGCCAGACACTGCCACGGCTTGTAGGGGATGTCCCCCAACGCCTCCAACAGCTGCGGAGAAGGCGTGAGGTCGACCTCCTCGAACGATGCCCCTTCGGCGTCAGTCGACAAAGCACTGCTCCCGTCTGAAAGTTGTTCTGAAGGACACCAGATGATCCAGCTCTGGCAAGAGATATCGCACGGCACGGACAATTAGGCAGAGTCATGTCGGCCTGCCACTGCGCGGCGGGCCTCCTCGCCGCGTGACTCGCAGCCCAGCCCTGGTCGATGATGACGCCTCGTCAAGTAAGTCCCGAGATCCATGACTTCGCCCGCACCCCCGACCTGCCGCGGGCCGGAGGCCGGGGGCCTCAGAGGTTGCCATGCTCCAGAAGATCACGGAGGGCGTCGCCCTGGCGTCGGATGACGATGCGCCCATCCCCGTCGCTGTAGATCATGACGACCGCTCCGGGATACAGACCCGTCTCCGCAAGCACCCCGAGCGGGACCTCCACAGTGCCGTTCTCACCAACGGTCGCTTCAGCCGGTTCTCTGATCATGCGTTCAGTGTTCCATCCCCATCCCGGTGTTGGTCGACATCGGCTTTCGGGGGGGGCTCGCCCTCGCGCTCCCTGCGTACAGCAAGCTCGCGCTCGCGTCGGTCAGATCACGCCCGGTGGCTGACCGGCGGCATCTGGGTGGGGCTCCGCGTGGAGTGCCAGGTGAGCACGTACTTGCTGCCGCAACGGCTCGGGGCCGCTGGGCTGAGGCGGCATCCCGTCGGCCCAGTCGACGCCGACATGCACTTCGTGCCACTTCGGGCGTAGCTGGGCGCCCTCTCGGCCAGACCCCTGCGGGTTCACGCCGAAGCCTTCGAGCACCACGTTCCAGACAGGTCGCAGGTCGCTGATCATCAGGCGCTCGGCCATCGGGGTGAACAGATCGTCGGCGGGAAGGTATCGGGCGAAGAAGTCCTCCACGTTCAGATCGCTAGTCTTATGGATCTTCGCCTTGTGCTTTCCGAGCCTGCTCCACAGCGGGGTTCCCTCCCAGGCTTTCCCCACCGTCACACCCTTGCGCCCCCCGCTCGGGTCGGCCTTGCCGACGTAGATCGGCACTTCGAACTTGTCGGATGCGATCGGAGCGTAGAGCTCGTGGTCGCCCGCGTAGTAGATCGCGTAGATCCCGCAGCCGTTGAAGCGCGGGATCCGGTCCAGCCGCACAGCTTCGCGGGAGGTCAGCGCCCACAGCACACTGCGCCCGAGGTTCTCCCGTCGCAATGGGTCGTAGATGGAGTCGGGCCCGGTGTGGGGCTCGGCGTCTATGACACCGTCGAGGGCGGGCTGCGTGGCCACTGTTGGGTTCTCCGCTCCGGTCGAGGGTCGTGTGGTTGGTCGTCGAGGCGGGCGTTCGCGCCCCTGGCGCTTCGAAGGGATGGTGCTGCTCGCAGGCGCCGACAGTTCGAACAGGGGGTCCATCTCCACGGTGGCGATCCGTTCCCAGCTGGATGGTGCCAGCGGCGGCCGGGCACGTGGCGGCCGACCCAGTCGGTCAGCCGTCTTGATCCGGCTGGTCGACCTCCACGTCTCCCGCTGGCTCGGCTTCGGGCTCGACATCGATCGCTTGGCCAGCCCGGTAGTAGCGCCAGGCACTGTTGTAGGCGGCGGGGCTGTCGTCGTACATGATCACGTAGCCCACGAGAGCGGTGATCTGCCATTTGTCGGGTATCGCCGCCGAGATCAGCCGGAAGACCTCGTCAGCGGTCGCCTGGCCTTCGGGCACCGTGATGAGTTGGTCCTTGAACGCGGCGGACCTCCCGTACCTGAAGTTGTACGGAAGGCCAGCCTTCACCTTCTCCAGCAGGTCGTGCAGGGTGATCTCGCCGGGCTCAAGGCCCTCGACCGGCCGATCGAGGTCGATGGGGAACTGCACGTCGAAGCGGTTTGGGATGGTGTGGTCGCGCTGGCGGCCGGGGTCCTTGTTGCCGAAGCCGTTGTTGTTCCAGGGGATGTTGCCCATGCCCTTGTGGTGGCTGATCAGCAACTGTTCCGGGGCGAGCGCGGAGAAGTCTTCCGCCACGTACAGGCAGGAGAAGGTCGTGTCCTCCAGCGAGATCCGGCGGCGACCGGAGATCTTCAGGAGGTGATTGCGGAGGCGGGCCGGGAGAGACCGGTCGGCCTTGCCCACATAGACGAACTCGCCGTTCAGATAGAGCTGGTAGACGCCAGCCCTCTCCTTGAGCTCCTTGATGCTGTCCTCGTGCAGCGGCACCGGCTCCAGGCCGTTCAACGCGGCCGCCAGCTGATCCCCGAGCGCCTTGGTGATGCTCAGCGTGAAGTCCTTGTGGTACTGCAGCCCTTCGTCGAGCCCCACCCCCGGCGTCATCAGCGCCACTCCCTAGGTCGACGTGATCTAGGAAACCCTATCGGCGCACGCCACACCCGGACGAACTTTCGCGTCAAATCACTTGAAGATCGACAACTCCGCGGTATGCTTTCACCATGGCTGAGCTGCATGAAGAATCAAAGAAAGATCGCACCGGCGTCGAACTGTTCGCCGGTGCTGGCGGCCTAGCCATGGCCGTGCACCGCGCGGGGTTCCGGCCGCTGCTGTTCAACGAGTTCGCCAAGCGGGCCTGCGAGACCCTGGAGGCCAACGGGGCGAAGCGACTGCCCGAAGGCGAGAAGCCGACAGAAGCCCCAGAACCCGGCCAGAAGGTCCCACTCGTGGCCGGCGATGTCCAGGACCTGGAGATGGGCTACCTGAAGGGCCAGGTGGATGTCCTCGCCGGCGGTCCGCCCTGCCAGCCCTTCAGCCTCGGCGGTGTCGCCAAGGGCGACGAGGACAAGCGGAACATGTTCCCGCAGATGTTCAAGGCTGTCCGCCAGATGCAGCCGAGAGCCGTGATCTGCGAGAACGTCCGCGGCCTGCTCAGGCCCTCGTTCAAGGATTACTTTCAGTACATCCTGCGCGAGCTGGAGCTGCCCTTCGAGGAACGTGGCGAGGGCGTCGACTGGCGGGAACACAACGACAAGTTGATCGAGCGGCTGGCGCAAGAGCCGGATGACCTCAAGCTGGACGACCTCAAGAAGCGGTACAAGGTCGTCATGACGCCGGTGAATGCGGCTGACTACGGTGTGCCGCAGATCCGCAACCGCGTCATCATCGTCGCCTTCCGCCGCGACCTGAACGTCGACATCGAGCTATTCAAGGAACTCGTGAAGCCGACGCACTCCGAGACCGCGCTCATCCGATCCATGATGGACGGGGGAGGCTACTGGCAGCGGCATGCGGACGTTGAACCGCATGTCCGCGAGTGGGTCAAGAAGCGCCTACCGAAGGTCGCACCCAAGGATGATGGGCTGCTGCCCTGGTACACGCTGCGAGATGCGATCAAGGGCATCGGCGACAACAAGCCGCTGCCAGAGATCACCGATGACATGCTGGACCGCACCGAGCGTTACATCAAGGGCTTCACGGAGCACATCGGGTGGCCGGGCGCGCGCATTTACGACGGCCACACGCCCAACGAACTGGACCGACCGGCCAAGACCGTGAAAGCCGGCGTCCATGGAGTGCCAGGTGGCGAGTCCGTCATGCTCACCGACGAGCTGATGCCCGACGGCGTGACCTACAAGCACCGCTATATGACGGTCCGCGAGACGGCCCGCGTGATGACGTTTCCGGACACCTGGGAGCTCAAGGGCCCACGCGGCGAGAAAATGCGTCAGCTCGGGAACGCGGTGCCCGTCGTCCTAGGAGAGGTTTTCGCGAAGGCCGTCGCCGCCGTCCTGGACGAGGCGGAGGAGCGTCAGAAGTGACCAGGGCAGCCAGCGTGGCGCAAGGGCGCTGGAAGCACGACCCGCCACCAGACCGTGCTTGGAAGGGGCGGCCACACCGGACCCGTGAGGCTCTGGCGGCTGAGCAGGATCGGGCCGCCGGCGGCCGCCATCGGCGCTCGGTCGATCTCGGCGACGGCCGATTCGCCCGCGCTTCCGTCGAATTGAAGGTGCTGCCGGATACGCGGCGCATTCGCGCCTACCTTCGCTGGTCGGATGCGGGCAAGTCCCCTGCCCGCTACCTGGGGGAAGTCGAGCACGACACCCGTGCGGCGAACCTCGCTGAAGGCTGGAGCCTGGCCTGGCAGAAAGGTCTTCTGACCGAGGAGCCGCCAGTAGAGGGCTCCTGGGCTTCCTCGGCCGCCGTCCGAGCTTCGATGCAGGGCAACCGGAACAAGGACACCAAGCCAGAGCTTCGGCTGCGGTCGCTGCTACACAAGCAGGGATTCCGATACCGCGTCGCGGCCAGACCCCTCCCCGAGCTGCGACGCACCGCCGATGTCGTCTTCCCGAGACTCAAGGTGGCCGTCTTCGTCGACGGCTGCTACTGGCATGGCTGTCCCGAGCATCTGCGAGCTTCCAGCAAGAACGCCGAGTTCTGGCGGGCAAAGATCGAAGGCAACCAGGCCCGGGACGCGGAGACGGACCGTCTCCTCCGCGAGGCCGGGTGGACGGTCATCCGCGTCTGGGAGCACGAAGATCCAGCCGAGGCGGCTGCCAGGATTGCTGGCGTTGTCCGAGCCTCAGCGTCACACGGATAGGCGCCTCAGCGACCGAAGGTTTCCCACCCGCTGTTGAGCGGCCAGCGTCTCGTCATCGAGCGGCCTGGTCGTCTGAGTCAAAGGCGAGCCGTCCCGTGCTCCAAGTAGGAGGTTGCCGCGCGAGATCGGGCGTCAAGGGCGGCCTGGACCCGCCGGGCAAGGCGAGGGATGAGGAGCATGTCGATCTGGTCGGCGGTGTGGAAGGCGTACTCACCTATCTCCACACCGTCCAGGTTGATCTGAGCTCGCTCCTCCGCGGGGAGGATGCCTCCGTCGAAGACGAAGAGCAGTTTGTCGCCCTCGGTCGGGTGGGGTGCCCAGTCCGCGACGAGGAGGCGGCCGACGGGCGGGGTGATGCCGAGCTCCTCCTTGACCTCCCGGGCCGCGCCATCGCTCGGGGTTTCACCGGGGTGGAGGTAGCCGCCCGGGATCTCCCATCCCGGCTTGTACGTGGGCTTCACCAGGAGCACGCGGTCAGCTTCATCGAAGAACAGCACGCCGGCGGCGGTGCGGGGCTGAGCAACAGCCTCGGGTGCGTCGGGGCCGGAGGTGCGCTCGGTTCCACTCACGGATGCCAGTCCACTCACGACGCTGTTCAGGCTTCGGTGTGGCGCCGCAGGCTGGCGGCCGGGCAGCACAGGTGATTTGGATGACCGAGCGGGCACATCCGATGACGCGTGCGAGGGGGGTAGCATCCGCGAAGGGCGTCTTACGGCGGGGTAAGGTGCGGGCAAGGCCGGATCATCCAGTACACGGACCACCGGCTTCCGGTAACAGACGGCCACACCGGACGCGGTGGTGAGTTCCACCAGTTCAAGTGCGAGGTCGCACGTCGTCGGGCCGTCGGCCTCGGTCAGTGCTCGCTGCAGGTCGGCGACCGTCTTGGCCAGCTCCCACGAGCTACTCACGAAGCGGAAGCGCCCAAGCGCCGGCTCGTCGGCGAGCTTGAAGTTGATGCAGATGCTCGGCGCGGGGCCTCGGCCGGACTTCGCCGCCAGCTTCCGCTCCTCGAAGGTCTCGGGGCACCCGCACGGCTTGCCGGCGTTCGCCTCTGGTGCGAGCAGGCGGGTGCCGTCGCAGTCGTGAAGCACCTTGCCCTGGTAGCCGAAGAGCAGCATGCGGGCCCGGATGGCGGATGGACCTTCGACGATGATCCGGACCATGTCGTAGTCGGTGAGCACCTCCAAGGAATCCTCGGCCGTCGTCTCCCACTCCGCTGGCTCACCGCCGAGCAGGCTTGCGACACCTGTGGCAACGTCCAGGGTAGCCGTGGTCACACGCCATGTGTCCAGCGCCTCCGGTCGGTTGCCGGCCAGCCGCCCGGTCCGAAAGCGTCCGACGTATTCCGACTGGCCCTCCGAGCCGCAGGCGGAATCCTGTTCTCTCCGCACCACAGTCAGCAGCTCCTTCGCAGGTGTACAACGACCAGTCAGGTTGGACGGCGAACCTCCCGGCCGGTGATGAGCGTATGTCGGGAAGGGACAGCCTTGGTGCAGTGCGCCGTTGGGGCACCGGCCGCTGCGCCCCGCGCTACATGCAGGATGCCGCCCGTCTCGTCGCGGCGGCCCACGCATCGGCCAACTGGGCACGGAGATGCGCCTGGCGGGCATGGTGGTGCTGCCTCTCCAGTCGCCAGGCGCAGAGATGGCACGCCGCAAGTGTGACGGTCTGCCCTTCAACGGTGAGCGTGCCCATCTCGGCGACTTGGGTGACCTCCTCGCACTTGAAACAGAACCCGGTCGTCCAGACGAAGCGGAGGCGGAACTCGGCAGGCGGGTTCCGGTCGCGTCGGGGTCTCACGTCCTGTCGCTCCAACTCGACCGAGGTGTTGGAAGTGAGGCGGCTGGGGCAGCGACGCGGCGGCATATCTCGCGCTCTATGACGGACGCGACCTCCGGCCATGGCACGGCCATCGGTGAGGTGAGGCTCCAGAAGCCATGGCTCGCCCGGACCAGAGCGCCGACTCCGAGCGGTGCGGCGCCGGCGGGAACGGCAGCGAGAATTCGACGGACCACGCCGCCAGCCCCTCGCGCCGCTGGGGCAATACCGTTGCCGACGAGGATCGTCGCGGTTCGGACGGCATCGAGCACGTCGGGAGCCACGTCGACCGTAGCGAAGGAATCGAAGACCAGCTCCCACCAGGGGCGGCGGGTGCGTGCCCAGGCCAGGCGTTCGAGTCCGGAGCCCAGGTCCACCGCCATGCAGCTGGGATCCGCAGCGTTCCAGAGCAGGACGATGTCACCGATGGGAAGGTCCAGGTGTCGGAAGTGCACTGTGAGGCCGCAGACCTCGCGGCGCTGCCAGACGGCGTTGCGGCCGTGGATGGTGATGTGTCTGGCGTGGAGGCCGATTCGGGAGAGCAGCGTGAGCCAGTGGTCGAGGATTCCGGTGAACTCGGCCTTCCGGGTGACGGGTTCGATGCGTGAGATGTTGACGAACGAGGTGAGAAATCCGTCTCGGAGGGCACCCGTGCCGTCTCTCTCCCCGGTTAGCCTGACGACCGGTTGAGGGAGGTACCCCCGGCGAAGGACGTACGGCTCGCCGTCCTTGAGGAGGGGATCGAGCGCTTGAACGGCGGAGATCGTCAGCTCGGTGTCCCGGCCCCATCGCATGGGCAGTGGTCGGGCGCGGCTGACGCCCGCCGCACGGAAATCGCTCTCCAACCGCTGGAGCAGACCGGCCCACGGTAGCGGTCGAGTCGTCGGCCGGTAAGGCGTCCCTCGGTCACGGTGACGGATTTCGAAACGGCCGTCAGCACTGTGCTCGATCTCCCAGTTCGGTCCGAGCCCGAGGCCGTCGCTGAGGAGATCAACCTGCCGCGACGGTGGGTCCGCGGTCAGCACGGACTGGCCGCCAGAGCGCGGAAGTGCCGCTCAGGGTCGAACCGGTGCAGGCCGATGTCCTGCACGGTCGATGCGTTCAGTTCCAGGCAACGCTCGATCGCTGTGGCAAGCGCCAGGGCCGCGACCTCGTCGTCGTGCTCAGGATCGACCCTGGCAACGGCTCCGGTGATCTCGCACAGGGCTGCCTCCGCGCAGGTGCCGTCTCGCCAGCAGAGCGCGGCGACGGGTGTGCCGGCGCGCAGGGATTCGCCAAACACGGCGGCGCCGGCCTCCACGTAGTTTCGTGAGCAGGTGTAGACGTAGACCGCGGCATCGGAGAACGCGGCTGTCTTGGCCGCCCCGCCGACTTCGCCAACCCAGCTAACGTGCTCAGCTGCGAAGAGCACCTCGTGCCGTCGCACGTAGTCGTTGTCGAATACCGGTCCGACGATGCGTATCCGTCGGCCGAGCAACTGGGCCGCGCGCACCGCGAGGTGCGGCGCCTTCTCCTCGTCGATCCGGCCGAGCCAGACGAGGTCATGGCCAGGCACGGCTGGTGGTTCAGCTTCACCAAGCCCGAGGTGGACTGCATGCTCCAGCACCGGCGCGTGGGCGGCGTACAGCCCTGCCATCTCGGACGAGTAGCAGTACAGCCGGGAGCGCTTCGCATCAAAGGCGTCGGCCGCGTGCTGAAAGACCGGTGAGTGCTGGAAGGTCGCGACGTCGCAGTCGAGGTCGGCCCAGGCTCGACGCCACCCGGGGTGCGAGGGGTACTCGTGGCCGACCACCAGCAGGTCGTAGCTGGTGGAGCGGAGTTCGCGAGTCTTCCGGGTACCCGGCCGGAGGTCCTCGAGGCGGACCGGATAGGTGGTCCAGTCCTCACCGAGGTCGGTCCTCCAGCCGGAACCGAGGAGGTGTACGTCGGCGCCTGCGGCTCGGGCGCCTTCCGCCACTGCCCAGAGCCAGCGTTCGATCCCGCCGTAGCCGGCGGGCGGGAAGGTGTAGCTGCTGGGGAAGTCGCAGATGCCGACTAGCACTTATGCCTCCGTTGTTCCGTCCGCCGAGATCCGGCGGAATCCGAGGTAGGGCACCAGGGCCTCGGGCAGGACGATCGAGCCGTCCTGCTGCTGGCACTGTTCGAGAAGGGCAGCCAGGGTGCGGCCGATGGGCAACCCGGAGCCGTTGAGGGTGGCGACGGGCTTGGTCTTGCCGTGCTCGTCCCGGGTGCGGATGCCGGCGCGGCGGGACTGGAAGGTGCCGCAGTCCGAGACGGAGGAGATCTCGCGGTAGGTCTGCTGGCTGGGCAGCCAGACCTCGATGTCGTAGGTGATCTGGGCGGAGAAGCCGAGGTCGCCAGCGGCGAGCTGGACGACCCGGTAGGCCAGTCCCAGCTCCTTGAGGCAGGCTTCGGCGTGGCTGAGCATCTTCTCAAGCTCGGCCTGCGAGTTCTCGGGGGCGCAGATGCGGACCATCTCGACCTTGGAGAACTGGTGCTGGCGCAGGATGCCGCGGGTGTCGCGGCCGTAGGAGCCGGCCTCCGAGCGGAAGCACGGGGTGTAGGCGGTCAGGGCCAGGGGGAGTTCGGCCGGCGGGATGATCTCGTCCGCGTAGAGGTTGGTGAGCGGGACCTCGGCAGTCGGGATGAGGAAGAGCTCGCGGTCGCCCATGCCAGTGGCGAAGAGGTCCTCTTCGAACTTCGGCAGCTGGCCGGTACCGGTCATGGTCTGCCGGGTCACGAGGTACGGGACCGCGTGCTCGACATAGCCGTGCCGCTTGGTGTGCAGGTCCAGGAAGAACGTCGCCAACGCGCGCTCGATGGCGGCGCCGGCACCGCGCGAGACGCTGAACCGGTAGCCGGAAAGCTTGCTGGCACGGGCGAAGTCGAGGATGCCGAGCGCCTCGCCGAGGTCCACGTGGTCCTTCGGCTCGAAGGAGAAGGACGGCGGCGCACCGACCCGCCGGATCTCGACCGCGTGCTCGTCCGAGTCGCCCTCGGGGGTGCTGTCGAGCGGAAGGTTGGGGATAGTCAGGAGGACGTCGCGCAGCTCCTGCTGTACCTGTTCCTGCTCCGCCTCGGCCGAGCGGATCTCTTCCTTGAGTTCGCGGGCCCGATCCTTCAGCGCCTCGGTGTCACCGCCCTGGCGAGCCGTCTGCTGGACCTCCTGGGCGACCCGCTTCGACTCGGCCCGCAGCTCGTCCACGCGACTGATGAGCTGGGATCGGCGGGACTGAAGAGACTCCAACGCAGAGAGATCCAGGGTGTAGCCGCGGCGGGCGAGGCGGCGGACCGCCTCGGAGCCCATCTCGATGAGGGCGCGGGGATCATGCATGGGAGTTCGTCTCCTCCAGCTGGACAGATGGTCCATCGAAGGTAGCAAGCACGCGCCGGTCTTCTGGCCGCGATGACCATCCGCCCGCTGCCACGGTCTCCTTCTCCTCCGACTCCATGACTTCGAACAGGGTCGCGGTGAGGTCTTCGAGTTCGCCGTCCTCGATCCTGACCAGGTACAGACAGGGCACCTCATCAAAGAAGATCGGCATCGCCCGACCCCGGTCGTCGCGCGAGGTCTGTCTCTGCCACCGCAGCACGGAAGCCAGCAGCCCATGCGCGACGACCGCCCGAGGCGAGGGCAGCTGGAGCGCGCTCCGGAGGCCGGTCAGCATTCTGCGGATGGCTCCGCGCTGGGACTCGGCAGCGCCGGGCGGATGCTCCCATGATCCGGCGGTGGCGAGCCAGCGCGCGTACTCCGTGAAGGGACCGCCTTCGAACTGCCCGTAGTCCACTTCGTTGAGGGCGGCCTCGACCCTGACGGGTTGATCGGCATCGCCCATCAACAGCCGGGCCGTCTCACCCGTCCGGGCGAACGCCGAGGTGAGCCAAATCTTCGGCTGAACGGCAGCGATCACGCCGCTACCGGTCCGGCAGGCGACGCGCCCCGCCGGATCCAGTGGAAGATCGACAGTCGGGTCGCCGTTGACCCGGTGGGCCGCGCTGTAGTGGGTACTGGAATGGCGCAGAAGGTAGGTGGTCACGCCTGGCCGCCCTTCTCCGGCAACGCAGTGAGATCGAGGTCGCCGGCAAGCCCCGCGATCACCCGCTCCATCACGGAGGCGCGGTTGTCTTCCACCTCCCGGTAGTAGAGGAGCCCGTCCACGCAGAGTGCGAGGCTCCAGTGGCGCAGCCGCCGCGGATCGAGGCCAGCGGTGGTGACGGCGATCTCGAAGCGGTCCCGGGTGCCCGTGCCCAGGTCGTAGTAGACGGTCCAAAACGCCCAGTCGAAGACCTCGTCGCCGACCATTGGCAGGGGGTCAGCCAGGACCGGCTTCCGATGGTCGTCGAAGAGGACGTTCTCCCGGTAAACGTCCGCGTGGAGGACCAATGCCCGTGTCGCGTCCGGGTGCAGCCCGGTGACCAAGCGCTCGCCGAGCCTCGCCCAGTCAACCGGCAGCTGGGGACGTTGCGCCGCCAAGCGACGGTGCACTCGCGGGATCAGCTCACATTCGAGGAAGTCATGGAGGCTGGGAAGCGCTGCGGCCATGGTGTTCGCGCCCCGGCCGAGACGATGCAGTTGCCGTAGAGCGGAAGCCACTGCCTCGTACTCGTGCATCTCCGGTCCGGCGGAGCCGCCGGGTACGGCTGCCACCACCTCCAGGGCGGCGACGCCGAGGTCATCTGCGTGCTCGAGCACCCTGACGGCCGGCCCGGCTGCCCAGATCCCCAGTGCGATCATCTCGTTGCGGTAGCGGCTGTGGTCGGGCCATGCCTTCAACAGGACCTCGCGCCGGCTGCTTCGCTCACGCGCCACCATCAACAGGGAGGCGTGGCCGGCGTCGTGGTAGCTGTCGAGAGTCAACTGCCAGCGGCGCGACGCTTCGTTGAAGAGCTCAGGGGCGCGTGCCAGCCACCCGTGCACCCCCGGGCCGTAGTGCTCCCGGAGTCGCTGCCAAGCGGCGCGCGGGGGCAGGAGCGTGTGCGCTTCGGTCTGCATCAGCTGAGCCGGACGCCGTGGTGAACCAGCTCGGCGGTGAGCTCCGGGAAGCCACCGAGGGCCAGGGCGACCTGGGCCTGCACCTTCTCGATCTCCGGCTCCTCAGCCCCGAGCCGGACCAAGACCTTCCAGGGCTGGTCGAGACGCTGGCCGGTCGCGCTGACCAGGTGCACCTCGGCGTAGCTGCCGGTCTCCTCGTACAGGCGCTGGGCGAGCCGGGTGGCCGCCAGGTTGTACAGCTTCCCGACGTGGTAGACGGGGTTCTTGCCGCTGGCCCCTTCCAGGTTCATCGGGCGAAGCGGGGTGATCAGGCCGTTGACCCGGTTGCCGCGACCGACGACCCCTTCGTCGCCCGACTCGATGGAGCTGCCGGTGTAGGTCAGGTAGAGCTCGTCCTTGTCCGGGACGTCGCGGGCGTTGAGGAGGAAGGTGACCTCGACGCCGGGAAGGTGCTGTTCCGCGAACCGGCTGCACTCGGCCAGGACCTCCTCCTTATTGGCGAGGTACGCGGCGCGGTCGGGCACGTGCGCGGACTTCTGCGGGACGCACAGGACCGCCTCGGCCTTCGTGCCGTCGAAGTGCCCCATCAGCTTCACGTCGGAGCCGCACCACGGGTTCGCCCGGGTGAACTCGCTGACGCCGGACAAGTGGTTGACGAGCGCGTGGGCGAACTGCTCGAACGGGGCCATCGGCGCCCAGCCGGTCCCGAGCGAGGTGTCGTTGGCGAGCAGGACCTGGCGCTCGCGCAGGTCGTCCACCGAGCGGGGGGCGAACCAGCGCGATCGGTCGGTGCCGCCCTCGTCGGTGACGACCGCGCCGGGGCTGGGGTTGCTGGTGATGTTGAAGACCAGGTCGAGGTGGCCGGCGAGCTCAGGGAGCCGGTCCTGGAAGAAGGCCAGGACGGCCTGTTCCGCCAGTTCCCGTACCGGGATGTCCTCACCTCCGCAGGCGTACGCGGCCCGTCCGTTGATCAGCACCTTCACCGGGACCGTCATCCGCCCTGCGCCGTAGCGGACCTCGCAGGACCCACCGAGCAGAGCGAGCTTGTCGAAGTTGTGGTGGAGCACGGCGCCGAACCGGTCGAGCGTGTAGCGGCTGTACGCGCGGGAGAGCTCCTCCGCCAAGTGGTCGGCGAGGGTGTCGGGGTGGCCGAGCCCCTTACGTTCCAGCAGGACGAGGTCGGTGGGGAGCTGACGCCCAGTCTCGATGGTGATGCTGCTGTTCTGCACGGTCGTGCTGACTCGCTGCATGGCGATCTCCTCTTCCGTCGGTCCGGCTACGGCGGGCAGGCACGCGCCTTCGTCGCGCTGATGTGCCGAACACCTGCACGTCAGACCCGTAGCGGTGTGTAATGGGCGCTGAGCGCTGGGAAACATTCAGCCCTGCCGGTGAGCCGCCCGACCAGTGGTGGCATTCGGACAGCGACCGCTGTCCACAAGAGACGCCCTGGGGGGGATCAAATGCCGCGACCACTGAAGCCTCTGGACCCCACTCGATCCGCAGCCCACTGGTTCGGCGCGGAACTTCAGTACTGGCGGAAGCTCAGAGGGCTGAGCCAGGACCGGCTCGGGCAGTTGGTCCACCTGAGTGGGGACCTGATCAGCAAGATCGAGCGGGCGGTGCGGCCGTGCAAGCTTCACCATGCCCAGGCGTTAGACGCGGTCTTGAACACCGGCGGAGTGCTCGCGCGAAGCGTGTCGCTGGCCGAGGCTGAATTGGACAACCGCTCACGGGAAATGGACAAACGGCTCGGTGGGGCCGTCAAGCCTCCTCGAGGAGCTCTGCTCGGGGGCACGCTGGAAGAGCCACCGCCCGCCCCCGAGTGGAACGAGTCCGACGCCGTGGAACGACGCAACTTCCTTGCCGTGACGAGTGCAGCTCTCGCCGCAGGCCCGCTGGCCCAGCTGCTGACCTCCACCCCGGCCGCTGCCGTACCCACGGTGGTTCGGCCCGCCGACGTCGAGCAGATCCGCACCGCAGCGACCACGCTCCGCAGCTGGGACAACCTCTACGGCGGCGCCGGCGTCGTCCGCGACACGGCTCTCGCCCAACTCCGCTGGGCCGCAGGTCTCCTGAACAGCCGTTGCCCTGCCCCACTGCGGGCTGAGCTGTTTGGCGCCGTCAGCCGCCTGGCGACCGTGGTCGGCGCCTCGGCCTTTGACGCCTTCGCCCACGACGACGCCCACCGTCTGTTCGCCTTCGCCACCTCGTGCGCCGAGGAAGTGGACAACTGGCCACTGCGAGCTATCTCCTACAACCTCCGCTCTCGCCAGGCCATCTGGCGCGGCGATCCCGACACCGGTCTCACGTTCGCCGAACTCGGCCTGGCCCGCGCCGACCGGCTCTCCCCCGCAGAACAGTCCATGCTCCACAACGCTCGCGCCCGAGCCCTGGCCAAGATGGGCCGCGCCCAGCAGACCCTTGCCGCGATCGGCGCGTCCGACGACTCGTTCGCTTCGATCTCCCCGGCCGCTGAGGGACCGTGGATGGCGTACTACGACGGTGCCCAGCACCACGGCGACACCGGCCACGCTCTGTTTGACCTCGCCCTGGCCGGCCATCCACCGCAGGAGGCACTCCGGAGGCTGCAGGCCGCAGTGGACGGCCACGGCGACGGCTTCGCCAGATCCCGCGCGTTCTCCCGCACCAAGCTCGCCACGCTGCAGATGGCGTCTGGCGACCCCGAGCAGGCGTTGGCCGAGGGCCGCAGCGCACTCACCGAGGTCAGCGACCTCCGCTCGCTGCGTGCCAACCACGAGCTGGCCGAGCTCGGCCGGGTCGCCCACCGTCACCGCAGCCTCGGCGATGTCCGGGATCTGCGGGAACAGATCGCCGCTACGGTGGCAGCGTGAGCAACATCGAGGACTCCCGCTCCACACTGCTCAAGGCGTGCGCGACGGTCGGCCTGTCCGCAACGGGCGCCGAACCGATCCGGATCGGGGAGAACGCGCTGTGGCGCTTGCCGCTGGGGGTCGTGGCCCGGATCAGCCGCCCAGGGCAGTCGGCTGCCGCCAGCCGCGAACTGGCGGTCACCCGGTGGCTGCGCGACTGCGGGGTGCCTGCGGTGCGCCCGCTCGATCATCTGCGGGAGCCGCTGGATGTGGACGGCAACCCGGCGACCTTCTGGCATGAGCTGCCCCCACACCTGCCAGGAACCGCTGCCGACATCGCGCCGCTCCTCCGACGCGTCCATGAACTTCCAGTTCCTGACTTCCCATTGGGCAAACTCGACCCGTTCGTCCGGCTCGCCAACAGGATCGACGGCGCGGCCACGCTCGACGACACGCAGCGGCAGTGGCTCCGCGACCGCCTGGCCGAACTCCAAGGAGCATGGTTGAGCCTCCCGCCAGGCTTGCCCGCGAGCGTCATCCACGGCGATGCGTGGGGCGGCAACGTAGCGGTCACACCGACCACCACCTACCTGCTCGACTTCGAGCGAACCTCCCTGGGGCCTCCCGAGTGGGATCTCACCGCCACCGCCGTCGGCTACGGCACCTTCGGCACCGTTTCGGACAGCGAGTACGCCGCCTTCTGCAAGGCCTACGGAGCCGACGTGATGACCTGGGCCGGCTACCCGGTACTGCGGAGCATCCGTGAGCTCCGAGTCACCTGCTTCGCCCTCCAGCATGCGGCGGCCGATCCGGTCCGACACCGAGCGGAAGCCCACTACCGTCTCTCCTGCCTGCAAGGGGAGAACGGTCCACGCCCGTGGGGTTGGACAGCCGTCAGCTGAGAGGGCGACAACCATTCGCCGCCGACGAGAGAGACGAGCCCAAACGTGTCGACCGCACCCGTAATCAGCATCGACGTCCCGGGATCTTTCGCCTGGGGCGTCTTCCACGAACGTCACCCCAAGCTCATCCAGCAGGTCCTCGACGCGCTGCCGCACGGTCCCGACGAGCGGACAGCGGTCGAGCGGCTGCTCGCGGAGAGCACCACCGGCGTCCTGGAACCACTGGGCGCGGACGCTCCAGATGCCGCCCAGTGGCTGGAGTGGGGCGAGGGCCTGTGGGGCAAGCCCTGGGACGAGGCGCCGTTCCTATGGGCAGAGAGCTATTTCTACCGCCGACTACTCGACGCCACCGGCTACTTCCGGCCCGGCGCGTGGCAGGGCGTCGACCCGTTCGCGCCGTTCAAGAACGCCGAGCTGGCCGGGGCTGCAGTGGACGACGAGCTGGCCGCGCTGAGCAAGCTCCCCGGACTGACGGAGAGCCAGCGAGCGGAGGCACTGCTGTCGTCCGCGCTGTGGGGCAACCGCGCTGACCTCAGCTTCCAGATCACCGCAGAGACCGGCGCGCCGACCACGTCCGATCTGGTGGCCGACGACAGCGACTTGCTCTGGGCTGAGCTGGAGCGGGCCAAGGGCGGGCGCGTCTGCGTCGTCGCGGACAACGCCAGCCGGGAGCTGCTGCCGGACCTCGTGCTGGTCGACCATCTCCTGGCCTGCGGTCTGGCGGCGCAGGTCGTCCTGTACGTGAAGCCGCAGCCGTACTACGTGTCGGACGCGACGATGGCCGACGTCCTCGCCTCCGTCGAGCGCCTGCGAACCGCGCCCACGGAGGCCGCCAAGGCCGTCGGCGAGCGGCTGTGGCACGCGATGAACAGCGGCACGCTCGCGGTCCGTACGCATCCGTTCTTCTGCGCGCCGCTGCCTTTCCACGACATGCCCGCCGATCTCCGGGCCGAGTTCACCGGCGCGGCGATGACGATCCTCAAGGGCGACCTCAACTACCGCCGCCTGGTCGGCGACCAGCTCTGGCCGCCGACCACCTCGTTCACCGAGACGGCGGGCCACTTCCCCTCTCCCGTCGCGGCGCTGCGGACGCTGAAGTCGGACGTGATCGTCGGTGTCGACGCCGCTACCGTCGCCCGGCTCGACAGCACCGGGACGCCGTGGCGCACCGATGGCCGCCACGCCGTCATCCAGCTCCACCCCCGCCCGTAGCCGCAACACCGGCCCGATGCCCCGCCGACTCCGTACCTCCGAGGCTCACCCAGCGGTCGCTGTATCCGGACTGATCTGCAGCATGCCCTTCGCGGCGCGGAGCAGGCACAAGCCCGTTAGCCGAGGTAGGTGTACCGGAAGAGCCCGTCGAATCCGAGTCCTCGGTACATGTCCTCGAAGGATGCCCATTCCCGCTCGTCTCCGGTATCGCTTCGGGCGGCGGTGACGTGGGCGGTTTCCAGGTCGTGTTCGCGCCATTCATGGGCGCAGCGGCATCGGACGAAGACGAGGTCGAGTTGGACATGGATCAGCAGCCAGTCGCGGGCGGCGTGGCAGACCGCACAGGTGATGGTGATGCCGCGCGGGTTCAGGGGTGCGGGGTGGGGAACGGCGAGGACGGCGGTGCGGGCGGGTTCGGGGGCGGGGAGCGGCGTCCTGGTCGACCCAGACGGCGCCCTCCTCGTCCCCGATCGGCTGCAGGCACACGTCGCAGATTGCCTGAAGGTCTGGAGTGGGTCGATCGTCGCTCATAAGGGCTCCATCGAACTGCAGGGTGGTCGAACAGGCAGAAGCCGTTGCAGTGATCAGGTCTGACGGGCGGTGGAGCTGTCAGGACTGTCGTCGCCCAGCATGTGCTGGAACGTGGGGCAGTCCACTGCGTGCCACTCCCTCGCGAGAACCCCGTCGCCGTCACGGATCATCTCAGCGTGCCAGGGCAACAGTCGTGGCACGGCCAGATCTCGTAAGGCGTGCCGTCCGGACGCTCGGCCGAGAGGGCGGTACGTGAGTTTGGCCTTTCCTGGTCGCCGCCGCCACGGTCGGCAATCGCAAGCAAGTCGCCCGCTCTATCGCCAAGGCGGCAGTCGCGACACAGTGAACCTGCACCCGCAGCTGGATCCCGGCATCGGCCCTCGGGATCCTCATGTCGGCGACGGCTCAATTTGGGTTCTGGGCTCAACTTCTATGGAGCACCTACTCGCTGTGACCCTTGATCTCCGTTCGGCCCTCGGCGAGATCTTCCCGCTCGGGGGATTCGCTACTGGACTGCTGCTGGCAGCCGTAGCTCACCCTCACATCCGCCGAGTCCGGCTCTCCGTGGAAGCGGATACGGCGCCCGACCCACTCCTCAAGGACAGGGATCGGCTCGTTCCCTTCCTGCCGCATCCATGCGCCCTCGTACCAGGAGACCGCACGCCGGTTACACGGCACACACAGCAGGCCGCGCACACAGGCCGTGCAGTAGGACATCGGCTGGTGGCCGGCGGTGCAGTCGTGAGAGTGGTCGAGCTCCCAGCCTTCCGGCCCCGGATCGACCGTCCCACACAGGCAGCGTCCGCCCTGCAGCGCGAGGATCGCATCCCGGGCGAACTGCGATATCCCCCGCCCGTAATGCACGATGCACAACCCCCGCGAATGAACGTCGCTCCTGCAAGCCCCATACCGGCAGAGCGGCCCCCATTCCGACTGAGACCTCCAACCCCGAATCCGGGTGAGCGGCTTGCCATCGTTCTTCTGCTGGTAGTGGGTGGAGCAGTACCCACCGGAGGAATGAGGCCGGTCACACTGCGGATCGTCGAACAGGCACCCCGTGTACTGGCCCGCCTTCACCTTCGCCTTGATCGGCTTCAGCAGGCGCCCCGTACGCGCCTGCTCATAGTGCGACTTGCAGAACAGCACACCATCTCTCTGGGCGTGCCCCGCCCTCCCACACCCCTGAAAGCCGCACTCCTCCACGACGTCGCCCGCCATCAGCGACCCCCTCCCGGTCCGTAGCCCTCCCCGCCCGGGAATCTACCCCACCACCGACACCACGGCTCTTGGAACTGGTCCAGCACCCACTACGGCCCCACACCGCCAGCTTCGGGCTCTCCGACAACCCCATCAGACGCTCCAGTTGTCGACCATCTACAAGTCGGCTGGGCTGACCACCAAGCTCCGAGGGCCGCCCTCTCGTGATCCAGATCGGCCAACCAAGCTCGCGGCAATGTGATGCAGATCACCAAAAGTTGATCTCATGATTTGAGACGCCCGCTGCCCGCCCACCCAAGGAGGCACCGACAGTGACCGAATTTCGCCGAATCTAACGCCACACCAAGGCCCATCTGGCACGAATCTGGCACGACGACCCAATATTGGTCCAGACAACAAGTAAACCCCAGGCCATTGACCTGGGGTTTACCGCTGGAGCGGGCGACGAGAATCGAACTCGCGCTCTAAGCTTGGGAAGCTCATGTTCTACCATTAAACTACGCCCGCCTGATGAGCTGTCAGAGACCGCTCGATCCAGTGTCACTGTACCCCATCCGTGACTGTGGTCGCACGGCCCGCCCGGGGACGTGGCGGAGCGGGGTGGAGGCGGGTGAGGGGCGTACTGTGTGGGCCGCGTACGAGTGCTCCGGTGGGGTGGGGTCGGGGCGGCGAGCCATGGTGTGGAATGTCCGGAACATCCCCTAATGTGACGCTGTCCCGGGGCTCGGTCCGCCGGGGCGCGATGAGTACGGGTGAGTACTGGGTTAGGGATGGGAAGGGGATCGATGGAGCAGCGCGCCGTCGTTCGTTGTGCCGAGGGGCACCTGTTCAGCACCACCACGTTCCCGATGCAGAACCTCGGTCCGGGCCGGCTCGGGCCCGGGCGGCTGATCCGCT
This sequence comes from Kitasatospora sp. MAA19, assembly GCF_029894125.1. GTDB lineage: Bacteria > Actinomycetota > Actinomycetes > Streptomycetales > Streptomycetaceae > Kitasatospora. The sequence goes on from NZ_JARXYZ010000001.1 coordinate 288,427, forward strand.
GTCCGCAGTGCGGACGGCTCAGGAGTTCGGTGCTGGCCGACGTGCAGGAGCTGTCGGCGCCGCAACTGGCGCGGGCGATGCGGCTGGAGGCCGCGGAGTTCCTGGCCTGACGGTCGACGCGAGGACGGAACGGGCCCCGGGCGGATTCGTCCGGGGCCCTGTCGTGCACGTAACCTCGAAGCGTGCTGCTCTCTGACAAGGACATCCGGACCGAAATCGACCTGGGCCGGGTCGTCATCGACCCGTTCGACCCGGCGATGATCCAGCCGTCGAGTATCGACGTGCGCCTCGACCGCTTCTTCCGCGTGTTCGAGAACCACCGCTACCCGCACATCGACCCCTCCGAGGAGCAGCCGGACCTGACCCGGCTGGTGGAGCCCGAGGGCGACGACGCGTTCATCCTGCACCCGGGCGAGTTCGTGCTGGCCTCGACGTACGAGGTCATCTCGCTGCCCGATGACGTGGCGTCCCGGTTGGAGGGCAAGTCGAGCCTGGGCCGGCTGGGCCTGCTGACGCACTCGACCGCCGGCTTCATCGACCCCGGTTTCAGCGGCCACGTGACGCTGGAGCTGTCGAACGTCGCGACGCTGCCGATCAAGCTGTACCCGGGGATGAAGATCGGGCAGCTCTGCCTGTTCCGGCTCTCCTCGCCGTCGGAGCACCCGTACGGCTCGGAGCGGTACGGCTCGCGCTACCAGGGCCAGCGCGGCCCGACGCCGTCCCGCTCGTACCTGAACTTCCACCGCACCGAGGTCTGACCCGCAGCAGAGCGCACCGGACGGGCGGCCATCCCTCGACGAGGGGTGGCCGCCCGCGGCATTGGTGGGCGGCTCAGGCCCGCTTGGGGCGGGTGACGGCGACCAGTTCGGTGCCGTCCTCGGAGAGCCGCAGTTCGGTGCGGAGTTCGGCGAGTTCGCCGAGGTGGTGGAGGTGGGTGCCGCCGCAGAAGATCTGCGCGCCGCCTTCGGGCAGCTCGCAGTGCCACTGGCGGCGGGCGGTGAGCTCCGGGCCGGGGACCTCGATGCGGACCGGGGCGTCGGAGGCGACCCAGGCGGCGAGCCGGGTGTTGACGGCCTCGGTGAGGGCGGGCAGGGCGTCGGCGAGCGAGGGGAGCTCGTCGGTGGCGTCCGCCGTGAAGCCCTTCTTCTTCAGCGACTTGCCCAGCCGGTAGGTGTCGGTGCTGGCCTCGGTGTCCATCACCGAGGTGGCCATCGCGAGGCTGTCGAAGTCGGGGTTCCCGAAGGCGTCGGAACGGCCCGGGTCCTTGCGCCAGCGCGGGGCGAGGGCTTCGTTGAGGGCGAGGGCGAGCAGGTGGCAGCCGCTGTGCGAGGCGCTGAGGGCGCCCCGGCGGTGGGCGTCGACGGTGAGGACGGCGGTCTTGCCGGCCAGGTCGCCCGGGTCGCCGTCGACCACGTGCAGGACCAGCCAGGACCACTCCTCGTCGCCGCGGCGGACCGGGATGTCGGCGCCGACCAGGGGGGCGCCGCCATCCGGGCCGACCGCGCCGGTCAGGCAGTCGACGACGGCCAGTTCGGCGCCGTCCACGGTGAGGGTGCCGAGGTCGGCGGGCTGGTCGGGCCAGGTGTGGTCGAGCGGGTGGAACGGGGTGGCGGCGGTCACGACGGCGTACCGGCCGTCGGCCAGCGAATGCACCGCGAGCACCGGGGACTCCCCGGTCACCGCCCCGGACGGGAAGCTGACGTGGGTGCTGGGGAGGGTCATTCCTGGCTCCGGTGACGTGAAACGACGAGGGTGGACGGGGCCCGGTACGACCGGGCCCGTCCACCATTCTGCCGTCCGCGGTGCGGCGCCTTGATCAGTACGGGGTCGGCGGCTCGATCAGTACGGGGCCAGCGGTTCGATCAGCCCAGGGTCGGCAGCTTGATCAGCACCAGCAGCGCGAGCAGTTGCAGCGCCGAGGCGGCGGCCGCCTTGCCCCAGGGCAGGTCGTGCACCCGCCGGACCATGCTGGTCAGCAGGAACGCGCAGAGGGCCCAGGTGGCCCAGCCGGCGACCTGGACGACCGCGCTGCCCGAGGGCAGCACCAGGTCGAGCAGCAGCCGGGGTGCGTCGGTCAGCCAGCCGATCAGCGCGGCCAGGCCGACCGTCGACTTCCACGGGCCGTCCCCGCCGAGCTGGCGGGCCAGCGCGTAGGTGACCCCGCCGAAGATCGCTCCGGCCACGGCGAAGCCGATCGCGGCGGCGACGATGCCGGTCAGCGCGACGGTGAAGGTCGAATTGACGATGTCGTCGTGGGTCAGGCCGATGCCGAGCACCGCGAGGGCGCCGTACAGCATCGAGACGGTGAGCGCCGGCAGCCAGACCTGGTGGTCGCGGGTGCGGTCGAAGGTCGCGGTCGGGGCGCGGAAGATGCCGAGGAGCAGCTCGCGCCAGTGCGGGCGGGGCCCGGCGACGTGCGGGGCGGACTGGCCGCCGGCCCGGTAGACGGTGACGTTGTCCTGGCCGTACGGCTGCTGCTGCGAGCCGTAGCCGCCCTGGTCGTGGCCGTCGCCCGGCGGGTACCCGCCCTGGTCGTAGCCCTCCGGGCCGTACCCCTCCGCCGGGTACCCCGGGTACCCGGCGTACTGGCCCTGGTCGTAGTACCCCTGGTGGGGCGGCTCCTGGCCGTACGGGTCGCCGCCGGTCGGGAAGGCCCGGGTGCTGCCGGGCCGGTCGGCGGCGTACGGGTCGTAGCCGCCGCCCTGTGGTCCGGGCACGCCGCCCGGCCCCCCGGGTATGCCGTCGGGGCCGCCGGGCGCAGCCCGGTGCTGGGCCGTGAAGTACTCCGGCCCGTCCGTCTGCCCGTGCCCCCCGGGCGTCCCCGCCGGCGGCGGAGGGGGCGCCCACCCGCCGTGGGGGTCGGCGCCCTGACCGCTGTCGTATCGATTACCAGCCACGCTCTGACGGTACCCGTCCGGCCCAATCCGCGTACGGCCTGGACGGAGCCGGGGCCGGTTTGCAGCGAGCCTGAGACGAACGCGGCCGAAACCCGGCCTCCCCGGCGGAGCCACGGCCGTTCGGCGGCCCCGCCTCGGACACCAGCGGCCGAACCGCAGCCCTACCGCTGCGCGGCCCTACCAGCCCGCAGCCCTACCGCTGCGCGGCCCCACCGGCCCGCGGTCCTACCGCTGCGCGGTGACCGAGGGCCCGTGCACCGCGGCCGCCGCGGCGGTGCCGGCCGGGCAGCCGCCCGGGCCGGCCGAGGTGCGGACCGCGCCGACCGGCAGCAGGGTGCCGCAGGCGATCCGGATGCCGTTCGGCAGCTCGTTGTCGGACTCGACGATCGCGCCGTCGCCGATCACCGCGCCGTCCAGCGCCGAGCGGGCGCCGACGGCGGCGAAGGAGCCCACGATGGAGTCCTTGACCAGGGTGTCCGGGCCGATCACCGCGCCCGGCAGGATCACGCTGCCCTCGACGATCGCGCCGGCCTCGACGACCGCGTCCGCGGAGACCACGGTGCCGCCGCTGAGCACCGCGCCGCGGTGGACGGTGGCACCGGGCAGCAGCAGGGCGTCGCCGGTCGGCCCGGGGACGGCCGGGGAGTCGACCTTGCCGAGCACCAGGTCGGCCGAGCCGCGGACGAACGCGGCCGGGGTGCCCAGGTCGAGCCAGTACGAGGTGTCGACGACACCGCGCAGCAGCGCGCCGGTGGCCAGCAGTTCGGGGAAGGTCTCGCGTTCGACGGACACCTCCCGGCCGGCCGGGATGCGGTCGATGACGGACCGGGTGAAGACGTAGCAGCCGGCGTTGATCTGGTCGGTGACGATCTGCTCCGGCGTCTCCGGCTTCTCCAGGAACTCCAGCACCCGCCCGTTCTCGTCGGTCGGGACGAGACCGAAGGCGCGCGGGTCCTCGACCCGGGTGAGGTGCAGGGTGACGTCGGCCCCGGCGGCCACGTGGCCGTCGCGCAGGGCGGCGATGTCGACACCGGAGAGGATGTCGCCGTTGAAGACCAGGACGGGCTCGTCGGGGCCGCAGGTCAGCCCGGTCGCGGCGTTGCGGATGGCGCCGCCGGTGCCCAGCGGCTCGCGCTCGGTCAGGTAGACCAGCTCTATGCCGTACGGGGTGCCGTCCTGGAAGTGGTCCTCGAAGACCTCGGCCAGGTACGAGGTGGCCAGCACGACGCGGGTGACGCCGGCGGCGGCCGCGCGGGCCAGCTGGTGTGCGATGAACGGGACGCCTGCCACCGGCAGCATCGGCTTGGGGGTGTGGGTGGTCAGCGGACGCAGTCGCGTGCCCTTACCACCGACCAGCATGATCGCCTCGGTCATGGTTTGCGCTGTTCCCCTTGTGGTCTCTGCGGCCCGGCCCGGCGGGCCGATACCTCCGTCGGTGGTCTGGACCCGTTCCGGGCGTCCGGAACGGGTCGACCGGCACGAGGCCGGTCTGGCGCCTACTGTATTTCCTTCCAACCGGGGCGCACTCAGGCGGCCGTGCGATTGGCACCACTCCCCCACAGGTCCGGCAGCGCCTCCGGCCCGCCGCCCGCTCCGCGCCGGACCCCGAACAGGGCCCCAACAAGCGCCGAACGGGCCCCGAACAAGCCCGCGACAGGCCCGCCGCAGGCGCCCCAAAAGCCCGGCCCGGCGGGCGCTCTCGCGGCGCCCACCGGGCCGGGCAGTTGTAGCAGAACTGTCGAACAGGGGTCGCTACGCGTCCACCGTCGCGGGCTCGTCGGCCGCGGCCGGCGGGGTCGCCTTCACCGAGTCGAGCAGCAGCTGGGCGACGTCGACCACCTTCAGGTGCTCCTTGGCGGCGCCCTCGTTCTTCTTGCCGTTGACCGAGTCGGAGAGCATCACCAGGCAGAACGGGCAGGCGGTGGAGACGATGTCCGGGTTGAGCGACAGCGCCTCGTCCACGCGCTCGGTGTTGATCCGCTTGCCGATCCGCTCCTCCATCCACATCCGGGCACCGCCGGCGCCGCAGCAGAAGCCGCGCTCCTTGTGCCGGTGCATCTCCTGCTGGCGCAGCCCCGGGACCTTGTCCATGATCTCGCGCGGCGGGCTGTAGACCTTGTTGTGGCGGCCCAGGTAGCAGGGGTCGTGGTAGGTGATCAGGCCCTCGACCGGGTTGACCGGGACGAGCTTGCCCTCGTCGATCAGGTGCTGCAGCAGCTGGGTGTGGTGGATGACCTCGAAGTGGCCGCCCAGCTGCGGGTACTCGTTGGCGATGGTGTTGAAGCAGTGCGGGCAGGTGGCGACGATCCGCTTGACCGGGGCGTCCTCCAGGGCCGCGTTCAGCGTCTCGACGTTCTGCGCGCCGAGCATCTGGAAGAGGAACTCGTTGCCCAGACGGCGGGCGGAGTCACCGGTGCAGGACTCCTCCTTGCCGAGGATGGCGAACTTCACGCCCGCGGTGTGCAGCAGTTCGGCGAAGGCCTTGGTGGTCTTCTTGGCGCGGTCCTCCAGGGCGCCGGCGCAGCCGACCCAGTAGAGGTACTCGACCTCGGCGGGGTCGATGTCCTCGCCGATCACCGGCACCTCGATGCCGGTCTCCTTCTTGAGCTCCTTGACCCAGTCCAGGCGGGCCTTGGTGGCCATGCCCCACGGGTTGCCCTTGTTCTCCAGGTTCTTGAGCATCGTCCCGGCCTCGGTCGGGAACGAGGACTCGATCATCACCTGGTAGCGGCGCATGTCGACGATGTGGTCGATGTGCTCGATGTCCACCGGGCACTGCTCGACGCAGGCGCCGCAGGTGGTGCAGGACCACAGGACGTCCGGGTCGATGACGCCGTTCTCCTCGGCGGTGCCGATCAGCGGGCGCTCCGCCTCGGCCAGGGCGGCCGCCGGGACGTCCTTGAGCTGCTCGGCCGTCGCGCGCTCCTCGCCCTCCATGTCCTTGCCGCCACCGGCCAGCAGGTACGGCGCCTTGCCGAAGGCGTGCTCGCGCAGGCTCATGATCAGCAGCTTCGGCGAGAGCGGCTTGCCGGTGTTCCAGGCCGGGCACTGCGACTGGCAGCGGCCGCACTCGGTGCAGGTGGAGAAGTCGAGGATGCCCTTCCAGGAGAAGTGCTCGACCTGGGAGACGCCGAAGACGGCGTCCTCGGCCGGGTCCTCGAAGTCGATCGGCTGGCCGCCGCTGGTCATCGGGCGCAGGGCGCCGAGCGCGGTGCCGCCGTCCTCCTCGCGCTTGAAGTAGATGTTGAAGAAGCCGAGGAAGCGGTGCCAGGCCACCCCCATCGAGGGGTTGATGCCGATGGTGGCCGCCCACGCGAACGAGATGCAGATCTTCAGCATCGCGAACAGGTAGATCAGGTTCTCCAGCGTGCCGTGCGACAGCCCGCTGAACGCGGAGACCAGCGGGTACGAGACCAGGTGCTCCGGCCCGTAGGAGTCGACGCCGTTGAGGGCGCCCTCCAGCGCGCGCAGCATCAGGATGCACAGGCCGATGCCGAGGATCGTGTACTCGACGTAGAAGGCCTGCCAGGCGATCGAGCCGGCGAAGCGGGACTTGCGGCCGGACCTCGACGGCAGGCTCATCAGCCGGATCACCATCAGCGTCGCGATGCCCAGCGTGGTGAGGGTGCCGACCAGTTCGACGAAGAGCTGCCACAGCATCCAGTGGCCGATGATCGGCAGCGCGAACTCGGCGTCGAAGAGCTGGCCGAAGGCGTTGACGATGGTCAGCACCAGGCTGAAGAAGCCGACCGCGACGAACCAGTGGGCGATGCCCACGATCCCCCAGCGGTTCATCCGGGTGTGGCCGACGAACTCGACCGCGACGGTCTTCACCCGCTGGGCGGGCTGTCCGAAGCGGCTGGAGTCCGGCTGGCCGGTCCGCACCACCTTGTAGATGTACAGCGCCGCACGGGCGGCGAGCGCGGTGCCGATCACGAACGTGACCAGCGAGATGACGATCGCTGCTAGCTGCATCGGCTCTCCGTCTCCTGCGGCTTGCTGTTGAGCAGTCTCTTGGTTCTGAAGGTGGTTCTGGAGGTGGTTCTGAAGGTGCTTCCAAAAGAAGTGTACTCGTCGGTAACTTTCCGGGCCGACGGCCCGGACAATACCGCCCACCGACAGTTCTCCAGAAGGTTCCCAAGCTATGGCGACAGTCACGTGGCGCCACACGTGACGCCACCCGCGCCGCCACCCGCGCCGCGATCCCGGGGGCCGGCCGTCCACACCCGGGCCCGCACCCGCTCAGCAAAGTTGAGTGGGTCCGGCTCATACCTGTTGACGGCGCCCGCCCCGTCGTGCATCCTTGAGCCTGTAAAGCTCAACTCTTCCGTGGAGGTACCTACGATGGCACGCGCGGTCGGCATCGACCTCGGCACGACGAACTCGGTCGTCAGCGTTCTGGAGGGTGGCGAGCCCACCGTCATCACGAACGCCGAGGGCGCTCGGACCACGCCGTCCGTCGTCGCCTTCGCCAAGAACGGCGAGGTCCTGGTCGGCGAGGTGGCCAAGCGCCAGGCGGTCACCAACGTCGACCGGACCATCCGCTCGGTCAAGCGCCACATGGGCACCGGGTGGAAGATCAACCTGGACGGCAAGGACTTCAACCCCCAGCAGATCAGCGCCTTCGTGCTGCAGAAGCTGAAGCGGGACGCCGAGGCGTACCTGGGCGAGACGGTCACCGACGCCGTCATCACCGTCCCGGCGTACTTCTCCGACTCGGAGCGCCAGGCCACCAAGGAGGCCGGTGAGATCGCGGGCCTCAACGTCCTGCGCATCGTCAACGAGCCGACCGCGGCCGCCCTGGCCTACGGCCTGGACAAGGACGACCAGACCATTCTGGTCTTCGACCTCGGCGGCGGCACCTTCGACGTCTCCCTGCTGGAGATCGGCGACGGGGTCGTCGAGGTGAAGGCCACCAACGGTGACAACCACCTCGGTGGTGACGACTGGGACCAGAAGGTCGTCGACCACCTGGTCAAGGTCTTCCAGGCCGGCCACGGCGTCGACCTGTCCAAGGACAAGATGGCCCTGCAGCGTCTGCGCGAGGCCGCCGAGAAGGCCAAGATCGAGCTGTCCTCGTCCTCCGAGACCTCGATCAACCTGCCGTACATCACGGCCTCCGCCGAGGGCCCGCTGCACCTGGACGAGAAGCTCACCCGGGCCCAGTTCCAGCAGCTGACCTCGGACCTGCTGGAGCGCTGCAAGGTCCCGTTCCACAACGTGATCAAGGACGCCGGCATCTCGCTCTCCGAGATCGACCACGTCGTCCTCGTCGGCGGCTCGACCCGTATGCCGGCCGTCGCCGAGCTCGTCCGCGAGCTGACCGGCGGCAAGGACGCCAACAAGGGCGTCAACCCGGACGAGGTCGTCGCCATCGGCGCCGCGCTCCAGGCCGGTGTCCTCAAGGGCGAGGTCAAGGACGTCCTGCTGCTCGACGTCACCCCGCTGTCCCTCGGCATCGAGACCAAGGGCGGCATCATGACCAAGCTGATCGAGCGCAACACCACGATCCCGACCAAGCGCTCGGAGATCTTCACCACGGCCGAGGACAACCAGCCGTCCGTGCAGATCCAGGTCTACCAGGGCGAGCGCGAGATCGCCGCGTACAACAAGAAGCTCGGCATGTTCGAGCTGACCGGTCTGCCGCCGGCCCCCCGCGGCCTGCCGCAGATCGAGGTCACCTTCGACATCGACGCCAACGGCATCATGCACGTCGGTGCCAAGGACCTCGGCACCGGCAAGGAGCAGAAGATGACCGTCACCGGCGGCTCCGCGCTGCCGAAGGACGACATCGAGCGCATGATGCGCGAGGCCGAGCAGTACGCGGAGGAGGACCACAAGCGCCGCGAGTCGGTCGAGACCCGCAACTCCGCCGAGCAGCTCGTCTACTCGACCGAGAAGTTCATCGCCGACAACGCCGACAAGCTCCCCGCCGACGTCAAGACCGAGGTCGAGACCGCCATCGGCGAGCTCAAGGAGGCCCTGAAGGGCGAGGACATCGCGAAGATCCGCGAGGCGTCCGAGAAGGTCTCCACCACCGCGCAGAAGCTCGGCCAGGCGCTGTACGCCAACGCCGACGCCGCCGGTGCCGCCCCGGCCGGCGAGTCCGCCCAGGCCAAGGACGACGACGTCGTCGACGCCGAGATCGTGGACGACGAGAAGCCCAAGGGTGGTGCGGCATGACGGAGAAGCCGCAGGGCGGCAAGCCCGGCGACGACTCCGCCGCCGACGAGGCCGTGATCAAGGCCGCCGAGGAGGCCGCCGCGGCCGGTGCCGCCGAATCCGGTTCCGGTTCGGACGAACTCGCCACCGCCAAGCGGGAGTTGTCCGAGCGCACCGGCGACCTGCAGCGCCTGCAGGCCGAGTACCAGAACTACCGCAAGCGGGTCGAGCGCGATCGGCTGACGGTCCGCGAGATCGCGGTCTCCAACATCCTGGAGTCCCTGATCCCGGTGCTGGACGACATCGGCCGCGCCCGCGAGCACGGCGAGGTCACCGGCGGCTTCAAGTCCGTCGCCGAGTCCCTGGAGACGGTCGTCGCCAAGCTGGGCCTGCAGCAGTTCGGCAAGGAGGGCGAGCCCTTCGACCCGACCATGCACGAGGCGCTGATGCACAGCTACTCCTCGGACGTCACCGAGGACACCTGTGTGCAGATCCTCCAGCCCGGCTACCGGATCGGCGAGCGGATCATCCGCCCCGCCATGGTCGCCGTCGCGGAGCCCCAGCCGGGCACCCAGACCACGGCCGCGCCGGACAGCGAGGCGAAGTCCGGGGACGCGGACAAGTCCGACGGTGGCTCGGACAGCTGACAACCCGTGACAGCTGAAAACCAGTGCGCTGCGGAGTCGTACGCCGGCCAGTACGGCGGCCGGCTCCGCAGCGCGTTGTCAGCGGCGGCCGGCGGACGGGCTGTTGACAGCGCAGCGACGATGGACATCGGGAGGTGGCGGCAGCTGATGAGCAGGCGCAGCGAGCGAATCGTTGGCAGGTGCGTGTTGCGCGAAGCGGCTGCCGAGCGGAGCGAGGTGGACGCATGAGTGGCAAGGACTACGTGGAGAAGGACTACTACAAGGTCCTCGGCGTGCCCAAGGACGCCACCGCCGCCGAGATCAAGAAGACCTACCGCAAGCTCGCACGCGAGTTCCACCCGGACGCCAACAAGGGCGACACCAAGGCCGAAGAGCGGTTCAAGGACATCTCCGAGGCCTACGACGTCCTGTCCGACGAGAAGCGCCGCAAGGAGTACGACGAGGCCCGCAGCCTCTTCGCCAACGGCGGCTTCCGGGCCGGCGGCCCCGGCCAGGGCACCGGCAGCTACAGCTTCGACTTCGGCGACCTCTTCAGCGGCAGCCAGAACACCGGCAGCGGCGGACTCGGCGACGTCTTCGGCGGACTCTTCAACCGGAGCGGCGGCCGGCAGGCCCAGCCCCGGCGCGGCGCCGACGTCGAGACCGAGGTCACCCTCGCCTTCGACGAGGCCGTCGACGGCGCGACCGTCCCCCTCCGGATGACCAGCCAGGCCCCCTGCCGCAGCTGCAACGGCACCGGCGCCAAGTCCGGCACCACCCCGCGGGTCTGCCCGACCTGCGTCGGCGCCGGCACCGTCAGCCGCGGCCAGGGTGCGTTCGCGCTCTCCGAGCCGTGCAAGGACTGCCGCGGCCGCGGCATGATCGTCGACGACCCGTGCGCCGACTGCCACGGCAGCGGCCGGGCCAGCTCCGCCCACACCATGCAGGTGCGCATCCCGGCCGGCGTCCAGGACGCCCAGCGCATCCGGCTCAAGGGCAAGGGCGCCCAGGGCGAACGCGGCGGCCAGCCCGGCGACCTCTACGTCACCGTGCACGTCGACCCGCACCCCGTCTTCGGGCGCAAGGGGGACAACCTCACCGTCACCGTCCCCGTCACCTTCCCCGAAGCCGCCCTCGGCGGCACCATCGAGGTGCCCACGCTCAACGGCCCCGCCGTGAAGCTCAAGCTGCCCCCCGGCAGCGCCAACGGCCTCACCATGCGCGCCCGCGGCAAGGGCGCCACCCGCAAGGACGGCACCCGCGGCGACCTCCTCGTCACCGTCGAGGTCGTGGTGCCGCAGCGCGTCTCCGGCGACGCGCTGAACGCCCTGGAGCAGTACCGCGAGGCCACCGCCTCCGACGACCCACGAGCCGCCCTCTTCCGGGCGGCGAAGGGAGCGTGACGACCAGATGATCCCCGACAGCCCCATCGGCCCCGGCATCGGCCCCATCGGGCCCGGCATCGGCGAAGGCCTGCCCGGCGACGGCCGCCGCACCCGGCGCCCCGCCGCCCCGCCGCAGTACGTACTCACCGAGGACACCCCGGTGTACGTCATCTCCGTCGCCGCCGAACTCTCCGGTCTGCACCCGCAGACCCTGCGCCAGTACGACCGCCTCGGCCTCGTCTGCCCCGACCGCACCGCCGGCCGCGGCCGCCGCTACTCCGCGCGCGACATCCAGCAACTGCGCGAGGTCCAGCGGCTGTCCCAGGACGAGGGCATCAACCTGGCCGGCATCAAGCGGATCATCGAGCTGGAGAACCAGGTCACGGCCCTCCAGTCCCGCATCACCGAGCTCGTCGACTCCCTGGAGGGCGCCGCCACCGCCCTCCAGCAGCGCGAGGCCGCCGTCCACGCCTCCTACCGCCGCGACCTCGTCCCGTACCAGCCCCCCACCCAGTCCAGCGCCCTCGTCGTCTGGCGCCCCAAGCGCTGACTTGGCTGAACACCTCCAGCCGCCGGCTCCCCTCCACCCGGGGGGTGCCGGCGGCTGGTGTGTAGTGAGAGAGTGCCCCTGTGCCGCAGCAGCGCCCGGAGTTCGCCAGGACACCCGGGAGTGGATTTGGTGCCTAAGATCCTCATCGAGCGCCGCACACCTAAGCTGCAGAGCAGTCCAGTCAGTGACGAGGAGCCACCGATGAGTGGGACCGAGGATCCCGGGGTGACCACGGGCGGATTGGGCGTACTTTCCTCCGAGGCCCGGGCTCTGTACCGAAACACCGTGCTCACCGGGGGAAGAGTTGTCACCGCGGATGTCAGCAGCGACGACAAGGACCGTCTCGCGGAGCTACTCGACATCGGGCTGCTCGTCGCGGACATCGACGCTCCCGGCGTGCTCATCGCGGTCGACCCGGCACAACTCTCCAAGGGGCTAAGCGCCGCCTGGCAGCGAAAGGCGCTCAATCTGCTGACGCGCGCAGCTGCACTCCCCGGTGATCTGCAAGAACTCGCCGACACTTATCACCGGCCGGAGCAGGCCGGTGGAACCATCGAATACATTCGGGGGAAGGTTCTTATCAACCAGCGGCTGCACCAGCTGGTGACCAGCGCCTCCGAGGAGATACTCGCGGCGCAGCCCGGTGGCCCGCGGCCACCCGAGGCGTTGACCACGGTCATAGGCCGCGACCTGGACACGCTCCGCCGGGGCGCCTCACTGCGGACGATCTACCACCCCAGCACCCGCTACCACGCGCCCACGCGCGAGTACGTCGCCACCGTCACCTCGGCGGGCGCCCAGGTGCGCACCCTGGACGAGCCCTACACCCGGCTGTTCGTGATCGATCGCCGGTCGGCCGTCATACCGGTGATCGAGGACCTCAACGTGGCCGCTTTCATCCACGACCGGGCCATCGTCAGCTACCTCGCCGACGAGGTCTTCGAGCGCAACTGGAGCCGGAGCCTGGACTTCGACGGCTCGCGTGCCGTTCCGCAGGAGGTCGTCTCAAGCCTTCGCCAGGCGATCATCGACCTGCTCCTCGACGGCGTGAACCACCGCGTCATCGCCCGCAGACTGGGGATCAGCGAACGGACCCTGGCCCGGCACCTCGCCGAGATGCGCGAGGACTACCAGGTCGAATCGCTCTTCCAGCTGGGGTACGTGCTGGCGCGTTCGGCGATGTCGGACGCGGAGAAGGACTCGTTCGGCTGACGCGGCCCGCACTGGCCGTCGACACCACCCCCGCTCAACAGGCTTAGGTCCAGGCCGTGTCGGACTCGGTCTGCATGGCGGCGACGATGTGCGTCGAAGCACTCCCGGCGCCCTGGTCGGCCCGGACGAACGACCAGTAGGTGTCGTCCCCAGGTGTTCCACCGGAAACACCGGCGACGAAGGCAACTGCAACCGAAACGATGACAGCCGCGGCAAACCTGCGTATACGAGACATCCGAGACTCCTTCTCAGTACCTTCCAAGCTCGCACGCTCCGGCACGTCGAACAATCGACCACATAATGCCGCAGACAAGCGGCTCGTGTCACCAAGGCCCTGACCCATGAGTGCGTCATCTCTCTGCCATGCAGAGAGATGACACCGTGCGGCGGTGGACTCCCGAGCCGCCCACTAGGGACGATCAATGGCACGCTGACGCCACCAGCTCGATCACGAAGACAAAGCAGAGCAGCAATGCATCATGGCCGCGACAAAAGTAGTCGGCGTTAATTCCACCACAAATCGTTCAAAACGTCGCCAAATGCCGGGAATTGACACAACTCGGCGCCCCTCCCCCGGAGTCGACATGACTGAGCCCTACCTGCGTCACCACGACAGCCAGGCCCCCGAGGGCCGGCGTGCACGTGTGTTTCTGGCCGCGCCGCTGATGCGGTTGACCGGGCCCGCGGACAGCGTGGTGACGCTCGCCAGCCGGACGCGGCTGACGACGCTTCGCACCACGCTGCTCCGCAGCGGTGCCGCCGTGTACAGCGCGCACCACAGTGATGCCTGGACCGTCGCCGGGCAGGCGCCGGAGCCCCGGGTCCCGTCCGACTTCCGGGCCCTGCAGTCCGCGGACCTCGTGTTCGCCTACGTCGGGGCGCCGCTGTCGGCCGGGGTGAGCCTGGAGCTGGGGTGGGCGTCGGCGCTGCGGAAGCCGATCGTCCTCCTCGTCGACGAGGCCATCACGCACAACCCGCTGATCGCCACCATCGAGCAGGTCGCCCCCGTCCTGCCGCTGGTCTTCGACGACACCTGGTCGCAGGAGGCCCTCAACCACACCGTGGAGACCGCGCTCGACTGGGCCGGCATGGCGCTGTCCCTGCGCGAGGGCTTCTGGACCGCCCCCGGTGAGCAGTTCAACGTCCCCCGGCAGCAGCCCCCCGTCGCCGGCCGGGCCGGCTACTGGCCGACCAGCGCCGCCACCGGCTGAGCGACGCTCACCCACCGGACTCTCCGTCCCCCGTCCGGGATCCCCGCATCTGCCAGCCCAGTTGGAACAGCGTCTCCGCGTCGTACAGCTCACGCAGCCGGGCGATGTGACCGGCCACCGTCCGCTCGCTCAGCCCGAGACGGCTGGCGATCGCCCGCTGCGTGAGCCCCTGCGCGAGCAGGCGGCCGACCTGCTCGTGGATGGTGGGCTCCGCCCCGCCGACGGCGAGCGCGGCCCAGTTCACGCCCTCGGCCTGCCGCCAGTGCAGCTCGAAGTCCCGCACCAGGAAGTCGACCACGGCCGGATCCTCGACGAAGGCCGCGCTGCCGTGGTCCGAGGCGGCGGGGATCACGGCGACGGCCCGGCCGAAGATCATCAGCCGGGTGAACGAGACGGGCAGGACCCGGATCGCGGCGCCGAGCTCGGTCGACCTGGCCGCGAAGGCGACCGTCGCCGGATCGAGCCGGGCTGACACCTCGTAGATCGTCCGCAGCGCGCCGCCTCGTGCGAGGTGGCGTCGGCTCTGCTCCAGCCCGTCGTCCATGAGCGCGGAAGGACGAGCACCCCCGGGCTGCATGGCGAGGGCCTCGCTCGGGTGGTCGTTCTGCACCTGGGCGATCCGGTGACGGATCTGCAGCATTCCGGCGACGTACTCCACTCCGGGCGAACGCTCGGGGTAGCGGCGCGGCACCGCGTCGTAGGCCTGGGTCAGGTCGTCCAGCATCCTCGGCAGGAGCGCCGCCCGGGTGATCAGCCGGGCGCCCTCCTCCCGGAGTTCGGTACCGATCCGCTCACTGACGGCTCGTGGGTTCATCGCCGAGTAGACGCCGTCCGCGGCCCGCAGGACGAGCAGGCCGAGGTCGGTGAGCTGCTTCACCGCCGCCTCGTCCTCGGGGCGGATCTCGCCCACCCGGATCCGGCCGCCCTCACCCAGGATCGCCCGGTAGAGGTCGCGGGCGGCGTCGTCGGGAGGGTCGAGTACGGCTTCAGGCATCGCGGTCTCCCCTCATCTGCCGGCCGAGTTGGAAGAGGGTGTGGGCGCCGTAGTGGTGGCGGAGCCGGGCGATGTGGGCGGCGACCGTGCGTTCGCTGAGGCCGAGGCGGGTCGCGACGGCGGGCCGCTCGGCGGGGCCGGGTTCATCGGTCATCGCGGGCGCCTCTCATCAGCCAGCCGAGTTGGAAGAGGGTCTGGGCGCCGTGGCGGTCGCGCAGGCGGGAGACGTGGGCGGCGACGGTGCGTTCGCTGAGGCCGAGGCGGGTGGCGACGGCGCGCTGGGTGAGGCCGCGGGCGAGCAGCCGGCCGACCCGGTCGGGGATGGTGCGGGTGGGGCCGAGGGTGGCGGCGGTCTCGGCGGTGTCGGCGCGGGCCCAGTCACGTTCGAAGGCGCCGACCAGGAAGGTGATGGCGGCCGGGTCGGTGATGAAGGCGGCGGTGCTGTTGTCGTCGTTGGCGGAGATCACGGCGACGGTGCGGTCGAAGACGAGCAGCCGTTGGAACGGTTCGTCGAGGACGCGGATGAGGGAGCCGTGCCGGGTGACCTCCTCGGCGTAGGCGCGGGCGGGCGGGTCGGCGAGGGCGACGGGCTGGTAGATGGTGCGCAGGGAGCAGCCGCGCTGGAGGAGTTGGACGTCCTGGAGGAGGGCGACCTGCAGGGTGTCGGCGGGGCGGTGGCCGGGTTGGGCGGCGAGGACTTCGGAGCGGCAGTCGGAGACGAGCTGGGAGATCCGCTGGCGGATGTGGACGTGGCCCTCGACGTGGACGGCGCCGCCGGCCCGGCCGGAGGGCCGGGGCATCGCGTCGTAGGCGCGGGTGAGGCCGTCGAGGGCGCCCGGCAGGTTCTCCGCGCGGACCAGCAGCCTGGTCGCCTCGCTGCGGAGTTCGGCGCCCAGGCGGTCGCTGACGGAGCGTGGGCTGATGGCGGTGTAGCAGTGGTCCATCGGGTTGGCGATGAGCAGGCCGAGGTCGATGAGCTGCTGGAGCGCGGTCTGGTCGGCGTCCTGGGTGTCGGTGAACGGGATGCGGCCGCCCTGGGCGAGGGTCGCCAGGTACAGCTGCCGGGCGGCCTCGTCGGGCTCCTCGCCCGGGGGCTGTCCGTGCCGCGGCGCGACCGCCGGTTCCGCCGTCACGTCGCACACTCCCTGCCGGACTCTTCTCCCCTGGTGCCGCCTTCGCGCCGTCCGGCGCGGGGCTCGGCGGTCACGGTACCGGCCGGACGGCGGGCCCCCGGGGGCCGGGTGCCGTCGCACTCCGGGGCGTCCGGGGGCCGCCGTCGCCACGCCATGGCCTGGCGCCTTCCGTCGAGGCGGAGCAGCAACGCCTCGACGGCTCCGGTTCCGGGGGCCATCACCACACATGGCGCCCCGGCCGGCGCTCTTCCCCCCCGTTCCACAGGTACGGGTCGTTGCACCTGCAGTCAGTTCCGAAGAGCAAGTCGCCACCATCGGGCTGCGGTGCCCGGACGGCCTGGCGTGACTCCCACCCTCACAGCGTGACGGCCGGTGAACAAGTGGCGCCCGAGTGCATGTTCGCGCAATTGCAGCTATCTGCACGGGGGGCTGGGCGGGGCGGGCCGAGCGGTGGGCCGGGTTCCGGTAAAGGCCGAGGCCAGCGGGGTGGGTGGGCGGATCCCGCCCGTACGGTCGGTTGGCTGCGTACGGTCAGGTTGCGGGGCGGGTTCCTGCAACGGCGGCGTGCTCAGCGCGCCAGCAGCCGCCCGCGGGCGAGCCCGGCGGCCGTCCCGCCGGCGGCGAACACCCAGGCGACGGCCAGCAGCAGGTAGAGCCCGGCGGCGAGCGCGGTGAAGCCGCCGAACCCGGTGTGCCGGGCGAGCGCGGAGGCGCCGGTGACGCAGGTGCCGATCGGGAAGGTGTACGCCCACCAGGTCATCGCGAACGGCATCCCGGCCCGGCGGGCACGCAGGTTGGCGGTGAGCGCGACGGCCAGCCAGAGCATCGCGACGCCGATCACCGCGACGCCGTACAGCTCGGCGAAGGGGAGCATGGCGGGCGCCAGGGTGGGCAGCACCGGCCGGGCGGCATCGGCGAGTTGGTGGACGGCGGTGACGGACTGGCCGAGCGGGCCGAGCACCAGGAACAGCGAGGGGGTGAGCACCAGGGTGGGCAGCTTGCTGTGGAACAGCCCGGTGAAGACCACCGGCAGCAGCACCAGGGTGGCCAGCAGGCCGACCCCGAAGAGGGCCCAGCAGCCGTACAGCATCGCCTGCTGCGCCGGCCCGGCTGGCAGGTGCGGGATGAGCGCCGGGCCGGTGGCGGAGGCGACCAGCGGGGCGACCACCGGCAGCAGCCAGGTCGGGTTGGCCTCCAGGGCGGAGATCGGGTGCCGGGTGATCATCAGGTACGGGATGCCGCCGGCGACGGCCAGCGCGTACAGGGTGCCGACGCCCCACAGCACGGCGTCGACGGCCACCGCGGGGCCGGTGCCGATCACCCGGGAGCCGAGCAGCAGGGTGCCGAGGCCGACCGAGAGCAGGGCCATCGGCGGGCAGCCGTAGAAGACGGCGGTGGCCGGGTTGTCCAGCAGTTGGGTGCGGGCGGCCTCGCGGTGCCGGGTGAGGTGGACCAGCCGGGCCGCGCCCAGCACCAGCAGGGCGGCGAGTCCGAGCGCCCACATCACCTCGCCGAAGCCGGTGAGCCCGGGCAGCCGGACCGGCAGGACGGCGGCGCCGTTGCCCAGGATCGCGGTGCCCATGACGGCGGCGTACCAGTTGGGGCCGAGCTGGGCGAGATCGAGGCGGGCGAGGCGGGAGTTCAGCGCGGGGCGGGCGAGCGGGCGGGCATCGGCCAAGGTGGACATGGTTCCACCGTGCCGATCCGGGCGGGGCTCCGGTAGCGCCGCGGGCTCTATGAGGACATAGCCTGAACCTATGGCCCTCTCCCCCCGTGTCCCCGAGCTCGGCGCCCTGGAGCTGCTGCTCGCGGTGGCCCGGCTGGGCAGCGTCGGACGGGCGGCGGCCGAGCTGGGCGTCAGCCAGCCGACCGCCAGCGCCCGGATCAAGGGCATGGAGCGGCAGGTCGGCGTCCCGCTGCTGGAGCGCTCCCCGCGGGGCAGCAAGCCGACCGAGGCGGGCCGGCTGGTGGTCGAGTGGGCCCGGCAGGTGGTGGAAGCGGCCCAGTCGCTGGACGCCGGGATCGACGCGCTGCGCGAGCGGCGGGACGCCAAGCTGCGGGTGGTGGCCAGCCTGACCGTCGCCGAGTACCTGATGCCGGGCTGGCTGCTGGCGCTGGCCGAGGTCAGTCCGGGGACGTCGGTGACGCTGCGGACGGCGAACTCGGCGGAGGTCGCCGGGCACGTGCTGGCCGGGGACGCCGACCTCGGCTTCGTCGAGGGCCCGTCCACCCCGCCCGGGCTGGCCGGCGCGGTGGTGGCGGCGGACCGGCTGGTGGTCGTGGTGGCGCCCGGCCACCCGTGGGCGCGCCGCCGGACGCCGCTGACCGGGCCCGAGCTGGCCGCCACCCCGCTGGTGCTGCGCGAGTCGGGCTCCGGCACCCGGGAGGTGCTGGAGATGGCACTGGCGCCGTACGGGGGCGCGGTGCGGCCCCGGCTGGAGCTGGCCTCGACCACCGCGTTGAAGGCGGCGGCGATGACCGGGGCCGGGCCGGTCTGCCTGAGCGAACTGGCGGTGGTGGAGGAGCTGGCCACCCGGCGGCTGGTGGCGGTGCCGCTGGCGGAGGGGCTGGACCTGCGGCGGCCGCTGCGCGCGGTGTGGCCGCCCGGGCAGCGGCCGAGCGGGCCGGCCCGGGAGCTGCTGGTGCTGACCCGCCGGACGCCCGGGTCGAAGCGGTCCTGAGAACGCGAGGTGAAAACTTGAGCGTAATAGACTCAACTTAGTGCATGCTGTAGGTAGCAGCACTGAAGGACAACGAGGGAGGATCCCCCAGCAGTGGACGCCAGCAAGTTCACCACCAAGACGCAGGACGCCCTGTCCGCCGCGATCCGGCAGGCGGGCGCGGACGGAAACCCGGACGTCAAGCCGGTGCACATCCTGATCGCCCTGCTGGAGCAGCCCGAGGGCATCGCCCGGCCGCTGCTGGAGGCCGTCGGGGCGAACGTCACCCGGATCGACGCCGAGGCGCGCCGCCAGCTGGCCGCCCTGCCCACGGCGATGGGCTCGACCGTCGCCGCGCCGCAGCTCGCCCGGGACACCCTCGCGGTGCTCACCGAGGCCGGCAAGCGGGCCGACGACCTGGACGACCAGTACGTCTCCACCGAGCACCTGCTGGTCGGCCTGGCCGCCGAGGGCGGGCCGGTCGCCGAGCTGCTGGTGCAGCAGGGCGCGACGGCCAAGGCGCTGCTCGCCGCGTTCAAGGACGTGCGCGGCAGCGGCCGGGTCACCTCGCCGGACCCGGAGGGCACCTACAAGGCGCTGGAGAAGTACGGCACCGACCTGACCCAGGCCGCCCGGGACGGCAAGCTCGACCCGGTGATCGGCCGGGACCAGGAGATCCGCCGGGTGGTCCAGGTGCTCTCCCGCCGGACCAAGAACAACCCGGTGCTGATCGGCGAGCCGGGCGTCGGCAAGACCGCCGTGGTCGAGGGCCTCGCCCAGCGCATCGTCGCCGGCGACGTGCCGGAGTCGCTGCGCGGCAAGCGGCTGGTCGCGCTGGACCTCAGCGCGATGGTGGCCGGCGCCAAGTACCGCGGCGAGTTCGAGGAGCGGCTGAAGGCCGTCCTGAACGACATCAAGCAGAGCGACGGCCAGGTCGTCACCTTCATCGACGAGCTGCACACCATGGTCGGCGCGGGCGCCGGCGGCGACTCCGCGATGGACGCCGGCAACATGCTCAAGCCGATGCTGGCCCGCGGCGAGCTGCGGATGGTCGGCGCCACCACGCTGGACGAGTACCGCGAGCGGATCGAGAAGGACCCGGCCCTGGAGCGCCGCTTCCAGCAGGTGCTGGTCGGCGAGCCCAGCGTGGAGGACTCGATCGCGATCCTGCGCGGCCTCAAGGGCCGGTACGAGGCGCACCACAAGGTGCAGATCGCGGACGCCGCGCTGGTCGCCGCGGCCACCCTGTCCAACCGCTACATCACCTCCCGCTTCCTGCCGGACAAGGCGATCGACCTGGTCGACGAGGCGGCCTCCCGGCTGCGGATGGAGATCGACTCCTCCCCGGTCGAGATCGACGAACTCCAGCGCTCCGTCGACCGGTTGCGGATGGAGGAGCTGGCCCTGGAGAAGGAGTCGGACGCCGCCTCGATCGACCGGCTGGCCCGGCTGCGGCGCGATCTCGCCGACCGGAACGAGCAGTTGAGCGCCCTGAACGCGCGCTGGGAACAGGAGAAGAAGAGCCTCAACCGGGTCGGCGAGCTCAAGGAGCGGCTGGACGACCTGCACGGCGCGCTCGAACGGGCCCAGCGCGACGGGGACTTCGAGCGGGCGTCGAAGCTGATGTACGCGGAGATCCCGGCCGCCGAGAAGGAGCTCACCGACGCCCAGGAGCGCGCCGCGGACCAGGACGCCTCCGCCTCGATGGTGAAGGAGGAGGTCGGCCCGGACGACGTGGCCGACGTGGTCGCCTCCTGGACGGGCATCCCGGCCGGCCGCCTGCTGGAAGGCGAGAGCGCCAAACTCCTGCGCATGGAGGAGGAGTTGGGCCGACGCCTGATCGGCCAGGCGGAGGCCGTGCAGGCGGTCTCGGACGCGGTGCGCCGTACCCGTTCCGGCATCGCCGACCCGGACCGCCCGACCGGCTCGTTCCTCTTCCTCGGCCCCACCGGCGTCGGCAAGACCGAACTCGCCAAGGCCCTGGCCGACTTCCTGTTCGACGACGAGCGGGCCATGGTCCGGATCGACATGAGCGAGTACGGCGAGAAGCACTCGGTCTCCCGCCTGGTAGGCGCCCCGCCCGGGTACGTCGGCTACGAGGAGGGCGGCCAGCTCACCGAGGCGGTCCGCCGCCGCCCGTACAGCGTGGTGCTGCTGGACGAGGTGGAGAAGGCCCACCCCGAGGTCTTCGACGTCCTGCTCCAGGTGCTGGACGACGGCCGGCTCACCGACGGCCAGGGCCGCACGGTGGACTTCCGCAACGCGATCCTGATCCTGACCTCCAACCTGGGCAGTCAGTTCCTGGTGGACCCGGCCATCCCGGAGGACCGCAAGAAGTCCCTGGTGCTGGACTCCGTCCGGGCGACGTTCAAGCCCGAGTTCCTCAACCGGCTGGACGACATCGTGGTCTTCGACCCGCTGGGCACCGCCGAACTGAGCCGGATCGTCGACCTCCAGGTGGCCCGCCTCGGCGAGCGGCTGCGCGAGCGGCGGCTCACCCTGGACGTCTCCGAGGCCGCCCGCGACTGGCTGGCCCTCACCGGCTACGACCCGGCGTACGGCGCCCGACCGCTGCGCCGGCTCATCCAGTCCGCGATCGGCGACCAGCTGGCCCGGGCGATCCTGTCCGGCCAGGTGCACGACGGGGACACCGTCCTGGTCGATCGGGACGAGGAAGGCGACCGACTCACCATCCGCAGTCGCGGCCCGCTGGAGAAGTAGCGCCGCAGGTCCGGGCCGCCCGCACAGTCGAGCGGGCGGCCCGGACAACCTCTGTGTGGCACCGCACAGTTGAGGCGCGATGCGCCGGCGGACGGGCCGACCGACACCCTCGCCCGAACGCCACCCGACCGGACACTCTCCGTCACCAAAGCCCCGTCCACCAGGCGTCGGAACGCCCCGATCGAAGATCGACGCGTGCCCGGGTGCCCCTGTGAGGCGAGCCCCGAATGAGGCAGGATGGGAGGTGGAAAGGGCGGCCTCTCATTGCCGGCCACCACGTGCACTGAGGAAGAGGACCCCCATGAGCATCGACCCGTCGTCCATCCCGTCGTTCGGCGCCCCCCAGGGCGGTCAGCCCGGCGGCCAGGGGCGGCCGGCCGGCCCGCCGCCGATCATCGTCCCGGACCAGGGCCTGGTCACCCAGCTGCTGGACCAGATGCAGCTCAAGCACGTCGTGGACGAAGAGGGCGACCTCACCGCCCCCTGGGAGGGCTTCCGCGTCTACTACATGTTCCGCGGCGAGCAGAAGGAGCTCTTCGCGGTGCGCGCGTTCTACGACCGCGCGTACCCGCTGGAGAAGAAGGGCGAGATCCTCGACCTCATCGACGAGTGGAACCGCGAGACCCTCTGGCCCAAGGTCTACACCCACACCCACGAGGACGGCGTGGTCCGCCTGATCGGCGAGGCCCAGATGATCGTCGGCACCGGCGTCAACCTGGACTACTTCGTCACCACCACCGCCAACTGGACCCAGGCCTCCGTCGGCTTCGAGCAGTGGATCGTCGAGCGCCTCGGCCTGCAGAACGACATCGAGGGCGAGGACGGCGAGGG
The DNA here is from genome assembly GCF_029894125.1 of Kitasatospora sp. MAA19. Classification (GTDB taxonomy): domain Bacteria; phylum Actinomycetota; class Actinomycetes; order Streptomycetales; family Streptomycetaceae; genus Kitasatospora. The sequence continues at coordinate 310,809 of NZ_JARXYZ010000001.1, forward strand.
TGGGACCCCCGAGGGCACCAACGAGGCCTGACCCCTTCCCGGCACGCGAGCACGGCCCGACCACTTGGCCCCAGGTGGTCGGGCCGTCCTTGTCCCCGGCCCCCGGCTGTCCAGGATGGGGCCGACGACGACGCGTGAGGAGCCACCGATGGGTAACAGGCCACTGCTGAACCGCAGGCTGGCGGGCATGGGCACGACCATCTTCGCCGAGATGTCGGCGCTGGCCACCACCCCATCGCCGCCCTGCCCGGCATGCACGAACGCACCGTCGCCATCTCCTCCGCCGGCAAGACCTTCTCCTTCACCGGCTGGAAGGTCGGCTGGGTCAAGCCCTGCTCGGCTACCTATTCGCTGGCGACCTGAGGACGAATGCGGTGGCCCTGCCGAGGTGCCAGGTCAGCCTGCGAACGCTCCCATGCCTTGGTTGAAGGCCGAGAGCGGCATCTGCTGAACCACAGGGTTCGAGGACGCCGCCAAGAGAGTCCCCCGGATCCGCCGCCCATGTTCCTCAGTCAACCCTCACTTGGATCGGCGCTGGTGTCGGTCTGCTCCAGGATGTCCGCGTCCTGAACAAGGTCCACCCGCTGGGTCTCGGAAAGTGCATGCCAGCGCCCGGGTCCGCCGATCGCAGCCAGGAGCAACCGATTACTATCCGACAGTAATCATTTCTGGGGGGGAATGCGGGCGACGGGCAGCGCCCGTGAGCCGGCTACAGGGGGGAACACATGGCGGATCCTGATCTGGCCTTGGAGTTCAAGGTCAATCCGGCCGAGCTGGACGGCTGCGGACAGAGCGCCCAGCACATAGGCGGTCTCATACCGGGCGAGACCGCGAAGATCACCGATCCGTGCAGCCAGGCCGCCTCCGGCCTGCAGGGCTTCCTCTCCGCCGCCGCCATCACGAACTGCGGCACGAACTGGAAGACGCTGCTGGACAAACTCGGCGGCGACATGGGCGACGTCGGTACCAAGCTCGCCGCATCGGCCGCCTACTACCGCCAGGTCGAGAAGGACGTCCACACGAGCATGAGGAACCCGGCCGCACCGATCCCGGACGAGCCGGACCCCTTCGGCACGACCGTCGTGCCGGGCCCCGTGAAGCCCGCCAGCGCGAAGGCGGCCGAGTAGCCCAATGGACATCAAGACCCTTCACGACGCCGACGTCATCGGCATCACCACCGCGAAGAACGCCTTCGACACCCTGGCCACCGCCTTCGGCCAGCACAAGGACAACTGGCAGAGCGAGGTCGTCGACCGGCTGAACCGCTCCCAGTGGACGGGCACCGCCGCCGGCCACGCCCAGGCCCGGATCCAGCTCCTGGAGAACGAGCTCCAGGCCGCCCAGCAGGAGATCGGCCTCGTCAGCAGGGCCCTGCAGGACGCCTACGACGGCTTCGCCGCCGCCCAGTCGCACCTGATCAGCGCCCTCGACGACGCCAAGACCCACAAACTGACCGTCGCCGCCGACGGCGGGATCACCTGGGACAAGGACCCGAACTCCGCGAACTTCGCCGGCACCGACGCCGAGAACCAGGCCAAGCAGATCCAGGCCCGGATCACCGCCGCGCTCAACGAGGCCGACCACACGGACCAGACCATCAGCGCCCGGCTCGCCCACCTCGCCACCAACGCGAGCAGCGGCACCGGCCTCGACTCCGCCACGGCGAAGGCCGACACGGACGCCGCGAACGCGCTCCAACAGATCCCTGCCGCAGGCACCGACCCGAACAGCGTCAAGGCCTGGTGGAACGGCCTGACCGACGACCAGCAGCAGCGGATGATCCTCAACCACCCGGACCAGATCGGCAACCTCGACGGCATCCCCGCCGTCGCCCGCGACCAGGCCAACCGGACCAACCTGAAGAACCTGATCCAGGACCGCCAGCGCCAACTCGCCGACCTCGGCCCCGAGCCGAAGAAGATGCTGAGCGTCGCCGAGACCAACGGCGGGCCCGTGGAGAACCCCGACTACACGGAGTGGAAGCGCAAGCGCGACGCCCTCAAGGAGAAGCTCGCCGGCTTCCAGAACATTCAGAAGCGGCTCGACGGCAAATTCGACGATGGTGGCGGGCCGAACTCCGACCCGCCGCTGCTGTTGCTGGGCATCGGCGATCAGGGGCAGGGCCGCGCGATCCTGTCCTGGGGCGACCCGGACAAGGCCAAGAACGTCTCGTCGTTGGTGCCCGGGCTGAACAGCACTCTGGCAGGCGTCGGAGCGGGCGACGCCTCCACGGCGAAGCGCGTCTACCAGTCAGCCACGACCGCTGCGACGGCCAACGGTGACGTGCCCCCGAGCGTCGCGTCCGTGTTCTGGCTGGGGTACGACGCCCCGCAGCTGGAGGGCTCCGGCTCCTCGGTGCTCATGCAGGACCGGGCGGAGGAGGGCGGGGCCGCGTACCAGAAGTTCCTGACCGGACTCCGGGCCACTCACGAGGGGGTGCCGGCGCACATGACCGCGCAGGGGCACAGCTACGGCTCCCTGGTGGTCGGGAAAGCGACCCGGCAGCCCGGTGGCCTGCCCGTCGACGACATCGTCCTGGTCGGCAGCCCGGGTGTCGGGGTGGACAAGGCGTCACAGCTCGGGGTCGGCGCGGATCACGTGTACGTCGGCACGGCCAAGTACGATCCCGTCGCGGCCGCACCGGCCCCCGGGATGTTCGTTCCCGGTTGGGCTGCGTACGAGGCGATCACGAATCCCGACGGGTTGTGGCACGGCACAGACCCGGCAAGCCAGAGCTTCGGCGCGCAGCGCTTCTCAGTGGCGGACGGGACCGTGACCGACTCCCACGACAACTACTTCGGGAAGCACGACAAGGGCGGCGACTCGCTCCCCAACATCGGGAAGATCGTGAGCGGCCACGGGAACACGATCACCCGGGAGGATCCGAGGTGAGGGCCACGGTATGGCGCATGACCGTGCCAGGGGTACTGCTGGCGCTCCTGGTCGGCTGGTACGCCTGGCCGGAGCCCGAGGAACCCACCGTGCCGGTCGAGCAGGCGCAGCACCGGATCGAGGCCGAGCTCGCCGACGTCGCGGGGGCCTTCCACCCGGGGCTCCAGTGGACCGAAGCGAGGTACTACAGCCTGGCCGACACCACTGGGTTCTGCGGTACCCAGGGATGCAAGAAGACCGGCCGCGCGGAACTGCTGGCCGAGCAATGGGGCCGGGTCCGGATCGGGCCGGGGAAGCAGAATGAGCGGCTCGACGAGGTACAGAAGCTCTGGACCGCGAAGGGGTACGCGGTTCGACGTGAGCAGCGGCTGCTGGAGGTGAAGGATTCGCAGCAGCACCTCCAGTTCCTGATGGGCGCGGACGGCTGTGCCGAGCTGCATGTCTCCGTGGTCGATGTCGCCGACTCCACCGAGCCCGACGGCTCAGGCGGATTCGCGCAGGGGCCACCGGAGTCCGTCAAGGCGGAGTGCGCGACGGTCGACGACTCCTACTGGTCACACTGATACCGCCGAGCCCGCCCGGGTCGGCTGGGAGTCGGCGCTCCGTGGGCCCAACCGGCGGGCCATACGCGCGGCTGTCTCCGGTGCCACCAGCTCCACTCGGCGGCGGAACAGCCCCTTGACCACGAAGAAGCACGAGAACTTCCCGTACGGGCCGATCTCGCGACACCCGTAGAGGCCGAAGCGGCCAGCCATACGGCTGGCCGCTTCGGCTGAGAAACGTACGCGCGTACACGTACCACTCGTTCGTGCCGCGGATCTTGGCAACCCAGCCAACCGAGACGGGGCAGATAAGGCACTGGGGCGTGATGGACACGTCTGGAAACGGGGCGGCGGGATCCGCACTCGCAACGTCAAGGGGCACATCAAGCGCCGCGGTCGATGCGGCGGTCCACTCGGCGGTGGCGTGCCGTGCGCACACCCCTGGGTGCTCGCCAATGCCGTACCAGGGCATCAGCTCGTTGCGGCAGCGAGTTCCTGCCTTCGTCGTGGTCGTGCACTGGTTCACACGCCTCTCCCCCAACCAGCCGTTCGACCTTGGCGGCGGTGATCCCATCTGCCCGGACCGCCGTCGGTCCGGCTGCGACACCAACTGGACTACTGCTTCAGGCGGGTTGCAGATGCTTGTCCATCACTCGCCAGTCATCAGAGGATGGCCCTGACTACGAGCCGTGAGGAGCCTTCGCATGGGAACCAGGCCGCTGCTGAACCGCCGACTGGCCGGGATGGGCACGACGATCTTCGCCGAGATGTCCGCCCTGGCCACGGCCACCGGCTCGATCAACCTCGGCCAGGGGTTCCCCGACACGGACGGGCCCGAGGAGGTCCGCGAGGCGGCCGTACGGGCCCTGCGCGAGGGCCACGGCAACCAGTACCCGCCCGGCCCCGGCATCCCCGAGCTGCGCACCGCCATCGCCGAGCACCAGCAGCGCTTCCACGGCCTCACGTACGACCCGGACACCGAGGTGCTGGTCACCGCCGGCGCCACCGAGGCCATCGCCGCCACCCTGCTCGCCCTGCTGGAGCCCGGCGACGAGGTGATCGCCCTCGAACCCTTCTACGACTCCTACGCCGCCTGCATCGCCATGGCCGGCGCCACCCGCGTCCCGCTCACCCTGCGCGCGCCCTCGTTCCGCCCCGACCTGGACGAACTGCGCACCCTGATCACCCCGCGCACCCGGCTGCTGCTGATCAACACCCCGCACAACCCCACCGGCACCGTCCTCACCGCCGACGAGCTGGCCGCCATCGCCGCCATCGCCGTCGAACACGACCTCCTGGTCGTCACCGACGAGGTCTACGAGCACCTCGTCTTCGGCGCCACCCACCACCCCATCGCCGCCCTGCCCGGCATGCGCGAACGCACCGTCGCCATCTCCTCCGCCGGCAAGACCTTCTCCTTCACCGGCTGGAAGGTCGGCTGGGTCACCGCGAGCCCGGCCCTGGTCTCGGCCGTCCGCACCGCCAAGCAGTACCTCACCTACGTCAGCGCCGGCCCCTTCCAGTACGCCGTCGCCGAGGCCCTCCGCCTCCCCGACGACTACTTCGACGGCTTCCGCGCCGACCTGCTCCGCAAGCGGGACCTGCTGGCCGACGGCCTCACCTCGGCCGGCTTCCGGGCGTTCACCCCCGAGGGCACGTACTTCATCACCACCGACATCACCCCGCTCGGCGAGAAGGACGGCATCGAGTTCTGCCGCTCCCTGCCCGAGCGCTGCGGCGTCGTCGCCATCCCCAACGCCGTCTTCTACGACAACGCCGAGGCCGGCCGCAGCCTCGTCCGCTTCACCTTCTGCAAGAAGGACTCCGTGCTGGAGGAGGCGGTGTCACGGCTGCAGCGCCTCTGATCCGACGGCCGGCCGGCGGGAACGGTCAGACCCGCCCTGGACCAGCCAGGTGGGCGTGCAGGATCGCCCGGGCCTCGGGGGCGGTGAGGCGGCCGACGAGGACGTGCGTGGTGAGCCCGTCGGCCAGGGCGAGCAGTGTCCTGGCCGCCCGGACGGCGTCCGGGCCGGCGGTCGGCGACGCCTCGGCGATCAGCCGGGTGAACAGGCCTTCCAGGGCGGCGTAGTCGGCGTTCAGCGGCCCGGCCAGCCGTTCGTCGACGGCGGCCTGGGCGACGAAGGCCAGCCAGACCCGCGCCTCGGAGCGCTGCCCCTCGCCGAGCAGCGCCACCTCGGTGGCCGCGTGCGCCAGGGCGGCGGCGGCCGTGGGCGCCGGGTCGGCGGCGGGGGGCGTCCGGACCCGGGCGGTGATCCGCTCGCCGACGTAGCCGAGGGCGAAGCGCAGCATCTCGTCCTTGGTCCGGAAGCAGCGCTGGACGGCGCCGGCCGAGACCTGCGCGCGGTCGGCCACGTCGCGCAGGGTCACCCCCTCCAGGCCGCGCTCGTCGGCGAGCCGGCAGACGGCCTCGGCGATCCGCCGGCGCCGGCTCTCGTGGTCCACCTGTCTGGGCACGGGCCCCGCCTCCGGTTTATTCGATGCGCTCGTATCGGTTCCCAGACTACGGTACCGATACGAGTGCATCGGTACGAAGAGGGGAGCACATCATGCCGGACGCCCTGTGGCGCCTGACGGCCACCGCGCAGGCGGCGGCGGTACGCAGCGGAGAGGTCTCGGCCGTCGAGCTGCTCGACAGCCACCTGGAGCGGATCGGTGCGGTGAACCCGCAGGTCAACGCCGTCACCCAGGTCCTGGCGGAGCGCGCCCGCGCGCAGGCGCGGCGGCTCGACCGGGCGCGGGCCGCGGGCGAGGAGCCCGGCCCGCTGGCGGGCGTGCCGTTCACGGTGAAGGAGACCACCGCCGTCGAGGGGGTGGCGACCACCTTCGGGGTGCCGCGCTTCCGCGACCTGGTGGCGCGGGCCGACGCTCCCCCGGTCGCCCGGCTCCGCGCGGCCGGGGCCGTACCGATCGGGCACAGCAACATGCCCACCATGATCCTGGCCGGGATGCACACCCGCAGCGAGCTGTACGGGGACACCGCCAACCCGTGGGACCGCGGCCGCACCCCGGGCGGGTCCAGCGGCGGCGACGGCGCGGCCGTCGCGACCGGCCTGGCCGCACTCGGGCTCGGCAACGACTCCGGCGGCTCCATCCGCGTCCCGGCCGCGTTCTGCGGGGTCGCCGGGCTGAAGCCGTCCACCGGCCGCTTCCCCGCCGACCACCGCGCGTTCGGGCCGCAGGACCCGGGCCCGGCCTCGCAGTGGCTGGTCACCGACGGCCCGCTCGCCCGGAGCATCGCCGACCTGCGGCTCGCCTACGAGGTGCTGGCCGGCCCCGATCCACGCGATCCGCGGGCCCTGCCCCTGCCGCGCTACGGCGAGCCGCTGCCCGGGCCGGTGAAGGTCGCGGTCGTGGCGGACCCGGGCGGGCACGGCGTCCACCCGACGGTCCGGGCCGCGATCGAACGCGCGGCGGCGGCGCTGCGGGACGCCGGGTACGACGTGCGCGAGGTGGCGGACGTCCCACGGATCGACGAGACCCTGGACGTGTACGACCGGATCGTCATGACCGAGTTCGCGCCGATGTGGCCCTCCGTACGCACCCTGCTCGGCCCGGGCGGCGACCGCTTCATCGAGCTGACGATGGCCCGGACCCCGCCCGCGACGGCCGCCGAACTCATGCAGCTGATGGGGAGTTGGCTGGGCATCCGCCGTTCCTGGGCCGAATTCCTGGACGAGTACCCGCTGTTGCTCGGACCGGTGTTCACCGAACCACCGGTCGAACCGGGCGTCGAGTCCCGGGACGCGGCGGGGCGGGAGCTGGTCCGCACGGCGATGCGGCTGTGCGAGGCGACCAGCTTCGCGGGGCTGCCCGCGGTGGCGGTGCCCACCGGCCTGGCCGACGGCCTGCCGACCGGGGTGCAGCTCGTCGGACGGGCGTTCCGGGAGGACCTGTGCCTGGAGGCGGCCCAGGCGGTCGAGGACCGGCTCGGGGTCCTCGCGCCGATCGACCCCCGGCCGCGGGGGGAACAATGATGGCCCGGCGAGCGGGCTGAATTTGCCTCAACTCGCCTGGCACCTATGCCAGATTGATGCCCGTGAGGCAATTCTGCCGACCTCTCCGGAACGCTCCGACCGCCCTGCCCGCCCGGCGCGTGCAGGGCGGCGGCGCGCGAGGCGAGCGCACGGCGCACTCCCAGCGTGCACGGCGCACGATTCAGCGAAAGGGGCGCGCGCTGTGCAGAGTCGCACACCGGCTCGATCAGAGCCGCGAAGCAGGCGCGCTCGAAACAGTGAATGCTTGACAAAGTTGGGTAAATCACCGACGGACCCGGCGTATTCGTGCTTCTCTGCTGCTGAATCTCCAGCCGGAATCCTTCCTTCCACGGTCGGCCGCGCCCAGGGCCGCACAGCCACGAACAGCCTCGCCATCGCCTAGGCGTACTCGATGCTGCTCGGCGGGCGCGCACGGAGCTGAAACGCGGAGCCGAGCATGCTCACCACACTGCAGACCTCCTACACGGACACCCGCGCCGGTGACCTGGCCTGGTGCCTGGGCGGCGAACCGCTGCCCGCTCTCGCGGTCCGCGACCTGAGACTCGACGGCGGCGGCCGCCCGGGCACGTCCGGCACCCTCCAGCTGCGGCTGCTGGGCGCTTCGCACCAGGTGGTGATCGCCGCCGGCCCGGGCAGGTGCCTGGAGACCGTCGCCTGCCTGCCCGGCCGTCGCACCCCGCTGCCGGCCCGGGTGGCCAAGCAGGTCGGCGGCTGGGAGTACGAGTTCGCGGCCCGGATCGAGGCACTGCCCCCGCACGACTTCGCGGCCCGCGCCCAGGAACTGCTGGCCCTGGTCGAGGGGCACCCGCGCGGCCTGGCCGGGGTGTTCCCGGGCGACCCGAGCGCCTTCACCGCGCTGGTCACCCAGGGCGGCGCGGACCGGCTGCTCTGGCGCACCTGGCACGCCTACCCGCAGGAGGGCCAACTGGTCTGCACCCGGTCCTCGCTGGTGGTGCCCGAAGCATGACGGCCGCCGATCCGACCAAGGGGGCCGATCCGACTACGGCCTATGAATCGTACGCAGGAACGGTTCGTCAATGCGGCGTTCTGCACTGTCCGTCGAATGGGCGCAGCTATCCGTCCCGAACGTCCCCTAGCGTTTGTTCGTGATCAACCATCCGGCCGGTCCACCCGCCCGCTCGCGAGTGGACCTCGACGACGGCGCCCCACCCCGGCCCGCGCGGAGCCTCGCCCCCCTGCCCGCCCGCCGTCGGTCCCGGCTGCGCTCCCACCCCCGGCTGGCCCGCCTGACCGTCCTGCTGGCCGCGTTCGTCTGCGCGGCCTGCGGACTCGTCTACGAACTCGAACTCGTGGCACTCGGCGACTACCTGCTCGGGGACTCGGTCACCCAGACCTCCGTCGTGCTCTCCGTCATGGTGTTCGCGATGGGCCTCGGCTCACTCCTCGCCAAACGCCTCACCCGACGGCCCGCCACCGCCTTCGCCCTGGTCGAATGCGCCCTCGCGCTCACCGGCGGCCTCTCCGTCCTCGCGCTCTACTCCTGCTGGGCCTGGATCGGCCGCTACCAGGCCGCCATGGTCGGCCTTACCTGCCTCATCGGCATCCTCATCGGCGCCGAGATCCCGCTCCTGATGACCCTCATCCAGCGGATCCGGCGCGAGGACGCCGGACGCGCCGCCGCCGACCTCTTCGCCGCCGACTACGTGGGCGCGCTGATCGGCGGCCTCGCCTTCCCCTTCCTCATCCTCCCCGGCCTCGGACCCGGCACCGGCGCCCTCGTCACCGGCGCCGTCAACGCCGTCGCCGGAGCCGCCGTCGTGCTCTGGCTCTTCCGCGAGGAACCCACCCCCCGGATACGACTCCTGCTCTGGGGCGGCTGCGCGCTCGTCCTCGCCCTGCTCGCCGCGGCCGCCGCCGGCTCCGACGCCATCGAACGCTCCGCCCGGCACGCCCTCTACGGCGCCCAGGTCCGCTTCGCCACCCGCAGCCACTACCAGGAGATCGTGCTCACCGGCCCGGCCGAAGGCCCGCTCCGGCTCTACCTCGGCGGACGGCTCGCCGTCTGCGGACCCGACGAGTACCGCGGCAACGAAGCCCTGGTCCACCCGGCGATGGCCGCCGGACCGGACGCCCGGATCCTGCTCCTCGGCGGCGGCGACGGGCTCGCCCTCCGCGAGGCGCTCCGGCACCGCGGCGTCCGCTCCGTCCGGCTCGTCGACGCCGACCCCGCACTGCCCCGGCTCGCCCGCACCGACCCCGGACTCGCCGCCCTCACCGGCCACTCCCTCGACGACCCCCGGGTCCACACCACCGCCGCCGACCCGATGGCCTGGCTGCGCAGCGGCGCCGCCACGGCCGACGGCACCTACGACGTGGTGCTCGCCGACCTGCCCGCACCCACCGACGGCGGACCGGTCACCTTCCACTCCCAGGAGTTCTACGGCCTCGCCACCCGGCTGCTCTCCCCCGGCGGCCGCGTCGCCGTCCGGGGCGGCGGCGACGTGGGTGGCCTCTGGCAGATCGAGTCCGGCCTGCGGACGGCGGGGCTGCAGACCGTCCCGTACGCCGTCCAGGGCGGCGCCACCGCGAGCTGCCGCGCCGACCCGCCGGACACCGCCCAGAACTTCCTCCTCGCGGCCGCCGCCCAACCCCCGCTCGCCCTCGCCCCCGACGCGCCACCGCCCCGCGCCCTCACCCCCGACGGCCTCCTCAGCTCGGCCACCCGCCTCACCGCTCTCCGCCCCGCCCGCCCCCCGGCCGCCCTCACCCTGCTCGGGCCCCGCTGAGGGCAGGACGGAGGCGTGTGAGGCGGCGGCGTGCCCGCCACGACGGCCCGGCGGCGGGCGGCGGGAGGTGCCGAGCGGCCGCGCGGCGGCACCGACGGAACGGCGGCCGGGCGGGAGCGCCACGGCGGCCCGGGGGCGTACGTGGCGCGAGACCCCGACGGCCCCCACCGAGCGAGCCCGATGAGGCGGCGGCCGGTGCCCGCCACGGCGACCCGGGGCTGTCCGGCAGCAGGAGGTGCCGGCCGGGGGCGCGCCGAGGCCGCCGGGGGCGGGACGGGGAAGTCGGGTGGCGGTAGGTGGGGACCGTGCGGGGTTGGGTCGGTAGGCTCCGTGGCATGGAGCATGAGGTTGTCGTCCCGATGTCCGCCGAGTTGGTGCGGCAGGCCCTGCAGGATCCGGCTCTGCTGGCCCGTAGCGTGCCGGGGCTGAGCACCGAACCGGCCGCGGTCGGTGCCGGGCCGGCGGAGGAGATCGGCGGCCGGCTGAAGCTGCGCATCGGCGGCTCCACCATCACCTACAAGGGCGTGCTGTCGCTGATCGAGGGGCGCGAGGGCGTGCTGACCGTGTTCGCCGAGGGCCAGGAGGCCCGCGGCAGCGGCGAGGCGACCGCCACCGTCCGGGTCAGCGTCGCGGACGGCGCCGAGGACGGTACCGCGGTGGTCCGCTTCACGGGTGACCTGAGCGCCACCGGCCGGCTCACCGAGTTCGACGAGGAGACCCTCGACGCCACCGGCCGCCGGCTGCTGGACCGCTTCGCCGCCGCGCTCGCCTCCCCGGACGCCGAGCAGGAGCCGGAGAGCGACGGCGAGGGCGAGGGCGACCCGGAGACAGGCACCGACGCCGACACCACGGCCGACACCGACGCGGACACCGACAGCGCCGACGACGCCGACGACGCCGACGTGGTCTTCATCGAGGAGCACCAGGACCAGCCCGGCGACGACCTCGACGACGACCTGTCCGACCTGATCGCCTTCTCCGACGCCGACGCCGAGCGCTTCGGCCTGCCCACCGGCGCCACCGGCGACGACGGACACGAGGAGGGCGTCGCCGAGGAGCTCCCCGCCGAGCCGCTGTTCGAGTACGAGGACGAGCCGGCGGGCGGCGGCCCGGTGCGCCGCAGCATCGTCGGGCGGTCGGCCGAGGAGGTGGACCACGCCCCGCCGCGCGGACGGTACGCCCCGGCGCTGCCGGCCCGCAGTGCCCGGGCCCGGGCGGCGTCCCGCTGGGGCGGCGAGGCCGGCGGGATCGTGGTGCCGGGTTCGGGCGGCCGGAGCGCCGTGCCGTGGGTGATCGGCGGCGGGGTGGCCCTGCTGGGCGGCGCCGTGGTGCTGGTCAGGGCCTTGCGTCGCCGCTGACCGACCCAGGAGCGGACTAGACTGAACGCTCATGAGCAACGACCGCGACGCCCTGCTGGCACAGATCAAGGACAAGGCCGTCGTGCACGGCAAGGTCACCCTTTCCTCCGGCAAGGAGGCCGACTACTACGTCGACCTGCGCCGGATCACGCTGGACGGCCAGGCCGCCCCGCTGGTCGGCCGGGTGATGCTGGACGCGACCTCGCACCTGGAGTACGACGCCGTCGGCGGTCTGACCCTGGGCGCCGACCCGGTGGCCGCCGCGATGCTGCACGCCGCCGCCGCGCGCGGGCGTGAACTGGACGCCTTCGTGGTCCGCAAGGCGGGCAAGGCGCACGGCCTGCAGCGCCGGATCGAGGGCCCGGAGGTCAAGGGCCGCCGGGTGCTGGCGGTCGAGGACACCTCCACCACCGGCGGCTCGGTGCTGACCGCCGTCGAGGCGCTGCGCGAGGCGGGCGCCGAGGTGGTCGGCGTCGCGGTGATCGTGGAGCGCGGCGGCGCGGCCGCGGTCGAGGCGCAGGGCCTGCCCTACGTGACCGCGTACACCCTGGACGACCTGGGCCTCTGAGCCCGGTCGGCCCGACGCACGGACGGCCCGGCGCACAGACGCCTGACACACACACGAGGGGCCGGGTCCTGTTTCACGTGAAACAGGACCCGGCCCCTCGGCATGTGCCCGGAAGCCCCGGTGCTCAGCCCCGCCGGTGGCGGCCGCCGCCGCTCTGCACGGTGTCGGTGTCGGTGTCGGCGCTCTCCCCGCCACCGGCCTTCTTCTTCTTGCGCTCGCGCAGGACCTCGATCAGGATCGGCGAGACCGAGAGCAGGACGATCAGCAGCACCGCCGGGATCAGGTACTTGTCGATCACCGGGGCGAGCGCGTCGCCGAAGAAGTAGCCGATCAGCAGCATGGATTCGGTCCAGAGCACACCGCCGATGACGTTCCACAGGAAGAACGTCCTGGCGGGCATCTCCAGGGTGCCGGCGACCGGGTTGAGGAAGGTGCGGACGATCGGCATGAAGCGGGCCAGCACCACGGCCTTGCCGGGCCCGAACTTGTTGAAGTACTCCTCCGCCTTCAGCACGTACTCGCGCCGGAAGATCTTCGAATCGGGCTTGTCGAACATCTTCGGCCCGACCTTGACCCCGATCAGGTGCCCGAGCTGGGCGCCGGCGATCGCGGCCACCGGGGTCCCGATGAGCAGGACGGCGATCGGCAGCTTGGCGCCGTCGCCGAGCACCGACGAGGCGGCGTTCGAGGCGGCGACGCCCGCGATGATCAGCAGTGAGTCACCCGGGAAGAAGAACCCGACCAGCAGGCCGGTCTCCGCGAAGATGATCGCGATCAGCCCGATGGCGCCGAGGGACGAGATCAGTGATTTGGCGTCGAGCAGGTTGACGGCCAGCAGGTTGTAGTCCACGGGCGCAGGATAGCGGGCCGTCCTGTACGAAGGCTTCGCCCAGCGGGTGGATCCGGTGTCCTCCCGGCGTCGCACGCGGGGCGGTCCGCACCGCCGGCGGCGACGGTCCGACTGGCGGGCTCCTGCTGACCTGCGGGCACGAGTCTGGGAAGATGGCCCAGGCGTCCGGTCCGCAGCGGCACACCACCCTCATCGCCGTACCGCGGAGGTCGCCTCGAACCTTGGTGCCGGAGAGCCACACCGCAGCGCCGCGCGTCGGCGGCCGGCACGGAGTCGTACCGAAGGCGTACACAGCGTCGGACAGCACCGTCCGTACGCCGCAACCCGACAGGAGCGGATCGCATGCCCATCGCAACTCCCGAGGTCTACAACGAGATGCTGGACCGGGCCAAGGCGGGCAAGTTCGCCTACCCGGCCATCAACGTCACCTCGTCGCAGACCCTGCACGCCGCACTGCGTGGTTTCGCCGAGGCCGAGAGCGACGGCATCATCCAGATCTCGACCGGTGGCGCGGAGTTCCTGGGCGGCCAGCACAACAAGGACATGGTGACCGGCGCCGTGGCGCTGGCCGAGTTCGCGCACATCGTCGCCGCCAAGTACGACATCACCGTCGCGCTGCACACCGACCACTGCCCGAAGGACAAGCTGGACGGCTACGTCCGCCCGCTGCTGGCGATCTCCGCCGAGCGCGTGGCCAAGGGCCAGAACCCGCTGTTCCAGTCGCACATGTGGGACGGCTCGGCCGAGACCCTCGCCGACAACCTGGCCATCGCCCAGGAGCTGCTGGCCCAGGCCGCCGCCGCCAAGATCATCCTTGAGGTCGAGATCACCCCGACCGGCGGCGAGGAGGACGGCGTCACGCACGAGATCAACGACGAGCTGTACACCACCGTCAACGACGCCGTGCGCACCGCCGAGGCGCTGGGCCTGGGCGAGAAGGGCCGCTACCTGCTGGCCGCCTCGTTCGGCAACGTGCACGGCGTCTACAAGCCGGGCAACGTCGTGCTGAAGCCGGAGCTGCTGCGCGAGCTGCAGGACGCGATCGGCAAGCAGTACGGCAAGACCGACCCGTTCGACTTCGTCTTCCACGGCGGCTCGGGCTCGACCGCGGCGGAGATCGCCACCGCGCTGGAGAACGGCGTCGTGAAGATGAACCTGGACACCGACACCCAGTACGCCTTCACCCGCCCGGTCGTGGACCACATGTTCCGCAACTACGACGGCGTGCTGAAGGTCGACGGCGAGGTCGGCAAGAAGAGCACCTACGACCCGCGCACCTGGGGCAAGCTCGCCGAGGCGGGCATGGCCTCCCGCGTGGTCGAGGCCGCGCAGCAGCTGCGCTCGGCCGGCAACCGCCTGAAGTGAGCCCGGTGGCCGGGCTGAGAGCCCGGCCACCGTGCGAACGCGGAGGTGCCCCCCGGTGAGTCCACCGGGGGGCACACGTGTGTGGGTCTCCTACTGCTACTGCTACTGCTACTGCTTCAGCTCCGCGTACGCCTCCGCGCTGCTGTCCTTCAGGAACTGCCAGCAGCGGGCCTCCTCCTCGGTCTCCTTGATCGCGCCGGCGGCCCGTGCGAGCGCCGCCAGGCAGCGCAGGAAGCCGCGGTTCCCGCGGTGCTCCCACGGCACCGGCCCGTGGCCCTTCCAGCCGTTGCGGCGCAGCGCGTCCAGGCCGCGGTGGTAGCCGGTGCGGGCGTAGGCGTAGGACTCGACGTAGCGGCCGGCCGCGTAGGCGTCGTCGGCGAGCATCGCCCAGGCCAGGCAGAAGGTCGGGAAGTCGGCGGCCACCTGGGTGGGTGAGGCCGACTCCTCCGCCAGCATGCGGTAGGGCTGCTCGTCCTCCGGGAGAAGGGTCGGGTCGGGGCCGTCGAGAAGATTCCGGTGAATCGCCATGCAGGCAGTCTGCCACCCGAGGCGCTGGGGTCAACCGCCCTCCCGGGTTCGGCACCGGGTGACGGTGCCTGCATACCCGGTATGTGGACATTCACCCGTTCGCCATGCCAGGGTGTCGATCGTGCCCGCAGCCCGATCCGCCGCCCGACGCAGGAACACCCAGGGCGGCCGCCGACGCCGACGGCAGCGGCGCAGACTCGGGCCTGGCATGCTCGCGGCACTGGTCACGGCGGTGGCGGTGCTGGGCGGTACGGCGGTCGTGCTGAATCGTTCCTCCGGTGCGCCCGACGCCGGGCCGACCGCCCAGGCACGGGTCGCCCCGCCCGCCGAGCAGACCCCCGTGCCCGCCACGCCGACGCCGACCGCGGCCGACACCCCGAGCGCGCCGCCCGCCCCGGCCCCGGAACCCACCCCCATGCCCACCGCGCCCGACCCGGGCCCGGCCAAGGGCGCGGGCACCTTCAGCATCGCCCCCGCCACCGCCCAGCCGGTCGGACGCGGCAACGTGCGCCGCTACCGGGTGGAGGTCGAGGACGGCATAGGCATCGACGCCCCGGCCGCCGCCACCCAGATCCACGGCGTCCTCGGTGACAAGCGCGGCTGGACCAACGACCGCAAGAACGGCTTCCAGCTGGTCGCCGGCGGCGGCTACGACTTCACCGTGAAGATCGCCTCACCGGCCACCGTGGACAAGATCTGCGGCGCCTCCGGCCTGGACACCCACGGCGAGGTGAACTGCAACGTCGGCAACCAGGTGCTCGTCAACTCCAAGCGCTGGAACACCGGTTCACCGCAGTTCAGCGGTCCGATCGACGAGTACCGGGCGCTGATCGTCAACCACGAGGTCGGCCACCGGATAGGCCACGGGCACGAGGGCTGCCCAGGCCCGGGCAAGCCGGCACCCGCGATGATGCAGCAGATCTACGGGCTCAAGGGCTGCGCGCCGAACGCCTGGCCGTACTCGGAGAACGGCACCTACCTGAGCGGACCGTCGGTGCCGTAGCCAGGAGCGCCGTAGCCCGGAGCGCCGCGAACCGGTGAGCCGCTGCGCAAGGCCGCCCCGCCGGGGCCCCCGCCGAGGCCTCGGCGCACCGGCCCCGGCCCCGGCTACCCGAGCACCGGCAGGTAGGCCCGCAGGTCGCTGCGCTCGCCGGAGGCGGAGACCGCCGCGGCGTCCACCGCGGCCGCCCAGTCCGCCCGGCCGGTGGCCAGTCGGATCCAGGTCAGCGGATCGGTCTCGACCACGTTCGGCGGGGTCCCCCGGGTGTGCCGGGGCCCCTCGACGGCCTGCACGACGGCGTACGGCGGGATCCGCAGCTCGACCGCGCCGCCGGGGGCGCGCTCGGCGAAGGCGTCGGCCAGCAGCCGGGTGACGGCGGCGACGGCCTGTCGGTCGTGCGGGAAGCCGTCGAGGCCGAGCGCCGCCGCCAGGTCGTCGGCGTGCACGACGGTCTCCACCAGCCGGGTCACCAGCATGTCGGCGAGCGTCATCGAGCCGAGCCGGATCTCGAACCGGCGCTGCGGGTCCCGGACTTCGTCCGCGGAGAGCAGCTGGACCAGTCCGCTCGCGGCCCGGTCGAAGGCCTGCGCCACCGAGGCCGGATCCCCGGCGAACTCGCCCCGGGCCGTCGCCCGCGCCTGCTCGTCGAGCAGCGGCGCGACCGTGCCGACCGCGGCCACCCAGCCCGGCAGGTCCAGCGGCGGCCGGCCCTCCTGCGGATCGTCGACGTGCGCCGGGACCCAGTCGATCTGGACGGCGAGGTGGGCGAGCAACTCGCGGACCGTCCACTCCCCCAGCCTGGTCGGCCGGGCCAGCCGCTCCGCGGCGTCCGGGCGGGCGCAGAGCTCGTGGACGGCGGTACGCAGCGCGCCGGCCTGCGCGACCAGGGCGGCGATCACCTTCGCGGGCTGGTACGTACGGGGTTTGGGAGGCATGGGCCCCAACATACGCCGAGGGGCGGACGGTTCGACCGAACCGTCCGCCCACGCGGGGCCGCCGCGATCAGGCGAGCAGAGCCTCGATGACGCCGGTGTGGGCGTCCTTCAGCTCGGCCAGCGAGACGGTGAACTGGCCCTGGACGTCCAGGGATTCGCCGTCCACGACACCGATGCGGGTGGCCGGCAGGCCGCGCGCGGTGCACATGTCGTTGAACCGGAGCTCCTCGCTGCGCGGCACGGCCACGACGGCGCGGCCGGCCGACTCCGAGAACAGGAGGACGAACGGGTCCATGCCCTCGGGCACGATGATCCGCGCGCCGCGGCCGCCCTTGAGGCAGCTCTCGACGAGCGCCTGGCCGAGGCCGCCGTCCGAGAGGTCGTGCGCGGCGTCGATCATGCCGTCGCGCGAGGCGGCGATCAGGATGTCGCCGAGCAGCCGCTCGCGCTCCAGGTCGACCTTGGGCGGCAGGCCGCCGAGGTGGTCGTGGACCACCTGCGACCAGGCCGAGCCGCCGAGCTCGTCCGCGGTGTCACCGAGCAGGTAGAGCAGTTGCCCCTCCTCGGTGAAGGCGATCGGGGTGCGCCGGGTGACGTCGTCGATGACGCCGAGCACCGCGACCACCGGGGTCGGGTGGATGGCGACCTCGCCGGTCTGGTTGTACAGCGAGACGTTGCCGCCGGTGACCGGGGTGCCGAGCACCAGGCAGGCGTCGGCCAGGCCGCGGGTGGCCTCGGCGAACTGCCACATCACGTCCGGGTCCTCGGGGGAGCCGAAGTTGAGGCAGTCGGAGACCGCGAGCGGCTTGGCGCCGCCGGCCGCGACGTTGCGGTAGGCCTCGGCGAGGGCCAGCTGGGCGCCGGTGTACGGGTCCAGCTTGGCGTAACGGCCGTTGCCGTCGGTGGCGACCGAGACGCCGAGGTTGGTCTCCTCGTCGATCCGGATCATGCCCGAGTCCTCGCCGACCGAGAGCACGGTGTTGCCGAGCACGTAGCGGTCGTACTGGTCGGTGATCCAGGACTTGGAGGCCTGGTTCGGGGAGCCGGCGACCTTCAGCAGGTCGGCCTTGAGGCCCTCGCCGGTGGTCGGGCGGGCCAGCCGCTCGCCGGTGGGGGCGTCGGCCTGCAGCGCGTCCTGCCAGCTC
The DNA here is from genome assembly GCF_029894125.1 of Kitasatospora sp. MAA19. Classification (GTDB taxonomy): domain Bacteria; phylum Actinomycetota; class Actinomycetes; order Streptomycetales; family Streptomycetaceae; genus Kitasatospora. Next base: position 328,755 of record NZ_JARXYZ010000001.1, read on the forward strand.
GGGCGGGCGTACGGACGCTGGTAGGTCGGGCCCTCGTGGGCGACGGTGCGCGGCGGCACGTCGACGACGAGCTCGCCGTGCCAGAAGATCTCCAGGCGCTCGCCGTCGGTCACCTCACCGATGACGGTGGCGATGACGTCCCACTTCTCGCAGATCTCCAGGAAGCGGTCGACCTTGTCGGGCTCGACGATGGCGCACATGCGCTCCTGCGACTCGCTCATGAGGATCTCCTCCGGCGAGAGCGTGGTGTCGCGCAGCGGCACGGTGTCCAGCTCGACCCGCATGCCGCCGGAGCCGGCCGAGGCCAGCTCGCTGGTGGCGCAGGACAGGCCGGCGCCGCCGAGGTCCTGGATGCCCTTGACGAGCTTCTCCCGGAAGATCTCCAGGGTGCACTCGATCAGGAGCTTCTCCTGGAACGGGTCGCCGACCTGGACCGCCGGGCGCTTGGTCGGCTTGGTGTCGTCGAAGGTCTCGGAGGCGAGCACCGAGACCCCGCCGATGCCGTCGCCGCCGGTGCGGGCGCCGTACAGGATGACCTTGTTGCCGGCGCCGGAGGCCTGCGCGAGGTGGATGTCCTCGTGCTTCATGACGCCCACGCACAGCGCGTTGACCAGCGGGTTGCCCTGGTAGCAGGAGTCGAAGACGACCTCGCCGCCGATGTTCGGCAGGCCCAGGCAGTTGCCGTAGCCGCCGATGCCCGCGACGATCCCGGGCAGCACGCGCCGGGTGTCCGGGTGGTCGGCCGCACCGAACCGCAGCGGGTCCATCACGGCGACCGGGCGGGCGCCCATCGCCAGGATGTCGCGCACGATGCCGCCGATGCCGGTGGCCGCGCCCTGGTAGGGCTCGATGTACGACGGGTGGTTGTGCGACTCGACCTTGAAGGTCACCGCGTAGCCCTGGCCGACGTCGACCACACCGGCGTTCTCGCCGATGCCGACGAGCATCGCGTCCGAGTCGGGCTTCTTGTCACCGAACTGCTTCAGGTGGACCTTGCTGCTCTTGTACGAACAGTGCTCCGACCACATGACCGAGTACATCGCGAGTTCGGCGCCGGTCGGGCGGCGGCCGAGAATCTCCCGGATGCGCGCGTACTCGTCCTCCTTGAGGCCGAGTTCGGCCCAGGGCTGGGCGACGTCCGGGGTCTGCTCGGCGTTCTTGACGGTGTCGAGGCTCATCAGGCGTTCACCAGCTGCTTCAGGACGGAAGTGAAGAAGCCCAGGCCCTCGACGGTCGGACCGGTGAGCGGCTCCACGGCGTGCTCCGGGTGCGGCATCAGGCCGACGACATTGCCGGCGGCGTTGGTGATGCCTGCGATGTCGCGATACGAACCGTTCGGGTTGACGTCCAGGTAACGGGCGACCACCCGGCCCTCCGCCTCCAGTTCGTCCAGGACGTGCTCGTCGGCGACGAACCGGCCCTCGCCGTTCTTCAGCGGAACGACGATTTCCTGGCCCGCCGAGTAATCCCGGGTCCACGCGGTGCCGGCGTTCTCGATGCGCAGCTTCTGGTCGCGGCAGACGAAGTGCAGCGAGTCGTTGCGGGTGAGCGCGCCGGGCAGCAGGTGCGATTCGCAGAGCACCTGGAAGCCGTTGCAGATACCGAGGACCGGCATTCCCAGCTTCGCCTGCTCGATGACGGTCTCCATGACCGGCGAGAAGCGGGAGATCGCGCCGCAGCGCAGATAGTCGCCGTAACTGAATCCGCCCGGCAGGACGACGGCGTCGACCTGGTGGAGATCCTTGTCACGGTGCCAGAGGGCGACCGGCTCGGCGCCGGCCAGACGGACCGCGCGCTGGGCGTCGCGGTCGTCGAGGGAGCCGGGGAAAGTGACGACGCCCACGCGGGTGGTCACTTCGCCGCCTCCTCGACCCGGACGGTGAAGTCCTCGATCACGGTGTTGGCGAGAAAGGTCTCGGCGGCTTCGCGGATACGGGCGAGCGCGGCGTCGTCGACCGGGCCCTCCACTTCCAGCTCGAAACGCTTGCCCTGGCGGACGTCGGCGATCCCGGTGAATCCGAGGCGGGGCAGTGCACGCTGCACCGCCTGTCCCTGGGGGTCGAGGATCTCCGGCTTGAGCATGACGTCGACTACGACGCGTGCCACTGGCACTCCCGGTGGTGTCTTCGGTGAGGCGGGGGAACCCCAGACTACCGGGGGTTTCGGGCAGGATTGCTGGCCGGGGAGGGCGACGCGCGTAGACTCGAGACCCTTACGCGGCAAGGGATCCAGGCCCGCCGGCCCCCGCCCGGGCCGACCGGTTTCAGTGGATTCGGCCCCCGGAACGAGAACACCCGAAGAACACCCGAATACGGCACTCCGGGACAGATCGACCCGTCGGCACTCCGGTATCCGGCATCCCGGCGAAGACACGTGAATATCCGGAAAAGAATGCCGGACTCTTCGATTTCGACCCCCTTCGGGTGCAGAATAGGGCCACCTGTCGCGGCAAGTGCTGCGTATCCGGCAGGCCACCAGGCCTGCCCGTATGCGCTTACGCGAGTGGTGCACATCAGGCCCCCGGACGCACCCCGCGGACCAGCGGCCGAATTGCCCGAGAGGATTGACACCCATGGCTCAGCGTGTAGTTGTCACGCTCTCCGACGACCTGGACGGCGGCGCCGCGGCGGAAACCGTCCACTTCGGCGTCGACGGGAAGTCGTACGAGATCGACCTGTCCGTGGACAACGCGGAAAAGCTGCGGGAGGCCCTCGCTCCGTTCGTCGCGGCCGGCCGCCGCCAAAGCCGTACCGGAAAGTCCTTCCGCCGCACCGCGCTCACCCCGGACCCGGCCGCAGTCCGCGCCTGGGCCCAGTCGCGCGGCATGGAGCTGCCGGCCCGCGGCCGCATCCCCAAGCACGTGTACGAGGAGTTCGCCGCGGCGAACTGACCGCCCCGGGTACCGCCCCGGTCGCCCCGCCCGCCTGGACCGAAAGGGTGGGGCGACCACCCCGAACGATGCTGTAGAGTATTCCTCGTCGCCGCAAAGGAGTGATCCGGAGAGGCGGCGGGTGCCCCACCAGGCACCGTGCGGACGTGGCTCAGTTGGTAGAGCATCACCTTGCCAAGGTGAGGGTCGCGAGTTCGAATCTCGTCGTCCGCTCGCAGTGCGCGAGCACAGCACAACTCCATAGTTTGACCTGCGGACGTGGCTCAGTTGGTAGAGCATCACCTTGCCAAGGTGAGGGTCGCGAGTTCGAATCTCGTCGTCCGCTCCACAAGGAAGGGCCCCCTCGATCGAGGGGGCCCTTCGGCATTCCCGCCGAAGTCCCGCCCAAGGACAATCCGGCCGAACCGCATTCCCGCTCCGGCCACGGCGGCCCGGCCCATGACATTTGTCACCGCCGACCCGTGGATCCCCACCCCCAGGTCATGACGGCGCGCACTGCCCGCGCGGCCGGGGCGGCGGAAGGCTGGAGGCATGGAAACGAGCCAGCCCTTCCGCTCCGGCGACAGCGTGATCGAGGTCACCGACCTGCACCGCCACTACGGCACCGGCACCACCGGCTACCACGCCGTCCGCGGCGTCGACCTGGCCGTCGGCCGCGGCGAGCTGTTCGCCCTGCTCGGCACCAACGGGGCCGGCAAGACCTCCACCATGGAACTCATCGAGGGCCTGGCCGCCCCCACCGGCGGCACCGTCCGGGTGCTCGGCCACGACCCCCACCGGGAGCGCTCCGCCGTCCGCCCGCGGATCGGCATCATGCTCCAGGAGGGCGGCTTCCCCGGCGACCTCACCGTCGCCGAGACCGGCCGCAGCTGGGCCGGGATGACCAGCGGCGCCCGCCCGGTGGAAGAGGCCCTGGAGCTGGTCGGCCTCGGGCACCGCCGCGGCGTCCGGGTCAAGCAGCTGTCCGGCGGCGAGCGGCGCCGGCTCGACCTCGCGATGGCCCTGCTCGGCCGTCCCGAGGTGCTCTTCCTGGACGAGCCCAGCACCGGCCTCGACCCGGAGGCGCGCGCCGCCGTCTGGCGGCTCGTCCGCGAACTGCGCGCCCAGGGCACCACCGTGCTGCTCACCACGCACTACCTGGAGGAGGCGGAGGAACTCGCCGACCGGCTGGCCATCATGCACGGCGGCCAGGTCGTCACCACCGGCACCGTCGCCGAGGTGATCGCCGGCCGGCCCTCCCGGGTCAGCTTCGAACTGCCCGAGTACACCGGGACGGCGCTGCCGGTCCTCGCCGGGGCCGAGATCACCGTCGACGGCCGCAAGGTCACCGTGCAGACCACCGGCCTCCAGCGCACCCTCTTCGACCTGCTCGGCTGGGCCCAGCAACACGGGATCGCGCTCGGCGCCCTGGACGCCCGCAGCGCCTCGCTGGAGGAGGCCTTCCTCGCCATCGCCTCCGAGGCCGCCCACCAGGCCCCGCCCCGGTCGCCCGCCACCACCGCCCGCACCGCCCGCCGCCGCCTGATCGGATCCGCCCGATGACCACCGCCGCCACCTCCGGACAGACCGCCACCACCGCCGTCGGCCCGCAGAGCACCGCCGCCCGGCGCCTGCTCTCCCTCGGCCGCGCCGAGGCCACCCTGCTGCTGCGCAACCGCACCGCCCTGTTCACCGCCCTGCTGCTGCCGTTGCTGCTGATCGCCGGCCGGCGCAACATGCTCAAGCAGCAGGCCGAGTCCCACCCCGGACTGGACGTCGACACGCTGCTGATCACCGGCACCATCGGCGGCATCCTGGCGTTCGTCGTCTACTACAACCTGACCGCCGCGTACGTCGCCCGCCGCAACGAACTGGTGCTCAAGCGGCTGCGCACCGGCGAGGCCCGGGACGTGGAGATCCTGGCCGGCACGGCGGTGCCCTCGGTGACCCTCGCGCTGCTGATGTGCGCCGTGGTCTCCGTCGGCGGCGCCGCCGCCCTCAAGCTCAGCACGCCGGTGAACCCGCTGCTGCTGGCCGCCGGGCTGGCCCTGAGCATCGGCACCATGATGGCGCTGGCCGCCGTCTCCAGTGCCTTCACCAAGACCGTCGAGACCGCCGGCATCACCACCCTCCCGGTGCTGCTGATCTCCCAGTTCGGCTCCGGCCTGCTCATCCCGCTGGAGGTCATGCCCCCGCAGCTGGCCGACTTCTGCCGGCTGCTGCCCACCACCCCGGCCTTCCAGCTGATCCGCATCGGCTGGACCGGCACCGACGGCTCGGCGGCCGCCACCGGCTTCGCCGGTACCTGGTCCACCGCCGCCCCGCACCTGGTCACCGGCGCCGTTTGGCTCGGCCTGGCGGTCTGGGGCGCGGTGCGCTACTTCCGCTGGGAGTCGCGCCGCTGACGCCCCGGCGGACACGGCTTCGAGATCCGAAGGTTCTGCTCCCGTTCCGCCTCTGATATGAAGGCAGCGACAGGGTAGTGATCGAACGGGGAGCAATTCGATGGACGTCCGGGGGCCGGTCCGCCGGTGGAAGGGCTTCGGCAAGGCGCAGCGCGCCGAGCTGTACTTCCGCTGGTCGCTCTACCTGATGGCCTGGATCATGCTGCCGGTGAACCTGCTGGCCAGCGCGTCCACCGTGCAGGTCCCGCAGTCCGGCACGGCCGTGCAGGTCGCCCTGGTCGTCTCGCTCGCCTCCACCCTGGTCACCCTCCGGGCGTACCGCACCTCGCTCGACCACTACCTGCGGCGCCCCAGCGAGTACCTGCGCTGGCTGATCGTCAACGGCACGCTCACGGTGGTCGGTTCCTGGGCCGTCCTGCTGCTCGGCCCGTCCTCCGCCGGACCGTCGAACCCCCACGGAGCGCCGTTCACCGCGGTGATCGCCACCTGCCTGCTGGGCGCGAGCGTCGGCCCGATGAGCGTGGGACTGCCGCTGCGCTGGGCCTGCCTCGGCGGACTCGGCCTGCTGCTGCTGCTCGCCCCCGCACTGCTGCTCGCCGGGGTCGGCGCCGCCACCACGGCCGGGCTGCTGATCGGAGCGGCCCTCGGGATGGCCCTGCTCGTCGGCAGCTGCCGCAGCTTCGCCTGGATCACCGCCATCGTCTGGGAACTGGACACCGCCCGCGAGGCGCAGTCCCGGCTCGCCGTCGCCGAGGAGCGGCTGCGCTTCTCCCGCGACCTGCACGACGTGATGGGCCGCAACCTCACCACCATCGCGCTCAAGAGCGAACTCGCCGTCCAACTCGCCCGCCGCGGGCGCCCGGAGGCCGCCGACCAGATGGCCGAGGTGCAGAAGATCGCCCAGGAGTCGCAGCGCGAGGTCCGGGACGTCGTCCGCGGCTACCGCACCGCCGACCTGCACGCCGAGGCGATCGGCGCCAGCGCGGTGCTCCGCTCCGCCGACGTGGCCTGCGAGATCGACCTCGGCGAGGACGCCGACCACCTGCCGCCCCCGGTCCAGTCGGTGCTCGGCTGGGTGATCCGCGAGGCCACCACCAACGTGCTCCGGCACAGCGAGGCCCGCCGCTGCCTGATCCGGCTGCACCAGGAGGACGGCCGGGCGGTACTGGAGCTGGAGAATGACGGGGTGCCCGCCGCCCCGCTCCCCTCGCAGGGCGGCGGCACCGGGCTGCGCGGGCTGCGCGAGCGGCTGGCCGCCCACGGCGGCGACCTGACCGTCCCGCAGGCCGCTCCGGGCACCTTCCGGATGCTCGCCTCCGTCCCGCTCTGACCCGACTCCACGGAGGAAGACCCGCCGATGACCGACACCGCGCCCGTGCGCATCCTGCTCGCCGACGACGAGCACCTGATCCGGGGCGCGATGGCCGCGCTGCTCTCCCTGGAGGAGGACATCACCGTGGTCGCCCAGGCCGGCTCCGGCCCGGAGGCGCTGGCGATGGCGCAGGCCCACCGCCCGGACGTCGCGGTGCTGGACCTGCAGATGCCCGGCAAGGACGGCATCGAGGTGGCCACCGAGCTGCGCCGGCTGCTGCCGGACTGCCGCTGCATGATCGTCACCGGCCACGGCCGCCCCGGCTACCTGAAGCGGGCGCTGGAGGTGGGGGTGCGTGGCTTCCTGCCGAAGACCGTCTCGGCGGCCGACCTGGCCGGCATCATCCGGACCGTCCGGGCCGGCGGCCGGTACGTGGACCCGGAGCTGGCGGCGGACGCGATCAGCGCCGGCGAGACCCCGCTCACCCCGCGCGAGACGGACGTCCTGGAGCTGGCCGCCGACGGCACCTCGATCGCCGAGATCGCCGAGCGGGCGGCGCTGTCCCCCGGCACCGTCCGCAACTACCTGTCCTCGGCGGCCACCAAGCTGGGCGCGGAGAACCGGCACGCGGCGGTGCGGATCGCCCGCGAGCACGGCTGGATCTAACGGGTCCAGGCCCGGCCCGCGGGCGGTCGGGCGTCAGGCCCAGGAGGTGCCGGTCAGCCGCTCGTACACCTCGATGTACTTGGCCCGGGTCTGCTCGACCACCTCGGCCGGCAGCTCCGGCGGCGGCTGCTCGCTGTGGCGGTCCCAGCCGGAGGCCGGGGAGACCAGCCAGTCGCGGATCAGCTGCTTGTCGAAGGACGGCTGCGAGCGGCCCGGCTGCCACTCGTCGGCCGGCCAGTAGCGGGAGGAGTCCGGGGTGAGCACCTCGTCGCCGATCACCAACTCGCCGTCCAGCAGGCCGAACTCGAACTTGGTGTCGGCCAGGATGATGCCGCGGTCGCGGGCGATGTCCCGGGCCCGGGCGTAGACGTCCAGCGTGGTGCGGCGCAGCTGGGCGGCCAGCTCGGCGCCGATCCGGCGCGCGGTCTCCTCGTACGGGACGTTCTCGTCGTGCTCGCCGACCTCGGCCTTGAGCGCCGGGGTGTAGATCGGCAGGGGCAGTTCGGAGCTGTTCTCCAGGCCCTCCGGCAGGGCGATGCCGCAGACCGTACGGCTCTCCTCGTACTCGGCCAGGCCGGAGCCGGCCAGGTAGCCGCGGGCGACCGCCTCGACCGGGATCATGTCCAGGCTGCGGCAGATCAGCGTGCGGCCCTTCCAGTCGGCGGGGGCGCCGGCCGGGACCTCGGTGGAGATCACGTGGTTGGGGATGATGTCGGCGATCCGCTCGAACCACCACAGGGACAGCTGGGTGAGGATGCGGCCCTTGTCGGGGATCTCGTTCGGCAGCACCCAGTCGTGGGCGGACATCCGGTCGCTGGCGACCATGACCAGTTCGCCCGACTCGGTGCGGTAGAGATCGCGCACCTTGCCGGTGTGCAGGTGGACCAGGCCGGGCACCTGGACCGGCTCAGGCTTGGTGACAAATCCGCTCAACGTGTCTCAGTCCTCAGGGGTCGTTCGCGGGCGCGAGCCCGCGAAAGGGGAGGTCACTGCCCCGGCAGTCTTTCATGCCCCCTGAGCCCCCGGGCCTGGTGCTAGTTCTTGGCGAGGTGGTCCAGCAGGTTGGCGGTGGCGCGCTGGATGCGCTCGTCGGTGAGGCCGGGGCGGCCGAGCGCGGGCGACCAGGCGAAGGTGCCGGCCGCGAACACGTACGCGCCGCTGGGCGCCCGGTACAGCGAGGTCTCCTGGTAGCGGGTGCGGCCGGCGAGGTCCTGGTACGGCGAGTGCGCGAGCAGCACCCGCTCGGTGTGCTCGGGCAGCGCCACCTTGGGGTAGTACCGGTCGGCCTCGCCGGCGACCAGGCCGGGCAGTTCGTCGCCCTCCTGCAGGCCGGTGCCGTCCCACAGCCAGTGCGCGGTGTGCCGGGCGACCAGCGGGACGGGCGCGGCGACCCGGCCCGAGTACTGGACGCCGAGCACGTGCTGCTCGGGCTCGCCGGCGTCCCGCCACAGCGCGCTGGCCGAACCGGGCACCCCGGCGGCCGGGCTGCCGGGCCCGACCTTCTGCCGTTTGCGGCAGTTGAGCAGCCGGTTGGGTTCGCCGGAGGCGGCGGCGGTCAGCTCGACCCGCCAGTACATGGTGTTGGCGGACAGGAACACCAGCGAGGTGCCGTCGTCCCTGGCCTGCTCGACGGCCCGGCGCATCGGCTCGGACCAGTACTCGTCGTGGCCGGGGAAGATCAGCGCCCGGTGCCGCCCCGGGTCGACCAGGCCCGCGTGCAGGTCGGTGGCGGTGGCGTAGGAGAGGTCGTAGCCGTAGCGCTCGGCCCAGCGGATGAAGTCGTACGCGTGGCCGACGTGCAGCGGCAGCCCGGCGGTGGCGTGCGGGCGGTCGAAGGAGACCGTGACGGCCGCCTCCGGCTCACCGACCAGGCCGCCCCGGCCGTCCCAGGCGTGGTAGAGGCTGGCGCCGCTGCGGCCGTCCTCGGGGAACAGGTTGTAGGCCTGCCAGGTCACGTCCGGGACCACCAAGAGCAGTTCGGCGGCGTGCTCCCGGTCCTCGAAGTCCCTGACCGTGAACGGGATGTGGCTGCGGTGCAGCATGTCCGCGGTGGTCAGCACGGCGACGTACGCGCCGGGCTTCCAGTGCACCGGGATCTGCAGCCGCCAGGAGTGCCACCAGTGGTGGCAGGAGACCGTTCGCTCGACCACCAGCGGGGCCGGCTGGGCCAGCCCGGCGATCAGCGGGCTGGACGTCATGTGGCTGGCGCCGTCGCCGCCGTAGTGGCCGATCCGGAAGACGTCCACGGTGAACTCGCGGGGCGGGTTGACGGTGACCCGGAAGTCCACCGAGCCGCCGGGGCGGATCACCCCGGCCGAGGCGAAGCCCTTGATCTGCTGGTCCACGTCGTTGGCGCTCTGCGGGGTGCCGACCGGCGGCTTGGGCCGGGCGCCGGCCGCCAGCGGCCGCTGGCCGGGCGCGTCCACCGAGACGTACCAGGGGATGGCACCCTCCGCGCCGGCCAGGTACTGGTCCGGGCTGCGCAGCCAGGGCAGCGGACCCTGACCGAAGGGGTCGGAGACGCTGTAAGCGTGCGTTCCGGACTCCCAGCGGCGGTTGGGTTCGGTCTCCACGCGCCCCTCCCAGGTGCACTTCCGCCCGGTTGGCACGTGCCCCCCGGATGTGCGTGCGGACTAATACACCACAGAGTGCAGGCGCTCCGTCACCCTGCGGTCGCAATTCGTGCCGGGAATCTCACGGCCGCCCCGGACCAGGCCTCCGGCCTGCGGAGACGGCCGCCCGCGGAACCGTTCGGGGGCGCGCGCCGGAGCGCCGAGCGCCGCCTGCCGGCTCACAACCGGACGGGTTTCTCCAGGCGGACGTCGGCGGCGTCCAGCCAGGCCCGTAGCGGGCCGTCCTGGCCCTGCTCGACGGCCTGGGCGACCGGCCCGGCCAGATCGGTGCGGCGGATCCCGCCGAGCAGCAGCACCGGGCCGTCCAGCCAGTCCAGGCCGGGTGCGCCCCCCGCGGTGTCGACGGCGGCGCAGCAGACCATCGCGGTGACGTGGTCGACCAGCAGGTCGCGACCGCTACGGGCGGGTTCGAGCAGCGGGGCCGGGGCGGTGGTGCGGGCCAGCTGGGCGGTGAGCGCCGCGGCCAGCCGCTCGCCGTCGCCCTCGGCGAGCCGGCCCAGCAGCCGGGTGAGCGTCGGGGCGCCGGGGCGGGCCTGCGGGGCGAGCCGGTCCAGGGCGGCCTGCAGGACGGCGGCGCGGGCCCTCCAGCCGGCGTCCACCACGTCGGCCGGATAGTCGCCCCACTCCAGCTCGTGCCAGGCTCCGGCGGCCGGACGGCCGAAGAACAGCTCGGCGGCGAGCCGGGAGACCGCCCGGTCGACGGTGCCGGGCTCCTCCAGCAGGTCGCAGGCGGGGCGGTCCCCGAGCCGGTTGCCGTAGCCGTCGGCCAGCCGGTCGCGCCGGGACAGCTCGGTGAGGGCGGCGACCACGCCGGCGTTGAGGTGGGCGGGGTGGCGGCCGAGCCGCCAGGCGGGCAGCGCGACCCGGGTGAGCAGCCGGTCCCAGCCCGCGTAGGCCAGACCGACCTGCTCCTGGGCGGCGATCCGCAGGCCGTAGTCCACCGCTCTGGCCTGTTCGGAGGCCCAGCTCGCGACGGAGCGCTCCAGTTCGGCGGCATGGCCGCGGCAGGCGCCGAGCAGCCGGCGGGTGATCCCGCCGGTGATCCGCTCGGCGAGCGCGGCCAGGCCGCGACGGGGCGGCCGGGGCGGGCTCGCCAGGGTGCCGCCGCCGAGGCCGGGGGCGGCGACCTCGCCGGAGTCCAGGCTGGCGTCCAGGCCGCGCAGGAAGCGACGGGCGGCGGCGATCTCCGGGTCGGCGGAGGCGGCGGCGCCGGCCACCACGGGGGCGAGCAGGGCGCGCAGTTCGCCGGCCCGCATCCACCACAGGAACGGCGAGCCGATCACCAGGACCGGGCCGGGCGGCTCGGGGTGCGGCCGGAACAGGCGGGCCGGCCGCACGGGCGGGACGTCCTCCAGCCAGCTGTCGCAGTCCGGGGTGAGCGCGACGCCGGAGGGCGCGGGCACGTCCAGCCGGTCGGCGAGTTCGTCGATCAGCCGGTACAGCTCGGGGGCCTCCGCGCGTTTCAGCGGGATGGCCGGGGTCTGGGGCGGGACGGCCCCGCGGTAGCCGCGGGCGGTCAGCCCGGCGACCAGGAGGGTCAGCGCGGCCACCGCGCAGACCACCCAGCGGGCGGCGTCCCACCCGGCGGTGTCGGCGGAGCCGGGCTCACCGATCCGCCCGGTGAACCGGCCCGCGAGCAGGACCACCGCGACGGCGGCGGGCATGGCGGCGGCGGCCAGGGCGAGACCTCGGACCCGCAGGACCGCCTGAGCGTGAGCGCGCGCGGTGTCGACTGCGGCCATACGGTGCGGCACCCCCTTCGGAGCCCTCGGGCGCCCGGCGACGGGCCCTGAGCCGACTCGAAACGATCAGTTCCGACCGGGAAGCGGAGGCGTCCGATCCCCGGTAGTGCATGCTGTGTGGCGCTTCTGCCATTTTCGACGCCCGGGCCCGGGTGGGTGTTCCGGATCGCTCCGGTTTCCACTCGTCCCGGTGACACCGCCCGGATTCCGGACGGCCGCGACCGGTCCGGTGCGAAGCACCCGGGCCCGCCCGGCCGGACGCCGTCCAGCATCCCCCCGCGGGAGCGCCGCTACCCGGCGGCGACCCCGGCGCACGGCCACGTCGCACTGCGATCCAGCGCACCATAAGGCCGGGCGCCCGGTTACGTCAGCTGGATGCTGGTGCTGTCACCCGATGGGCTGGATTCCGCCCGCCGAACGGTGCGCCGGCCCCCGGAGCCACTCCCGCCCCGGAAACCCGCAGGGCGCTGCGTCCATGGGGGGAAATCCCACGATGCGCAGCGCCCTGCGGGCGGGTGCCGGGAGTATGCGAACGGCCCCTGGGACAGGCCCTAGGCGGTGGCCGCCTTCAGGGCGATGTCGGTGCGGTGCTGGCCACCCTTGAGGGTGATCCGGTCCACGGCGGCGTACGCGCGGTCGCGCGCCTCGACGAGGTCGGTGCCGGTCGCGGTGACCGACAGGACGCGGCCGCCGGCGCTCAGCACCTGGCCGTCCGCACCGGCCCTGGTGCCGGCGTGCAGGACGAACGCGGTCCCGTCGGCCTCGGCCTCGGCCAGGCCCTCGATCGGGTCGCCGGTGCGCGGCGCGGCCGGGTAACCCTCGGAGGCGACGACCACGGTGACGGCCGCGCCCTCGTCCCAGCGCAGCGGCTCCAGCTGGTCCAGGGTGCCGGTGGCGGCGGCCAGCAGGACGGCGGCCAGCGGGGTGCGCAGCCGGGCCAGCACGACCTGGGTCTCCGGGTCGCCGAAGCGGGCGTTGAACTCGATCACCCGGGTGCCGCGCGAGGTGAGCGCCAGGCCCGCGTACAGCAGGCCGGAGAACTCGGTGCCGCGGCGGCGCAGCTCGTCGACCGTCGGCTGCAGGACGCTCGCCTGGACCTCCTCGACCAGCCCGGCGGGCGCCCACGGCAGCGGCGAGTAGGCGCCCATGCCGCCGGTGTTGGGGCCCTCGTCGCCGTCCAGCGCGCGCTTGAAGTCCTGCGCGGGCTGGAGCGGGACGACGGTGGTGCCGTCGGTGATCGCGAACAGCGAGACCTCGGGGCCGTCCAGGAACTCCTCGATGACCACGCGCTCGCAGGAGGCGGCGTGCGCCAGCGCGGCCGCGCGGTCGGAGGTGACCACCACGCCCTTGCCGGCGGCCAGGCCGTCGTCCTTGACCACGTACGGCGGGCCGAAGGCGTCCAGCGCCTCGGCCGCCTCGGCGGCGGTGGTGCAGACGTAGGACAGGGCGGTGGGCACGGCCGCCGCGGCCATCACGTCCTTGGCGAAGGCCTTCGAGCCTTCCAGCTGGGCAGCTGCCGCGGACGGGCCGAAGACCGGGATGCCGACCGCGCGCACGGCGTCGGAGACGCCCGCGACCAGCGGGGCCTCCGGACCGACGACGACCAGGGCGGCGCCGAGCCGCACGGCCAGGTCGGCGACCTGCGCACCGTTCAGCTGGTCGACCGGGTGGACCGTCGCCACCTGCGCGATCCCGGCGTTGCCCGGGGCACAGTGCAGCTCGGACACGGCGGGATCTTGGGACAGAGAGCGGCACAGGGCGTGTTCGCGGGCGCCGCCGCCGATGACGAGGACCTTCACGGTTGGCAAGGGTAGTCGGTGGCCAGTTCCGGCCGCTCTCCGGTCCCGTCCGATCCTCCAGGAGAAGAGCTCCGTACGCCGACGAAGTCGGAGGAACCTCCAAACCCGCCCCCGGTCGGTGCGCGCCGGGTGGCCGAGTCAGGACGGCGGGTCACCGGGCCCTCGCTCGGACGGGTGAAATCTCGCCGACCCCCGCATCCCTCCCACCTCGGGTTCCGGTGGCCGAATCCGGTAACGATCACCGGGGAAGCGTCCCCATGGTCAGCCATTTGGCGGTAAGAAGTGCTGTTGGACAACCACCGGCAGACGCCGCGTCAGTCGATGGACCGCCAGACCCAGCAGTCCGCCCGCCACAGGGAGCCCCACAGGTGAGCCAGCCGGAAATGCAGCCCGAGGAGAGTGCCTGGGGCAAGGAGATCGGCGAGGAGGACCCACCCGCCGCGACCGTCGCCCACCAGGCGTCCACCCGCCGACGGGCCGATCTGAGCGCCCGCCAGTTCCCGCTCGGGGACTGGGGTGAGCCCGCCGAGCGCCTGGAGGAGCTGTACCGCTGGTCCGAGGAGCGGGCGGTCGAGGCGATCGACTGGTACCGCAAGGACCGGGTCTGGAAGCGCCGCTGGGCGCGCCTGCTGCGGTTCGGCACGGCCGGCTTCGCGGTGGGCGGGGTGACCGCCCCGCTGGTCGACCTGACCGGGGCGGTGTCGCACGGCACCAGCTGGGGCTACGTCGGCCTGGCGCTCGCCGCCGCCTGCTACGGCACCGACCGGGTGTTCGGCCTCACCTCCGGTTGGATGCGCGACGTCAGCACCGCGCAGGCGCTGCAACGCCGCCTGGAGGCCTTCCAGTTCGACTGGGCGTCGGAGTGCGTGCGCGAGGTGCTCGGCCCGACCGAGGGCACTGCGGGCGAGGCCGCCGAGCGTTGCCTCGGCGTGCTGCGCCGGTTCTGCGAGGACGTCTCGGACATGGTCCGGACCGAGACCTCGGAGTGGATGCTGGAGTTCCGCGCGTCCATGACCCAGCTGCCCACCCAGGCCCCGGGGACCTGGGGCGGGCGCAGCGAGACCGGGGTGGGCGCCCAGGTGCGGGTGCTGCCGTCACCGGGCACCCGGCCCACCATGCCGCGCCAGCGGCCGCCGGAGGGGCCGCTGCGGTAGCGGGCGGCCGCGGTAGCGGGTGCCGGAGGGCCGCTGCGGCAACGGGCGGCAGAGGGGCCGCTGAGGGGCCGCTGCCGCGAAGGGGCAGCGGCCTGCTGAGGCTTCAGGCGAAGACGACCATCGAGCCCTGGGTGAGGCTGCGGGTCGCCGCCGCGTACAGGCCGGCCCAGGCGTGCCGCTCGCGGGCGAAGGGGTGCAGGTCGTCCAGCGGCGGCCCGAACGGCTGCTCCAGGCCGGTCGGGCCGAGCGGCCGGGTCGGGTCCGGCGGGTTGAGCGGGTCGATGCCCAGCACCGGGGCGACGGCCTGCAGTTCGCGCAGCAGCCCGTGGCTGGAGCCGAGCGGACCACCGGAGGCGAGCAGCGCGTCGTCCACCAGCGGCGCCGGGAACTCGATCGGCACGTAGGCGCCCGCGTGGTCGAAGTGCCAGACCAGGTGCGACTGTTCGGCGCTGCTCTCGAACATCTCCAGCAGCTGCTCGTAGTCGCCGCCGAGCGAGTCCACCGGCGTGATGTCCAGCCCGGTGAGGCCCAGCAGGTAGGCGCGGCGCAGGAAGTGCAGCGAGTCGTAGTCGAAGGCGGCTATCGGCTCGACCGCACCGCTGATCCCCGGCACGAACTGGTAGACCGGCACCTCGGGCAGCCCGCGCGATGCCAACACGGCGTTGTAGAGGGCGAGATCGTCCCGGAAGGGGTTGTCGGGGCTGTGGCTCAGCACGTCCACGAGCGGGACGAGCCAGAGGTCGCAGGCCATGGCCGGCAGTTCCTCTCCGGGTGGCGGGGTCGCCCGCAGGGCGGGACGACGACGGGGGCGGGGTCGGTACCCGGACGGCCGTTGTGCGGAGCGCCCGGTTCGACGACCGCCCACCCTACCGGCCCGGGGCCGGGTGCGGGTGCGGGTCGGGCCGTCCCTGCGGGGCGTCCGGGGGCGGCTCGGGCAGCCGCCGGCCGAACCGGCTGTACGGCACCGCACGCGGCTGCGGCACCAGGCCGAGGCCCAGTCCGAGTTCGCGGCCGAGCTCCCGGCCGACCTCCTCGCCCGGCCGGCGCCGACCCGACCCGACCCGACCGGCGGCCGCTGTGGCAGCCGCCTGGGCCGCCGTGGGCTGGGCGGAGACGGGCGGGGCAGCGACAGGCTGGGCGGAGCCGGGCGGGGCCGGTGGCGCGGGCTCGTCGTCCACGAGTTCGGTGAGCAGCGCCAGCACCGTCACCGACTCCAGCGGCCGTCCGGCCAGCCCGGCCAACAGCCGGGCGGTGTACAGGTTGTACTCGCAGATGATCCGGTGCGCGCCGGCCAGGTCACCCGCTCCGATGGCGTCGACCAGGTCGAGGTGGCGGTCCCAGCAGACCCCGGCCAGGACGGGCATCTCCCGCAGGTAGGGGGCGGCGAACATCCACGACTGCACCCGCAGCCAGTCCAGGTAGTCGCCGATCCGGCGGTTGCCGATCAGCGCGGCGACCTCCTGCCAGAACCGGCGGTCGCAGCCCACCATCACGTCCAGGTTCCCGGCCCGGGCCGCCCGGACCGCCGCGTCGGCCCGGCGGCGCAGCGAGGGCAACCGGGTGAGGTCCGGCAGCGCCCGGCGGGCGGAGAACTGGCGGTAGTAGCTGTCGGTGACCAGGACCCGGGACTCGAAGATCTCCAGGAAGTCGTCCCAGCCCAGCGCGGGCACGGTGAATCCGCGGTGGTGCTCGGCCCGCAACAGCCCCTGCGAGCCGAGGTCCACCAGCGCCTCGCGGGCCGGGGTCGCCGAGACGCCGTACAGCTCGGCGATCTCCTTGACGGTGAAGTTGCGACCGGCCGCCAACCGGCCGGCCATCATCTCCTCGCGCAGTGCGCCGGCGATCTGCGCGCGCAGGCTGTTGCGCTGGATGACGGGGCGGGTGTCGCCTGCGCCGTTGCCGGACATGCGCGCGGCCTCCTCGGGCGGGCCGACCAGGCCGACCCTCGGTGGACCGGCCATCGAGCGGCGGGGAACACGACGAGTGCTCATCTTCTCAAACCCGCCCCGAGAGGGTACAAACCAACCCCCCGGCCGGCCCCGCCCGGGGTCAGCGCTGGACCGGCGCCGGGATCCCCAGCAGGCGGTCCCGCAGCACCGGGAACTCCTCGCGGGCCTTGGCCACCTCGGCCGGGTCGAACTCGACGGTCAGTACCTGCTCCTCCGTACCGGCCTCGGCCAGCACCCGGCCCCACGGGTCCACCACGATGCTGTGCCCGGCCTGCTCGACCCCGGCGTGCGTCCCCGCGGTGTTGCAGGCCAGCACGAACGCCTGCTCCTCCACCGCGCGCGCCCGGGCCAGCAGCGTCCAGTGCTCGCGCCGCCGGGCCGGCCAGGCCGCCGGGACCACCAGCAGCTGCGCGCCGGCGTCCAGCAGCGCCCGGAACAGCTCCGGGAAGCGCAGGTCGTAGCAGGTGGCCAGGCCCAGGGTGGCGAACTCGGTGGGCGCGGTGACGATCTCCTGCCCGGCACCCATCACCACCGCCTCGCCGCTGTCGAAACCGAAGCGGTGGATCTTGCGGTAGGTGTGCACCAGCTCGCCGTCCGGCGCGAACAGCAGCGAGGTGTTGTAGATCGGCCCGTCCGGATCGCGTTCGACGATCGAACCGGCGTGCAGCCAGACCCCGGCCGCCCGGGCGGCGGCCGCCATCGCGTCCGAGGTGGGCCCGTCCAGCGTCTCGGCGCCGTCCGACCACAGGTCGTACGCGAAGCCGCCGAGCGGCCACAGCTCCGGCAGGACCACCAGGTCCGCACCCTGCTGCGCCCGGACCAGGGCGGCGGCCCGGGCCCGCCGCTCCGCGGGCGGCTCGGCGTCGGATACCGCGAGTTGGATCAATGAAGCGCGCACAGTACCACCGTCCACGGCAAGAGACCTACGATCGTCACCCGAAAGCGCTGCCCAGCTGTCTCCCGGCAGCGTAACGTGCGGTTAGCGTGTGCGCCCGGAAGCCGGACCAACCCGGCCGACCGGGGAGGCCGGGCGCAGAGGGCAAGGAAGCTGACGGAAGGCCGGAAATTCCCGTGACGGACAACCAGACCGTGCAGGCTTACACGGAGGCGTGGACCCAGAGCATCGAGTCCATATCGGAGCTGGTCGCCCCCCTCCCCGAGGGCTCCTGGAACCGGGCCACCGAATGCTCCGGCTGGTCGGTCCGGGACGTCGTCTCGCACGTCATCGCGGTCGAGTCCGAGCTGCTCGGCGACCCCCGCCCGATCCACTCGCTGCCGCGTGACCTTCGCCACGTGACCACCGAGTTCGCCCGCTACATCGAGCTGCCGGTCGACAAGCGCCGCTGCCACACCGCGCTGGAGATGACCAGCGAGCTGGAGTACACGATCATCCGCCGCTCCCGGGCACTGCGGAATGCCAAGCAGACGCCCGAGGAGCCGGTGCGCTGGCCGGCCGGCCCGCACAGCCGCGACGTGCCGTACCACGAGCTGCTGCGCCTGCGGGCCTTCGACGTCTGGGTGCACGAGCAGGACCTGCGCCGGGCCCTGGACACCCCCGGCAACCTGGACGCCCCGGCCGCCCTGATCACCCGGGACGTGCTGCTGGGACTGCTGCCCAAGGCCGTCGCCCACCAGGCCGGCGCCCCGGCCGGAACGGCCCTGGTGCTGGACGTCACCGGCCCGGTGGAGTTCCTGCGCACCGTCCGGGTCGACGCGGCCGGCCGTGGCACCGTCGACGAGTCGATCAGCCTGGCCCCGGACGTCCAGCTCACCATGGACTGGGAGACCTACCTCC
Source organism: Kitasatospora sp. MAA19 (assembly GCF_029894125.1). Lineage (GTDB taxonomy): Bacteria > Actinomycetota > Actinomycetes > Streptomycetales > Streptomycetaceae > Kitasatospora. Next base: position 347,079 of record NZ_JARXYZ010000001.1, read on the forward strand.
GGCTCGCCTGCGGCCGCGGTCGCCCCGGACCGGTGACCGTCGAGGGCGACAAGGAACTGGCCGACCGGGTCCTGGCCGCCTTCACCGTCACCGTCTGACCCCCGCCGCATCCGACCCCTCCGCATGATCGCCGGGGAGCCGTGGTCCGTCACGGCGGACGTGTGCGCGGTGCCCGGCAGGTTGAACCCGAGCCGGGTGCGCCACGTCGTCGACGCGGCCCGCCCGCGGGTCGTCGACTCGCGCTCGATCAACCTCGCTTTCGGGCTGGTTGATCACGTTTCCACCGGTCGGAAGCCCTACGCCGCCGCCGCAACCTTCCGCCGGAGCCGCAGGATCATCACCGTGCCGACCACCAGCGGGGCGTACTGCCAGCAGAACGCCCAGCGGAAGGCGTCGGCCGAGTACTCCCCGGCGCCGGCCGGCGAGAGCCCGTCCAGCAGCACGCCGATGCCGAACAGCGTGATCATCGTCCCGATGAAGCCGCCCATGTTGACGATCCCGGAGGCGGTGCCGAGGCGCTCCACCGGATTGCGCGCCCGGGCGTAGTCCAGGCCGACCAGTGAGGCCGGGCCGTTGCTGCCCATCACCACGATGATCCCGGCCAGCAGCCAGCTCGGCGGGTGCCCACCGGGCCAGGCCAGCACCAGCGCCCAGCCGAGCCCGGTGGCCGTGATGACGGTGAGCACGATCGGCATCCGGGCCCGCGCCGAGACCGAGAGCACCCGGCCGAACAGGAAGCCGAAGGCCATGTTGCTGAGCACCAGCAGGGTCAGCAGCCCGCCGGCCTCGGCGCGGGACATGCCCTGCGCCTCCACCAGGTAGGGCAGGCCCCAGAGCAGGCCGAAGGCGTTGCCGGGGAACTGGGTGGTGAAGTGCACCCAGAGGCCGAGCCGGGTACCCGGCTCGCGCCAGCAGGCGCGGACCTGCCGCCCGACCTTCGGCCGCGCCGCGGACGGCTGCTCCGGCGGCCGGGCGGCCGGCGCCGCCGGGGCCTCCTTCAGGAAGAGCGCGACCAGCGCGAAGACCGCGACGCCGAGCAGCGCGATCGCGGTGAAGGTGGGCGTCCAGCCCTCGTGGTGCAGGGCCTGGGCGAGCACCACGGTGGTGACCAGGTTGCCGCCCATCCCGGCCAGGCCGGTCAGCTGGGCCACGAACGGGTTCCGGGCGGCCGGGAACCACCGGGCAGCGATCCGCAGCACGCTGATGAAGGTCATCGCGTCGCCGCAGCCGAGCACCGCCCGGGAGGCCAGCGCGGGGGCGAAGGAGGAACTGAAGGCGAAGGCCAGCTGGCCGGCACTCAGCAGGACGATGCCGAACAGCAGCACCCGGCGCGGCCCGAACCGGTCGACCAGCAGGCCGACCGGTATCTGCATGGCCGCGTAGACCAGCACCTGGAGGATCGAGAAGGTGGAGAGCGCGGAGGCGCCGATGCCGAAGCGGTCGGCGGCGTCCAGTCCGGCCACACCGAGGCTGGTGCGGTGGATCACCGCGAGGATGTAGACGCTGACGCCGATGGACCAGGCCAGCCAGGCCGCGCGCCCGCCGGGCGGGGAGGGGGCGGGGACGGCCGGGGGCTCGGCCGCGGTTCGGGGAGTGGAGACGGACAGGGGCGCGGCTGAACGGGCGGGCTCCACGGTCATAGTGCGACCAGATTAGTCATCCCATGATGGGAGGCCTGGCACGGGGTGCGGTCGATCGGGCACGAACCCGGCCTCAGCCGGTCACCGTCCAGGACACCGACCGGGTCATGTAGCGGTCCCGGAAGGCCTCGTCCCGTACCCAGTCGGTGGTGTCCCGGACGGTCGCGGTCACGGTGGCCGTCCGCCCCGGGGCCAGGTTCAGCTGGGCGGTGTCCAGCGCACCGCCGCCGGCCTGCGGCACCACCGGGACGCCGTCCACCGTCCACTGCACCTGCAACTGGCGCGAGCCGGCCAGCGGCAGCGGCCGGACCTGCAGCCGGGGGCGCCCGGCCACCTCGCCGGGCGGCGGCGTCGGGGCGTCGGTCGGCCGGACCCTGCGGTACAGCTCCTCGATGATCGCCTCGCGCGACGGCAGGTTGTACGCGCTGCCCAGGGTGCGCATCACCGAGTCGGGGGTGGGCCGGTAGAGGCCGTTGGCGCTGCGGTAGGCGCCGACCGTCCCGGCGCCGTCCGGGGACTCCACGCCCAGCCAGCGCCACCACTTGGTCTGCTTCTTGCGCATGTCGTCGGCGCCGAGGGTGGAGAGGTTCGGGTACTCGGCGTCGTCCGGGGCGCTGTCGTACTCGTCGCCGAGGTCCCCCACGGTGTGCCCGATCTCGTGCTGGATGATCCGCCCGGCGTCCGGGCTGCCGCCGGCCAGGGTGGTCACCCCGGTTCCGCCGGCGCCGCCGTACTCGCTGGAGTTGGCCAGCGCGATCAGGTACTGCGGCCCGGAGCCGTCCCCCGCGTACCGGGCGGTGGCGGCCTCGTCGGCGCAGAGCAGCCGGGCGGTGCCCTCACACCAGAAGTGCATGCCGAGCGGGGTGGCGGGATTGCGGCCCCGGCTCTCGGTCTCGGCTATCCCGGAGACCGGGGAGACCACCTCGACCCGCCGTATGTTGAAGTACCCCTGGTAGGTGCGGAACGGCTCGATGTCCATCAGCGCGCGCCAGGCCCGGTCCGCCTGCTGCCGGAACAGGTCCTGTTCGGCACCCGTGTAGCCGTCGCCGAGCAGGACCAGGGTGATCCGGTTGGCCGGGTCACCGGTGCGCCGTATGTCGACGGTCGGGGCGGCCGCGGCCGGCCGGTGGTCGGCGCGCTGGACTGCGTGCGGCGGCACCGCCCGGTCCGCGGGGGCGCCCGGCCCGATCGCGCCGAACGGCGAGGGGCCGACCAGCTCCAGGGCGGAGGGGAGTACGGCGGTGGACACCAGCACGAGCGCGGCCAGACTCCGGACGAGACGGCCAGGGTTGCCAGGCGGCATACGGGTGCGTCCTCGGGGCTCCGGTCACCCGGCGTCGCCCGGGTGGTGGAGCGGAGACGTACCCGTACGGGTGTGTCGTCCCTACCACTCCCCGAAAAAGTCACCGACCTGGCCGAATGACTCACCCCACACCAGTCATTCCAACGACTGGAACAAGCATCAGAGCAACCGTCCGGACAGCGACCGGGGAACGCCCTTGCCCCGTCAGCGCTTGCGGAGGTTCAGCACCAGATGGGTGCCGAGCCCGAACAGCAGGCCCCAGAAGGCCGAGCCGATCCCGAACAGGCTCATCCCCGAGGCGCTCGCCAGGAAGGTCACCACCGCCGCGTCCCGCCCCTTCTCGTCCGCCACCGCCGCCGCCAGGCTGCCCTGCAGCGAGGCCAGCAGGGCGACCCCGGCGATCACCGCGATCAGCTCCTTCGGCAGGCCGGTGAACAGGCTCACCAGCACCCCGCCGAAGCTGCCCACCAGCACGTACAGCGCGCCCGAGGACATCCCCGCGACGTAGCGGCGGCGCGGGTCGGGGTGGCTCTCCGGGCCGGAGCAGATCGCCGCCGTGATCGCCGCCAGGTTCACCCCCGGCGAGCCGAACGGCGCCAGCAGCAGCGACATCACGCCGGTCGACCCGATCAGCAGCCGGTCGTCCGTCCGGTAGCCGAAGGCCCGCATCACCCCGAGGCCCGGCGCGTTCTGCGAGGCCAGCACCACGATCGTGAGCGGCAGCGCCAGCCCCACCATGGCCGCCCAGGAGAACGCCGGCACGGTGAACACGGGCCGGGTCGGCCCGCTCGATCCCAGGTGCAGCGGCAGTCCGACGGTCAGCGCCGCCAGCACCCCGCCCGCCAGCAGCGCCACCGGCACGGCGTACCGCGGCGCCAGCCGCTTGGCCAGCAGGAACGCCGCGAAGCTGCCCACCACCAGCACCGGCGCGCTGTGCACGGCGCCGAAGATCCCGGCGCCGAAGGAGAACAGGATGCCCGCCAGCATCGCGTTGACGATCCCGGCCGGCACCGCCGCGATCAGCCGGCCGAACCAGCCGGTCACCCCGAACAGCGTCACCACCACGGCGCTCACCAGGAACGCCCCGACCGCCTCCCGGTACGGGTACGCGCCCAGGCTGGTCACCAGCAGCGCGGCCCCCGGGGTGGACCAGGCGGTGATCACCGGGGTCCTGGTCCACCAGCTCAGCGCGAAGCCGCTCAGCCCGCTGCCGATGGACACCGCCCAGATCCAGGACGCCGTGTGCGCCGCGTCCAGCCGCCCGGCGGCCGCCGCCGCGAGCACCACCACCAGCGGCCCCGAGAACGACACCGCGATGCAGACCAGCCCCGCCAGCAGCGCCGGCCCCGACACGTCCCGCCGCAGCGACCGACGCTCCCCGCCCCCGTCCGACCCCGTCTCCGGTCGGACTGTCAGCTCCTCAGTCATTCCGGAAGTATCCCGAACGCCGCGTCCAAGGCTCCCGAAAAAACTTTTGAACCCACCTGCAACCACCGCCGGGGATGCGCGTCTATACGGATGAAGGCACGGAGAGCGAGACCGGCGAGACCGGGGGGCGCTCCCACTCGACACCGAGCGGGCCCGGTCGTCTTCACCCACACACCGTCAGACCCATGACCCTGGGGAGTCACGTCATGCGCACGTCCGTTATCACCCGTTTCGCGAAGAACGACCGCGCCTTCTCCGGCCGCCGCCGCATCGCCACCCTCGCCGCCGCCACCGTCCTCGCCGGCGGCGTCCAGTTCCTCGCCACCGACTCCGCCTGGGCCTGCGGAGGCCCGGACAACGCGGCCGTCGCCGACCAGAGCGGGCCCGCCGCGGGCGACCAGGGGGACGTGCGCACGGGCATCAGCGCCGGCTTCCACATGACCCCGCCCGGCCAGACCATCACCCCCGGCGGCCCGAAGCTCGAGATCGGCGACAGCGTCGGCAACTTCACCGGCGCCACGGTCCAGAACGCCTCCCCGCTGCTCGCGATCTACAACCCGCGCGGCGGCCTCCGGCCCCAGGACTTCGTGGTCGAGGTCTCCTCCGACCAGGGCTGGAAGACCGTGCCCCTGCGCCACGGCTGCGACCCGACGCTGTGGGCCGACGCCCCCTCGGCGAAGGCCGACCGCCTGGAGACCGGCCGCGTCGCCAACTTCATGTACCGCGTGCGCCTGTCGGCACAGGCGCCGAAGGACCTCACCGAGCTCCAGGTCACCGTCGGCGGCCGGGCCAAGGGCTTCCCGGTGGAGACCAGCGAGGCGCGCACCGTCCGCGTGGTGCGCCAGGCCGAGAACCCCGCCCCGGCCCCCAAGCCCACCACCACCGCGAAGCCGACCACTCCGGCCAAGCCCGCCCCCGCCAAGCAGGACAAGCCCGCCCCGGCCAAGCCCGCCGCCGACCAGACCTCGGCCCCGGCCGCCACCAAGGCGCCCGCCGCCGCGCCCACCAAGGCCCCCGCCGCGCCGAGCGCGACCCCCAGTGCCGCCCCGGCCACCACCGCGCCGGCCGGCACCCCCGAGCTCGCCCAGACCGGCTCCAGCTCCTCCAACACCTTCCTCCTCGCCGCCTCCGCCGCCCTGCTCGCCCTCGGCGCCGGCGTCCTGATCGCCGTCCGTCGACTCCGTCCCCAGCGCTAGTCGACGGGCGGGCACAAGCGAAGGGGCCTTCCCCCCACACGGCGGTGTGGGGGGAAGGCCCCTTCGTGACGTTCCGGGCCGTCAGCCCCAGGTGATCAGGCGCTTCGGGCGCTCCAGCAGGGCGGCCACGTCGGCCAGCACCTTGGAGCCCAACTCCCCATCCACCAGCCGGTGGTCGAAGGAGAGCGCCAGCGTGGTCACCTGACGCGGGACCACCTTGCCCTTGTGCACCCACGGCATGTCCCGGATCGTGCCGACGGCGAGGATCGCGGCCTCGCCGGGGTTGAGGATCGGGGTGCCGGTGTCGACGCCGAAGACGCCGACGTTGGTGATGGTGATGGTCCCGCCCTGCATGTCGCCCGGCGAGGTCTTGCCCTGGCGGGCGGTGTCGATCAGCTCGCCCAGCGCGACGGCGAGGCCCGTGAGGGTCTTGCCGCCGGCGTCCTTGATGTTGGGGACGATCAGGCCGCGCGGGGTGGCCGCGGCGATGCCGAGGTTCACCTGGCCCTTGATGACGATCTCCTGGGCCGCCTCGTCCCACTGCGCGTTGATCTCGGGATGCCGCTTGACCGCGGTGAGCAGCGCCTTGGCGACCAGCAGCAGCGGGCTGATCCGGACGTCCCGGCCCAGTTCGCCGCTCTCCTTGAGCCGACGGACGAACTTCATCGTGCGGGTCACGTCGACCTGGACGAACTCGGTGACGTGCGGGGCGGTGAAGGCCGAGGCCACCATCGCCTGCGCGGTCGCCTTGCGGACTCCCTTGATCGGCACCCGGACGTCGCCCGTGGTGCCGACCGGCGCCGGCAGCGCCTCGACCGGCGCGGCCTCGACGGGCCGCTCCGCCGGAGCGGCCCGCGCGGCGGCCAGGGCCGACGCGTGGGCGTGCACGTCCTCGCGGGTGATCACGCCGTCCTGGCCGGTGGCGACGACGGCGCGCAGGTCGATGCCGAGGTCCTTGGCCAGCTTGCGTACCGGCGGCTTGGCCAACGGCCGTCCCCCGACGGGCTGTTCGGCCACCACGGGCGCGACCTGCGCCGGCACCGGAGCGACCGGAGCAGCCGGCGCGGCCGGAGCCGGCGTCGCGTTGACGGTGGTCGTGGTCGTACGCCGGGCCCGGCGCTGGGCGGTGCCGGTGCGCGGGCCGTAACCGACCAGCACCTCGCGCCGCTCGGGCTCGGGCTCGGCCGACGCAGCGGCCGGAGCGGCGGCCTCGGCGGCGGGAGCAGCCGGAGCGGCGGCAGGAGCCACGGCCCCGGCCTCCCCGGCGACCGCGACCGAGATGATCGCGGTGCCGACGTCGACGGTCGCGCCCGCCGGGAAGAAGAGCTGCTCGACGACCCCGTTGAACGGGATCGGCAGCTCCACCGCCGCCTTGGCGGTCTCCACCTCGCAGACGACCTGCCCGTCGGTGACGGTGTCACCCGGCTTGACGTACCAGCTGAGGATCTCGGCCTCGGTCAGGCCCTCGCCCACGTCGGGCATCTTGAACTCGCGGAGCGAGCGAACTTCGGTGGTCATCTTCGCTCCCCGGATCAGTACGCGAGCGCGCGGTCGACGGCGTCGAGCACACGGTCCAGGTCGGGGAGGAACGCCTCCTCGACCCGGGACGGCGGGTACGGCGCGTGGTAGCCGCCGACCCGCAGGACCGGCGCCTCCAGGTGGTAGAAGCACCGCTCGGTGAGCCGGGCGGCCAACTCGGCGCCCATGCCCAGGAAGACCGGCGCCTCGTGCACCACGACGGCCCGCCCGGTGCGCTTGACCGACTCCTCCAGGGTGGTGAAGTCCACCGGGGAGAGCGAGCGCAGGTCGACGACCTCCAGTCGGCGGCCGTCCTCCTCGGCGGCCGCGGCGGCCTCCAGGCAGACCTTGACCATCGGGCCGTAGGCGAGCAGCGTGGCGTCGGTGCCGGGCCGCACGATCCGGGCGTCGTGCAGCGCGAGGTCGGCGGCGGGGCCGATCTCGCCCTTGTCCCAGTACCGGCGCTTGGGCTCCAGGAAGATCACCGGGTCGTCCGAGGCGATGGCCTGCCGCAGCATCCAGTGCGCGTCGTGCGCGCTGGACGGGCTGACCACGCGCAGGCCGGCGGTGTGCGCGAAGTACGCCTCGTGCGACTCGCTGTGGTGCTCGACCGCGCCGATGCCGCCCGCGTAGGGGATGCGGATGGTGACCGGCATCTTGACGTGCCCGAGCGCGCGGGCGTGCATCTTCGCCAGCTGGGAGACGATCTGGTCGAAGGCCGGGTAGACGAAACCGTCGAACTGGATCTCCACCACGGGGCGGTAGCCGCGCAGCGCGAGGCCGATCGCGGTGCCCACGATGCCGGACTCGGCCAGCGGGGTGTCGATCACCCGGCCCTCACCGAAGTCCTTCTGCAGGCCGTCGGTGATCCGGAAGACGCCGCCGAGCTTGCCGATGTCCTCGCCCATCAGGACGGTCTTCGGATCGTTCTCCAGCGACTTGCGCAGCGCGTCGTTGAGCGCCTTCGCGATGCTGAGCTGACCGGCCATCAGTGGTTCTCCCCCGCCTCGAAGGAGGCCGCGTACTCGACGTATTCGGCCCGTTCCTCATCGACCAGCGCGTGCGGCTCGCTGTACACGTGGTCGAAGATCAGCGTCGGGTCCGGGTCCGGCATGCCGCGCACGCCCTCGCGCACCCGCAGCCCCAGCCGCTCGCTCTCCGCGTCGATCGCGGTGAAGAACTCCTCGTCCGCCAGGCCCTCCTTCTCCAGGAGGGTGCGCAGCCGCAGGATCGGGTCCTTGGCCTTCCAGGCCTCGGTCTCCTCGGTGGCCCGGTAGCGGGTGGGGTCGTCGGAGGTGGTGTGCGCGCCCATCCGGTAGGTGAAGGCCTCGATCAGCACCGGGCCGTTGCCGCTGCGGGCGTGGTCGAGCGCCCAGCGGGTGACCGCGAGGCAGGCCAGCACGTCGTTGCCGTCGACCCGGACGCCCGGGAAGCCGAAGCCGGAGGCGCGGCGGTACAGCGGGATCTTGGTCTGGGTGGTGGTGGGCTCGGAGATCGCCCACTGGTTGTTCTGGCAGAAGAACACCACGGGGGCGTTGTAGACCGAGGCGAAGGTGAAGGCCTCGTTGACGTCGCCCTGGCTGGAGGCGCCGTCGCCGAAGTAGGCGATGACCGCGTCGTCGGCGCCGTCCTTGCTGACGCCCATCGCGTAGCCGGTGGCGTGCAGGGCCTGCGCACCGATCACGATGGTGTACAGGTGGAAGTTCTTCTCGTTCGGGTCCCAGCCGCCGTGGTTCACGCCGCGGAACATGCCGAGCAGGTTGAGCGGGTCGACGTCGCGGCACCAGGCGACCCCGTGTTCGCGGTACGTGGGGAAGGCGTAGTCGCCGGTGCGCATGGCGCGGCCGGAGCCGACCTGCGCGGCCTCCTGGCCGAGCAGCGAGGCCCACAGGCCGAGCTCGCCCTGGCGCTGGAGTGCGGTGGCCTCGCCGTCGAACCGGCGGACCAGCACCAGGTCGCGGTAGAGGGCGCGCAGCTCCTCCGGAGTGGTGGTGAGCGGGTAGTCCGGGTGCTCGACCCGCTCGCCTTCCGGGGTGAGCAGCTGTACGAGCTCCGGCTGGGCGTCCGTCCCCGTGGCGCGGAGGGTGTCAGGGACGCCGGGGGCCGCCTTCTTGCGAGCCCTCGCCGTGCTTTTGACGGTCACGTTCACTCCTCGGTCTGTCCGGCCGCCCGGGGTCGCCGGTGACCGGTCCGGTCACCGCCTCGCGGGGCGCGCGTGGGTGTGCGCACCTACTGCGGGGCAGGTGGTGATCCTGTTCCGACGGCGTCCCTCACGAGAACGTTACCCAGCGTCCGCCCTTGGCGCGCTTGCGCTAGGACGTCCTACTTGTTCAGGGCCTACAACCCCGAGGGTGCCGCGGGTAGCGCGCCGTCGGAAGGGTGGGGGTGACGGACCGCGTGACGCAGCTCTCAATTCGGGCGCCTTCAGGACACCAGCGCACGTTATCCGGGCAGCGGCCCGTACGTAAGGGGGTTCTCGGTATCGGTTTTGGAGCGCTCCGGCCGGATCGCGTTGCCGTGGTGATAGGGAGGATAGGTCTTTCGTGCGGTGGTATGGGAGTCTTTGGAGGTGACTGATAACGGACAAATCAGGGTATTCCTGCTCGACGATCACGAGGTGGTCCGGCGGGGCGTGCACGATCTGCTCTCGGTCGAGGACGACATCGAGGTGGTCGGCGAGGCCGGCACCGCCGCCGAGGCGCTCACCCGGATCCCGGCGGTGCACCCGGACGTCGCGGTGCTCGACGTCCGACTGCCGGACGGCAACGGGGTCGAGGTCTGCCGGGAGGTCCGATCCCGGCTGCCGGAGATCAAGTGCCTGATGCTGACCTCGTTCTCGGACGACGAGGCACTGTTCGACTCGATCATGGCGGGTGCCTCCGGCTACGTCCTGAAGGCGATCCGCGGCACCGACCTGATCACCGCCGTCCGGGACGTCGCGGCCGGCAAGTCGCTGCTCGACCCGGTCGCCACCAGTCGGGTGCTGGCCCGGCTGCGCGACGGCGGCGAGAAGGAGGACGAGCGGCTGGCGCAGCTCACCAAGCAGGAGCGCCGGATCCTCGATCTGATCGGCGAGGGGATGACCAATCGTCAGATCGGCAACGAGTTGCACCTGGCCGAGAAGACGGTCAAGAACTACGTCTCCAGTCTGCTCGCCAAGATGGGCATGGAGCGGCGCACCCAGGCGGCGGCCTTCGTGGCACGGCACCAGGCGGACCAGCAGCACTGATCAGAACAGCAAGCACAGATCTGATGCTCTGTCAAGGGCCCCCGCACGGGGGCCCTAACCTCTGGCTGTGACTTTCAGCCAGACCCTCTCCTGCTCCCCGGCCCGCCCCGACCTCTCCGCGCCGCCGATAGGGACCCTCAGTCCGCCCGTCCCGCGCGCCGCACTCGCCGAGGTCCTGGGCCGTTACCGGGTAGGGGGGCTGCTGGCCGCCGAACCGGTCGCGGAAGGCCTGCTGAACCGCGGGTACCGGGTCACCACCGAGACCGGCGGGTACTTCCTGAAGTGCTACGTCGACGCCGCCACCGCCAGCCGTCCGAAGATCGTCGCCCACCACCGCGCGATGGCCGGGCTGCAGGCCCTCGGGCTGCCCGTCGCACCCCCGCTGGCCTGCGCCGAACGATCCGGCACGGTGGCCGGCTACGGCGGCCGGCTGTTCGCGCTGTTCCCCTGGGTCGATGGCCGACACCGGCACGGTACCGACCTCTCCCCGCCGCAGTGCGACGCGCTCGGCGCGCTGCTCGGCCGACTGCACGGCGCGCTCGACGACGTGTGCGCCCCCCTCGATCAGCCCGCCGGCTACCGCGCCGCCAACCCCCTCGACAGCGCCGACCTCGCCCGCGACCTGCGGCGGCGCGCCCGCGACCACCGCCCGTACGGCGACCTGGACGCGCTGATCGAACTGAGGCTCACCGAACGGCTGGAACTGCTCGCCGAACACGCCCACCGCCGCCCCGACCCGCAGACCGCCCCGCCCACCGGCTGGACCCACGGCGACTTCCACGGGCTGAACCTGCTGTACGGCGACGGCCCCGACGGCGGCCCGGTCGCGGCCGTCCTGGACTGGGACAAGCTCGGACCGCAGCCGCGCGCCGAGGAGGCCGTCCGCGCCGCCACCCTGCTCTTCAACGACCGGACGTCCGGCACGCTCGACCTGGTGCGGGCCCGCCACTACTCGCAGGCCTACCGGGCCACCGGGGCCGCCACCGCCGAGCACCTGGCCGCCGCCGCCCACCGGGTCTGGTGGGAGCGGCTGAACGACTTCTGGATGCTCCAGTGGCGCTACCAGCGGGCCGACCACCGGGCCGACCCGCTCTACCCCGCCTCCGCGGGCCAACTGGCCTGGTGGTGCCAGGAGTACGAGCAGGTCCTGGACGCCTTCGCCAACTGACCGGCGTCAGCCCGGACCGATCAGGGCGTCGCCGGCGGCTGTGTCACCGGCGGGGCCGTCACCGGCGGAACCGACTTGCTCGGCGGCGGCGGCGAGGTGGCCGTGTTGCCACCGCCGCCCGTGCTCGGGGTGGTGGGCGCCGTGGTGGGCGGGTTGGTCGTCGTCGAAGGGGCCGTCGGCGTGTGGCTGGCGCTCCCGGTGGGCGTCGGGGTCTGCGTGTGCTTGCCCGAACTCGACGACGGCGACATGTTGTTGTTGCCGCTGTTGTTGTTGCCGCTGTAGTTGCCGTTGTCGGTCGGCTGCTGCGGGCGCCGGGTGCCGGTGCTGGGCGCGGGCGGGCTCTGGGTGCCGCTCTGGGTCGGCGTGGTGGGCTCGGTCGTGCTGACCACCGGTGCGGGCGTCGGCGGCACGACGTGCGAGGTCCCGCCGTCGCCACCGCTGAACGCGAACGCCATGCCGACCCCGGCCGCGACCAGCACGGCCGCCACTCCGGCCACCCAGCCCCACGGCCCGCGCCGACGACCGGAGCCGTCCCCGTCACCGCCGTCGCCCTCACCGCCACCGCCGTAGGGGCCGCCGGCCCCCGGGTAGGGCGTCGACGGGGTGTGCGGTCCGCCGGCCCCCTGACCCGTCCCCGGGTAGGGCATCATCGAGGTCTGGTCACCGGGGCCGATCGAGCCGAAGGCCGCGGTGGCCGCGGTCTGGTCCGGCCGGATCACCTGGGTGGCGCCGGTGTTCCCCTGCCCCGCGGCGGCCAGCCCGGCCGCCGCGCCCGCCCAGCCCGCACCGGCCGCGCCGTGCATCTCGCGCAGCGCGTGCTGGATGTGCGCACGGAACTCGTCGGCGTCCTGGAAGCGGTCGTCCGGGTTCTTGGCCAGCGAACGCAGCACCAGCGGGTCCAGCCCGGCCGGCACCCGGCCGTTGGCGTGCGAGGGCGGCACCGGCATGTCCTGGACGTGCTGGTAGACCACCGAGAGCGGGGTGTCGCCGGTGAACGGCGGGCGCAGCGTCAGCAGTTCGTAGAGCATGCAGCCGGCCGCGTACAGGTCGGAGCGGTGGTCGACCGGCTTGCCGAGGGCCTGCTCGGGCGACAGGTACTGCGGGGTGCCCATGACCATGCCGGTCTGGGTCATGGTGCTGGCGGTGCCGGTCAGCGCCCGGGCGATGCCGAAGTCCATCACCTTGACCGCGCCCGCGGTCGTGATGATCACGTTGGCGGGCTTGATGTCCCGGTGGACGATGCCGTGCCGGTGGCTGTAGGCCAGCGCCTCCAGGACCCCGGCGATGATGATCAGCGCCTGGTCGACCGGCGGCGCCTGCTCGTCCACCAGCAGCTCGCGGACGGTCCGGCCCTCGACCAGCTCCATCACGATGTACGGCGTGGACTCGTCCCCGACGTACTCCTCGCCGGTGTCGTAGACGGCGACGATCGAGTGGTGGTTGAGCGCCGCGACGGCGTGCGCCTCACGGGTGAACCGCAGCCGGGCGATGTCGTCCTGGGCCAGCTCGCCGCGGAGCAGCTTGACCGCGACGGTCCGGCCCAGCCGGACGTCCTCGGCGGCGAACACCTCGGCCATGCCGCCGCGGCCGAGCCGGTGGGTCAGCCGGTAGCGGCCGTCGCCGACCGTACCCAGCGGGGCGGCGGTGCCGCGACCGGGGGTGTGCGGGCCGCCGGCCCCGATGACCGGCGGGAACGCGGTGGTCGCGGCGTCGCTGCCGGGCTCGGGAATCCTCGGCGTCCCGCCGGTCCGGCCGTTCGCACCGGCTCCCGTGTCGTCGTCCGGCTGCTGCGTCTGTGCCATCGCTCCTCGCCCCGGGCGTTCGCTCGGATCGCGGTGCCCTGTCGCTTACGTATCCCCGAACGCTACCGCTTCCGGCCCGGACCCGTGGCACGCCCGAACCGGCCGGAAAGCGTCAGAGCAGGCCATACCGGTCGGCCGGAAGGTCCACCACCAGCACCGCCGCGGGCCGCTCGCCGCTGGTGTGCCCGGTCTTGGTCTTCGTCTTGTTGTCCTGCGCCTTGTTGACCACGATCGCGATGATGATGCCGGCCAGCACGAGCACGCCGACGATGATCCCGATGACCACCGCGGCCGTCGAGCAGCCACCGCCGCTGGGCGCCTTCGGCTGCTGGTACGGCGGCATCGGCTGCGGCGGCGGGGTGTGCGCCTGCTGCGGCGCCCCCCGCTGCAGGTACTGGGGGTGCGGCGTGTGCGGGCCCTGCTGGTGCGGCGGCTGGAAGGCCGGCGGCGGGGTCCGGTACTGCGGCTGCTGCGGCGCCCCCTGCTGCAGGTACTGGGGGTGCGGGGTCTGCGGGCCCTGCTGGTGCGGCGGCTGGAAGGCCGGCGGCGGGGTCCGGTACTGCGGCTGCTGCGGGTACTGCGGCTGCGGCGTCTGCGGGGCCGGCGGCGCGGCGTGCACCGAGCGCGGCCCCTCGTTGATCACCAGAGGCGTGCTGGCCTGCAGCGGGTGCCCGCTGCCGCCGCCCTTCGCGGCCGCGATCAGCCGCTCCGCCTCGTCCCGCATCGCCGCCGCGCTCTGGAACCGGTGGGCCGGGTCCTTGCGCAGGGCCTGGGCGACGAAGGCGTCCACCACCGGGATGATCGACCGGTTGAGGGTGGACGGCGCCGGCGGCTCCTCCTGGACGTGCTTGTAGGCGATCGAGAAGGCCGAGTCGCCGTCGAAGACCAGCTGGCCGGTGAGCATCTCGAAGAGCATCACGCCGACCGAGTACAGGTCCGAGCGGGCGTCCACCGGCTTGCCGAGCGCCTGCTCGGGCGACAGGTACTGCGGGGTGCCGACCACCATGCCGGTCTGTGTCATCGACGTGACGCCCGATTCCAGCGCCCGGGCGATGCCGAAGTCCATGACCTTGACGTTGCCCTTGCGGTCGAACATGACGTTGCCGGGCTTGATGTCGCGGTGCACCAGGCCCATGTCGTGCGAGGCCTCCAGCGCGTTCAGCACGCCGACGATGACCTTCAGGGCCTCCTCGGTCGGCATCGCGCCGAACTGGGCGACCGCCTCGTTGATCGCCTCGCGCAGGCCCTTGCCGTCGATCAGCTGCATGACGATGTACGGCGTGCTGGAGCCGTCCGGGGCGACGTCCTCGCCGCTGTCGTACACCGTGACGATGTTCGGGTGCTCCAGCCGGGCCACCGCCTGCGCCTCGCGGCGGAACCGCTCCTTGAACGAGTCGTCCCGGCCCAGCTCGCTGTGCATGCTCTTCAGCGCGACCTGCCGGCCCAGCACGCTGTCGTACGCGAGGTGCACGGAGGCCATGCCGCCCTCGCCCAGCAGCCGCTGCAGCACATAGCGGCCGTTGCCCAGGGAGGAGCCCTCGACCGCCGCGTTGCCGTGCTCGCTCATGGTCCTCTGCTCCCCCTCGGCGCGGCCGTGGCGCCGCGACCGTGACGTTCGGTCTCGTCCGTGCGTGGTGGGCCCGGCCCGCTGGCCTGGCGGACCCCTGCCGCGGCGGTACGACCGGCCTGCGACAGGGGTCAGGGTATCGGCTCACGCCGACGGTGATCGGTCCAGGGCCGATCCTGGCCCCGGGCCGCCGACGCCGTCCGGCGGCGCCTCGATCCGGGGCGGATCGTCGCGGTACGTCCGGTTCCGACGGCCCGCTACAGGTACGGGCCGGACCGGATGCCGCGGCCCTGACCCGGCTCGTCCTCGTCCGGCTCGCCACCGTTCAGACCGGGCGGCAGCGCCCGCCGCATCTGCTCCAGCTGGGCCCGCGCCGCCATCTGCTGGGCGAACAGCGCGGTCTGGATCCCGTGGAACAGGCCCTCCAGCCAGCCGACCAGCTGGGCCTGGGCGATCCGCAGCTCGGCCTCGGTCGGAATGCTGTCCTCGGTGAACGGCAGCGAAAGCCGCTCCAGCTCGGCGACCAGCTCGGGGGCCAGACCGAGCTCCAGCTCCTTGATCGAGCTGGCGTGGATGTCCTTCAGCCGGGCCCGGCTGGCCTCGTCGAGGGGCGCCGCCCGGACCTCCTCCAGCAGCTGCTTGATCATGCTGCCGATCCGCATGACCTTGGCGGGCTGCTCGACCATCTCGGTCACCGGGAGCTCACGCGGCAGGTCTCCCTCGTCGTCGCCCGCCGAACCGGCGAACCCCTGGCCCACCGGCAGCCCGTCCGGTCCGACGATCAGCACCTTCTGGCCGTCCTGCGACTGCCCGCCCGCGGCCTGGAAGGGCTGCTGCGACGAGCGCTCGTTCATCGGATTCGTCATGAACAACATTCTCTCTCACTGGGGTTGGTCGGGCGGAAGCCCCCGTACGCCCGCCGTCCTGCGCCGCCGCTGACGACGGTACGCCGACGCGCGCCGCCCCGGGCATCCGTACGGATACTCAGTTTCCGCCCCGGCCCACCACGCCCCGGCCCACCTACGGCCGCCACACACCCCTCACCGAACCTCCCCCCACCACCCGGCGCAACCGCTCCACCGCGGGGTTCACCCCCGTCGCAACCGCAACCCGATCAACCCGAGCCCGCACCCGATCATCCCCAGCCCCGCACCCAGCGGGAACTGCAGGGTGGAGGCGTCACGCCAGCGGGCGGGCAGGACGGTGGGGGCGGCGGCGGCCACGGCCTGGTCGGTCGCGGCCGTGGCGGTGTCCAGCGCGGCGTCGTCGGCGGGAGCCGTCGCGTCCGGGGCGCCCTGGTCGGCCTCGGGCGCTTGATCCGGGGCCTGCGCAGGAGCCTGCACAGGGGCCCGGTCCGGCACTCGCTCCGGCACCTGCTCCGGGACGGCTTCGGCACGCTGGGGTGCCCACACGCTCCGGTGGCGATGCGCCCGGGGGCCGCCACCGTCCGGGTGCGGGCGGGGCACCGGGTGCTGCGGCGGCGCGGCCGCCGGAACTGCCGCGTCGGTCGGCACAGGAGTCGGCGGCGCCGAGACCACCGGGGCCGTGAGCACGGCGGCCACGGCCACCGCCGGCGCGGTGCCCGGCGTGGCGCTCCCGCCAGGCGTCGTCGCCGGCGTGCCGGGCCGGGTCGGGCCGGTGGTCGGCGCCGCAGCCGGCTCCACGATCGTCTCTGCGGTCGGCTCCGCCTGATCGCTCGCCTCGCCCGTCGGCGACGGGTACAGCGCGGGGGACGGCGCGGCGACGGCCGCCGAAGCGGCGGCCAGCGGGAGCGTGAGCCCCAGCACGACCGCCGCGATCAGCCGATGGGCCCGGCCCGGGCGGGTGCGGTGGTGGTGGGGACGACGGTGGTGTGGCGCGGAGGGCAGCGGCCCGAAGAGGTGTGTAGGTGCGGCCACGGTCGGAGGTCCTTCCGACGGCCGACCGCCCGCGGGCGGGTCGGCGGCGGGACAGCTCGGGACCAGCCTCACACATTCGGCCAATTAGAGCATTTCGGACCATTCGCACCAGGACCCAGCCCTCAGCACTCAGGCCTCAGACCTCAGACCTCAGACCCGCAGCACGACCTTGCCGACCTGCTCCCCCGCCGCCAGCACCCGGTGCCCCTCCCCGGCCTCGGTCAGCGGCAGCACCCGGTCGACCACCGGCTTCACCACCCCGGACTCGACCAGCGGCCACACGTGCTCGCGCACCGCCGCCACGATCGCCGCCTTCTCCGCCAGCGGACGCCCGCGCAGGTTGGTGGCGATCACCGCGGCGCGCTTGCGCAGCAGCGCGTTGAGGTCGAGTTCGCCCTTCACACCGCCCTGCAGCCCGATGATCACCAGCCGCCCGTTGACCGCCAGCGCGTCCACGTTCCGCTGCAGGTACTTGGCGCCCATGATGTCCAGGATCACGTCCACCCCGGTCCCGCCGGTGGCCTCCTTGACCACCTCGACGAAGTCCTGCTCGCGGTAGTCGATCGCGATGTCCGCGCCGAGTTCGGTGCACCGGGCCAGCTTCTCGGCGCTGCCCGCGGTGACCGCGACCCGCGCGCCGACCGCCTTGGCCAGCTGGATCGCCATGGTCCCGATGCCGCTCGCGCCACCGTGCAGCAGCACCGTCTCGCCGGGCCGCAGGTGGGCGGTGAGGAACACGTTGGACCACACCGTGCAGGCGACCTCGGGCAGCGCGGCGGCCTCCTCGAAGCCCAGGCCCTTGGGCAGCGGCAGCAGCTGCCCGGTCGGCACCGCGACGCGCTGCGCGTACCCGCCGCCGGCCAGCAGCGCGCACACCTCGTCGCCGACCGCCCAACCGGACACGCCCGCCCCGAGGGCGACGATCCGCCCGGCGCACTCCAGCCCGGGGTAGGGCGAGGCGCCGGGCGGCGGGTTGTAGTTGCCCTGCCGCTGGAGCAGGTCGGCACGGTTGACGGCGGTGGCCGCCACCTCGACCAGGACCTCGCCCTCGCCGGGCACCGGGTCGGGCACCTCGGCCCACACGAGCGCCTCGGGACCGCCGGGTACGGGAATCGTCATCGCATACATGTCTCGAACCTACTGCGCGTCAGGGCGCGGCGGCGGGCAAGGCCCGCGTCAGCCGGTCGACTTGATCACGATCACCCGGTCGGTGAGCTGGAGCACGGCGGCCTCGGGCTCGGTGTAGTTGAGCACCCGCCGGCCACGGACCACCGCGACCACCAGGTCCTCGCACTCGCGCGGGCTGTGCCCGGCCTCGGCGCGGGTGACGGGGCGCTCGACCACGTCCAGGCCGTGGCCGTAGGTGAGCAGGTCCTCCATCACGGCGCCGGCGTGCGGGCTGAGCATCGACAGGCCGAGCAACCGCCCGGCCGAGCTGGAGCTGGTGACGACGACGTCGGCACCGCTCTGCCGCAGCAGCGGGGCGTTCTCGTCCTCCCGGACGGCCGCGACGACGGTGGCGCCCTTGTTCAGCTGGCGCGCCGTCAGGGCGACCAGGACGGCGGTGTCGTCCCGTTCGGGCGCGATCACGACCCGGGCCGCGGTGGGCAGGGCGGCGCGCAGCAGGGTGTCGGTGCGGGTGGCGTCGCCGACCACGCCGACCAGGCCGTGCCGGGCGGCCTGCTCGATCACCTTGCGCTGCGGGTCGACGACGACGATCTCCTCCTTCTTCACGCCCTGTCCGAGCAGGGTGTCGACGGCACTGCGGCCCTTGGTGCCGTACCCGATGACGACGGTGTGCTCGCGCACGGTGGACCTCCAGCGGTTCAACCGCCACTGCTGGCGGGTGCGTTCGGTGAGCACCTCCAAGGTGGTGCCGACCAGGATGATCAGGAACACCACGCGCAGCGGGGTGATCACGAAGATGTTGGTGAGCCGGGCGCCGTCGCTGTACGGGGTGATGTCGCCGTACCCGGTGGTGGAGAGCGTCACGGTGGCGTAGTACGCCGCGTCCAGGAAGCTGAGCCCGCCGCCCGCGTTGTCGTTGTAGCCGTCCCGGTCGACGTAGACGATCAGCGTGGTGGCGACCAGCACGGCGAGCGCCAGCAGCAGCCGCGAGCCGACCTGCCGCCCGGCGGGCGCGGTCCGGCGGGCGGGCAGCACGATGCCGGCGTCCGCCCACGGCTCGCTGCCCGGGGCGGCCACCCGTCGCAGCCTGCTCATCCGCCCGCCTCTCCCCCGGCCGTCGGCCGCGGGTACCCCCGCCGTCCGGCGGCCGCTCCGCACGACACCTGCGCCGCGACGGTTCGCCCGTTCACGGCGCCTCCAGCAGTTCGACGGGCTCGCCGGCCGCCGCGCCGCCGGGCGGGACCACGGCGAGCGCCTCGGCCCGGGCGAGGCCGCGCAGCATCGCGGGCCCGTCGAAGGCGAGCGGCACGACGCCGTCGGCGGTGCGCCGGACGGGCAGCAGCCGGGTGTCCACCGGGTGCCCGGGCAGTCCGACCGCGGCGGGCGCGAGGGCCGGCGCGGGGGCGGACCGGCCGCTGCGGGCGTGCAGCAGCGGCAGGGCGAGGGTGACCGCCCCGGCGACGGCGGCCAGCGGGTTGCCGGGCAGGCCCACCAGGTGCCGCCCGCCCGGGAGCCCGACCGGGGAGGCCTCGGCCGACGGGAGTCCGGTGGGCGGGAGTTCGGCCAGCAGCATCGGGTGTCCGGGGCGGACGGCCACACCGTCCACCAGGAGCCGGGCACCGGCCTCGGCGAGTGCCCGGTGCAGGAAGTCGACCGGGCCGGCCGCCGTTCCGCCGGTGGTGACGACGACGTCGGCGGTGGAGTGCCGCAGTGCGTCCCGGAGCAGCCCGAAGTCGTCCCGGACGAACCGGACTTCGGCCACCTCGGCGCCGGCCGTCCGCAACCAGGGCGGCAGCAGCGGCCCGAGCGCGTCCCGGACCAGGCCCGGCCCGGGGACGCCCGAGGCGAGCAACTCGTCGCCGAGGACGAACAGTTCGACCACCGGGCGGCGGCGGACGGCGAGCCGGTCGTGGCCGCAGGCGGCGGCCAGCCCGAGCACGGCCGGGCCGACCGGGAGGCCACCGGGCAGCAACACCTCGCCGCGGCGGCACTCCTGGCCGCGCGGGCGGACGTCCTGGCCGGTGGTCAGCGGCTGGCGGCCGCGGTCGTGCAGCAGCGTGCCGTCCGTCCAGCCGTGCTCGCGGCGCAGTACGGCGGTGGCGCCGGACGGCAGTTGGGCGCCGGTGGCGATCTCGACGGCCCTGCCGTCGGCCAGCGGCGCGGCCTCGGCCCGGCCGGCCAGCACCTGCCCGGCGACCCGCCAGGGGCCGGGCCCGGCAACCGCCCAGCCGTCCATCGCGGAGGTGTCGAAGGCCGGCAGGTCGGTCAGCGCGGTGAGCGGCTCGGCGAGGGTGCGGCCGAGCGTCTCGGCGAGCGGCAGCCCGATCGCGGGCAACGGGCACAGCCCGGCCCGGCGGGCGGCCTCGCGGGCCTGCGGCCAGCTCAGCACGCCCGGCCCGGCGGGCGGGGCGGCCACGGTGACCTGCCCGACGGCGCTCACGGCTCGCCCGGCCCGGCGGCGGCGCTCCAGCGCTCGGCGAGCGCGGCGGTCCGACGGGCGGCCTCGGCCACGGCCTCCGGCCCGCCGCCCTGCTGGGCGGCCGCGTAGCCGATCAGAAAGGCGGTCAGCGGTGCGGCCGGGCGGGCCACTCCGTGCGCGACCACCCGGGTGAGGTCGAGCAGTCCCCGGACGTCGACGTCCAGGTCGATGCCCAGGTCGGCCCTCACCTCGGCGATCCAGTCTTCCAGCGTGCGCTCCATGCGCCCATGCTGCCTGATCGGCGGTTTCCCCGAGGTGTTCGCCCCAGGTGCAGCGCGCGTCGTTTCCCGCCCGGGCTCCCGCCCGGGCCGTGCGCGAGCGCCCTGAGACGCCCTGGCAAGCGCTAGGACCGGTCGCGCTCCCGGGCCTGTTCGAGGTCCTCCCAGGTGTCGCAGTCGTAGGCGACGTTGTCGGTGTCGGCCACCAGCAGGCGGGCCAGGCCGCCGGTGAGGCGGCGCAGCGGAAGGCCGGCCGGTTCGCCGATGGCGGCCAGCGCGGTGCGCAGCGGGGCGGTGCGGTAGGCGGCGGCGAGCGGCTGGTCGCGCCCGCCGGCGTCGACCAGGACGGCGGCGGCGACGGCCGGTCCGGCCTCGGCGAGGGCGGTGGCCAACCGGTCGACCGTCCGCCGGTCCAGGAACGGCAGGTCGGCGGCGAGGAGCAGCACGGTCGGCGCGGTGACCAGGTCGAGCCCGGCCGCGACGGCGGCTACCGGCCCGCCCCCGGGCGGCTGCTCCCTGGTCCAGCGGACGCCGGTGTGCGTGGTCGGCCGGGTGGGGCCGACCACGACGGTGCTGCGGGCGCCCGCGCAGGCGGCGAGCACCCGGTCGAGCAGGGTGGTCTCGCCCACGGTCAGTCCGGGTTTGTCGGTCCCGCCGAGGCGCCGGGCGGCCCCGCCCGCCGGGACGATCACGTCGTACGGCGTCATGCGGACAGTATCCGCCCTACTCGGCTTCGCCCTTCTCGGAGCCCTCGGAGCCCTCGGAGCCCGTGTGCTCCTCGGACTCCGCGGGCTCCTCGGACCCCGTGTGCTCCTCGGACTCCGTGGGCTCCTCGGCGGCCTCCGCCGCCCGCCCGGTGTTGGCCGCGGCGCCCAGTTCCAGGATGGCCGGCAGCGTCAGTTCCCCGTACCGCTCGTTCATCGCGGTGACCAGCGCCTCCGGGTCGTCCGGGTGCTCGGCCAGCAGCCGGTCGAAGTCCTGGAGGTACTCGCCGGTGAAGGCGAGCACCCGGGCGGCCTCGTCGCCCTGTTCGGGGGCGCGGTGGCCGGCGATGACCCGGTCGACGCCGAGCTCGGCGATCCGGCCGAGGTTGTGGCCCCAGGTGGTGCGCTGGGCCGGGGTGGTGTCGGCGGTCCAGACGTGGGTGCCGTTGTAGGCGAAGTCCCCGGCGATCACGGTCCGGATGCTCGGCACGTGGACGACCGTCGAATCGCCGCAGTCGCCCTGGCCGAGCAGCAGCACCGGGATGACCTGGCGGTCGAGCATGAGCGGCTGCGGCAGCAGCGGGGCGGGGATCAGCGGGTGGTCCGGGATGTCGTCGCCGTAGACCGGCTTCCACTGGGCGACCTTGGCGGCGGCGGTGCGCCGGATGCCGTCCACCACGACGGGTGCGGCCAGCAGCCGGGCGTCGGGGAAGAGCTTCAGCACCTCCTCGGCGCCGAAGTAGTGGTCGGGGTGCTGGTGGGTGACGACGATGGCGAGCAGTCGGCGGCCCTTGCCGGCCACCCATTCGGCGAGTTCGCGGCCGGCGCTGCGGGTGAGCTGGGCGTCGACCAGGATCGCGGTCTGCTCGCCGAGGATCAGGGTGGAGGTGGCGAAGAAGGCCGATTCGGGGCCGGTGAAGACGGCGACCTCCAGCGGGCGGGCGGGCCGCCCGGCGGCCGGGGCGGCGGCCTCGGCGTCCGTACGCTCCGCGCCGGTGCCCTCCTCGGGCGGGGACGACGTCACTGGCTGCTCCCTCTGGTCGGCGGTCGGATCTCCTGCGCCCTACAGCATGGGAGCACCGGCGGCCGATCGCGCGGAAGGCGCGCCCGGCGGGGCGCGCCTTCCGGCTCAGGTCACATCGGGGCTCAGACGGCCGCCACCTTGGCCCGGTGGGCGGCCTGCTCCAGCGCCTGGGCCTTGGACTCGGCGGCCTGGGGCACGAAGTCGGACAGCGCGGGGACGATCGGCGCCAGGGTGAACTCGGGGACGATGAAGTCGACCTCCAGCCCGAGCATGCCGGT
The DNA here is from genome assembly GCF_029894125.1 of Kitasatospora sp. MAA19. Taxonomy (GTDB): domain Bacteria; phylum Actinomycetota; class Actinomycetes; order Streptomycetales; family Streptomycetaceae; genus Kitasatospora. Next base: position 369,659 of record NZ_JARXYZ010000001.1, read on the forward strand.
CAGCACCTTCTCCAGGTAGGTGGTGACGAACTCGTACGGCTCGCGCGGGGCGCCGGGCGCGTAGGAGCCGCCGCGGGCGGCGACGACGGTCACCGGGGTGCCCTTGGCGGAGGGGGCGTCGCCGGCGGTGCGGCCGACCAGGATCACCTGGTCCAGCCAGGCCTTGAGGCTGGACGGGATCGTGAAGTTGTACATCGGGCTGCCGATGACGACGGCGTCGGCCTGCTCCAGCTCGGCCATCAGCTGCTCGCGCAGGGCGAAGGCGGCGGCCTGCTCGGCGCTGCGGCCCTCGGCCGGGACGTACGAGGCGGAGATGCCGTGGATGTCCAGGTGCGGCACCTGCTCGACGGCGAGGTCGCGGTAGACGACCGTGCCCTCGGGGTGCTCGGCCTGCCAGGCGGCCCGGAAGGCCGCGGTGACCTCGCGGGAGACGGAGCCGTCGGCGACGGCGGAGGAGTCGATGTGCAGAAGCGTGGGCATGACGGAACCTCCATAGGATTAGCAGCTGCTCTTTCCCCCGCAGCTGCAACTACCGTAGCAGCTTACTTTTCTGCAGTCACTACGGAAGGGTCGGGTACGCTGGAGCCATGTCCGAGCAAGAGCTAGCGACCGACCGGCTCCAGGGCCCGCCCGGTGTGCCCACGGGACACTGTGCGGCCGCCTCCCCCGCCCTGACCCGGGTCTTCGCGCTGCTCGGCAAGCGCTGGTCCGGCATCGTGGTCGCCGTGCTCAGCCACGGGCCGGCCTACTTCTCCGAGCTGCGCCGCACCATCCCCGGCATCAGCGAACGGATGCTCTCCGACCGGCTCACCGAGCTCGCCGACGCCGGGCTGGTCCTGCGCGAGGTCGACGCCGGCCCGCCGCTGCGGGTCAGCTACCGCCTCACCGAGGCCGGCATCGCGCTGAAGCCCTCGCTCACCGAACTCGCCCTCTGGGCCGACCGCCACCTGCCGGAGCGCCCGCTGCCCCCGGGCGGCTGCTGATCCTGCCGCGCAGGCGCGCGCACCACACGCGAAGCCGCCCGGAGAGCGTCCGAGCGCGCAAACGCCCGGGGCCCGTCCGTTGCGAGAACGGACGGGCCCCGGGCGTACGGGAAGCTCAGCGCCGGGCGGCGCCACGCAGGCGGGCCAGCCGGTCGGCGACGCCCCAGGCGGTCACCCGCCACAGCGCCTCGACCACGATGTTGCGGCTCATCTTGGACGCGCCCAGCTCGCGCTCGACGAAGGTGATCGGCACCTCGGCCACCTTGAACCCGGCCTTCACCGTGCGCCAGGCCAGGTCGACCTGGAAGCAGTACCCGGCCGAGGCGACCTCGTCCATGCCCAGGCCCTGCAGGGTCTCCTTGCGGAAGGCCCGGTAGCCGCCGGTGACGTCCCGGATCGGCACGCCCAGCATCAGCCGCGAGTAGGTCGAGCCGCCGCGGGAGAGCAGCAACCGCGACTTCGGCCAGTTCACCACCCGGCCGCCCGGCACCCAGCGCGAGCCCAGCACCAGGTCGGCGCCGCGCAGCGCGCCCAGCAGCCGGTCCAGCTCCTCGGGCTGGTGCGAGCCGTCCGCGTCCATCTCGACCAGGACGTCGTAGCCGTTGTCGATGCCCCAGCGGAAGCCCGCGAGGTAGGCGGCGCCCAGGCCCTCCTTGCCCTTGCGGTGCATGACGTGCACGTTCGGGTCCTCGGCGGACAGCTTGTCGGCCAGCTCGCCGGTGCCGTCGGGGCTGTTGTCGTCGGCGACCAGCACATGGGCCTCGGGCACCGCGGCCCGCACCCGGCCGACGATCCGCTCGACGTTCTCCGCCTCGTTGTAGGTCGGAATGATCACCAGGACCCTGCCGAGATCAGCAAAACTCTGCTGGTTCACGGTCACGTACAAACCTCTCGGCCGATGACGGGGAGTGTCAGAACACCGTCGCCCGCACTCTGGAACGCGGCTCCGCCGGCAGCCCGCCGACGGGATGACCACGGTGGAATCTGCTGCGCAGGGCGGAGACTACTGCGTCCTGGCATCCTACTACCGCGCCCGGGAACCACCGGTCCGGCCAGGGCACTCCCCTCCGGCACCGGCCGTTTCCCCGGTGGCGGCACCGGTCGGCTAGGGTCGATGCCCTTGCCTGTGCCCGGACCCCCGCACCGCCGGTCCCGTTGCCCGGCGATCCGGCACACCCGCCACCCAGCGAAGGAGTAGGACCGCGCGCATGGACAGGCTCGTCAACACCGTCCGCCCGTACGCCTGGGGGTCGCTGACCGCCCTGCCCGACCTGCTCGGGCAGGAGCCGACCGGCGAACCGCAGGCCGAGCTGTGGATGGGCGCCCACCCCGGCGACCCGTCCCGCGCCGACCGCGGCGACGGGCCCCGCCGACTGGACGAGCTGATCGCCGCCGACCCCGAGGGCGAACTCGGCGCCGCGACCGTCGCCCGGTTCGGCCCGACCCTGCCGTTCCTCTTCAAGGTCCTGGCCGCGGGCATCCCGCTGTCCATCCAGGCCCACCCCACGCTCGACCAGGCCCGCGCCGGGTTCGCCGCCGAGAACGCCCTCGGCATCCCGCTGGACGCCCCCGAGCGGAGCTACCGCGACGCCAACCACAAGCCCGAAATGGTCTGCGCGCTGGGCGAGTTCGAGGGCCTGTGCGGGTTCCGCCGGCCCGCCGAGGCGGCCGGGCTGATGGCCGGGCTCGCAGTGCCCGGGCTCGCCCCGCTGATCGATCTGCTGGCCGTCGAGGACGAGTCCGCGGCACTGCGCGGCACGCTGGCCGCCATCCTCACCATGGACGGGACGGCCGCCGAGGAGACCGTCCGGGAGACGGCCGAGGCACTGGCCGGCACCGACCCGGAGGGGATCTACGGGCCGTACGCCCGGATCGCCAAGGACTTCGCGCAGGACCGCGGCCTGATCGCAGGCCTGCTGCTCAACCACGTCCGGCTGCGGGCCGGCGAGGCGCTCTACCTGGGCGCCGGGGTGCCGCACGCCTACCTGGCGGGCGTCTGCGTCGAGCTGCAGGCCAACTCCGACAACGTCCTGCGGGCCGGCCTCACCCCCAAGCACATCGACGTCCCCGAGCTGCTGAAGGTCGTGATCTTCGAGGCCGGCGCCCCCGAGGTGCTGCACCCGGCCGCCGTCGAGGGCACGCCCGGCGAGGAGCTCTACCCCGTCCCGATCGACGAGTTCCGGCTCTCCCGCTTCACCCTGGACGGCCGGGACCGCGAGATCGACGGCCGCACCCCGCAGATCCTGCTCTGCACCGCCGGCACCGCCCGGCTCACCGGCGCCGACGGCACCACCCTGGACCTCGCCCGCGGCCGGTCGGCCTTCCTCCCCGCCACCGGCACCCCCACCCGCCTCTCCGGCACCGGCACGACCCTCTTCCGCGCCACCGTGACCGTCTGACCGCACCACGCCCGGAAACCGGCCAGGGCCCGTGCCCCCTCGTGGGGGTACGGGCCCTGGCCGTGTCGCGAGGCCGGTCAGCCGCTCCGGGAGCCCGCCTCGACGGGAACCCTCGGCTCGGCGGGCCCGGCCTGCTCGACCGCCGGCGCGGGCGCGGGCGCCGGAGCGGGCGCGATCCGTTCGAGCGCCTTCAGAGCCTTCTTGCCGAGCTTCTGGAAGGGCAATTCCACCAACCGGTACATCAGATAGGCCGCCACCAGCGTCACCGCCAGGAACTCGACCGTCCACAGCACCTTGGCGCCGGTCTCGGTGGGCCGCGGCGGAACGCCGACCAGCGGGCCGATCGTGTGCAACAGGTGGACGTGCAGCAGGTACACCGAGAAGCTGACCGCACCGAGCCAGGTGAGCACCTTCGGGAAGCGCTTCTTGCGCAGCGCCATCGCGCCCAGGAAGGTCGCCCAGGCGCCGGTGTAGGAGGCGCACCAGGCGATCCAGCCGGAGTTCCAGGTGTAGTTCTCCATGCCGTTGCGGTTGTACATCCACCCCATGGCCACCCCGGCGACGATCACGAAGCCGCAGCAGATCCAGGCCTGCGTCCGGTCGATCTGCCCGTGCTCGGCGCGGTAGAGCACCGTGCCGGCGAACATCGTCGCGAAGATCAGCATGGTCTCGAAGCCGGGTGCCCGGCTGTTGGTGAACAGCAGCACCGCGGCGAGGCAGCCCACCAGCAGACCGCCCAGCTTGGTCAGCGCCGGGTTGCCGCTGAGCATGCAGACGAAGCCCATCACCACGACCAGGGCCGCCGCCAGCACCAGGTGCCGGGTGGAGTCCAGGTCGTGGCCGAAGGTGTCGGCGGCGAGCACGCCGCCGAAGACCAGGCCGATCGTCGCGAAGCCGACCGCGATCACGCTGCTGCGACGATGCCAGCCCACCGAGAACAGGCCGGTGACCAGGAAGTAGAAGACCATCTCGTAGGTCAGCGTCCAGGTCACGCCCATGCCGTTCACGACGTTCAGCATGTCCTGGAGCATGGTGGCGTTGGCCACCAGCGAGATCAGGTTGTGGCCGGTGCGGAACAGCGCGACCGAGCCGTCACCCTCCGGCAGGATCATGATCGCAACCACGAAGGTGGCGATCAGCGCCGGGTAGATGCGGAAGAGCCGCCCCACCCAGAACGCCCGTACGTCGCCCCGGCGTTCCAGCGAGGCCGGGATGATGTAGCCGCTGACCAGGAAGAACACCATCACGCCGTACAGGCCGAGATCGAAGTGCGACCAGACCGCGCCACCGAACGGCAGCATTTCGAGGATGCCGAAGTGATGCAAGGCCACCACGAGGGCGGCCAGGCCGCGTAGGGCGTCGAGCCAGCCGAGACGGGATCCGGCGGCCGTAGCGCGCGCGGTACCGGCTCTGCCGGACGGCCACAGTCGTATCTTCTTCACCGCAGGGACAGTAGTCCATACCCGACGGCCCATCGTTCCCGAAGCGCCCCGCACACCACGTCTCGCCCGTCCTCCGCCCGTTCTCCGCGCGGAGGACGGGGGGTGAAAACAGGCCCTAGTCGCGGGTCATGTCGACGAAGCGGGAGTAGTGGCCCTGGAAGGCCACCGTGATGGTGGCGGTGGGGCCGTTACGGTGCTTGGCGACGATCAGGTCGGCCTCGCCGGCGCGCGGGGACTCCTTCTCATAGGCGTCCTCGCGGTGGAGCAGGATGACCATGTCGGCGTCCTGCTCGATCGAGCCGGACTCGCGCAGGTCGGAGACCATCGGCCGCTTGTCGGTGCGCTGCTCGGGGCCACGGTTCAGCTGGGAGAGCGCGATGACCGGGACTTCCAGCTCCTTGGCCAGCAGCTTCAGGTTTCGCGACATGTCGGAGACCTCCTGCTGGCGGTTCTCGGCCCGGCGGGAGCCGCCGGACTGCATCAGCTGGAGGTAGTCGATGACGACCAGCTTGATGTCGTTGCGCTGCTTGAGCCGGCGGCACTTGGCCCGGATCTCCATCATCGACAGGTTCGGGGAGTCGTCGATGAACAGCGGCGCCTCGCTGACGTCGGGCATCCGGCGGGCGACCCGGGTCCAGTCGTCGTCCGTCATGTTCCCGGAGCGCATGTGGTGCAGCGCGACCCTGGCCTCGGCGGACAGCAGGCGCATGGCGATCTCGTTGCGGCCCATTTCGAGCGAGAAGATCACGCTCGGCAGCTTGTGCTGGATCGAGCAGGCGCGGGCGAAGTCCAGCGCCAGGGTCGACTTGCCCATCGCGGGGCGGGCCGCGATGACGATCATCTGGCCGGGGTGGAGGCCGTTGGTGAGCTGGTCGAAGTCGGCGAAGCCGGTCGGGACGCCGGACATCTGGCCGTTGCGGGAGCCGATGGCCTCGATCTCGTCGAGGGCGCCCTCCATGATGTCGGCGAGCGGCGCGTAGTCCTCGTTGGTGCGCTGCTCGGTGACGGCGTAGATCTCCGCCTGGGCGGCGTTGACGATCTCGTCCACGTCACCCTCGGCCGCGTAGCCCATGCCGGCGATCCGGGTGCCGGCCTCGACCAGCCGGCGCAGGACCGCGCGCTCGTGGACGATCTGGGCGTAGTACTCGGCGTTGGCGGCGGTCGGGACGGAGTTGACCAGGGTGTGCAGGTAGGAGGCGCCGCCGACGCGCTGCAGTTCGCCGCGCTTGGTCAGCTCGCCGGCCACGGTGATCGGGTCGGCCGGCTCCCCGCGGGCGTACAGGTCGAGGATCGCGCCGTGGACCATCTCGTGCGCGGGCCGGTAGTAGTCGGCCGGCTTGAGCACCTCGACCACGTCGGCGATGGCGTCCTTGGACAGCAGCATGCCGCCGAGGACGGACTGCTCGGCGGCGAGGTCCTGCGGGGGGACCCGCTCGAAGCCGTCCACACCGCCCTGGCCCTCGTCGTCGCCCCGGCGCTGCCAGCCGCCCTCACGCTGCGAACCGTCGCGCTGGGAGCCGTTCCGGCCGCCCTTGCCGCCCTGGGAGCCGCCCTTCTGGAAGCCGCCCTCGCGGCCTCCGCCACCCTGGCCGCCACCCTGGCCACCGTTCTGGCCGGCACGGCCGCGGGAGACCGGGAGCCGGTCGCCGGGCCCGTCCGGGAAGGGCGCGTCGTCGAAGGCGCCGGCCGGGAAGGGGTCCTCGGCGGTCTGCCACTCCTCCTCCGGCGGCGGGGCGTCGTGGTCGTCGTACTGGGGGCCGGTCACGCGTGTTCCCCGATCAGCGAGTGGTGCGAGTTGGAGCGGGCCTTGCCGGTGGCTGGGTGGAACGGAGCCGCTCCTCTTTGTACGCCACGGCACCGACAAATCGGACGCCGGGGCGGGCGGGAGTGTCGGGCGGAGGGCCCACGCTAAGGCGCCGGGAGCCGTTCAGCCAAGACGGTTATCCACAGGGGGTGTGGACGAGCGGCCCTGGGCTGTGGAGAAGTGCCGCAAAGCTGTGGACACCCCTGTGGAAGGTCCTGTGGATAACCAGACCATCCGTCCACCGTCAACCCACTGACCAGGTATTACCTCTTACCGGGCCTGTGCATGAGAAATTCTTCACACGCCGCCGGGTGACTGTGGGCGCACAGCGGGCCGAGTGCGTCGCTCAAGAATTCGAGTAATGACCAGATGCCCCTAGCAGTCATTACCTGTGGATGAGTAGCCTGGAGCCCATGACCGCCTCTCCCGCAGCCCCGACCCCCGCCAGACGCCGGCACGACCGGGAGATCCTCGCGCTGGCCGTTCCGGCCTTCGGAGCGCTGGTCGCCGAGCCGCTCTTCCTGATGGCCGACTCGGCGATCGTCGGCCACCTCGGCACCCCGCAGCTGGCCGGCGTGGGCGTCGCCGCCGCCGCGCTCTCCACCGCGACCGGCGTGTTCGTCTTCCTCGCCTACGCCACCACCGCCGCGGTGGCCCGCCGGATCGGCGCCGGGGACCGCCGGGGCGCCGTCCAGCAGGGCGTCGACGGCATCTGGCTCGCCCTCGGCCTGGCCGTCCCGGTGGTGCTGCTCACCCTGCTGCTGGCCCCCTGGGCGGCCGACGTCCTGGGCGCCTCGCAGACCGCCGCCCCCTATGCAGTGACGTATCTGCGGATCAGCTCCCTGGGCATCCCCGCGATGCTCATGGTGATGGCCGCCACCGGAGTGCTGCGCGGACTCCAGGACACCCGCACGCCGCTGCTGGTGGCGATCGCGGGCTTCACCGCCAACATCGGCCTGAACGCCGGCCTGGTGTACGGCGCCGGGCTCGGGGTGGCCGGCTCGGCCTGGGGCACCGTGCTGGCGCAGACCGGGATGGCCGCCGTCTACCTGGTCGTGGTGGTGCGCGGGGCACGGCGTGAGCACGCCTCGCTGCGGCCGGACACGGCCGGCATCCGGGCCAGTGCGAAGGCGGGCGGTCCGCTGCTGGTCCGGACGGTCAGCCTGCGCGCGGTGCTGATGATCGCCACCGCGGTGGCCGCCCGGCTGGGCGACGACCAGGTGGCCGCGCACCAGATCACCATGACGCTGTTCAGCTTCCTGGCCTTCGCCCTGGACGCCATCGCGATCGCCGGCCAGGCGATCATCGGCCGCTACCTGGGCGCCTCGGACGCCCCGGGCGCCAGGGCCGCCACCCGCCGGATGGTCGAGTGGGGCATCGGCTCGGGCGTGCTGCTCGGCCTGCTGGTGGTGGTCGCGCGCCCGCTGTACGTCCCGCTGTTCACGCCCGATCCGGCGGTGCAGGGGCAGCTGGACACCGCCCTGCTGCTGCTCGCGCTCAGCCAGCCGGTCGCCGGACTGGTCTTCGTGCTGGACGGGGTGCTGATGGGCGCCGGGGACGGCCCCTACCTGGCCTGGGCCGCGCTCGCGACCCTGGCGGTGTTCATCCCGGCGGCCTTCGCGGTGCCGACCACCGGCACCGGGCTGGCCGGGCTGTGGTGGGCGATGAACCTGTTCATGCTGGTCCGCGCGGCCTTCCTGGTCGGACGGGCCCGCGGCGGCCGCTGGCTGGTCACCGGGGCCGTCCGGAGCTGAGGGCCCCGGAGCACGACCGAGGGCCGGGCTCCCGGAGGAGCCCGGCCCTCAGGCCACTGCTACGGAACTCAGGCAGCGACGACGGCGACGTCGAGGTTGGCCTGGACGTCGGCGTGCAGCTTGACCGAGACCTTGTGGGTGCCCACGGTCTTGATCGGCGAGCCGATCGCGACGGCGCGCTTGTCCACGGCCGGGCCGCCGGCGGCCTTGATGGCCTCCACGACGTCGGCCTGGGTCACCGAACCGAACAGACGGCCGGCGTCACCCGAGCGAACGGCCAGCTTGACCTGGACGCCCTCGAGCTTGCCCTTGACCTCGTTGGCGGCCTCAAGGGTCTGGATCTCGTGGATCTTGCGGGCGCGACGGATGGCGTCGACGTCCTTCTGGCCACCCTTGGTCCAGCGGATGGCGAAGCCACGCGGGACCAGGTAGTTGCGGGCGTAGCCGTCCTTGACCTCGACGACCTCGCCGGCGGAGCCGAGACCCGGCACCTCGTGCGTGAGGATGATCTTCATTACTTGGTCACCCTCTCTTAGCGCGCGGTGCTGGTGTAGGGCAGCAGCGCCATCTCACGGCTGTTCTTCACGGCCGTGGCGACGTCACGCTGGTGCTGGGTGCAGTTGCCGGTGACCCGGCGGGCACGGATCTTGCCACGGTCGGAGATGAACTTCCGCAGCAGGTTCGTGTCCTTGTAGTCAACGTAGTTGACCTTGTCCTTGCAGAAGACGCAAACCTTCTTCTTCGGCTTGCGAGCAGGCGGCTTCGCCATTGTGTGCTCCATTTGGGGTTCACGGCCCGGCGGGCGTCCTTCGACGCCGGCGGCCGGGCCGCACGAAATCTGTCAGCTCTTAGAACGGGGGCTCTTCCGAGAAGCCGCCACCGGACGGGGCACCCCAGCCACCGCCACCGCCGCCCTGCTGGCCGCCGGAGGGAGTGCTGGACGCCCACGGGTCGTCGGAGGGGCCGGACTGGCCGCCGCCGGAGTTTCCACCCCAGCTGCCGCCGCCCTGCTGGCCGCCACCGCCGCCGCCCCAGCCGCCCTGCTGGCCGGCGCCGCCGCCCTGCTGGCCGCCGAAGCCGCCACCGGGGCCGCCGGACCGGTTGGCCCGGGTGACCTTGGCGGTCGCCGAACGCAGGCTCGGGCCGACCTCGTCGACCTCGACCTCGAAGACCGTCCGCTTCTCGCCTTCCTTGGTCTCGTAAGACCGCTGGCGCAGTCGGCCCTGCACGATGACGCGCATGCCGCGCTGCAGCGACTCGGCCACGTTCTCCGCCGGCTGCCGCCAGACGTTGCACGTGAGGAAGAGGCTCTCGCCGTCCTTCCACTCGTTCGTCTGACGGTCGAAGGTGCGGGGGGTGGACGCGATACGGAACTTCGCGACCGCCGCACCCGACGGGGTGAAGCGCAGCTCGGGGTCGTCGACGAGATTGCCGACGAGGGTGATGACGGTCTCGCCTGCCATGGTGGTGATGACCTCTCGGGAAGATGTCCGTTCACCGCTGTTTCACGTGAAACAGCGGTCGCGAGCTACCCGAGACCCGAAGGCCTCAGAGGTGGCTCAGTGGGTGTCCGGGCGCAGGACCTTGGTCCGCAGAACCGACTCGCTCAGGCCCATCTGGCGGTCGAGCTCCTTGACGACCTCAGGCGTGGCCTTGAGGTCGATGACCGAGTAGATGCCCTCGGACTGCTTGTTGATCTCGTAAGCCAGACGGCGACGACCCCAGGTGTCGACCTTCTCCACCTTGCCGCCCGCGTTGCGGACGACGGTGAGGAAGTTCTCGATCAGGGGGGAGACAGCGCGCTCCTCGACCGAGGGGTCGAGGATGACCATCACCTCGTAGTGACGCATGGGTAACCCACCTCCTTTGGACTCAACGGCCACGGTCTCTCCGTGGCAGGAGGGTTGTGCAGCGTCGGCACCGGAGCAGTGACGACACCGGCCCACCGTAGCGGCCGGGTCCGACAGTCGGCCCCCACTCACCCGGTGGGGCGGTCGCCCGGAAGAGGGCGCAAGGGGGCACAACTACACCAGTGCAGAGGGCACAGCCTACCCGCACCCGTACGGCCGAACAAAACGCATAGGGGTTGTGAGACCGGCCCAACCGCCGCAATCTGGACGGAACGGGATTCCTGCCCGTTCGTCTCCACGCCAGGAGGTGGGACTCATGGCCCAGTCCGTCCATCGCATGCCCGCGCTCACACTGAACACCGACGGCCACCCGCACCCCCGGGAGAACGCCCTGGTCGGCCTCACCGCCGTGCTGGGCGTGATCGCCTTCACCACCTCGTTCTTCCACAACCTGCACGTGCTGACCTCGTGGACCGGCCTGTTCGGGATCATCACGGGGCTGCTCGGCATGTTCGTCTCGGTCACCACGGCCGAGCGCTTCGTGCTGATGATCACGCTCGGCGCCTCCGCCGTCGGCTTCTACCTCGGCGTCGCCCGCGGCGGCCTCTGGGGCTGAGCCGCCCCGCCGGACCGCTGCGCTCCGGTCGGACGGCCCCACCGGACCGCCCGCACGGAACCCTCGGCGCCCCCGTGACGTATCTGCAAGAAGACAGGTACGCGACGGGGGCGCCGTCGCGCCCGCAGCGGCGGGTGCCCGGGCCCCGGACGATAGGGTCAGCCCGAGAACCTGGGGCCCACCGCAGCCCGACCGACGAGGAGCACCGAGCAATGAGCCTGCGCCTGAGGACGATCACCCGCGAGGAGCACCTCGCCTTCATCAGGAGCCGTGCCTCGGCCAGCCACATGCAGGTGCCGTCGTGGGGCGACGTGAAGGCCGAGTGGCGCTCGGAGTCGATCGGCTGGTTCGACGACGCCAACCAGCTCGTCGGCGCCGGCCTGGTGCTCTACCGCCAGCTGCCGAAGCTCAAGCGCTACCTCGCCTACCTGCCCGAGGGCCCGGTCATCGACTGGTTCGACCGGGACCTCGACCGCTGGCTCTCCCCGATGCTGGCGCACCTGAAGTCGCAGGGCGCCTTCTCCGTGAAGATGGGCCCGCCCGTCGTCATCCGCCGCTGGAACGCCCCGACCATCAAGGAGGCCATCGCCGCCAAGCAGGCCAAGCGCCTGCGCGACGTCGAGGCCGACTGGTACGAGGCGCGCGCCTTCGAGGTGGCCGACCGGCTGCGCAAGTCCGGCTGGCTGCAGGGCGAGGACGGCGGCGCCGGCTTCGGTGACGTCCAGCCCCGCTACGTCTTCCAGGTGCCGCTGGCCAACCGCTCGCTGGACGACATCCAGAAGGGCTTCAACCAGCTCTGGCGCCGCAACATCAAGAAGGCCGAGAAGAGCGGCGTCGAGGTGTACCAGGGCGGCTACGACGAGCTGCCGATCTTCCACCAGCTCTACCTGGTGACCGCCGAGCGCGACAAGTTCACCCCGCGCCCACTGGCCTACTTCCAGCGGATGTGGAAGGCCCTCACCGCCGAGGACCAGAACCGCATGCGGCTCTACATCGCCTACCACGAGGGCGAGCCGCTGGCCGCGACCACGATGCTGGTGGTCGGCGAGCACGTCTGGTACTCCTACGGCGCCTCGGCCAACCACAAGCGCGAGGTCAAGCCGTCCAACGCGATCCAGTGGCGGATGATGCGCGACTCCTACGCGCTCGGCGGCGGAGTGTACGACCTGCGCGGCATCAGCGACACCCTGGACGAGAACGACCACCTGTTCGGCCTGATCCAGTTCAAGGTCGGCACCGGCGGCCAGGCGGCCGAGTACCTCGGCGAGTGGGACTTCCCGCTCAACAAGCTGCTGCACAAGGCCCTCGACCTCTACATGTCCCGCCGCTGAGGAGGCTGCCCCGATGACGCTGTCCCTCTACCTCGACACCGAACGCTGGCGCACCCACCAGCGATCCGTCCTCGCCGAGTTCCCCGGCCTGGTGCCGGTCGCCAAGGGGAACGGCTACGGCCTGGGCAACCACCGGCTGGCCGAGGAGGCGACGCTGCTCGGCACCGGGGTGCTGGCCGTCGGCACCGCGTACGAAGCCGCCGACGCCGCCGAGTGGTACGGCGGCGAGCTGCTGGTGCTCACCCCGTACCGGGTCGGTGAGGAGGCGCTGCCGCTGCCGCACGCCCGGGTGATCCGGACGGTGGCGAACCTGGACTCGCTGCGGGCGCTGCACGGCGCCCGGGTGGTGGTGGAGTGCATGACCTCCATGCGCCGCCACGGGGTGAGCGCCGCCGACCTCCCGGCGGTCGCCGCCGAGCTGGACGGCGTCGCCTTCGAGGGCCTGGCGCTGCACCTGCCGATGGACCGGCCGGACGGCTCCAGCCCGGTCGAGGAGGTCGCCCACTGGGTGGACACCGCCCGGGCGGCCGGGGTGCCGGTGCACACCGTGTACGTCAGCCACCTCGGCGCGGCCGGCATGGAGCAGCTGGCCCAGCGCTACCCGGACATCGTCTTCCGGGCCCGGATCGGCACCCGGCTCTGGCTGGGCGACCACGGCGCGCTGGAGGTCCGGGCCACGGTCCTGGACGTCACCCCGGTGAAGAAGGGCGACCGCTACGGCTACCGCCAGCACCCGGCGCCGTCCGACGGCCACATCGTGGTGGTGGCCGGCGGCACCGCGCACGGCATCGGCCTGGAGGCGCCCAAGTACGTCCAGAGCATGGCCTCGCGGGCCAAGGGCATCGCCCGGGCCGGCCTGGCGACCGTCAACAAGACCAAGTCGCCGTTCCACTGGGCCGGCAAGCAGCTCTGGTTCGCCGAGCCGCCGCACATGCAGGTCTCGCTGCTGTTCCTGGACGGGGAGACCAAGCCCCCCGCGATCGGCGACGAGCTCGGCCTCCAGGTGCGGCACACCACCACGCACTTCGACCGCGTGGTGGACCGCTAACAGCTACTTCTCGGCCGGCTCCGACAGTTCGGGCTCGTTCAGCCACTGCTCGGAGCCGGCCGGCGCGTATCCGGCGTAGCTCTCCTCCTCGCGCAGCGCCCGGGCGGCGCCGACCACGAACACGTCCGGGGCCCGGTCGAGCACCCCGCCGGACGGGTCGTCGCTGCCGTCCAGGCGCACCGGGTCGCGGTCCGGCAGCAGGACGTCACGGACCACCAGGGCGACCAGGTAGAGCGTCCCCAGCAGGTGCAGCACGACCGCGAAGTGGTACCAGGACTCGCCGATCCCGTGCTGCTTGGTCCCGGTGACGAAGCCCAGGTGGGACCAGATGCCCAGGGTGTACAGCACCTCGCAGGCCTGCCAGACCAGGAAGTCCCGCCAGCGCGGCCGGGCCAGCACCGCGAGCGGCAACAGCCAGAGCGCGTACTGCGGCGAGTACACCTTGTTGACCAGCACGAACAGGGCGACCACCAGGAAGGCCAGCTGCGCGAAGCGCGGGCGGCGGGGCGCCGAGAGGGCGAGCCACGCTATGGCCAGGCAGCCCAGCACCATCAGCACGCCGATGTAGAGGTCGAGGTCGGCCAGTCCCGTGCCCCGGGCCTGCATCAGGATCAGCCAGAACGAGCCGTAGTCCTCGGCGCGGTGCTTGCTGAAGACGTAGAAGGTCGACCAGCCCTGCCAGTTGGCCGCCATGATCGGCAGGTTGACCAGCAGCCAGGCGCCGACCGCGCCGCCCAGCATCACCCGGAACTCGCGCCACTTCCCGGCCCGCCAGCAGAGCACCAGCAGCGGGCCGATCAGCAGCACCGGATAGAGCTTGGCCGCGGTGGCCAGGCCGATGAAGACGCCCGCCCAGCCGGGCCGGGAGCCGGCCCACCAGGCCATCGCCACGGCGGCCAGCGCGACCGCGAGCAGGTCCCAGTTGACCGTGCCGTTCAGCAGCAGGACGGGCGCGAGCGCGAACAGCAGGGCGTCCCAGGGGCGGCGGCGGTGGGTGCGCGAGAGCGCCACCACGGCCACCACCGCGCAGGCCATCAGCATCCCCGCGTTGATCGCCCAGAACCAGCGCTCCTGGTCCTGCTGGGTGCCGGCGCCGGGCGTCAGCCAGGCCGCGACCTGCATGAACAGGCCGGTCAGCACCGGGTATTCGAGGTACTGCAGATCCCCCGAGGTGCCCGGGATGCGGTCCACGTACGGGTGCAGCCCGGCCGAGAAGCCGCGGCCAGAGAACAGGTGCGGGATGTCGCTGTAGCAGGCGTGGATGTACTGCGGCGAACCCGGCTGGAACCAGGCCTGGTTGTAGCAGGGCGCCTTCTGCACCATGCCGAGCACCGAGACCACGATCACCGCCAGCGCCAGGAAGCGCGCCGGGATCCACCAGGAGACGCCCAGCAACGCCCGGCGGCCCGGCGGGCCGCCGATCACCTCGCTGCCGGCCGCCGCCACCGGGTCCTCGTCGGCCGGGACGACCACGGTGTTGACCGGCGGCGCGGCCGTGGCGACGGCCGTCGGCGCCGGCCCTGCGGCGTCGCCTGGCCCGACCGGGCCGGCGGATTCGTCACGATCGCTCGACGTCATGCCGGACATCCTGCCGCACCGGCCCCACCAGGACGAGGAGGCCCCCGCAACGGGCCCGGCCCCCGTCGCCCGGGGTGCGGCGAATCATGACGAAACGGCGGTGGCGGCCCTCCGGGGAGGGCCGCCACCGCCGTTCATCCGCTCGGCGGGTGGCCTCAGGGCAGCAGGGCGCCGCCCTGTGACCCGCCTGTGCTGGACGGTGTCGGCGGCTTGGTCGACGGCTTGCCGCTCGGGCTGGTGTCCGTCGGCGGCGTCGTGGGCGGCGGCGTGTGACAGCCGAGGAAGCCGCAGCTGCTCGTCGGACCGGGGTTGGTCTGCGTCGGCGTCTGGCTCGGCGACGCCGGGCAGTCCACGCCCGGGACACAGCCCGGGCCCTGGGTGGACACGGGCGGCTGCGGCGGGTTGTTGCCGGCCGGCGGGGGCTGGTTGGCGGTCGGCTGCGTCGTGGGCGGGGCCGACGGGGTGTCGGTCGTCGTCGGCGAGGACGTGGGGGACGCGGTGCTCGGGGCCCCGGAGGAGTCGACCTCGGTGCCGACCGGGGTCGGCGTCGGGAAGTCCAGCTTCTTCTCGTTGGCCAGCGCGACCTTCATGTACCGGGTGAAGATGTCGGTGGGGATGTCACCACCGTGGATGGACTCCTTGCCGCCGGTGCCGTTGAGCGACAGCCGCTCGTGCTTGGTCGGGTCCTCGCGCCACATCGCGACGCTGGTGACCAGCTGCGGGGTGTAGCCGACCCACCAGGCCGACTTGTTCTGGTCGGTGGTACCGGTCTTGCCGGCCACCGGGCGGCCCAGGGTCTTGGTCTTGGTACCGGTACCGTTGCTCGCCACGTTCACCAGCACGTCGGTGACGTTGTCCGCGACGGCCGGCTCCAGCGCCACCCGGGGCTCCTTCTTGCCGAAGCCCGGGCGCTCCTTGCCGTCCACCTCGACCTTGGTGACCGAGTAGGGCTCGGACTCCTTGCCGCTGGCCGCCAGCGTGCCGTAGCCGGTGGCCATCCGGATCGGGCTGATGGTGGAGGTGCCGAGCGCGAAGGTCGGGGTCTTCGGGTCGGCGAAGCTCTCCTTCTTGATGCCCATCTGCTCGGCGATGTTGGCCACGTTCTGGCCGCCGACGTCCTGGTTCAGCTGGACGAACGGCACGTTGTAGGAGTACTGCATGGCCTGCCGCAGCGAGACGTAGCCGTGCTTGCTGGTGTCCTCGTTCTTCTGCCGGTAGGGCTTGCCGTCGTCGCCGATCACCAGCGAGCCGTCCGGCTTGCGGATCTCGGACAGGTCGTCGGACAGGTAGCGGCTGTCGGCGTTGATCCGCTTCGGCTTGCCCTTGTCGTCGGTGGCCGTCTGGACGCCGACCTGCATCGCGGTGGCCAGCACGAAGGGCTTGAAGGTCGAGCCGACCTGGACCCCGATGGCGTCGGCGTTGTTGTCGAAGTGGCCGTTCTCCACGCCGTCGCCGCCGTAGAGGGCGACGATCGCGCCGTCCCCGGGGCGGATGCTGGCGGAGCCGAACTGCACCCACTTGTCCAGGTCGGGGCGCTTCTGCAGGTTGAGGTTCTCGCCCTTGACGTCGTCGACGGCCTTCTTCAGGGCCTCGACCTTGTCCTTCTCGAAGGTGGTGTAGACCTTCAGGCCACCTTTGTCGATCATCTGCTGGGTGATCGTCTTGTCCGTGGCCATCAGGTACTTGTTCGCGGTGTCGACCAGGTAGCTGACCTCACCGTTCATGCTGGAGCTGGGCTTCTGCGGGACCGGGTCCGGGAACGTGGTGCACTTGGCGCGCTCCTCCGGGGTGATGGCCTTGGTCTTCACCATCTGCTCGAGGATCCAGGTCCACCGGTCGTTGGCCCGCTGCTTGTTCTCCGGCTTGGTGGGGTCGAAGTACGCGGCGCCCTTCAACAGGCCCGCCAGCATCGCGCTCTGGCAGACGTTCAGGTCCTTGGCGTCGACCCCGTAGTAGGCCTGCGCGGCGGCCTGGGCACCGTTCGCTCCGCGACCGAACCAGCTGGTGTTGAGATACCCCTTGAGGATCTCGTTCTTGTCCTTCTCCTGGTTGATCTTCAGCGTGATGAAGAACTCCTTCACCTTGCGGCTCAGGGTCTGCTCCTGGCTGAGGTAGGCGTTCTTCACGTACTGCTGGGTGATCGTCGAGGCGCCCTGGGTCTCGCCGCCCTTCGCCATGTTGTACACGGCGCGGAGCATGCCCTTGGGGTCGATGCCGCTGTCGGTGCGGAAGCTCTGGTTCTCCGCGGCGATCACCGCGTTCTGCAGGTTGGGGCTGATGTCGGAGAGCTCGACGATCTGACGGTTGGTCTCGCCCTTGCGGGTCATCTCCGAGTTGTCGGCCCAGTAGTAGATCGTGTTCTGATCCTTCACCAGGTCGTTCAGCTGCGGGACCACGGTGGTCTGGTACAGGTAGAAGACCAGGCCGACGAAGGCGGCGAAGACGGTCAGACAGGCCGTCAGCCACTGTCGCCAGGACGGCAGCCAGCGCTTGATGCCGGTCTTGCCGAACCGCGGGTAGTCGATGAACCGCTTCTTGCCCGGGCCGGCGGCGACGGCCGCCGATGCGGCGGCGGCACCGCGCCGGCCGCCCTTGCCACCCTTCTGCGCGGCCTTGCGCATCTCGGCACGGCCCATGCGGGGCTGCTGGGCGGTCTCCCGCACGCCCGGCGGGCGGCGGCGGCCGATTCCGGCCGAACCCAACTCGTCACGGCCGGGTCCGCCCCGACGGTCTCCACCTCCCGGGGGCTGCTGCCCGTCACCGCCCGGGTTGGGCGTCCTTCGCCGTCGTTCGCTCATGTTGCAGCCACTCCTCGCCAGGCGGTTCCAGCCTGAAGGCAGGGTTCACGTCCGATGCCCGCCAACCGCCCTAACCCCGGAGGTGGTCCTCGTGCACACGCGACAGCGTACGCAGCCGTTAATCACACCTAATCGGGCATCAGTCGCCAATGGCCGCAAAACGGCAACAGATCATTACACGCCCGTTGCCAATCACCGCCGCGCGTCGCCTTGTGATCACATTCACGCGTGCCCCCCTTGCCCGTTCCGGGGGCCAGGTTTACTGTTCTCGATATATCGAGCCGATACATCGAAGCGGCATACCGCCGGATGCAGCGGCCGGACGAGGGCCGAGAGGAAGGAGGACGACGGCAGTGGGCAGGCGCTCAGGAGTGCTGGAGTTCGCCGTTCTCGGCCTGCTCCACGACGCCCCGATGCACGGCTACGAGCTGCGCAAGCGGCTCAACGTCCTGCTCGGAACGTTGCGGGCGTTCTCCTACGGAACGCTCTACCCCTGCCTGAAGAGCCTGGTCGCCCAGGGTTTCCTGGTCGAGGACAACCCGGACGTCGAGTACGTCCCGGCCACCGCGCTCAACGGCAAGCGGTCCAAGACCGTCTACCGGCTCTCCCCCGAAGGCAAGCAGCGCTTCGAGGAGTTGCTCGCCGACTCCGGGCCCGACGCCTGGGAGGACGAGCACTTCGGCGTCCACTTCGCGTTCTTCGGCCAGACCGACCGGGCCGTGCGGATGCGCGTCCTGGAGGGGCGCCGCAGCCGGCTGGAGGAGCGCCTGGAGAAGATGCGCAACTCGCTGGCCCGGGCCCGCGAGCGGTTCGACGACTACACCGTCGAGCTGCAGCGGCACGGGTTGGAGTCGGTGGAACGCGAGGTCCGGTGGCTCAACGAGCTGATCGAGACCGAGCGCGCCAACCGCACCGGCCGGACCGGGCCCGCCACCGGCGGGAGCACCACCGCCGTACCCCACAAGACTTCGGACGGCCGTGGCCAGGAGGAAGGGTCCCTGGACCCGCCCGGGCCACCGTACGACCGCCCGGGGCGCTCCGACCAGGAGCGCTGACACCGCGTCAGCCCTGTGCCGCGCGGCAGGAGTGGGCGCCTTGCGCCCGTACATGCAGTCATCGAAGAAGCAGGACGAGTGCCGTCGACCCCGGCGGCCCTCATGAGATCACAGGGAGCAACCGGAATGGGTTCGGTTCGCGTAGCCATCGTGGGCGTGGGCAACTGCGCCGCGTCGCTGGTGCAGGGTGTCGAGTACTACAAGGACGCCGACCCGGCCGGCAAGGTCCCCGGGCTGATGCACGTCCAGTTCGGCGAGTACCACGTCCGTGACGTGGAGTTCGTCGCCGCGTTCGACGTCGACGCCAAGAAGGTCGGCTTCGACCTGGCCGACGCCATCGGCAACAGCGAGAACAACACCATCAAGATCTGCGACGTGCCGCCCACCGGCGTCACCGTCCAGCGCGGCCACACCCTCGACGGCCTGGGCAAGTACTACCTGGAGACCATCGAGGAGTCCGACGAGGCCCCGGTCGACGTCGTCCAGGTGCTGAAGGACCAGCAGGTCGACGTCCTGGTCTGCTACCTGCCGGTGGGCTCCGAGGCCGCCGCCAAGTTCTACGCCCAGTGCGCCATCGACGCCAAGGTCGCCTTCGTGAACGCCCTGCCGGTGTTCATCGCGGGCACCAAGGAGTGGGCGGACAAGTTCACCGAGGCCGGTGTGCCGATCGTCGGTGACGACATCAAGTCCCAGGTCGGCGCCACCATCACGCACCGCGTGATGGCCAAGCTGTTCGAGGACCGCGGTGTCATCCTCGAGCGCACCATGCAGCTGAACGTCGGCGGCAACATGGACTTCAAGAACATGCTCGAGCGCGAGCGCCTGGAGTCCAAGAAGATCTCCAAGACCCAGGCCGTCACCTCGCAGATCCGCGACCGCGAGCTGGGCGCCAGGAACGTCCACATCGGTCCGTCGGACTACGTGGCCTGGCTGGACGACCGCAAGTGGGCGTACGTCCGCCTGGAGGGTCGCGCGTTCGGCGACGTCCCGCTGAACCTGGAGTACAAGCTCGAGGTCTGGGACTCCCCGAACTCCGCCGGTGTCATCATCGACGCCGTGCGCGCCGCGAAGATCGCCAAGGACCGCGGCATCGGTGGCCCGATCCTGTCGGCCTCCTCGTACTTCATGAAGTCCCCGCCGGTCCAGTACTTCGACGACGAGGCCAAGGAGAACGTCGAGAAGTTCATCCGCGGCGAGGTCGAGCGCTGAAGCTGACGGCGGGTACCCGCCGCTAGGGGCCCTGGCCTCATCGAAGGGCCCACGATCGGATCGTGGGCCCTTCACCGTTTCCCGCCGAATGTTTCACGTGAAACAGCGACCGGTTCCGTGGGACCCTGGGCGGGTGGCGATCACCGAGAACGGCAGCACCCACCAGTCCGCGCACCGTGCCACGCTTCTCGGCCTGCTCCGCGGTCGGGACTTCCGCCGACTGCTGACCGCCCGGGTGCTCTCCCAGCTCTCGGACGGCGTCTTCCAGGTCTCGCTCGCCGCCTACGTGGTGTTCTCCCCGGAGAAGCAGTCCTCCCCCGCCGACATCGCCTCGGTCCTGGCCGTGATGCTGCTGCCGTTCTCGGTGATCGGCCCGTTCGCCGGTGTGCTGCTGGACCGCTGGCGCCGCCGCCAGGTGCTCTACTACGGCAACCTGGCCCGCTTCGGACTCGGGCTGGTCACCGGCGCCCTGCTCCTGGCCGAGGCGCCGACCTGGCTGTTCTTCGCCTCGGCGCTGCTGGTCACCGCGCTCAACCGGTTCATCCTGGCCGGGCTGTCCGCCGCCCTGCCCCGGGTGGTGGAGCAGGACCAACTGGTCACCGCCAACGCGCTCTCCCCCACCCTCGGCACGGTCGCCGCCGCCTCCGGCGGGGGCGTCGGCTTCCTGCTGCACCAGGTGATGACCCCCGGGCCGAAGGCGGACGCCGCGCTGGTCACGGTGGCCGCGCTGCTCTACCTGTCGGCCGCGCTGGCCGCCCGCCGGATGGACCGGGACCTGCTCGGCCCGGAGAAGCACGGCGACCGCCCGGCGCTCGGCCAGGCGCTGGTCCGGGCCGCCGTCGAACTCGGCGCCGCCGTCCGCCACCTGGTGCGGGACTGCCGGCCCGCCGTCCACGCGCTGGCCGCCGTCACCGCGGCCCGGTTCTGCTACGGCGTGCTGATCGTGGTCGTGGTGATGCTCGCCCGGTACACCTTCAACGACCCGACCGACAGCGCGGCCGGGCTGGTCACGCTCGGCCAGGCGGTCGGCCTCTCCGCCGCCGGGTTCTTCGTCGCCGCGGTGGTCAGCCCCTGGTGCACCCGGCGGCTCGGCCTGACCGGCTGGATGACGGTCTGTCTGGCGGCCCCGGTGGTCTTCGTCCCGGCACTGGGCCTGAGCTTCACCCTGCTGCCCTGCCTGATCGCGGCGCTGCTGCTCGGGGTGGTCACCCAGGGCACCAAGATCTGCGCCGACACCGTGGTCCAGGAGTCGGTCGAGGACGAGTACCGCGGCCGGGTCTTCGCGATCTACGACGTGCTGTTCAACGTCGCCTTCGTGGTCGCCGCCCTGGTCACCGCGCTGGTGCTGCCACTCTCCGGCCGCTCGGTCGCGGTGCTCGCCGGGGTCGCGGCGGTGTACGGGCTCGCGGCGGTCCTCTACCTGCGCGCCGCCCGGCGCCACGGTCCGCTCCCCGGTGACCAGCACTCCTGAAGTCCCCTGGGCACCGGTGGCGTCCGACCGACTCGCTAAGGTACGTCAGACCTGTCGGAGCGACAGCACTCGGTCTCGGGGGACGAACTGATGAGCACACCGCCCGGCCCGTACGGGCCGCCGCCGCCGTACGGGCAGCCGCAGCAGGCCCCGCAGTTCGGGCCGCCGCCGCAGTACGGGCAGCCGCAGCCGTACATCCCCTCGCAGCCGCAACCGCAGCCCGGGCCGCCGCAGCCCGCCCCGCCCGGCTTCGGGCCGCCCCCGGCGTACGGCCAGCAGCCTCCAGGCTACGGCGCCCAGCCGCCGTACGGGCAGCAGTCCCCGTACGGTCAGCAGCCGCCCGCCGGACCGTACGGCTATCCGCAGCCCGCCCCGGCCGCCGACGCGCCCGGTGGGAAGAAGCGCGGCGTCAAGGCCCGGCTGAAGGCCGTCGGCGTGGTCGGCGGCTGCATCGCCCTGGCCGTCGGCTACTTCGTCAGCGGCCCGGCCGTCAGCAGCGCCAAGCCCGGCGACTGCGTCCGGGTGAGCGGTACGCGCGATGTCGAGATCGTCAAGTGCACTGACTCCACAGCGAATTACCGAGTGCTGTCGAAGTTCGACGACACCACCGACGTGAACCGCTGCCGCCAGACACCGCAGACCACCAGCGCCGTCTCGGGCAAGAGCGGGCGCCGCTGGAACAAGAAGCGGTACGTGCTCTGCCTCGGCCCGATGGCCCCCGCCGGCACCCCGCCGGTGAAGAAGTCCTGACCTCTCCACCACCACCGTTTCCCCGGGGGACCTCTTGTCCGTTCCGCCGCCCCAGATGCCCTACGGCTCTCAGCCGCCCGACGACGGCAACCCGTACGCCGCCGGGAACCCCTACGGCGCACCGACCCCGCCCCCGCCGCCGGGCCCGCCGCCCGGCTACGGCCACCCGACCGCCCCGCCGCCGCCCGACCAGCCGTACGGCTACCCCCCGCAGCCCGCGCCCGGCTACGGCTACGGGTACCCGCCGCCGGCGCCGCAGGACGGGCCCACCTGCCGCTTCTGCGGCGGCTTCCCGGCTGTGGACACCACCGTCCGCGGCCACCAGGGCCTGCTCCTGGCCTACCGGATGCTGCGGATGCCGGGCCCGTTCTGTCGCACCTGCGGGACGGCGACGGTGCGCGACATGTCCGCCCGCACCCTGGTCCAGGGCTGGTGGAGCCCGGTGTCGGTGCTGCTGGCGCCGATCACCCTGCTGTTGAACCTCGTCCCCAACGGCCGGATCAAGCAGCTGCCGCCGCCCGTCCCGGGCAGCCACGGCCCCCAGCTCGACCCCGGCGTCCCGCTGGGCCGGCGGCCGCACGCGCTGATGCTGCTGCTGCCGCTCTCGCTGGTCGTCACGCTCGTGCTGGCCGCCACCGGGGCGCTCGGCCCGAAGCAGGACGACCCGGCCAAGCCGATCGCGATCCCGACGGTGACGGTGCCCCCGGTGTCCACCTTCTCGCCGCCGCCACTGCCGACCTACACGCCGCGGCCGTTCCCCTCGCCGACGTTCACGATGCCGCCGCTGCCCAGCATCACGCTGCCGCCGCCGTCCGACCCGAGCACCGAGGCGAACAGCATCGACCAGGCCAAGTCCGGCGACTGCCTGCGCAACGAGAACGGCACCGGCGCGACCCACGACGCCAACCCGAAGATCACCATGCTGCCCTGCGGCGACTCCCGCGCCCAGTACAAGGTGGTCTTCAAGTACCTCGCCACCTCCGACGAGAAGGTCTGCGAGAAGCAGCCGAAGTCGGACAGCACCTACACCCGCACGTACTCCAACCTGCCCTCCCTCAGCTACGTGCTCTGCCTGCAGAGCCTCCACGGCTGACCTTCCGGCACGCCCGAGGGGTGGTCCCGGCCGACGGCCGCGACCACCCCTCGTCACACCCCTCAGCCCTGCTGCCCGGCCCACCAGGCCCGCAGCGCGGCCACCGCCTCGTCGTGCTCCATCGGGCCGTGCTCCAGCCGGAGTTCGAGCATGTGCTTGTACGCCTTGCCGACCTGCGGGCCGGGCCTGAGGCCGAGCAGCTCCATGATCTGGTTGCCGTCCAGCGCCGGGCGGACGGCGTCCAGTTCCTCCTGGGCCCTCAGCTCGACGATCCGCTGCTCCAGGCCGTCGTAGGTGCGCGACAGCGCCGTCGCCTTCTTGCGGTTGCGGGTGGTGCAGTCGGAGCGGGTGAGCTTGTGCAGGCGCTCCAGCAGCGGCCCGGCGTCGGTGACGTAGCGGCGCACCGCGGAGTCGGTCCACTCGCCGCCGCCGTAGCCGTGGAAGCGCAGGTGCAGCTCGACCAGGCGCGAGACGTCCTCGGTGAGCTCCTTGGAGTACTTGAGCTCGCGCATCCGCTTGCGGGTCATCTTGGCGCCGACCACCTCGTGGTGGTGGAAGGAGACCCGGCCGTCCGACTCGAAGCGGCGGGTGCGCGGCTTGCCGATGTCGTGCAGCAGCGCGGCCAGCCGCAGGATGAGGTCCGGGCCGTCCTGCTCCAGGGCGATGGCCTGCTCCAGGACGGTCAGCGAGTGCTCGTAGACGTCCTTGTGCCGGTGGTGCTCGTCGCGCTCCAGCCGCAGCGCGGGCAGCTCGGGCAGCACGTGGTCGGCCAGGCCGGTGTCGACCAGGAGCCGCAGGCCCTTCACCGGCTGCTTGGCCAGCAGCAGCTTGTTCAGCTCGGCCTGGACGCGCTCGGCCGAGACGATGGTGATCCGCTCGGCCATCGCGGTCATCGCGGCGATCACCTCGGGGGCCGGGTCGAAGTCGAGCTGGGCCGCGAAGCGGGCGGCCCGCATCATCCGCAGCGGGTCGTCGGAGAAGGACTCCTCGGGGGTGGCGGGGGTGCGCAGCACCCGGGCTTCCAGGTCGTCCAGGCCGTGGTGCGGGTCGACGAAGCCGCGGCCGGGCAGGTCGACGGCCATCGCGTTGACGGTGAAGTCCCGGCGGACCAGGTCCTGCTCGATGGTGTCGCCGTAGGTGACCTCGGGCTTGCGGGAGGTCCGGTCGTACGCCTCGGAGCGGTAGGTGGTGATCTCGATCAGGAAGGAGCCCTCGGCGGTGTCCTTGCGGGCACCGACCGTGCCGAAGGCGATGCCGACGTCCCAGACCGCGTCCGCCCAGCCCTTGACCAGCTTGAGCACCTGCTGCGGGCGGGCGTCGGTGGTGAAGTCCAGGTCGTTGCCGAGCCGGCCGAGCAGCGCGTCCCGCACCGAGCCGCCGACCAGGGCCAGCCGGTGACCGGCCGCCTCGAACCGGCGGGCGATCTCGTCGGCGACCGGCGACACCCGCAGCAGCTCTTGCAGCCCCAGGGTCTGGGCCTCGCTCAGGCCTGGGACGACCTGGACGGCGGTGCTGGAAGGGTCGATGCGCGCGGTGGGCTCATTGGCAGTGGACACGGCTCACAAGAGTACGTGGCCCGGCAGGTCAACCGCCCGCGCGTTTTGGGCGTCTCACCCCAAGGCCCGCAACACTGCATCCCGGGCTGCATCGTTACCATGCCGGTGGACGAGTCTCGGGCACCGGACAGGGGATGCGGTGTCGCGCGCCGCCGTGGCCGGCGGAGCATCCGCGGCACCGGCACGGCGAACAGCGTCAAGCGAAGAGCGTCAAGCGAACAGCATCAGCAGCGAGCGATCGAGAACGGCGAGGGCGGAACGAGTGAGTGAGCCGGCACGGCACTCGGGCCTGGGGGCGCACCGACAGCCCGAACGGACCGAACGGACCGTCGAGGGGCGCGGACCGGGACTGCGCGCGAGGCGTGCGGCCCGCCGCCTCGCCGCCGCCTGCGGGGCCGCCATAACCCTGTTCGCGGCGGTCGCCCCCGCCGAGGCGCTGCCGAGCGGGGGCAACGTCCGGCCGGCCGCCGACAGCGGGTCCACGGCCGAGTACCCGGTGGTGATGACCATCGACACGGTGGCGCCGCAGGTGGCCAGTCCGAACGGCACCGTGACGATCACCGGGCACGTCACCAACACCGGCAAGTCGGCGCTCAAGGGCGCCCACGCGGCCGTCCGCAAGCCGGTGTCGGGCAAGCCGCTGCAGCGGCGCAGCGAGCTCTCCTCGGTGGCCGACCGCTCCGGCCCGGCCAACTCGGACGGCGTGGAGCTGGACAGCCCGCAGTACGCCCTGCCGGAGCTGGGCCCGGGCCAGAGCCAGCCGTACACCCTGGGCGTCGCGGTGAGCGACCTCGGACTGTCCGAGAGCGGCGTCTACGAGCTCGCGGTGGACGCCTGGGGCTCGACCGCCGACAACCAGCGCGACCGGCCGCTGGGCATCGCCCGGACCTTCCTGCCGTACAACCCGGGCGGCGCCGAGGCGCAACCCACCAAGATCACCACGCTCTGGCCGCTGGTGCACGCGCCGGTGCTGGCCGCACAGACCACCTCCGAGAACGACCAGACCGTCCCCGTCCTGCGCGACGACAGCCTGACCGCCGAGTTCTCCCCGGGCGGCCGGCTGTACGAGCTGGTGGACACCGGGGCCAAGCTGCCCGGGCTGACCTGGGTGGTCGACCCGGACCTGTTGGACGCCGCGTTCGCGATGACCAAGCAGTACCGGGTGCAGAAGCCGGGCCACGACTCCGTCGGCAAGCCGGCCAAGGACGACAACACCGTCCTCGGCAACGGCCAGGCCGCGGCCACGGCCTGGCTGGACAAGCTGCGGGCCGCCGTCGCCAAGCCGGGCGCCCAGGTGGTGTCGCTGCCGTACGCCGACCCGGACCTCGCGTCGATCGCGCACAACGGCGCCGACCTGACCGGGATGGGCACCGCCCTGAACAAGGCCGCCACCGCCGGCCGGCTCACCGTCGAGGGGCGGCTGTCCGTCGACACCCGCTCGGACGTGGCCTGGCCGTACCAGGGCTACCTCGACCAGCAGATCGCCGGCGTCGCCCAGCAGGCGGGCAGCAACCTGCTGCTGGTCAACGGCACGAGCATGCCGGAGTCGGACTCGATCACCTACACCCCGACCGCGGTACGCCCGATCGGCAACGGGCAGAACGCGGTGGTCGCCGACGAGACCGTCTCCGGGCTGTTCCAGACCGACCTCACCACCCCGCAGGCGCAGACCCAGGCGACCCAGCGCTTCCTCGCCGAGACGTACACGATCACCCACGAGCAGCCGCAGAACCCGCGCGGCCTGCTGGTGATGCCGCCGCGCGAGATGACCGTGAGCACCGCCAAGGCGCTGGCGGGCGCCCTGCAGACGGCCTCCGACAAGTGGCTCTCCCCGGTCAAGCTGGACACGCTGGCCCAGGCCTCGCCCGACCCGAAGGCCACCACCGCCGTCCCGGCGGCCACCGACTACCCGGCCCAGGCCCGCGCCTCGGAGCTGTCGGCGGACGACCTGAGCAAGACCGACGGCATCCAGCACGACCTGGACACGCTGATGCGGGTGCTCACCCTGCCGCAGCGGGTGCGCGGCCCCTTCAGCGCCGCGATGGTCCGCTCGCTGTCCACCGAGTGGCGCACCGACGCGTCGGCCGGCAGCAGCTACCGGGACGGCGTCACCGACTACCTGGACGAGCTGACCAGGGCCGTCCGGGTACCGCCGAAGACGGTGGTCACCCTCTCCGGTGACACCGGTCTGCTCCAGGTCAGCGTCCGCAACGACCTGACCCAGGCCGTCACCAACCTCAAGCTGGTGCTCACCTCGACCCAGCCCAACCGGCTGCGGGTGGGCAAGGACGAGGAACTGGTCATCCCGGCCTCCCAGAGCGTCACCCTCCGGTTCCAGGCCGAGGCGCACAACAACGGGCCGGTCACCATGACCGCCCAGCTCTGGACCACCGGCCCCAACCCGCAGAAGTACGGCGCGGCGCAGACCTTCCAGGTCGAGGTCACCTCGGTGACCAACGGCGTGCTGTACGTCTTCGCGGGCGCCGCCCTCCTCCTGCTGCTCGCCGCGCTGCGGTTCGTCCGCCAGCGCAAGCGGCGGGCCGGGCAGCCGCACGCCGACGGCGACCAGCCGGTCGACGACCCGGCGACGGGTGGCCCGGCCGGGGACAGCCCGGCCGGGGACAGCCCGGCCGGGGACAGCCCGGCCGGGGGCGGTGCGGCGGACCCGGCGAAGGACGGGGGCCCCGACGGGGACGAGTCCGAGGACGGTACCGGCGAACCCGCCGAGGACGGCCCGGAGGACGGCCCCGACGACGGCTCCGACAGCGCCGGCTCAGCGCAGACACCGCGCGGCAGCAGCGCGGATGGGCGGGATCGGACCGCCAGTGATGAGAAGGTTGGTCCTTGATACCGCCGACCCCCCGCAACGCCGGGCCGGCCACCCCCACGACAGCGAAGAGGTGACATGACCGGGCGCAGCGAGGAGCGGCCGCCGGGCCGCGGTGAGAACCGGCCGGGCGCCGAGTCGCCGTCCGGCGACTGGTACGTGGCCGACACCTACGCCCAGGACCCGTACGCGGCCGACGCGTACGGGAACCCGCAGGCCGGCCAGGACCCGTACGGCCTGCGGGCCGACCGGCCCGCGACGCCGCAGCCGCCGGCCACCGCGTACGACGTGCCGCCGCAGCTGCCACCGCACGGCGGCGGCTACCCGACACCGGTGCCGCCAGCCCAGTTCCCGTCGCCGGCGCCGTTCCCGTCACCGGTGCCGCCGGTGCAGCCCGGCTGGGACACCCCCGCGCAGGCCGCCTGGCAGGAGGCGCCGGCTCCGGCCGGCGGCGGCCAGTGGGGCGGCCAGGAGCAGCCCCGGCAGCAGTGGGAGCCGGGCCCGGCGCACGCGACCTGGGACAGCGAGACCACCGAGTACGTCGGGGTGGACGCGCTGTTCGGCGGCCACCCGGCGCACGCCGCGGCCCAGCCGCCGGCGCCCCAGCCCGCCCCGATTCCGCCGATGACGCCGCCGGGCGCTCCCGTGCCCCCCACCGCCGGGCCGCCGGTCGCCCCCGCGCCGTACCCGCCGGTGGGCGGCTACCCGGGCCAGCAGCCGCCGCACGGCGCTCCGGACGGGTACCACCCGTACGTGCCTCCGATCGAGTTCGACCCGCCGCTCTCCGAGGAGGAGGCCACCATGCAGGTGGCCGCCGTGGCGGTGCCGCCGGCGGTGGAGCCGCTGGCGGACATCGTCGCCGACGAGCACGCCGCCCAGCAGGCGCCCGCGGCCGAGCCCGCCCCGGCGGCCGGCGGCGGCAAGGTCGCGAGCCTGCTGAACTCCAGCGCGATCATGGCGGCCGGCACGCTGGTCTCCCGCGGCACCGGCTTCGTCCGGACCATGGTGATCACCGCGGCCATCGGCGTCGCCGTCATGGGCGACTCGTACAACGCCGCGTACACCCTGCCGACCCTGCTGTACATCCTGATCGGCGGCGGCGCGCTGAACGCGGTCTTCGTGCCGCAGCTGGTGCGCAGCATGAAGAACGACGAGGACGGCGGCACCGCGTACGCCAGCCGGCTGCTCACCCTGGTGATGGTCGGGCTCGGCGGCGTGGTGTTCCTCGCGGTGCTCGGGGCACCGCTGCTGGTGCAGCTGATCTCGCACCCGATGATGGAGAACGCGGCCCGCGCCGAGACCACGGTGGCGTTGGCCCGGTACTGCCTGCCGACCATCTTCTTCATGGGCGTCCACGTGGTGATGGGGCAGATCCTCAACGCCCGCGGCCGGTTCGGCGCGATGATGTGGACCCCGGTCCTGAACAACATCGTGGTGATCTTCACCTTCGGCGCGTACATCTGGGTGTACGGCGGCTACGACGGCACGGGGGTGTCCCCCGAGACCATCTCGCCCGAGGGCGTCCGGCTGCTCGGCCTCGGCACCCTGCTCGGCCTGGTCGTCCAGTCCCTGGCGATGATCCCGTACCTGCGGTCGGCCGGCTTCCGCTACCGGCCCCGCTTCGACTGGCGCGGCCACGGCCTGGGCAAGGCCGCCCGGCTGGCCAAGTGGACCTTCTTCTTCGTGCTCGCCAACCAGGCCGGCTACCTGGTCATCACCCAGCTGGCCACCGCCGCCGGCAGCGCCGCCAAGACGGGCGGCCACGAGGGCGTCGGCCTCGCGGCGTTCTCCAACGCCCTGCTGATCTGGCAGCTCCCGCAGGCCGTGATCACCGTCTCGATCATGAGCGCGGTGCTCCCCCGGCTCTCCCGGGCGGCCGCCGACGAGGACGCCGGCGCCGTCCGCGACGACCTGTCGTACGGGCTGCGCACCAGCGCGGTGGCGGTCGTCCCGGGCGCCTTCCTGTTCCTGTCGCTCGGCCCGGCGATCGGCCGCTCGATCTACGCCGTCGGCGGCGGTGACCGGGCCCTGGACAACGCGACCAACGTCGGCCTGATGCTCTCGGCCTTCGCGCTCGGGCTGATCCCGTACTCGGCCCAGTACGTGATGCTGCGCGGCTTCTACGCCTACGAGGACACCCGGACTCCCTTCTCCAACACCGTCTGGGTCGCCGTCTGCCAGGCCGGGTTCTCGCTGGTCTGCTGGTTCACGCTGCCCGCCCAGTGGGCCGTGATCGGGATGGCCTTCGGCTATGGTCTGGCCTACGCCGTCGGAGTGGCGGTCGCGCTGCCGAAGCTGAAGAAGAAGATCGGCGGGCTGGACAGCAAGCGGATCGCCAGGACCTACAGTCGGCTGGCCACCGCCTGCGTGCCGGCCACGGTCGTCGGCCTCGGCGTCAGCCTGGCGGTCCAGCAGGTGCTCGACGGTTGGATGGGCAGCGTGCTCTCCCTCGTCGCGGCCGGCGGCCTCCAACTGGCGGTGTTCGTGTTCATCGCGAAGCGCCTGCGGATCGAGGAGCTCAACGCCATGCTCGGCATGGTTCGCGGCCGGCTGGGCCGCTGATCCACCGCACCAACCGACCGGACGAGCGGGCGCCCTGACCGGGCGTCAACCGGAGCCACCGGCTCCTCCGCCCGTCCGGCCGGGTGTCGGGCCGCCGCCCGCGCCCGGATCCGCCCGGGCCGCCAGATGGCGGCCCGGTGTCGGGTCTGCACCACATCTCTCCACCGTCATGCAACCGAGCAGGCCCTTCAGCGGTCGTACTCGGTGGAGAAGAGTGGGCACAATTGTCCTGGAGCACGGGACCGCCAACCCGCGGGCTCCAGCGACTCTCTCAGGCCGGGGCGACACAAGGGGAGGCAGGACCACGGTGGCTGATGGCACCAAGGCGGTCGTCGACACGTCAGCAGCTGACGCGGCGGCGGACGAGGCCGCACTGGCCGCGGCGATCGACGAGCTCGCGGGCGGGAAGACCGCCCCTGCGGGCGACGCCGGCGCGCCCTCTCCGAACGCCTCCACGGACGCCTCCACGGACCCCGAGCAGGGCTCCGCCCCGGACACCCCGGTGACCGCCGACGCGGACGGCGCTGCGGATCCCGCTGCGGATCCCGATGCGGCCGCGGAAACGGCGGCCGACAAGGACGCGGAGGCCGTCACGGAGGCCGTCACGGAGGCCGGAAAGGGCGCCTCCGGCGGCGAGGAGACCTCGGAGATCACCGCTCCGCTCTCGGTCCACGAGATCGCCGCTGAGCTGGCCGCGGGCACCGCCCGGCGCAAGCCCGCCGCCCCGGAGCCTGCGCCGGCCGCCAAGCGCCGCCCCACCGACCCGCAGCCCACCGTCGACCCGCGCGACACCGCCACCCTCCCGCGCACCCTCCCCGCCCCGCTGCGGCACAGCGGCGACAAGATCGGCAACCGGTACCGGCTGGAGGAGTGCATCTCCCAGACCGAGACCTTCAGCAGCTGGCGCGCGGTCGACGAGAAGCTGCGCCGGGCCGTCGGCGTCCACCTGATGGCCTCCGGCCACCAGCGGGCCCGCAAGGTGCTGGCCGCCGCCAAGTCCGCCGCCCTGCTCGGCGACCCGCGCTTCGTCCAGGTTCTGGACGCCGTCCAGGAGGGCGAGCTGGTCTACGTCGTGCGGGAGTGGCTGCCGCACGCCTCCGACCTCGCCAAGCTGCTCGCCGACGGCCCGATGGAGCCGCACGCGGCGTACCAGATGGTCCGCCAGGTCACCGACGCCGTCGCCGCCGCCCACCGGCGCAGCCAGGCCCACCTGCGGCTCACCCCGCGCTGCGTACTGCGCACCGACAGCGGCCAGTACCGGATCAACGGCATCGCGGTGGACGCCGCGTTGCGCGGGCTGCCCGCCGACGAAGGTGTCGAGGACGCCCAGCGCGCCGACACCCGAGCGATCGGCGCACTGCTGTTCGCCGCGCTCACCCACCGCTGGCCCTACCCCGAGGACCGCTACGACCTCCAGGGCCTGCCGAAGGACCTCCAGAACGCCGCGCCGGACCAGGTCCGCGCCGGCGTCCACAAGGGCCTGTCGGAGCTCGCCGCGCGGGCCCTGTTCGACCACCCGCCGCATCACGCCGAGCCGATCACCACTCCGGAGGAGCTGGCCCGGGCCATCTCGCTGATGCCCCGCATCCGCCAGCCCGAGCCCGAGCTGCCCGTCTTCCCGACCCCGCCCCGGCACAACACCCACGCCCTGCCCACCGCGCCCATCCCCAACCGGGTGGCCGACCCGGCCGTCGCCCCGCTGCCGGCCTCGTCCCGTCCGACCTCGACCCGGCGCACCCGGCGGCGGCTGCGCCGGGTGGTCAAGGCGACCGCCTGGACGGTCGCCCTGGGCGCGATCGGCATCGCCTCCTGGCAGTTCGTCGACACCCTGCGCAACAACCAGGGCGCCGTCGCGTCCCCGCTGCCCTCGGCGAGCAGCGCCTCGGTGACCCCCCACCCCACCACGCACACCCCGGTGCCGATCCCGATCAAGGAGGCGCTGTCGTACAACCCGCTGGGCGACGGCCCCGACGGCAACGACAGCATCGGGAAGGCCGTCGACGGCGACCCGAACACCAACTGGACCACCCAGTGGTACAACGACCAGCTCGGCCCCAAGCCGCCCGCCCTCAAGTCGGGTACCGGTCTGCTGATCGACCTCGGCTCGCCGCAGGCCGTCAGCTCCGTGAACGTCCAGTTCGTCGGAAACCACACGGCGGAGCTCCGGGTGCCCAACGCCGCGGCCGCGGCCGACCCGAAGGGCGCCCCGATCGGCGAGTACACCCTGCTCGGCAAGAAGAGCGGCACCGCGGCCGACTTCACCCTCGACAGCCCGGTCACCACGCGTTACGTCATGATCTGGCTGACCAGCCTGTCGAAGGATTCCGACGGCAGGTTCCGTGGCCACGTCGCCGAGGTCAAGGTCTCCGGCTGAGCGGAGGCCCGCACACACCGGACGGCGGAGAGGGGGGGCAAGGGTGACGACGGCGGACGACGACGCGGTGTTGCTCGCCCGGCACGTCGCCGGCGACCCGGACGCCTTCGGCTTCCTGGTGAACCGCCACCGCGACCGGCTCTGGGCGGTCGCCCTGCGCACCCTCGGCGACCGCGAGGAGGCCGCCGACGCCCTCCAGGACGCCCTGGTCTCCGCCTTCCGCGCCGCCCCCGGCTTCCAGGGCCGCTCGGCGGTCACCACCTGGCTGCACCGGATCGTGGTCAACGCCTGTCTGGACCGCGCCCGGCGCAGCGCCACCCGCCGCACCACCCCGCTCGACGAGGACCCGCGGCGCCTGGACACGCTGGTCGGCGCCGCCGAGCCGGCCGACTCCCCGGTGGTCCGGGCCGAGGTCCGGCGCGAGCTGACCGCGGCGCTCGCCGAACTGCCCGCCGAACAGCGGGCCGCGCTGGTCCTGGTCGACATGCAGGGCTACCCGGTCGCCGAGGCGGCCGAGCTGCTGGGCGTCCCGGTGGGCACCGTGAAGAGCCGCTGCGCCCGGGGCCGGGCCCGACTGCTCCCGCTGGTCCGCCACCTGCGCGAGAACGGCGGCGGAGCGGATGTTTCACGTGAAACACCGGACGGCCCCGGCCCGGCCCGGCCCTCACGGCGGAGCGCACCGGGGAACCCTACGGACACCCGTACCGTCACAGGGACAGGCCCGAACACCGGTCGGACGGTTCTGGAAGGAGACGCGAGCACGCGATGACGGCCCACCTCTCCTCCCCCGGCACCCCCGGCCCCGCAGGGGCCCACCCCTCCGTCGACGAGCTCGCCGACCTCGCCGAGGGGCTGATCGAGTCCGCCGACGCCGCCGACGCGCTGCGGCGGCACCTGGACGGCTGCGCCGAGTGCCGCGAGACCACCGACGCGCTCGGCGAGGTCCAGGCGCTGCTCGGCGCCGTCGAGACCCCGCCGATGCCCGCCGACGTCGCCGCCCGGTTGGACGCCGCCCTCGCCGCGGCCGCCACCGCCCCTGAGGCGGTGCAGGCCACCCGGAACACCCCCGCCGCGGGCTCCCGGGCCATCACCCCGGCCCCGCCCTCGCGGGCCGTCAGGGCGCCCTCCGCGCCCCCGGCCCGGCCCACCGCACCCACCGGCCCGGGCCGCCCGCGCCCCCGGCGGCGGCGCGTCGCCCTGCTGCTCGGCGCGGCCACCGCCCTGGCCGCGATCGCCCTCGGCGGGGCCCTGCTGGTGCGCCCGGCCGACCAGGGCGACCGGCATCCGGCCGCGGCCGCCGGCGCGCCCACCGGGACCGGTGCCGCGCACAGCGCCCGCGCCGACCAGGCCGCGGGCGCCGGCCCCGTCTTCCGGGACGATGACCAGCTGGCCGACCAGGTCCAGCAGCTGCTGGCCCACGCGGGGGCCACCCCCGGGCTGCGCCCGACCGGGCCCGCCAAGCCCTCCGCCGCGCCGCCCGCCGAGGGACGCCAGGAGCTCACCACCCAGGCCTCCCCGCCGGCCTGCCAGGCCCCCGCCGAGGGCACCCCGCTGGCCACCGACCACGGCAGCTACGCGGGCGCCCCGGTCGAGGTGCTGGTCTACCCGGCACCCGGCCGACCCGGGTTCGCGGACGTCTACCTGCGCTCCCCCGACTGCGGGCCGGTCGTGCTGCACCGCACCGTCCCCACCCGTTGACCGCCCGATCCCGTCCGACCGGCCCCGGTTCCCATGCGATCGACGACCAGGGCGCCACGCCGCTCCCGCAGTGCGGGCAGCTGGTACTGATCCGCCTGGGAATGCGAGACACTGGTCAGTCGTTGTCCCGGGCGGCGGAGCAGGACCGCCCTCCCCGCACCTAGCGCGGGTCGCGATGCGAACCAGGAGATGCAGTGAGCGACGTCCGTAACGTGATCATCATCGGTTCCGGCCCGGCCGGCTACACGGCCGCGCTCTACACGGCTCGGGCCTCCCTGAAGCCGCTGGTCTTCGAGGGGGCCGTCACCGCCGGTGGCGCCCTGATGAACACCACCGAGGTCGAGAACTTCCCGGGCTTCCGGGACGGCATCATGGGCCCCGAGCTGATGGACAACATGCGGGCCCAGGCCGAGCGCTTCGGCGCCGAGCTGATCCCGGACGACATCGTCGCGGTCGACCTCACCGGTGACGTCAAGACCGTCACCGACTCCGAGGGCAACGTGCACAAGGCGCGTGCCGTGATCGTCACCACCGGCTCCCAGCACCGCAAGCTGGGCCTGCCGAACGAGGACAAGCTGTCCGGTCGCGGTGTCTCCTGGTGCGCCACCTGCGACGGCTTCTTCTTCCGCGACCAGGACATCGCGGTGGTCGGCGGCGGCGACACCGCGCTGGAGGAGGCGACCTTCCTCTCCCGCTTCGCCCGCAGCGTCACGATCATCCACCGCCGGGACAGCCTGCGCGCCTCCAAGGCGATGCAGGAGCGCGCCTTCGCCGACCCGAAGATCCGCTTCGAGTGGGACAGCGCGGTCGAGGCCATCCACGGCGACCCGAAGCTGAGCGGCGTCACCCTGCGCGACACCACCACCGGTGAGACCCGCGAGCTGGACGTCACCGGCCTCTTCATCGCGATCGGCCACGACCCGCGCACCGAGCTGTTCAAGGGCCAGCTGGACCTCGACGGCGAGGGCTACCTCACGGTCGAGGCGCCCTCGACCCGGACCAACATCCCGGGCGTGTTCGGCGCCGGCGACGTCGTGGACCACACCTACCGCCAGGCCATCACGGCCGCCGGCACCGGCTGCTCCGCCGCGCTGGACGCCGAGCGGTACCTCGCCGCGCTGGACGACCTGGAGGCCAAGGCCGCCGCCGTGGCGGTCTGACCTCCGCGCCCCTCGCGCCACCGACCGATCCCCCGCGGGGGTGTGGCACCTGTTTCACGTGAAACACCCCCGCCCCGGCCAGGCCGAAACAGAACGGGCCCGCCCGTTGTTGACCTGGCAGCAGCCCTCTCCGTCCGAACCCGAGGAGTACCCGTGGCCGGCGCCACCACCACCGTCACCGACGCGACGTTCCAGGCCGACGTCCTGGACAGCGACAAGCCCGTGCTGGTCGACTTCTGGGCCACCTGGTGCGGCCCGTGCCGTCAGGTCGCCCCGATCCTGGACGAGATCGCGGCCGAGAACGGCGACAAGCTGACCATCGCCAAGCTGGACGTGGACGCCAACCAGGCGACCGCCGCCCAGTACGGCGTCATCTCGATCCCGACCCTCATCCTCTACAAGGGCGGCGAGCCGGTGAAGTCCATCACCGGTGCCCGTCCGAAGGCCGCGCTGCTGCGCGAGCTGGACGGCTTCATCTAGGTCGACAGGTCGTCGACCGAACGGCGGCGGGGCTCTCCACACCGGGGAGCCCCGCCGCCGTCGTTTCCGCGCCCGCCGTCGGTTCCGCACCCTAGAACGGCCGCAGCGCAGGCTCCTTGCGTCCCCCGCCGAGCAGCCGCTCCAGCGCCACCTCGACATCGCCCCGCCAGGAGAGCGTGGTCCTCGCCTCCAGCCGCAGCCGCGGGTAGCGGTGATGCGGCCGGACGGTCTTGAAGCCGACCGCGAGCAGATGGTCGGCCGGCAGCACACAGCCGACCGGCTCCGGCCCCGCGGAACCGAACGCCTCGATCGCCCGCACCCCGCGCCCGAGCAGGTCCTTGGCCACGGTCTGCACCAGCACCCGGCCGAGCCCCTGCCGCTGGTAGCCCGGCAGCACCCGGCTGACCATCAGCTGCACGGCGTCCGGTGAGACCGGACTGGTCGGGAAGGACTGCGACCGGGGCACGTAGGCGGGCGGCGCGTACAGCACGAAGCCGGCCGGCTGGTCGTCCACGTAGACGATCCGACCGCAGGAGCCCCACTCCAGCAGCACCGCGGAGATCCACCCCTCCTTCTCCAGCTCCGGCTTCCCGGACTCCACCGCCGCCCTCCCGCTGACCGGATCCAGCTCCCAGAACACACAGGAGCGGCAGGTCGTCGGCAGGTCGGCGAGGTTGTCCAGGGTCAGCGGAGCGATCCGGCGTCCCATGCCCCGCACCTCCTCCTCGTCACGGTCGAGCATGCCCCCACAGACGCCGATGGGTGCATGTTTCACGTGAAACAGCGCTCACGAAACAGCGCTCACGTGGAACATGCACCCATCGGGTACCGTCCCCGGCCCGGCTCAGCCCTGCGACAGCCGCAGACCGTCCTCACCCGGGGCCAGACTGTCCAGGATCCGGTTCAGGTCCTCGACCGAACCGAACTCCAGCACCACCTTGCCCTTGCCCAGCCGGCCGCCGCGCTGCGACACCTCGACCTTGACCCGGGTGTCGAAGCGGTCCGACAGCCGGCTCGCCAGATCGTTGAAGGCCGGGGAGAGCAGCTTGCCGGCCTTCGGCGCCTGGCGCTTCGGCTTCTCCTCCTCCGAGCCCATCACCATGACGATCTCCTCGGTGGTCCGCACCGAGAGGCCCTCCGCGACGATCCGCCTGGCCAGCTGCTCCTGCCGCTCGGCGTCCGCCACACCGAGCAGCGCCCGGGCGTGGCCGGCCGTCAGCGTTCCGGCGGCCACCCGGCTCTGCACGGTCGGCGGGAGCTTCAGCAGCCGCAGTGTGTTGGAGACGTGCGAGCGCGAGCGGCCGATCCGGTCCGCCAGCTCGTCGTGGGTGCAGGAGAAGTCCCGCAGCAGCTGGTCGTAGGCGGCGGCCTCCTCCAGCGGGTTCAGCTCGGCCCGGTGCAGGTTCTCCAGGAGGGCGTCCAGCAGCAGCTTGTCGTCCTCGGTGGCGCGGACGATCGCCGGAATCCGCTCCAGCCCGGCCTCCTTGGAGGCCCGCCAGCGGCGCTCCCCCATGATCAGCTCGAACTTCTCCACGCCGACCTGGCGCACCACGACCGGCTGGAGCAGACCCACCTCCTTGATGGAGGCGACCAGCTCGTCCAGCTTGTCCTCGTCGAAGTTCTTGCGCGGCTGGCACGGGTTGGCCACGATCGCGCCCAGCGGCAGCTCGGCGAAGAAGGCACCGGCCACCGGCGCGAGCCGCACCTGGTCGGCCTGCTCCCGCAGGCTGCCCGCGGCCGCCCTGGCCGCCACCGTGGCACGGCCGCCCGGCAGCACCGGCACCGAGGCCGGCGGCACCGCGTCGGTCGCCACCGCCGAGGCCGGTGTGGGCGGGGCTGCCACGGGCTGCGCCGCCGCCCCGCCGTCCACCGGCGTGGCGGGGCCGATCAGCGCCCCGAGCCCTCGTCCCAGACCCCTGCGACCACTCACTGATGACCCTCCGTCGTACCGTGCTGTGCCACCGGGGCTCCGTGCCCCTGCTGGCCGTCCCGCTGCTGGCCCACCAGTGTGGAGCCGCCCACGCCCATGCCCACCGCGCGCAGCGCGAGCTCGCGGGCGGCCTCCAGGTAGGAGAGTGCCCCGGTCGAGCCCGGGTCGTAGGTGAGCACCGTCTGACCGTAGCTGGGCGCCTCCGAGATCCGGACCGAGCGCGGGATCGCGGTGCTCAGCACCTCCTGCTGGAAGTGCGTCCGGACCTCCTCGGCGACCTGCGCGGCCAGCCTGGTCCGGGCGTCGTACATGGTGAGCAGGATGGTCGAGACGTGCAGCGCGGGGTTGAGGTGCGCGCGCACCAGCTCGACGTTGCGCAGCAGCTGGCCCAGGCCCTCCAGCGCGTAGTACTCGCACTGGATCGGGATCAGCACCTCCTGCCCGGCCACCAGGGCGTTGACCGTGAGCAGGCCCAGCGAGGGCGGACAGTCGATCAGGATGTAGTCGAGCGGCTGCTCGTAGGCGGCGATGGCGCGCTGCAGCCGGCTCTCCCGCGCCACCAGCGAGACCAGCTCGATCTCGGCGCCGGCCAGGTCGATGGTCGCGGGGACGCAGAACAGTCCCTCGACGTCCACCACCGGCTGCACCACGTCGGCGAGCGGCTTGCCCTCGACCAGGACGTCGTAGATGGACGGCACCTCGGCGTGGTGGTCGATGCCGAGGGCCGTGGAGGCGTTGCCCTGCGGGTCGAGGTCGACGACCAGGACGCGCAGTCCGTGCATGGCGAGCGAGGCGGCCAGGTTGACGGTGGTGGTGGTCTTGCCGACCCCGCCCTTCTGGTTGGCGACCACCATCACCCGGGTGGCGGCCGGGCGGGGCAGACCCTCACCCGCTCGGCCGATCGCCTGAACCGCAGCCTGGGCAGCCCGCGCGATGGGCGTGTCATCGATCTGGTCGATGGTCTCCGAGTCCTGCATGGGGGTCAGTGTTTCACGTGAAACCGGAGCGGCAACAGTCGCCGCCCGGCTGCGGCCGAGGATTCCCGAGAGCAAGGAGCGACGTTTCACGTGAAACACCATGCCCGCTATGTCGGAAATCTGACGTTGCGACACTCCGGCGTCCTCCCGGCGTCCTCCCGGCGACCCGCCGTCACCCGGCCGGCCACCGGAACGCCGACGGGCGGGCGCTCCCCCGTTCAGGAGGAACCACCCGCCCGTCGTCGAGCGTGTCCGGCGTCACCCGCCTCAGCGGGTACGGCGCCGCCCGCCCCGGGTGCGCTCACCGGTCCGGACGCCCGCGTTGCGCCCGGCCCGGGCCGCCTTCGCCCGCCGGGTCGCGGCCTTCACCCCGCCGGGGCTCTCGCCGGCCTTGACCTGGACCACCCGGGTCGAGGTCTCCAGGGTGCCCTCACCGACCGAGATCACGCTCCATTCGACCGCGCCCAGCTTGGTCAGCCCGGCCCGCGAGTCGGCCAGCTCCTGCTCGGCGCTGTCGCCCTTGAGCGCCAGCATCTGCCCGTGCGGCCGGAGCAGCGGCATCCCCCAGCCGGCCAGCCGGTCCAGCGGCGCCACCGCGCGGGCGGTCACCACGTCCACCGCGAGCTTGCCGACCATCTCCTCGGCCCGGCCGCGCAGCACCGTGACGTTCTCCAGCCCGAGCTCCCGGACGACCTCCTCCAGGAAGGTGGTCCGACGCAGCAGCGGCTCCAGCAGCGTCACCGAGACGTCTGGACGGGCCAGCGCCACCGGGATGCCCGGCAGACCGGCGCCGGACCCGACGTCGCACAGGGTCGAGCCGGCCGGCAGCAGCTCGGCGAGCACCGCGCAGTTGAGGACGTGCCGGTCCCAGAGCCGGGGCACCTCCCGCGGCCCGATCAGCCCGCGCTGCACGCCCGCGGTGGCCAGCAGTTCGGTGTAGCGGACCGCGGCGTCGAAGCGATCGCCGAAGACCTCCCGGGCGACGGCCGGAGCACCGGCCAGCTCGGGCACGTCGGCCACCTCGGCGGCCTCGGCGGCCTGCCCGGCAGCGGCCGGATTCACGTCGGCCGCCCCCGGCCGACCAGCGGCCGCGTTCTCCGTGTCCATCTCGACCTCTCCGATCCCCGGATCCACCGACCCGCTCTCCGCACTGTTTCACGTGAAACATCTCGCGCCGGGCTCACGCCCCGCGAAGGGACGACGACCCCGCCCGCACGAGGCGGACGGGGTCGCGTCCGGTGAAGCCCACCGGCCGCCGAAGCAACCGGTCGTCGTACCGCCGGCCTCAGACCGGCAGCACGACCACGCATCGCTGGGGCTCTTCACCCTCGGACTCGCTGCGCAGACCGGCGGCCGCGACCGCGTCGTGGACGACCTTGCGCTCGAAGGGCGTCATCGGCCGCAGCTTGACCTGCTCGCCACTGCTCTTCGCCTGCTCGGCGGCCTTGGCACCGAGCGCGGCCAGCTCGGAGCGCTTGCGGGCCCGGAAGCCGGCAATGTCCAGCATGAGGCGGCTGCGCTCGCCGGTCTCCCGGTGGACAGCCAACCGGGTCAGCTCCTGCAGTGCCTCCAGCACCTCGCCGTCCTGGCCGACCAGGCGCTGCAGCGCGCGGTCGTTGCCGTCACCGACGATGGAGACCAGGGCGCGGTCGCCCTCGACGTCCATGTCGATGTCACCGTCGAGGTCGGCGATGTCGAGCAGACCCTCCAGGTAGTCCGCCGCGATGTCGCCCTCCTGCTCCAGCCGGGCGATGAGGTTCTCGTCGGCGCTGGCGGCGGCCTCGGCCTCGACGGCGGAGGTGGTGCCTTCAGTCACTGATGGACTCCTTCGGAGATGGGCCCAGTTGGTGGGCCGGGAACGAAGCTCTGCGCGCTGTCACAACAGGTCCGGGACCGGTCAGGACTTCTTCTTCGGCCGCTGCCCGCCACCGCGCTTCGGCTGCTGCCGGGCGCCCTGCTGCCGGGTGGTGCCCGGCTTGGCCGCGCCCTGCTGGGGGGCCGCCGGCTTGGCACCGGAGTCGGCCTGGACGGCCTCCTCGGCGGGCTCCTCGGTCGAGGCCGGGGTGTCCTGGGTCAGGTCGGCGGTCTGCTGCCCGGTACCGCTCTGCTGGCGCTGCGCCTTGCTCTGCTTGCGGGGCTGCTGGCGACGCGCCTGCGCCGACTCCTCGACCACGGCGGCCGCGGACGAGGCCGCGCTGAGGGCCGCCTTGGACGGGG
This sequence comes from Kitasatospora sp. MAA19, assembly GCF_029894125.1. Classification (GTDB taxonomy): domain Bacteria; phylum Actinomycetota; class Actinomycetes; order Streptomycetales; family Streptomycetaceae; genus Kitasatospora. The sequence goes on from NZ_JARXYZ010000001.1 coordinate 410,621, forward strand.
GAAGCATGCCCCACAGCGCGCCCTTGATCTCCGAACCGTCCGGGTTCAGCCGGCCGGCCTTCTTCAGGCGGACCTGCCGATCCGCGAAGGCCTTGCTGCCCGGGGTCGGGTTGTTGTGGATGACGATCAGCTGCTGGCCCATCGACCAGACGTTGGTGGTCAGCCAGTAGACCAGGACACCGACGGGGAAGTTGATGCCCATCACGGCGAACATCACCGGGAAGACGTACATCAGCATCTTCTGCTGCTGCATGAACGGCGTCTTCACCGTGAGGTCGACGTTCTTGGTCATCAGCTGGCGCTGGGTGATGAACTGCGACAGCGACATCATGATGATCATCACCGCGGTGACGATCTTGACGCTGGTCTCGGGGCTGCTGACGAAGGTCGCGGAGAGCGGGGCGCCGAAGATGTGCGCCTTGCCGGCGCTCACCAGCAGGTCGCCGTGGATGACGCCGATCTCCTGGCTCTTGGCGACCTTGGCGAGCACGCCGTAGAGGGCGGTGAAGAACGGCGCCTGCACGATGATGGGAAGGCAGCTGGAGAACGGGTTGGTACCCGCCTCCTTGTACAGCTTCATCATCTCTTCGGACTGGCGCTGCTTGTCGTTCTTGTAGCGCTCCTGGATGGCCTTCATCTTCGGCTGGATCGCCTGCATGGCCCGGGTCGCCTTGATCTGCTTCACGAAGAGCGGGATCAGGCAGATCCGGATGACGACCACCATCGAGGCGATGGCCAGACCCCAGGCCCAGCCACCGTCCGGGTCGAAGATGTTGCTGTACAGCGAGTGGAACTGGACGATGATCCAGGACACCGCTGTGTACAGGGGATTCAGGAAGGAGAAGGTCACCGGTCAGGCTCCTTGGACATGTGGATTGGCCCCGCAGGGCCAATGGTCGCCGGGCCCTCTGGGTCCGGACCGGCGGGGGTCGTGGTCACCGGCTGTCCGGTGGCGGACCGGCTGCTCAGCCAGTCTCGCAACCGCCGGTGCCACACCGGATGCTTACGCGGCGGAACGTGATCGACCCCGCCGGGCGTCCACGGATTGCAGCGCAGGATGCGCCACACGGTCAGCCCGCCGCCCTTGACCGCCCCGTGCACCTTCACGGCCTCGAAGCCGTAGTGCGAACAGGAGGGGTAGTAACGGCAGACCGGACCGAGCAGTGGGCTGATGGTCCACTGGTAGACCCTGATCAGACCCATCAGCAGGTACTTCATCGACCTGCTCCCGTCGGCGCCGTCGTGGCGGGCTCCACCTTCAGCAACCGCTTCAGCGCCGCGTCCAGGTCACGTTCGAGGTCCTGGTACGAGGCGGACGCGGCCTGGGGCAGCGCACGCACCACTATCAGGCTACCGGCGGGCAGCCTGGACAGACGATCACGAACGAGGTGACGCAACCGGCGCTTGACCAGGTTGCGAACGACCGCCGGGCCGACGGCCTTGCTCACGACGAAACCCGCACGCGCCGAAGGAGTCCCCTCGGCGACGTGCGGGCGGGAGTCGCTGGTCCGGTCGGTCTGCCCCTTGGGGTCACCATCTCTGCTGAGATGGACGACCAGAAGGGGCCGGCCGGCCCGACGACCGCGTTTCACCGCGGTCGCGAAGTCCTGGCGCCGCCGCAGCCGATTCTCGGAGGGCAGCACAACAGACTCTGTCGTGGATCAGGCGGACAGGCTGGTGCGGCCCTTGCCACGGCGGGCAGCCAGGATGGCGCGGCCGGCGCGGGTACGCATACGCAGCCGGAAGCCGTGGGTCTTCGCGCGACGACGGTTGTTCGGCTGGAAGGTGCGCTTGCTCACTCGGGGGCTCCTGAGGTGAATCGTAGGATGACGGGGAGTCGCTTGGCCGTCACCGTGCGTCCGCGTGATCTCCCCTGATACGGAAATCCGGCCCATCACCCCAGTTCGGCTGGGGTTTCAGGCAATCCACGGCGCCCGTGCTGCGCGCCTTATGGAGCGGGTGGACCCGCGGACATGCGGCAGCGGCCATCGACAACTCGACCTGGTTACGGTACGCGGGACGGGGCGCGAGGGTCAAACCAGCCTCTTCGAACGGCCCCCCACGGATGTCCGAAACCAGCTTCGCCCACAGCCTGTGGACAACGACTTGATCCGGCCCTGTTCGCTGACTACCGTTGCAGGACTTGTCTGGTTTGTTCTTCGTGTGTCGTTCCTCGTGGGGTCGGTCCGCCGGAGACGGGCCCACCGATCACTGCCTCCTGATCCACCACCCCCTGCTGGAGCCGCGGGGAACCGAGAAAGCGTGCACCAGTGGCTGATGTCAACAGCGACCTCGTCCCGGTCTGGGCGAGGGTCGTCGAGCGGCTGGTCAGCGACCCGGACGTCGGGGAGATGGACAAGCAGTGGGTGCAGCGCACCCAGCCGATGTGGATGATGCACGACACCGCCCTGCTGGCGACCCCCAACGAGCGGGCCAAGCAGGTGCTGGAGGGCCGGCTGCTGCCGCAGCTCACCGAGGCCCTCAGCCGCGAGCTCAGCCGTCCGGTCCGGATCGCCGTGATGGTCGACGCCAACGCCGTCCCGACCACCCCCGCACCCGCCGCCCAGGCCCCGGCCGAGCCGTACCCCGGCCCGTCCGACGAGGACACCGGCGGCTACGGCGGCCAGGGCTACCAGGAGCCGTACGAGCAGGACTACGAGCGGCCCCGCTACGACACCGGCGGCTACGAGCAGCGCCCCGCGCCGTACGGCGGCCCGGCGGCCGGTCCGACCTGGCCGGGCTACCAGGAGCAGGGCGGCTACCAGGAACACGGCGGCGGCTACCCCGACCAGGGTGGCTACCAGGAACACGGCGGGTACCAGGAGCAACCGCCCGCCTACCGCGAGCCCGACGAGCCCGCGCCCCGACCGGCGCCGCGCCCGATGCCCGGCCCGCCCGCGACCACCCAGGGCGACCTGTTCGGCGGCGCGTACGGCCCCGGCCCGAACGAGCAGCCCCGCGCCGGCGCCGGCCGCCGCTCCCCCGGCTCCCGCCCGGCCGGCGGCCGCCCCGCGGACAAGAACGCGCCGGAGCGCGCGACCGAGCGCCCCGCCGTCCCCGGAGTTCCCGCCCCGCCGGGCGCCCCGCCGGCCGGCGGCTCGCGCAAGGACGAGCCGGCCGCCCGGCTGAACCCCAAGTACCTCTTCGACACCTTCGTCATCGGCGCGAGCAACCGCTTCGCGCACGCGGCGGCGGTGGCGGTCGCCGAGGCCCCGGCCAAGGCGTACAACCCGCTCTTCATCTACGGCGAGTCCGGGCTGGGCAAGACCCACCTGCTGCACGCCATCGGGCACTACTCGCGCAGTCTCTTCCCGGGCACCCGGGTGCGCTACGTGTCCTCGGAGGAGTTCACCAACGAGTTCATCAACTCGATCCGGGACGGCAAGGCGGACACCTTCCGCCGCCGCTACCGGGACATGGACATCCTGCTCGTGGACGACGTGCAGTTCCTCGCGAGCAAGGAGTCCACGCAGGAGGAGTTCTTCCACACCTTCAACACCCTGCACAACGCGAACAAGCAGATCGTCCTCTCCTCGGACCGGCCGCCCAAGCTGCTGACCACGCTGGAGGACCGGCTGCGCAACCGCTTCGAGTGGGGCCTGATCACCGACGTCACCCCGCCGGAGCTGGAGACCCGGATCGCGATCCTGCGCAAGAAGGCGATCCAGGAGCAACTCAACGCCCCGGCCGACGTGTTGGAGTTCATCGCGTCCCGGATCACCCGCAACATCCGGGAGTTGGAGGGCGCCCTGATCCGGGTCACCGCCTTCGCCAACCTCAACCGGGCGCCGGTGGACCTGGAGTTGGCCGGGATCGTCCTCAAGGACCTGATCCCGGGCGGGGACGAGGACGCCGGTCCGGAGATCACCGCGCAGGTCATCATGCAGCAGACCGCCGCGTACTTCGGGCTGGGTGTGGACGACCTCTGCGGATCCTCGCGCAGCCGCGTCCTGGTGACGGCACGTCAGATCGCGATGTACCTCTGCCGGGAGCTGACCGACCTCTCGCTGCCGAAGATCGGCGCGCAGTTCGGCGGCCGCGACCACACCACGGTGATGCACGCGGACCGCAAGATCCGCTCGCTGATGGCCGAGCGGCGCTCGATCTACAACCAGGTCACCGAGCTGACCAACCGCATCAAGAGCTAGGGCCGCCGGCTCGGGAGAGCCGGCCACCCGCCGTCGCGGGTGCCGGCCCCGGCACCGCGGGAAAGGGCGTCAGGAGCGATCCTGACGCCCTTTCGGCATATCCACAGGTGTGTACCGCGCATCGGCTGGGCAGAGATGCCCTCGACGGACGTTCCGCCAGTCCACAGCCCGCGCCGAACATCTGACCGGCAATTCGAAAGCCGAGGCCGCGCAGGGCAGTTGTCCACAGGACGGGCGCCTTCCCCGCAGTCCACAGGCCGGGGAGTCCGAAGTTATCCAGAATTCGTCCACAGGCCCGTCACCGCTACGCTCTTCCGCGCAGGTCAGGTGCCTGTGGACTTGTGCACAACGGTTATCCACAGGGTGTGGACAATTGACGGGCCACCAGGGGGCCATCCGGGTTATCCACCGGTTGTCCCCAGGCTCGGGGCGGTTATCCCCAGGTTGTCCACAGAGTGGTCCACAGTTCGGCAACCGTGGGGTAGCGTTCATGCCCTGGTGTGAAAGGCGTCACGTAAAGTTGACCGGCGCCCGTGGATAACCGGGCCCGGATCTGGGGATAGCCCTGGGGATAACCTGTGGATACCCAGCGTGCCCTGTGGGTAACGCTCCGCTGTCCACAGCGAGGCCTGTCCGTCCACAGCCGCCGTCCACACCCGCTGTGGACAAAAAAGTGGGTCTGACCTGCGGAAACGGGGTTATCCACGGTTTCCACAGGCCCTACTACTACCACTACACCTTTAGACCCATCGACTCGCTTGAAAGTGGGTGGGCCCCGAATCTGTGGACAACCGCCGCCCGACATCTGTTCGGGTTGCTTCCGCCCGTCTGCCCCGTCTGTCGGCGGAGTACGTCAGACTGTCCTCTGCGACTGGAAGCGGAGTGGCAGTGCTCGGTGGACAGCCGAACCGACGATCAAGATCAGACGAACCAGAGTGCGAGCGGGAGCGCTCGATCCAGGAGGCGGTTACCGGTGAAGTTCCGGGTGGAGCGTGACGTCCTCGCGGAGGCGGTGGCCTGGGCTGCCCGCAGCCTCCCGGCACGGCCGCCGGTGCCGGTGCTGGCCGGCCTGCTGCTGACGGCACAGGACGGCAGCCTGGCGCTGTCCGGCTTCGACTACGAGGTCTCGGCCCGGGTCGAGCTGGAGGCGGACATCGAGGAGGCCGGCACCGTCCTGGTCTCCGGCCGGCTGCTGAACGACATCTCGCGCAACCTTCCCAACAGGCCGGTGGAGATCTCCACCGACGGCCAGCGGGTCAGCGTGGTCTGCGGCAGCTCCCGGTTCACCCTCCCCACCCTCCCGGTGGACGAGTACCCGGCCCTGCCCCAGATGCCCACCGCCACGGGCACCGTCCCCGGCGACGTCTTCGCCTCCGCGGTCAGCCAGGCCGCCGTGGCCGCCGGCCGTGACGACACCCTGCCGGTGCTCACCGGCGTGCGGGTCGAGATCGAGGGCGACCGGATCACCCTGGCCGCCACCGACCGCTACCGCTTCGCGGTCCGCGAGCTGCTGTGGAAGCCCGAGCAGTCGGACATCTCCGCCGTCGCCCTGGTGCCCGCCAAGACCCTGCAGGACATCGCGAAGTCCCTGGGCAGTGGCGACAACGTCTCGATCGCGCTCTCCTCGGGCGGGGCGGGCGAGGGCCTGATCGGCTTCGAGGGCGCCGGCCGCCGGACCACCACCCGGCTGCTGGAGGGCGAGTTCCCGAAGTTCCGCAGCCTCTTCCCGACGGAGTTCAACGCCATCGCGGCGATCCAGACCCAGCCCTTCCTGGAGGCGCTCAAGCGCGTCTCGCTGGTCGCCGAGCGCAACACCCCGGTCCGGCTGAACTTCGAGGAGGGTGTGCTGACCCTGGAGGCCGGTTCGGGCGACGACGCCCAGGCCACCGAGCGGATCGACGCCTCCCTGGAGGGCGACGCCATCTCGATCGCCTTCAACCCGGGCTACCTGGAGGAGGGCCTCAAGGCCATCGACTCCGCCTACGCCCAGCTGAGCTTCACCACTCCGACCAAGCCGGCCCTGCTCAGCGGCAAGGCGTCGGTGGACGCCGAGGCGGACGAGGCCTACCAGTACCTGATCATGCCGGTCCGCCTCTCCGGCTGACCTCCCGGCTGACGACCCACAGGCTGTGCACACGGCCTGTGGACGGCCTCCCCCGGTCGGCCCGACCGCGGGGAGGCCTTGTCGCTTCAGCGCGTAGGCTCGGGGAGTGCGGCAACGGCGCCGCCGGCAGGCACGTCACCACAGGTAAGGACTTGGTCATGGAGCTCGGCCTCATCGGTCTCGGCAAGATGGGCGGCAACATGCGCGAGCGGATCCGCCGCGCCGGCCACACCGTCATCGGCTACGACCGCAACCCGGACGTCTCCGACGTCGAGAGCCTGCAGGAACTCGTCACCAAGCTCCAGGGCCCGCGGGTGGTCTGGGTGATGGTCCCGGCCGGTGCCGCCACCCAGGCGACCGTCGACGAGCTCGCCGAGCTGCTCTCCCCCGGCGACGTGGTGGTCGACGGCGGCAACTCCCGCTGGACCGACGACATCAAGCACGCCGAGGCACTGGCCGCCAAGGGCATCGGCTTCGTCGACTGCGGTGTCTCCGGCGGTGTCTGGGGCCTGGAGAACGGCTACGCCCTGATGTACGGCGGCGACGCCGAGCACGTCGCCCGCGTCCAGCCGATCTTCGACTCGCTCAAGCCCGAGGGCGACTTCGGCTCGGTGCACGCGGGCGCGGTGGGCGCCGGCCACTTCGCCAAGATGGTCCACAACGGCATCGAGTACGCGATGATGCAGGCCTTCGCCGAGGGCTGGGAGCTGCTGGAGGCCGCCCCCGAGGTCACCGACGTGCGCGAGGTCTTCCGCAGCTGGCAGGAGGGCACGGTCATCCGCTCCTGGCTGCTGGACCTGGCCGTCCGCGCCCTGGACGAGGACGAGCACCTGGCCAAGCTGCGCGGCTGGGCCGCCGACTCCGGCGAGGGCCGTTGGACCGTCGAGGCCGCGATCGACCACGCGGTGCCGCTGCCGGCGATCACCGCCTCGCTGTTCGCCCGCTTCGCCTCCCGCCAGGACGACTCGCCGCAGATGAAGATGATCGCCGCGCTGCGCAACCAGTTCGGCGGCCACGCGGTCGAGTCCAAGTAACTCCCCCAGGGTTTGTCCACAGAAGGCGAGCGCAGTCCACAGCCATGCACGTCGCGCATCTGTCGCTCGCCGACTTCCGGTCGTACGCCCGGGCCGAGGTCCCCCTCGACCCGGGCGTGACGGCCTTCGTGGGGCCCAACGGCCAGGGCAAGACCAACCTGGTCGAGGCGATCGGCTACGTCGCCACCCTGGGCAGCCACCGGGTCGCCACCGACGCCCCGCTGATCCGGCTGGGCGCCGAGCGCGCGGTGATCCGCACCTCGGTCGTGGACCGCGGCCGCTCCACCCTGGTCGAGCTGGAGCTGACCCCGGGCAAGGCCAACCGGGCCCGGATCAACCGCTCCGACAACGTCCGCCCGCGCGACGTGCTGGGCCTGCTGCGCACCGTCCTGTTCGCCCCCGAGGACCTCAGCCTGGTCAAGGGCGACCCGGGCGAGCGCCGCCGCTTCCTGGACGAGCTGCTGACCGCCCGGGCCCCCCGGATGGCCGGGGTCCGGCAGGACTACGAGCGGGTGCTCAAGCAGCGCAACGCCCTGCTGAAGACCGCCGCGATGGCCCGCCGGGCCGGTGGCGGCAAGGGCGCCGACCTCTCCACCCTGGAGGTCTGGGACGGCCATCTGGCCCGGGCCGGCGCCGAGTTGACGGCCTTCCGGATCCAGCTGGTGGCCGCCCTGCAGCCGCTGGTGGCGGCCGCGTACGGGCAGCTGGCCCCGGGCGGTGGCGACACCGCCCTGGAGTACCGCAGCTCCTTCGAGGGCGGGCTGCCGACCAGCCGCGAGCAGGCCGAGGAACAGCTGCTGAACGCGCTGCAGGCGATCCGCAAGCAGGAGGTGGAGCGCGGGATCACCCTGGTCGGCCCGCACCGCGACGAGCTGGTGCTCAAGCTCGGCCCGCTACCCGCCAAGGGCTACGCCAGCCACGGCGAGTCCTGGTCGTTCGCGCTGGCGCTGCGGCTGGCCTCGTACGAGCTGCTGCGCGCCGACGGCGGCGAGCCGGTGCTGATCCTGGACGACGTGTTCGCCGAGCTGGACGCGGCCCGCCGGGACCGGCTGGCCGAACTGGTGGCCGACGGCGAGCAGGTGCTGGTCACCGCGGCGGTCGCCGAGGACGTGCCGAAGGCGCTGGCCGGAGCCCGGTTCACGGTCGCCGACGGCGCCGTCCGTCGGATCGACGCCTGACTTCCCCGGCACACCCGCAACCGCCGCCCGTGCACTCCCGTAGGCTGGACGGCTCATCGGCGCGCACCCGCGACCGTTGTCCACAGGCTGGGGAAAGGAGATCGCCGTGAGCGAGCCGGCGGAGCGCTCCCCCCAGCCGGGCGACCCGGCACCGACCGGCGCCGACCTCGCCCGCTCCGCCCTGCGGGCGGCCCGGGCCCAGGCGCGGCAGCGCGGCGAGCAGGTCCGGGAGAAGCGCGAGGCGAAGCGGTACGGACTGCGCAGCGGTGCCCGGTCGGACGGCCGCGACCCGGTCCCGTTGGGGGCGGCGCTGAATCGGCTGCTGACCGAGCGGGGCTGGGAGTCCTCGGCCGCGGTCGGCGGGGTGATGGGCCGGTGGCCCCAGATCGTCGGCCCGGACATCGCCGCGCACTGCCACCCCTCCTCCTACGACGACGCCGCCGCGGTGCTCACCGTGCAGTGCGACTCCACTGCCTGGGCCACCCAACTGCGCTGGCTGGCAAGGCAGTTGGTGGCCCGTCTGAATCACGAGCTGGGCCACGGCACGGTCCGCACCATCAAGGTGCTCGGCCCGGCGGCGCCCGCCCGGGGCTACGGCCGGCTGCGCGCGCCGGGGAGCAAGGGGCCGGGCGACACCTGGGGCTGACCGCGGGGCCGGCCCCACGGCGACCGACGCCGAGCGGACCACGATCTTCCGGAACCCCTGACAGCCCTTCCAGGCGCTCTGGGCCCCCGGGGCGAGTATCGGGACACGTGCAGAGGGGATTCAGGGCGGCATATCTGCCTTCAAGGGCTGCCAAACGCCCATCTCTGTCAGTCGTACCGGTAGACTGAGAGCCAAACACTGTTGCTAGTGGCAACCGAGTCTAAACGCCGTGGTCGCACGCCCGCCCGCACGGGGCGGGATTGCGGCCCGTGCTGTGCCAGAGAGGGCGCTTCGTGGCCGATTCCGGCAACCCCAGCCAGACCCCAGACCAGACCGACCAGGCTTCCTACACCGGTAGCAACATCCAGGTGCTGGAAGGCCTCGACGCCGTCCGCAAGCGCCCCGGCATGTACATCGGTTCCACCGGCGAGCGCGGTCTGCACCACCTGGTGCAGGAGGTCGTGGACAACTCCGTCGACGAGGCGATGGCCGGGTACGCCGACACCATCGACGTCACGATCATGGCCGACGGCGCGATCCGCGTCGTCGACAACGGCCGAGGCATCCCCGTGGACATCGTCCCCGGCCAGGACAAGCCGGCCGTCGAGGTCGTGCTCACCGTCCTGCACGCCGGCGGCAAGTTCGGCGGCGGCGGCTACGCCGTCTCCGGCGGCCTGCACGGCGTCGGCGTCTCCGTGGTGAACGCGCTGTCCACCAGGCTCTCCGTGGAGATCCACAAGGACGGCAACACCTGGACCCAGGACTACAAGATGGGCGCCCCGGTGGCCGCCCTGGCCAAGGGGGAGCCGACCGACCGCACCGGCACCACGGTCACCTTCTGGGCCGACAGCGACATCTTCGAGACGACCGTCTACTCCTTCGAGACGCTCTCCCGGCGCTTCCAGGAGATGGCCTTCCTCAACAAGGGCCTGTCGATCTCGCTCACCGACGAGCGCCCCGAGCACGTGGACGAGGAGGGCAAGCCGCTCACCGTCACGTACAAGTACGACGGCGGCATCGCCGACTTCGTCGCCCACCTCAACTCCCGCAAGGGCGAGGTGATCCACCCCTCGGTGATCGACTTCGAGGCGGAGGACAAGGACAAGGCGATCTCGGTGGAGATCGCGATGCAGTGGAACTCCTCCTACACCGAGGGGGTCTACAGCTTCGCCAACACCATCCACACCCACGGCGGCGGCACCCACGAGGAGGGCTTCCGCGCCGCGCTGACCGGCCTGGTCAACCGCTACGCGCGGGACAAGAAGCTGCTCCGCGAGAAGGACGACAACCTCTCCGGCGAGGACATCCGCGAGGGTCTGACCGCGATCATCTCGGTCAAGCTCGGCGAGCCGCAGTTCGAGGGCCAGACCAAGGACAAGCTCGGCAACACCGAGGCCAAGACCTTCGTCCAGAAGGTCGTCTACGAGCACCTCAACGACTGGCTGGACCGCAACCCCAACGAGGCCGCGGACATCATCCGCAAGTCCATCCAGGCCGCCACCGCGCGCGTCGCCGCCCGCAAGGCCCGCGACCTCACTCGCCGCAAGGGCCTGCTGGAGTCCGCCTCGCTGCCGGGCAAGCTCTCCGACTGCCAGTCCAAGGACCCGTCCGAGTGCGAGATCTTCATCGTCGAGGGTGACTCCGCCGGCGGCTCGGCCAAGCAGGGCCGGGACCCGCGTACCCAGGCCATCCTGCCGATCCGCGGCAAGATCCTGAACGTCGAGAAGGCCCGGATCGACCGGGTGCTGCAGAACACCGAGGTCCAGGCGCTGATCTCGGCCTTCGGCTGTGGCATCCAGGAGGACTACGACGAGTCCAAGCTCCGCTATCACAAGATCGTCCTGATGGCGGACGCCGACGTCGACGGTCAGCACATCCGCACCCTGCTGCTCACCCTGCTGTTCCGCTTCATGCGGCCGCTGGTCGAGTCCGGGTACGTCTACCTCGCCATGCCGCCGCTGTACAAGATCAAGTGGGGCAAGGACGACTTCGAGTACGCCTACTCCGACCGCGAGCGCGACGCGGTGATCGCGGCCGGGGTGGAGGCCGGGCGCCGACTCCCCAAGGACGACGCGATCCAGCGCTTCAAGGGTCTCGGCGAGATGAACGCCGAGGAGCTCCGGGTCACCACCATGGACGCCGAGCACCGGCTGCTGCTCCAGGTCACCCTGGAGGACGCCGCCCGTGCCGACGAGCTGTTCTCCGTGCTGATGGGCGAGGACGTCGAGGCGCGCCGCTCCTTCATCCAGCGCAACGCCAAGGACGTCCGCTTCCTGGACGTGTGACGCCGCCCGACCGGCAGCGAACCACGTACCAGTCCGCGTGAAAGGAAACTGACCACCAGTGGTCGACGACAACCGTCCCGAAGGCGAACAGCCCGAGACCCCCGAGGCCCCCGAGGCCACCGCCCAGGCGACCATGCGGATCGAGCCGGTCGAGCTCGAGACCGAGATGCAGCGCTCCTACCTCGACTACGCGATGAGCGTGATCGTCAGCCGGGCGCTCCCCGAGGTCCGCGACGGCCTCAAGCCGGTGCACCGACGCGTGCTCTACGCGATGTACGACGGCGGGTACCGCCCCGAGAAGGGCTACTACAAGTGCGCCCGCGTCGTCGGCGACGTCATGGGCAACTACCACCCGCACGGCGACACCTCGATCTACGACACCGTGGTCCGCCTGGCCCAGCCGTGGTCGCTGCGGATGCCGCTGGTGGACGGCAACGGCAACTTCGGGTCCCCGGGCAACGACCCGGCCGCGGCCATGCGCTACACCGAGTGCAAGATGATGCCGCTGGCCATGGAGATGATGCGCGACATCGACGAGGAGACCGTCGACTTCGCCGCCAACTACGACGGCCGCTCGCAGGAGCCGACCGTCCTGCCCGCGCGCATCCCCAACCTGCTCGTCAACGGTGCCACCGGCATCGCGGTCGGCATGGCCACCAACATCCCGCCGCACAACCTCCGCGAGGTCGCCTCCGGCGCGCTCTGGGCGCTGGAGCACCCGGAGGCCTCCAACGAGGAGCTGCTGGAGGCCCTGATCGAGCGGATCAAGGGCCCCGACTTCCCGACCGGCGCGCTGATCGTCGGCCACCGCGGGATCGACGAGGCCTACCGCACCGGCCGCGGCTCGATCACCATGCGTGCCGTGGTCGAGGTCGAGGAGATCCAGGGCCGCCAGTGCCTGGTGATCACCGAGCTGCCGTACCAGGTCAACCCGGACAACCTCGCGCTGAAGATCGCCGACCTGGTCAAGGACGGCAAGGTCGCCGGCATCGCCGACGTCCGCGACGAGTCCTCGTCCCGCACCGGCACCCGCCTGGTGGTCGTGCTCAAGCGCGACGCGGTCGCCAAGGTCGTGCTGAACAACCTCTACAAGCACACCGAGCTGCAGACCAACTTCGGCGCCAACATGCTGGCCCTGGTCGACGGCGTGCCGCGCACGCTGTCGCTGGACGCCTTCATCCGGCACTGGGTCAACCACCAGGTCGAGGTCATCGTCCGGCGCACCACCTTCCGGCTGCGCAAGGCCGAGGAGCGCGCCCACATCCTGCGCGCGCTGCTGCGCGCCCTGGACGTGATCGACGAGGTCATCGCGCTGATCCGGGCCTCGGCGAGCGCCGACGCCGCCCGCACCGGCCTGATGGGACTGCTCTCCATCGACGAGCTGCAGGCCAACGCCATCCTGGAGATGCAGCTGCGCCGCCTGGCCGCCCTGGAGCGCCAGCGGATCATGGACGAGCACGACGAGCTGCAGCGCAAGATCGACGAGTACAACGCGATCCTGGCCTCGCCGATCCGCCAGCGGGAGATCATCTCCGAGGAGCTCACCGCGATCGTCGAGAAGTACGGCGACGAGCGGCGTTCCACCCTCATCCCGTCCGACGGCGACCTCTCGATCGAGGACCTCATCGCCGAGGAGGACATCGTCGTCACGATCACCCGCGGCGGCTACGTCAAGCGGACCCGCTCCGACCTCTACCGCTCGCAGAAGCGCGGCGGCAAGGGCGTGCGCGGCGCGCAGCTCAAGCAGGACGACATCGTCGACCACTTCTTCGTGACGACGACGCACAACTGGATCCTGTTCTTCACCAACCGGGGCCGGGTCTACCGCGCCAAGGGTTACGAGCTGCCGGACGCCGGACGCGACGCCCGCGGCCAGCACGTGGCCAACCTGCTGGCCTTCCAGCCGGAGGAGCACATCACCCAGGTGATGGCCGTGCGCACCTACGAGGACAAGCCGTACCTGGTCCTCGCCACCCGGGCCGGCCTGGTGAAGAAGTCCGCGCTGAAGGACTACGACTCGCCGCGTTCCGGCGGCCTGATCGCGATCAACCTGCGCCAGGACGAGGAAGGCCGGGACGACGAGCTGATCGGCGCCGAGCTGGTCTCCGCCGAGGACGACCTGCTGCTGGTCTCCAAGAAGGCCCAGTCGATCCGCTTCACCGCGACCGACGACGCGCTGCGCCCGACCGGCCGCGCCACCTCCGGCGTCAAGGGCATGGCCTTCCGCGAGGACGACGAACTGCTCTCGATGAACGTCGTCCGCCCGGGGACGTACGTCTTCACCGCGACCGATGGTGGGTACGCCAAGCGCACGGCCGTGGACGAGTACCGTGTCCAGGGGCGGGGCGGCTACGGCACCAAGGCGGCGAAGATCGTCGAGGGCCGGGGCTCGCTGGTCGGCGCGCTCGTGGTCGACGACAGTGACGAGATCATGGCCATCACCCTGTCGGGTGGGGTGATCCGGACAAGGGTTTCCGAGGTTCGTGAAACCGGACGTGACACGATGGGCGTCCAACTGATCAACCTCGGAAAGCGCGATGCGGTCGTGGGCATGGCCCGCAACGCGGAAGCCGAGGACGAGGAGACGGCGGACGACGAGGTCACGGACACCGAGTCCACCGAGACGGCCGAGGGTACGGAGACGACGGTCGGCGGCGACGCCGGGATCTGAACCGAACCACGGGCCGGTGCCGTCGCGTCCAGAGAGAGGACGCGGCGGCACCGGTCGCCGACCAGTTCCGGGCAATCCCGCCGGGCGCTGGATGACGAGTGACGAAGCAGGGCGGTGCCGCCGCCCTGGTGGGAAGTGCGGGAGGACCAGGTGAGTGGAGCCACGGGTGCTGCGGGAGGACCCTCCGGCGGCCGTCCGGGCGCGCAGGGCGGGGGTGGGTACGGCGTTCCGCAGCCGCCGGCCGAGCACTCGGCGTCCACCTCGCTGATGCCACCGGTCGGCGGCGGGGGCCAGAGCGGCGCGACCTACGGCGGCCAGACGCCCCCGCCGCCGCCGGGTGCACCGGCGCCGGGCGGCGGCTTCTCGCAGCCGACCACGTACGCCAAGGGGCAGCCGACCCCGGGCCGGGGCACCCGGACCAGCGGCAACACCCCGCCCGGCGGCACGCCCGTCCCGGGTGCGGCGCGCCGGCCGGCCGGCCCGCCCGCGGCCGCCGGCCCGGGCCTCGGCCGGACCCGCAAGGCCCGGCTGCGGGTGACCAAGGTCGACCCGTGGTCCGTGATGAAGGTCAGCTTCCTGCTGTCGCTGGCGGTCGGGATCATCATCATCGTGGCCGCCGCGGTGCTGTGGATGACGCTGGACTCGCTCGGCGTCTTCAGCTCGCTGACCAAGACCCTCAAGGACGTCACGGGCTCGGACAGCACCGGCGGCCTGAACCTGATGGACTACGTGGGCTTCGGCAAGGTGATGACCTTCACCGCGCTGATCGCCGTGGTCGACGTCGTCCTGCTGACCGCGCTGTCCACGCTCTCGGCGTTCATCTACAACGCGGCGGCCGGCTTCACCGGCGGCGTCGAGCTGACCCTGGCCGAGGAGGACTGACCCCGGCCGGATCCTGACCCTGGGTCATCTCCCCGTCCACGGACGGAATGTCCGGGCCCCGCAGGCTGTTGCAGCCTACGGGGCCCGTCGGCATTTCGGGTGACAGACGGCGACCCGCGGCGTGCCGTCCGGAAGCCGGTCGGTCGCAGTGGGATTAGCTGGATGGCGCCCGGTCCACGCCTGGGAGTGCCGCAGGCCGCCCCCGGTCCGCCCGACCGGGTCTGATGACGTTCCGTAGGACGGCTGGACGGAGGCGCGCGGTGGCGAAGCTCGCAGGTCAACTGGTCGAGGCCCTGGACGGGCTGTTGGGGGTCCCGGTACCGCTGCGGGTACAGGTCTGGGACGGCAGCGTCGCGGGGCCGCCGGGAGCCCCCACCGTGGTCCTGCGCAACCGCCGGGCGCTGCGCCGGCTGCTCTGGCAGCCGGGCGAGCTGGGCCTGGCCCGGGCCTACGTCGCGGGAGACCTGGAGATCGCCCCCGGCACGGACCTCTACGAGGTGCTGTCGGCCGTCGGGCGGTTCGCCGAGCGGCCGGAGATCCGCCGCCTCGACCTCGGCCCGCGCGACGTGCTCGGCGCGAACGGCCGCCGCGTCCTCGCGGCCGCGCTGCGGGCCGGGGCGCTCGGCCCCGAGCCCACGCCGCCCCCGGAGGAGGTCCGCAAGGCCCGCGGGCGGCTGCACAGCCGCAGCCGGGACCGCGCGGCCATCAGCCACCACTACGACGTCGGGAACGACTTCTACGGGCTCGTGCTGGGCTCCTCCATGGTCTACTCGTGCGCCTACTGGGCGCCGGAGGCGAAGAGCCTGGAGGCCGCCCAGGAGGCCAAGCTCGACCTGATCTGCCGCAAGCTCGGCCTACGGCCCGGGATGCGCCTGCTGGACGTCGGCTGCGGCTGGGGCTCGCTGCTGCTGCACGCGGCCGAGCACTACGGCGTCACCGCCGTCGGTGTCTCCATCTCGCGGGAGCAGGTCGCGCTGGCCCGTCGGCGGGTCGAGGAGGCCGGCCTGGCCGGGCGGGTGGAGGTCCGGCTCCAGGACTACCGGGAGATCGTCGACGGCCCGTTCGACGCGATCTCCAGCGTCGGGATGGCCGAGCACGTCGGGTCCGAGCAGTACCGGGTCTACGCCGAGGGCCTCTACGGGCTGCTGGTGCCCGGTGGCCGGCTGCTCAACCACCAGATCGCCCGCCGCCCCGACCACCCCGGTGAGCCGCACCGCACCAGCCCCTTCATCGACCACTACGTCTTCCCCGACGGCGAGCTCTCCCCCGTCGGTTCCACGGTGGCCCGGCTGGAGGAGGCCGGTTTCGAGGTCCGGGACGTCGAGTCGCTGCGGGAGCACTACGGACTGACCCTGCGCGAGTGGGTGGCCAACCTGGAGGCGCACTGGACCGAGGCCGTCCAGTTGGTCGGCCGCGGTCGGGCCCGGGTCTGGCGGCTGTACATGGCGGCCAGCGCGCTCGCCTTCGAGCAGAACCGGATCGGGATCAACCAGATCCTCGCCGTCCGCAGCACCGAGCAGGGCGCGGCCGGCCTCCCGTCGACCCGTGAGGAGTGGCTGCTGCGCCCGGCCGCGGGAGTGCCGCAGCTGGTCACCGGGGTCCCCGCCGCGGGCCCCGCCGACCCGGATTTGGGAGATCGGCCATCGGTCCGCTAATCTTTCAGTGCGGCAAGGGCCTATAGCTCAGACGGTTAGAGCGCTTCCCTGATAAGGAAGAGGCCACAGGTTCAAGTCCTGTTAGGCCCACCACCGCGAAGGGCCCGGAGTCATGTACTCCGGGCCCTTCGGCGTTTCCCCGGCCGCTCCGGGAACCGCGTGTCCCGCCCGGCTGTTCTCCGGGGAGGGGACGTGTGGAGGGATGGTGACGACGTGGCGGTCTTCTGGGCGATGAGCATTCCCGGACTGGTCTGCGCCCTGCTGGTGCTCGCCGTGGTCGACCAGCTCGCGTTGCGGGCGTGCCGGTCGCGCTGGGTGCCGTGGCGGGGGACCGGTCGGGAGGGGCAGATCTCGGCCACCGGCTTCGAGCAACTGCACGCGCAGTTCGCCGCCGGCAAGCAGCACGAGCTGGACGAACGCGGCAGCACCCTGATGCTGCGCGACGAGGAGGGCGAGGGGGCGCCGCCCCGGACCAGGGTGGACCTGGCGGGCGGGAAGGCCGTGGTGGTGGCGCCGTCGAACCGCCCGTCCGACCGCCTGCCGAAGCGCCCGTCGGGCACGCCGTAGGGCCCGGCCCGCGCGGGCCGACCGTACGGCAGGAGGTGCTGCGTCAATCCTTCGTCCGGACCGCCGGGTTGGCCGCAGCGGTGGCTGGTCACGATTGGGACACCGGTGTGTATCATCGGCCGCAAGGGCAGTCTGGCACCCGGCAGCCCGCTCGCGCTCGAAACACAACTGGACTCGTCGGCCCGGTCAGTCCGGCCGGAGCACCGGCTCTTGAGTCCATCAACGCAAGAAGGACGAGGTCCCGCGGTGAAGAAGCTTCTCCTGGTCGCCCTGGTCGCCCTCGGCGGCTTCTTTGTCTACCGTCAGGTCCAGGCGGACCGCGCCGAGCAGGACCTGTGGACCGAGGCCACCGACCCGGTTCCGGCCGGTCGCTGAACCCCGGACGATCTGACGATCGACGATCTTCGGAGGCGCCCGAGCGCGCCTCCCGGGCCGGCCGGCCCGGTCATCCGACCGGATCGGCCGGACCCCAGGCACCGCCCGGACGCCGCCTCGGCGGCAGCTCCGGTCGGCCCCGGGGGAGGGCGCTGGGAAAAGCGCCGGAACCCGGTACGCTAGTGCCCGTCGGCACCCGCGGTGCCGTCGAGGGGCATTAGCTCAGTTGGTAGAGCGCTGCCTTTGCAAGGCAGATGTCAGGAGTTCGAGTCTCCTATGCTCCACAGCACGCGCGAAGCGGCTGACCTGCACCAGCGGGTCAGCCGCTTTCGCGTTTCCCGGCTCACGTCAGCGCCGACCTCAGCACCGACGTGGGCACGCGCGGGTCGGGGCGCCGGGTCAGTGCGGCTTGCGCGGGTCGTGCGGCTTGGGGCGGTCGTCGTCGGGCTTGCCGGGCTCCGTGCCGGGCCCGGCGGTGGCGGGCGGGGCGCTCTGCGGGCCGCCGGCGGCGTCCGGGAAGGTGCCGTTGACCGGTGCCGGGGCCGCCGCGTCGGCCGCGTGCGCGCCCGTGGGCCGGTCGGCCGGGGGCTCGACCAGCCACTCCGGGCTGCTGTGCCGGCGCCACCACTGCCAGGCCAGGACGCCGCTGCCGATCGCCAGCGCGCCGGCCACGGCGAGGCCGGTGGCCCAGCCGTTGCACCGCTCCTTCCTGGCGTTGCGGGCGGCGAGCTCGCTGATCTCGGCCGAGGTGACGTGGCCCTGCAGCGCGGTCAGCGCGGCGGCGCCCCGGGTCTGGGCCTCGTGGGCGACCGGGGTGACGGCGGCGCGGGCCTCCTCGACGGCCTGGGCGACCCTGGGGCCGACCGTGGAGCGGGCCTGGTCGGCGGCGCGGGCGGCGGACAGGCGGGCCGCCAGGGCGGCCTCCTGGGCCCGGTGGAAGGCCTTCAGGGCGTTCTGCTGGGCTTCGGGCGGCAGGCTGGCGAAGGCGTGACCGAACTGCGGGGCGAGGTGCCGGTCGTAGTGGACACGGAGCCCGTGGGCGGCCTGGGCGGCCTTCGGACCGAAGGTGTCCAGGGCGGGGCCCAGACGGTGCTTGGCGCCGTCCGCGAGCTGCACGGCGGTGTCCCGGGTCTTGGCGGCCGTCTCACGGGCCGAGTCCGAAAAGGTCACGAGTTCTCTCCTCCTGGGTGGCGTCCTTTATGCACATATCCACCTGAATGCTGATCATGCATGCTGATTTGCCCATCGGCATGTCGGAGTGGGCCGTACGCGGGGTCCGGAAGAGGTTCCGGGGGCGCCCGGCGCCGGCCCGGCCGCAGTAGGCTGGCGATTTCGGCGGTCGTGTACGGGAAGGGAACACCTCATGCTGACCGGCTGCTACCGGCACCCGCAGACGGCCACCGGGGTCTCCTGCGCCCGCTGCGAGCGCCCGATCTGCCCGCAGTGCATGGTGGGCGCCTCGGTGGGCTTCCAGTGCCCGGAGTGCGTCGGGGACGGGCACGCCGGGATGCGGCAGGCGACCACCCGGTTCGGCGGGGCGCTGGCGCCGGACGGCGCGCTGGTCACCAGGGCGCTGGTCGGGATCAACGTGGTGGTCTTCGTACTGGCCGCCTACGTGCTCGCGCCGCGGCTGGGCGAGACCTGGTCGCTGTTCAGCGCCGGGCGGGCCGTCCTGGGCGGCCCGAGCGGCGTGGCCGACGGTCCGAGCCAGTGGTACCGGCTGCTGACCGCCACCTTCGTGCACCTCCAGTGGTGGCACGTCGGCATGAACATGCTGGTCCTGCTCTGGCTCGGCCCCGCGCTGGAGGAGGCGCTCGGCCGACTGCGCTTCCTGGCCCTCTACCTGCTCTCCGGCCTGGCGGGGAGCACCTTCGCCTTCCTGCTGGCCGGAAACTCGATGAACACCGTGGGCGCCTCCGGGGCGATCTTCGGGCTGATCGGCGCCACGGTGGTGTTGCAGCTGCGCAGCCGGGGCCCGGTCGCCCCGGTGATGGCGTTCCTGGTCTTCAACCTGGTCATCACCTTCGCGCGGACGGACGTCATCGACTGGCGGGCGCACATCGGCGGTCTGGTGGTGGGCGCGCTGACGGCGGCCGGTCTGATGTACGCCCCGCGCGAGCGCCGCGGCCTGGTGCAGGGGCTGGCGGTGGCGGGGTCGGCGGCCGTGGTGGCGGCGATGCTGCTGATCGGGATGGCCCGCTACGGCGCGTGACGCCGCGGGGTGTTTGTCCACAGCGGGTGCGGGGTTGTGCACAGGCTGTGTGCCGCCCCGGGTGTGGACTGCTGTTCTACGCGCGTCCTGCTGTGCGGTTTTCCCGTTCCCCGGGGGTTGTGCACAGCTGTGGAAAGTCCGCGGCCGCAAAGTTATCCACAGGCTGGGGAGACTTTTCCCCAGTGTGGATAACCATGTGGATAAGCGTGACAGTCCGATTGTGGGGATAGCCGACCGGTTTCCCGCCCGAGTCCGGGCATGCCGGACCGCCGCCCAGGGCGAGCGATCCGGAGCGGCGGAGGCGGCCCGGGAAGGGCCTCAGGAAGAGCGGGGCGTCACTTCCACTGGGTGGAGACGCCGAACCCCGCGGCGATGAAGCCGAAGCCGACCAGGATGTTCCAGTTCCGCCAGCTCTCGACCGGGTAGCTGCCGCTGGTCACGTAATAGGTGACGATCCAGACCAGGCCGATCAGGAACAGTGCCAGCATCAGCGGTGCGACCCAACTGCGGCCCGAACTGATCTTCACCGTGGCCGTCGTCGGCGGGGTGTAGTCGGACTTCTTGCGGAGTCGAGACTTCGGCACGAGGAGCTCTCCTGTCGATGCGCTGTGAGACCGCGCAGAGGTGCAGCGGGGGGTCGGTAGGCGGGTGGTGGGCTGTGCGGAACGCATGGGACCGCTCCCGCACATGCCACCGGCGTCCGTTAGCGTAGTGGCTCGGCGGGTCTTAAGGAGATAAGGGTACGGTGCCTAATTTGTCGATTCCCCCTCGGCCGACCAGTACCCGCCGCTCCGGCACCCGAATTGTCGGACGTGCCCTGACGTGCGCGGTTTTCGCACTCGCCGGACTGCTCTTCTACATCAGCGCGCAGACCGCCCGCGGCACCGACCTGCGGACCGACAACTCGCTGCTGAGCCTCGGCGACGTGATACGCCAGCGCAGCGCGCAGAACCAGCAGGCGCAGTCCCAGCTGGCCGACCTCCAGGCCCGCGCGCAGGAGCTCACCGGGCAGCAGGGCGGCAACCCCGCCGACGCGGCCCGACTGGACGGCCTGCGGCTCGGCGCGGCCCTGGAGCCGCTGCAGGGCGGCGGCCTGACCGTCACCCTCAACGACGCCCCGCCGAACGCCACCGCGCGCATCCCGGGCGTCCCCGAGCCGGGCGTCAACGACCTGGTCATCCACCAGCAGGACATCCAGGCCGTGGTCAACGCGCTGTGGCGGGGCGGCGCCGAGGGCGTGCAGGTGATGGACCAGCGGCTGATCTCCACCAGCGCTGTCCGCTGCGTCGGCAACACCCTGCTCCTGCAGGGCCGGGTCTACTCGCCGCCGTACGTGGTCAAGGCGGTCGGCCGCACGGACGGCCTGAAGGCCGCCGTGGACGCCGACCCGACGATCCGCACCTACCTCAAGTACGTCCAGGCCTACGGGCTCGGCTGGAAGGTCCAGGAGAGCGGTGACCTGACCCTCCCCGGGTACTCCGGCACCACCGAGCTGCGGTCGGCGGGCGGGCAGCAGTAGCGGACCGGCCCCGCGGTCGTTGATCCCGGGTCTACTCTTGACCCCAGTCCGCTACGTCGAGGGAGCACCATGTACGGCTGGATCTGGCGTCACCTCCCGGGGAACACCCTGGTTCGCGCCGTCATCTCGCTGCTCCTCGTCGTGGGGATCGTCTACCTCCTCTTCACCTACGTCTTCCCGTGGGCGGAACCGTTGCTCCCCTTCGGTGACGTCACAGTGGACGGCGGCGACGGTGCCGCGGCCGGCTGACCCGGCGGCCCTGCTCCGCCACCCAGCCGACCCTGCCCCGCATCCCACGGAGACCACGCGAGAATGACCACCCAGCCGACCGCGCCCCGCATCCTGGTCGTGGACAACTACGACAGCTTCGTCTTCAACCTGGTCCAGTACCTGTACCAGCTCGGCGCCACCTGCGAGGTGGTGCGCAACGACGAGGTGACCGTCGAGCACGCCGTCCGCCGCTCGGGCGAGGAGGGCTTCGACGGGGTGCTGCTCTCCCCCGGGCCCGGGGCGCCCGAGGAGGCCGGCGTCTGCATCGCGATGGTGCACCACTGCGCGGGGATCGGTCTGCCGGTGTTCGGCGTCTGCCTGGGCCTGCAGTCGATCGCGGTCGCGTACGGCGCGGTGGTCGGCCGGGCGCCGGAGCTGCTGCACGGCAAGACCTCGCTGGTCGAGCACGAGGACGGCGGGGTGTTCGAGGGCCTGCCCTCGCCGATGACGGCCACCCGGTACCACTCGCTGGCGGTCGACCCGGCCACGGTGCCGGACGAGCTGGTGGTCACCGCGCGCACCGGCAGCGGCGTGATCATGGGCCTGCGGCACCGCGAACTCCCCGTCGAGGGCGTGCAGTTCCACCCCGAGTCGGTGCTCACCGAGGGCGGGCACCGGATGCTCGCGAACTGGCTGGCGGAGTGCGGCGACCCACGGGCCGTGGACCGGTCGGCCGGGCTCGCCCCGGTGATCGGCCGGGGCTGAGCGGCGTGACCGCGCTGCGTCCGGAGGGGCGTTACCAGCCGGAGACGGGCCCGTACGAGGGGCAGCCGTACGGCGGCGCGCAGTACGGCAACGGCCAGTACGGCAACGGACAGTACGACAACGGCCAGTACGACAACGGACAGCACTACGGCGACCGGCCGTACCCGGGGCAGGCCCAGCCGGGGCAGGGTGCCGCCGAGGACGCCTGGGGCGTGTACGAGCAGGCCGAGCAGCCCGCCGCGTCCGGCCCCGAGTACCCGTGGCTGCCCGACCAGACCCTGCAGCTTCGCCTGCCCCTCGACGTCGGCGGGCCGGTCGCCGAGCCGGCCCCGCCCACCGGCGGCCGGGCCGAACGGCGGCGGGCCGCCCAGGGCCGGACCTCCGTGCGCGCGGGCGTGGGGCGGCGCCGGGCGGCCGGCCGCGGTGCCGGGGCGCGGGTGCGGCCCAAGGAGTCCGCGGCCGTGGTGACCGCGCGGCTCGTCGGCGAGCTGTGCATCACGCTCGGCGTGGTCATGCTGCTCTTCGTCTCGTACCAGCTCTGGTGGACCAACGTGCAGGCCGACGCGGCCGCCTCCGGTGCCCGGAACCAGTTGGAGCAGCAGTTCGACGCCGCGCAGGCGCCGCCCAAGCCCGGGCAGCCGGCCCCGGACCCGGCCAAGCCGGAGGCGTTCGAGCCCGGCAAGGGCTTCGCCATCATCTACCTGCCCAAGCTGGGGCTGAAGTTCCCGATCGCCGAGGGCACCTCCAAGCCGGCGGTGCTCGACAAGGGCCTGGTCGGCCACTACACGGGCACCGGGATGCCGGCCGACAAGGCGGGTAACTTCGCGCTGGCCGCGCACCGCAACACCCACGGCGAGCCGTTCCGGTACATCAACCAGCTCGGCAAGGGCGACAAGGTCGTGGTGGAGACCGCCACGGCGTACTACACCTACGAGATCACCGGCGGCATCCCGGAGACCTCCCCCAGCAACGTGAGCGTGATCAAGCCGGTCCCCAACGGCGCCGGGTACGCGGGCGCCGGCCGCTACATCACGTTGACCACCTGCACGCCCGAGTTCACCTCCAAGTTCCGCCTCATCGTGTTTGGCAAGATGACCGAGGAACGGCCGCGCAGCCAAGGCAAGCCGGCCGCGATCACGGGCGGGTAGCCGCCCGCGCACCCGGCACAAAGGGGGAGCACCGGAGATGACGGACGAGACCGCGCAGTCGGCCGAGCCACAGGAGGAGGCCTTCCCGCCGCCCCGGCCCGGCCCGGCGCCCGCCCGGCGCGGCCGCGGCCGCGCGCTGGCCGCGCTCGGCGTCCTCGGCGAACTCCTGATAACTCTGGGCCTGGTGCTCGGCCTGTTCGTCGCCTACTCGCTGTGGTGGACCAACGTGGAGGCGGACCGCTCGGCGGCCGCGGCCTCCGGCAGACTGCGCGACACCTGGGCCGCGAGCCCGACCGGCACCCCCTCGGCGGCCCCCGGCGAGACGCCCGGCGCGACGCCCAGCGCGACGCCCGGCAAGACGCCCGGCGCGACGCCCACCGCGCCGTACGCGGCCGGGGACGCGGTCGGCTTCCTGTACGTCCCGGCGATGGGCAAGGACTACCAGGTGCTGATCCGGATGGGCACCGACAGCGGCACCCTGGCCGAGGGCGTGGCGGGGGTGTACGAGCAGCCCTACCGGGCCGCGATGCCCTGGGACGAGGCCGGCAACTTCGCGCTGGCGGCCCACCGGGACGGCCACGGCGCCAAGTTCCACGACCTGGACGCCGTCCACAAGGGCGCCGCGATCGTCGTCGAGACCAAGGACAAGTGGTACGTCTACCGGGTCGACAACACCCTGCCGGAGGCCTCCAAGTACGACACCGGCATCGTCGCGCCCGTCCCGGTCGGCTCGGGCTACGCCGGCCCCGGCCGGTACATCACGCTGACCACCTGCACGCCCGTGTACACCTCGCGCTACCGGATGGCGGTCTGGGGGAGCCTGGTCCGGGTGGACGACGTGGACGCCAAGCGCACCCCGCCGCCGGAGCTGCGCTCCTCCTGAGCTCCGCGGAGAACGCCCGAGGGCCCGTCGCAGTCGTTGCGACGGGCCCTCGGGCGTTCCTGCTCAGGACAACCAGGCCTCAGAACCAGGGGAACCAGGGCTTAGTTGTTTCCCCCTTTGGTGTTGGAGGGTGTCGGGGGGACGGGGGGGAGGGGGTCGCCCCCTTTGGGTGGATCGGCCGGCTTCGTGACGAGCTGCACCTGGGTGTTCGGGTCCAGCTGGGTGCCGGCCGGCGGGTTGGTGTTCATCACGGTGGCGTTCGGGTCCGAGGGACCGGACACCACCGTGAAGCCCAGACCGGCCTTCGTCAGCTGCGAGATGGCATCCGACAGCTTGACGTTCTGCAGCGCCGGGACCTGGGGCTTGTCCTGCGCCTTGTAGACCGTCAGCGTGATCTTCGTGTTGGCCGGGGCCTTGGTGCCGGCCGGGACGGACTGCTGGGCGACGGTGTTCACCTTGGTCGGGTCGTTGGTCTGTGCCGTCTTCGAGGCGTCGACCTGGAAGCCCTGGCCCTCCAGCTGGGCCTGCGCGACCTCCTTCTGCATGCCGACCACGTTCGGCACGGGCAGCTTCGCCTTGCCCTGCGAGACGGTCAGCTTGACCGGTGCGCCCGGGTCGGCCGAGCCGGACGCCGGATCCTGGGCGGTGACCGTCTCCTGCGGGGCGGTGTCGTCGTCCTTGTACTCGGTGGTGACGTTGGTGAAGCCCGCGTCGTTGAACGCCTTCGTCGCCTGGTCCTTGGTCTTGCCGATCACGCTAGGCACCGGCGTCTTGGCCGGGCCCGAGGAGATCTGCACCGTGATGGTGGCGTTCTCGGCGACCTGACCGCCGACCACCGGGTTCTGGGTGCAGACCTGGTCCTTCTTGATGTTGGCGTCCGGGCAGGCGATCTTGTCGCCCTCGGTCACCACGAGCTTGGGACCGGCCGCGGCGGCGGCCGTCTTGGCGTCCGCCAGGCTCTTGCCGACCAGGTTCGGCACGGAGACCTTCGGGGTGTCCTTGGCGCCGTTGCCGTTGAACATGGCCTGGGCCACGAAGAAGGTGCCGACCAGGACCAGCACGGCGGCCACCGCCAGCACGATCCAGGAGGTGTTGCTCTTCTTCGGCGGCTCCTCGCCGCGCCGGCCGCCCTCGCGGCCGTAGCCGTCGTCGGGACCGCCGCCTGACGGGCCGCCGGCGTAGGTCTGGCCGTAGCCGTCGTCCTGGTAGCCGCCCTGCGGCCCGTAGCCGGGCTGTCCGCCGGCCTGCGGCAGGACGGTGGTCGGGCCGCCGCCGGGCTGCTGCGGGAGCACGTTGGTCTGGCCGTACGGGTCGTGCTGCTGCGGGTAGCCGTTCTGGTCGTAGCCGTACCCGGCGGCGCCCATGCCGTACGCGGCGGCCTGCTGGGCGGCGGCCACCGGCAGGCCGTCGAGGAAGCGCTCGATGTCGTCGCGCATCTCGTCGGCGGACTGGTAGCGGTAGTCGCGGTCCTTGGCGAGCGCCTTCAGCACGATCGCGTCGATCTCGGGGCGCACCTCGGGGTCGAACACGGACGGCGGCTGCGGCTCCTCCCGGACGTGCTGGTAGGCCACCGCGACCGGGGAGTCGCCGACGAACGGCGGGCGGACGGTCAGCAGCTCGTAGAGCAGGCAGCCGGTGGAGTAGAGGTCGGAGCGGGCGTCGACCTGCTCGCCCTTGGCCTGCTCGGGGGAGAGGTACTGGGCGGTGCCGATGACGGCCGAGGTCTGCGTCATGGTCATCCCGGCGTCGCCCATCGCGCGGGCGATGCCGAAGTCCATGACCTTGACGTTGCCCTGCCGGGTCAGCATCACGTTGGCCGGCTTGATGTCGCGGTGCACGATGCCGGCGCGGTGCGAGTACTCCAGCGCCTGCAGGATGCCGATGGTCATCTCCAGCGCGCGCTCCGGCAGCAGCCGGCGGCCGGAGTGCAGCAGCTCGCGCAGGGTGGACCCCTCGACGTACTCCATCACGATGTACGGGATGGAGATGCCGTCGATGTAGTCCTCGCCGGTGTCGTACACGGCGACGATCGCGGGGTGGTTCAGGGACGCCGCGGACTGCGCCTCGCGGCGGAAGCGGGCCTGGAACGACGGATCCCGGGCCATGTCGGCCCGGAGCGTCTTCACTGCGACGGAACGGCCGAGCCGGGTGTCATGGGCGAGGTACACCTCGGCCATGCCGCCGCGTCCTAGGACGCCGCCGAGCTCGTACCTGCCGCCGAGGCGGCGAGGCTCTTCCATAGTTCCGACCCTCTCCCTCACCCGCCGGTGAGGTTGTGACGTAGGTGTCCCCGCACGCTCTGGGTGACGCCGCGCGGGCCTCGACCGGTTCTCCGGCAGGGCCGTGCGCCGTCTCGCGGGCGGCAACGGGCACACCCGCTGCTGGCGGATACGCTACCGGTCGTACCGTGCCGGGCCGGAGTCGGCCGTCGGCCGATATCAGACCGGTATCCGGACGAGGGTGCCGATCGTGACATTCGACTCACCACCGGGCCCCCTCCCTACTTGCCGAGCACGGCCTGCATCACCGCCTTGGCGATCGGGGCGGCCAGCCGGCCGCCGCTGATGCCGTCGCGGTTGTCGGAGCCGTCCTCGACCACGACCGCGACCGCGACCGACTGGCCGTCGGAGGTCTTGGCCCAGGAGGTGAACCAGGCGAACGGCAGCCCGGCGTTGTCCTCGCCGTGCTGCGCGGTACCGGTCTTGCCGCCGACCTGCAGGCCGGGGATCTTGGCGTTCTTGCCGGTGCCGTTCTCCACCACCGAGACCATCAGGTCCTGCATCTTCTGCGCGGTGCTCGGGCTCATCGGCTGGGAGAACTGCTTCTCGGTGTGCTTGGAGATGGTGGTCAGCGAGGCCGAGCGCTCCTGGTCGACCAGGTACGGCTGCATCAGGCTGCCGTTGTTGGCGATCGCGGCGGAGACCATGGCCATCTGCAGCGGGGTGGCGCGGGTGTCGTGCTGGCCGATCGAGTCCTGCGCGGTGCCGTCCAGGCTCGCGCTGTCCGGGAAGATGCTCTTCTCGGAGCGGACCGGGGTGTCGATCGTGCTGTTGAAGCCGAACTTCTCCGCCTGCGCCCGCATCTTCTCCTTGCCGAGGTCGGCGCCCATCTTGGCGTAGACCGTGTTGCAGGACTGGTCCATGCCGGACTTGAGCGTGGCGTTCTCGCAGCGCTCGGTGGGGCTCTCGTTGTTCAGCACGGTGTTGGTGCCGGGCAGCTTGTACGGGTCCGGGGTCGAGGTGGCGTCGTTGATGTTCTGGTACAGGCCGTTCTCGAACGCGGCGGTCGCGGTGACCAGCTTGAACGTCGAGCCGGGCGGATAGGTCTCCTTCAGCGCCCGGTTCAGCATCGGCTTGTTCGGGTCCGCGTTGAGGTCCGTCCAGGCCTTGGAGTCACCGCTCTCGCTGCCGGCGATGGTGCCCGGGTCGTAGGACGGGGTGGAGACCAGGGCCAGGATCGCGCCGGTCTTCGGGTCCAGCGCGACGGCGGCGCCCTTCTTGTCGCCCAGGCCGTCCCAGGCGGCCTTCTGGGCCTTGGCGTTGATCGTCGTGACGACGTCGCCGCCGCGCTTCTGCTCGCCGGTCAGCATGTCCAGGGTGTTGCGGAAGAACAGCCGGTCGTCGGTGCCGGAGAGGATGCCGTCCTCCAGGCTCTCCAGCTGGTTGGAGCCGAAGACCTGGGAGGAGTAGCCGGTGACCGGGGCGTACATCGGGCCGTCGACCCAGGAGCGCTTGTACTTGTAGCGCAGGCCGTTGACGAAGTCGGACTTCGTGACCGGCTGGCCGCCGACGATGATGTTGCCGCGCGGGTGGGCGTATCGGTCGTACTGCTGGCGCTTGTTGTTCTTGTTGGTGGCCCAGGACTCGGCCTGGACGCCCTGCACCCAGTTGGTGCGCACCATCAGGGCCAGGATCAGGACGAGGCAGAAGATCGAGACCCGGCGGATCGGCTTGTTCATCGGGCGGGTCCTCCCTGGCCCTCGGTGGCCGGGGCCGGTTCGACCCCGGGTCGTCGCGCGCTGTCGCTGATCTTCAGCAGGATCGCGATCAGCGCCCAGTTGGCGACCACGGACGAACCGCCCTGGGCGAGGAACGGCATGGTCATACCGGTCAGCGGGATCAGTCCGGTGACGCCGCCGGCCACGACGAAGACCTGGATCGCCATCGCCGAGGCGAGGCCGACGGCGAACAGCTTGCCGAACGGGTCGCGGGCGGCGAGGGCGGTGCGCAGGCCGCGCTGCACCAGCAGCGCGTACAGCAGGAAGATCGCCATCAGACCGGCCAGCCCGAGTTCCTCGCCGAACGAGCCCAGGATGAAGTCGCTCTTGGCGGCGAAGTTGATCAGCCAGGAGCGGCCCTGGCCGAGGCCCGAGCCGGTCACCCCGCCGGAGCCGAGCGCCATCAGCGACTGGCCGATCTGCTCGGTGGCGCCCGTCGGCGGGTGCGGGCCGAAGGCGGCCATCGGGTCCAGCCAGGCGTCGATGCGGACCTTGACGTGGCTGGTGGTCATGGCGACCGCGACCGCGCCGCCGACCGACATCAGCAGGCCGAACAGGATCCAGCTGGTCCGCTCGGTGGCGACGTAGAGCATCACCACGAACAGGCCGAAGAACAGGAAGGACGTGCCGAGGTCGTTCTCGAAGATCAGGATCAGCAGGCTGAGCAGCCAGATGACGACGATCGGGCCGAGGTCGCGGCCGCGCGGCAGGTACAGGCCCATGAAGCGGCGGCTGGCCAGCGCCAGCGCGTCCCGCTTGACCATCAGGTAGCCGGCGAAGAACACGGTCAGGATGATCTTGGCGAACTCGCCGGGCTGGATGGAGAAGCCGCCCAGCCGGATCCAGATCTTGGCGCCGAAGTCCTCCGCCCGGGCCGGGAAGAAGGCCGGCGCGGCGAGCAGGACCAGGGCCGCCACCATCGAGATGTACGTGTAGCGCTGGAGCACCCGGTGGTCCTTCAGGAAGACCATCACGGCGATGAACAGCCCGATCCCGAGGGCCGACCAGATCAGCTGGTTCCGGGCCGCCGGGAAGTTGGCGGTCAACAGCTTGCCGGCCTTGTCGAGCCGCCAGATCATCACCACGCCGAGCCCGTTCAGCAGGGTGGCGATCGGCAGTATCAGCGGGTCCGCGTACGGCGCGAAGCGGCGCACCAGCAGGTGTGCGATCAGGGCCAGCGCGCCCATGCCGAGGCCGTAGCCGAGCATGCCGGCGGGCAGTGCGGAGTCCATCGCGAGGCCCACGTTGGCGTACGCGAGGATCGGCAGCACGACGGCGAAGGCCAGCAGGGCCAGCTCGGTGTTGCGCCGGTTCGGCGCGCCCTGCGGGGAGATGGTGGTGTTGCCCCGGCGTCGGCCGGTGGCGCGCTCGGCCGCCGTCCGGCGTCGGCCGGCCCGGCCGGAGTCGCCGCTCAGGTCGTAGGTGCTCACGTGGTGACCGCTCCCTGACGGCCGGCAGCCCCGCTCGGGGCGGGCCTATGTCGGATCACGGAGGTCACTGCTTCGGGCAGGAGTCGGCCCGGCTGCGCTCCTCCTCGGTCAGCCCGGGCAGCTCGCCGGTCGAGCCGGTGTTCGGCGCGGTGGCGTTCGGCGCGGGGGCCGGCGTGCTCGGGGCGGTCGGGGTCGGGGTGGCCTGGGGGGTGCTGGTGGGGGCCGCCGCCGCCGGGCCGCGGGTCTTCTCGCCCGGGGTGGGCGTGGTGGCCAGGAACGCGGCGTGGGTGGCCTGCGTCGTCTGGGGGGTGCCCTGCGCGGCCGGGTTGGCCCGGGCGTCGGCGACCTTCTTGCAGAGCTTGACCCAGCCGTCGAGCTCCTGAACGGTCGTGTTGGCGTCGTTCAGGCTGCCGACCGAGATGGTCTTGCCGAGGTGGCCGCGCTGGTCCTGCGGCAGGTACCGGAGCTCGACGTCCTTGTACGAGGTGTGCACCGAGGACAGGCTCAGGCCGGCCAGGTTCTGGTTGATGCCCTGGTAGACCGCGACGTGGTCGCCGTCCTCGCCGACGTAGTACTGGTCCTGGGTCCACTGGTAACCGAAGAACCCGGCGCCGCCGAGCAGGCCGAGGGTGACCAGGACGGCCAGCGAGACGGTGAGGCCCCGGCGCCTGCGCTTCGGGGGCGCCTCCTCGTCGAACTCCTCGGTGCCGTACACCGAGGGCTCGCCGGAGCCGTAGCCGTCGTACTCCCCCTCGTAGCCCTCGGCGGGGCCGAAGCCGCCCTGGGCAGCGCCGTAGCCCTCGGCCGGGCCGAAGGCGCCCTGCGGGGCGCGCCCGAGGCCGGCCGCGCGGCCGGCCGGGGTGTCGGCGATCGAGCGGTCCGCGGCGGTCGAGGACGGCGGGGTGTCGGCGACCGCGCCGACCACCACCGGGACGTCGTTGAACTGGCCGCTCATGGTGTCCGTGGCACCGACGTCGATGACGTCCGCCACGATGCAGGTGATGTTGTCCGGACCGCCGCCGCGCAGCGCGAGCTGGATCAGCTCCTGCACGGTCTGCTCGGGCGAGTAGTAGCTGCCGAGGGTGTCCTGGAGGGTCTGGTGGCTGACCGGGCCGGAGAGGCCGTCGGAGCAGATCAGGTAGCGGTCGCCGGCGCGGACCTCGCGGATCGACAGGTCGGGCTCGACCTGGCCGCGGCCGTCGAGCGCCCGCATCAGCAGCGAGCGCTGCGGATGGGTCTCGGCCTCCTCCGGCGTGATCCGGCCCTCGTCGACCAGGCGCTGCACCCAGGTGTGGTCCTGGGTGATCTGCACCAGCGAACCGTCACGCAGCAGGTAGGCGCGGGAGTCGCCGACGTGCACCAGGCCCATCCGCTGGCCCGTCCAGAGCATGGCGGTCAGCGTGCAGCCCATGCCCTCCAGCTGCGGGTCCTCCTCGACCATCTGCCGGAGCCGGTCGTTGGCGCCCTGGACGGCGTTGCCCAGCAGGGTCAGCAGGTCGGCGCCCGGCACGTCCTCGTCCAGCCGGACGATCGAGCCGAGCACCTCGGAGGACGCGACCTCGCCGGCCGCCGCGCCGCCCATGCCGTCGGCCACGGCCAGCAGCCGCGGCCCGGCGTAGCCGGAGTCCTCGTTCCCCTCCCGGATCAGTCCCTTGTGGGAGCCGGCGGCGAAGCGCAGCACCAGGGTCATGCGACCTGTGCCCCCCTCTGGGTCATGGACGGGATGCTGTCCCTCATGCGCTACTACTTCCGCAGTTCGATGACGGTCCTGCCGATACGGATCGGCATGCCCGGCTGGAGCGGGGTGGGCGCGGTCAGGCGCTGCCGGTCCAGATAGGTGCCGTTGGTGGAGCCTAGATCCTCGACCGTCCACTGCCCAGTCTGATCCGGATAGATCCTGGCATGCCGGGAGGACGCGTAGTCGTCGTCCAGCACGATGGTGGAGTCGTGCGCACGGCCCAGGGTGATGGTCTGGCCCTGGAGTGCGACGGTGGTGCCGGCCAGTGAGCCCTGCACCACCACGAGCTGGGTCGGGGCGCCGCGGCGGCGGCCACCGCCCTGGGTCTGGCCCGCGGCGGCGGCCGGGGCGGGCGTGGCGCGCCCGGTGGCGGCCGTGGTGGCCGCACCGCCCGAGGGCGCAGCGGCGCCGCGACGGGAGGACCGGGGGTTCACCTTGGTCCCGAACAGGTCGCTGCGGATCACCTGGATCGCGACGATGACGAACAGCCACAGCACGGCCAGGAAGCCCAGCCGCATGACCGTGAGGGTCAGTTCTGACATGGCCGGCCCGCCTGTCGGTGAGCGAGGCGCGCGAACAACTCGGACACTACCCTTCGACCTGTCGGTAGACGATGGTGGTGGAGCCCACGACGATGCGGGAGCCGTCGCGGAGCGTAGCGCGCTGGGTGTGCTGGCCGTCCACCACGATGCCGTTGGTGGATCCCAGGTCGAGCACCATCGAAGGGGTGCCGGGGCGGATCTCGGCGTGCTTGCGGGAGACCCCGGGGTCGTCGATCCGCACGTCCGCCTCGGTCGAGCGGCCGAGCACGCAGGCCGCGCCGGTGATCTGATGGCGGGCGCCGTTCACCTCGATCCAGCGGCGGACCGAGGCGCCGTGGCCGGCGCCGGGGAACGCGCGGACGTTGCCGCCGGACGTCGCGGGCGGGCCCGGGGGCATCGCCGGGGGCGCGGCCGGTGGCGGCGGGGGCGCGTTGAACTGGCCGGCGCCCTGCTGCTGCCACGGTGCGCCGGGGGCCGGGGCGGCCGGCTGGCGGTCGTAGCCGGGCTGCTGCGGGGCGTACTGCTGCTGTTCCTCGGCGGCCAGGGTGCGGCTGCGCACCCGGTACAGCCCGGTGTCCAGGTCGTCGGCCTTCTCCAGGTTCACCTGGAGCGGGCCCATGAAGCTGTACCGCTGGGCCTCCGCGTACTCGCGGACCATGCCGGCCAGCTCGGTGCCCAGCTGCCCGGAGTAGGGGCTGAGCCGCTCGTGGTCGTGCGGGCTCAACTCGACGATGAAGTCGTTCGGCACGACGGTGCGGTCGCGGTTCCAGATGCTCGCGTTGTTGTCGCACTCGCGCTGCAGCGCCCCGGCGATCTCCACGGGCTGGACCTCGGACTTGAACACCTTGGCGAAGGTGCCGTTGACGAGACCCTCAAGTCGCTGCTCGAACTTCTTCAGCACTCCCATGGGGCACCCCCTTCCAGGGTTCGTTCGCCTGCCTGCCGACCGGATCCCACCCGGGAGTCGGTCGTGCCTACTTGCGGTACTTCCGTACTGATCGTATCCACGCCGGGCCCTTCCGTACGGTTCCCGGACAGCGTGGTGCCCGGGGGTGGGCTCGGACACACAGGGTGACGCATACCGGGTACGGCACGCCAGGTGTGCCCGTCCGGACGGGCTCCCATCCCTCGCTCACCCGTTCGTCGTGCATCCGTTCGGATGCGGTTCGGCCCGCCGAAGAACGGATTCGGAGCGGTCCCCCGGGTCGTGCTACTGTTTTCCACGTCGGAAGGGCCGCCCGCAAGGGAAGTCGCTCCAAGGAAACGCGAAGACCACATGGTACCGAGCGGTTCCGAAGATCGGTCGGCAACGAAGACGACACCCATGCGCGGGTGGCGGAATAGGCAGACGCGCTGGATTCAGGTTCCAGTGCCCGAAAGGGCGTGGGGGTTCAACTCCCCCCTCGCGCACAGCGAAGCCCCGCAGATCTACGGATCTGCGGGGCTTTCTCGTTGTTCCGTCCGCGGTGCCACACAGGATCAGGAACGGGTGGCGGGCAGCTCGGCGCGGACCTCGAAGCCGCCGTCCGGGGTGGGGCCGGCGGTGAGGGTGCCGCCCAGCAGCTGGGCGCGCTCGCGCAGGCCGACCAGGCCGTGGCCGCCGCCCGGCAGCGTCTCGGCCGGGTGGACCGGCGGTGCGTCGTTGCGCACCTCGACCCGCAGCCGGCGCCCCTTTGCCCGGACCTTCACGTGCACGGCCGCCTCCGGCGCGTACTTGGTGATGTTGGTGAGCGCCTCCTGGACGGTGCGGTAGGCGGCCCGCTCGACCGCCTCCGGCCACGGGCGGTCACCGGGGTTCAGTTCGGTGTCGGCGGCCAGCCCGCTCTCCGCGATCAGCCGGGGCAGGTCGGCCAGCCGGGGCTGCGGCGCGAGCGGGGCGTCGGGGCGCGCTCCGGCGGTGCCGCGCAGCACCCCGACCATCTGGCGCAGCTCGTCGAGGGTGCGGACGGCCAGCTCGCGGATGGTGCGGGCGGTGGTCGCGGCGGCCGGGTCGCCGGTGCTCACCTGGAGCGCGCCGGCCTGGATGCTGATCAGGCTGACCTGGTGCGAGACCACGTCGTGCATCTCGCGGGCGAGCCGGCCGCGCTCGTCGAGCAGCACCCGCTCGGCGAGCAGCCGGCTCTCCCGCTCCTGGCCGCGGGTCAGCTCGTCGAGCCGGGCGGCCAGCTCCCGCCGGGTGCGGGAGAGCAGCCCGGTGGCGGCCGGGCCGGCGGCCAGCATCACCGACTGGATGGCGTAGAGCGCGGTGTCCCGGCTGAGTTCGAGGGTCTGCCCGGACAGCGGCCAGTGGAAGAACTCGACCAGCGTGAACAGGGTCGCGCAGGGGATGACGACCCGGCGGCGGGAGCGCTCGGCGGCCACCGTGTACACGGCGGTGATCGGGGCCAGCCAGATGTCGTCGACGTAGCTGCCGGGCATGGTGAGCAGCAGCACCGCCACCGGGAAGCGGCGGCGCCAGAACAGTGAGACGGCGGCCAGCACGGAGAGTGCGAGCTGCCACCACGGGGTGCCCCGGGCGACCAGGGCGGCGTCCAGCAGGGAGTACAGGACGGGCAGCAGCAGCATCAGCCAGGGTGCGGTGCACCAGGCCGGGAGCCGTCTGGACGGCAGCTGTTCGGTGGCCGTCATGCCCCGTCGCCGGGTTTCGGCCGGACCAGCCCGGCTCGGTGGGCGAGCACCGCCGCCTGGACCCGGTTGGCCGCGCCGAGCTTGCCGAGGATCGCGCTGATGTGGTCCTTGACGGTGCCGGTGCCGAGGAAGAGGCGGTCGGCGATCTCGGCGTTGGACAGGCCCTCGCCGAGCAGGGCCAGCACGTCCAGCTCCCGCCCGGTCAGGGTGCGGGCGAGCG
The DNA here is from genome assembly GCF_029894125.1 of Kitasatospora sp. MAA19. Classification (GTDB taxonomy): domain Bacteria; phylum Actinomycetota; class Actinomycetes; order Streptomycetales; family Streptomycetaceae; genus Kitasatospora. Next base: position 445,458 of record NZ_JARXYZ010000001.1, read on the forward strand.
AGGTGGCCTCGGCGTCCGGGCCGCCGCCGTCCACGTAGCCGCCGATCACGGTGCGGGTGACGGTCGGGGACAGGATGTTGCCGCCCGCCGCGAGCACCCGGACGGCGTGGACCAGCTGCTCGGGGGCGGTGTCCTTGAGTAGGAAGCCGGCGGCGCCGGCCCGCAGTGCGGTGCCTATGTACTCGTCGGTGTCGAAGGTGGTGAGCATCGCCACGGCGGGCGGGTCCGGCAGGGCACGCAGGCGGCGCAGCACCGAGATGCCGTCGAGGTCCGGCATCCGGATGTCGAGCAGCACCACGTGCGGGCGCAGGCGCTGGACGAGCTCCTCGGCCTGGCCGCCGGAGCAGTCGCCGACCACCTCCAGGTCGGGGGCTGAGCCGACGATGAGGCCGAGGCCGGAACGGACCAGGATCTCGTCGTCCACGATCAGCACACGGGTGTCGGTGATGGTGCCTCCTCGGTTCGGGCGGCCGGGCTCGGGCGGTCCGCGCGGGTCGTTTCGAGGGTAGGGGTAGCCGGGGCGGGGCGCCGAACGGATGGCGGGTCTGCACCCCCGCCGTTCGGCGGGGGTGGGAATCCGCTACCCGGTTCACGCAATTCTCAGGCCGGGTGGGGAACCATGGAGTTGGCTGCCCTTTGTCGGCCTGCTCCACGCGGTGGGCGCCCGGTCGAGGTGAGGGCCGCCGGTCAGTCCGTCGGGCCCGTGCGGGCGCCCGGCGCCGGGCCGTGTGCGGATGCGCCCCACCATCTGATCGTTTGGAATTGAGCTGTGTCGTCCACTGTGAAGTCGGAGCCGTCCGCCACGTCCACCGGGCCCCGGCCCGGCGGCGTGCTCGCCCGGTGGCGCCCGAGGGCCGCCGTGGCCTCCGTCTGGTACCTCAGGCTGCTGGCGCTGCTGAACGTGGCGACGGTGCTGCTGGTGCCGTTCCGGGACCAGGTGACCGAGCACAACGAGGGTGAGTACTTCACCCCGTACCTGATGACCGCGGGCCTGGCCAGCGCGGTCCTGTCGATCTTCCTCGCCGTCGCGATGCGGCGTCGCAAGCGGGCCGCCTGGATCTTCAACATGGCGCTGTCCAGCCTGTTCGCGCTGCTGTACCTGGCGGTCATGGTGCTGCCCGACGAGCGCTTCAACCGGCACCCGCTCAACTACATCTCCACCGTGCTGACCTGCCTGTTCGTGCTGTCGCTGGTGGTCGGGCGCAAGGAGTTCACCTCCAAGGGCGACCGTTCCAACCCGAAGACCGCGGCCGCCGCGTTCGTCGCCGGGCTGCTGTTCGGCGGCGGGGTCGGCGCACTGCTGGTCTGGCTGACCAACGGGCTGAGCGGGGCCGACTTCTGGGACCTCTTCCGGTACTCGGTCGGCCGGATGATCACCATCACCCCGACCGAGCACCTGCGTTCGGTGATCTCCGCGCCGACCTGGGTGAACGCGGCGATCAACGCGATGGGCGCGGTGCTCTTCCTGCTCGTCCTGTACGTGGCCTTCCGCAGCCCGCGTGGCAAGGAGCTGCTGAACCCCGAGGACGAGTCGAAGCTGCGCTCGCTGCTGGACAAGCAGGGCGAGCGGGACTCGCTCGGCTACTTCGCGCTGCGCCGGGACAAGGCGGTGATCTTCTCCCCCAGCGGCAAGGCGGCGGTGACCTACCGGGTGATCGGTGGGGTCTCGCTCGCCTCGGGCGACCCGATCGGCGACCCGGAGGCCTGGCCGGGCGCGATCGACGCCTGGCTGTCCGAGGCCCGCGAGCACGCCTGGGCGCCGGCCGTGATGGGCGCCTCCGAGGAGGCTGGGGTGATCTACGCCCGGCACGGGCTGGACGCGCTGGAGCTGGGCGACGAGGCGATCGTCGAGCTGGACGAGTTCTCGCTGGACGGCCGGGCGATGCGGGTGGTCCGCCAGGCGTACAACCGGGTCAAGCGGGCCGGGTACACGGTGCGGATCCGCCGGCACGAGGACATCCCCGAGCGCGAGATGGCCGAACTGGTGGCCAAGGCCGACCAGTGGCGCGACGGGGCGACCGAGCGCGGCTTCTCGATGGCGCTCGGCCGGCTCGGCGACCCGGGCGACGGCCGCTGCGTGATGCTGGAGTGCCACGACGGCGACGGCGAGCTCAAGGCGCTGCTGAGCTTCGTCCCGTGGGGCCCGGACGGGCTCTCGCTGGACCTGATGCGCCGGGCCCGGGACACCGAGAACGGCCTGATGGAGTTCATGGTCATCGAGCTGCTGCAGCGCGCCGACGAGGTCGGGCTGAAGCGGGTGTCGCTGAACTTCGCGATGTTCCGCTCGGTCTTCGAGCGTGGCTCGCGGCTCGGCGCCGGTCCGGTGCTGCGGCTGTGGCGTTCCATCCTGGGCTTCTTCTCGCGCTGGTGGCAGATCGAGTCGCTGTACCGGGCGAACGCCAAGTACCGGCCGATCTGGGAGCCCCGCTACCTGCTCTTCGAGAAGAGCAGTGAGATTCCGCGGATCGGCATCGCGAGTGCGCGGGCCGAGGGCTTCATCGTCGCGCCGAGCCTGCCCGCCCTGTTCCGCCGTCGGCACGCCGGGGCCGCCGTGGTGGCGCCCCGCCTCCCGGTCGCGGCGCGGGACGGGAAGGGGTAGCCCTCCGCCGGGGGGCGGAGGGGACCGGACGGCCGGATGGGGGTGGGATCGGGGATATCTCTCCCCCCAGAGGATGACCCTGCTCCCCATCAATGCCGATGTGGATTTGTTAAGAGGCTTCTAATGTTGGAGTAGTTGGGAAAGTTCGGGGATTCAGGAGAAACGGCTGTGATTGACAGGACCCACGCGGGGGGCGTGCGAAAGGGGCCGCTGGCAGTAGCCGGATCGGCCGCTGTCGCCGAGTGGGGGACGTTGTACGCGACGGTCCGGGACGCGGTGGTGCGGCGGAAGTTCGCCGCCGTTCCGATGGCCACGGCGGCGACGTTTCTGATCCTGCTGTTCAGCATCACCCAGCACCTGCCGGGCGGTGAGCGCTTCGTCAACCACATCGGGGTGGTGAAGGCGGCGCTGCCGCTGGACGTCTCGCTGCTGCGGACGCCGCTGTCGCTGTACGTGCCGGCGCTGGACCTGCCGGTCTGGGGCGCGCTGGCCCAGGTGTTCGTGGTCTTCGGCGTCGCCGAGATCGTGCTCGGCCGGCGGATGACCCTGGTGGTGGCCTACACCTGCACCCTGACGGGCACGCTGTTCGCCCGGATCGGCGTGGCGCTCGGCCCGGGCCACCTGTTCGGCTTCCCGAAGTGGGTCGCCTACGTGCGGGACACCGGGCCGTCGGCCGCGGTGGTGGCGCTGGCGATCTGCATCGCGTTCCGCTGCCGGGCCTGGCTCACCGCCGGCCTGGTGGTGGTCATGATGGTCGGCGAGGCGGTCGTGCTGCCGAACCTGGCCGGTCTGGAGCACGTGGTCGCGGTGATCACCGCGCTGCTGCTCGCCGTGTCGGTCGAGGTGTTCGGGGACTTCTGGCCCCGGGTGCTGGCCGGGGTCGGCGCCGCCACCTCGGTGGCCGCGGTCACCTCGCGGGAGGTCGCGGTGGAGGCCCGGCGCGGAGCGGCGGGCGCGGTCACCCCCTGACCGGTGCCGGGCCCGGCCGACAGGCGTGCGGCAGGGGGAGTTCGAACCAGACGACCTTGCCGACCGCCTTGCGGGCGGTGCCCCAGCGTTCGGCGAGCTTGGTCACCAGGGTGAGGCCGCGGCCGGTCTCGCCGAGCTGCTCGGCCGGCTCCAGCGAGGGCAGGTTGTGGTTGTCGTCGCTGACCTCGACCAGCAGCTTGTCCACCCGGATCAGCTGGAGCTGGACCCGGTCCCTGGCCACCCGGACGGCGTTCGTGACCAGCTCGCTGACCAGCAGCTCGGTGATGTCGCTGAGTGCCTCCAGGTGCCAGCCGGCCAGCTGCTCGCGGACCAGTGAGCGGGCCCGGCGCACCTCGCGGTGGTCCACCGTGAGGTCCCAGGTGGCCACCTCGGACGGGGCGACGCCGTCGAAGCGGGCCACCAGCAGGGCGACGTCGTCCTTCCGGTCGTCCGAGTGCAGCCGCTTGAGCACGACGTCGCAGGCCTGCTCGGGGCTCTGCCGGGGGTCGATCAGGTTGCCGCAGAGCGCGGCCAGGCCCGCTCCTATGTCACCGCCCCGGACCTCGACCAGGCCGTCGGTGCACAGCACCAGCATCGAGCCGTCCGAGACGTCGATGGTCTTGGCCACGAACGGCACCCCGCCGACCCCGATCGGTGCGCCGGCCGGGATCTCCAGCAGCTCGCCGGAGCCGTCCGGGTGGACCAGCACCGGCGGGACGTGGCCGGCGCTGGCCAGCTCGCAGGTCCGGTTGATCGGGTCGTAGACCGCGTACAGGCAGGTGGCGAGGTGGTCGTCGCCGAGCTTGTGGGCCAGGTTGTCCAGGTGCCGCAGCAGCTGGCCGGGCGGCAGGTCGAGTGCGGCGAGGGTCTGCATGGCCGTCCGGAAACGGCCCATCGCGGCCGCCGAGTGCAGGCCGTGACCCATCACGTCGCCGACCACCAGGGCGACCCGGCTGCCGGGCAGCTGGATCGCGTCGAACCAGTCGCCGCCGACCTCGGCCTTGGGGTCCCCCGGCAGGTAGCGGTGGGCGATCTGGACGCCGGGGATCTGCGGCGGACGGGTCGGGATCATCGAGCGCTGCAGGGTGGTGGCCACCCTGGCCTCGGCGCGGTGCAGCCGGGCGTTGTCGAGCGAGAGCGCGGCCCGGACGGCCAGCTCCTTGAGCGTGGCGGCGTCGCTCTCGTCGAAGGGCGCGCGGTCCGGCAGCCGGAGCAGCTTGAGGATGCCCAGCACGGTGCCCCGGGCGGACAGCGGCACCACCAGCATCGAGCGGCCGGTGACCACCGGGGCCAGCCGGGCCCCGCCGAGCGCGATCGCGTAGTCGACCGCGACGTCCGCGCTGACCACCGGGACCAGCACCGGCTGGTTCAGCTGCAGGGCCATCCCGGGCGGGGTGCGGCGCGGCATGCTGACCAGCGAGCCCTCGGCGAGCACGTGGTCCCAGGCGCCGCTGGTCTCGTTGTAGACCAGGGCGACCCGGCGGAGCATGGTGTCGTCGTCCGGCCGGGCGACCGGCAGCTCGGAGTCGGAGATCAGCCCGTCCACCAGGTCCACGCAGGCGAAGTCGGCGACCCGGGGGACCAGCACCTTGCAGAGCTCGTGTGCGGTGAAGCCGAGGTCCAGGGTGGTGCCGACCTTGCCGCCGACCTCGTTCAGCAGCGCCAGTTGCTCGCCGGCCTGCCCGTTGGTCAGGAACGAGCCCAGCCGCCCGGGCGGACCGCCCTCGGCGTCGCCCGGGGCGTGGGCGGGAGGGGCCTGATCGGCGTGGCGGGCCGGGTGGCCGGTGGCGGGCGGTTCGACGGCGGCCGGCTCGATGGCGGCTCCTCCTCCGGTCGGGGACGGGACGGCCTGGGACAGGGCGGTCGGGGCCGGGGTGGTCGGGGCCGGGGTGGTCGGGGCCGGGGTGGTCAGGGACGGAACACCTGCCGGGGCGCCGGTGGGCTGGGCGGCGGACCGCTCGGCGGCCTCGCGCTGGGTCGGCAGCGGGCCGGACGGCCGGCCCCGGACGGTTCGGGCCGCGGGCGAGGACTGCTCGGGCTGCGGCGGCGGGCCGACCCGGGCGGCGCGTTGCTGGGCGGTCGGGTAGCGGCGGCCGAGTCCGGCGGCGGCGTGCGCGGCGGAGGCCTGCGGGTCCGCGGGCAGGACCGGCAGTACGGTCGCCGGGTCCAGCCGCAGCGCGGGCAGACCGGCCTGGTCCAGCACGTCGAGCAGCAGCGCCCGGCGGTCGGCCGAGCCGGCCGGCAGCAGCCCGGCCAGCTGGTCGGCCGGCAGGAGACCGGCGCGCAGCCGGCCGGGCGGGGTCAGGGCCGCGCCCAGTCGGTGGAAGCCGCCCCGGGCGGGCGGGGTGGCGGCGAACGGCAGCAGCCGCTCGCCGAGCGCGAGCCGGGGCCCCGCGGTGCGCAGCGGCCGGGCGTCGGCGGCGAGGGCGAGCAGGCCGCCGGGCGGGTCGGGCAGCGGGTAGGCCCACCAGAGCACGTCGCGCAGGTGCTCCTCGCGGTCGATGACGGCCATCTGGCCGGCCCAGGGGCGGCCGGTCGCGGTCAGTGCGGCCAGGGTGTCCAGGGCGTCGCAGCGGCGGCGCAGGACGGGCCCGGTGGCCTGCCCGGGGGCGCCGAACGGCTCCACGGCGGGCAGCAGACCGCTGGCCGGGCGGTCGTGGGCGACCTCGGCGCGGTGCCCGAACAGCTCCTCGGCGGCCCGGCTCCACTGGGCGATCCGTCCGGTCCGGTCGACCAGGACGAGGGCGAGCCGGACCAGGGCGGCCACGCCGGTCGGGTGGTCGCCCGGCACGGTCTCGGCGTCCGCCGGACGCGGTGTGGAGTTGGACTCGGCCACCATGGATTCGGTCTGCTCCCGCCTGGCCGCCACGCCTGGAGGCGGCCGTCTCTCCGGAGGAAGGCACGCTGCGTGGGTACCAGCGAAGCACGGACCGGGCCGGGCTCGATAGCGAAACGGGGAGATTCCTCAGGATCGGTTGCGTGTCGCGCAGCGCGCGCCGGTTCGCACTCCTCGTTCACCCGGACGGGGCTTTCGCGCACGAGGGTAGGGTGGCAGGCCGGGCCACCCCGCGAGGCGGCTCCGCAGGACGCAGCCGGCCGGACGAGACAGAGGCGAGAAGTGACCGCGCAGAGCCCCGTCCGCTGGACGGACCCGCAGCAGCAGGAGTTGGAGGAGCGGGTCGCCGCCGCCGAACTCGCCTGGCTCAGCATGGACGTCGACGTGCAGACGCTGCGGGTCGAGATCGACAACTTCGCCCTGATCCACCATCAGCTGCTCGGCCCGCTCTACGCCCGGCTGGACGAGCTGGAGGCGCTGGTCGCCGAGGCGGTCGCGGCCCGGACCGGGCGCCCCGAGGACCTCCGCCGGGCCGCCGAGGCCCGTCGGCAGGTCGACGAACTGCCCGACCTGGACGCGCTGTTCGACTCCGTCCGGGAGCAGGAGGCGGCCCCGCCGCCGCCCGCCGCGCCGGCCCGGGTGCGCCCCGGGCGGGACGCCCAGCGGGTCTACCGCGAGCTGGTCCGCCGCGCCCACCCCGACCTCAGCACCGACCCGGCCGAGCAGCAGCGCCGGGCCGCGTTCCTGACCCGGGTCAACGAGGCCTACGCGCTCGGCGACGCCGCCGCGCTGGAGGGCCTGGCCGCCGAGTGGTCCACCGCGCCCGAGGCCGCACCCGCCGCCGACTCCCCCGACCGGCTGGAGTGGCTGCGCCGCCGGCTGGAGTGGCTGACCGGCAAGATCACCGAGACCGCCACCGAGCAGGTCCGGCTGGAACAGACCCCGATGGGCCAGCTGCTCGCGCTGGCCCCGCAGGACCCGGACCGGCTGCTGGAGCAGCTCGCCGAGGAACTGCTCGCCAAGGCCGCCGCCCAGCAGGCCGAGCTGGAGAGGCTGCTCGGCGGCCCGGCCGCGGGCGACGGCCACCGGCGGCCGGTGGGCGACAATGGCACCGACCCGACCCTCCCCCCGCCTTCGGCCGGGAGGTACCCCCACCAGGAGAGCCACACGATGTTCGCGCAGATCCCCTCCGCCACCGCCGCCGCCGTGCCCGCCGACGCCGTCCTGCTGGACGTGCGCGAGCAGGACGAGTGGGACGCCGGCCACGTGGACGGCGCGCTGCACATCCCGCTCGGCGAGGTGATCGCCCGGATCGGCGAGCTGCCGGACGGGAAGCTGTACGTGCTCTGCCGGGTGGGCGGCCGCTCCGCGCAGGTCGTCCAGTACCTGGTCCAGCAGGGCCGGGACGCGGTGAACGTGGACGGCGGCATGTACGCCTGGGAGGGCGCGGGTCGTCCGATGGTGAGCAGCACCGGCCAGGACGCCTTCGTCCTCTAGCGCTCGTCGGACGAGCGCCGGCACCGTCTTCGAACTGCCGATGCCTGCCGGTAGGGCAGGATGGGCGCGCGACCGCGCGGGCACGGGCCCGGGCGGCGCGCCGACCGGGCAGGGGAGGCCATGCCGGAGACGACGGGCCGCCCGGCCGCCGGACGGGTCTGGTCGACGCCCGCGCAGCTCGTGCTCGGCCTGGCCGGGGCGGTGCTGGTGGTCGGTACCGGGCTCTTCCTCGCCGCGGTGTTCCTGCACGTCGCGCCCGCCAACTCGGTGTCCCGGCAGTACCGGGACGAGGTCGACGGCCTGGTGTACCCGGAGTTCGAGCAGAACTGGAAGCTGTTCGCGCCCAACCCGTTGCAGCAGAACGTCAGTCTGGACGCCCGGGTGCGCACCGCCGTCGACGACGGCACCACCCGCACTCGTGACTGGACCGGGCTGACCGCGCAGGACCTCGCCGCGATACGGGGCAACCCCGCCCCCAGCCACGTCGACCAGAACCTGCTGCGCCGGGCCTGGGACTTCTACGACGGCTCGCACAACCCGCAGGACGAGGCGCTGACCAACCCGCGCGGCAAGCTCGCCGAGCAGTACCTCAAGCGGATCGCCCTGCAGCGGATCGGTCGGGAGGTGGACGGCGAGCGGATCCTGGAGATCGAGTTCCGGGTGACCGCGGCGACCGTCCCGCCGCCGTCCTGGAGCGGCGAGGCCGCGCCGCCGGCGCCGCGGGTGCGCGAGCTGCCCTGGTGGCCGGTGGGCGACGAGGACTACCGGGGGCTCGGATGAGCGAGGTGTCGCCGGAGACGTCGGTGCAGGCGTCGGTGGAGGTGTCCGCGGAGGCGTCCGCAGAAGTGTCGCCGGAGGTCTCGCAGCCGGTTGGGCCGGGGCGGCTGGAGGGCATCCCGCGCCAGGTCGGGCAGTCGGCCGACCTCGACCCCGACCCCGGCGTCGGCGTCGGCGTCGGCCCTTGGCCCGGTCCGGCGCCGCGCCGGCCCGGCTCGGCCGAGTCGGTCGCCCGGGCGATGGCGGCCTTCACCGGGCGGGCGCTCGGCCGCCACCAGGCCGCAGTGGTGCGGATCGGCTTCGGGCTGGTCTGGCTCGCCTACCTGCTGCGCGAATGGCCCAACCGGCGGGTGCTGTACGGCGACCGGTCGCCCTGGTCGATGGACCTGGCCGAGCGCCTGCTGTCCGACAACGGGGCGTTCACCGTGCTGCCGTGGTTCGGCGGGCGGCCCTGGTTCGAGCTGGTCTACCACCTGGCGGTGCTGGCCGCCGTCGCGGTGGTGCTGGGCTGGCGGACCAGGGCGAGCACGGTGCTGTTCCTGGTCACCGTGCTGTCGCTGCAGAACCGCAACGTCTTCCTCGGCGACGGCGGCGACAACGTCGTCCACCTGATGGCGGTCTACCTGGTCTTCACCCGCTGCGCCGAGGTCTGGTCACTGGACGCTCGACGGGCCCGGTCCGGGCGCGGCGGGGTGGTGCTCTGGGCGGTGCTCGGCGCCGTCCTGGCGGCCTGTCAGTTCGGCGGTTTCGCCGGGGATAGCCTGACCTGGACGGCCCGGGCCTTCCCGTACGTCGGCTGGGCGCCGCTGTTCTGGGGGCTCTGGGTGGTGGCCGGGCTCTGGTGGACGCTCGGGCGGCTGCGGCCGGACGGCGAACCGCGTGCGGTGCTCGACGCGCTGGCGAACATGGTGCACAACTGCGCGATGCTGGTGATCGCCGTCGAGGTGGTGCTGATCTACGCCACGGCCGGCTGGTACAAGGTGCAGGGCTCGCGCTGGCAGGACGGCACCGCGCTGTACTACCCGCTGCACCTGGACTACTTCACGCCCTGGCCGGGGCTGTCCGCGCTGGTCGGTTCGGCGCTGCTGCCGGTCTTCCTGATCTCGTACGGGACGGTGATCGTGCAGGTCGCGTTCCCGTTCACGCTGCTCAACCGGCGGGTCAAGAACGTGCTGCTGGCCGTGATGACGGCCGAGCACCTGGGGATCGCGCTGCTGCTCGGGCTGCCGGTGTTCTCGCTCGCGATGATCGCGGCGGACGCGGTGTTCCTGCCGACCGGCGCGCTGCTCTGGCTGGCGGCGCGGCTGCGGCGGATTCGGCGGCCACGGGTGCCGGTCGCCTAGGCTGGCCGCCATGTCCTGGTTTGCCGCCCTTCGTGACACCGCGCGGACCGGACTCACCCTCGACCGGGCGCTCACCGACCCCAAACGGGCCGTCCGCGGGGCCGTCGCCGTCGCCCTGGTGCTCTTCCCGACCCTGGCGATCGGGGGGCCGGCCCTCGCCACCTCCGCCGCCATGGGCGCCTTCATCGCCGGCACGGCCACCTTCCAGCGCAGCTTCCGGCCCCGGGCCAGCCTCGCCGTCGCGGCCGGCCTCGGACTCGGCGCCAGCACCTTCCTCGGCTACCTCGCCGCCGGGGTCACCGGCCTCTTCCCGGTGCTGCTCGCGGTCTGGGCCTTCGGCGCCGGGCTGGCCTGGGCGATCGGGCCGACCGCCGGGATCGTCGCCGCCAACACCGTCTCGGTGATGCTGATCGTCGTCCAACTCCCCGTCAGCGTGCTCGCCGCCCTCGGCCACGGACTGATCTGCGCGCTCGGCGGTGTCGTCCAGGCCGTCGTCATCACCCTCTGGCCGATCGGCAGTTGGACCGCCCAGCGGGACGCCCTCGCCGACACCTACGCCGAACTCGCCGACTACGCACGTCGGTTGCGTCAGGATCCGACCGCGCACGTCGACCCGGCGCCGTTCATGACCGCCCGCCACGCCGCGGCGCTCACCCCCTGGCAGGACCGCCACCGGCCGCCCGAACTGCGCGGCCTGCGCGGCCTCGCCGAACGCATCCGGCCCACCCTCGCCGCGCTCGCCGACCCCAAGGTCGGCGCCCCCGCCGAAGGACCGGAGCGCGACCGGGCCCGCGAAGTCCTGGCCGCCGCCGCGGAGGCCATGGACGCCCTCGCCCGGGCCATCCGCACCGGTGATCCCGTCCAACTGCCGCTCTCGGCGCCATCGTTGACCCTCGCTCCGCCGGTCGACGGCCCCCGGTTGCAGGGGGCCGCCCGGCGCTCGTCCCGGCGGCTCGCCGGACTGCTGCGCAAGGCCTCCGACGCCCTCGACCGCGGCGACGAGGACACCGTCAGCACCCCGGTGGTCGGGGCCGGCGGGGCGCTGCACAAGCCGCCGCTGTTCCGGATGCTGCCGGTCGCGCTGCGCTCGGTGCAGCGCCAGCTCCAGCCGCGCTCGGCGGTCTGCCAGCACGCCGTACGGCTCGCCGGGGTGGTCACCGTCGCCTACCTGCTGGCCCGGCTCATTGGGTTCCACCACGGCTACTGGGCGCCGATGACCGCCGCCATGGTGATGCGGCCCGACTTCGCCCAGACCTACAGCCGGGGCGTCGCCCGGCTGGCCGGCACCGTCGTCGGCGTCGCCGTCTCCACCCTGGTGGTGCAGCTCACCCACCCCGGCCAGTGGGTGCTGGCCGCGCTCGCGGTGCTCTGCATCGGCGGGGCGTACCTCACGCTGAAGACCGGGTACGCGCTGATGACCGTCGGCATCTCCTCGTACGTGGTGTTCCTGCTCGGCCTGCAGCCCGGCGACCCGCTCGCGACCGCGTTCGAGCGGGTCGGGCTCACGCTGCTGGGCGGGTCGGTGGCCCTGGTGACGTACGCGCTCTTCCCCACCTGGCAGACCGCCCGGCTCGGCGAACGGCTGGCCGAGTGGCTGGCCGCCGCCGGGCGGTACGCGGCCGCGGTGATCGCCTGTTACGAGAACCCGGCCGCGCCGCGCGGACGGGCCGTGCGGACCGCGCTGCTGGACTCCCGGGAGGCCCGCTCCGAGCTGCTCCAGGCCATGCAGCGCGCCGACGCCGAACCCGGCCGGCACGCCTCCGGGCTGCCCGGGGTGAACCGGCGCCAGGTCGACCGGGCCCGGGCGGCCGTCGGGCACCTCGGGCGGGTCGCCGTCCTGCTGGAGGCCCACCTGCCGGCCGCCGACGCGGACCCGGTGCCGGGGACGGCGGAGTACGCGGAGGAGCTGCGGCTGGCCACCGCGCTGGCGGGGGCGGCGCTGCTCACCGGGCAGCCGGTGGAGTTCGGCGCCGTGCGGGAGGCGCAGACGCGGTTGGAGGAGCGGCTGGCGCAGGCGCCGGCGGGGGTGCAGCGGGACGTCGTGCGGGCGGCGACGCGGCTGCTGGGGCAGGCGTTGAAGGACCTGGAGCGGGCGCTGCGGGGGCGGGAGGACATCCGGGGGCCGGAGGACGCGCGCAGGCCCGGGGGCCGGCGGTAGGCCGCTCCCCGGGCCGGGAGGCAGGCGGTCCGGGGGCCGGAGGACGCGCGCAGGCCCGGGGACCGGCGGTAGGCCGCTCCCCGGGCCGGGAGGCAGGCGGTCCGGGGGTCAGGCGGTGCGCCACCGGCCGCCGGAGGCCTGGGCTCAGGCGGCCAGGGCGGTGTCGGCGGCGGTGGTGTCGGGGGTGAGCAGGTCGCGCATCCGGTCGTCGCCCAGGCGCTGCTTGAGCAGGCGCAGGGCGGCGCGGGCGCGGTCGAGCTCCCAGGCGAGGACGGCCTCGCGCGGGTGGCGGGTGCCGTCGATGTCGGTGTGGACGGCCGGCACAGTGGTGCTCGCGGTGGTGCTCACGGCGTCGCTCCTCGGCTCCTCAACGATACGGAGAGATTTTATCCGCTTCACTGACGCTAGCATAGAGGGAGAGGATTTCTCCGGTTAGGGAGTTGCCGATGAGGGCCGACGCGGAACGCAGTCGGCGCAGGATCCTGGACGCCGCCTGCGAGGTGTTCCTGGAACGGGGCCCGGACGCCCCGCTGGACGCCGTGGTCCGGCGGGCCGGGGTCGGCCCGGCCACCCTCTACCGGCGCTTCCCCGACCGGGAGGCGCTGGTCCGCGCACTGGTCACCGACCTGCTGGCCCGGCTCACCGAGGCCGCCGACCAGGCCCGGCTCACCGAGGCCGACCCCCACCGGGCGCTGCGCCGCTTCGTGCACGCCGCCGCCGACCTGCGGATGGGCGCGGCGATCGTGGTGCTGCTGGAACGGCTGGTGGTGGACGAGGACCTGGTCGCCGTCCGCCGCGGCGCGGTCACCGCGGTCGAGGCACTGCTGCGCGCCGCCCAGGACGCCGGGCGGCTGCGGGCCGACGTGGGGATGGGCGACCTGGTGCTGCTCTGCGTCCGGGTGTCCCGCCCGCTGCCGGGCGCGCTGGCCGCGCTCGACGCGGACGGCTCGCTGGTCCACCGGCACCTGGACCTCGCGCTCGCCGGGCTGGCCGCCGAGCCGGACGGCCCGGCGGGCCCGCCGCTCGGCTTCGACGAGGTGATCGCCGCCGCCGGCCGCCCCGGCGAGCCCGCCCCGGGCGGGGTGGCAGAGTGAACGCCATGGACGACGAGGTGCTGCGGGCGTGGCGGGCGGGGGAGCGGGAGCCGGGGGCGGTCCTGCTGGACGGGTTCCACGTGCTGAAGCACGCGCTGCGCTTCGGCGGGGACGTCCGGCGGGTGCTGACCGCCGACCGGGCGGCGCTGCTGGCACTGGCCGGGGAACTGGCGGCGGACGTCGTGCCGGCGCTGGACGCGCTGGCGGTGGAGCTGCCCGAGGCGCGGCTGCGGACGCTGGCGCCCCGGCTGCACCCGACCGGGGTGGTCGCGCTCGCCGTGCGGCCCTCCGCCGAGGCGAACCTGGCGGCCCTGGCGCGGCGCCCGCGCCCGGCGCCGGTGGTGCTGCTGGAGAACCCGCGCAACCTGGGCAACGTCGGGGCGGTGATCCGGCTGGCGGCCGGCTTCGGCGCCACCGGGGTGGTGACCACCGGCGACCTGGACCCCTGGCACCCGAACGTGCTGCGGGGCAGCGCGGGCCTGCACTTCGCCACCGCGGTGGAGCGGCTGGCCCTGCCGGAGCTGCCCGCCGGGCCGCTGTACGTGCTGGACCCGGAGGGGGCGGACATCCGGACGCTGCCGTTCCCGGACGACGCGCTGCTCGCCTTCGGCACCGAGCGGCACGGCGTCTCGGCGGAGCTCAGGGCGCGGGCGGACCACCTGGTCTCGGTGCCGATGCAGCCGGGGGTGTCCAGCTTCAACCTGGCGACCAGCGTGGCGATGGGGCTCTTCCACTGGATGTCGTCGAAGGGGTGAGGCGTGGGGGGCCCCCGGGGGGGGCCCCCCCCCCCGGGGGGGGGGGGGGGGGGGGGGGGGGGGGGGGGGGGCGGGGGGGGGCGGCGGGCGCGGGGGCCGGCCCCGCCCGGGGCGGGGGGGACACCGGGGGGGGGGTTGGGGCGTTGGGGGGGGGGGGTGCCCTTTTAACCCGGGGCCCCCGGGGGGGGGGGGGGGGGGTGGGGGGGTGGGTTTTGGGGGGGGGGGGGGGGGGGGCCCGCGGGGGGGGCCCCCACGCCACGGCGCGTCAGGAGAAGAGCCGGCGCCAGGTGTCCGGGCCGGGGTAGCCGTCGGCCTCGGCGCCGCGCCAGCCCTGGGCCTGCTGGAACGCCTGGGTGGCCTTGCGGTCGGCCTCGCCCCAGCGCGGACCGGGGCCCTCGGTGTAGAACCGGGCGCCGCCGCGCTGGACCAGCAGCCGGCCGAGCTTGGTGACGTACGCGTTGTTCGCGCCGGGGCCGAACGTGTCCGCGCCCGGGAAGGCCGTGGCGGAGGTGCCGTCGTCGCTGCCGCCGGACAGGCCGGTGCAGCGGTACGGGACGTAGGAGCCGGAGTTGTTCCAGTAGGCGTACGGGGTGTCGCGCTTCTTGGTGCCGGGGGAGGTCTGCTCGTAGGCGAGGTAGCGGGTGCGGGAGGAGTCCGCCCAGCCGCCGAAGATCACCACGTGCGAGCCGGCCTGCGGGTCGGCCGGGTTGTTGTAGACCAGCACGTCGCCGGGCTGGAGGTCGGCCTTGCCGATCCGCTCGGCGAAGTTCGGCAGGGTCCAGGTGGTCTGGCTGCTGCCGAGGCCCCAGGCCATCGAGACGAAGCCGGAGCAGTCCTGCCGGTAGCCGTCCGACCAGTAGCGGCCCATGCTGTACGGCACCTGCTGGTCGACCCAGCCCTGGGCGCGCTGGATGATCTGTGCCCGGGTGAGCGGCTGGGCGGCGGCGCGCGGGGCGGCGAAGGCGCGGGTACCGGAGGCTTCGCCGTAGAGGCCGCTCACCTCGCCCTGCGGGGTCTGCGGGGGCTGGGCGGCGGAGCTGCCGCCGCCCGGAGTGGGGCCGGGGATGGGGGCCGCGGCGGCCTGCCCGGCGGCGGCCGTGCCACCGCCTATCGCGGTGCCGACCGCGGCCATCAGCACCGCGGCCCGGCGGCGGATGCTGCGGGCTGCGGCGTGCCCGCCCTCGTGCACCGGTGCGGCGTGCAGCCGGGCGCGGCGGCGGGCGCTGCAGCCCCCGCATACGCAGTCCTCCTCCGGTTCGACCTCGTCGAACTCCAGCAGCGGGGACAGGTGGTCGGTACGGGTCATGCTCCGCCTCTTTCCTGCGGTCTTCCTGGTCGACGCCTGACGGCGTGACAGGACTGGCCTTCCCGGGCCGGCTCCGCGTGTTATCGGGACCAAAGTCCCAAAGCGGGCGGAACGTGGCGCGGCGGATTACGCCGGGTGGGTGACGACCGTTCGGCGGCCCGGGCGTGGCGCAGACGGGGCGGAGGAGGTAGGGGCGGTACGAACCCTGGTGGGTGGTCAGGCGCCGCGGGTGGGTGGGTTGGCCGGGGAGTATTCGGGATCGGTCCAGGTCAGCGGGGCGGCGTCGGCCAGTTCGAGGACGCCGGTGACGGTCAGTTCGACCGTCCGCTCGGCGCCCGGGGCGGCCTGCCGGGCCTCGGCGGACCAGTCCGTCCGGGCCTCGCCGGTGACCAGGAGCGCCCCGCCGGTCTCCCAGTCGGGCAGCAGCAGCCCGGCGCGCGGGTCCAGCTCCAGGTTGCCGAGGGTCAGGAACATGCTGTTGCCCGGGTATTCGGGCCAGCGCAGCCGGTCCGGCGCCACCGCCTGCAGGAAGCCCGGGAAGCCGCCCCGGTGGGAGGCGTCCACGCTGCCGTCCGGGCCGGTGGTGGCGATGAAGAAGGTGTCCACGGTGGCCGCGGTCAGCCGCTGCAGGGTGGACAGCACCGGCCCGGCGGTGACCGCGCGCGGCGCCCCGGCGGCCGGGCGGTCCTGCGGGCTGCGGCGCTGGATGTACTTCGGGCAGTTCGAGATCACCTGCTCGGCGGCGACGTTCAGGCCGCCCCGGCCGTCCGGGGTGGAGCGGCCGTTGAGCCGCATCCGGCGGCGGCCGGCCGGATCCAGCGCGATGGTGCCGACCCGGGCCGGGCGGGCCAGCGCCTCGGCCAGCGGGTCGGCCTCGGCCGGGTGGGCGGCGACCGCCATGGTCCGCTCGTCCGGGGCCCGCAGGAAGCCGGCCGGGCCGGTCAGCTGGGTGGCCCAGACCCGGCCGTCCCGGTCGGCGGCGCCGACGACCAGCATCCGGCGCTCGGTGAGGAAGCGGGCGGCCACCGGCGGGACGGTGTCGCGGATCGACCGGCCGACGTGGTCGGCGCGCTCGCTCACCCCGGCCCGGGCCTGGGCGGCCCGCTCGCCGCGGTGGTAGGGCGTGCTGGTGGTGGTCATGGCCGGCTCCCCCAAGCCCTAGAAGAAGCCGCAGGTCGGGGCGTCGGCGGTGGGCGCGGCGGCGGTGGTCCCGGCCACGCCGGTGCGGGTGTAGATCTCCAGTCGGATGCCGTCCGGGTCGGTGAAGAAGATGCCGCCGGAGGCCGAGCCCTCGCTGTGCGGGACGACGCCGTCGTAGGCGAAGCCGGTGCCCAGCTCGCGCAGCAGCGACTCGGCGGTGCGGACCTCGTCGAGGCTCTCGACCTCGAAGGAGAGGTGGTGCAGGCCGGGGGTGGTGGTGGCGAAGGCGCCCTCGCTCTGCTGCCAGAGCGTCACCACCAGGCGGCCGTCCCGGCCGAGCAGGGCGAAACGGCGCTGCGGGTCGGTGCCCTGGTGGGTGACCTCCAGGCCGAACAGGGCGCGGTAGAAGTCGACCGAGCGGTCCAGGTCGGTGACGTTCAGGCCCACGTGGCCGGTCTGCAGGGTGTGGAGCAGGGTGGGGCCGGACATGCCTGATCACTCCCGGGGCTGGGGCGGCCGGCAAGGCCTCTGCCTAACCGGTACTCATGAAAGTACGGGTTAGGTGATGAGGCGTCAACCGGCGTGGGGGCATGAAGGGGTTAGATCTGGGTGCGGGCAGGCGGAAGACCCGCCGGGCACGGAGCCCGACGGTTCGACGGGGACGGTTACTGCCACTCCCAGCGGATGCCGATGTGGCCGGGCTGCTGGTCCGGCGCCAGCACGTGGGCGCTCGCGGAGGCGCCGATCCAGAGCTGTTCGCGGCGGTGGTCGACGTCCGCGCCCGGCTCGCGGTCGTAGCGCTCGCAGTGCGCCGGGACGGCCGCCGGGTCGAAGTGCACCTGGAGCACGTACTCGCGCACCGGGGAGGCGAAGCGGCGGCTGTACTCCATCGTCGGGCCGCCCGGCGGGATCTCCACCTCGTACTCGAAGACCGTGCTGTCGCCGAGTGCCAGCGGGCGGTCCAGCATCAGCTCGCCGACGGTCAGGCCGACCTCCGGGCGACGCCGGACCCGACCCAGCCGGCCGTGCCGCACCGAGGTGATCTCCGGGCAGCCGGTGGCCTCCTCGTCGGCCTTGTGCACGACCAGGCAGCGGCCGACGCCGCCGACGGTGGCGCGCACCACCTGGCGCATCCGCAGCAGGTTGCCGCGCCGCTCGGCGTCCACGTAGTACGAGTCGTGGATGCTCAGCCGTTCCAGCTCGCCCGGCGGCGGGGCGTCCAGCTCGGCGAAGATGTCCGCGATCTGCTGCTCGCCGGGCCAGACGTCCTCCAGCCCGAGGTGGCAGGTGTTCGCGGCGGCGGCCCAGCGGCCGCGCGGGCGCGGGGGGCCGAGCAGTGAGGTGAGCGCGCTGTGCGGCAGCCCGAGCAGCTCCTCCAGCAGGTGGACGGCGCGCAGCGAGCTGGCCCGCTCGGGCTGGCTGCGTCCGCGTCTCCAGTAACTCAGCGTCGTGACACTGACCCTGACGCCACGTTGGGTGAGCGCGGCCCTGATCCGGTCCAGGCTGAGGCCGCTGGCCTCGATGGCCACATGCAGGGTCTCCGCGAAGCCGCCCGTGGCGGCGGGCCGCCCGGCGGGCGGGGGCGCCGGCGCCGGTGCGGGTACGGACGGGCCGGGGTGCTCCGGGCGCAGCCCGACCAACCGGAGCCGCGCGGAGTCCTGAGGCTGCTGTGCGGCCATGCGGTAACCCTCCCCACCACGTGAGTCCGGTGGGAGCGGGGCGGTGTCGAGGCCCGCCACCGACGGCTTCACCGAGCTTTGGGGAACCCTATGCACGGTCGAGAGGCTACGTCATCAGGCGTGCGTATGACAGTGGTCACGGCAGGTGAACCGCAAGGTTATTGATCTTGAAACAGTGTGGAAACACGCGCTCCCGCCGCCGGCGCGGCGGGACGGACGCACACCGCCGGGGCGGGCCGTGTCGGCGCCGCCCCGGCGGGGGTCAGGTGGTGCTACCGGCTCGTGGTCAGTTGACGTTCAGCGCGACGTCGTCGATCACGAAGCTGGTCTGGTTGGAGCCGTCCTCGGTGCCGGTGAACTTGATGGTCACCGTCTGGCCGGCGAAGGAGGAGAGGTCCAGGGTGCGCTGCACGTAGCCGGCCGCGGCGTTCACGTTGGAGTACGTCGCCAGCGTGGTGCTGTTGGCCTGGACGGTCAGCTTGTCGTACGCGGTGGAGCCGGTCTCCGCGGTGTCGATGTGCAGCCAGAAGGTCAGGCTGGCGGACTTGCAGCCGGTCGGGATCGAGACGGTCTGCGACATGGTGTCGGTGTGGGCGCTGCCGTAGCCGTCCATCCAGGCCTTCCAGCTGCCCGAGTGGGCTGGCTGCGAGGAGCCGTTGTCGACGACGCCGCTGGAGGCCGTCCACGGGGCCGCGCTGCCGGTCTCGAAGCCGCCGTTGCCGACCAGCTGGGCCGCGGTGCAGCCGCCGGGCGGCGGGGTGGTGCCGCCGCCGAGCAGGGCGGTGGTCAGGCCGTCGGCGATCGGGGAGCCCCAGCCGGTGACCTGGTCGTAGCCCGCCTTGGCCGGGAAGTCCTGGTTGGACCCGCTGGTCACGTCGTGGAAGGCGCCGGCGGAGCCGCTGCCGTTCGCGACCGAGTACAGTCGGGGGCTCGCCTCGCCCAGGACCGGCTGGGAGGCCGCCTTGGCCTTCTGGTTGAACTGGGCCGCGTAGCCGGACCACAGCGGCGCGGCCGCGCTGGTGCCGCCGTAGACGTTCCAGGAGCCGCCCGTGTAGATCGCGAAGCCGCTCGCCGGGTCGGCGTTGGAGGAGACGTCGGGGACGGTGCGCATGGTGCCGCTGACCCCGGTGCCGGTCTGCCAGCTCGGCTTGCTGAACACGGTGGAGACGCCGCCGCCGGCGGTGCTCCAGGCGCTCTCCGAGGAGTAGGAGGTGCCGGACACCTTGAGGTTGGTGCCGCCGACACCGGTCTGGTGCGGGCTGGACGCCGGGAAGTCGACCGCCTTGACCGACGAGCCGCTGGTGGAGCGGGTGCAGTCGCGCGAGCCGTCGTCACCGGAGGCCGAGAAGATCGAGATGCCCTGGGCGGCGGCCTGCTTGAAGGCGTTGTCGACCGCCGTCATCGAGGCGGCGGTGGTGTCCGGCTCGCAGGAGCCCCACGAGATCGAGACGACCGAGACCTTGTTGTCGGCCACGATCTTGTTGGCCATGTCGATCTCGCCCTGGTCGCTGTTGGGCGCCTCGTAGACCAGCTGGGTGGCCTTCGGCGCCGCGCCGCGGACGATCTCGCTGTCCAGCTCGACCTCGCCCTGGCCCTGGCCGGGGGCGGAGTCGTAGTTGGCGCCGTCCACCGAGACCGTGGAGACCGCCGGGCCGCTCAGGCCGTACTGCGAGTCGTAGGTGGTCAGGTTGGCGGACTGGTAGCCGTCGAACTCCCAGAGGGCGACCGTCACGCCGGTGCCGTCGGCGCCGGTCTTGTTCAGGTTGTAGGCGCCGTCGTACTGCGACGGGCCGAAGCCGCTCGGGGTGGCGGAGGCCGCGTTCGGGGTGATCGAGTTCGGCTTGGCCAGGCGGTTCTTGCGCACCGCGTGGTTGTCCAGGCCGCTCACGCCCTGGACGATGCCGGCCAGGTCGGACGGGATCGAGGCGGCGGCGTCGTTGGCGAAGAAGGCCCGCTGCAGCTGCGGGTCGACGTAGGCGCTCTCGTGGGTGCCGAAGGCCTGCGAGACCTGCGCGGTGGTGCCGTGGGCGCTCACCACCTGGCGGTTGGCGCTCACCTCGGTGACGGTCAGGCCCTGGGCGGCCAGGTAGGCCTTGACCTGGTCGACGGAGGCCTGGGACGGCCCGAACTGGGCGGTGAACTGCTCCGGCGTCAGGTACTTGCCGAACTCCGGCGTGCCGGGCGTGGTGACCGCGGTGAGGAAGCGGTCCAGGGCGTCGGTGTTGCGCAGCTTCAGGCTGACGGCCACCGAGATCTGCTGCTCGGCCGGGACGTCACCCTTCTTCTCCGAGTGGGCCACCGCCGGGTTGACGGTGTTCGGGAGCGCGACGCGGGGTGCGGGGGCGGCCTGCGCGGTGGAGACGCCGAGCGAGACGGCGGTCAGGGGCAGTACGGCTATCGCCGCGGCGAGGGCAAGAGAGCGGGGGCGCAACGGATCCTCCTCTTGGCCGGCTGTGGGGGCCGGCAAGGGGCCAGGCGTTCCGGGGTCGAGAACGCTGGCTAGAACATGACAGAACCGGTAACGGAAGTGGTTCATGGTCAAGCAATTCGTTGCTAAAAAACAGTCAACTGTGGACGCCTGGAAATGCGGCTGTTCCATACAGTGAATGGCCGGAATTCCGGAACCGGTCCATACCAATGGGGGCAGGAGGGGCGGACGTAGAATCGGCTGGAGCCGAGGGAGAACGATGACTGACGTGATGGCGGACCCGAGGGACCCCCGACCTCTGATCGGTGAGCCGCTGGCGCTCGACCTGCTGAACACGCGGTGGTCCGGCACGCCCGTCAACGACCTGCTGGCCGCACCGGACGGGTACGAGATCTGGCTCTCCTCGGCCGGCCTCGCCGACCGCTGCCGGGTGGCCGATTCGGGGCTCGCGGCCCTGCGGGAGGCCCGTGAGACGCTCGCCGGCGCGGTCCAGGACCTCGACACCACCGGCGAGTTGGGGCCGGAGGCGGTGGCCGGGCTGAACGGCGTGCTGCGGCACGGGCGGCTGCGGCGGGAACTCGGCGGGCAGGGGCCGACCGAGCACGTCGAGGTGGACCGGGCGGAGTGGCTCGCGGCCTGGCTGGCGGTGGACGACTTCCTCGACCTGCTCGACCAGGGGGCGCACCGGATCAAGCAGTGCGCGCACGAGGCGTGCATTCTGCACTTCTTCGACACGTCGCAGAACGGGCGGCGCCGATGGTGCCGGATGGCGGTGTGCGGGAATCGGGCGAAGGCGGCGCGGCACTATGGGAAGGGCCGGGCCTGACCGACGGCCCGGCGGCGGGTCGGCGGGTGCGGGGATCGCCGCACCCGCCGACGCCGGGTCAGGCCGGGGCGCCGAGCCAGCTGGTGAGGGCGGCGCGCAGCTCGCCCTGGCCGGGGTCGACGGCGGCCCAGGCGGCGTAGCCGTCCGGGCGGATCAGCAGGACGGTGTCGCGCAGCTTGCCGTGCGGGTCGGCCGGGGCGGCGGTGACCATGCGGTCCGCCCAGGGCTCGGCGGCGGCCAGTTCGTCGTTGCTGACCAGCACGAACCGCCCGGCGCGCAGCGCCTGGTAGAGCCGCTCGGGGGCGGCCGGGGCGCCCTCGACGGGCTTGCGCAGGGCCGTCAGCCGCAGGTCCGGGACGCGCTTGCCGACCTGCGGGTGGGCGTCCTTCGGGGCCGGGTAGGCGATGCCGATCCCGGAGATCATCCGGGCGCCGCGTTCGGTGACCAGGTCGAGGTGGCCGCCGATCGTGGTGAGCGCCCCGCGCAGGGCGCGGGTGGGCGCGGACTCGGCGAGCGCGAGCCGGATCAGTGCGCCGGAGGTGCGCAGAACCGTCCGGCCGACCGGGTGCCGCTCGCTCTGGTAGGTGTCGAGCAGGGCGTCGGTGGCGTGGCCCTGGAGGGCGGCGACGAGCTTCCAGGACAGGTTGGCGGCGTCCTGGAGGCCGGTGTTCATGCCCTGGCCGCCGGCCGGCGAGTGGCAGTGGGCGGCGTCGCCGGCCAGGAAGACCCGGCCGGAGCGGTAGTTGGGGGCCTGGCGTTCGTCGCTGTGGAAGGTGGAGCTCCAGCGGACGTCGTGCAGGCCGAGGTCCTCGCCGAGGGCGGCCCGGGCGATGGCGGCGAGGCGCTCCGGCGAGGGGCTGGTGCCGTCCGGCTGCCGCTCGGCGCGGTCCCAGGCGATGAGGCGGTACCAGCCGTCGCCGAAGGGGGCGAGGAAGGCGAAGCCGGCCTCGTTGGCGCCGACGGTGATGGCGTCGGCGGGCTCGCGCTCCAGCCGGACGTCGGCGAGCATCACGGAGTCGACCACGGACTCGCCGGGGAAGGGGATGCCGAGCAGGTCCCGCACGGTGGAGTGGACGCCGTCGGTGCCGACCGCGTACCGGGCGTGGTGGCTGCCCCCGTCGCGGGTCTCCAGCGTGACGCCCTCGGCGTCCTGGCGCAGGGCGGTGACCTCGGCGCCGCGCAGGATGGTCGCGCCGGCCTTCTCGGCGCGTTCCTGGAGCAGCCGTTCGACGTGGTACTGCGGGGTGACCAGGACGAACGGGAAGCGGGTGGGCAGCGAGCCGAGGTCCACGCCGAAGCGGTTGAACATCTTCAGGCTGGTGAGCGGGCGGCCGGTGGCGATCAGGTCGTCGGCGAGGCCGCGGGCGTCCAGCAGCTCCAGGCTGCGGGCGTGCACGGCGAACGCCCGGGTGAGGTTGGACTCGGCGGCGCGCTTCTCCAGGACGGTGACGCCGACCCCGGCCGCGGCGAGATCGCCGGCCAGTAGCAGTCCGGTCGGTCCGGCACCGACGATCAGGACGTCGGTGGCGGTCGTCGGCTTCGCGGTCATGTGTCAGCTCCCGGTGTTCGGAGGGCGGTTGGACGCCGTTTCCCGGCGTTCTCCCAGACTCCATCATCGCGGGCGTGCCGGAAGCTGTGAACCGCCGGGCCCCGGGACGGGCGATCACCGGACGCGGGGGCCGTGAACCGCCGGGCCCCGGGACGGGCGATCACCGGGCGCGGGGGCCGTGAACCGCCGGGCCCCGGCGACGGGTGATCGCCGGGGCCCGGGGTGGACGAGCGGAGGGTCAGGGGTGGACGGGCGGGGGCTCAGCCGTGGCGGCGGACCTCCACGGTGCGGAACCGGTTGGCGACGAACGCGCCGTCGCAGTAGGCCGAGTTGGCGGCCGGGTTGGCGCCGGTGCCGTGCAGGTCGGAGAAGGCGGCGGTCTGGTTGGGGTAGACGCCGCCGGTCAGGTTGAGCGACAGGGAGACGCCGGCGTCCAGCGCGGCCTCGACCAGCAGGGCCTCCACCTCGGGCGAGGTGGTGTAGCCGGAGGCCGTCATGGCGCCCTTGTCGCGGACCGTGGTGCGCAGCAATTCGACGGCGGCGGGGGTGGATTCGACGGCGACGGCGAAGGAGACCGGGCCGAAGCACTCGGTGCGGAAGACCGCGCGGTCGTCCGGCTTGTCGGCGTCCAGCTTGACCAGCGCGGGGGTGCGGACGGTCGCGCCGGGGAAGTCCGGGGAGGTCACCGCTCGCGGGGCGAGGGCGAGTTCGCCGTACTCGCCGCCGGCCGCGGCGGCCGAGCGCTGC
This sequence comes from Kitasatospora sp. MAA19, assembly GCF_029894125.1. GTDB lineage: Bacteria > Actinomycetota > Actinomycetes > Streptomycetales > Streptomycetaceae > Kitasatospora. The sequence goes on from NZ_JARXYZ010000001.1 coordinate 469,161, forward strand.
AGCACGCCCGGGTTGACCACGGCGCCGAGGATGCCCGCGGCGCGGGCGTCGTCGGAGAGCAGGCCGTCGATGGCGGCGGCGAGGTCGGCGACCACCTCGTCGTAGGACTTGTCGCCCTGGTCGGTGGTGATGCCGCCGCGCGGGATCAGCAGGTTCTGCGGGGTGGTGCACATCTGGCCGCTGTAGAGCGAGAGGGCGAAGGCCAGGTTGCCGAGCATGCCCTTGTAGTCGTCGGTGGAGTCGATGACCACCGCGTTGACGCCGGCCTTCTCGGTGTAGACCTGGGCCTGCCGCGCGTGCTCCTCCAGCCAGTCGCCGAAGGCGGTGGAGCCGGTGTAGTCGATCAGCCGGATCTCGGGGCGGACGGCGAGGGTCTGGGCGACGGTACCGCCCTCGTGCTCGACGGCCAGGCAGACCACGTTGGGGTCGTAGCCGGCCTCGGCGAGCACCTCGCGGGCGATCCGGACGGTCAGCGCGAGCGGCAGGACGGCGCGCGGGTGCGGCTTGACCAGCACCGGGTTGCCGGTGGCCAGCGAGGCGAACAGGCCGGGGTAGCCGTTCCAGGTGGGGAAGGTGTTGCAGCCGACCAGCAGCGCCAGGCCGCGCGGGACGACGGTGAATTCCTTGGTCATCACCAGCGGCTCGCGCTTGCCCTGGGGCTTGGTCCAGCCGGCCCGGCGGGGCAGCCGGGTCTGCTCGGCGTAGGCGTAGGCGACGGCCTCCAGCCCGCGGTCCTGGGCGTGCGGGCCGCCGGCCTGGAAGGCCATGCCGTAGGCCTGGCCGGTGGTGTGCATGACGGCCTGGGCGAACGCGTGGGAACGGGCGTTGATCCGGTGCAGGATCTCCACGCAGACGGCGGCGCGCTCCAGCGGGGTGGCGGCGGCCCAGCCGGGCCGGGCGGCGCCGAGCGCGGCGATCAGCGCGTCCGGCTCGGCGTGCGGGTAGCCGATGCCCAGCTCGATGCCGTACGGGGAGGCCTCGCCGCCGACCAGGTCGCCGTCGGCGGGGTGGCCGTCGAGGGTGAACGGCTTGCCGAGCAGGGCGTCGAAGGCGGCCTTGCCGTCCGTGGGGCCGCTCTCGCCGTACGCCTTCGGGAACTCGGGGTAGGGCGACCAGTAGTCGCGCTTGGCGGCGGCGTCGAGGGCGGCGTCCAGGGTGGCCTGGTGGCGCTCGACCAGCTCGCTGACGAGGGGGTGGGTGACCGCTGCGGACATCTGTGCGCTCCTCAGGAGGGAGGACGGGACACGTCACAGAGTAACCGAACGATCGGTCGGCTCACGAGGGTGTGGGGGACGGAATCCGGGAGAACGTGCGGGGCGGAATTCGGGAAAGCGCGTGGGACGGGATCCGGGAAAGCACGCGGGGGCGCGTCCGTGGTGGACGCGCCCCCGGGGGGCCGGTTCGGGCCGGGTCTACGGCACGCCCAGCTCGAAGATGACGTACCCGGCGTACCAGCCGGAGGCGACCGCGCCCGAGCCCAGCACCGCGGCCAGCACCGGCCAGCTGAGCTTGCGCATCGCCACTGCGAGCGCGATGAGCAGCGGGAACGCCGGCAGCAGGTAGCGCGAGACGTTGCCGAAGATGCCCAGGCTCCCGAGCACCGAGACGATCGTGGCCAGCGTGTAGGCGGTCAGCACCAGCGGCGGGCGCAGCCGGACCAGCAGCACGATCAGCACCGGCAGGGTGAGCACGATCAGGGTGGCGAAGAGGTCCGGCACCGGGAACGCGAACGGGTAGTCGTTGCGGCCCAGCAGCACGCCGCGGATCGCGTGCCAGGTGCCCTGGCCCCAGTCGAAGTAGTGCAGCCAGGCGTCGTGCTGGAGCCGGAAGTAGCCGCCCCATTCGCCCATCCGCCAGCCCACCCAGGCCACGTAGCCGAGCAGGCCGACCGGGGCCATCAGCATCGCCGCCAGCGGGCGGACGACGCCGCTCTCCCGCCGGTACAGCTCGACCAGCGCGGCCAGCCCGACCGCGCCGATCAGCGCCGCGGCGGTCGGCCGGTTGAGCCCGGCGACCAGGGTGATCACGCCGGCCGCGACCCACTGCTTGGTCATCACGCAGTAGCAGGCCCAGGCGGCCAGCGCGACGAAGGTGGAGTCCGAGTAGACCGCCCACTCGGCGCCCGAGCCCGGGGCGATCGCCCAGATCCCGGCCGCGATCACGCCCGCCCGGGGGCCGGCCATCCGGTCCACCACGGCGTAGATCCCGGCGGCGGCGAACAGCGAGGCCACCACCGACACCAGCATCCCGGCGCCGTACAGGCCGAGGCCGGTGACGTCCGAGGTCATCCGCATCAGGCCCGGGTAGAGCGGGAAGAAGGCGGCGGAGTTCTGCTCGACGGAGAAGCCGACCGGGCCGTTCGGGATCTCGATCAGCGCCGGGTGGTAGCCGAACTGGGCCACCTGCTGGTACCACCAGCCGTCCCAGCTGGCCAGCACGTCCCAGGGGTTGGTGCCGCCGCCGAAGCGGGCGGGCTTCTTGAGGTACTCGCCGGAGAAGGACAGCAGCTTCATGAAGACGGTGAAGCCGATCAGCTTCAGCACCGCGTAGCACCACACCGCCGGCCCGAACCGGACTACCAGGGCGCGGGCGCCTTCCCGCCAGGCCCTGCCGGACACCCCCTCCGCTTCCTCGCTGCGCTGCTCGGGCGCGTCGGAGGCGACGGCCGGTATTGCGTTCATCGGACTGGACCCCACCCTGCTGGACGTGGACGATCGTCCGCCGAGTCTAGGGCCCGCCGTCAAACTCCCGCCTGCGCGGCGACGTCGGGGCACGGGGACTGGTGTGGACCAACCGGACCCGACCGCGTAGGGCTGCGGGCGGCCGGGGATACTCGGAGGATGGCCGATCACACCACGCGTACCGCCTACACCGTGGAGTCACTGCTCGCGGTGACCGTCGACGTGTTCAACGAGCGCGGCTACGACGGCACCTCGATGGAGGACCTGTCCCGGGCCGCCGGGATCTCCAAGTCCTCCATCTACCACCACGTCCGCGGCAAGGAGGAACTGCTGCGGCTGGCCGTCGGGCGGGCGCTGGACGGGCTGTTCGGGATCCTGGCCGAGCCGGCGGCGGTGCGGGGCCCGGCGGTGGAGCGGCTGGAGCACGTGGTGCGGCGCACCGCCGAGGTGCTGCTCGCGGAGCTGCCGTACGTGACGCTGCTGCTGCGGGTGCGCGGCAACACCGCCACCGAGCAGTGGGCGCTGGAGCGGCGCCGGGAGTTCGACCACCAGGTCGCCGAGCTGCTGCGGGCGGCCGTCGCGGACGGCGCGCTGCGGGCGGACGTCGAGCCGCGGCTGGCCACCCGGCTGCTGTTCGGGATGATCAACTCGATCGTGGAGTGGTACCGGCCGGGCCTCAAGGCCGCCGACGGCGTCGCGGACGCGGTCGTCCACCTGGCCTTCGACGGGCTGCGCGCGCGGTAGCGGGCGGTCGGGCGGTCGGGCCGTCGGGCGGTCGGGCCGTCGGGCGGTCGGGCCGGGCGGCCCGGGCGGTCAGTCCGGCGGGACCTGGTCGGTCTCCTCGAAGATCAGCATGGTCCGGGTGCCGAGCACCTGGGGGATGGACTGGATGCTGCCCAGCACCAGCTCCCGCAGAGCGTGGTTGTCGGCGGTGTGCACCAGCAGCAGCACGTCGAAGTCCCCGCCGACCAGCGCGATGTGGGCGACCCCCGGGAGCTCCAGCAACTGCTCCCGGACCGTACGCCAGGAGTTCTGGACGATTTTCAGGGTGATGTACGCGGATGCGCCCTGACCTGCCCGTTCGTGGTCGACCCGGGCGGTGAAGCCGCGAATGACGCCGTCCTCGACCATCCTGGAGATCCGGGCGTACGCATTGGCCCGGGACACGTGCACCCGCTCGGCCACCGAGCGGATGGAGGCGCGGCCGTCCTGCTGCAGCAGCCGCAGGATCGAACGGTCGACCCGGTCGAGCCTGGACATCTGTTCAGCCGACATGACCCCCCACCCTCGCCGATTGGACGTACTGCCACCAGTCGACCGCCGCTCAGGCCGAATGTCCACCACCTTGTCACGCTTCTGGTCAAGATGAACAGACGACCGAACAATCGGTAGGGAGCCCCCGCCACCCCTGGAGGTGCCCCGAGATGACCGTTCTCGACCACAGACACCACACGGCGGTGCCCGGCTGGATGCCGGGGGCCACCGCCCCGCGCACCGACCCGGCGCCCCTGCTCCCGGACGCAGCCCCGGTCCGGGTGCTCGGCACCCCCGCGCTGGAGAAGCAGGACCCGGCGCTGCTGCGCGAGCTGTACCGCCGCCTGGTGGTCGGCCGCCGCTACAACCAGCAGGCCACCACCCTCACCAAGCAGGGCCGGCTCGCCGTCTACCCGGCGTCCACCGGCCAGGAGGCCTGCCAGATCGCCGCCGCACTGGCGCTCGGCGAGCGCGACTGGCTCTTCCCCAGCTACCGCGACACCCTCGCGGTGGTCTCCCGGGGCGTCGACCCGCTGGAGGCGCTGACCCTGCTGCGCGGCAACGCCCACACCGGCTACGACCCGCGCGCCACCCGCACCGCCCCGCTCTGCACCCCGCTGGCCACCCAGGCCCCGCACGCCGTCGGGCTGGCGCATGCCGCCCGGCTGGGCGGTGACCCGGTGGTCGCGCTGGCCATGCTCGGCGACGGCGGCACCAGCGAGGGCGACTTCCACGAGGCGCTGAACTTCGCCGCGGTGCTCCAGGCCCCGGTGGTCTTCCTGGTGCAGAACAACGGCTACGCGATATCCGTCCCGCTCAGCGCGCAGTCCGCCGCGCCCACCCTGGCCCACAAGGCCGTCGGCTACGGCATGCCGGGCCGGCTGGTGGACGGCAACGACGCGCCCGCCGTGCACGGCGTCCTGGCCGAGGCGGTCGAGCGGGCCCGGACCGGCGGCGGCCCGACCCTGGTCGAGGCGCTGACCTACCGGGTCGAGGCGCACACCAACGCCGACGACGCGACCCGCTACCGCACCGAGCCCGAGGTGGCCGCCTGGCGCGAGCACGACCCGATCCTGCTGATGGAGCGCTCGCTGCGCGGACTCGGCGTCCTCGACGACGCGCTGGTGCGGGAGTCGGCGGACGAGGCGGAGGCGCTGGCGGCCCGGATGCGGGCCGAGTTCCACGCCGAACCCGAGCTGGACCCGATGTCGCTGTTCACCCACGTCTTCGCCGAACCGACCCAGCAACTGCGGGAACAGGCCGCCCAGTTGTCCGCCGAACTGGCCGCCGAAGCCGAGGTGCAGCAGTGAGCACGGCAACTCCGACCCGCACCGCCACGATGGCGCAGGCCCTCAACGCCGCACTGCGCGACGCCCTGCGGGAGGACCCGGCGGTGCACGTGCTCGGCGAGGACGTCGGCGCGCTCGGCGGTGTCTTCCGGATCACCGACGGGCTGACCGCCGAGTTCGGCCCGGACCGCTGCCTGGACACCCCGCTGGCCGAGGCCGGCATCCTCGGCACCGCGATCGGCATGGCGATGTACGGGCTGCGCCCGGTGGTCGAGATGCAGTTCGACGCCTTCGCCTACCCCGCGCTGGAGCAGCTGTTCTCGCACGTCGCCAAGATGCGCAACCGCACCGCCGGGAAGCTCCCGCTGCCGATCACCGTCCGCATCCCGTACGGCGGCGGCATCGGCGGGGTCGAGCACCACAGCGACGCCTCCGAGGCGTACTACGCCGCCACCCCCGGGCTGCACGTGGTCACCCCGGCGACGGTGGCCGACGCGTACGGGCTGCTGCGCGCCTCGATCGCCTCCGACGATCCGGTGGTGTTCCTGGAGCCCAAGCGGCTCTACTGGGGCAAGGCCGCGTTCGACCCGGCGGCGCAGGTCGAGCCGATCGGCAAGGCCGTGCTGCGGCGCGCCGGCACCTCCGCCGTGCTGATCACCTACGGGCCCTCGCTGCCGGTCTGCCTGGACGCGGCCGAGGCGGCCGCCGCCGAGGGCTGGGACCTCGCGGTGCTGGACCTGCGCACCCTGGTGCCGTTCGACGACGAGACGGTCTGCCGGGTGGTGCGCTCGCTCGGCCGGGCCGTGGTGGTGCACGAGGCGAGCGGCTTCGGCGGCACCGGTGCGGAGATCGCCGCACGGGTCACCGAGCGCTGCTTCCACCACCTGGCCGCGCCCGTGCTGCGGGTGACCGGCTTCGACATCCCGTACCCGCCGCCGATGCTGGAGCACCACCACCTGCCCGGGGTGGACCGGATCCTGGACGCGGTCGCCCGGCTGCAGTGGGAGGACCGAGGATGATGCCCGTCGTGCGAGAGTTCCGCCTGCCCGACCTCGGTGAGGGTCTCACCGGGGCGGAGGTGGTGCGCTGGATGGTCGAGGTCGGCGAGGTGATCGCGATCGACCAGCCGGTGGTGGAGGTGGAGACCGCCAAGGCCGTGGTGGAGGTGCCCTGCCCGTACGGCGGGGTGGTCACCGCCCGGTACGGCGAGCCGGGCGAGGAGGTCGCCGTGGGTGCGCCGCTGGTCACGGTCGCGGTGGCCCCGGCGGAGGGGCCCTTGGCGGCCGGGGCGGTGGCAGGGTCTTCGGCCGGTTCTTTGTCCGGGGCTTCGGTAGGGGTTTCAGCGTCTTCGGCGGCGTCTTCGGCGCGGGTCGAGGCGGCGGCGGAGGTGGAGCGGCCGCTGGTCGGCTACGGGGTGGCCGAGCCCGGGAAGGGCGGGCGGCGGCGCCGGGTGGGGGTGGCGGCTCCTGCGCTTGCTCCTGCTCCTGCGTCTGCTCCTGCTCCTGCTCCTGTGGCGCGGATCGTCCCGGTCGTGGTGCCGGTGATCTCGCCGCTGGTGCGGCGGTTGGCCCGGGAACAGGGGGTCGACCTGGCCGCGCTCGCGGGCAGCGGTCCGGACGGGCTGATCATGCGTGCGGACGTCGAACGGGCCGTCGCGGCCCAGGTGGTGGCGCAGGCGGCCCCGGTGCAGGCGGCCCCGGCGCCGATGGCGCGGGAGGACGTCGTCCCGCTGCGCGGCCTGCGCAAGACGGTGGCCGAGAAGCTCAGTCGCAGTCACCGGGAGATCCCCGCCGTGACCTGCTGGGTGGATGCGGACGCCACCGAACTGATGTCCCTGCGGCGGCAGTTGAACGCCGCGCCGGGCCCGAAGGTGAGCGTGCTGGCGCTGCTCGCCCGGATCTGCACGGTCGCGCTGGCGCGCTTCCCCGATCTCAACTCCAGTGTGACGGAGGACGGTTCGGGCATCGTTCGGCACTCGGCGGTGCATCTGGGCTTCGCCGCGGAGGGTCGGCGGGGCCTGGTCGTCCCGGTGGTGCGGGATGCCCACACCCGGACCACCGGCCAACTCTGCGAGGAGCTGGGACGGTTGACCGAGAGCGCGCGCGACGGATCGCTCTCCCCGGCCGAACTGACCGGCGGCACCTTCACGTTGAACAACTACGGAGTGTTCGGCGTGGACGGCTCCACCCCGATCCTCAACCACCCCGAGGCGGCGATGCTCGGGGTCGGCCGGATCGTGGCCAAACCCTGGGTCCACGAAGGGGAGTTGGCGGTGCGCGAGGTGGTGCAGCTCTCGTTCACCTTCGATCACCGGGTCTGCGACGGCGGGACGGCGGGCGGCTTCCTGCGCTTCGTCGCGGACTGCGTCGAGCGGCCGGGGACGTTGCTGCGGCAGCTCTGAGCACGGCCGGGTCGCCCTGGGTGCGGAGAGCGCCACCCAGGGCGACGGGTCGCGAATCGGGTGAGAGTAGCGCGTCCCGGGCCCAGGTGTCCGGGCTTCGCGTGATTTGTCGGATGAGCAGTTCGGGCGTGCCACGCTGCCTAGGCGTCAGCAGAGACAAGCCAGGTGGTGGCGCAGGCCGGCCGGAGGCGAAACGATTCTCTTGGGTACTCGAAACGTTGCGGTGAAGTCCCGCAGAACACTTCTGGTCCGTACCGGGCACGGCTCGGCGGGGGTCGCCTCCGTCCCGGGCCTGCCGGAGTCCCCGCCGGCCGCGATGGCGGGAGGGCCGGCGGACGGGGTGGCGCCCGAACGGCCGCCGATGCCGCTGGACCCGCCCGACCTCCCGCCGCAGGCCCCGACGGAGGCGCCCACGGCCGTCCTCCCGGTGGTGCCGGACCACGCGCCGGTGCCGGACCACGCGCCGGTGCCGGTGTACGAGGCGGCCCCCGCGCCCGAGGCGGCCCCCGCGCCCGCGCACCCGGCGTTCCCCGACCCGCCGGCCCAGCCGCCGGCCGTCCCCGCGCCCAGCTACCCGGGGCCGCCCGCCGCTCCGCCTGTCGTGCCGCCCGCCGCGCCCGCGTTCCGTCCGTTGTTCACCGACGCACCCGGGCTCAACTGGTCCGGCCCCGGCGACAGTTGGAGTCGAGCCTGGGCTGCTCAGCCACTCGCCGACGGCCAGCCGGCCGCGCTGCCCGCGCCCGACCGGAGCGGTTCCGCCGTCGAGCAGCCGCCCACCGCACGGGACGTCGAACTGATCCGGGCCAGCCTGGCGGTCGTCGAGCCGGTCGCCGACCGGGCCACCGCGCACTTCTACGCGTTGATCTTCCTGCACCACCCCGAGGTCCGGGCGCTCTTCCCGGCCGCCATGGACGTCCAGCGCGACCGCCTGTTCCGCGCCCTGCTGGCCGCCGCCCGCAGCGCCGACGACCCGGACGGCCTGCGGGTCTACCTGAGTGCGCTCGGCCGGGGCCACCGCCGGTACGGCACGCTGACCGGCCACTACGGCCCGGTGGGCGAGTGCCTGGTGCAGGCGCTGGCCAGGTACGCGGGCTCCCGCTGGGACGCCGAGACCGAGCTGGCCTGGCGCCGGGTCTACCGGCTGGTCTCCTCGATCATGATCGAGGCCGCCGAGGAGGCCGCCCGCACCTCGCCGCCGTGGTGGCAGGGCGAGGTGGTGCGGCACGAGCGCCGTACCCGGGACGTCGCGGTGATCACCGTCCGGCCGGACCAGGCGTACCCGTACCGGGCCGGGCAGTACACCAGCCTGGAGACGCCCTGGTGGCCGCGGGTCTGGCGGCACTTCTCGTTCGCCTCGGCCCCCCGCCCGGACGGGCTGCTGACCTTCCACGTGAAGGCCGTCCAGGCCGGCTGGGTGAGCAACGCGCTGGTGCACCGGGCCGCGCCCGGGGACGTCCTGCGGCTGGGCCCGGCGGCCGGCTCGATGACCTTCGACCACGCCGCCGGTGCGGACCTGCTCTGTCTCGGCGGCGGGACGGGCATCGCGCCGATCCGCGCGCTGGTCGAGGAGGTGGCCGAGCGCGGCACGCCGGTCCGGGCCGTCGACGTGTTCTACGGTGCCCGCCGCGCCGCCGACCTGTACGAGCTGGACGGGCTGGACGAGTTGGCCCGGCGCCACCCGTGGCTCACCGTGCGGCCGGTGCTCTCCGGCATCGGGCCGGCCGACGGCGCGCTGACCGGCGAACTGCCGGAGGCGATGGGCCGGTTCGGGCCGTGGGCCGGTCGGGAGGCGTTCCTCAGCGGGCCGCCCGCGATGGTCCGCCGGGGCGTCGGGGTGCTGCTGCGGTCCGGCGTGCCGGCCGAGCGGATCCGGCACGACCTGGTGGGAGACCTCGCAGCGGTCTGACCGGCGGGGCTGGTCGGGCGGGTCGACCGGCAGGGCCCCCGACCGGCAGGGCTCCCGACCGGCAGGGCTCCCGACCGGCAGGGCCGACCGGGCAGGCTGATCAGCCGAGGTCCGGGGCGAGCAGTGCGCGGATGCCCTCGATGTTGGCCGCCAGGTACGCCCGCAGCCGGGGCGGGACGACGTTGACGGAGGTCACGCCCTCGCGCGTGAACGGCAGCCGGACCACCTCGTACTCGCCGTTGGGCTCGTCCACCTCGGGCCCGTGCCGCCGGCTGAGGTCCATCGAGGCGAGCCGGCAGACGAAGAAGTGCTGCACCTTGACCCCGTGCGGGTGGAGCAGCGTGCCGTCGTCGTGGTGGGTGTGACTGATGGTGTCGACGAAGGCGGGCACCACGTCGACGATCTTGCCGCCGAGCTCCTCGTCCACCTCGCGGTGCAGGGCCTCCACCACCGTGCGGTCGCCGCGTTCGACCCCGCCGCCGGGGGTGATCCAGTACGGCCGGGGCGAGCCGGGCCGGACCCGCCGGATCAGCACGATCGAGGCCGGGCCGTACGGGTCCTGCGGGTCGAGCTCCAGCAGGATCGCCCGCGCGGTGCGCTTCACGACCGGGCGGGGCGGCGGGGTTCGGTTGTCGGGGCCCATGGCGACCTCCGGTGCTGGAGCGTTGTGCGGGAGTCTCCCGCGGGGCGGTCCGGGCGAAACCCGCCCGAACCGGTGCGTCCGTTCGGGGGCACGGAGTAACCAGGAATGGATCTTGGATAACGAAGGTGAAACTTAAACCGATCTTGCAATTATCGATAGATTTTGACGATAAACCTTATATTCGAAGGATTTTGCCGAGTGAACCGCATGAGAGTGATTGCAGGGAGGTCGTCCCTGTGCTGCAATGAGCCACTATCGGGCAGATCGGAGTGCTTCGCTCCGGATGCCCTTTCTGTGCATTGACTCGGGCTGGGGGATGGACGTGGCCATGGATCAGATCGCAGAGCCGTCCAGGACGGTCCGCGCCGGGCGCGTCGCCAGGTCGCCGGCGCCCACCTCGCCGCCGGGCAAGAAGGGCCGCGGCCCCACCCTGATCGGCTCCGTCCAGCGGGCGCTGCGGCTGCTGGAGGCGGTCGGGGGCTTCCGGCAGGGCGCGACCGCCAAACAACTGGCCCGCGCCGCCGGGCTGCCGCTCGGCACCGCGTACCACCTGCTGCGGACCCTCACCCACGAGGGCTACCTCCGGAGGGTCGACGGCCGGTTCGTCTACGGGGAGTCGGTGGACGGCATAGGTCGGGCCGAAGGCCGGCAGACCGACCGGTACGACCTGCGGGCGCGGATGCAGCGGTTACGGGACGACGTCGGGGCCGCCGTCTACTTCGCGCTCTACCGGGACGGTGAGATCCACGTGGTGGACATCGTCGACGACCCCGGCCGTCCCGCCGTCGAACCCTGGGCCGACCTCCGGGCCACCGCCCACGCGCACGCCATCGGCCAGTGCCTGCTCGGCCAACTGCCCGAGGAGGAGCGCCGCGACCACCTCGCCCGCCACCCGCCGACCGGGCTCACCCCCTCCACCCTCACCAGCGGGGCCGCCGTGCTCCGCCGCCTCGCTTCCCTGCGGCCGACCATGCCCGTCCTGGAGCGCCAGGAGTACGCGCTCGGCACCGTCTGCGCGGCCGTCCCCATCACCATCGGGCCGGTGGTCGCCACCATCGCCCTTTCGCTGCCGGTCGAACAGGCCGACCGGCTGACCGTCGCCGCCGGCCAACTGCGGCGCAGCGTGGGCGCGATGAGCCCGTCGTTCGTCCTCTGACCCTCCTTGCGTCAGCACGGATCCCGTTCGTTCACCATTTGAAAAAGCACACCTTGTCCACTACGTGCCCAAACATGGACGATGAGGATCGAACGGGGATTGGTTGCACAAAACCGTCAAAAAGGCCGGACGACCCACCCAGCCGCCCTCATCCCACATCCCAGCGAAATGTCAGCGAACTGCATGTCCGACCGCCGGCGGACCCACAGCACGCCAACGGTCGGGCAGAACGAGAGGTACTGGCGCCATGCAGCAGAGCACAGTCCAGGGTCACCTGGTGATGAACCTCGTGGTCTCGCACGAGCTCTCCTTCCGCATCGTGGTGGCCCTGGAGTACGACCCCGGTGACCCCTACGCCCTCCGGTTCACCTTCCACCTGCCCGGCGACGAACCCGTCACCTGGGTGTTCGCACGCGAGCTGCTGCTCGACGGCTTCAGTCGGCCCTCCGGCGAGGGCGACGTGCACATCCACCCGATCGACGGGGAGCTCGCGGAGGTCTGCATCGTGCTGCACTCCCCCGACGGGGACGCCCTGCTGCGGGCCTCGGCGCCGCCGCTGATCGCCTTCCTGACCCGCACCGACCGGCTGGTGCCGATGGGTCAGGAGATCACCGGGAGGGAACTCGACGCCCAGCTCGCGGACATCCTCAGGGGATGTGAGAACGCGGGGTGAGCGGCCGCGCCGCCACCACCGACGAGGGGCCCGCGCCGGGTGGACCACCCGGCGCGGGCCCCTCTCGTGTGCGGTCTCGTGTCCGACCGGGCTCAGTCGTCGTCCAGGGCCAGGTGCAGGCCCCAGGAGACCAGGCTGATGATCAGCGAGCCGAGCAGCGCCGGCACGAAGCCGGTGACGTGGAAGTCCAGGTTCAGCTTCCCCGACGCCCAGGAGGTCAGCCAGAGCATCAGGGCGTTGATCACGAAGGTGATCAGGCCCAGGGTGAGGATGAACAGCGGGAACGAGAACAGCTTCACGACCGGCTTGATCAGGAAGTTGACCACGCCGAAGACCAGGGCGACGGCGACCACCGTCAGGGCCTTGTGCTGCCAGTCGGCCTTGCCGTCGGTGAGTTGGATACCGTTGACGATCCAGGCGGCGACCCAGATGGCCACCGCGTTGATCAGTGTCTTGATGAGGAAACCCTTCATGACGCCCAAGCCTGGCAGGCGCCGCCGCCCCGGGGGAAGCTCTCCTCGGCCATGTTGATGCCGGTGGTGTTGAATGCCCCTGGCGGAGGGCAGCCCGGAATGCGGACCGGAGGCAGCCCGGACGCGGACCGGAGGCAGCCCGGACGCGGCTCGGAGGCAGCCCGGACGCGGCTCGGAGGCGGCTCGGAGGCGGACCGGAATGCGGCCCGGAAAGCGGACGGACGAAGGAGGAGGGCAGCGGTGCAGCTGTTCCGGCTGGACGAACTGGACACCGAACGCGCGGCCAACGACGGCGCGTACCTGCGCTTCCTGCGCGAACCGCGGATGTCCGCCGGGCTCTACGCGCTCTCCCCCGGCGACACCGACCCGCAGACCGCGCACGACCAGGACGAGATCTACCAGGTGATCAGCGGCCGCGCCGAACTGACCGTCGGCGCCGAGACCGCCACCGTCGGGCGCGGCACCGTCGTCTACGTCCCGGCCGGCACCCCGCACCGCTTCCACCACATCACCGAGGAGCTCCGGGTGCTGGTGGTGTTCTCCCCGCCGGAGGCCTGACCGCCCAGGGTCACGACCGCCCAGGGGCCTGACCGCCCAGGGGCCTGACCGTTGAAGGGCCTGACCGTCCAGGGGCCTGACCGTCTAGGGTCCTGGGCATGAGCAAGAGCCTGACGGAAGAACTCTGGGCGGCCATCGAGCCGGTGTACGCCGAGATCCTCGCCCACCCCTTCATCGGCGGCCTCACCGACGGCACCCTGCCGCGCGCGGCCTTCCGCCACTTCGTCGTCCAGGACTCGCACTACCTGCGTGACTACGCCCGCGCGCTCGCCGTCTGCGCCGCCAAGGCGCCCGGCGAGGAGGACGTGCGGGCCTTCGCCGACGACGCGGTCGGCGCGCTGGCCGCCGAGCAGGGCATGCACGCCGAGTTCCTGACCGCCTTCGGTGGCAGCGCCGAACAGGCCGCCGCCGAGCCGGTGCTGCCCACCACTCGCGCCTACACCAGTTACCTGCTGGCCACCGTCTACGGCGGCTCCTTCGCCGAGGCCGTCGGCGCGGTGCTGCCCTGCTACTGGATCTACGCCCGGGTCGGCGAGGCGCTGCTCGCCCAGGGCTCCCCCGACCCGCTGTACGCCAAGTGGATCGCCACCTACGGCGACGAGGCCTTCCAGTCCGTCGTCCGCCGGGTGCTGGCACTCACCGACCGGCTCGGCGAGGAGATCTCCCCGGCCGAGCGGCGCCGGGTCGTCGAGCACTTCACGACCACCTCGCGCTACGAGTGGATGTTCTGGGACGCGGCCTGGCGCGGGGAACGCTGGCCGGTCTGACCAGCTCATGGCCGGGTGGGCCCAGGGCCGGGGCGGTCAGGGTCGGTGACGGTGGTGGTGGCGGAGCGGTTGTGCGTGCCTGGATCCCCCAAGTAGCCGTGGTGCAGGGGTAGTTCCGGAGAGTCCGGTATCTCGTGGACGCGTGGGGCCGGCCCGGGTCGCAGGTCGCTCCGGGGATTTCCCGGGGGCCTTCCCGGAGGTCCGGGCGGGGTCTTTCCCCGGGGCCCGGGTCGGGGTGATCTAGGGGTTCTCTCCGGGCCGTCGGGCCTCGTTACGGCACTGGCGCCACCGTACGATCGAAGTACCGAAGCAAGCGGGATGCGGCACCGGACGGCAGCCGACCCCACGGGGAGAGAAGGAACAGACATGGCTGAGCTCTGGAAGTCGCTGCCCGCCTGGGTGCGCAACATCGTCATCCCGGTGCTGGTCCTGGTGCTGCTCTGGAACATCGTGGGATTCGTCTTCGGCGTCGTCGGCGCGCTGCTGAGCATAGTGATCAAGGTGCTGGTGGTCGTCGGTATCGCGGCCGCCGTGGTGGTCCTGGTGAAGAAGGCCGCCAAGGGCTGAGGGAACGCCCGAGGCCCGGCACCCCGTCGCGGGGTGCCGGGCCTCGGGCGTTTCGGCGTGCTGCCACCGGCTGTCGGATCCCCTCCGTGGACCCCCTCTGGACCTGCGGCGATCGGCTCGCTACCGTGTTGGGCGTCGTGTGCAGGCAACACCGCCTGTGGACGCGGGAGCTCGGAGCACCGGGCTGAGAGGGCGCTGACCGGGACGTCGACGGACGGACCGACGGCTGCGTCGACCGCAGGAACCTGACCGGGTAATGCCGGCGTAGGGAGTAGAGGTCAGATGACCACGTTCGAAGCACAGCCGCAGTCTGCCCGGAACAGCGCCGTCACCAGCGCGGGCACCGGCTACCCGACCCCGGCCTGGCGCAAGGCCTACCGCGAGGGGTCCCGGCCCGACCTGCGGGTCCCGTACCGCGAGGTGCAGCTCACCAACGGCCGGACCGTCCCGCTGTACGACACCTCCGGCCCGTACACCGACCAGGCCTACGCGCCCGACGTGCGGCGCGGCCTGCCCGCCCTGCGCGACGCCTGGATCCGCCAGCGCGGCGACGTCGAGGAGTACGACGGCCGCGAGGCGCGCCCCGAGGACGACGGGATCAAGCACACCTCGCCGCGCGGCGGAAACCTGCGCAACCTGGACGCGGTGTTCCCCGGCCGCCCGCGCCGTCCGCTGCGCGGCCGCGGTGGTGTCGCCGTCACCCAACTCGCCTATGCCAGGCGGGGCGTGGTCACCCCCGAGATGGAGTTCGTGGCGCTGCGGGAGGGCCTCGCCCCCGAGTACGTGCGGGCCGAGGTGGCCCGCGGGCGGGCCGTCATCCCGGTCAACGTGAACCACCCCGAGGTGGAGCCGGCCGTCATCGGCACCAACTTCCTGGTGAAGATCAACGCCAACATCGGCAACTCCGCCGTCACCTCCTCGATCGAGGAGGAGGTGGAGAAGATGACCTGGGCCACCCGCTGGGGCGCCGACACCGTCATGGACCTCTCCACCGGCCGCAACATCCACACCACCCGCGAGTGGATCCTGCGCAACTCCCCCGTGCCGATCGGCACCGTGCCGCTCTACCAGGCCCTGGAGAAGGTCGACGGCAAGGCCGAGGAGCTGAGCTGGGAGGTGTACCGGGACACCATCGTCGAGCAGTGCGAGCAGGGCGTCGACTACATGACCGTCCACGCCGGCGTCCTGCTGCGGTACGTCCCGCTGACCGCCCGCCGCAAGACCGGCATCGTCTCGCGCGGCGGCTCGATCATGGCCGCCTGGTGCCTGGCGCACCACCAGGAGAACTTCCTCTACACGAACTTCGAGGAGCTCTGCGACATCCTCGCGAGCTACGACGTCACCTTCTCGCTCGGCGACGGCCTGCGTCCGGGCTCCATCGCGGACGCCAACGACGAGGCGCAGTTCGCCGAACTGCAGACCCTCGGCGAGCTCGGCCGGATCGCCCGCGAGCGCGACGTCCAGGTGATGATCGAGGGCCCGGGTCACGTCCCGATGAACAAGATCAAGGAGAACATGGATCTCCAGAAGGAGATCTGCGACGAGGCGCCGTTCTACACCCTCGGCCCGCTCACCACCGACGTCGCCCCCGGCTACGACCACATCACCTCGGGCATCGGCGCCGCCATGATCGCCTGGTGGGGCACCGCGATGCTCTGCTACGTCACGCCCAAGGAGCACCTGGGCCTGCCCAACCGCGACGACGTCAAGACCGGCGTGATCACCTACAAGATCGCCGCCCACGCCGCCGACCTCGCCAAGGGCCACCCCGGCGCCCAGGCCTGGGACGACGCCCTGTCCGACGCCCGCTTCGAGTTCCGCTGGGAGGACCAGTTCAACCTGGCCCTCGACCCGGAGACCGCCCGCGCCTTCCACGACGAGACCCTCCCCGCCGAACCCGCCAAGACGGCCCACTTCTGCTCCATGTGCGGCCCGAAGTTCTGCTCGATGAAGATCAGCAAAAGCATCAACGAGCAATTCGGCCAGGGTCAGGCCTCGCCGGAGTACGACGAGGCGGCCGTCGAGGGCATGAAGGCCATGTCCGAGGAGTTCAAGGCCCAGGGGAACAAGGTCTACCTGCCGATGGCCGACTGACCCAGGACACCTGAGCGCCGCCCCGATCACCTCGGGGCGGCGCTCTGCTGTCTCCGGGGCTGCCTCCGGGCACCCGAAATCCCGTGGACGAGGCGGGCGGCCGGGTGCTGCCATGGTGGGACGGTTCTCCGTGCTGGAAATGGGAAACCTGTCGTACCGTCATAGTGGCTGCGCAGAGCTGGTTTTGGGGGAATCGCATGGTCAGGTCAGTGGCGAAGGCGGGAGCGTTCGTGACGCTCGCGGCACTCTCACTCACCGCGTGTGGAGGTTCGTCGGGTCCAGGTGATCCCAAGGAGTCCCGGACGCAGACCTCGGCTGCCGTGCCGTCCCAGTCCGCCGTGCCGTCCCGGTCTGCCGCGCCGGCCAAACCGATTCCGGCGGCGTTCGACAGTACAAGGGGATGGGAGGTCGAGGCGGGCAAGGACGGGAACCTGCGTGGTCCGGCTGTCGCATCCGACGCGGGACTGATCCTGTTCCGTTCGATCTCCGAGGACACGAAGACCGCGAGCGTCCTCGCCTACGACGCGAAGACCGGCGCGATCCGCTGGCGGAGCAAGCCGGTCGCGAATCCCACGCGCGACAGCCTGGACGCCGACGCCATGGTGTTCGTCACGCACAAGGCCGGTAAGGAATACGCGGTCCTCGCGGTCACGGGTAGCGAAGGCGGGGACGGCGTGAACCGGGCGAGCGGCGTCACACGGCTTGCCGCGTACGACACGGCGTCCAGCGGTGAGGCGGCGCCGGTCAAGGAGACCACGGTCCCGGACCAGGCCACCGGTTACGGCGTTCAGCGCGACGGCGGCCTCACCGCGGTGCAACTGGGCCGGTCCACGGCCGTGGTGGACGTGCTCTCGGGCCAGGTCACCACGTACGACCGGAACAACGCCGCCCTGAACGCCCCCAAGCCCTGCGAGCTGGACTTCGGCTCCTGCAACACCAGTACGGGCGTCACAGCGCTGACCCCGGCCGGCCCGCTGGTTCAGGGCCGGGGCGCCTTCTGGGCGCTCGGCGGCTGGTTCAGCGGCGACGTGGTACCCGCAGGGGCGAGCGCCATCGTGGGCTCCAGCACAGTGACGGCCTACGGATCACCCGATGGCCATGTCGTGGCCGCGTGGCCGCCCACCGGGCACGACAACGACAGGTCCGTCTGGGCCGTGCACGACGGCGGGACCGGCCAAGTGCTCGCCACGGTCGAGTGCACGGGGAAGAAGGCCACGCCCCGACTGTCGTCCGACGGCCGCTACCTGATCGCCGACTTCGCGGTCTTCGACCTGCAGGCGAAGAAGGGCTACTGCTTCGAGGCGACCGGCGCCCGCAACCCCGTTCAACTGACCACGGTGGACAAGGACGGAACGGCGTACGGCAACGCCAAGACACCCGACCAGAACACCGGCGGCCTGAGCGATACACCGACCTCGGTCGTCCTGGCCACCGGCCAGGCATCCGCGCTCCCGGCCGGGACACTCGTCCCGGACCTGATCGGTGCGGACGCCGCGGTCTTCGGCACCGACACCGGCATCGGCCCGGTCCTCGTCTACCCGCGGCGCTGACCTTGCCACGGCACGCCGAACCGTCCCCGAGTCGCGCCCCGATGCCGCCCAGAAGGCATCACGTCGGCGCATTCAGACGCGATGTGCCGGTTTCGGACTGAAGTTGTCGTCGATGAAGATCAGTCAGAAGATCCGCGACGAGCACGGCGACGGCTCCACCGCCGTGGACACCGGGTACGACGCGGAGGCCGTGGCCGGCATGCAGGCCAAGTCAGAGGAGTTCGCGGAGCACGGCAACCGGGTGTACCTCCCGCTCGCCGACTGACACCGCAAACCGTACGGGCGGCCGTTCCGGGGATTGATGCCCTGGAACGGCCGCCCGTATGTTGTCAGCTCAGGTGCCCGGCCATGGGGTGCTGGGGCCGTTCACCGACCGGCCACTGATCTTCCGGTCTTCGAGCGGGATGAGGACGTGTGCCGGGACATCGCCACACCGACGAGTCCCTTGATCGGGGCGCCGGTAGAGCCGGTCGTCGTTGTCGGCCATCATGCCGTGGATCGGACAGCCCTCGGCGGAGTCCCCCGGAGTGTCTTGATCAACTCTTCGCGTGCCGCCATGTGCGGGTTCTCTCAATAGATCAGGCAGGCAGCGGATCAGCCGATGCCGCTTGATGAAGATCAGTCAGAAGATCCGCGACGAGCGCGGCGACGGCTCCACCGTGGTGGCCACCGAGTTCGACGCCGAGGCCGTGGCCGGCATGCGGGCCATGTCCGAGGAGTTCAAGGCCCAGGAGGCCGGGTCCACCTCCCGCTCGCCGACTGGCGGCAGGTGCCGAGGGCGATGGGCTGGGATCCCGGAAGGGGTGTCCGGCGCAGCGCCGCCGGGACGTGGCCAAGAGGAAAAACGTTACTGCTGTGGCGCCGGTGACGGCCTGGGCAGCCGGCGGCGGACGGCGGACGCGGAGGGAGCCCGGCATTCGGCATGCAGGCGAACGACATGCTGGAGCGGGGGAAATTCCGCGATCGGCGCTGGTGCATCACTCCGTTGCATCTTTACCAGGCTCTTCTTTTTATGTTGTCGTAGCACGGTGTAGCGAGTCGGTGACTCCCCATCACTTCGCCTGGCTGGCAGTCGCTTTTCGTGGCCCCTCCGGCGCGAGTGCGAGGGCGTGTTGCCGGACCGGGAACTCACCAGCGGTGCTCTGAATCCCCTCTTCGGGTGACGGAGTTCAGTGGCGACAAGAAAGGTCTTTGTCCTATGGCAGTCGATGCCATGTTGTCCGCCCCACCAGGACGAGGGCGTAAACGCTCTCGACTCGCGGGGGCGTCCGTCCTGCTGTCCGGATTGACGTTGCTTGCGTCGGCCGGTCTGGTCACGAGTCCCGCGCATGCCGCAGCGGCACCAGTGGGGCTGGGGACCGACACCAGCTATGCGGTCCTGGCGGGCTCAACCGTCACCAACACCGGCTCCAGCACCATCAACGGCGACCTGGGGCTCTTCCCGGGCACCAGCGTCACGGGCTTTCCGCCCGGAACCGTGAACGGGGTCCAGCACGTCAACGACGCGCAGGCTGTGCAGGCCCAGTCCGACCTGGTCATCGCCTACAACGACGCCGCCGGTCGGGCCCCCACGGCCATCCTGACCTCTCCCGGCGACATCGGCGGACTGACGCTGACGCCCGGCGTCTACAAGGCGAGCTCGTCGCTGAACCTCACCGGGACCGTCACGCTCGACGCCATGGGAGACCCGAACGCCGTCTTCATCTTCCAGATCGGCTCCACCTTGATCACGGCTCCGTCGAGCGTCGTCAGCCTGGTCAACGGAGCACAGCCCTGCAATGTGTTCTGGCAGGTGGGTAGCTCCGCCACCATCGACGTCAACTCCTTCTTCAAGGGCAACATCCTGGCCCTCACGTCCATCAGTGTGAACCACGCCTCGGTGATCGAAGGTCGCGCCCTGGCGCGCAACGGCGCCGTCACGCTCGACGACAACACCATCACGCGGGCGGCCTGCACCGTCGGCCCGCCTGGACCGAGTGGTCCGCCTGGACCGAGTGGGCCTGCCGGCCCTCCGGGTGCTGCCGGTTCTCCGGGTGCACCTGGTCCTAATGGTGCGCCTGGTCCTAACGGTTCGCCGGGCGCTCCGGGTGTTCCCGGTCCTAATGGTGCGCCTGGTGCTAACGGTTCGCCGGGCGCTCCGGGTGCTCCCGGTCCGAACGGCGCTCCGGGTGCTCCTGGCGTCCCCGGTGCTCCTGGTCCTAATGGTGCGCCTGGTGCTAACGGTTCGCCGGGCGCTCCGGGTGCTCCCGGTCCGAACGGCGCCCCGGGTGCCCCCGGTTCTAATGGTGCGCCTGGTCCTAACGGTTCGCCGGGCGCTCCGGGTGCTCCCGGTCCCAACGGCGCACCGGGTGCTCCTGGCGCCAATGGCTTGCCCGGTGCCAATGGTTCGCCCGGTGCAAACGGCTTGCCCGGTGCCAATGGCTTGCCCGGTGCCAATGGCTCGCCTGGTGCCAATGGCTTGCCCGGTGCCAATGGCTCGCCTGGTGCCAATGGCTTGCCGGGGGCAAACGGTTCGCCCGGTGCCAATGGCTCGCCCGGTGCAAACGGTTCGCCCGGTGCAAACGGTTCGCCCGGTGCAAACGGTTCGCCCGGTGCAAACGGTTCGCCCGGTGCCAATGGCTCGCCCGGTGCAAACGGTTCGCCCGGGCCTGCCGGGCCCGCCGGCCCTGCTGGCCCTCCTGGCCCCGCCGGTCCGGCAGGGCCGCCCCAGCATCCAGGCGGTCACGGCGGTCACGGCGGTCACGGCGGTCACGGCGGTCATGAGCAAGGTGGCCATGAGCACGGTGGTCATGAGCAAGGTGGCCATGAGCACGGCGGTCATGAGCAAGGTGGCCATGAGCAGGGCGGTCATGAGCAAGGTGGCCATGAGCAAGGTGATCACGGGAATGGACAGGGCAACCACGGCAACGGCCAGGGCGGTCACGAGCAGGGTGGACCGGCCGGACATCCGAAGGAGGCCGGGCAGGCACTAGCCGCCACTGGCTCCGGCACATCGATTGGCATGGCGGTTGGTTCGGCGGCCGCCATCGCCCTGGGAGGCGCGGTCCTCATCCTCGTGAGGCGTAGCGGACGAGCCGCAGCCCGCCGCCGGCACTAGCCCTCGCAGGGATGAGCGTCGAGCGTCCCGAGCGGGTCCACTTCCCGCCGCCGGACTGACGTGTCAGCTGACGGGCGCTGTTCCGCAAGGCTGTTCAGGCCTCTCGGAACAGCGCTCCGTCGGCTTGTTCGAGCATCATCCATCAGTCAGCCACCAGTGATGTCTCCGTCGGGCGCACCGATCGCCCCCATGCGCGGCCTGAAGTGCCCAACTTGACCAGGCAGCCGCAGACTCGGTGTCGATTGCGCTGGCGAGGCGGACTATCCCGGTTCGGTTCATGTTCTGCTCGATGAAGATCAGTCAGAAGATCCGCGACGAGCACGGCGACGGCTCGACGGCCGTCTCCAGCGGCTTCGACGCCGAGGCGCTGGCCGGGATGCAGGCCAAGTCCGAGGAGTTCGCGGAGCGAGGCAACCGGGTCTACCTCCCGCTCGCTGACTGATCACTGCCGCACGACGGGGTGCTGTCGTGGGATGCCCGGGATTCCCGGAGAACACCCCGTCGCGTCCTTCGGGGCTTCTCTGCCGGTACGGTGCTCCTTCAGAGCCGGGGAAGTTCGGCCCGCCGACGTGGCTCGGCGTGCAGTGGGCGGTCGGGCCGTACACCGTCTACGACGTCGCCACCGCCGGTGAAGCGCGCGACGGTCGCTCAGCTTCCAGCGTTGTCGGCCGGGCGGTCCCGTTGGGCAGGCACCCGCGGCGTCGCGGTGTTCGGCTCCTCGCCGGGCTGGCGGGTGGGCGGGACTCCGAGCCGGGCGCGCAACGCGTCGGCTTCGGCCAGGGCCTGCGGGGACGGCGGACGCGGTGTGTTCCGTCGGCAGAACGGGGCGTCGGTGGACGCCGGTGTCGGGTGCCGCTCCAGTACGGCGATGGCGCTGCTGGGATCGACGACCGTCAGCCCGGCCCCCGCCGGGGCGAGCAGGCAGCGGGCGATGACGGCTCCGGCGGGTGTGGCGACGGACAGGTGGGGCTGGTCGAGGCGCTGGTGGACCTCCACCGGGGCGCCGGCCAGGTGGTCCGGGATGGCGTAGAAGTTGCCGCGGAAGGGCACCAGGCCCTGGGCGGTGACGGTACGGCGGGCGCGGACGCGGACCGGGTAGGGCGTGGCGGGCAGCTCCCGAAGTGCTCTGGTGCCTGTGTGCGGGCTGCCGACCGCAGGGCGTGCGTCGTCGGTGTTCCCGCCCCGGGTGTTCAGGCGCGCGGTGAACCGGCCCAGGCTGTGCCAGGCGTCCTGGAGGGTGCTGTCGTTCGTCACCGCGCGCCACCAGGCGCGGAGTGCCTCGTCCAGGGCCCGGCGCGTGTACGAACGGTGGTCGGTCGGCAGGCGACACTCGACGCGCACGCCGTAGTGTCTGGCCACCTGCCCGAACGCCGGTGTCACCCGGTCGGTCCGCGGGCACCACACGGTCGGCGTCCGGCCGAACCGCCAGCACCCGGCGGTACCGCCGAGCCGTCTCAGCACGAGGTCGACGGCTTCCACGAGGTGGGGCAGTTCCTGGTCCTCCGCCAGCGCTACTGACCAACGGCCGATGCCGTTGCCGACGCCCGTGCCGGTGAGCGAGCCCAGTAGCAGGCACGCCCGGTTGCCGTAGCCCCAACCCGCCGGCGGCTCGGGAAGCCGCAGCCAGTCGAACTCGACGGCCACCTCGCTCCGTTCGGAAGGGGATCGGCTGCTCGCGGCCGTAGCCGCATCCTGGCACTGCTCGCAGCGCGGCCGGGCCTGGTGTCTCCGCAGGGCCCGGGTGAGCGTCGAATAGGCGCCCGCATAGCCGAGGTCGACGATCTCGTCGAAGAGGACGGTCGCGGCAAGGTGCGGGTCCTCCGCAAGGCGCTGGCGGCAGTACGGCAGGAACTGGAGGAAGTCGTCCTGGGAAGAAATTCGGATGCCCGGGGTCCGGTCGCCGTGAAGGTAGGACCTCACCGTTTTCCGATCACGCCCGAGGTGTCGGGAGATCCTGATTATCGACCATCCTTGGCGATGAAGCCTAACCGCTTCCAGATATTCCTTCCAGCTGAGCAAGAAGCCTCCCAGGGTCGAAGTCGGTCCGGCGCAAGTCGATGAATATGCCAAGGGCAAGCTGGAAACATAGCACCTCACAAAGAGGAGAAACGTTTCTCTTGTCATGGTTTTACGTGGGGATTTTCGGAGAGCAGCGTCGATGGCGAGTATAGAATTACCTTCGCTCTGCCTATGTGGGTGCGTTCTGTGGTCGACGGAAAAAGATTCACCCCTCGCGCCTCCCCCCTGGGTAATTTTGTGGAGCATCTCCGGTATCGAATATGGAACGACGCCCGGATGTCGTAAGAACCGAACCCGCCGCTTCTCGTTGATGAACCCGTGACTTCACCATGCCTGCCCTACGCCTCGTCACCTCCCGTGCGGGAGCCGGTCGCCCCGCTCGGGACATGGCTCTTCGTCCCCGACCGCCGGAACGCCGTGGGCGACGTGTCCACCGGCTACCTGTCGCGCAACGGCGAGCGCGTCGTCCTGTCGTACACCTCGCGCCCGTTGGCCGACCTCGTACGGAAGATCAGCCAGTTGGAGAGCGACTTCGCCACGCGGATCGGCTCCCTGCTCTTCTCGGACGAATCATGACGCCGCCGGTCGCACCGAGATCCCCGGCACGGGCCCGGGCCGGGGACCGGATCAGGCCGCAGCCAGGCGACCGCGTGGGGAGCATGCCGTGTACGACCGTGTGACCGGGCTTCTCGGCCCGTACGGGGACCGTGGCTACGGCGAGCCGGATGGCGAGGCATGGACCACGCCCCGTGACCGGGTCCGCGAGGCGACCCGTCCGGCGGACGACTGGTACGACGGCGGCTTCGCCCATGACCTCGGCCTCGCGTGCGGCGAGGCGCAGGCGTTCAACTCCATCGTCACATCGGCCGGCAATTGGGAGGACGAGACGGCGTTCGTGCCGCCTCCGCGAGCACCGGTCGACCCGTCCGGCTCGCCCGGGGCCGGTCGACCGGTCGGCCCGTCGGCCTCTCGGCATCGCCGGCGGTCTGCTCTTCCCCGCCCGGCCTGGCCCCACCTGATCAGCTCCGTGTTCGGCGCACTGACGGCGGTGACGGTGACCGCGGCCTGCGTACTGGGCTGGGTGTTCTCCTACGGCCCCTTGCAGGAACTGGCGTTCTCAAGCGTGCCGCACGGACTGTCGCAGTTGTGGCCGGTGGTCGTTTACGGACCGTGGCTCGCGGGTTGTCTGTCGGTCCTGCGCGCCGTCCAGCACGGACGTCAGCCGTTCCACTCCTGGGTCGTCGTCGTGCTCTTCGCCGGCCTCGCGGCCGGACTGTGCGTCGCCGGCGCCTCCTGGACGCTGTCCGCCGTCGTCGTCGCCGGGCTGCCCCCGATCACCGGCGTCGTCTCCCTCCATCAACTGGTGCGCCAACTCACCGCCGCCCGGGGCGCGCGCCAAGGTCTCGACCGTCAGGCCGGGCACCGGGCGCGCCGGTGAACCGTCCCAGTGGTGCCTTCGTCGAAGTTCTGCTCGATGAAGATCAGTCAGAAGATCCGCGACGAGCACGGCGACGGCTCGACGGCCGTCGCCGGTGCTCCAGCCTGCCGGTGCTCCAGCCTGCCGGGGCGGCGGGGCGGCGGGGCGGCGGGGCGAGGGGGATGGTGGGCGCACCCGGATCGGGGGTGGGGGCGGCCCCCGGAGGCGATGGGGGTTCAGCGGGCGGCCCGTCGTAGCACCGGGGTATGAGGGTGGATCCGGCTCTGCGGTGTGACGACCGGTCGGGCGGTGGCGAGCGAGGGTGGCTCCAACAGCCGAACGAGGGTGAGGAACCCGAAGATGTCCGCGATCCGCCGTCAGACCGCCACTGCTGCCCGAGCCCTCCTGGCCCTGCCGACCGGCGCGGTGGGAGCGGCGTTGGTGGTGGCCGGGCAGCCCGGGCGGGCCTCCCGGTGGCAGGCGCGGGTGTCCGGCGGTCGGGGCTGGACCGGCGGCCGGGTGCTGGGCCGGGCGGTGCTCGGGCTGCCGCTGGACGCGGCGGCGTTCCTGCTGGTGGGGTACGCGCTGTTCAACTCGGTGCGGAACTTCGGCTACCCGCTCTGGTACCTGGGCACCGACTACCACCACGCCTGGGGTGGCCCGACCATGGCCGGGGTGTGGGCCGTGCACGCGGCCGGCTGGGGTCTCTGCCTGTACCTGCTGCTGCGCTGGCCGGTGCGGTGGCTGGCGCGTGGTCAGCAGGCGCTGGCCGAACGGCTGTTGGCCGAGCGTCCGCTGGGCGAAGGGCTGCTGACCGAGCGGCTGTCGGCCGGTCGGCCGACGGCGGCCCCGGTGCTCAGGTGACGTCGTCGGGGCTGGTGAAGGACGGGGAGCTGTAGCCGGGGCCGGTGAAGTCGGGGGTGGTGAAGGCGGCCGGGCGCGGCTCGTGGCCTTCGGGGCCGGTCGGGCCGTCGGGGCCGGGGCTGGTGAAGGACGGGGAGCTGTAACCGGGCCCGCTGAAGTCGGGGCTGCTGAAGTCGGGGCTGCTGAAGTCCGGTCCGGCTCGCCCGGCGCCGGGGACGGCGGGCAGGTTGGCGTGCAGGTAGGGGAGCAGCCCGCGGTCGCGCAGCGCGGCGCGCCACTCGCGGTGGGCGTCCGCGAGTTCGGCGGCGAGTTCGGGGTCGGTGCCGGCCGGGGCGGCGGCGCCGTCGCGTATGGCGGTGAGGACGAGCCCGATGATGCCGACGGCCATCGCGGCGACCCCGGCGGCGAGCGCGGCCCAGCCGGCGGTGACGAGGGAGCGGGCGAGGGTGAGGTCGGGGTTGGCGGCGCGCAGCAGGTAACCGAGGAGCAGCAGGACCAGGGCGGCGGTCCAGGCGAGGATCGGGGTGAGCACGGTGAGGACGGGGAAGAGCCCGGCGCCGCCGTTGGCGGAGCGCAGCTGGGTGAGCAGCCCGGGGGCGATCGGCTCGGTGCCTTCGGGCGGCGGGGGTGTGGCGCGCAGGCTCTCGCGCAGCCGGGTGTAGTGGAGGTACTCGGTGGTGGCCGCGGCGGCGATGGCGTCGGCGTCGCGCAGGGCGCGGATGCGCAGCTGGTCGGCGGTGAGCGCGCCGGGGGCGCGCAGGGCGGTGAGGATGGTGCGGTCGCGCAGGGCTTCGGCGAGGAGTCGCTCGTATTCCGGGCGGTCCTCGGCGAGCAGCGGCGGGGGGTTGGTCATGGGGACCCCGTTCGTGCGGACCCCGTTCGCTCCGCCCCAGGGGGCCGCTGGACCCTCAGGGACGCCGAAACGGGCGCGGAGGCGGGCCGCCGGACGGGCGGCCGGGTGTGGTGTGCCTCATGGTAGGGGCGGGCGTGGCCGTGCTGACAGTCGGTTTCCGGAATTTCGCGCCCCGGACCGCGCGCGTGCGGCGGCCCGGGCGCCGGGAACATCCGTTCGGTACGGTCCCCGGGTGTGGCCTCAGTTGACGGGCAGTCGGGCGACGAGCAGGCGCCCTTCCATGGTGACGCCGCCGTCCATGGCCACCGCGAGGTCGTCCGCGTAGACGTAGGGGCCGGGGATGTGCGGCGGCACGCCGTCGTCGGCGTGCACCGCGCCGGTCAGGTACGGGATGGGGCTGTGCCCGTGCACGACCCGGGTGCCGCCGTAGGTGTCGAGCAGCTCGTGGACGGCCGTCGGGCCGGCGTCGCCGCGGAAGGCGAAGCGCTTGGTGAAGCGGCGGAAGCAGTCCCACCACTCGTCCACGCCCTCGTCGGCGAGCAGGCCGTGGACGGCGTCGTTGACGTCGGGGATGGACTCGCCGTACTCCAGGTACGCGGTGGTGTCGGAGTGCAGCAGCAGGTGGCCGTCCTCCAGCGCGATGGCGGGCAGCCGGGAGAGCCAGCTGATGTGGTGCGCCTCCAGGCGGTCCAGGTCGTGCTGCTGGCCGCCGTTGAGCCGCCAGGCGGCGAGGAAGGAGGCGGTGCCGGCGGTGGACTGGACGGGTTCGTCGCCGTACCTGGCGGCGCCGAGGAAGAGGAGTTCGTGATTGCCCATCAGGGCCCGGCAGTAGCCGCCGGCGGCGGCGGCTTCGGCGGCGAGCTGCATCACGAGGTCGATGACGCCGATGCCGTCGGGGCCGCGGTCGGTGAAGTCGCCGAGGAACCAGATCCGGGAGCGGCCGGCGGACCAGTGGCCGTCGGCGTCGATCAGGCCCTGGTGGCGCAGCTCGGCGCGCAGCTCCTCCAGGTAGCCGTGCACGTCGCCGACGACGTAGAGCGGGCCGGGGGGCTCGCCGGGGCCGGGGGCCGGGTACGGGTAGGTGGGTGCGGCGGGATCGGGCAGCGGCGGGCCGAGTTCGATGGTCGGCGGGTCGTCGCGGCCGGGGACCTGGAGGGCGGGGGAGGGCTGGTCGGGCAGGGTCGGCTCGTAGCCGGGGTGGTCCTGCTGAGCGAACTCCTGGGCGTGCACGGTGTGGTCCTGGTGGGAGAACTCCTGGCCTGCCGGGGCGTGCGCGGGGTGGTCCTGGGGGGAGAACTCCTGGCCCTGTTCCGGGGCGTGCACGGTGTGGCCCTGGCCGTCGGAGGGCCAGTGTTGTTCCAGGTAGCGGGCGCCGCCGTAGCCGCTGTAGGTCTCCGCCTCGTACGGCGCGCCGCCGTAGCCGGGGGCGGACTCCGGTTCGTAGTAGGTGCCGTAGGGCAGCACGTCGAGGTCCGGCTGGTGGCGGGGGCCTGAGTCGGGGTGTTCAGGCCCGGGGAAGCGGTCCTCGGGTGTCATTCGCCCATCATAGGAAGACCACTCTCCCGGCGTCGTCACCTGGTGGGTATCCAATCCTCCGGAGCGTCAGCCGGGCCGTCCCGCAAGGTCCGTTTTGTCCCGGCTCGGTATGGTCTAGACCTCGCCCGGGGGCCGGGGAGGGCTGACGGTGGTGCGCGGGCTCCGGCGCTGGGAGGACGCGCGGACGATCAGTTCGGTCGGCATCAGGGTGCCCGGCGGCGGGCCGGTGCCGGCGGTGCGGAAGCGCGGCGGGAAGAGCCGGGCGATGTCGACGCCCGTCCCGGAGTCGACGCCCTCGATGGCGTCGATGAGCAGGTTGACCACGGTGGTGCCGATCCGCCGGGGCTTGAGGGAGAGCGTGGTGATCGGCGGCTCGGTGGTGGCGTAGACGTCGCTCTCGCTGCAGCAGACCAGCAGCAGGTCGTCGGGGACCCGCAGGCCGTAGCGGCGGGCGGCGGCGAGCAGGTCGGTGCCGTTGGGGTCGAACAGGCCGTAGACGGCGTCGGGCCGGTCGGGGCGGGCGAGCAGCCGGTCGGCGGCGACGGCGCCGGCGGCCGGGTCGTGCGCGGGGTAGGTCTCGTAGACCGGCTCCTGGCCGACCTTGGCGCACCAGCCGAGGTAGGCCTCGGTGGAGAGCCGGGTGTAGGTGTCGGTGCTGGTGCCGGTGAGCAGGCCGA
This sequence comes from Kitasatospora sp. MAA19, assembly GCF_029894125.1. Taxonomy (GTDB): domain Bacteria; phylum Actinomycetota; class Actinomycetes; order Streptomycetales; family Streptomycetaceae; genus Kitasatospora. Next base: position 497,636 of record NZ_JARXYZ010000001.1, read on the forward strand.
TCCGGCGGGCGCCGGCCTCGGAGAGGTGGTCGAGGATGCCGAGCACGGCGGCCTCGTGGTCGTTGTCGACCCAGGCGGTGACCGGGCAGTTGCCCGGCTTGCCGTCGCTGACGACCGGGACGCCGGACCGGTACAGCTCGCTGACCAGCGGGTCCTGGTCGGGCGGGTCGATCACCACGGTGCCGTCCAGGGCGATGTTGCCCCAGACGTCGTGGCGGGAGGAGGCGGGCAGCACCACCAGCGCATAGCCGCGGCCGAGGGCGGCGCTGGTGGCGGCCCGGGCCATCTCGGCGAAGTACGCGAACTCGGTGAAGGTGAACGGTTCCTCGCCGTAGGTCGTGACGGTCAGCCCGATCAGGCCGGACCGTCCGGTGCGCAGGGTGCGGGCGGCTGCCGAGGGGCGGTAGCCGAGGCGCTCGGCGACCTCGCGCACCCGGCTGCGGGTCTCGTCGGGCAGGCGGCCCTTTCCGTTCAGCGCGTCGGAGACGGTGGTGATCGACACTCCGGCGGCTGCTGCCACATCCCGGATGCCGGCCCGCTCCAGACGCCGTGAGGTGGTGGGACGCCGACCGCTCTGGTTGGCTGCTGCTGTCATGGCGGACCGATCGTATGGCTCCTGACAAGGGTCTGTGACCGGCGCATCGGGAGCCCTTGGAGATACGTTTCTCCAAGAGTGAGCCGGGGTGCGCCCCTTCGATACCCGCACGAAACCAGCCTTCTTACCTCTGACATGTGCCAAAGGAACCCGGCAGAATGGCTGATCTGCACTCGTCACCCGACCGGGTATCTCACCCCTACGGGTGAGGGTGGTCGGTATCGTTCAAGGCACCCGACCGGGGTGGTCCGGGCGCGTTCCGAGAGTCCGGGCACGGTGGCGATCCCACGGGTGGCGGGGCGATCGCACCAGAGCATCGCATCGGGCACTGGAGCATCGCACCGGGGCATCGCACCGGGGCATCGGCACCGGAGCACCGGTACCGGGGCATCGGCACCGGAGCACCGCACCGGAGAGAGCATCGAGAAGGAGTAGGACCGTGACTGGTACTGGTACGTCAGCGCAGGGCCCGCGGCTGCGGCCGAACCTGGACGGCATCCCCACCTACAAGCCCGGCAAGCCGGCCGGCGCCGACGCCTACAAGCTGTCCTCCAACGAGAACCCCTACGACCCGCTGCCCGGCGTGCTGGAGGCGGCGGTCGCCGCGGCCGGCTCGCTCAACCGCTACCCGGACATGGCGGTCGGCGAGTTGACCGAGGTGCTGGCCGAGCGCTTCGGCGTGCCCGTCGAGCACATCGCCACCGGCACCGGCTCGGTCGGCGTCGCCCAGTCGCTGATCCTCGCCACGGCCGGCCCCGGCGACGAGGTGGTCTTCGCCTGGCGCTCCTTCGAGGCGTACCCGATCATCACCCAGGTCGCCGGCGCCACCCCCGTCCCGGTGCCGATCACCGAGGCGGGCGACCACGACCTGGACGCGATGCTCGCCGCGATCACCCCGAGGACCCGGCTGGTCTTCGTCTGCAACCCCAACAACCCCACCGGCAACGTGATCCACCGCGCCGAGCTGGAGCGCTTCCTGGACGCCGTCCCGGCCGATGTCCTGGTGGTCGTCGACGAGGCGTACATCGAGTTCATCCGCGACCCCGAGGTGCCCAACGGCGTCGACCTCTACCGGAACCGCCCGAACGTCTGCGTGCTGCGCACCTTCTCCAAGGCGTACGGCCTCGCGGGCATGCGGGTCGGCTTCGCGATCGCGCACGAGCCGGTGGCGAACGCGCTGCGCAAGACCGCCGTCCCGTTCGGCGTCAACCAGCTCGCCCAGAACGCCGCCGTCGCCTCGCTGCGCGCCGAGCAGGCGCTGCTGGAGCGGGTGGACGCGCTGGTCGAGGAGCGCGCCCGGGTGGTGGCCGGGCTGCGCGCCCAGGGTTGGGAGATCCCGGACTCGCAGGCCAACTTCGTCTGGCTGGGCCTCGGCGAGCGCTCCCAGGAGTTCGCCGCCGCGTGCGCCGAGGCCGGGGTGATCGTCCGGCCGTTCCCGGAGGGCGTCCGGATCTCGATCGGCGAGGCCGAGGGCAACTCGATCTTCCTCTCGGTGGCCGAGGCGTTCCGCAAGACGCTCTGACCCCTCCCGTTTCCGCCGGGGCGCACCGTTCGCGGTGCGCCCCGGCGGCGTTTCCGGGGTCTTCGGTGGTGGGGCCCGGGGTGCTGCCGGATGGCTGGGGATCCCTGGGAGCCCGCTGGGAGTTCGGCCAACGACTGCCCACGGCGCGGCCAAGGTGCCCGCGTGAACGGGGCGGTATATCCGGAATGCCCTGATCCGCTCGGTCAGTCTTCTCCCAGCCCGCGCCCAGGGCTCCGCAAGAGCGCCCAGGAAAGCTGTCCGGCATGAAGGTGCTCCCGCGACGGCGAGGCGTCGTCCTCGTCAACTCCGCGCTCGGCGTGGCTCTCCTGGGCGGTGCCGCCCTGGTGTACGCCACCGTGAACGGCGGCACCAGTGCCGCCGCAGGCAAGACCCCGGTCCGGACCGCGACCGTGGCCAAGGGAACGGTCCTGGCCACCGTGTCCGGAACCGGCACCCTGGTCTCACCGACCGACGCGGCCCAGGACTTCGCCACCGGCGGCCGGCTCACCTCGGTCAAGGTCGCGGTCGGGGACGCCGTGAAGAAGGGCCAGGTGCTCGCCACCGTCGACACCACGGCCGCCCAGCAGCAGGTGGACGCCGCCCAGGCGGCCCTCACCACGGCCAACGCCAACCTCACCAAGGCCCAGACCGGCGTCACCACCACGACCACCGAGCCGCTGCCGGGTGCGACCTCCGGCGCCGGCGGCAACGGCGGTGGTGGGGAACGCGGAGCGGGCGCGAACAGCACGCCCGCTCCGCAGACCACCACCATCACCACCACCAAGGTCGACGACGCGGCCGTCGCCCAGGCCCAGCAGCAGGTCGCCACCGCGCAGACCACCCTCGCCAACGCCCAGGCGGCGCTGACCGGCACCACCCTGACCGCCTCGGTGGACGGCACCGTCGCGGCCGTCTCGGCGAAGGTCGGCGACACCGTCGGCAGCGGCGGCTCGTCCGGCTCCTCCGGCTCCACCGGGACGGCCGCCAAGTCGAGCACCGGCAGCACCGGTTCGAGCGGTACGCCGAGCGGCTTCATCGTGCTGACCAACCCGACCGGGATGCAGGTCACCGCCAACTTCTCCGAGCTGGACTCGCTCAAGCTCAAGAAGGGCGAGGCGGCCACCGTCACCCTGAACGCGCAGTCCGACACCAAGCTCAACGCCACCGTCCTGTCGGTCAGTTCGCTGCCCAGCAGCAGCGGCGGCAGCGCCGGATCGACGGCCGTCCAGTACGCCGCCACGCTGCAACTCGGCGGCGACACCAGCACGCTGCGCACCGGCCTCAGCGCCACCGTCCAGGTGATCACCGGCGAGGCGGACAGCGCGCTCTCGCTGCCCACCTCCGCGCTCTCCGGCACCGGCACCAGCCGCACCGCGACCGTGGTGCACCCGGACGGCTCCAGCGAGCGGGTCACCGTCGGGGTCGGCGTCGAGGGCGACAGCACGGTGCAGGTGCTCTCCGGGCTGAAGGAGGGCGACAAGGTCGAACTCCCCACCACCAGCGGCGGCAACGGCTTCCCGAACGCCTCCTTCCCGGGCCTCGGCGGCGCGGGCGGCGGCCGGGGCGGCGGGGCCGGCGGCGGCCTGGCGGGCGTCGGTGGCGGTGGCGGTGGCAACGGCGGCGGCGGGGCCGGCCGGGGCGGTAAGGGCTGAGCATGCGTCACGTCATCGACAAGCGCGTCCCGGCGGCGCCCCCGCCGGTCATCCAGCTGCGCCGGATCACCAAGGCGTACGGGCACGGCGACGCCGTCGTGCACGCGCTGCACGGCCCGGAGGACCCGGCCACCGGCGGCCCGCTCGGCGTCAGCCTGGACATCGAGCAGGGCGACTTCGTCGCGGTGATGGGCAGCTCCGGCTCCGGGAAGTCCACCCTGATGAACATCCTCGGCTGCCTGGACGTCCCGACCGCCGGCCGCTACCTGCTGGACGGCATCGACGTCGGCCACCTCGACGAGGGGCAGCTCGCGTTGGTCCGCAACCGCAAGATCGGCTTCGTCTTCCAGTCCTTCAACCTGATCCCGCGCACCACCGCGCTCGCCCAGGTCGAGCTGCCGCTCGCCTACGCGGGCGTCCGGGCCGCCGAACGGCGCCGCCGGGCCCTGGCCGCGCTCTCGCTGGTCGGCCTCGCCGAGCGCGCCGGGCACCGGCCCAACCAGCTCTCCGGCGGCCAGCAGCAGCGTGTCGCGGTGGCCCGGGCGCTGGTCACCGCGCCCGCGATGCTGCTCGCCGACGAACCGACCGGCAACCTGGACAGCCGCTCCACCGAGGAGGTGCTCGACCTCGTCGACGCGCTCAACGCCACCGGCCGCACGGTCGTCCTGATCACCCACGAGGACGAGGTCGCGCGGCACGCCAAGCGGGTGCTGCGGCTGGTCGACGGCCGGATCGTCGACGACGTCCGGCAGGCCCCGGTGGACGGGCCGCCGCCGCTGCTGCGCGACCTGGGGGTGACGGCGTGATCCTCTGGCAGATGCTCCGCTTCGCGGCGGGCGGCCTGGCCGCCAACAAGGTGCGCTCGGCGCTCACCATGCTCGGGGTGCTGATCGGCGTCGCCTCGGTGATCCTGCTGCTGGCCGTCGGCAACGGCTCCTCGGTCGCGGTCAAGGAGTCGATCACCTCGCTCGGCACCAACTCGCTCACCGTCAGCGCCGGTTCGGCGTACGGCGGGGCGCGCGGCGCCGGCTCGGCGAAGAAGCTCACGGTCGCCGACGCCAAGGCGCTGGCCGCCGACACCGACTCGACCGCGATCAGGTCGGTCGCCCCGGTGGTCACCACCAGCGGCACCGCGCTGTACGGGGACATCTCATACAGCCCCGGCTCGATCGTCGGCACCTACCCGGCGTACTTCGAGACCGCCAACCAGAAGGTCGCGCACGGCGAGTACTTCACCGACGACGACGTGCTCGGCTCGCGCAAGGTCGCGGTGCTCGGCGCCACCACCGCCAAGCAGCTGTTCGCCACCGAGGACCCGGTCGGCAAGCGGATCGTCCTCGGCGGGACCCCGTTCACCGTGGTCGGCGTGCTGGAGGCCAAGGGCGGGACGGGCTTCACCGACCCCGACGACGTGGTGATCGCCCCGCTGCCCACCGTGCAGAACGTGTTCACCGGGTTCGGCCCGGTCAACCAGATCCTGGTGCAGGCCAACTCGGCCGACACCACGACCGCGGCCCAGGCAGAGGTCACCCGGGTGCTGCTCGGCACCCACGCGATCACCGACCCGACCAAGGCCGACTTCCGGATCACCAACCAGGCCTCGCTGCTCACCGCCCGGGAGAGCACCACCAAGACCTTCACGGTGCTGCTCGGCGCGGTCGCGGCGATCTCGCTGCTGGTCGGCGGGATCGGCATCACCAACATCATGCTGGTCACGGTCACCGAGCGGACCAGGGAGATCGGCATCCGCAAGGCGCTCGGCGCCCCGCGCGCGGTGATCCTCGGGCAGTTCCTGACCGAGTCCACCCTGCTCTCGGTGCTCGGCGCCGGGCTGGGGGTGGCCGTCGGGATCGCCGGCTCGCACTTCAGCATCGTCGGCATCAAGCCGGTGGTGATCCCCGAGTCCGTGCTCGGCGCGTTCGGCATCGCCGTCGCCATCGGGCTGTTCTTCGGCAGCTACCCCGCCAACCGGGCCGCCTCGCTGCGGCCGATCGACGCCCTCCGGCACGAGTAGGACCTTCCATGAGTCAAGAGATCGCGACGGTCAGCAGCCCGGCCGAGCAGGTCGCGCTGCTCGCCACCCCGCCGGACGCCCGGGACGTCACCGCCGAACTGGCCGCGCCGCCGCGCCGCAAGCTGCCGTGGCTCTCGCTGGTCCTGGCCGGCGGTGTGATCGCCACGGGCGCGTTCGCGGGCGGCGTCTGGTACCAGCAGGGGCAGGGTTCCAGCGGGAAGTCCTCCCGGCCCGCCGCTGCCGCTGCCGCCGGTGCTGCTCAGCGTCCCGCCTCCGGGTACGGGCAGGGCGGCGGCGGGCAGAACGGCTCGCGCCGTGGGGGTGGCCAGGGGCAGGGCAGTGCTCAGGGCCAGGGCGGCCAGCCCGGCTTCACCCGGGGCACGGTCAAGGCCGTCGACGGCAGCACCGTCTACCTCACCGACGCCAACGGCAACACCGTCAAGGTCACCACCGGCGACGCGACGAAGGTCCAGCTCAACAAGGACGGCAAGGTCACCGACCTGCAGCCCGGGCAGAGCGTGACCGTCGTCGGCACCCCCGACGCCAACGGCGGCTACGCGGCCAGTCAGCTCGTCGAAGGCGCGGCCGCTGGCGGGGGCGGGTTCGGTGGCGGCTTCGGCGGTGCGGGCGGCGCCAGGAACTCGTCCGGAGGCTGACCCCGCAGCCCCGGACGCCCGCGAGGCCCTCGCCCATCCCTGGGGCGAGGGCCTTCGCATGTGCTCAGCGCTGTTCGTCGCGGTCGTCGGGGCGCGGCATCCTGAGCGTCGCGATCACACCGAGGGCCACGATGACGATCGCGAGCGCGAGCAGGAAGACGAGGGCCGCACCGACCAGGAAGCTCATCACCCCCACGCCTCGTTCCGTTCGGCGTCGCGGAGCAGGTGGAGGAGGTTGAGCAGAGTGCTCACGGGGGCGTTGCCGAAGTCGACGAGGATCCGGCCGTCGAGGGTGGTCTCGTGGGGGAAGGCGGAACCCCAGAGGAGGCCGTAGGAGCGTCCGCGCCGGTGCACCTCGCCGAGCAGGGCGATGAGTTGGGGCTGGGTGTAGTCGCGCATCCGGGGGTCGTCCGGCGCGATGGGTTCGCGGGCGGTGCTCACGCGGCGGAGTCCAGCTCATACCAGACGATTTTGCCGCGCTTCTGGGGGTCCACGCCCCAGCGGTGGGTGAGGCCTTCGATGAGCTGGAGGCCTCGGCCGGTCTCGGCGGTGCCGGCGGGGGTCTGCTCCTGGGGGATCGCGTCGTTCTCGTCCGAGACGCAGACCCGGAGGGTGCAGCCGAGGAGGGAGAAGTAGACGACGGGCGCGGGGGTGGCGCCGTGGCGCCAGGCGTTGACGAGCAGCTCGGAGAGGGCGAGTTCGGCGTTGAAGATGGTCTCGGGGTCCCAGCCGGAGCGGGTCAGGGCGTCCCGGAGGGCCTGTCGGGTGAGGGTGAGCGAGGGGGTGTTGCGGGTGCACACGGGAACCTCCATGAGGCGGCGGTGTGGAGAGATCAGTCGTCTACTGCCCAGGGAACAGGCAGTTCTGACGATCCGTCGGATCGATCTGTGACCGACCATAGCGCATCCGCTCTTAAAGTTAATTCGAATGTGGGAAGGTTCCTCCTTCAGTGGGACACTGGCTCCTGGACTTGCAGAGAGGACGCCATGGCCCTTCGAACCCCAACCCTCCGTCAGCGCCGTCTTGGCACCGAACTGCGGAGGATGCGAGAGCAAGCTGGCTTCGGTGGCAGCCACCTCGCCCGGTTGCTCGGGGTGACGCCTGCCCTGGTGACCCAGATGGAGAACGGGAAGTCCGCTGTCGCCCCGGAGCGCCTGCGCGAGATCGCGGCGGCCTGCATGTGTGCCAACGAACCCTTGATCGGTGCGCTCGAAGCCATGACCAGGGAGCGGGAGACCGGCTGGTGGGAGGAGTACAGCCGCAACCTGACCACCGACCTGCTTGATGTGGCCGCGATCGAGGCCCATGCCCGGCGGATTTCCACCTTCTCGCTTACCTTCATGCCTGGGCTGCTTCAGACGCCTGCCTATGCGGCTTCAGTATTCGCTCGGGCGATCCCGCCACTTCCGCGCTCTGACGTTGACCTCCGGTTGGCCTTCCGTCTGCGGAGGCAGCAGATCATCCGGGCAGGTGGGACGCCCTACACGGCGTTCATCCATGAAGCCGCACTACGCATGCAGTTCAGCGGGCCGGAGGCGCTTGCCGAACAGCTCGGTGTCCTCATCGACGACTCCGAGAGTCCGGGGATCTCAGTCCGAGTCGTGCCGTTCAGCATCGAGTCGTTGCCCGGCCCCAGCGAGAACTTCGTCTACACGGAGGGCCCGGTTCCCGAGTTGGACACCGTGCAGATCGACATCAGCTTCGGGTGCCCACTCTTCGACGCTCCCTCCGACCTGGCAAGTTACCGCGAGATCCTCGTCCGCATGGGGTCCGTAGCCCTCTCGGAAGAGGACTCGCGAGACTTCATCCGATCCATCAAGAAGGAGATAGAGGGCAATCATGAATAGCCCCGCATGGCAGAAGTCCAGTTACTCCGGCTCAAGCAACGCATGCGTCGAGGTACGTACTGTCGCCGGGCTGATCGAACTCCGCGAGTCCGACGAGGGCGACGTCATCGTCCGCACCACTGCCCGCAAGTTCTCCGCGTTCCTCCAGGGGGCGAAGGACGGCGAGTTCGACCACCTCCTCCCCGGCGCGTAGCGAATCGTTCTGGCGGCCCCTTGCTGCTCGCAAGGGGCCGCCGGTGTGACCGCTGTCAGTGCTGCTGGGCGTTCGGGTCGGCCGGGGGCGTGGCTCCGCCGGTCTGGTTGGCGTTGGGGTCGGTCTTGGGGGCCGGGTCGGGGATGTCGGCCATCGGCAGGGACTGCTTGGGCGTGCCGCGCAGGGCCTGGTTCATGGCGTCCCGCCAGATCGGTCCGGGGCCGTCGGCGCCGAACACCTCGGTGTGGTACTTCCCGTTGATGGTGATGTTGCGCATCTCGACGCCGCCGTCGGGGCCGCCGAGCCAGACCGAGGTGGCGAGCTGCGGGGTATAACCGCTGAACCAGGCGGCCCGCTTGCGGTCCGAGGTGCCGGTCTTGCCGGCGATCTGCCGGTTGTCCTCCAGGCTGAGCGCCGCGCCGGTGCCGTTGTTCTCGGTCACGCCGTTCAGGACGGTGTTCATTGCCCGCGCCGTGTCGTCGGAGAACGCCTTCTCGCACTGGCCGGCCGGGACGGGGACGTCCTTGCCGTCCACGGTGGTGATCTTGTTGATGGCGATCGGGGCGCAGTGCGTGCCCTGGGCGGCGAAGGTCGCGTAGATGTTGGCCATGGTCAGCGGGCTCATCTCCTCCACACCCAGGGCCATCGCGGGGACCTCTTCCAGCGGCTTGCCGCTGGCCTTGTTGGTCACGCCAAGCTTGTTGGCCATCTGCTTGACCGCGCAGAGGCCGATCTCCTCCTCCATCTGCACGAAGTACGTGTTGACCGAGAGCGCCATCGCCTGCTTCAGCTGGTAGGGGCCCTTCTCGCTCGCGGATTCGTTGGGCACCACCGTCTTGGGCCGGGCCTGGTTCTTCCAGGTCCCCTCGCAGGTCTTCATCGTCGGGTACTCGAGCTTGTTCGGAGCCGAGTACTCCTGGGTCGCCGGCAGGCCCGCCTCCAGTGCCGCGGCCGCGACGACCGGCTTGAAGGTCGAGCCGGGCTGGAAGCCGTTGCCGCCGCCCATCGCCGCGTCGACGTTGAGGTTGACGACGGTCTGGTTCTTGTTCGTGTCCAGGCCGTACGGGCGGGTCTGGGCCATGGCGAGGATCTTGCCGGTGCCCGGCTCGACCATGGTGGCGGCGGCCGAGACGCTGTCGGTGGTCCGCACGTTGGTGCTCACCGCGTTCTGGGCGGCGGCCTGCTTGTCCGGGTCGAGGGTGGTGTAGATGTTCAGGCCGCCCTGGTCCCAGAACTTCTTGCGGTCGGCGGCGTTCTGGCCGAAGGCCGGGTCCTGCTTGACCACGCGCCGGACGTAGTCGCAGAAGAAGCCCATGCCGGCCTGGGCGGTGATGCAACCGTTCTGCGGGGCCTTGAAGTTGAGGCCCAGCGGGGCGGCCTTCGCCTCCTTGGCCTGGTCCGCGGTGATGTGCTTGTTCTCGACCATCTTGTCGATGACGGTGTCCCGGCGCTTCTGCGCGGCCTGCGGGTGCAGCTTCGGGTCGTACTGGGACGGGTTCTGCACCAACCCGGCCAGGGTGGCAGCCTCGGCGACGGTCAGGTCCTTGTTGCTCTTGCTGAAGTAGCGCTGGGAGGCGGCCTCCACGCCGTAGGCGCCGTTCCCGTAGTACGTGATGTTGAGGTAGTTGGTGAGGATCTGGTCCTTCGACAGGTCCTCCTCCAGCTTGATCGCGACCTTGAGCTCCTGGATCTTGCGGCCCAGGGTCTTGCGCTGCGCCTCCAGGACGGCGGCCTGGTCCTCGCCGGCCTTCTCGACGTTGACGTTCTTCACGTACTGCTGGGTCAGCGTCGAGGCGCCCTGTGAGGCGGTGCCGCTCTCGGCGTTCTTGCCGATCGCGCGGACCACGCCCTTGAGGTCGACGGCGCCGTGCTCGTAGAACCGGGCGTCCTCGATGTCGACCTGCGCCTGGCGCATCAGCGGGGACATCTGCTCGGCGGGTATCACCGTGCGGTCCCGCTCGTACACCTTGGCGATCAGGCCGCCCTTGGCGTCGAAGATCTGCGTCGCCTGGGTGAGCGGCGGGGTTTTGAAGTCGTTGGGGATGTCCTCGAAGCCCTCCGCCGTGCCCTTGGCGGTCAGCCCGATGCCGCCGACGGCGGGCAGGGCGAGGCCTGCCAGCATGACTCCGGACACCACACTCACACCCAGGAACGTCACACCGAAGCGGGCCAGCCGAAGCGGCCCATTGCGGGCCGGGCGGGGAGCCGCGCTATCGGAGGAATTCCATATCGGAGGGAGGTTCGATTCCATCCCGGAATGCTAGCCCTCGCACCCCGGGGGTCGAACGATTTTTCGTGCGAGGCTGTCACGGCTGTGCAACAGATGCCGGAATTCGACTCCAGCACGTCAAATCGCATACGCACCAAATGAACGCAATAAAGAATTCGGGCCACCTGCTGTTGATTCGGCTCCCCCGGTGGCGTGGCCCGGGCGACTCCGCCGACGGTGACCGCGCGCATCCGTGGCTCCGCCCCCCCGACGCCCCCCTCTCGCGACCCTGACACCTCTTTGATGCCGTGAGCGGGCCGAAAGGTTGCGTACGGCTTGGACCCCCGAACCCGCCCCGCCCGGCCCGCCGTCCACCCGCCCCCTCGCCCTGCCCCGCCCTGCCGGTGACGGCGCCCGTCCTGATCGGGAGCCGCGGCGCCGGCGGGGCCCCCCTCGGTACAGGAAGTCGGCCGGCCCGACTTCCTGCACCGAAGCCACCCGGGAACCCGGCGGCCCATCGCACTCCGCAAGGGGCCGCCGACAACCATGCGTGACCTGCGTCGATGGCGACGATCCTGCCGTCGGGCGTGGGGACGCTCGGGGTGCCGGTCACGCTCCGATCATCGCCTGCCGCCACCGTTGCGGCACCCCGGACTGCGTCGTCGGAGGAGGCTGGACCTACCACGCGGGAGCCCGCCGCACGGCTCACGAACGGCGAGTCCGTGAGCCGCGCGCGGGTACCGCCCCACACCGAGCCTTCGGCCTACGCCCCGGACACCGCGCGCGACAGGCGCAGCGGCGCCTCGACGGCGTCGGCGGCGCCGAGTTCGCGCACCGCCTCCCGCCGCGTCGCCGCGACCGGAGCCGCGAGCTGAGCCAGGGTCGCCGCCGGGGCGTGGACCGTCAGCTCGAAGTCGCGGCGCGTCTTGGCGTCCGGGGCGAGCGGCAGGCGGATGCGGCCGTCCGCGACCATCCGGCGGACCCGGCTGCGGCTGAGGCCGAGGCCGGACATGAGCAGGCGTTCGACCCGGACCGGGACCGGCAGATCGAAGCTCACCAGCACCGTCAGCGGGGTCGGATCGTCGATCGCGTGGAGCGGCGTGCGTGCCTCCAGCTCCCAGGTGCCGCTCCAGTCCAGGCTGTAGCCGTTCTTGGCGGCGAGCGACGCACTCATCGTCAGTTCCCGCACCACGGCGAGGTCGTTGTTCTCGTACGCCTCCCTGCGGGCGGGTTCCAGCGACGACGTGTGGACGCGCTCGTGGACGGGCACCTTCGAGGTCCGGTCGCAGCCCGCGCAGCTGAGCAGCAGCCAGACGTCGAGGAGCTTGCCGTTGGCGTTTACACGGATCTTGCCCGAGGGCCGGTGCCGTGTGCTGGAGCAGTCCGGGCAGCTGCGGACGACGGTGGGCAGCGCGGACTGGCGCACGGCCCAGCGGGCCTTGCGTTCGGTATGCATGGTGGTCTGTTTCCTGGTTCAGCAGGAACGCGCGCAGGCCGGATCGGCTGGATCGGCCGGGGCTCCTGGGATCTGACGAGTGCTCACGAGGGCGCGTGTCATCGCCTCGGGGCGGGTGGCCGCATGGCGGGCGTCCCGAGGTCGATCGCGCAACAGGTCGTGTCTCTCCGTGGCAACTCGCGACAGCGCGTCTCATCGCCTCGGGACATGGCCGCATGGCCACATGGCCGAGCGCCGAGGGCGGTCGATCGCGTGAGCGCGTGTGTCGTCGCCTCAGCGCGCGGCCGGTGGCCCGGCGCAGAGGTCGATCGCGTAGGGGTGAGTTGCTACGTGGCAGTCGTCAGCACAGGTACATGCCGCACATCGTGATCTGGGCCGCGCTCCCTCGCAACCGGTTTCTTTAGACCAAGGCCGTCAGACCAACGCCGTCAGACCAGCGCCGCCAGTTCCCCGCGCGAGCCGACGCCGAGCTTCGGATAGGCCTTGTAGAGGTGGTAGCCGACCGTTCGCGAGCTCAGGAAGAGCTGGGCGGCGATGTCCCGGTTGGACATCCCCTGGGCGGCGAAGCGGACGATCTGCGTCTCCTGGGGCGTCAGGCCGGCGTAGTGCTCTGGTGATGCACACGGCGGTCGTCACCCGCCAGGTTGGAGCGCCGGCCTTGACCAGCCGGTTCGCTGCCCCGGGCGGTGACAACCGCCGTGACCAGGCGAGGCAGGTGACAACAATCTCGACCACTTGGTGACAGCTAGCGCGACCACGGCGAGGCGAACGCGCAGGTCGTAGGGCGCCCCGGGTGACAACTACCTCGACCAGTCACAATGTGAATCTCTTGCCCTGTCATGGCCGGCTTGGGAAACCTCATGACGACACCGAGCGATCGAGGGGGCAATGGTGGACCTGACAGGGCTTGTGGGTCACAAGCCCTCAAGGTCAGGCCGGCGGCATCAGATCGCTCTCGCTGATGGTGTACGTCAGCAGGGGGTAGATGAAGTCCGTTTCCTTGTTCTCTCGGCGCCGTAGTTGGTAGAACTCGCGCCTCTGCTCATCGTCGGCCGGCATGAGGCGCGCACCCTGCGGGAGGTGTGCATGTCCGTCGTGAAACCGGACGAAGGTCTTTGACGTTCGAAAGGTTATGCCCAGCCATTGGTTATCCGCCGTCTGGACGGGTTTGTCTGCCACGATCTTGTGCCTGAGTCGCCGATTCGAGTCGACAGAAAACGCGACGATACTGTGGTGGGCGAGGGGGATCTCGAACTTCTCGCCACCGGACCCCTTCGATTCGAAGATCAGCTTCCTCGGCGAGCTCGCTTCGGGATGTTGGTAGCAGGAGAAGACGGCGATGAACGACTCGTCGGCCAGATCGAGGGCCTGGTCGGAATGGCTGCCCATGGTCGTGTAAGCGTTCGTGTAGGTCTCGATGAGGGCGTTGTTGAAGCCGACCGAAAGCGCCGCACGTTCCTGAATCTGGTGCGCCAGTCGTTCGTGGACCGCCCGGAAGCGCTGCGGCGGGCTGCTGTATCGAGTGGTGGTACGTACGAGAGGCACGTCGTCCGCCTCGTCGATCTTGGTGAGCGTGGCGCCTCGCCGGCCCTTTCCCACGTCTTCCAGGAGAGCCGATGCGGACAGCTCCGCAAAGAGGTTCCCCTCGGTCGGCAGAGTGTACGAGAGGATCTCATCCGAGATCCTAGGCTCGGGGGGCACTGTAGTCTCCCGTGTTCATGCTGAAGGGAAATTCGTCGCCGTAGTCAATGAAGGACGAGGTCCTGTTCTCCTCGGCGTACAGCCTGCGCAGCTCGTTCATGCCGGCCGGTGTGGGTGGCCCCAGCCGCACCAGATCTCCGGCCGCTTTGAGGAACGTGTGGCCGTTCTTGTGAACGGCTTCGGCGCTCGAACAGCGCACCACGTATCCCAGGCGGGTCGGGAGCAATTCGGCGGCCAATGTCGAGGGCCGGATTTCATGCGTGTACAGGCGGTTGGTGGACAGCGGCATGAAGAAAACGGAGCCGGGGTGGAGCGTCAGGGTGAACTGCGGGGGGAGCGCGATCCCGTCGCGTCGCTCGGTCGGCTCCTTGAGGCGGAAGTGGAGTTTGGTCAGCCCGCTGGCACCCTTCACGCCGTAGTCGAAGGTGTCTTCGGCCAGGGGCTGCAGCTTGTCGAGCCGGTCATAGAAGGTGCAGAAGGCCATGATGCCGTTGACGGGCATGTCCTTGGTCTTGTCGGCATGGGCCGAGATCCTGGCCTTGGACTGCTTGCGCTCGGTCGTGGCAAGGGTGTTGTGGTAGATCTGAGCGAGGACGTGGTTCAGCGGGGCCTGGTTCCGGAAGACGGCGGCGGCCTCGCGGTTCAGCGCCTCGACGATGCGCGTGTCGGTCGGGCGAAAGTTCTCGGTCGGCCCCGAGAGATTCGTGGAGCACCGGAGCAGGCGGAAATGCAGTTCGTCACCGTTTCGGGTGACGGGCGTCAGATAGATTCCGCTGCGATGGGCTGTTCCAGGCTTGGTGGACTCCGTCAGGGACTGGAACGCGTGCTCCGCACGGATCCGTCCGAAGTGATCGGCGCCGGGGTCGAAGAAGCGGCGGTAGTACACGCCGGCGCCGTGTACGCGGATGGGGACTCGGCCGAGGTCGACGAGGGTCCAAGGTTCGTCGCCGTCCCCGTGGTAACCGTGTGACAGCTCCCGGACGACGAACACCCGGGCCGCCGCACGCAGTTGGCGGCCGCTGATCCCGGATACGTCGCCACACAGGTAGACGGTCTTCTGCGCGAGGTCGGGCGCACCGGAAGCAAGGTGCTCTGGCGTGATCGTGGACCCGAAGAAGTCCCTGACCACGTCATTGTCCTGCAGCGTCGAAGGCGCGACCAAGGTGTTGCCCGCATCCTCGATGCAGGCTTCCGCCGGCTCTGTCGTGTACATCAAACCGCACCTGCCATTCACACTCTGAGGTCCTGGAGATCGGTACCGGGCCGGGCTGCGACGCCGCTCCGGTCTGTCACTTCCCCGGCAGCAGGCCGATGTCGGAGACCGGGCCGAGGTGGCGGAGCTTGTCGGGGTTGTTCACCGCGTGGACGGCCTGGATGGCGCCGTCGGCGATCTCCAGCACCAGCACGCTGGCGATGCGGCCCTCGGCGTCGTAGAGCACGGAGCCCGGGCGGCCGTTGACCGTGGCCGGCCGGCGGGAGACGCCGAGCTTCCGGTTGCGGCGGAGTCCGCCGATGAGGAGTTGGGCGACGCGGCGGATGCCGGTCAGCGACTTGCCGAGGGCCCGGGCCTTGCCGCCGCCGTCGCCGTGGAAGACGACGCCGGGGGCGAGCAGGTCGAGGAGGGCGTCCAGGTCGCCGCCCTCAGTGGCGGCGAAGAAGCGGCGGGCGAGTTCGTCGCCCTCCGTGCGTCGGGCCGGGGGCGGCGGGAGGTCGACCGGCTGACCGGCGGGGGCGAGGTGCTTGCGGGCGCGGGTGAGGATCTGGCGGCAGTTGGCCTCGGACTTGCCGACGGCGTTGGCGATTTCCGGGTAGCCGTACCCGAAGGCCTCGCGGAGCAGGAACACCGCCCGCTCCACGGGGGACAGGGTCTCCAGCAGGAGGAGGAAGGCGATCGACAGCGAGTCGGCCAGTTCGGCGTACTCGGCCGGCCCCGGGCGGTCGGCGGTCACGACGACGGGCTCGGGCAGCCACTCGCCCACGTAGGTCTCGCGCCGCACCCGCGCCGAACCGAGGTGGTTGATACCCAGCCGGGTCACCGACGTGGTCAGGTACGCCTTCAGGTTGGTGATCGAGGTCCCGGCCTGGTCGGCCTTGGTCAGGTTGAGGAACGTGTCCTGGACGAGGTCCTCGGCGTCGCCCTCGGAACCGGTCATCCCGTAGGCGATGGAGAACGGCAGCGGCCGGTAGCCGACCGCGTCCGCTGCAGTTGCTGAACCCGGCATGGAACCCCTCCCTCGGATCGACCAGCAGGGTAGCCGAGGGACGTCCGGGGCGTACGCGGTGGTGAGACGCAGGTCACATGCGCACCTGTCACAGCTCGCCGGGGTGCCCTGTCTCAGAGGGCGCCAGCGGAACAGCGACACAGGAGCGAACGATGGAACCCCGCCTCAACCCCTTCGCTAGCCCGGTCCTGGGCAGGGTCTTCAAGCACCTCATCGCGGCGAACAAGCCGATCGTCGACTCGACCCTGCCGTTCGCGACGCAGGAGCTGGTGAAGCTGCGCGCCAGCCAGATCAACGGCTGCGGCTTCTGCGTCGACATGCACTCCAAGGACGCCGCGCACGCCGGGGAGACCTCGACCCGCCTCAACCTGGTCGCGGTCTGGCGCGAGGCGACGGTGTTCACCGACGCCGAGCGCGCCGCCCTGGAGCTGGCGGAGCAGGGCACCCGCCTCGCCGACGCGGCCGGCGGGGTCACGGACGAGGCCTGGGCGAACGCGGCCGAGTACTACGACGAGGAGCAGCTCGCGGCGCTGGTGGCCCTCATCGCCGTCATCAACGCCTTCAACCGCGGGAACGTCATGCTCAAGATGCCCGCCGGCGACTACCAGCCCGGCCAGCACGGCTGATCGACCGACACGGCCGTCTGACCGAAGCCCCACGCCCCCCACACCCCCCACGTACAACCCCGCTAGGGAGAGAGACCATGAACCTCGCGCTGTGGATCGTCGCCGGACTGCTGGCCTCCACGTCCCGGCCGTCGACGCTCACCGGGCGCCCCGTCCGTGCGCACACCACCCAGCCCACGCCGGAGGGCTTGTCACCCCAAAACCGACCGATAAGGTGTTAATCCAACATTCATCCATGCCGCATAGCCTCCGGGGGCTAGCCTCATGCTGAACGCCATCGTCCGACCGGGAGGCAGAACCCCCGTGCAAGGCACTGTCACCACACCAGGCGGCTCCACGGTGGCCGGGGGCCAGGGCGAGGCGTTTCTGCTCGTCGTGGACGACGAGCCCAACATCCGCGAACTGCTCGCCGCCTCGCTGCGCTTCTCCGGCTTCCGGGTCGCCTCCGCCGCCAGCGGCACCGAGGCGCTCGACCTGATCGCCGCCGAACGCCCCGACCTCGTCGTCCTCGACGTGATGCTCCCCGACCTCGACGGCTTCACCGTCGTCGAGAAGCTGCGCGAGCGGACCAGCCGCGGCCAGATCGCCGGGCCCGCGCACGGCCACCCCGGCGACCACCTCCCGGTGCTCTTCCTCACCGCCAAGGACGGCGTCGGCGACAAGGTCCAGGGCCTCGCCGCCGGCGCCGACGACTACGTCACCAAGCCGTTCAGCCTGGAGGAGCTGATCGCCCGGATCCGCGCGATCCTGCGCCGCTCCGGCGGGCCCGCCGAGGACGGCCGGCTGATCGTCGCCGACCTCAGCCTCGACCCGGTCGCCCACGAGGTCACCCGCGCCGGCGTCCCCGTCGCGCTGTCCCCGACCGAGTTCAAGCTGCTGCACTACCTGATGGCCAACGTCGGCCGGGTCGTCTCCAAGGCGCAGATCCTCGACCACGTCTGGGCCTACGACTTCGGCGGTGACCTCTCCATCGTCGAGTCCTACATCTCCTACCTGCGCCGCAAGCTCGACTCCGGCCCGGCCCACGGCCCCAAGCTGATCCACACCGTGCGCGGCATCGGCTACGCGCTGCGCCGCCCCCCGCAGGGCTGACCGGTCCGCCCCGTGTTCGCCCGGTTCTCCCCCTTCCGGCTGTCCCTGCGCGCCCGGCTGCTGGTGCTCGCGCTCGTGCTGGTCACCACCGGGCTGGCGGTCAGCGACACCGTCGTGCTCGGCACCGTCCGGATGCAGCTGGTCGAGCAACTCGACGAGCAGCTCCAGCGGTACGGGCTGCCGCTGTCCCGCAAGGGCCCGGTGCGGGTCGGCACCCCGGACGCCGGGCGGCCCGCCGTCACCGCCAAGCGCAGCACCCTGCCCAGCCAGTACCTGGTCCAGTACCTCTCCTCGGACGGCAAGGTGCAGGCCGTCATGCGCCAGCCCGTCTCGGACACCGACCCGACGCCCCAACTGGCCGGACTCGACCCGACCCGCACCGCCCCCGACGTCCCCTTCGACCTGCCCGACCAGCGCGGCCACCACAGTTGGCGGGTGCTCGTCCTGCCGCTCCAGGCGCCCCGGACCGCCGCCGCGAACCCCAGCGAGTACGCCTCGCCGGCCACCACCGCGACCTACGTCATGGTGGCCGTCTCCCGCGAGGACATCGACGCCACCATCGGCAGGCTGCGCTCCTCCTTCCTGGCGATCGGCGGCGCCGTCCTGGTGCTGATCGCCGCGCTCGGCTTCTTCGCCGTCCGGGCCGGACTGCGGCCACTGCGGCGGATCGAGGCGGGAGCCGCGCGGATCGCCGCCGGCGAACTCTCCCACCGGATGCCGGAACTCTCCCCCGGCACCGAGGTCGGGCGGCTGTCCATCGCGCTCAACGGCATGCTCACCCAGATCGAGGCCGCCTTTGCCGCCCGTGCCGAATCCGAGGCCCGGATGCGGCGGTTCGTCGCCGACGCCTCGCACGAGCTGCGCACCCCGCTCGCCGGGATCCGCGGCTTCACCGAGCTCTACCGGATGGGCGCGCTGCCCACCGACGCGGACGTCAAGCGCACCATGACCCGGATCGAGAGCGAGGCCGTCCGGATGGGCGCCCTGGTCGAGGACCTGCTGGTGCTCGCCCGGCTCGACGAGGAGCGCCCGCTCGACCTCGCCCCGATGGACCTGCGCACCCTCGCGGCGGACGCGCTGCACGACCTCACCGCCCTCGACCCGACCCGGCCGGTCGCGCTCACCGGCCCGTCCGGCACCGGCGCCCCCGGCGCGGCCCCGGTCCTCGGCGACGAGGCCCGGCTCCGCCAGGTGGTCACCAACCTGGTCGGCAACGCGGTCAAGCACACCCCACCCGGCACCCCGGTGCGGATCGGGGTCGGCGGCGCGGGCGGCGTCTGCCTGCTGGAGGTCGCCGACGCCGGACCGGGCCTCACCGAGGGGCAGGCACAGCGGGTCTTCGACCGCTTCTACCGGGTCGACGCCTCGCGCAGCCGGCACGACGGCGGCGGCGCCGGACTCGGCCTCGCCATCGCCACCGCGCTCACCCGCGCGCACGGCGGCACCCTCACCCTGGACACCGTCCCCGGTGCGGGCGCCACGTTCCGGGTCGAACTGCCCACCAACGGTGACCGGGTTTCGTAAAGTCATTGTCGACTCGTCAATTCCCTTGCTGACCAGGCAATAAGAGGCGCTTTTCCTTGCCGGAAGTCGGCATGGAGAGTAAAGAATCCGTGTGCCTATGATCATCCCCGTCGGGCCGTCAACCACCGCCCGGCACACGGCTTTTGCTTTCCTACCGACCCGAAAGGGGTCATCGTGAAACTCCGCCGTACGCTGGTCTCGGCCGCCCTCGTCGCCGCCGTGATCTCGCCCGCAGCCATGCTCTCCGCGGCACCCGCCTTCGCGGAGTCGGCTCCGGCGGCTCAGAACGACACCGGCTCGATCGCCGCCCTGGAGAAGGCCGCCGCCGACGCGGTCAAGGCCTACCAGGCTGCCGTCGCCGCCGAGGCCGCCGGGCAGGCCGAGGTCAAGGCCTTCATGGACAACCCGCAGCCCTACCTCGGCAAGCTCCAGGAGGCCCAGGCCGCCGCCAAGACGGCCGCCGCGGCCCACGAGAAGACCTACAACGAAGCCGTGGAGGCCTCGGCCGCGTACCGCTCCGCGAAGCCGGAGGAGTTGGAAGCGGCCAGGGTGCGGATGCTGGCGGCGTTCGACGCCGCCAACGCCGCCACCGACGCGGACACCAAGGCCAAGGCCGCCGCGACCGCCGCCGGCACGGCACTGGACGACGCCAAGGTCGCGGTGCTGCGCAAGCTCGCC
Source organism: Kitasatospora sp. MAA19 (assembly GCF_029894125.1). Classification (GTDB taxonomy): domain Bacteria; phylum Actinomycetota; class Actinomycetes; order Streptomycetales; family Streptomycetaceae; genus Kitasatospora. Next base: position 517,623 of record NZ_JARXYZ010000001.1, read on the forward strand.
GCGCAGCAGGAGGCCACCAAGACCGCGGCCGCCGCGAAGGCCACCGCGGACAAGGCCCTCGCCGACGCCAAGGCCGCCGCCGAGAAGCCCACCGACAAGCCGGCCGACAAGCCGAGCGAGAAGCCGGTCGAGCAACCCGCCCCGGCCCCGACCGAGAAGCCGGTCGAGCAGCCCGCCGCCGTCACCCCGGTCTCGGACACCACCACCACCAACACCACCAACAACACCAACACCGGCACCGGCACCAAGGCGACCACCGCGAGCACCCAGGCCAAGTCGACGACCGCCACCACGGCCAAGGCGACCACCGGCTCGTCCACCGAACTCGCCGGGACCGGTTCCACCCCGGCCACCCCGTACCTCGCCCTCGGCGCCGGCCTCGCCATCAGCCTCGGCGCCGCCGCCCTCTACGTCTCCCGCCGCAAGCCGGTCCGCTCCACCTCCTGACCCACCCGGCTCCTGACCCACCCGGTTCGCGCCCGCTCGGGAGGAGGACGCGGACCCCACAGCACCCCGCACCGCAGGGCAGCCCCCTCCCGGCCCGCCCTGCGGTTTCGCGTCTCCGGGCCCGAAACGCCCCGATCGGGTGAACTCCCGCCGTTCACCCGGTCGGCCCCCCGGTCGTGTGCGACCGTGCTGCCGTTGCTTGTGCGGGCTCGCGCAGGCTGATCACACTGGACGGGAAAGAGGTGTCCCAATGAGCGTGCTCGTCGCCGAGAGGACCGTCGTGAACCTGGACCAGCAGTTGTGGCAGGCGTGGAAGTCCATGGATGTGCCCGAGGGCTTCCGAGCGGAGATCATCGAGGGGACGATCACGTTGTCACCCACCGGCAGCAGCCGCCATTTCGATGTCAACAACCGGGTCTTGGAAGATCTGTTCGTTCACCTGCGCGGCGGTGACTGGAGGCCGGGAAACGACTGCAATGTCATCGACGGGTTCAAGGTGCTCATCCCCGACGTGTTCGTCGCCCGGAGGGACATCGAGGAGATCGACCATCCGGAGGGCAAGGGCCTGCTTGCTTCCGGTGTCACTCTTGTCGTCGAGACCGTCTCGCCTGGCGCTGAGAACCGCCGCCGCGACCACGTCCTCAAACACCGTGCCTACGCCGCCGCCGGCATTCCGGTGTACGTGATCATCGACGACTACGACGACGGCGGTGCCGTGACCGTCCTCAGCGGTCCGGACCCCGAGCGCGGGTCGTACGCCTCCTCGACCCGGGTCCCGTACGGCGAGGAGGCCGTGATCCCGGAGGGCCCCGCGAAGGGGTTCGTGGTCGGGCCCGGGATCACCGGCGAGCGCCGTGGCTGACCCGGTGGTGTCGTTCCGGCGGGATCTGTCCGAGTGGCGGATCGCGCTGGTCGCCTGGCGGCTGCTGGTGCTGCAGGCGGCGGATCCGGTGGTGGGGGCCGGGATGGCGGAGCACTCGACGTACCAGGCGCATCCGTGGCGGCGGGTGGAGCACACGCTGGGGAGCGGGCGGCGGCTGTTCTACCAGGACGCGGAGGCGCTGCGGCGGGAGGTCGCGCGGCTGGACCGGGCGCACAAGCGGATCCGCGGGACGGCGCCGGACGGGCGGTCGTACGACGCCAGGGACGCGGCGACCAGGGCGTGGGTACTGCTGACGCTCTTCGAGTGCGTGGCCGCCATGCGGCGGCTGGGCGGGGACCCGTACGACGCGGCGCAACTGGAGCTGGCGTACGAGGAGTTCACCAGTACGGTCGCGGCCTTCGACCTGCCCGAGAGTGAACTGCCGGGCAGCGTGGCCGAGTTGCCGGACTACTTCGCCCGGATGGCGCGCGAGCGGCTGGAGTTCACCGAGGCAGCGCGCTACCTGCTGTTCGACATCCTGCACGAGGCGCCGCGGCCGCGCCGGCTCTGGTTCCTCGGCGACGCCGGCTGGCGGCTGGTGCGGGCGGTGGTGGCCCGGGTGATCACCGCGCTGACGGTGGCGGACCTGCCGCCGGCGGTGCGGGAGCGGTTCGGGTTGGTCCGGACGCGGCGGGCCGCGCTGCTGTCCTGGCTGCTGCACCGCGGCGCCGGTGCCGCCGTGCCCCTGCTGCCGGACCGGCTGCGCTACCGCTCCCCGGAGCAGCACGGCCCGTCCCGCTGGCGTCCGCCGCGCCGGGACACCCGCGAACCCCGGCTCGACCGCTTCTTCCGCGAGGTGCTGGACCAGACCGGCGACGGCTTCATCACCGTGCACGACCTGCGGGCGATGGCGCACAACGTGTGCTGGCAGCTGGACCTGGACGAGGCCGCCGAGGCCCGGGTGTACGAGGCCTTCGACGGCTGGTGGGAGCAGCTGCGCGTGGCCATGGACGCCAACGGGGACGGCCAGGTCAGCCGGGAGGAGTTCGTGGCGGCCACCCTCGCCGGCTGCGACCGCGACCCGGCCTACCTGGAGCAGGGGTTGCTGCCCGCACTGCGGGCCGTGTTCACCGCCGCGGACACCGACGGCAGCGGCTTCCTGGAGGCCGACGAGTACCGGGCGGTGTTCGGCGGGCCGCGCGTCCACCCGGCCGAACTCTCCCACGGGTTCCGCCAGTTGGACGTGGACGGGGACGGCCGGATCACCATGGAGGAGTTCCTGCACGGCTTCACCGAGTTCTTCACCGCCCGCGCCGACTCCACCCCGGGAAGCCAACTCCTCGGCCGGGCTTAGTGGTTACTCCTCCCGCAGCGCCGCCACGGTGTCGGCGACCAGGGTGCGGGCCTCGGCGACGGTGGCGGTCAGGGCCGCGGGCCCGGCGCCGAGGCCCGACAGCAGGGCCCCGGCGCGCCGGGCGAACCAGGGCGGGGTGGCGGGCAGGGCGCCCTTCTCGTTGAGGCACCAGCGCCGGGCGTCCGCGTGCAGGGCCTGGACCAGCACGCCGACGGCGCGGGAGAGGCAGAGCGCGACGTACAGGACGTCCCCGGTGTCGTCGCCCTTGGCCGCTCCCGCGGTGAGGAACTCGGCCTCCCAGGTGGCCCCGGTGAGCGCCGTCCGCAGCGCCTCCGGGTAGACCGCCATGGTGGCCCGGAGCCTGGTGAGTTCGCCGCTCGGGTCGGCGAGGACCTGCCCGAGGGCGAGCTCCCCGGCGTAGCAGGGGGACCAGAAGCCGAGCGGGTGCCCGGCCTGGATGCCGACCTCGTAGCGGCCCTCCCGGCAGTCCGCCCAGACCCGCCCGACCCGGTCCAGGTCGCGCAGGATCCAGTCGACGGCGGTGCCGTCCACGGTGAGCCAGGCGCCGCCGTCGACCCACGGGCCCCAGCCACCGGGTCCGGCCACCTCGACGTCCGGCCCAGCCAGCGTGCGCAGGGCGGCGAGGTCGAGGCGGCCCCGGTAGTAGACGCCCAGGTCCCAGTCGGAGTCGGGCCGGTGCTCGCCGCGGGCCCGGCTGCCGCCGAGCGCCACGCCGACCACGCCGGGGACCCGCACCAGCCGCTCGGCCATGTCCGCGATGATCGTCCGCATGCGGCCGAGTCTGGCACGGCCGGACGGCCGCCCGCCCGGAATTACCGCCGCCCGCCGCCGCCCGCCGATACCCGAACCGGCCCCGCCGCCAGGCCTGTTGGCGGCTCGACCGGAGACCCGGCCGTACGGGAGCCGCTGACACCCAGGCCCTGGCTGTTCTGCCCCGCCCCTGGCTGTTCTGCCCAGCGCCGTCGCCGACGGCGCGGGGCAGCGTCCTTCCGCCCAGCTCAGCCCTGTCAAGCGCCGGTTCGTCCAAGATCGCGCCCGCGGCTGCCCGGCCGTTCGTTGTCGCCGGGGCGGGTGGCTCCGCAGACTGTGCGCACCGTCACGCACCGCATCGCCGGCGAAACCCACCCCGCCCTCGATTCATCCGTAAGCATGATGGATACTGCTCCTTGTGAACGTGTTCACGTTCACAAGCGGACAAGCTTGCGTGGTTAGGCAGCGGTCTACGGCTTTAGATGAAGTTTGTCCGGAATGTGCCCTGAAATGGGGCAGGTTGGAGAGAGGGCGACGTGGAACTGGCAATCGCTCACGAGACCATCGCGCGATGGCAATTCGGCATCACCACCGTCTACCACTTCCTCTTCGTTCCGCTCACCATCAGCCTGGCCGCGATCGTGGCCGGGCTGGAGACCGCCTGGGTGCGGACGAACAAGGAGAAGTACTTCCACGCCACCAAGTTCTGGGGGAAGCTCTTCCTGATCAACATCGCGATGGGCGTGGTCACCGGCATCGTCCAGGAATTCCAGTTCGGCATGAACTGGTCCGACTACTCCCGCTTCGTCGGTGACGTCTTCGGTGCCCCGCTCGCGATGGAGGCGCTGATCGCCTTCTTCTTCGAGTCCACCTTCATCGGCCTGTGGATCTTCGGCTGGGACAAGCTGCCGAAGAAGCTGCACTGCGCCTGCATGTGGATGGTCGCCCTCGGCACCGTGCTCTCCGCCTACTTCATCCTGGCGGCCAACTCCTGGATGCAGCACCCGGTCGGCTACTCGATCGACCCGGCCACCGGCAAGGCCCAGCTCACCGACATCGCCAAGGTGCTGTTCCAGAACACCACCCTCACCGTCGTGGCGCACACCCTGACCGCCGCCTTCCTCACCGGCGCGGCCTTCATGGTCGGCATCGCCTCCTTCCACCTCTGGAAGGCCAAGCGCAGGCCGGAGAGCGCCGACCCCAAGAAGACCGCCGTGATGCGCACCTCGCTGCGGCTCGGCCTGGTGCTCGCCGTGGTCTTCGGCGCCGGCACCGCGCTCAGCGGCGACTCGCTCGCCAAGGTGATGTTCGAGCAGCAGCCGATGAAGATGGCCGCCGCCGAGGCCCTGTGGGACACCCAGTCGCCGGCGCCGTTCTCGATCTTCGCGGTCGGCGACGTCAGCAAGGGCCACAACTCGGTCGAGCTGGAGATCCCCGGGATACTCTCCTTCCTCGCCCACAGCGACTTCAACTCCTCCGTCCCCGGCATCAACGACACCGCGGCCGCCGAGGCCGCCAAGTTCGGCGGGGACCCCAAGGACTACATCCCGAGCATCTTCGTCACCTACTGGGGCTTCCGCCTCATGATCGGCTTCGGGATGACCTCCTTCGTGGCCGGCCTGATCGGGCTCTGGACCACCCGGCGCAAGAAGTTCCTGCACCCCGAGTTCCGCACCGGCGAGACCGAGGTGCCCCGGCTGATGCTCACCCCCCGGCGGGAGCTGGGCCCGTTCCTCACCAAGTGGAGCTGGCGGATCGGCATCCTGACCATGGGCTTCCCGCTGATCGCCAACAGCTTCGGCTGGATCTTCACCGAGATGGGCCGTCAACCCTGGGCCGTCTTCGGTCTGATGACCACCGCCAGCGCGGTCTCCCCCAACGTGGGCGTCGGCACCCAGATCGGCGCGCTGACCACCTTCACCCTGCTGTACGCGATCCTCGCCGTCGTCGAGGTCCGGCTGCTGGTCAAGTACGCCAAGGCCGGTCCGGTGGTGACGGAGCAGCCGCCCGCCAAGGACCCGTCCCTGCGCGGACCGTCCTCGGACGACGACGCCGACAAGCCTCTCGCCTTCGCCTACTGAGGACCACAGGGGATCTGACATGCAACTCCACGACGTCTGGTTCGTACTGATCGCGGTCCTGTGGATCGGCTACTTCTTCCTGGAGGGCTTCGACTTCGGAATCGGCATCCTGACCAAGCCGCTCGCCCGCAACACCGCCGAGCGGCGGGTGCTGATCAACACCATCGGCCCGGTCTGGGACGGCAACGAGGTCTGGCTGCTGACCGCCGGCGGCGCCACCTTCGCGGCCTTCCCGGACTGGTACGCGACCCTGTTCAGCGGCTTCTACATCCCGCTGCTGATCATCCTGGTCTGCCTGATCGTGCGCGGCGTGGCCTTCGAGTACCGGGCCAAGCGCGACGGCGCGCGCTGGCAGCGCAACTGGGAGGAGGCCATCTTCTGGACCTCGCTGCTCCCGGCCTTCCTGTGGGGCGTGGCCTTCGCCAACATCGTGCGCGGCGTCGACATCGACGCGCAGAAGAACTACGTCGGCACCTTCTGGGACCTGCTCAACCCGTACGCGCTCCTCGGCGGCCTGGTGACGCTCAGCCTGTTCACCTTCCACGGCGCGGTGTTCGCGGCGCTCAAGACGGTCGGCGGGATCCGTGACCGGGCCCGGGCGACCGCCCTGCGGGTGGGCGTGGTGTCCGCGGTGCTGGCGCTGGCCTTCCTGTGCTGGACGCAGGCCGACAACGGCAACGGCCGCAGCCTGGCCGCCCTGGTCATCGCCGTGCTGGCCCTGGTCGGCGCGCTGGCGGCCAACCAACTCGGCCGCGAGGGCTGGGCGTTCATCCTCTCCGGGGCGACCATCGTCGCCGCCGTCGCGATGCTCTTCCTGGCGCTCTTCCCGAACGTCATGCCATCCACCCTCAACGAGGGCTGGAGCCTGACGGTGAGCAACGCGGCCTCCTCGCCGTACACGCTGAAGCTGATGACCATCGTGGCCGCGGTGTTCACCCCGCTCGTGCTGCTCTACCAGGGCTGGACGTACTGGGTGTTCCGCAAGCGCATCGGCGTCCAGCACATCCCCGGGCACGACCCGGCCGCCGCGCTCGACCAGGCCTGACGCCGTGCAGCCGGTCGACCCCCGACTCCTCGGGTACGCCCGCACCACCCGTGCCTTCCTCGCCGGATCGGTCCTGCTCGGCGGGGCGGGCGCGGCCCTGGTGGTCGCCCAGGCGAGTCTGATCGCCGAGATCGTCGTCCGCGCCTTCCAGCGCCAGGCGACCCTCGGCGAGCTGACCACGCCACTGCTGCTGCTCGCCCTGACGGCCGTCGGGCGCGGGCTGGTCGGCTGGCTCACCGAACTCACCGCGCACCGCTCCGTCGCCCGGGTGAAGTCCACCCTGCGGCGCCGGCTGCTCGACCACGCCACCGCGCTCGGCCCGGCCTACCTGGCGGGCCGGCGCACCGGCGAACTCACCACCCTCGCCACCCGCGGCGTCGACGCCCTCGACGACTACTTCGCCCGCTACCTGCCGCAGTTGGCGCTCGCCGTGGTCGTCCCGGTGATCGTCCTGCTGCGGATCGTCGGCGCCGACTTCACCTCGGCCGCGATCATCGCCGGGACGCTCCCGCTGATCCCGCTGTTCATGGTGCTGATCGGGATGGCCACCCAGTCCCGGATGGACCGGCAGTGGGACACCCTGTCCCGGCTCTCGCACCACTTCCTGGACGTGGTCGCCGGGCTGCCCACCCTCAAGGTGTTCAACCGGGCCCGCGCCCAGGCCGCCACCATCGCCCGGATCACCGCCGACTACCGCCGGGCCACCCTGCGCACCCTGCGGATCGCCTTCATCTCCTCCTTCGCGCTGGAACTGCTCTCCACCCTGTCGGTCGCGCTGGTCGCGGTCACCGTCGGCTTCCGGCTGGTCGACGGCACGCTCGACCTGGAGACCGGGCTGCTGATCCTGGTCCTCGCCCCCGAGGTGTACGTTCCGATCCGCCAGGTCGGCGCGCTCTACCACTCCAGCGTGGAGGGGCTGACCGCCGCCGACGAGATCTTCCAGGTGCTGGAGACCCCGCTGCCCGCCGCCGGCACGGTGCCCGCGCCCGCCCTCGCCGGGGCGGTCGTCGCCGTCTCCGACCTGGTCGTGCGACACCCCGGGCGGACCGAACCCGCGCTGGACGGCGCCGCGCTGACCCTGCGCCCGGGCGCCACCACCGCCCTCACCGGCCCGAGCGGGGCCGGCAAGTCCACCCTGCTCGCCGTCCTGCTCGGGCTCACCGCCCCCGACGCCGGCACCGTCCGGATCACCGCCGCCGACGGGCGGACGTACGACCTGGCCGAACTGGAGCCGGAGAGCTGGCGGCGGCAGATCGCCTGGGTGCCGCAGCACCCGCACCTGTTCGCCGGGACGGTCGCCGAGAACCTGCGGCTCTACCGCCCGCAGGCCACCGACGAGCAGCTGTGGACGGCGCTGCGGGCCGCGCACGCGCTCGACTTCGTCAGCCGGCTGGACGCGCCGCTCGGCGAGGACGGCGCCGGGCTCTCCGCCGGCCAGCGGCAGCGGCTCGCGCTCACCCGGGTCCTGCTCGCCGACGACCGGCCGCTGATCCTGCTCGACGAGCCGACCGCGAGCCTGGACGGCGCCTCCGAGGCCGCCGTCGTGGACGCCGTCCGGGCCCTCGCCGAGGACCCGGCGCGCACCGTGCTGATCGTCGCGCACCGGCCGGCGCTGCTGGCCGTCGCCGACCAGCGGGTCCGGCTGGCGGGCGCCGCCGCGCCGGCCGCCGCTCCCGTCGAGCGGCCCTCGCACAGCGGGCGGCCGACGCCCGCCCCCGCCGAGGCGGAGGACGAGCCCGCGGCGGCCGCCGCCACCCCCCGGCTGGCGCTGTCGGTCCTGCTCGGCGCGCTCGCCCTCGGCTGCGCCGTCGCGCTGATGGCCACCTCCGGCTACCTGATCTCCCGGGCCTCCGAGATGCCGCCGGTGCTCTACCTGATGATGGCCGTCACCTCGGTGCGGGCCTTCGGCATCGGCCGCAGCGTCTTCCGCTACGCGGAGCGGCTGGTCTCGCACGACGCCGTGCTGCGCACCCTCGGCACCCTGCGGGCCGCCGTCTACCGGCGGCTGACCGTGCTCGCCCCGGCCGGGCTGCCCGCCTTCCGGCGCGGCGACCTGCTCTCCAGACTGGTCGCCGACGTCGACGCGATCCAGGACCACCACCTGCGCTGGCGGCTGCCGGCCGCCGTGGCGGGCGTGGTCTCGCTGGTCGCGACGGTCGCGCTGGGCGCCTTCCTGCCCGCCGCCGGGGTCGTGCTCGGGCTCGGGCTGCTGCTCGCGGGCGCGGTGGTGCCCGCGCTGGCCGCCCGCTGGTCGGCCGGCGCCGAACGGCGGCAGGCCCCGGCGCGCGGGCGGCTCGCCACCACCGTCGTGGACGCCTTCACCGGCACCGCCGAACTCACCGTGGCCGGCGCGCTGCCCGGCCGGCTGGCCGCCGTCCGCACCGCCGACGCCGCGCTCACCCGGCTGGCCGCCCGCTCGGCCGCCACCACCGCGCTCGGCACCGGGTTGATCGCGCTGCTCACCGGGCTGACCGTGACCGCCGCGGCGGCGGTCGGCATCCAGGGGGTGCGCGGCGGGGCGCTGGCGCCGGTCTGCCTGGCGCTGGTCGTGCTCACGCCGCTGGCCGCCTTCGAGGCCGTCACGGGGATGCCGCTGGCCGTCCAGGCCCGCCAGCGCAGCCGGGCCGCGCAGGCCCGGCTCGACGAGGTGCTGGCTGCCGAAACCCTGGTGGCCGAGCCTACGGATCCCGTGGCGCTGCCCGAGCGGCCGCTGCCGATCGCGGTGCGCGGACTGACCGTCCGGCACCCCGGGCAGGCCGTGGACGCGCTGGCCGAGGTGGACCTCGACCTCGCCCCCGGCCGCCGGATCGCCGTGGTCGGCCCGTCCGGCTCCGGCAAGACCACCCTGGCCCAGGCGCTGCTGCGGTTCCTGGAGCCGGGCGCGGGCGACGTCACCTTCGCCGCGGACCGTCCACAGGCTGTGGACAGTCGCTCGCTCGCGGGCGAGGACGTCCGCCGGGTGATCGGGCTGTGCGCGCAGGACGCCCACGTCTTCGACAGCTCACTGCGGGAGAACCTGCGGCTGGCCCGGCCGGGCGCCGCCGAGGACGAGCTGCGCGCCGCGCTCGCCGGGGCCCGGCTGCTGGACTGGACGCAGACCCTGCCCGACGGCCTGGACACCATGGTCGGTGAGCACGGCGCCCGGCTCTCCGGCGGCCAGCGGCAGCGGCTCGCGCTCGCCCGGGCACTGCTCGCGGACTTCCCGGTGCTCGTCCTGGACGAGCCCGCCGAACACCTCGACCTGCCCACCGCCGACGCGCTCACCGCCGACCTGCTGGCCGCCACCGAGGGCCGCACCACGGTGCTGATCACCCACCGGCTGGCCGGACTGGACGACACCACGGTCGACGAGGTGCTGGTGCTGGACGGCGGCCGGGTCGCCGAGCGCGGCCGCTGGTCGGAGCTGGTCGCGGACGAGGACGGGCGGCTGCACGCCATGTGGCGGCGGGAGCGGGCGGCGGACGGGCTGCTGGAGCCGGACGGCTTGCTGGAGCCGGTGGGCGCGGGGCGGTAGCCGCTTGCCGCGCGCCGCGCGCCGCGCGCCGTCCGCCGGTCGCTGGTCGCTGGTCGCGCCATCCTTCGGCTGAAAACCGTACAAACTAGGCTCTTCTTCATGGACCCCACGCCAGACCTCCCCTCCGCCCCCGAGCCGACACCCCACCGGGTGCCGGAGATCGCCTCGCTCGGGCTGGACACCCTGGTCACCGAGGTCGCGGAGCGCCTGCAGTCGGCCGCCGCGGTCACCGACCGGATGCAGCGGCTGCTGGAGGCGGTGGTCTCGATCGGTGCCGGGCTCGACCTGCACGCCACCCTGCACCGGATCGCCACCGGCGCCGCCGAACTGGTCGACGCCCGGTACGCGGCGCTCGGCGTGATCGCCCCCGGCGGCACCGGCCTGGCCGACTTCATCCACGTCGGCATCGACGACGAGACCGCCGCCGCGATCGGCGAGCTGCCCGCCGGGCGCGGCATCCTCGGCGCGCTCATCGACCGCCCCGAGCCGCTGCGGCTCAGCGAGCTCGGCGCGGACCCGCGCTCCTCCGGATTCCCGCCGCACCACCCGGAGATGAGGACCTTCCTCGGCGAACCGATCCGGGTCCGCGACGAGGTCTTCGGCAATCTCTACCTCACCGAGAAGAAGGGCGGCGGCGCCTTCACCCCCGAGGACGAGCAGGTGGTGCACGCGCTCGCCGCGGCGGCCGGCGTCGCGATCGAGAACTCCCGGCTGTACGAGGAGGGGCGGCGCCGGGAGCGCTGGATCGCCGGCGCCTCCGCCGTCACCACGGCACTGCTCTCCACCGACCAGGCCGAGACCGCGCTGACCGTCGCCGCCGAGCAGGTGCGGGAGCTGGCGGACGCCGCGCTCGGCATGATCCTGCTCCCGACCGAACCGACGGAACCCTCGGGGGACGACGGCGGGCAGATGCGGGTCGCCCACGCCTCCGGCGAGGCCGCCGAGTTCGTCCGGGGCGAACTGCTGCCCCAGGAGAGCTTCGCGGCCCGGCTGCTCTCGGGGGAGAGCGTCTACCTGGACGACATGTCCAGCGACCCGACCGTGATGATCCGGCTCGCCCGCGGCTTCGGCCCGTCCATGGCCGTCCCGATGGTCGCCGCCGGCCGGGTGCTCGGCGGGCTCTGCGTCTGGCGCCCGCGCGGCGCGCTGCCGTTCACCGACACCGAGAAGCAGCTCGCCGAGACCTTCGCCTCGCAGGCCGCGCTCGCCCTGCGGCTCGCCGAGGGCCAGCGCGACCAGCAGCGCCTGGCCGTCTTCCAGGACCGCGACCGGATCGCCCGCGACCTCCACGACCTGGTGATCCAGCGGCTGTTCGCCACCGGGATGATGCTGGAGAGCGCGGCCCGACGGTCGGTGGTGCCCGAGGTGAAGGTCGGCATCGGCAAGGCGGTGGACGAGCTGGACGCCACCATCCAGGAGGTCCGCACCACCATCTACGCCCTCCAGCACGACAACCACGGTGACACGCCGGACACCCTGCGCACCCGGGTGCTGCGGGAGGCCAGCCAGGCCGCGGCGGCGCTCGGCTTCAAGCCGTCGGTGAGCTTCGTCGGCCCGGTGGAGAGCCTGGTCGGCGAGAAGACCGGCCGTCAACTGCTCGCCGCACTCCGGGAGATGCTCTCCAACACGGCCCGGCACGCGCGGGCCTCCCGGGTCGGCGTGGAGATCGACGCGACCGCCCACCTGGACGACGGCGGCCGGCCGGTCAGCGGCGACCCGGACTCGCTGGACCGGGGCGGGCGGCCGGGCGTGCTGCTGACGGTGACCGACGACGGCGTCGGCATTCCGCCGGGCGGCCGGCGCAGCGGCCTGCGCAACCTGACCCGGCGGGCCGAGGCGCTCGGCGGCGACGCCTGGCACGAGGTCGGGCCGTACCGGAAGGGCACGATGGTCCGCTGGACGGCCCGGCTCTGAGCCCCGGCCCCGATCGTCCTCTCGCAGCTGGCTGGTGAAAGTTAAACGAGGGAGAACTTCCCGACCAACAGCGCAAGTTGTGAACGTTCTGGGCTTTCGGCGGCTCAGTGTGCACACATAGCTTTGCTCCGGTCTCGGAGGGGTAACCGGACGGGGGATCAGTGGACGCGTCTGGCCGCGGGAACACCGCAGCAGGGGTAAGTCGGGGCGGGTTCAGGACTGAGCGGGCCCCGGACGGGCGCTACCGCTGGCAGCTGAAGGCGCCGAACGGCCGAGTGGTGGCGATCACCCCGGCCATGTTCGAGACTCCCGGCGAGGCCGAGCGCGGCTTCGACGGGTTACGCGTCGGGGCCGCCGAGCTCACCGCGCGGATCACCCACGTCCGCGACGGCATCGGCTGGATCTGGGTCATCCCGGGTTCGCGCAGCCTCCCCGAAGTGCGCTCCAGCCGCGCGTACGAGCGGTACGCGACCTGCCAGAACGCCTTTCGCCGCTTCGTCGTGCTGCTCGCCAAACAGCCCCCGCGGGAACTGCCCGAGAGGGCCGTGTCGTTGAGACACACCGATGGCCGCTGAGCGGCGCGGCCCGCGGCTGCTGATCGTGCCCGCGGCCGACCGCTGTCTGGGCTGGGCCCTGCGCGCCGCCAACGGGCGGCCGCTCGGCGTCGGCGTGCGCACGTACCGGAGCGAGGACGAACTCGCCGAGGCGGTGCGGGAACTGATCATCGAACGGGCCGCCCTGCGGTGCTCGACGGGGCAGTCCGAGGGCCGGCAGTGGGTCTGGTCCGCCTACCTGCCGGTGCGCAGCACCCGGCCGGGGGCGGCCGACGCCGTCCCGGTCGCGCGCAGCGCGCGCGGGTACCTGCGGCGCGACCAGTGCCAGGCGGGGATCGAGGGGTTCCTGGCCGGATTGCAGTGGGTGGGGCAGGAGTTGCGGCGCAGCGGGCGGGACGTCCGCCGGCCGCTGTGAGGCGACCGGGGCGTTCGTGCTCTTCCGGTGAAGCGAAGGTTTCCGGCACCCCCCCGAGCCGCCTCCTGGAGAAGAACGTCGACCGGGTTCGGACACCGGGTTGTGCCCCTGTCACGTGCGCACTGACCAGTGCCTAAACCTCGTCGAACCGATGAGTCGACATTCCCGGGCCGGTCTCGACCACCCTTCCGGCGCAACCTCCCGGCCAGACAGGATCAGCACTGCCGGACCGGGCCGCAGCGGAGGCGGTCCCCCGGCCCCGGGCTCCCCATCAGGGCCCGGGTAACGCGATGCAGGTCTCTCCCACCGGAGGAACAAGAACATGCGTAAGACCGCTGCCAAGCTTCTCGCCGCCGCCGCGCTGGCGACCTCCCTCGCCACCGTCGCCTCGGGCTCGGCCGTCGCCGACCCGGCCGCCGGTGTCACCCCGGCCGCCCAGGACATCGTGGGTGTCGGCTCGGACACCATCCAGGTTCTGCTGAACCAGTTCTCGGCCGACTACAACGCCTCCCTGGGCGCCGGTTCCACCGCGCCGCACCTGTACAGCTGGGACGCGACCGGCACCTCGCCGATCACCACCAAGACCGGTGCCACCTCGATCGCCCGCCCGAACGGCTCCGGCGCCGGCATCAAGGCCCTGGTCGCCAACACCAGCGCGACCGTGGACTTCGCCCGCTCCTCGCGCGGCCCGGCGGCGACCGACGCCCACGGCCTGGACTTCGTCGCGCTCGCCAAGGACGCCGTCACCTGGTCCGCCCCGAGCACCGGCAACGCCCCGGCGCAGCTGACCTCGGCGCAGCTGACCGCGATCTACAACTGCACCACCACCAACTGGACCCAGATCAACGCGAGCCTGCCGAACGCCACCATCAAGCCGTTCCTGCCGCAGGCCGACTCCGGCACGCGCTCCTTCTTCCTGGGCGCGATCGGCGTGACCACCCCCGGCGCCTGCGTCACCACCGGCCCGGAGGAGAACGAGGGCACCGACGCCAACCTGACCGACCCGAACGTCGTCTTCCCCTACTCCGTCGCCCACTACCTCGGCCAGACCGTCGGCGGCCACGGCACGGCGACCGACGCCCCCGGCAGCCTGACCCTGCGCAACATCGTGGTCAACGGCGCCACCCTGACCCCGATCACCAACAACGTGATCAACACCAAGTTCGCCAACTCCTCCTTCGGCCGCGTGGTCTACAACGTGGTCCGCGACACCGAGTGGACGGCGACCGACGCGCACGGCCAGGCGCTCCAGGCGATCTTCGGCTCCAACGGCTGGATCTGCAACGACCCGGTCGCCGCCGCCGACCTGGCGAGCTACGGCTTCCTGGCCACCCCGGCCTGCGGTGTCGCCACCCTCACCTGATTCACCCCGCACCATCCGGCGGCCACGGGCTTCGCGCCCGTGGCCGCCGGCCCACCGGCAGGGCGTCCCGAAGGGAACGGGCCGGCTGAGGAACCCGCCGGCCCCCGCCCACCACGCCTACCCGCTGCCGACCGCGGCCTGCGGTGTCGCCACCCTCACCTGAGACCACGGGGCACCCCGCGCCCCACCGTCGCCGCCGACCCGGCGGGACGCGGAATCTCGCGCTGCCCACCTGTGGCTCCGTACCGCACCCCTGAACCACGGATCCGGCTCCGGCCGGACCTGTCGGCCGGTCCTCGGACCGGTGCTCCACCCTCAGCGCGAAACCTTCCTCTCCCAAGGAGACCAGCATGTCCCGTACCACCGGTCGGTTCCTCGCCGGCGGCGTCGCGGTCGTCCTCGCCGTCACCGCCTTCAGCGGCGTGGCCGCGGCCGACGCCGCTCCCGCCCCCACCGGCAGCGCCATGATGACCGAGAACAACACCTTCCTCCAGGCCGCGGCGAGCAACGGCGTGTTCATCGTTCCGCTGCCGAACGCCGGCGTTTCCTACGACACCACCGCGGGCCTGTCGACGAGCCTCCCGGTGACCGGCGGCAGCGTCAACCTGCGCGGCTACTACGGCAACGCGACGCTCGGTGGCAGCCTGCTGTTCGTCGACGTCTTCACCGGTAAGAGCGTGCTCTTCAAGCAGCTCGCGTTCAGCGCCGACGACTGGCGCCTCACCGGTGTGCCGGACGGCGCCACCGACCCGGTCCTGCTGTTCAAGCCGGCCGGCCTGCAGCGGACCGAGCAGAGCGGTACCACGCAGTCCCTGACCGCGTCCGCGCTCACCGTGGACGCCTCGGGCGCGCAGTTCCTCGACGGCAAGCTGAACACCGCCTTCTTCACGAACGGCCAGGCGGTCGGTTCCTTCACGCTGACCGTCAACGGCTGAGCACCGCCCACCGGTTGGTCCAGGCCCGTGCCGACAGGCACGGGCCTGTTTTCCCGTGGGGGCGTCAACTCTGCGACCGAGGTGCCGCGTTGTGGTCTCGTACACGCGCGCGACCGGATCCGGCCATCTGCGGCTGGCCGAATGGACGGGTACCGGAATCGTTGGCCGCTCGATGCCTGATCCCCTGCGCCGCGTCTCCCGGCGGCGCGCAATCGCACGGAGGTGCCCGCCATGAGAGTCCGACCGCCCGACCGGAGACCTTCGGGCCGGTGGCGCCGCCGACTGCCCGCTCTCGCGATGGTGTGGTCGTCGGTGGTCGCGATCGGCGTGCTGCCGATCGGCCTGGGGGCGCTGCCGCAGGCCGTGGCGGAGGACTCCGCCGTCACGGTGCCGGGGCCCAAGGTGTGGCAGCCGAACGACGGCGTGTACGGCCCCGAGGGGAGCGTGAGCGTCGCGCAGACCAGGAACCTGGTCAACCAGGTGGTCCACGTCAGCTGGAAGGGGTTCACCCCGACCTCGGACGCCAACGGCGATCCCTGGCTGAACGGGCCGGCACCGCGTAGCGAGCAGCCCTTCTACCAGGTGCGGGTGTACCAGTGCCGGGGCACCGACCCCAAGGTCACCGACTGCTACGACAGCACTCTGTACAACGCCGACGCGGCGGCGGGCTTCCAGCAGAAGACGCCCGCCCCGGGGACGACCTTCCCCGACTACCCGTCGAACATGGTCGTCTCGGTCACGGGCGCGGACGGTTCGGGCTTCGCGGACATCGAGCTCTACACGTCCGACCAGAGCCCCACCCTGCGCTGCGACGACAAGCACCCGTGTTCGCTGGTCGTCGAGCCCAACTACGGTGGCGACTCCATCGCTTGGGCGGACAAGACCCGCAAGGGCGTCCTCGGCTGCGACAACCACAGCCTGGACCTGGACTTCGGCATGGCGTCCGACCTGAAGCTCAACGGCACCATCAACCGCTACACGAACATGAAGACGTCCGAGCAGTGCTCCTGGGAGCGCCGCGCGGTGGTGCCGTTGGCGTTCGCCCCCACGGCGGCGGCCTGTCCGGACCAGCACGCGGCCTTCAGGGTGGCCGGACTCGAACCGGCCAAGCGGGCGATGGCGCAGTGGCAGGCCGGGCTGTGCCAGGGCACCGAGCCGATGTCGCTCACGTACGGCTTCGCGAACGGCGACGCGCAGGCCCGCACGGACTTCCTGTCGGGCAGCGGCGACATGGCGCTGGCGTCCCGGCCGGACACCCAGGCGCCGCCACCCCGCCCGTACGTGTACGCGCCGATCGCGACCTCGGGAATCTCCGTGGTGTTCGTCGTGGACGACCCGAACACCGGTCGGCAGATCAGGAGCATGAAGCTCAACGCGCGGTTGCTGGCCAAGCTGCTCACGCAGTCCTACGCCTCGCCCGGCGCCGCGATCCCGTCGGTGAAGGGCAACCCGATCTGCATCTTCGACGACCCGGAGTTCCAGAAGCTGAACCCGCTGCCCTCGGACGGCACGGTCTCCTGGCCCACGGGCTGCCTCTCCAACAACACCACCCCGACGGTGTTCGGCGGGACGGCGGACATGACGTACCAGCTGACGTCGTGGATCGCCGCGGACCCCGACGCGGTGCGCTTCCTGGACGGCGAGTCCGACCCGTGGGGCATGCACGTGGACAGCTTCTACCTGCGCCCCGCCTTCTCCGGCTACCCGACCGACTCCCTCGTCCGGCAGGACTCCTCGGGGATCCCGGACGCGACGGAGGACGCCAAGCGCAACTGGAAGCAGTTCGAGTGGAACCCGATCTCGACCGGGCTGAACGACGTGGTGCGCAAGGTGCTGTGGAACCAGCCCAACTGCGTCAACGGGGACACGAAGTCGGACGGCTCGCACGACCTGTGCCCGCCGCTCAAGATCGGGAAGCGGACCCTGTTCGCGATCATGGACACCGGTGAGGCGAAGGCCTACTCGCTGCCCGAGGCCCAACTGCTCAACCCGGCCGGCGGTTTCGTCTCACCGGACGGCCCGGGGTTCCAGGCGGCCGTCGCCGACATGACCGTCGACCAGGCCACCGGCGTGCAGTCCCTGCCGTACGGCGCGTCCGACTCGGCCCTCTCGCGTGACCAGAAGGCCTACCCGCTGACCGCCGTGCAGTACGCGATGCTCCCGACCAAGGACGTCGCGGCCGGCAAGGTGGCCGCGATGACCACGTTCATGCGCGCGGTGACCACCACCGGCCAGGTCTACGGGTACGAGCCCGGCCACCTCGCCCCCGGCTTCCTCGCCCTGACCGCCGCCCAGCGGACCCAGACCGCGGACGCGATCGGCCACCTGGCGGCGCAGGACGCCAAGCTGCCCGGCAACCAGGCCGCGCCGCCGAACCCGCCCGCGACCGGCGGTGACGGTTCGACGCCGGCCTCCGGTACGGGCGGTGGGCAGGGCGTCGCCTCGGTCAGCCAGGCCGGTGAGGGCGGGGCGTCCGGCGGGAGCGGGGCCGCGGCCGCCGGCGGGACCGGGGACCTGGCGTCCGGCGGGTCCGGCGGGGCCTCCACCGGCGGCCTGTCCGGCACCGGTACGGGCGCCGCGACCGGCGGTGCGGGTGCCGCGGCCGGTGGAGCGGGGGCGGCGGCCGGCGGAGCGGTGGCGGGTGCCGGTGCGGGTGCCAAGCCAGGTGCGGCGCCCGGCACGCCCGGCAAGTCGCTGTCCGCCGCGCCCGTCGCCGCCGGTACTCCGGCGTCCGACCGCTCCGGCGCCGCCCGGCTGCTGCTGCCCGTCGCGCTGATCGGCGGCCTGGTGCTGCTGGTCGGCGGTCCGGCGGCGCTCTTCCTGGGCGGGACGCCCGCCGGGGCGCGGGCGCTGGCGGAGGTGCGGAAGGGCTGGTCGCGGGTGCGCCGCCGGCCGTGACGGTCTGACGCGGTGACGCCACGGAATCACCGAAGCACGACTCGGCGGGGCCGCCGTTTCGGCCCCGCCGAGTCGTTTCCGCATGGGTGAAGTCGCTTGGAGTCAACGCGCGTTGCGTCCGGAACGGAATCGGCCAATGGTCCGACCATGCGTGAGCGAAGTCAAATACCGTCCACATCAAAGGACTTGGGTGAGAAACCCCAGCACGGACACGTCATTCTCCGGTCCGGTCCGGCCACCCGGAGTTCCCAACTCCGTTACCGAGTCGCCGCGTTGGGCCCTCGTACACACACACGACCCGATCCGGCCACCTGCGGCTGGCCGAATGGGTACGCACCGGATCCGTCCCCCGCACCCGAGCACGGAGAGCAGACCATGACATCCGCCGCCGAGCCCGCGGCACCGTACGCCGGGGTGCCAGGCCAACCCGACCACGGGCCCGACCGGGACGTCCCGCGCACCATCACCGCCCCCGCGACCCCGGGCGACCGGTTGTTCCGCGGGGTGCTGCGGGTGGCCGGGCTCTCGGTCTTCGCGATCATGGGGATGATCGCGTTCTTCCTGGTCCTGCGGGGCACGGACGCGCTGCGCGCGGTCGGCTGGTCCTTCCTGACCGAGCAGAAGTGGCAGACCGCCGCGCACAACTTCGGCATCGCGGCCGTCCTGCCGAACGGCCTGCTGATCGCCGTCATCGCCCTGGTGATCGCCGTCCCGGTCGCCCTCTTCACCGCGATCTTCATCTCCGAGTACGCGCCGGTCCGGTTGCGGGCGGCGCTGATCTCGCTGATCGACCTGATGGCGGCGATCCCCAGCATCATCTACGGCCTGTGGGGGCTGTTCTTCCTCCAGCCGCGCATCATCGGCTTCGTCCGCTGGCTGACCAACCACCTCGGCGACACGATCCCCTTCCTCAAGGTGCGCACCGGCGACATCGGCACCTCCTACACCTCCTCCACCTTCATCGCGGGCGTGGTCGTCGCGCTGATGATCATCCCGATCGTGACCTCGCTCAGCCGGGAGGTGTTCTCCCAGGCCCCGCAGGGCGAGCGGGAGGGCGCGTACGCGCTGGGCTCGACCCGGTGGGGGATGGTGCGCGCGGTGGTCCTGCCGTTCGGCAAGGGCGGGGTGATCGGCGCGATCATGCTGGGCTTCGGCCGGGCGATGGGGGAGACGATCGCGGTCGCGCTGATCATCTCGCCGAGCTTCAAGACCATCACGCACATCCTGGAGAACGGCGCCAACTCGATCTCGGCGCTCATCGCGCTGCGCTTCGGCGAGTCGGACGCGCTCTCGCTCTCCGCGCTGATGGCAGCCGGCCTGGTGCTGTTCGCGCTGACCCTGCTGGTCAACGTGGCGGCCGGCTTCGTGATCAACCGGTCCCGCTCCGGGGCCTCCACCGCGGACTGAGGCGGCGTACCGACATGACCCACCGCGTCGAAGGGACGACCCGATGACCACGCTCGACCTGCCACCGGTCGCCGCGTCCGAGCCCGGAGGTCCGACGCCCCCCGGCTCCGCCGAGGTGCCGGCCGAGGCCGCGCCACCGCGCTCCCAGACCAAGGTGCGGCTCGGCGGTGTGACCCGCGAGGACGTGTTCACCGTGGCCGGCGCACTGGTCGGCTCGCTGGCGCTGAACTGGCTGCTGTACGAGCGGGTGCTGCCGTTCAGCGGCGCGTTCGGCTTCCTGGTCTGCTGGTACCTCCTGTTCCTGGCGGGCTACTTCGCGCTCGGACGGCTCCAGTGGGGCAAGCTGATGGTGCGCGACCGGCTGGTGGCGGTGGCCTCCTGGAGCTCCGGGCTGCTGGTGGTCGCGCTGATCGTCGACCAGATCGGCTACGTGGCCAGCCGCGGCTACGAGGCGGCCCAGCACGTCAACTTCTTCACCGAGTCGATGGAGCAGACCGCCGCGCTCTCCCCGATCACCTCCGGCGGCGCGCTCAACGCGATCGTCGGCTCGCTCGAACAGCTGGGCCTGGCAACGCTGTTCGCGGTGCCCCTGGGCATCGCGGCGGCGATCTTCATGTCCGAGGTCGGCGGCCGGCTGGCGCGCCCGGTGCGGACGCTGGTCGAGGCGATGACCGCGCTGCCCTCCATCGTGGCCGGCCTGTTCATCCTCGGCGTCTTCATCATCACCTTCGGCTTCGAGAAGAGCGGCTTCGCGGCCTCGCTGGCGCTGACCGTGATGATGATGCCGATCGTCACCCGGGCCGCCGAGGTGGTCATCCGGCTGGTGCCCGGCACCCTGCGGGAGGCCTCGTACGCGCTCGGCGGCAGCCAGTGGCGCACGGTGTGGAACGTGGTGCTTCCCACCGCCCGGCCCGGTCTGGTGACGGCGGTGGTGCTCGGCATGGCGCGCGGCGTCGGCGAGACCTCGCCGGTCCTGCTGACCTCGGGCTTCACCTCGCAGTTCAACGCCGACCCGTTCCACGAGCACCAGGTGTCGCTGCCGCTGTACATCTGGAACTACGTCAAGCAGCCCTACCCCGAGATGGTCGCCCGCGCCTTCGCGGCCGGACTGACCCTGATGGTCCTGGTGCTGATCCTCTTCGTCACCGCGCGCGTGCTCGGCGGCCGCAAGCCGGGTGAGCTGACCAGGCGTCAGAAGCGCCGGATCGACCGGGAGGCACGGAGCGCCGAGGCCGCCGCACGAGCCGCCCGGCCGTCCGGCACCGTCCGTCCGGCGACGGCGCGGACCGCGTCCGCTCACGCGTCGGCCACCGCCGTCCCACTCCCCGGGAACAGCTGATGACCCACCCAACCACCCTCCGTCCCAGAGGAGTCCCCATGTCGTGGGAGGCTGCCGGCCGCCCCGTGGCCCGCGCGCTCGCCCTGCTGATGTCCCTGTTCCTGCTCGCGGCCGCGCCGATGCTGGGGCCGGGCTCCCGGGCCTTCGCGGCGAGCGTCGCGCTGAGCGCGGACGGCTCCAGCTGGGCCGGTCCGGCCATCGACCAGTGGCGCCAGGACGTCGGGCCGCAGGGCATCCAGATCAGCTTCAACCCGGTCGGCTCGGCGGCCGGCCGCAACTCCTGGACCCTCGGGCAGAACGACTTCACCGCCTCCGACGTGCCGTTCCGCACCACGCCCGACGCCGGCGTGAACGACGCGGGCCGCCGCAACGGCCAGGGCAGCGCGGAGCAGCCGACCTACGGCTTCTCGTACGTACCGATCACCGCCGGCGGCACCACCTTCATGTACAACCTGGTGGTCGGCGGCAAGCAGGTCCGCGACCTGCGGCTCTCGCCGCAGACCGTCGTCGACATCTTCACCAACAAGATCACCAACTGGAACGACCCGAAGATCACCGCCGACTACGGCAAGACGCTGCCCAACCTGCCGATCACCCCGGTGGTCCGCTCGGACGGCTCCGGCGCCACCGCGCAGTTCACCCGCTGGATGGAGCACACCCACAAGGACCAGTGGGACGCGTACTGCTCCTCCGTCAACGGCGTCTCCTGCGGTGACTACACCGAGTTCTTCCCGCCGTCCGGCCGGATGGTCGCCCAGAACGGCTCGGACGTCGTCGCCGGCTACATCAAGGCCTCCTCCGGCCTCGGCACCATCGGCTACGACGAGTACGCCTTCGCCAAGCGCAGCAACTGGCCGGTCGTGAAGGTGCTCAACCAGGCCGGCTACTACGCGCTGCCGACCGCCTCCAACGTCGCCGTGGCGCTCACCGCGGCCAGGATCCGCGGCGTGGACGACAACACCCCGGTGAGCGACCCGAACTACCTGCAGCAGAACCTCGACGCCGTCTACACCATGGACGACCCGCGCTCCTACCCGATCTCCAGCTACAGCTACGTGATCGTGCCGCGCTCAGGGGCCGCGCTGCCCCCGCCGCCCCGCTTCAACAACGACAAGGGCAGTGCCCTCAGCCGCTTCCTCGCCTACGTGCTGTGCGAGGGCCAGGGCGAGGCGGACGGCCTCGGCTACTCGCCGATCCCGCGCGGCCTGGTCAAGGGCGGCCTGCTGCAGACCAGGAGCATCCCCGGCAACGCCAGCCCGGTCGACCCGGACACCCTGTCCAACTGCGCCAACCCGACCTTCAACTCCGCCGGTGAGCTGACCGTCCTCAAGAACGCGCCGATGCCGAGCCCGTGCGACAAGCAGGGCGCTCCGCTGGACTGCACCGTGCAGGACGGCCAGGCGGTCAAGACCGGTGCGGGCGCCGGCGGTTCCAGCAGCGGCGGCAGTGGCGGCGGCGCGGCCGCCGGTACCGGTGGCACCGGCGGTACGGGTGGCCCGGGCGGCGGCAGCGGCGGCACGGGCCGGACCGGCAGCGGTACGAGCGGTGGTGCGGCCGGCGGCGCCGGCGGTACGGGCGGTGCGGGCGGCGCCGGCACCGGCGGTGCCGGGGACGCCGCCGCGGCGGCCGGTGGTGCGGCCGCCGCGGACCCGAACGCGGCCGACGCCGCGGCGGGCGACCCGGGTGCCGAGGACGTGGTCGACCCGCAGACCGGCCAGGTGGTCGCCCGCGGCCGGGGCAGCGGTTCCACCGAGGTCGCGGCGAACGTGGTCGAGGTGTCGGGCAAGCCCGAGGACTGGACGCTGAGCACGCTCACCGCCCTCGAACTGCTCGCCGTGGTGCTCGTTCCGCCGCTGCTCGGCCGTCGGCTGCTGCGTCGGCGCAAGTCCTCGGACGGCGCCTCGTGACCGCCCCGGTGCTGGAGAAGCCGACCGCCCCCGGGCGGCCGGCCGAGCCCCCGGCCCCCCGGGCCGAGACCCCCGCGGCCGGGCCCGCCGTCACCCCCGCGCGGCACCGCTTCCTCCAGGGCGCCTGGGCGGTCAGCCTGCTGGCCGCGCTCGTGCTGGGCTTCGTCGGCTACCTGTTCACGCTCTCGCACGTCCAGGAGCGGCACTTCCAGTCCGCCGCGTTCAAGACCTTCCGGGACCAGCTCGCCCGGGCCGTCGCCCCGACCGGCGCCGCCGCCGACGGCGACCCGGTGGCCCTGATCGACATCCCGGCGATCGGTCTGCACCAGGCCGTCGTGGTCGAGGGCACCACCGGCCGGGACCTCATGCGCGGGCCCGGCCACCGCCGGGACACCGCACTGCCCGGCCAGGGCGGCGTCGCGGTGGTGTTCGGCCGCGGCGCCACCTTCGGCGCGCCGTTCGCCGAGCTGCCCAAGCTCCGGGTCGGCGACAAGATCGAGGCCACCACCGGGCAGGGCACGTTCACCTACACCGTCAACGTGTACGGCGACGGCGACCACCCGATCACCGACCCGGCCCGCGACCGGCTCGTCCTGGTCACCGGGGACTCCGACTGGATCCCCGGCTCCACCGTGATGGTCGGCGCCCGGCTGGAGGGCGACCCCGAGCAGAACCCCGGCGGCCGGCCCCGGACCGTCCCGTACGACAAGGCGCTGGCCGCCGACAAGGGCGCGCTGGCCACGCTGCAGCTGTGGTCGCTCGGCCTGCTGGGCGCGGTGCTCGGCGCGCTCCTGCTGGCCCGGTACTGGCGGACGTCGGCGGCCTACCTGAGCCTCGCGCCGGTGGTCGGCGCGCTGCTCTGGGCGGTCTACGAGAACGCCGCCGCCCTGCTGCCCAACCTCTACTGAAGCGCGCCCGGAGGACCGTACCGATGACGGATGCACCGATGACCGACACACCCATGACCGGCGTGGCGACGGCCGACGCCCTGGCGATCGACCCGGCCGCCGACACCCTCACCCTCCCGCCGCTGCCGCCCGGCGCGCACCCCGGCGGCGGGCCGCTGGCCGGGCTGGAGACCAGGGACGTCTCCGCCTGGTTCGGCACCCACAAGGTGCTGGAGCGGGTCTCGCTGGCGATGCCGGCCGGCGAGGTCACCGCGTTGATCGGCCCGTCCGGCTGCGGCAAGTCCACCTACCTGCGGATCCTCAACCGGATGCACGAGATGGTGCGCGGCGCCGCGCTCGCCGGCGAGGTGCTGCTGGAGGGCGACGACGTCTACCGGCCCGGGCGGCGTCCCGCCGAGGTGCGGCGCCGGATCGGCATGGTGTTCCAGCGGCCCAACCCGTTCCCCGCGATGTCCATCCAGGACAACGTCGCCAGCGGGCTCAAGCTGGCCGGGATCAAGGTCTCCAAGGACGAGCGCCAGGACCTGGTGGAGACCAGCCTGCGCCGGGCCGGGCTCTGGGACGAGGTCCACACCCGGCTGCACACCCCGGGCGGCGCGCTCTCCGGCGGGCAGCAGCAACGCCTGTGCATCGCACGGTCGTTGGCGGTCTCGCCGGACATCCTGCTGATGGACGAGCCGTGCTCCGCGCTCGACCCGACCTCCACCCGGCGGGTCGAGGAGACCATCGCCGAACTGCGCGGGCGGCTCACCATCGTGATCGTCACCCACAACATGCAGCAGGCCCAGCGCGTCTCGCAGACCTGCGCCTTCTTCCTGGCCACCCACGACACCCCGGGCCGGATCGTGGAGGCCGGGCCGACCGCGCAGATCTTCGGCAGCCCGCGCGACCAGCGGACCTCCGACTACGTGAACGGCCGCTTCGGCTAGGCCTGTTCGGGCCTCCTCGGCTGGGCTTTCAGGCCTGCTCGGGCGCCTGTCGGGGGAGCCGCAGCAGCTCCTCCAGCACCGCCGCGACGCCGTCCTGCTCGTTGCTCACGGTGTGCAGCGGCACCGCCGCCAGCACCTGCGGGTGCGCGTTGGCGACGGCGTACGCGGTGCCGGCCCAGTCCAGCATCTCCAGGTCGTTCGGCATGTCGCCGAAGGCCACCACCTCGCTCCGGTCGATCCCGTGCCCGGCGCACCAGTGGGCCAGCGTGCTGGCCTTGGTGACGCCGGGCGCGCTGATCTCCAGCAGCGGGATCGGCGCCGAGCGGGTGATCTCGGCCAGGTGCCCGGCCGCCTCCCGGGCCTCGCCCAGCAGCTTGTCCGGGTCGAGGTCCGGGTGCTTGGCCAGCAGCTTGAACAGGCCCCGTACCGGTCCGCCCGTCCCCAGCAGCTCCTCCGCCGGGCCGACCGGGTGGTCCTCCTCCTCGCCCCACATCGGCACCTCGTACCCGGGCTCGCGGGCGAACCCGGCCGGGTACTCGAAGGCGAACGCGGTGCCGGGCAGCTTGGCGCGCAGCACCTCGATCACCGCCAGCGCGGTCTCCGCCGGCAGCGGGAACGACTCCAGCAGCTCACCGCGCCGCACGTCCACCACCGCGCCGCCGTTCGAGCAGATCGCCACCCCGTGGCCGCCGGTGTGCGCGCTCACCTGCTGCATCCAGCGCGGCGGACGCCCGGTGACGAACACCACCTGGACCCCGGCCGCCTCCGCGGCCGCCAGGGCCGCGGCGGTGCGTTCGCTGACGGTGCCGCCGGCGCACAGCAGGGTGCCGTCCAGGTCGGTGGCGATGAGGCGGGGGGCGGTACGGGCTTCGGTCACCGGTCCATCTTCGCCCATCGGTGCCGCGCCGGTCACCGGCGAGACAGGACCGCCCCGCCGACCCGTCGGGCGCCCGGCTTTCGGCCCCGGAGGCGCCGTTTCCGGCCGATTCGCCCGCTGCCCGGGGTGTCTCCCGGGGGTGGCGGGCAGGACTGTGCACGGTCACCCCGTCGGCAGGAAGAGCCATGCCCACTCGCCAGCTCCGAGACGAGCCTCCCCCGACCGTCCCGCCCGCCGCCCCCTCCCCGGACGCCTCCTCGGACGTCTCCCCGGCCGCCTCTCGCGAGCCGGTTCTGCTCGGCGACGTCCTCTTCCACACCCTCGCCGAGATCGCCCGCCGCGCCCCCGCCCCCAGCCTCCCGGCCCAGCGCACCCGCCCGCACCCGTGAGGGCCCGGCCCGGCTTCCGGCGGCCGAACCCCTAGCCCAGCTGCGCGAGGCCCTCGGTGGCGATCTTCTCGAAGACGGCGAGGTCGTTCGCGAAGATCGAGTCCGGGACCGGCCAGTGGATCACCAGCTCGGTGATGCCCAGCTCCTGGTACGTGCCGGCCCAGTCGACGAAGGCGTCCAGCGACTCCAGGGGCCTTTCCGCCGTCGAGCCCTGCAGCAGCACCTTCTCCAGCGTCGCCACGTCGCGGCCCTTCGCCTCGCAGGCCGCAGTGAGCTTCCCGATCTGCTGCGCGATGACGCCGGGCGCCTGCTCGACCGGCACGTCCGCCGGGCCCTTCGGGTCCCCGTACGTCACCCAGCCCTGCCCGTACTCGGCCGCCAGCCGCAGCCCGCGCGGCCCGGTCGCGGCGACGTAGAACGGCACCCGGGGCGTCTGCACGCAGCCGGGGATGTTCCGCGCCTCGACCGCCGAGTAGTAGGCGCCCTCGTGGGTGGTGGTGTCATTGCGCAGCAGCTCGTCCAGCAGCGGCAGGAACTCGCCGAACCGGTCCGCCCGCTCCTTCGGCGACCACGCCTCCTGCCCCAGCGCCGTCGCGTCGAAGCCCGTCCCGCCGGCCCCGATCCCCAGCGTGACCCGCCCGCCGGACACGTCGTCCAGCGTGATCAGGTCCTTCGCCAGCGTCACCGGGTGCCGGAAGTTCGGCGAGGTCACGAGGGTGCCCAAGCGCATACTCTGCGTAGCAGTCGCTGCGGCGGTCAGGGTAGGGATCGCCCCGAACCACGCCTCGTCCCGAAACGACCGCCATGACAGGTGGTCATACGTGTACGCGGCATGGAACCCGAGCTCCTCGGCCCGCCGCCAGATCTTCTGTCCCTCGTTCCACCGGTGGATGGGGAGGATCACTGTGCTCAGACGCATGTCTCCGACCCTACGGGAGCAATCGGCGCGACCCCTGATCGCCGGGGCAGGTTCTCCCCGAGGCTCAGTAACGGCTCATGTGCGGCATCGCCTTCTCGGCAAGATCGATGATCGCCTGCGCCTTCGGCAGATCGCCGCTCACCTCTTCGGGGGTGATGGCCGGGGCTTCGGCAGACCGGTATTCGCTCTCGTTGCGGCGGATTCGCATGCGGCTGAACGGTCGCAAGACTCCACCCAGCGGCGGGTCGAGCTGCGCCTTTACTGTCTCGTACACGGCGACATGGCCACCCCTACTCGTGGCACGGAGACCCTGGTTCATCAAGACCGCCGCAAGCGCCTTGCGTGCGGCGTCGTACGCAAGGCTGTACGCACCGACCGGGTCGACGTCGAGGAGCAGTTTCGCGGAGGCCAGGTGCTGCCGCGCCTGTGCCAACTCCGCCTGCGCGTGCTCCGCAGACGCCGGCACCTTCTCGACCTCACGTCGTTGGATCAGGTCGTCAACGGTCGCACGGCCCTGCTCCCAGCGGTTCACGCGCCATTCTCCTTGTGCAGTGGTAGGCGGACCAACGGTCGCTCGCGGACCGAGGTGAGGAACGGTTCGTCGCTCTCCGAGGCCCATGCCTGCGAGGAGATGCGGTGGACGTTGACCTCTCGGTGCAGCTCCCGCGAGGCCTGCTCGGCGAGGTCGAAGAGCTCGTCCGGGTCAGGCTGCCCGACGACCAGGACATCGACATCTCCCGGGATCGGACCGGGCTCCCCCTCGTAACGGGCCGCCCACGAGCCGTAGATGTATGCCTCCTCGACTCCGTCGAGAGTCGAGAGGGCCAACGTGAGTCGAGAAACCGGCCCGTATGTCACGAGCAGCAGGTCACACAGCGGTCGATACAGCAGGGTGTCCGTTCGGGCACTGATGATCCGGGTGCGGCCGAGCCGCTTCCCTGTGAGGATCTCAGCGCCGATCAGCCTGTCCACTTCTCTGAGCACTGCCGTGTGTGAGACGTCCAGCGCCTTGGCCAGTTCGATGAGCGTCCAACTGCGCTCCGGGCTCAGCAGAGTGAGCGCCAACAGGTCCCCCTGCAGCTGAGACCGGAACAGGGGGAGCAGCGAGGGTGCAGAAGACTTCATTACGCGCAGAATATCATGCGCGTAATGCATATAGCACCTCATGGTCAGATAGCGATCACGCTACGTAACGTCGCGGGGCTGGCACGCTCGCGCAGCGACCGGTCCCCCGCCCGGCTCCTCACGGGTCGCCGGCGAGATACGTCCTCCCGCACCTGCGCGAGTAACTGCTGCGGTCCCCAGTCTTCGCCCGAGGCTGCGGAACAGCCTCCGCACCGATCAACCCGATCGAGCGTAGTACTCCCGATCCGCCGCCACCGTCCAGGGCGATGGCGATAGCCTGCCCCCGCAGTACACCGTCGTCTGTTCTCCGCGAAGGTCCGCCATGTCACCCGTGTCCCGCAACCGCAGGTCGAACACCAAGAGGCAGCAGGGCAACAAGAAGCGTTCGGGCAACCCGGCGTCACCGAAGAACATCCCCACCCCGCGCGAGCGGCTGGACCTGTCGGGCCTCCACGCCGGCAGCCCCTTCGGGGATCCGTCCGGCCTGTCGTTCCTGCAGCGGCTCGCGGGCTCGGGGTCCGCACGACTCGACTGGTTCGGACCGTCCATCGAAGGGCTCCTCGACGAGGCCGAGGTGTTGCTCGACGCCCAGGGCCCACGTCAGCTGGAGGACATGACAGCTCGCCTGCTGGGAGCACAGATCCACAAGGCCGTTCAGGACGAGCACTCCCTCTTCATCGGCGACTGGGTCGAGGAACTGATCGGCGTGGCGGAGCGACGGGCCCGGGAATGGCCGGTCGCCGGGGCGCCCGGCAGCCGGGCCGCCCACCTGCTCCTGCACGGCCTGACTTCGGTCGGCTCACCCGCGGTCGCGTACATGGCGGATGCCGCACTATCCCGGCTGCACCCGGACGGGCACGGCACGGGCGCCGGGGGCGAGAACTGGCCGGACTGGCTCGGCTCGGCAGCGAAGCCGCTGATGACCGGTGACGTGTGGACGATGCGCGACGTGTACGGCTCACGGCTAGGCGTCATCGCGGCCACCAGCTATCCGGACGGCGCCGACCCGGCTGTCTACCTCTTCGACATCGACGCCTGCGGCTTCGTCGTGCTCGCCGGAGGCGGCACCTTCGACGACGTGCAGCAGGCTGCCGCAGCCTGGCGCACCGCAGTCGGCGCGGCAGCCGCCGACTGCGTCCCGCAACCACTCGACAAGGCCCGCACGGAGGCGCTGCGCTGCCTCATCGAGGTGGACCTGAGTGAGATCACCATCCGCGGAACTGAGTCGCGGGCGGTGTGGGACGAGTGGTTCCGTGCCCTGCGGCGCATCCACGACCTGTCCAACGCCCTGCAGCGGCACGGCAGCTCACTGCCGACGCCCCTCAACCTCTACCAGGACATCGACGTCACACCGACGGTGGATGCGTTCTCCGCCTGGCTGCGGCAGGAGCACGGCGAGGACCCCGATCCGGAGCCCGTGGACGCGCTGGTCGGCGAGTGGCTGGAGGGCGCCCTGCCCGACACCGCCGACTCGGTGTCACCGCATCGGATCGAGCACCAACTCGGCCTGATCAACGACTGGATGCCCGACCATCCGGCCACCATCGGGGCCAAGCGGCTGCTGCCGCACTGGGTGCGCTTCCTCGCGCAGCGGGCGAACATCCCCGACACTGCGGCCGCTGCCGCCCTCGAGACGCTGGCCACCGTGTCGGGGGGCGGCCAGCGGGCCGCCGAACACTGCCGCGACGTCCACTGATGCCGCTGCCGACACAGGGCGGGTCGAGCCGATCTGACGCCTTCATCGCGCCGCCTCGGCCCCTACGTCGCGTTCTCGCAGGTCAGGCCGTGATAGGTGAAAAAGGATTGACCGAGGTCACCAGCGTGCCCAGCCGGATCCGCTCGGTCGCTGCGGCCGCCGCGGTCAGCGTCGGCACGGCCCCGAACCACGGCTCGTCGCGGAAGGACCGCCAGGACAGGTGGTCATAGGTGTACGCGGCGTGGAACCCGAACTCCTCGGCCCGCCGCCAGATCTTCTGTCCCTCGCTCCACCGGTGGATGGGGAGGATCGCGGTACTCAAGCGCATGCAACGACGATACGCGCGCATTTCGGCGCACCTTCGGACCGCCCGCGAGACGTCACGGGCAGGTCGGCTAGCGTGGCGCCATGGGCACGTTGAGTAAACGGGAACTCGCCGCGCTGGTCGACGAGGCGACGGTCGATACCTACGACGAGTACGAGCAGATGACGGCTCTGTTCGCCGCCGTCGAGGAGAACCTGGCGGTGCCGTTCAGCACCGTGGTGCTGGGCGTCGAGGTGACCGTGCGCGGCGTCGACCTCTCGCGGGACGGCAGGATCGTCGCCCGGTGCACCCGCGAAGGATTCCGGCAGACGATCGGGCTACTGGACCTTCCACTGCCGGACCCGGCTCCGGACGGAGCGGAGTGGGTCGAGGCATATCGCCACTACTGGGCGCAGTGAGCGCCGGAACCTTCAAGACCGGGAGGGCTTTCATGGCTGTCGTTGTACGGAACGAGGACGAGGCGCCGCTGCGACGCCTGATCGAGCGCAGCTCCGAGCTGAAGGGCGAACTCGTCGCCTTCGCTCAGGGCGCGCGCTTCGACCGGTGGTTGACGCCCCTCCTGCTGGAGGCAGCAGGGCCTCAGCGGCAGTTGGAGGAGGGCGATGCGATCCGGATCACCGACAACTTCATCCTGCGGTACCGCCTGCCGGACGGTTCGACCGTGGTGGACCGGTTCGTCGTCGGACGCCGGGACTTGACCGAAGTCGATCGGGCGATGCTGCTCGGCTGGCGTGACCCGGTCGAGGGCATCTTCGAGATCCAACGCAAGGACGGCGACGCCGTCGTCCTGCTGAACCTGGTCGACGACCTCGAGTACCGCACCTACTCGAACGTCGGGCGGGCGGCCTTCCGCGGAGTGTCCAAGGGAGGATTCCTCCTCGCGTGCCTGGTACCCGTCCACTCGGCCGACGGGGCATGGCTGGTCTCCGGAATGATGTCGCACTACCCGAAGTCCAGCGCCACCGAGATCGCCCAGGCCGCGCTCCAACTGGCCACCAGCCACCCCTCATTGGTCTTCCGCAACCCCGCGAAGATCGAGCAGGGATGGCGCTCGATGCGGGAGGACCGGGCCGCGTTCATCGAGTTCTGCGGCAGCGACGAACTGGTCCTTCCCCCTGCCGAAGCCGAGGACCGGCTCAACGCCTACTACCGGCACAGGCAGGAAGCCGCCGTCGCCGAGCATCCCGACCGAATCCGGGGCAGGCGGCTCCCCGGTCTGGCCTTCCCGGCCTTCGAACTGCCGCCAGAACTCGCGGACTCGGACTCCGTCGGCGTCATCTACGACGAGGTCGACGGGCTCAACTTCTACGCCGACTACGGAATGCTGCGCGACCTCTTCGCTGACCCGGCCCTCGCGGGCCGCAGGCAGCACCAGGACCTGCTGCGCGTGTACCTGCGTGAGGAGTCGATCGCGCCACTGCCGATCCGCCGGCTGGCCGCCGCTCACCCGGAAACGGTCGACGCGGTGTTCCGGAAGCTGCTGCGCAAGCCCGGATTCACCTGGACCGAGCACGGCGAGGAACTGCTGCGCCGACGCAAGCCCTGGTACTACGCCCAGGAGCCCCGTCCCGGCGTCTCCGTGATCGGCGAGCGCCTCAGCGAACTCGCCGCCGGCGGCCGCCGGCCGAAACTCTCCAGGGCGCGCTCGTAGACCGCGACATGGCCACCCCTGCTCGTGGCGCGAAGTCCCTGGTTCATCAAGACCGCCGCAAGCGCCTTGCGCGCAGCGTCGTACGCAAGGCTGTACGCACCATCCACGGTGGACAGCAGTGCACTCAGCCGAGGCATCGGCCCGTATGTCACCAGCAGCAGGTCGCACAGTGGCCGATACAGAACGGTGTCGGCAAGTGGGGTCCGGATGTGCCGACCCCTAGGGGAGAGCCGCGGCGGCGTCATACCGCAGCAGCAGACGGGCTCGTCATTCCAGCTCATGGCCCTTGCCCCGTAAGCCCGTTACGTTGAGTGGGTGTCCACAGCTGTCATCAAGACGGACGGCCTCACCAAGAGGTTCCCCCGGGTCACCGCCCTCGACCAGCTCACCGTCGAGGTGCAGCCCGGGGTGGTCGGGCTGGTCGGGTCCAACGGGGCGGGCAAGTCCACCCTCATCAAGATCCTGCTCGGCCTCGCCCCGGCGACGGCCGGCCGCGGCGAGGTCCTCGGCCTCGACGTCGCCACCAGGGGCCCGGAGATCCGTGAACGGGTCGGCTACATGCCCGAACACGACTGCCTGCCACCGGACGTCTCCGCCACCGAGTTCGTGGTGCACATGGCACGGATGGCGGGGCTGCCCGCCACCGCCGCCCGCGAGCGCACCGCGGACACCCTGCGGCACGTCGGCCTGTACGAGGAGCGGTACCGGCCGATGGGCGGGTACTCGACCGGCATGAAGCAGCGGGTCAAGCTCGCCCAGGCGCTGGTACACGACCCGAAGCTGGTGCTGCTGGACGAGCCGACCAACGGCCTCGACCCGGCCGGCCGGGACGAGATGCTGGGGCTGATCCGCCGGGTCCACTCCGACTTCGGGATCTCGGTGCTGGTCACCACCCACCTGCTCGGCGAACTGGAGCGCACCTGCGACCACTTGGTCGTCATCGACGGCGGCAAGCTGCTGCGCTCCTCCTCCACCGCCTCCTTCACCGAGGCGACCGCCGTCCTCGCGGTCGAGGTCACCGACCACCCGGAGGATCTCGCGCTCGAACCCGGCGACGCCGTCCGCGAACGGCTGGCCGCCGCCGGGCTGTCCGTCCAGCCGGAGGGTTCGCACCTGCTGCTGGTCCGGCTGGCCGGCGACGACACCTACGACACCATCCGCGACACCGTCGCCGGCCTGGGCCTCGGTCTGGTGCGGCTGGAGCAGCGCCGCCACCGGGTCGCCGAACTCTTCACCGACGAGAGCAGGGGAGGGACGGACGATGTCGCTGCCTCCTGACACCAGGTCCGCCGACACCGGCGTCATCCACGACATCGGCTACCGCGGTTACACCGGCCCCCGGCTCGGCCGCGCCTACGCCACCCGCTCGCTGTTCACCCAGAGCCTGCGCGCCGCGTACGGGCTCGGGCGCTCCGGCAAGTCCAAGGTGCTGCCGATGCTCGTGCTCGGCGTGGTCTCCGTGCCCGCCGTGGTCATGGTGGCGATCGCCCTCGCCACCGGCGCGAAGGCGCTGCCGCTGGACTACCCGCGCTACCTGTCGTCGTTCGCGCCGGTCGTCTCGATCTTCCTGGCTTCGCAGGCGCCGGTCCTGCTCTCCCGGGACCTCCGGTACCACACCGTCCCGCTGTACTTCTCCCGCCCGATCACCCGCGCCGACTACGTCCGGGCGAAGTTCGCCGCCATGGTCTGCGCCCAGTTCCTGCTGATGGCGGCGCCGCTGGTGGTGCTCTACCTCGGCGCGGTGCTCGGCCGGCTGGACTTCGGGCACAACACCGAGCACTTCCTGATCGGCCTGGTCGCCGCCCTGCTGTACGCCCTGGTGCCGTCCTCGGTGGCGCTGGTGATCGCCGCCGCCACCCCGCGCCGCGGCTTCGGGGTGGCCGGGATCATGGGGTACCTGGCGATCAGCACGGTCGTGGTGGCGATCCTGACCCGGATCGGCACCGCCACCGAGTTCACCGTCCCGGACTCCGCCCAGTGGTTCGCGCTGCTGTCGCCGAACGACCTGGTGGAGAGCCTGACCAACCAGCTCTTCGACGTCGACGGCGCGGTCGGCCGGATGCACGCGCCCGGCGGGCTCGGCGCGGTCGTCTTCACCGCCGCCGTCCTCGCGATGGTGTCCGGCTCGTACGGGCTGCTGCTGCGCCGTTACCGCAGCGTCTGATGAACCGAGGAGTTTGAGAGGGCGTCATGGCCACCATCACCATCGACAAGGTCTCCCGCTGGTTCGGGAACGTGGTCGCCGTCAACGACATCAGTATGACGATCGGCCCCGGCATCACCGGCCTGCTCGGGCCGAACGGCGCGGGCAAGTCCACGCTCATCCACATGATGAGCGGCTTCCTCGCACCCTCCAGCGGGGCGGTCACCCTGGACGGCGCGCCGATCTGGCGCAACCAGCAGGTGTACCGGCAGATCGGGCTGGTCCCCGAACGGGAGTCGATGTACGACTACCTGACCGGCTGGGAGTTCGTGCTCGCCAACGCCGAACTGCACGGGCTCGCCCACCCGGGCGCCGCGGCCCGGCGGGCCCTGGACCTGGTGGAGATGGCGTACGCCAAGGACCGCCGCACCGGGACGTACTCCAAGGGCATGAAGCAGCGCGTCAAGATGGCCTCCGCGCTGGTCCACGACCCGTCCGTGCTGCTGCTCGACGAGCCGTTCAACGGCATGGACCCGCGCCAGCGGCTCCAGCTGATGGACCTGCTGCGCCGGTTCGGCGCGGACGGCCGGACGGTGCTGTTCTCCTCCCACATCCTGGAGGAGGTCGAGCAACTGGCCCGGCACATCGAGGTCGTGGTGGCCGGGCGGCACGCCGCCTCGGGCGACTTCCGGAAGATCCGCCGGCTGATGACCGACCGGCCGCACCGCTACCTGGTCCGCTCCAGCGACGACCGCCGGCTGGCCGCCGCGCTGATCGCCGACGGTTCCACGGCCGGTGTCGAGGTGGACGGGCGGGAGCGGGCGCTGCGGATCGAGGCGGTGAACTTCCAGGGCTTCACCACCCTGTTGCCCCGGGTCGCCCGGGACGCGGGCATCCGGCTGTACACCGTCTCGCCGGCCGACGAGTCGCTGGAGAGCGTCTTCTCCTACCTGGTCTCCGCGTGAGGCCGGGCGCCCGAGCCACCGAACTCCCGTACCGGACCCAGGAAAGGGCCGACCGACCATGAACCCGACC
The DNA here is from genome assembly GCF_029894125.1 of Kitasatospora sp. MAA19. GTDB lineage: Bacteria > Actinomycetota > Actinomycetes > Streptomycetales > Streptomycetaceae > Kitasatospora. The sequence continues at coordinate 552,426 of NZ_JARXYZ010000001.1, forward strand.
GTCGCCAGGCTGACCCTGCGCGGCCTGCTGGGCCGCCGCCGCGGCATCCTGCTGCTGGTGGTCCCCGCCCTGCTGCTGCTCGTCTCGGCCCTGGCGAGCGGCGCCGGCGGGGACGAGCGCGACCTGACCGTCAAGATCCTCGGCCAGCTCGGCCTCGGCACCCTGGTGCCGATCCTCGGCCTGGTCGTCGGCACCGGTGTGATCGCCACCGAGATCGACGACGGCTCGATCGTCTACCTGCTGGCCAAGCCGCTGCCGCGGTGGCAGATCGTCACCACCAAGCTGGCCGTCGCGATCGGCACCACCTGGGTGTTCGCCGCCGTCCCGACGCTGCTCTCCGGCCTGCTGCTGTACGGCACCAGGGACGGCGTCGCCCTCGGCTACACCGTGGCCGTGCTGGTCGCCGGGGCCGCGTACAGCGCGCTGTTCCTGCTGCTCGGCGTGGTCACCCGGCACGCGGTGGTGGCCGGGCTGGCGTACGCGCTGATCTGGGAGTCGCTGATCGGCAACTTCGTGGCGGGCGCCCGGACGCTGAGCGTCCAGCAGTGGGGCCGCTCGGTGGCCGAGGCGGTCGCGGGGGATGCCGCGATCGGCGCCGACGTCTCGTTCGGGGTGGCCGTCCCGCTGCTGCTGGCGGTCACCGTCGCGGCGACGGTGCTGGCCTCGGTGAAGCTGGCCGGGCTGACCCTGGCCGGCGACGAGTAGCCGCCCGGGCGGGGGCCGGCCAGGAGTCGCCCGGTCCGCCCGGTCCGGTCAGCCGGACGACCGGCTCAGCCGAGCGTCCGGTTGCGGCCCGCGCCCCAGCCGGCCGCGCCGACCACGGTGACCAGCACCAGCATCAGCACCAGCGTGGCCGTCCAGCCGCCGGTGAGCTGGTGCAGCGCGCCGGCGCCGACCGGGCCGGCCGCCGCGACCAGATAGCCGACCGCCTGCGACATCCCGCCCAGCTGGGCGGCGCCGGCCGCGCTGCCGGTGCGCAGCACGATGAAGGCCAGGCCCAGGCCCAGCGAACCGCCCTGGGCGACGCCCAGGATGGTCGCCGACACCCAGGCGCCGGAGACCGGCACGACCAGCAGCAGGGCGATGCCGAGGCCGTTCAGCCCGGCCATGGCGATCGCCAGCCCGCGCTGGTGGGTCATCCGGCCGGCCAGCAGCGGCACCAGGAAGGCGCCCGCCACCTGCACCAGGTTGGAGAAGGCGAAGACCAGGGCGGACTCGCCGCGGTCCATGCCGTGGTCGGCCAGGATGGTCGGCATCCAGGCGACCAGGGTGTACACGAGCAGCGACGAGATGCCCATGAAGAGGCTGATCTGCCAGGCCAGCGGTGAGCGCCAGATGCCCTCGATCGGCTTCTCCGCCGGGCGGCCTGCCGGCGCCGCGGCCACCGCGGCGCGCTCCTGCCGGGAGCGCAGCACCTGCGGCAGCCAGGCCACCGCGGCGACCAGGGCGAGCAGCGACCAGGTACCCAGCGAGGCCTGCCAGCCGCCGCCGAGGGCGTGCTCCAGCGGCACCGAGAGGCCGGCCGCGAGGGTCGCGCCGACCAGCATGGTGGTCGAGTAGACGCCGGTCATCGCCGCCGCGCGGTCCGGGAACTCGCGCTTCACCAGGCCCGGCATCGACACGTTCAGCACCGCGATGGCCACGCCGATCACCACGCAGCCCGCGTACAGCGCCACCACCGAGGGCAGCACCCGCAGCAGCACGCCCGTGCCCAGCACCAGGACGGCGCCCAGCACCACCCGCTCGGTGCCGAACCGCCGGGTCAGCCGGGGAGTGAGCGGGGCGCCGACGCCCTGGAACAGCACCGGCACGGTGGTGACCAGCCCGCCCGCGGTGGCGGAGAGGCCGAAGGTCCGCTGGATCTCGACGATCATCGGCGACACCGCCGCCAGGCAGGCCCGCATGTTCAGCGCGACCAGCACGATGCCGGTCAGCAGCAGGGCGGGGTGGGCCAGCCGGGTGCGGACGGGAAGCGGGAGGGAGGAGGCGGTGGTGGCGGTGGCAACCGACTGCCGGGCACGCGTGACGGCCATGGGTGTGCTGTTCTTTCGTGAATGTGCGAGGAGGGAGCGGACGGCGGAAGGGGGCTCGCGCCGTCCTACTTCCGGGCCGCGATGGCCGCGAGGAGCTGCTCGACGGCCGCGGTCGGGCCGGCGAGCAGCGCACGACACGCGGCCTCGGCGCGGTCCGGGTCGCCGCTCTCGATCGCGTCGACCAGCGCCGCGTGGGTGGCCACGACCACCTCGGGCATGTCGTGGTCGCCGAAGGCCGTGGTCATCGACTCGCGCACCGAGGCGCCGAAGTAGCGGTACACCTCGGTGAGCGCCGGGTTGTGCGCGGCCTCGACGACGGCGGTGTGGAACTCCAGGTCGTGCTCGACGGTGGCCTCGCGGCCGGTCCGCTCGGGGTGCGAGGCGATCACCTCGGCCTCGCGGGCCAGCGCGGCCCGCATCCGGTCGACGTCCGCGGGGGTGTGCCGCAGCGCGGCCAGCCGGGCGGCCTCGGTCTCCAGCGCGGCCCGGACCTCCAGGACGTCCCGGATGCCCGAGCGCTGGACGCCGCGCAGGACGGCCGCCGGGTCGCTGGTGGAGCGGACGAAGGTGCCCTCGCCCTGTCGGGAGACCAGCATGCCGGCGTGCACCAGCACCCGGATCGCCTCCCGGACGGTGTTCCGGCCGACCTGCAGCCGCTCGGCGAGCTCGTGCTCGGTGGGGATCTGCGATCCCACCGGCCAGGCCCCGCCAGCCAGTTGCTCGCGCAGCTGGTCGATCGTGGTGTCCACCAGGGAGCGCCGCCCGGCCGCGTGCAGGCTACTGCCGTCGCTGGTCATGCCGGTACTCCCTCCGCTGCTGGTCACCGCCGGTCATCGGTCATCCTACAACCGCTTGCCCGGTCATCCTACAACCGGGAATGAACGGCCGCCGAACAGACCGGCGGACGGGAGTGGGGCCCGCTCCAGGGTCCGGCAAGATCGGCCGGACAGGCCCTATGCGGTGCGGTAGAGGCGTTCCAGGACGACGGCGACGCCGTCCTCGTCGTTGGTCGCGGTGACCTCGTCGGCGACCGCGAGCAGCTCCTCGTGCGCGTTGGCCATCGCGACGCCGCGGGCCGCCCAGCCGAACATCGGCACGTCGTTGGGCATGTCGCCGAAGGCGATGGTGTCGGCTCCGCGGACGCCCAGCCGGCGGGCGGCCACGGCCAGCCCGGTGGCCTTGGACAGACCCAGCGGCAGCAGTTCGACCACGCCGGCGCCGGCCATCACGACGCCGACCAGGTCCCCGGCGGCGCGGCGGGCGGCCTCGGCGAGCGCGTCGTCGGTCAGGCCGTGGTGCTGGATGTAGAGCTTGCTGACCGGGGAGTCGAGCAGCTGCTCCCGGTCGACCCGGACGACCGGGAGGTCGGAGCCGATCAGCAGCTCGTACCCGGGGCCGGCCAGCACCTGGCCGTCCAGGCCGTCCTGGTTGGCGGCGATGGCCAGCGGGCCGGTCTCGGCCTCGATCTTGGCGATGGCGAGCGCGGCGAGCCTGCGGTCCAGGGTGAGCGAGGTGAGCAGCTTGTGCGCGCCGGCGTCGTACACCTGGGCGCCCTGGCCGCAGACCGCTATCCCGGTGTAGCCGATCTCGTCGAAGACCGGGCGGGCCCAGACGGCCGAGCGGCCGGTCACGATGATGTGCAGCGCGCCCGCGCCGGTGGCCGCGGCCAGCGCGGCGCGGGTGCGCTCGGAGACGGCCTCCGTGCTGGTCAGCAGGGTGCCGTCGAGGTCGGTGGCGACCAGCCGGTAGGGCAGGCCGCCACCGTCGGGGGAGACGGGGCTGGGGCTGGTGGTGCTCATGGGCCGTGCGTCTCCCGGGAGTTGCGGGTGGTGCGGGTGGTGCGCTGCTACTTGACCGGTTCGAGGACGGTCCGCCCGCCGAGGAACGGCCGCAGCGCCTCGGGCACGACCACCGAGCCGTCGGCCTGCTGGTGGTTCTCCAGGATCGCCACGATGGTGCGCGGGACGGCGACCAGGGTGCCGTTCAGGGTGGCCAGCGGGCGGATCTTGCCCTCCTCGCGCATCCGGATGGCGAGCCGGCGGGCCTGGTACTCGGTGGTGTTGGAGGTCGAGGTGACCTCGCGGTACTTGCCCTGGGTCGGGATCCAGGCCTCGATGTCGAACTTGCGCGCGGCCGAGGAGCCGAGGTCGCCGGAGGCGACGTCGATCACCCGGTAGGGCAGCTCCAGCGCGTTGAGGAAGTCCTTCTCCCACTGGAGCAGGCGGCGGTGCTCGTTCTCGGCGTCCTCGGGCGTGGTGAAGACGAACATCTCCACCTTCTCGAACTGGTGGACGCGGATGATGCCGCGGGTGTCCTTGCCGTAGGTGCCGGCCTCGCGGCGGAAGCAGGACGAGTAGCCGGCGTAGCGCAGCGGCAGCTTCTCGGCGTCGAGGATCTCGTCCATGTGGTACGCGGCGAGCGGGACCTCGCTGGTGCCGACCAGGTACCGGTCGTCCTCGGCGAGGTGGTACACGTTCTCGGCGGCCTGGCCGAGGAAGCCGGTGCCGTCCATGGCGGCGGGCCGGACCAGGGTCGGGGTGATCATCGGGATGAAGCCGGCCGCGGTGGCCCGCGCGATGGCCATGTTGACCAGGGCGAGCTCCAGCAGCGCGCCGACGCCGGTCAGGTAGTAGGAGCGGGCGCCGGCGACCTTGGCGCCGCGCTCGGTGTCGATCGCGCCCAGGATCTGGCCGAGCTCGACGTGGTCGCGCGGCTCGAAGCCCTCGGCGGCGAAGTCGCGCGGGGTGCCGATCTCCTCCAGGGTGACGAAGTCCTCCTCGCCGCCGACCGGGGCGGCCGGGTCGATGAGGTTCGCCAGCGAGCGGAGCAGGCGGTCGGCCTCCTCCTTGGCGGCGGACTGCTCGGCGTCCGCGGCCTTGACCTCGGCGGCCAGCTCCTTGGTGCGCTGCAGCAGGGCGGTCTTCTCCTCGCCCTTGGCCTGGGCGACCTGCTTGCCGAGCGTCCGCTGCTCGTTGCGCAGTTCGTCGAAGCGACTGCCCGAGGACCGGCGCCGTTCGTCGGCGGAGAGGAGGGCGTCGACCAGGTCGACGTCCTCGCCACGGACGCGCTGCGAGGCGCGCACTCGGTCAGGGTCCTCACGAAGCAGGCGAAGGTCAATCACAGGCCCAAGCGTACCGGGCGGAGGCTCGTCCACCGGTACCGGTTTTCCCCTGGGGATAACTGTCCGGATCCTGTGGATAACTTCTGTGGGGAACTCGCCGCCGCCGGGTTATCCACAGGCCTGGGGCGGAACCTGTGGATCAAAGGGGAGGCGAGGCCTCCGATCACCGGAACCAGGAAATCGAGGTTTCAAACCTCATTTGACCTTCTCGGGTGAGGGAATTGAAGCACTCGGACGGGTGATTTGCTGGCACCCGGGTGACTCTGGTCCGATAAATCATCTCTGCGACGCAAACCGGTGATCCGACCGTTCTGCGCAATGGCTATACCGGTTTGTCGACTCATCCCCAGGCCTGTGGATAACTTTCGGCTGTGGACAGTGGCCGCCCCTGTGGACAGCGGGTTCCGGTGTCGGTGCCCCTGTGGATGGCCGGTACGGTCACCCCTCCGACCTGATCGGCGCCGTCGAAAACGGTCGGAAAAGGTCAGAAAGACATCACGAAGACATCAGGCGGACGGAAGGCGTCGAGGAGCGGGAGGCGTTCGGGAAGCGTCGGGAGACGTCCGGGAAGCCGACGGGCACGGGTCAGGCGTCCGCGCGCCCGTCGAGGCACCGCGAGAGCCAGTCCGCCGCGGCCGTGAATTCGGCGTCCGAGGTCCCCGGCCGCCGGTGGGTGGACACCTGCCGGTCGGCGCGCGGATAGGAGCCGAGGAAACGCACCTGCGGGCAGATCCGCTTGAGCCCCATCACGGCCTCCGCCACCCGGCGCTCGGACAGGTGCCCCTCGCAGTCGATCAGGAAGCAGTAGTTGCCGATGCCCTCGCCGGTCGGCCGGGACTCGATCCGCATCAGGTTGACCCCGCGCACCGCGAACTCCTGCAGCAGTTCCAGCAGCGCACCCGGGTGGTCGTCCGGCAGCCAGACCACCATCGAGGTCTTGTCCGCGCCGGTCGGCGAGGAGACCCGGCCCGGGCGGCCGACCAGGACGAACCGGGTGGTCGCGGTCTGCGCGTCCGCGATGTCCTTGACCAGCGGGTCCAGCCCGTAGATCGGCGCCGCGAACTCGCCCGCGAACGCCCCGTCGTACCGGCCCTCGGCGACCAGCCGGGCGCCGTCCGCGTTGGAGGCGGCCGACTCCCACAGCGCGTCCGGCAGGTTGGCCGCCAGCCAGCGGCGCACCTGCGCCTGGGCCACCGGGTGGCTGGTCACCGTCTTGATCCCCGCCAGGTCGGTGCCCGGCCGCACCAGCAGCGCGAAGGAGATCGGCAGCAGCACCTCACGGTAGATCATCAGCGGTGCGCCGGCGGCCAGTTCGTCGTTGGTCGCGGTGACGGCGCCCTCGACCGAGTTCTCGATCGGGACGAACGCCCCGGAGGCGTCCCCGCCGCGCACGGCGTCCAGCACCAGCGGCACCGTGGCCAGCGGCACCAGCTCCCGGGTCGCCGCCTCGGGCAGGGTGCGCAGCGCCGCCTCGGTGAAGGTGCCGGCCGGACCGAGGTAGGTGTAGCGGGTGGCCGACATGACGCCTCCGTGGGGAACTGGGTGGAACCGGAGCAGGGGGTGGTGCCGAAGAGGTCACCATAACGACTTCGCCGGCCGGCCAGGAAAGCGTTCCAGTGGCCGGGACCGGGGCGTTCGACCGCCCGGACCGAACGGCCCCCGCCGAGCGGCCCTGATCGGGTGGCCCTCGTCGAGCGGCCCGATCGGGTGGCCCAGACCCAGGGCGCCCCCGACCGAGCCGCCCCGATCGGGTGGCTAGTCGAACAGCTGCTGGCCGAGGTAGCCGCCCGCCGGTACGCCCGGCGGCACCGCGTACAGGCCGCTGGCCTCGTGCCGCAGGAAGCGGGAGAGGCCGTCCCCCCGGGACAGCTTGCGCTGCACCGGGGTGAAGCCCTTGCGCGGGTCGGCCTGGAAGGCCAGGAAGAGCAGCCCGGCGTCCGGCGAGCCGTCGGGCAGCAGGCCGTCGTGGTACGAGAACCCGCGCCGCAGCATCGCCGCCCCGCCGTTGGCGGCCGGGGCGGCGACCCGCACGTGCGCGTCGGCGGGGATCGTCAGCGCGCCGTCCGGGCCCTGCGCGGCCAGGTCGACCGGGGTGCGCTCGCCGGCCCCGGCGGGCGCGCCGAGCGGTGCGCCGTCCGACTTGCGCCGCCCGATCACCCGCTCCTGCCGCTCCAGCGGCAGCGCCTCCCAGTTGTCCAGCAGCATCCGGATCCGCCGGAACACCAGGTACGAGCCGCCGGCCAGCCAGGCCGGCTGGTCCGGACCGGCGGTGCAGAACACCTTGGCGGCGAAGCCGTCCTCGCCGGGAGCGGGGTTGTTGGTGCCGTCGATCTGGCCCATCAGGTTGCGGCCGGTCATCGGGCGCGTGGTGGCGCCGGGCGTCCGGGCGAAGCCGGCCGACTGCCAGCGCAGCGCCGCCGTGCCGGCCGCCTGCCGCTGCAGCACCCGCAGCGCGTGCACGGCCACCAGGGCGTCGTCGGCGCCGATCTGGACGAACAGGTCGCCGTCGCCGCGCGCCGGGTCGAGCGCGTCGGCGGGGAAGGCCGGCAGCGGTTCGAGCGCCTGCGGGCGGCGGTCGGCCAGCCCGGCCTTGTCGAACAGGGCGGCGCCGAAGCCGACGGTGAGGGTGAGCGAGCAGGGGCCGGCGTCCAGGGCCACCTGGGTGTCGGCCTCCTCGGCGGACTCCCCGGCGGTCAGCCGCTCGGCCGCTCCGGTCCAGCGCTGGAGCAGCGTGCGCAGCCCGTCCCGGCCGACGCCCTCGGCCAGGTCGAAGGCGGCCAGCTGGACCCGGGCCTGCTGGGGTTCGAGGATGCCGGCCTGGTGCTCGCCGTGGAACGGCACCCGGGCCGCGCCGAGCGTGCCGCCCGGTGCGGTGGCGGACGCCTCGCCGGGGCGGTCCAGGGCGACCGCCCCGGCGACGCCCGCGCCGGCCCCGGCCAACAGCCCGGCGCCGGCGGTGCCGAGCAGGGCCCGCCGGGTGAAGCCGCTGCGGTCGGGCGATTGTGCGTGGTCCATCGCGGTCAGCCGATCTTGAGCTGCTGGGTCGGGGTGGTCTGGTCGATGTCGGAGGAGCGGATCTGCACCGACACCACCCAGGTGCCGGCCAGTGGCAGCTGCGCGGTGCCGTTCCAGCGGCCGGTGCCGTCCGGGGTGAGCGCCACCGGCAGCGGGCCGAGGTCGCGGTCCGGCAGGGTGAAGGCGAGCTGCACCTCGGGGACGTTCACCGGCTGCCCGTCCGCGCCGTCGAGGGCGAGGTGCACCTCGTTGGAGCCGGTCCGGGCCGGGTTGAGGGTGACGGTCGCGGTGCCCTTGGCGTTCGGCGTGCGGCCCTTGGTGTCGTACGGGAGCTTGAGCTCCAGGGTGCGGCCCGGCTCGGTCTGCGGGGCGGGCGCACCCGCGGCCCCGGCCGAGCTCCCGGCGGCGGGCGCGGCGGCGCCGGCCTTGACCTCGCTCGCCACCCGCCCGGGCGGGGAGTTGGTGAGCATCGTGGTGACCACCAGCACCGCCACCGCGACCAGCGCCTCGACCAGCACCGAGCGGCGCAGCCCGGCCCGGGTCGGGGTCAGCCCGCGCTCGCGCCCGGCGCTCTCCCGGGCCGCCTGCTGACGGGCCAGCTGGGCCTGTCGGACCGGGTCCTCGGAGTGCGCCGCGACACCGACCGGCTCCGGCACCTCGGCCCGCTCGACCTCCGCCGCCTCGGCCGGGGCCGAGCGCAGCCGGGCCAGCCAGGAGCGGGAGACCCAGGCGACGCCGAGCATCACGACCACGCAGCCGGTCTTCACCAGCAGCAGCCGCCCGTACTCGGTGCCGGTCAGCGCGCCCCAGCTCCCGAGGCCGCGCCAGGACTGGTAGACGCCGGTGGCGACCAGCACCGCGACCGAGCCGAAGGCGATCTTCGAGAAGCGGTCGACGACCTGCGCGCCGACGCCCTCGCGCAGTCCGACCAGCAGCGCGGCCAGGCCGCCCAGCCAGAGCGCCATCGCGATCAGGTGCAGCATGCCGAGCGGCAGCGACAGCCAGACCTGGATGCCCACCGAGGCGTGGTCGGCGCCGACCCAGGTCGCCGCCAGGGCGATCGACAGCACCAGCCCGGCGACGCCGAGGCCCAGCCGGGCCTCGCGCTGCGGCCGCTCGGCGGCGCGCTGCTCCAGCTCCCGCAGCTCGGCCTCCTCGGCGGCTTCCGCGGTCTCGGTTCCGGAGTCCCCGTCACCGCCGGTCCTCGCCGCCGGCCGGGCCGGCTGCCCCAACTGGCCGACGAGCAGCGACAGGAACACCCCGCCCGCCGCGAGCAGCAGCAGCCGGGCGGCCAGCGCGGTGCCGATCCGCTCGTCCAGCGTGGCGCGCACCAGCGACAGGTCGAAGGCCTTGCCGATCCCCGAGCCGCGCTCGTACGGGCCGCGCAGCATCAGCACCGCGACGGTGGAGGCCAGCAGCGCCGTCCAGCCGGTCATCAGCAGCCGCTGCATCCGGCGCCGGGCCGCGCCGTCCGGCCAGCAGATCAGGATGAACGCGGCCACGCCGGCGAGCAGCGCGAAGGCCGCGTACGCGACGGTGCGCCCGGTGCCGTAGAGGGCGGCGACCAGGCCATCGGCCTTGGCGCCCTGCAGCGCGGTGGCGGACACCGAGGTGTCCGAGGGCGCGCCGATGGAGAAGGTGAACGCGCCGCCGATCGGGTGCGAGTCCTCCGAGACGGCCCGCCAGGCCACGGTGTACGTGCCGTTGGCGAGCCCGCTGTTCAGGCCGACCCGGGCGGTGTTCGCCTTGCCGTCGGCGTGCCCCGGGTTGCCGGTGTCCACCGCCTTGCCGGCCGGGTCGAGCACCCGCACCGAGTCGTCGGACAGCGACACGGACTCGCTGAAGGTCAGCGTGACCGCCTGCGGGGCGGCGGCGACCACCGCGTTCTGGTGCGGGTCGGTGGACTCCAGGGTGGCGTGCGCGGCGGCCGGTCCGGCGCCGGCGAGCATCAGCGCGAGCAGCGCGCCGAGCACCCCGAGCAGTCCGGCGATCCGGCGGTGGGAGGCCTTCTCCATGGTGGCGGATCCCCTAACTCTGGCTGGGGCGGTAGGTGAGCTCCTTGACCGGCACCTTGACCGAGAGGGTGCCGGACTTGGCGAAGGTCAGGTCGAGCTCCAGCTCGTCGCCGAGGGCGGGGGCCTTCTGCCATCCCATGATCATCAGGTGGGTGCCGCCGCGGGCGAACTGCAACGCGCCGTGCGCGGGCACGTCCAGGCTGGCGACCTCCTCCATGCTGGACGGGGTCGAGCGGTGCATGGTGACCGACTCGGCGCCCGGGCTGCTCACCTTGAGCAGCTGGTCCTGCCCGCCGTCGTTGCGGACGGTCAGGTAGCCGGCGGCCATCCCGCCGGCCGGGGGCAGCGGGATGTAGGAGTCGGCGACGCTCAGCTTCGCCGGTCCGCCGCCGGCACCGTCCTGACCGCCCGCCCCGCAGGCGACCAGGATGGCGCCGCCGCCCAGTGCCGTCGCCAGTACCGCGCCCGTGAGCGCCGTCCGACGGAAGCCGAGCGTCGTGCGGCCGGTCGCGCCCTTCATGCCGCGACCCCCTTGGCGAGCAGCGGGAGGTCGTGCTCGTAGGTCTTCTCCTCGGTGCCGCTCAGGTAGAGCACGTGCGCCTTGTCGTCCGAGGGGAGGAAGGCCAGCACCTGCGCGCCGTGGGTGGAGGTGACGGTGCCGTCGGCGTTGACCACCGGGTCCTCGATCATGATGCCGAGCGACCTGGCGGCGGTCTTCACCTTGGCCAGGTCGCCGGTGAGGCCTATGAAGTCGCTGCCCATCGAGTCCAGCCAGGTGCGCAGCACCTTGGGGGTGTCGCGCTGCGGGTCGGTGGAGACGAAGACGACGTTGACCTTCTGCCGGTCCTCGGGGGAGAGCGCCTTCATCGCGACGCCGATGTCGCCCATGGTGGTCGGGCAGACGTCCGGGCAGCTGGTGTAGCCGAAGAACAGCAGCGTGGTCTTGCCGTTGGTCTGCTGCCGCAGGTCGTACGGCTGGCCGGAGGTGTCGGTCAGCTGGAGGTCAGGCTTCTCGAAGTTCTTGGTGAGCACCGTGCCCTGGTACGGCGAGTCGGCCTTCTGCCGGGTGACCTTGGTGGGGGCCGAGCCGCCCCCGGAGGAGCCGCAGGCGGTCAGCGTCAGGGCGGCGGCGAGCGCGACGGCGGCCGCGCCGGCCAGGCGGGTGGTGCGGGTGGTGCGGGGCATGGGAGTTCCGATCGTGCGCGGTGGGACCGCCGGCGGGGCCGTACCCGGGGCGTGGGTACGGCCCCGCCGGCGGGTGGGTCAGGAGGCGGAGCCGCTGTTCCGGCGGCGCAGGCCGAGGACGCCGACGGCGGTGCCGATCACGCCGACCACGATGCCGACGACGCCGAGCACCCGGGCGGTGGAGTCGCTGGACTTGCCGCCGTCCGCGGCCGCGGCGTGGTCGGAGCTGTCACCGTGGGCGCCCGCGGCGGGGGAGGCGGTGACGCCGCCGTGGGCGTCGTCACCGGCGGCCTTGGTGAGCTTCAGGACGGGGGCCGGGTGGGCCGGCTCGGGCTGGCCGTCCTTGGACTCGTCGATCCAGCGGACGATGTCGCCGTTGTCGTAGCTCTGCAGGGTCTTGAAGACCATGCTGTCGGCGTCGGCCGGCAGCGGGCCGAGCGAGACCCGGAACTCCTGGAACTGGCCGGGGGCGATCTTGGTGCCGGCGTCGGCGGTCCAGGTGATCTTGGAGACGGCCTCGTTGACGTCGCTGCCGTGCACCTTGATCGGCTTGTCGAGCTTCGCCTTCTCGACGGTCGCCGTCCAGCCCGGCAGCGGCAGGGTCCGGACCGAGGCCAGCGGGTGGTCCAGCGGGAGGTTGACCTCCAGCTTCACCGTGCCGGCGGTGTCGCTCTCGTTCGGCACCCGGAAGTCGACGGCCGTGTAGCCGCCCTGCGCGGCCGCGCCCGGGTTCACGGTGACGTGTGCGAACGCGGGACCGGCCAGCGCCACCACGGAGGCGGCGGCGGTGAGGGCGACGGCGGCGAGACGGCGGGTGGGAAGGGAACGCATGATGCGGGTCTCCGATCGGAGCTCGGCGGACCGGCCCGCGGCCGGGCGACGGAGGACCGTGCCTCGGCGGGGCCGCGCGTGGGGACGTGTGGGGGCGGAACCACGGGCCGTCGGCGTGTCGGGGACACGCGGGACCGACCCGGACGCTGCGCACGACCGGAACCCGGCACGAACGGAGGGCCAGGGGGCGGGTCAGTACGCGAGGGCCCCGCACGGCGGACCGCGCCGCACCACGCTGTGCCGCAGCACGGCACCCGCCGGAAGCGGACACTCGCCGCCCCGGGTCCCGAACCGGCGGGCCGGACCGGCCACGCCGAACAGGCCGCGCAGCAGCGCGGCCACCAGCACCAGTGCCGACCGCAGCGGCGCCGCCCAGTGCTCCCGGGCCGCCGTCGCGGTCACTCGCACCAGCCGCCACAGCGCCGCCTCGCCGCGCCGCAGCCACCAGCCCGCCACCAGCGCGGCGGCCAGGTGCCCGGCCAGCATCGACGGCGTCATCCCGAACACGCCGCCCTGCCACCACGGGGCGACGGCGTACGCGCTCGGGTCCAGGCCCGCCGAGGAGACCAGCTGCTCGGCGGTCGGGCTGCCGGGCAGGCCGGTCAGCGTGCCGGGGTGCGACTCGTTGCAGATCAGCCGGCCGGCCACGGTCGGCAGGGTCAGCGGGCCGGAACCGCCGTGGTGCATGCCGGCCATGCCGCCGATCGCGGCGTGGCCGTTGAAGCTGTGGAACAGGCAGTGCAGCCCGAGCTGGGCCGCGCCCAGCGCACCGGCGATGGCCGCCAGCGAACGCTCCCGCCCGCCGCACGCCACCGCGAGCACCAGCACCGCGGCGAAGCCCGTCGCCAACGCGGCCGGCGGCACGTTTCCGCCACCGGCCAGGGCGTGCCCGGCGGCCGCTATCAAGGTGCAGACCAGCGCGAACGGGACGGCCCTGGCAAGCCGCAGATCCCAGGCGGCGGCCCCCACCGGCGCGTCCGGTGCGAGGGCGCCCGGGAGCGGGGCGGCGGGGAGGGCAGTCATGGCCGGGCCATCATCTCATCGCGTACCTCGCCGACGTGGGCAGGGTGGGAAATCCCTACGAATGCCCCGTTCGGCGGCGGCGCGCAGGGCGGCGAGTGCGCCACTCGGCACAATCCACGGCCCCAGTCCATCCGCCGAACGGGCGGCAGCGGGCCCCGCGCACGGTTCACCGCCGAATCGCCCGGAGATACCTAGTTGTATGTGGAGCCGCAGCCAGGAGGGACCTCCCGTGGACATCTGGTGGACTCTGCACCTCAAGCGCGACCCGGCCAGCGTTCCGCTGGCCCGGCGCATCCTGCTCGGTGCCATGGCGACGGCGGGCGTCGACCCGCAGATCGCCGACGACCTCGGCGTCGCCCTCAGCGAGGCCTGCGCCAACGCCGTCGAGCACGGCGCCGCCGGGCGGCCCGACGACGGCTTCCAGGTCACCGCCTCGATCTGCGGTGACCGGCTGCGGATCGAGGTCACCGACTCCGGCCCCGGCCTGCCCGCTCCCGCCGTGGCCCCCGCCCCGCAGCTCCGCCGCCGCCCGGTCAGCCCGCCGCCGCCCCGCCCGGCCTCGCACCGCCGCCCCCGGCGCGGCCGCGCCACCGTCCCGGCTCGCGTCCTCACCGCCCACCGCCCCCGGCGCGACGGCCGCCCCTACGACACCCACGTCCTGCCCGCCCGGCCCCCGGCCCCCACCCTGCGCCCGGTCGACCTCGACGCCCTCCCCGACCTCACCGCCGAATCCGGCCGCGGCCTCTTCCTCATCCACGCCCTCACCGACCACGTCCAACTCCGCAACCACCCGCTGCGCGGCGCCATCGTGAGCTTCGACAAGATCCTCAAGTGGCAGGACGGCGCGCTGCTGCGGGCGGCGTCCTAGAAGTCCCGGGCCGGGAACGCCGAGAGGGGCGCGAACCACGGTTCGCGCCCCTCTCGGGCGTTCAACGGGTGGCGGGTCAGCTGTGCGCGCCGGCCTTGCGGCGTCGGAGGACGACCAAGGTGCCGGCGCCGGCCGCCAGGACGGCGGCGCCGCCGAGGGCGATCGGCAGGGTGCTGGAGTCGGCACCGGTCTCGGCAAGGTGCGGGCCCGCAGACGGCGAGGCGGAGGCCGGGGCGGGGACGGCGGCCGGGGTGGTGGCCGGGGTGGTGGCCGCCCTGGCGTCAGTCACGGTGAAGTGGTCGTCGACGCGGTAGTCGGCGCCGTAGGACAGGCACCTGCCGTCGGCGGGGGTGCCGGGCACGTCCTTGGCCTCGAAGGTCTCCGAGGTGGCGCTCAGCTGGGCGAAGTAGCGGGCGCTCAGGGCCTTGTCGGTGGCCGCGAGGCGCACCTGGAGGGTGAGCTTCCCGCCCTTGGCGATCTGGTATTCGCCGAGGTCCACCTTCAGGTAGGACATGTCCCCCGTGACGGTGCTCGACGCGGGGGTCTTCCAGTCCCCGCCGGGCAGCTTCACCTGGATGTTGAAGGCTTCCTTGCCCCAGATGACCGGGTTGGTCACCGGCTCGGTCTCGACTATGTCGGTGAAGAAGAAGTAGGTGTCGACCTTCTTGAGGTCGACGGGGCTGGTGTTCTCGAAGGTCACCGTGGCGTCCTGGGCCGGGCCGCCCTTGACCAGGACGGCCTTCGCGAGGCCGGTGCCGGTGGCCTTGATGTCCACGTGCAGGTAGCCGCGGCAGGGGCCGCCGGTGGGCGTCGGCACCGGCGGGGTCGGCAGGGTGGTCGGCTTGGTGGTGGCGGTGCCCGTCGGGGCCGGGGTGGTCGGCTTGGCGGTGGCGGTGCCCGTCGGGGCCGGGGTGCCCGGGGTGGTGGCGGTCGCCGGAGCGCTCGGGGTGGTGGCGGTCGCGGTGCCGGTGGGAGCCGGGGAGGAGGTGATCCCGACGGCTCCGGCGGTGGCGGCGCCGACCGTGGCGCCGAGGGAGAGCGCCACCAGGGCGGACGCGGCCAGGAGACGGGAAGAGCGCACGATCAGTGCTCCAGCTTTAGGTGAATTGTGTCTGTTTTGGGGCGACTTGAGGCATCGGAGGAGGCCGCCGACGGCGGTCGCGTCCGCGAACCCTACCGGGTCGCAGTGGCTGGATACCGATCAGGGTTGGCCCTTTTTGATCGATGCGGCGGCAGGGCCCGGGCGTCCCCCGGTTGCCGGGGCGGGCGGTCGGTCGCACGATGGCGGCATGATGCACCAGATGCGAGCCGAGTACGGGGCCGGGGGTGCGACCGGCGGGGTGCGGTTGTGGCACATGGTCCGGGGGACGGAGAGCGTGGCGATGTGCGGCCGGGAGCTCGACCCGGGCGCGCAGGTACGGGAGCCGGTGGACTGGGGGAAGACGCCGGAGCTGTGCTGCCACACCTGCGGGGCGTACTACCTGCGCGAGACGCCGTACCTGTCGGCCGAACACCCGTAGCGGGCCGGCGGGTGGTCTACCGTGATCGGCATGGAGCAACCCGTTGTCAGGCCACGGTCGTTGACCCGTGAGGCCGCCGAGCTGCGGTCCGGTGTGCCGGGACTGTCCGAGCACGTCGACCGGTTCTGCGCGCTGGTCGAGCGGGTGGATCCACTGATCCACGCGTTCGTCCCGGAGCCGGGGCGGCACGGGCGGCTGCGCGCGCAGGCGCGGGCGCTGGCCGCGCGGTACCCGGAGCCGGCCGGGCGGCCGCCGCTGTACGGGGTGGCGGTGGGGGTCAAGGACATCGTGCACGTGGACGGGCTGCCCACGCACGCCGGTTCGGCGCTGCCGCCGGGGGTGCTGGCGGGGCCGCAGGCCGTGGTGGTGGACCGGCTGCGGGCGGCCGGGGCGCTGGTCGCGGGCAAGACGGTGACCGCCGAGTTCGCGGCGAGCGCGCCCGGTCCGACCCGCAACCCGCACCACCCCGGGCGCACCCCGGGCGGCTCCAGCAGCGGGTCGGCGGCGGCCGTCGCGGCGGGGCTGGTGCCGCTGGCGGTCGGCACCCAGACGGTGGGCTCGGTGGTCCGGCCCGCCGCGTACTGCGGGGTGGTGGGCTTCCGGCCGACGTACGGGCGGATCCCGACGGTCGGGGTGATCCCGAACGCGCCGAGCCTCGACACCCTGGGGGTGTTCACGGCCGACCTGGCCGGGGCGGCGCTGGCGGCCTCGCTGCTCTGCGACGACTGGCGAGGGGACGACCGCCGGGGCGAGGACCGGCGGAGCGAGGACCGCCGGGGCGAGGACCGGCGGAGCGAGGACCGCCGGGGCGAGGACCGGCCGGGTGAGGCGGCGGCGGGGGATCGGCCGGTGCTCGGGGTGCCGGACGGGACGTACCTGGAGCGGGCCGAGCCGTCGACGCTGCGCGCCTTCGAGGAGTGGCTGGAGCGGCTGGCGCAGGCCGGCCTGGCGGTGCGCCGGGTCCCGCTGTTCCCGGACTTCGCGGAGATCACCCGGCAGTTGCAGACGATCAACCGCTTCGAGCTGGCCCGCAGCCACGCCGACTGGTTCGCCCGGTTCGGCGGCCTGTACCGCCCGGAGACGGCGGCGGGCATCCGGGTCGGCCAGGGCGTCGCGGCCGAGGACCGGGCGGCCGCGCTGCAGGCCCGGGAGCGGTTGCGCGAGCGGGTCGCCGGGGCGACCGCGGAGGCCGGGGTGGACCTGTGGCTGGCGCCGTCCGCGACCGGTGGGGCGCCGGAGGGGCTGCACAGCACCGGGGACGCGGTGATGTCGCTGCCGTGGAGCTACCTCGGCCTGCCCGCGGTGAGCCTGCCCGCCGGGCGGACGGCGGACGGGCTGCCGCTGGGCCTGCAGGTGGTCGGCGCGGCGGGCGCCGACGAGCGGCTGCTGAGCCAGGCGGCTCACCTGGAACGGGCGTTGAAAGCGCTTTAGGGCCTGTCCGGCGGATCCTGCCGGGCCGGACAGCCCTGGGCGAGCACCGGGTCGGCCGGGTCGGTGTCCTCGGCGCGCAGCAGGTGCCGCAGGAGGCGGCCGGCCCGCTGGTAGGGGACGTCCTCCTCGTCCAGCACAGCCTGTGCGTTGGCCGTCTCCAGGACGGCGATCAGGGCGAAGGCGAGGTCGCCGAGGTCGGTGTCGGGCCGCAGGCCGCCGGTGGCGCGGGCCTGGGCGAGGGCGTCGACGATCACCTCGCGCCACTCCCGGGCGCAGTCGGCGCCGGACTCGGCCT
Organism: Kitasatospora sp. MAA19; assembly: GCF_029894125.1. Lineage (GTDB taxonomy): Bacteria > Actinomycetota > Actinomycetes > Streptomycetales > Streptomycetaceae > Kitasatospora. Next base: position 569,763 of record NZ_JARXYZ010000001.1, read on the forward strand.
CGGCCCGGTGATCGAGCGGGACCGGCGCCACCGGATCGCGCACCGGCTGTTCGCCGGCACCGAGGACCCGTGGCGCCGCCTCGACGCCGCCCACCGGCCCGAGCAGGTCCCGCTGCCGATCCTGGTGGCGCACGACGAGGGCGAGGACGTGGTCGGAATATCGCACGCGCGGCGCCTGAAAGCCGCGTACGGTGACCGGCTGGAACTACTGGTCACCCGAGGGCTCGGCCACCGCCGGATCGGCGCCGAGCCCACCGTCATCGACAACGCGATCGGCTTCCTGGCGGCCGGTCAGGAGGTTGGCGCCGTATGAGCAGTGCCGCAGGACTCGTCGAACTGCACGCCCGTTCGCTGGAGTTGGCTGCCGAGGTGGTGGACGCCGTGCGGCCGGACCAGCTGGACCTGCCGACCCCGTGCGCGGGGTGGACGCTGCGCCGGCTGATGGAGCACATCGTCGGCCAGCACCAGGGCTTCGCCGCAGCCGCCCGGGGCGCCGGGCCCGATCCGGCCCTCTTCGCGGACGCCCCGGTCGGGGACGATCCGGCGGGCGCGTTCCGCCGCACCGGAGCCGAACTCACCGCCGGGTTCCGGGAGGCGGTCGCGGCCGACCGGGCGCTCTGGCTCCCGGAGATCCGCGACGGCGGCCCCTTCCCGCTCGCTCAGGCGGTGGGCTTTCACCTGCTCGACACCCTGGTGCACGGCTGGGACGTCGCGGCCGCGCTGGGCACCCCGGGCGGCCTGGTGGCGGCGGTGGACGGTGACGACGCGCTGGCCTCCGCCCTGCTGGCGGTGACCGAGGCCGTCCCGAACACACCGGAGGCCCGGGCGCCCGGCCGGGCCTTCCGTCCGAGTCTGGAGCCGGGCACGGAGTCGGGCCTGGAGCCCGGCCCGGAATCGGGCGCGCGCCAACCGGGCGGCGCCGACGGCCGGTTCGACCGAGTCCTGGCCCTGCTGGGCCGCGACCCGGCCTGGAAGGCCTGACGTACTCAGCGGCTGCCGCGCTGCTCGTCGGGGAAGCGCGGCCCGCCGATCAGGAAGAACAGCGCGGCGGTCGGAAAGCCGACCGACGCGGCCAGTAGCACGATGAACTGCCAGAACATCCTGTACTCCTCGTCAGTCCGGGGCCGCCTGGACACCCGAAGGTGATCCCAAACCCGACAGGCCCTGATTGGCCGAATTGTCCAGTCGTTATCCGACGGTATGGCCGATTCGCCCCGGCTGCCACTGGACGGCGGGGACCGGCCCGCGCCACACCGGCGCAGAGGTCTGGGCGGGGGCCGGGGGCGGCGGCCACACTGTCGGGATGCAGCTACAGCTCGCAGGGGAAGCACGACGGCCGGACCGCGAGAGCGAGGACTTCGCGGCGGCCTCGCCGGAGGCGCTGGTACTGCTGGACGGTGCGAGTTCGCCGGCCGGCCTGGAGTCCGGGTGCCGGCACGGAACCGCCTGGTACGTCCGCCGGTTGGGAGTGCACCTGCTCGCCCGGCTCACCGACCGGGTGGACCGCTCGATCGCCGAGTGCCTGGCCGACGCCATCGTGGAGACGGCCGCGCTGCACGGCGGCCGCTGCGACCTCGGCCATCCCAACACCCCCGCCGCGATGGTGGTGGCGGCCCGGCGGCACGGCGAGTCGCTGGAGTACCTGGTGCTCGGCGACTCGCTGTTGGTGCTGGAGTACAAGGAGGGCCCGCCGAAGGTGATCGGGGACAACCAGCGCTTCCCCGGCGGGGAGGGGCTGCGCCGGCAGGTCTGGGCGACCGTCCCCGGCTCGGCCGAGCGGGCCGCGCTGCACCTGGAGTACGCGCTGGCCGTCCGGGCCGCCCGCAACCGGGGCAGCGGCCCGTGGATCGCCGCGGCCAGCCCGAAGGCGGCCGGGCACGCCGAGACCGGCTTCGTCCGGCTGGACCGGCTGCGCGCGCTGGCCGCGCTCACCGACGGCGCCTCGCGCTACACCGAGCGCTTCGGGCTGGGGAGTTGGGCGGACGCGCTGCGGCTGCTCGCCGAGTCCGGGCCGGGTGAGCTGATCGCGCAGGTCCGCGAGGTCGAGCGGGCCGACGCCGCCTGCGAGCGCTGGCCGCGCGGAAAGGCGCACGACGACGCCTCGGCCGTCTACGCGCTGTTGTAGCGCGCAGTCGGCCCAGTCGTGCGTCACCGGCCCTGCCAGGGCGGGGAGGCCCCTATCCGAGGAGGGCCGCCACGGCGTCCGCCAGCGCCGTGCGCACCGCCTCGGGGGCGGTGAAGCGGCTCGACCGCAACAACCTGCACCGGCCACACCGCGACTCAGCCGGCTCCGGGCCGCTCTACTGAGGATTCCGGCCTGTTGTCGGTCGTGACGGATAGTGATCCCTGCGGTACGCCGGCGGTATGCGGCATGCGCAGGGTGGGGGCTCTCGGTTCCTTCGCACGCCGAAAGCGTGAGAACCGCACTCATGGCCAGCAGCGCGACGAATCCCGAACGGGCGTCGCCCGGCGCCGCCGACCCGGGCACTGGTAGGTACGTCCGGGCAGCTGGTGCGGGAGCCTGGCTGAGTGGCAACCGCGCTCACGTGAGCTCGCCTCGGGGGGAGACGGGCTCACGCGAGCGGTCCTGTCTTCGGAAGCGGTCAGCTGGCGTCGGTGGGGATGGTGCCGAGCCGGCCGGCCTGGAAGTCCGCCATGGCCTGCTGGAGTTCGCGGTGGCTGTTCATCACGAACGGGCCGTACCAGGCGACGGGTTCGCGGATCGGCAGGCCGCCGAGGAGGACCACCTCGAAGTTGGCGTTGCGCGAGTCCTGCTTCTCGTCGGCGCGGATGGTGAGGGAGTCGCCGTCGCCGAAGACGACCGCCTGGCCCATGTGGAACGGGCGGCGCTCCTGGCCGGCCGAGCCGCTGCCGGCCAGGCCGTAGGCGAGGGCGTTGAAGTCGGAGCGCCAGGGCAGGGTGACCTGGGCGCCGGGGCTGACGGACGCGTGGATCATGGTGATCGGGGTGTGGGTGGCGCCGGGGCCCTGGTGGCCGTCGATCTCGCCGGCGATCACCCGCAGCAGCGCGCCGCCGTCCTCGGAGCCGAGGAGCTTGACGCTGCCGCCACGGATGTCCTGGTACCTGGGGGCGATCATCTTGTCCGCGGCGGGCAGGTTGACCCACAGCTGGAGGCCGTGGAACAGGCCGCCGGACATCACCAGTGACTCCGGCGGGGTCTCGATGTGCAGGAGGCCGGAGCCGGCCGTCATCCACTGGGTGTCGCCGTCGGTGATGACGCCGCCGCCGCCGTGGGAGTCCTGGTGGACGAACGTTCCGTCGATGATGTAGGTGACCGTCTCGAAGCCGCGGTGCGGGTGCCAAGGAGTTCCCTTCGGCTCCCCCGCCGCATAGTCCACCTCGCCCATCTGGTCCATCATGATGAACGGGTCGAGGTACTTGGTGTTGATCTTGGCGAAGGCGCGGCGGACGGGGAAGCCCTCGCCTTCGAAGCCCTCGGGGGCGGTAGCCACGGTCAGGACCGGCCGGGCGGTCGAGGCGGCGGCGTCCGGGGTGGTGACGCGGGGCAGGGTCAGCGGGTTGTCGACGGTCACGGCGGGCATGTCGGCCTCCTTCGGGGGGTTCCTCTGGCCTACGTCCACGAGGTTAGTTCAATTCTCAACAACAAGCAAGTTGAAAGTTGAACCATATGGTGACGAAGGAGCGCGGGGCTCCTCCCTCGGGATGGGCTAGCCGTACATCCGGCGCATGGTGAAGTCGACCATCTGCTCGACGGCCTTGGCGTCGAACACCATCCGGTGCTCGCCCTCCATGTCCAGCGCGAAGCCGTAGCCGGTCGGCAGCAGGTCCAGGACCTCGGCGCCGGTGACGGTGAAGTGCTTGGAGTCCTTGCCGGCGTAGCGGCGCAGTTCCTTCAGCGAGCTGAACATCGGGATCACCGGGGTCGGCGTGTTGTGCAGCGCCAGGAAGCCGGGGCGCTCGCCGCGCGGGCAGTGCACCTTCGAGGTGATGAAGATGGCCTGGAAGTCCTCGACCGCCATCGAGCCGGTGGTGAAGGCCCGGACGGCGTCCGCCAGGGACGGCGGGGAGGGCTCGGGGTAGAGGGACTGCTGGGGCGTCTGCGACTGCGCGCCGTAGGCGTCGGGGCCGGGCATGCCGTTCATGCCCGGCTGCGGACCCGCCTGCTGCTGGTAGGGGTCGCCCGGGTATGCGTTCTGGTCATATCCGTACACACGGACAGGCTATCGGGAGCGCAGCCGCCTGTGGTGGCGTCGATCCTGACAAGGAGTGGCCGACCCGGCTTGTGGGACGTGACCACGTTCATAGCGGATTCACCGCCGAGGGCTTGCCCAAGTTACCGCTGGGTAGCATCATGATGCCTACTGGTGGGTACGGGGCGCCCGAACGCGGCGGTCTCCCGGAAGCGACGAACCGGAGAAAACGGCCATGGGTCACTACAAGTCCAACCTGCGGGACGTGGAGTTCAACCTCTTCGAGGTGTTCGGTCGCGAGCAGGTCTACGGCACCGGACCGTTCGCGGACATGGACGTCGAGACCGCGAAGAACATCCTGAGCGAGATCTCGCGCCTGGCCGAGAACGACCTCGCCGCGTCCTTCATCGACACCGACCGCAACCCGCCGGTCTTCGACCCCGAGACCAACACCGCGCCGATCCCGGACACCTTCAAGAAGAGCTACCAGACCTACATGGACGCCGAGTGGTGGCGTCTGGGCATCCCGGAGGAGATCGGCGGCCAGGTCACCCCGTCCTCCCTCATCTGGGCCTACGCCGAGCAGGTCCTGGGCTCCAACCCGGCCATCTGGATGTACTCCTCCGGCCCCGCCTTCGCCGGCGTCGTCCACGACGAGGGCACCGAGGAGCAGAAGAAGGTCGCCCAGCGGATGACCGACCGCCTCTGGGGCGCCACCATGGTCCTCACCGAGCCGGACGCCGGCTCGGACGTGGGCGCCGGCCGCACCAAGGCGATCAAGCAGGAGGACGGCTCCTGGCACATCGAGGGTGTGAAGCGCTTCATCACCTCGGGCGAGCACGACATGTCCGAGAACATCATCCACCTGGTGCTGGCCCGCCCCGAGGGCGGCAAGCCCGGCACCAAGGGCCTCGGCCTGTACATCGTCCCCAAGTTCGACTTCGACTGGGAGACCGGCGAGCTGGGCGAGCGCAACGGCGCCTACGCCACCAACGTCGAGCACAAGATGGGCCTCAAGGCCTCGAACACCTGCGAGATGACCTTCGGCGCCAAGCACCCCGCCAAGGGCTGGCTGCTCGGCGAGAAGGTCGACGGCATCCGCCAGATGTTCAAGATCATCGAGTTCGCCCGGATGATGGTCGGCACGAAGGCCATCGCCACCCTCTCCACCGGCTACCTGAACGCCCTGGAGTACGCCAAGGAGCGCGTGCAGGGTGCCGACATCTCCCAGTTCCTGGACAAGACCGCCCCGCGCGTCACCATCACCCACCACCCGGACGTGCGCCGCTCGCTGCTGACCCAGAAGGCCTACGCCGAGGGCATGCGCGCGCTGGTCCTGTTCACCGCGTCCGTCCAGGACGACATGCTGGCCGCCAAGCTGCGCGGCGAGCGCGACGAGGCCGCCGAGCGCCTCAACGACTTCCTGCTGCCGATCGTCAAGGGCTACGGCTCGGAGAAGTCCTACGAGCAGCTCGCCCAGTCCCTGCAGACCTTCGGTGGCTCCGGCTACCTGCAGGAGTACCCGATCGAGCAGTACATCCGCGACGCCAAGATCGACACCCTGTACGAGGGCACCACCGCGATCCAGGGTCAGGACTTCTTCTTCCGCAAGATCGTCAAGGACGGCGGCCAGGCGCTCACCGCCCTCAACGAGCAGATCCAGAAGTTCCTCGGCTCGGCCGAGGGCGGCGACGCCCTGGCCGCCGAGCGCGAGCTGCTCGCCAAGGCCGCCGGCGACCTGGAGGCCATCGTCGGCAAGCTCATCGCCGACCTGACCTCGGTCGAGCAGGACGTCAAGAACATGTACAAGGTGGGCCTCAACACCACCCGCCTGCTGATGGTCTCCGGCGACGTCGTGGTCGGCTGGCTGCTGCTGCGCCAGGCCGCGGTGGCCCTGGCCAAGCTGGAGGCCGGCGCCTCCGAGAAGGACGTGCCGTTCTACCAGGGCAAGGTCGCGGCGGCCCGCTTCTTCGCCAAGAACATCCTGCCGACCGTCACCCCGCAGCGGCTGATCGCCGAGGGCATGGACAACGAGATCATGGAGCTGGCGGAGGAGGCCTTCTAAGGCTCCCCACCCCACCGACCGCCTGACACCACCCTCACGCCGAAGGGCCCGGTTCTCCGCCGGGCCCTTCGGCGTCGGTGCGGTCGGGGGTGCGTCGGTGCGGTTGGTACGGTCGGTGCCGTCGGTGCGCTGCCAACTTCCTTGCGGGAAGCGGCAGTGCGGTCTCCCGGTGACCGTCCGCGATCGGTGCGAACCTCTGGGTGTACGGAGTTTGGCGCGGCGTCACTTCACGGTTGCGTCCGCGTTCTGCATCCGTTGGGAGGTTCCGAGTGCCCTGTCCGTGTACGGGCATATGCTCAAGATGCGAAGCCGACTCCCCATCCGGCTTCGGCCCTCCCTCGACTCAGGAGCAGTATGTCGACCGCCGCCGCCCGCCAGGCATTCTTCGACCGGACGCACAGCGACGATCTGATCGCGTTCCTCGGCACCTCGCCGTCCCCGTACCACGCGGTCGCGAGCGCCGCCGAGCGGCTGGAGAAGGCAGGCTTCCGGCAGGTCGCCGAGACCGACGCCTGGGACGGTGCCGCCGGCGGGCGCTACCTGATCCGCGGCGGTGCGCTGATCGCCTGGTACCTGCCGGAGAGCGCCCGCCCCGAAACCCCGTTCCGCGTGGTCGGCACCCACACCGACTCGCCCAACCTGCGGGTCAAGCCGGTGCCGGACACCGGCTCGGCCGGCTGGCGGCAGGTCGCGGTGGAGATCTACGGCGGTGTCCCGCTGAACACCTGGCTCGACCGCGACCTCGGGCTCTCCGGCCGCCTCGCGCTGAAGGACGGCAGTTCGCGGCTGGTCCAGCTGGACGAGCCGCTGCTGCGCGTGCCGCAGCTCGCGATCCACCTGGACCGCCAGGTCAACGACGGCATGAAGCTCGACAAGCAGCGCCACCTCACCCCGATCTGGGGCCTCGGCCCGGTCGACGAGGGCTCGCTGATCGCCTACGTCGCCGAGCGCGCGGGCCTGGACGCCGCCGAGGTGGCGGGCTGGGACCTCATGACGCACGACGTCCAGCCCGCCTCCTACCTGGGCCGTGACCGCGAGCTGCTGGCCGGCCCGCGCCTGGACAACCTGCTGTCCGTCCACGCCGCCACCGCCGCGCTGGCCGCCGTCGCCTCGGCCGAGGGCGCCGCCGACCTGCCGTACATCCCGGTGCTGGCCGCCTTCGACCACGAGGAGACCGGCAGCGAGTCGGACACCGGCGCGCAGAGCCCGCTGCTCGGCAACGTCCTCGACCGCAGCGTCCACGCGCGCGGCGGCACCCCGGAGGACCGCGCCCGGGCGCTCGCCGGGACGATCTGCCTCTCCTCGGACATGGGCCACGCCGTCCACCCGAACTACGCCGAGCGGCACGAGCCGGGCCACCACCCGCTGCCGAACGGCGGGCCGATCCTCAAGGTCAACGTCAACAACCGCTACGCGACCGACGGCGTCGGCCGGGCGGTGTTCGCGGCCGCCTGCGAGAAGGCCGGCGTGCCGTGGCAGTCCTTCGTCTCCAACAACGCGATGCCCTGCGGCACCACCATCGGCCCGATCACGGCGGCGCGCCTGGGCATCAAGACGGTGGACTGCGGCATCGCGGCGCTGTCCATGCACTCGGCGCGCGAGCTGTGCGGTGCGGAGGACCCGCACCTGCTGGCCAGCGCGATCAAGGCCTTCCTGGAGGGCTGATCCACCACGGCGAAGGGGCCCGGCGGAGTTCGTTCCGTCGGTCCCCTTCGTTGTGGCCGCATCGCCGGGCGATGGGCGCCGGGCGGGGGGTGCCGGGCGTGGGGGTGTCGGGTGGCTACTCCAGTCCGGCGAGCACCAGCGGCAGCCGGCGGGCGCCGTCGGCGACCAGCTTCACGGGCACGCCCCAGTCCTGCTGGTGCACGTGGCAGGCCGGGTACTCGATCTCCGGGTCGTCGTCGCAGGACGCCGCCATCGCCGAGACGTGCAGCACGCCCTCGGCGACCTCGTCGGAGAGGACCAGCTCGCGGGAGAGGTCGGTGTCCGCGCCCGCGCCGGAGACCAGCAGCTCGGGCGGGGTCGCGCTGACCAGCAGCCGGGTGGACGGGCCGTAGCGCTCGTCCAGCTTCTGGCCGCTCGGCGCCGAGAACACCACGTCCAGGCGGAACGCGCCCGGCGCGACCTCGGTGGCCGCCCGCTGGGTGCGGTGCGCGACCGACTCGACCTGCACCGCCTCGTCCGGCAGCCGCAGCCTGGTCAGCCGGTGCCGGGCCGACTCGACCACCACGATGTCCCCGTCCACCAGGACCGCGCCGGACGGCTCGCGCAGGTCGGTGGCCAGCGTGGTGACCTCGCCGCTCGCCGGCTCGAAGCGGCGCAGCGCGTGGTTGTAGGTGTCGCTGACGGCCACCGAGCCGTCCGGCAGCACGGTGACGCCCAGCGGGTGCTGGAGCAGCGCCTGGGCGGCCGCGCCGTCCCGGTGGCCGAAGTCGAACAGACCGGTGCCGACGGCGGTGTGGACCGTCTTCGTTTCACGTGAAACCCAGCGCAGCGCGGAGGTCTCCGAGTCGGCCACCCACAGCTTCCCGCCGTCCGCCGAGACCGCCAGGCCGGACGGCTGGGCGAACCAGGCCTCGTCGACGGGCCCGTCCACCAGGCCTTCGTTGGTGGTGCCGGCCGCGACGCCGACGGTGCCGGCGGCCGGGTCGTACGCCCACAGCTGGTGCACGCCGGCCATGGCGATCCACACCCGGCCGTCGAACCAGGCGACGTCCCAGGGCGAGGAGAGGTCCACCTCGCGGGCCGGGCCCTCGGTGGCCGAACCCTGCCACCACTGGCGGCCGGTGCCGGCCAGGGTGGTCACGCTGCCGTCGGCCAGCCGCAGCCCGCGCAGCGCGTGGTTGACGGTGTCGGCCACGATCACGTCGTAGTCCGAGCCCTCCGGCAGCAGCGCCAGGCCCTGCGGCTCGCTGAACCGCGGGCTGGTGCCGTCCACCAGGCCGCGCTGGCCGTCGCCGATCCGGCGGACCACCGTCTCGCCGTCCTCGGCCAGCTCCACCAGCGAGTGGTGGCCGGAGTCGGCGACCAGGTAGTGCCCGTCGGGCAGGCGGATCGCCTTGCCGGGGAACTTGAGGTCCCCCGCGGTCGGCTCCGGCGCCACGTACGGGCCGTCGCCGCGGCGCAGCGTGCCCTTCGCCGCGTGCTCGGCCTCCAGCTCCTCCACCAGCCGCGCGATCGCGTGCGCGTGGCCCTCACCCGCGTGCTGGGCGACCACGTACCCCTCCGGGTCGATCACCACCAGCGTCGGCCAGGCCCGCACCGCGTACTGCTTCCACGTCGCCAGCGCCGGATCGTCCAGCACCGGGTGGTGCACCTCGTACCGGGCGACCGCGTCCACCACGGCCTGGTGGTCCGCCTCGTGCACGAACTTCGGCGAGTGCACCCCGACGATCACCACGGTGTCCCGGTGCTTCTCCTCCACCTCCCGCAGCTCGTCCAGGACGTGCAGACAGTTGATGCAGCAGAAGGTCCAGAAATCCAGGATGGTGATCTTGCCCCGGAAGTCGGCGAGTGCCAGCTCCTTGCCACCGGTGTTCAGCCAACCGCCTGCCCCGACCAGTTCGGGGGCGCGTACACGTGCACGAGATGCCATGCCCCAATCAAACCGCATCGCGCCTGCCCGCATTCCGGAGGCGGGCGTCATGCCGTGGAGCGGGGCCTGCGCTGATGTTTGGCGGCCTTATAGCTTGCGACGGACTTACGTGACGAGCGCCAGACTCCGTCGGGGCCCTGTGCGGCGTTCAGGCGACCACGTTGGGCTGCTTGCCGGAGTGCCGCGAGGGACAGCTCGTCATCGACAAGGGCGGCGAGCGGGACCATCCTCGCGGGGCCGGCCACGTTGGGGACGATGAAACGGTTGAGATTGTCTTCCATCGCCCTGGCGATCAGCTCGCCGAGGGCGCCGTAGTCTCCTGTGTCCGCCCTGCGCAGCGCGGTCAGGTACGCGTCCCGCTGTCGCTTGAAGATGATGATCGGCGGATAGCCGAGGCGGACGAGGACAAGGTTCATGACGAGTCGGCCGGTTCGGCCGTTGCCGTCGAGGAACGGGTGGACTTGTTCGAACTGGTTGTGGATACGGGCCAGTTCTTCGGGGAGCGGGCGGCCGAGATCCACGTTCTTTTCGATCAGCTGGCCAAGGGCGCAGACCTCGGCAACCCACTGCTCGACCTGAGCCGGCACCAGCGGCCAGCGTGGCGGCGTCATTCCCTCGGCGAAGGGAGCGATGTCGTGTTCGCGGAAGTCGCCAGGGCCCTCGCGGTCGCCCGCCTCCGGGTGGGGCGCGACGCTCCAGACCGGGGTCATCGCCGTGTGGTGGACATGGCGGATCTCGCCGAGGGTAATGAGGCGCCCGTCATGCCAGGCGTCGGGTTCCAGCGCCTGGCCGTAGACCCAGCGGGCGGCGTCGGCGTATCCCTGGACCTCGTTGTACTCGCTGAGCGGCTTCGCTCCGACGGCTCGACCTTGGTCCAGGAGTGCTTGCACCTCACGCAGGACCAGCGTATTGCCCTCAAGTGCGGTGGAGTGGTGTGCTTCCTGATGCCAGATGTCGTCCCAGATCTCCTGGGCCTCTCTGGGGCTGGGGAGTCCGCCGAAGCGCTCGTTAAGCTCGGTGAGTGCGCCGGCGAGTCGGTTGTAGACAGTACTGCGGCTGGGCCTGCCTCGTCCGGCCAACGTCGTTCTCCCGAGAGTTGATACATGCCGTGAGTGGCTAATTGAACTTATCAACTTCGAGGGTTGCCGAGGGCCTGGCAGGTACATGCTGTCCTTGTGGTGGCACGATCCCTACGAGAAGGTCCAGGAATCCAGGATGGTGATCTTGCCCCGGAAGTCGGCGAGCGCCAGCTCCTTGCCACCGGTGTTCAGCCAACCGCCTGCCCCGACCAGTTCGGGGGCGCGTACACGTGCACGAGATGCCATGCCCGTATCCAACCCCATCGAGGGCGGGCGGCATTCCTGGCCGGGGTGGGCGGCGGGAGCGGGCGGGCGTGTCGGTGGGGGGCGGGGCCTCGGGTCCGTGCTGTCGTTGTCCGCATGGTCACCTCATCTGCGCTCCGGTCGGCCCTGACGGTCGCGGCCGCCGTTCTGCTCGCCACCGGTGCGGCCACCGCCACCGCGGCCGCCGGGTCCGGCCCGCGTGACGTCACCGCGGAGCAGTGCCAGGACGCCGGGGGGTGGGTGGAGGGCTCGGGGTACTGCGTGGGGGCCGTCGGCGACGACGACTGGGGGCAGCCCGTCGAGGGGCAGGCCATCAACCCCCACCCGGCTCCCGGCGAGGAGTGAGGGGCCCTACGGCCGGGGGAGCCCCGCCTGCCAGCGGGTTTCGCCGTCCTGCTGCTCGTCGGTGGGGGTGAGGCCGAGGGCGCGGGCGATGGCGGCGGAGGCGTGGTGGTCGGGGTGGATGTGGGCGGTGACGGTGGTGACGCCGGCGGCGGTGAGGTGGGCGAGCAGGGCGCGGGCGGCCTCGGTGGCCAGGCCGCGGCCCTGCCAGGGGGTGCCGACCACCCAGGCGAGTTCGGCGGCGTCGGGGTGGACGGTGGTCTGGACGTAGCCGGTGAGGCGGCCGTCGGAGCGCAGCCGTAGCGCCCAGTTGCCCCAGGTCTCGGCAGGGTCGGGGGAGCCGGCGGCGAGCCGGGCGTAGCGGGCGCGCAGTTCGTCGGCGGTGGCCGGGCGGCCGCCGGTGAAGGCGTGCAGGGCGGGGTCGGCGAGGGCGGCGGCCATCTCCTCGGCGTGCTCGGGGCCGATCGGGAGGAGGTCGAGGCGCTCGCTGTGCAGCGGGGCGGCGGGGTCGGGGCTCATGCCGGTATTGAACGCCCGTGCGCGGCGGTGCTTCCCGGCAGGCGGGGGGATCGGGTCGAATGAGGGGACGTCGACACGGAGGAGGCCGCTGTGCGGTACCTGGTCAGGGAGAAGCTGTTCGCGGTCGGAGACGACTACTGGATCGAGGACGACCGGGGCCACAAGGCGTACCTGGTGGACGGCAAGGTGCTGCGGCTGCGGCACACCTTCGAACTGAAGGACGCGCACGGGCGGGTGGTCGCGGTGGTGAAGGAGAAAGCGTTCACCGTCCGCGACGCGATGAAGATCGAGGACGCCGACGGCGAGGTGATCGCGACCGTCCGGGAGAAGCTGTTCACCCCGTTCCGCGACAAGTACCTGGTGGAGCTGGCCTCCGGCGGCGAACTGAAGATCCACGGGAACCTGCTCGACAAGGACTACCGGATCGAGAACCACCACGGCGACGACCTCGCCCGGATCTCCCGCGCGTGGTTCCGGATCCGGGACACCTACGGAGTGGAGATCGCCGACGGCGCCGACACCGGCCTGCTGCTCGCCATCGCCGCCTGCGTCGACCACCTGGTGGAGGAGGATCGCTGACCGTCGCGGGTTTCCGGATCCCCGGCCCGCCGCCCACCCGCGTGGGGTATCTTTTGCCAACCCTTGACCAGGTCGGCAGGGGGGGGCGGTGAGCGGACCGGGGGCTGGAACCACGATGAACGACATCCTGCACGGGCTCGGCGCGGCGGCCGCCTACGGAGCCGTCGGGGTGGTGCTGCTGCTCCTCGGCGTCGGTCTGGTGGACCTGCTGACGCCCGGCCGGCTCGGCCACCAGATCTGGGTCGAGCGCAACCGCAACGCCGCCGTGCTGCTCAGCTCCGCGCTGCTCGGCATCGGCGGCATAGTCTTCACCGCGATCATGTACACCTACGCGGACTTCGCCAAGGGCCTGGTCTCGACCGCCTGTTACGGCCTGCTCGGGCTGGTGCTGATGACCGTCGCCTTCTGGGTGGTGGACCTGCTGACGCCCGGCAAGCTCGGCGCGATCCTGGTCGAGCCGGAGCCGCACCCCGCGGTCTGGGTGTCGGCCAGCTGCAACATCGCGGTCGCGGCGGTGGTGTCGGCCGCGATCGCCTGAAGGGCCGCGGCCAGCCGGAGGGCCGTGGTCAGGCGGGGTGCGGGGCGCCGCCGTCGCCCGTACGTGTTCTACAGCGGCTCGGCGGCGCTGTTCGAGGAGCACCGGGCGGCCCTCGGCGCCCCGGCCGACGCCCGGTACGTCGGCGCCGACACGGGCTTCGCGGCCCTGCACGACGTGGCGCTGCTCAGTGCGATGTACGGCATGTTCGCCGGCGTGGCGCACGCCTTCGCGCTGATCCGCGAGGAGCCCGTCGCACCGGGCGAGCTGGCGCCGCTGCTGGGGAGTTGGATCACCGCGATGTCCGGGTCGATCGCCAGGACCGCGACGCAGCTGGAGAGCGGCGACTACACCGGGGGCGTGGTCTCGAACCTGGCGATGCAGGTCGCGGGCCAGGACACGCTGCTGCGCACGGCCGAGGAGCAGGGGGTGAGCGCGGAACTCCTGGCTCCGTACTTCCGGCTGATGGAGCGTCGACTGGAGGCCGGCAGTGGCGAGGAGGACCTGACCGGGGTCGTCGACCTGCTGCGGCGGTGAGGCCCGGCCGGTAACGTACCGGCATGGCTGACCTTGAAGAACGCGCCAACGTCGTCGCGTCCGGCTCACGGCAGGCCGGGGTCGGGGTGTCCGTTCGACGGCGCCGCGTCACCGACCTCGCCGACTGCGTCCGGGTGCTCGGCGACGTCCACACCACCGACGGCTACCCCGCCGACTGGCCCGACCGCCCCGCCGCCTGGCTCACCCCCGACGGCCTGCTCGCCGCCTGGGTCGCCGAACTGGACGGCCACCCGGCCGGCCACGTCGGCCTCTCCCGCAGCGCCCCCGGCGACGTCGCCCCCGGCTTGTGGAGCCGCCGCACCGGCGGCCGACCGGAGCTCACCGCCGTGATCGGCCGGCTCTACGTCGCCCCCACGGCCCGCGGCCACCGGATCGGTGCACGGCTGATGGCTGCCGCCGTGGCGCACGCGCGGGCGCTCGGGCTCCACCCCGTCCTGGACGTCCTCGCGACCGACGCCCCGGCGACCGCCTTCTACCGGCGCCTCGGCTGGACCTGGCTCGGCAGCGGCGAACAGCAGTGGGCCGCGGACCGCACGGTCGTGGTCCACTGCTTCGCCGCACCGAGGGAGTGAAGGGGGCGACGGTTCGTCGGCTGCCGGCTACCCCGCCGATCGGTCCGCGGCGGGGCGGCGGCGGAGCGCGGGGGTGGTGACGGACGGGGGCTGCCAGACGCCGTCGGGGTGGTAGACGTCGGTGCCGGGCGGGACGATGGCGTCGATGCGGTCGAGGACGGCGTCGTCGAGGACCAGGTCGGCGCCCTTGAGGGCCGCCTCCACTTGGTCGTGGGTGCGCGGGCCGAGGATCACCGAGGTGACGGCGGGGTGGGCCAGCGGGAAGGCCACGGCCAGTTCGGGGAGGGTGCGGCCGAGGTCCTCGGCGAGGGTGGTGAAGGCCTCGACGGCCTCCAGCTTGGCCGCCGTGGTGGGCAGCGCCGGGTCGAACCGGCCCGGGTTGATGACGGGGCGGCCGGTGGTCAGGTCGGCCGGGCGGTCCTTGCGGTAGCGGCCGGTGAGGAAGCCGGAGGCGAGCGGGCCCCAGGTCAGCGCGCCCATGCCGAGCCGCTGGACGACGGGCAGCACGTCGCGCTCCACGCCGCGGGCGAGCAGCGAGTACGGCGGCTGCTCGGTGCGGAAGCGCGGCAGGGCGCGGCGCTCGGCGACGTGGTACGCGTCGACGATCTGCTCGGCGGGGAAGGTGGAGCAGCCGAAGGCGCGGATCTTGCCGGCCCGGACGAGGTCGCCGAGGACGGACAGGGTCTCCTCGACGTCGGTGGTGTGGTCCGGCCGGTGGATCTGGTACAGGTCGATCCGGTCGGTGCGCAGCCGGCGCAGGCTGTCCTCGACCGCCCGGACGATCCAGCGCCGCGAGTTGCCGCCCCGGCCCCGCCCCTCGCCCATCGGGAAGTGCGCCTTGGTGGCCAGCACGATCTCGTCGCGGTCGCCGCGGGCGGCCAGCGTCTTGCCGACGATCTCCTCGGACTCGCCGGCCGAGTAGATGTCGGCGGTGTCCACGAAGTTGACGCCTCGGTCGAGGGCGGTGTTGATGATCCGGGCGCAGTCGTCGTGGTCGGGGTTGCCGATGTGGCCGAGCATCATCGTGCCGAGGCAGTAGGCGCTCACTTCGATGCCGGTGCCGCCGAGGACGCGGTAGCGCATGGTGCTGCTCCCCTGGTGGTGGGTCGGTGGTGGCCCAGAGGCTAGGGCTTGGAGTGTGCTCTAGGGCAAGGCCCGCGGGCGGCCGGGGACGGGCGCTGCGTGGTGCGCGTTTGCGGAATCGGCAACAAAGCTTGCCGATGTGGCGGGTCCGGTCGCAGCCTGGCCGTGGCGGTGGGCGCCATGGGCGACCACCCTTCCGCCATCCACGATCGGAGAAGACCGCCATGTCCGAACACCAGCACCAGCACGGGCAGGGACACCAGTCCGGGCACCACCACCACGGGCACGGGAACGTCCCCGCCGCCGACTTCGACTGGGACGCCCTCGCCGCCGACCTGGAGCAGGAGGCCGAACTGCGCGCCGGCGCCGTGACCGGGGCCGCGCAGTGGCTGCGGTCGCTGCACGGCGCGGCCGGGGAGGTGCGGCGGGTACTCGACGTCGGCAGCGGTCCCGGGGTGATCGCCGGGCTGCTCGCGGACGTCTTCCCGGAGGCCGAGACGGTCGCCGTCGACCAGTCGGCCGCCCTGCTGGAGCGCGCCCGGACCCGCTCCGGCGGCCGCCTGAGCATCCAACAGGCCGACCTGCCCGCCGAGTTCGGCAAGCTCGGGGAGGCCGACCTGATCTGGTCCGGCAACGCGATCCACCACCTCGGCGACCAGCAGGCCGCGCTGACCTCCCTCGCCGCGACGCTGCGGCCCGGCGGCCTGCTGGCCGTCGCCGAACGAGGCCTGCCGCTGCGCTACCTGCCGCGCGACTTCGGCCTCGGCCGGCCCGGCTTCCAGGCCCGGATCGACGCGGCGCACGAGGACGGCTTCAGCACCATGCGTGCCGAACTGCCCGGCGCCACCGAGGAGGTGGAGGACTGGCCGGCCATGCTCGGCCGCGCCGGTCTGACCCCCAGCGGCACCCGCACCTTCCTGATCGACCACCCGGCCCCGCTCGCCCGGCCCGCCCGCGAGCGCCTCCACACCCAGCTCGCCCGCCTGCGCGACCAGCTCACCGACCACCTCGACCCCGAGGACGGCAGGACCCTCGACGCCCTGCTCGCCGAGGACGCCCCGACCGGCATCCTGCACCGCCCGGACGCCTTCTACCTCGCGGCCATGACCGTCCACACCGCCCGCAAGGCCTGACCGCGCCCGCCCCGCTCCCGGGCGACGCCGCCCGGGCGGGCGGGGCAAGGGCTGGGCCCGGGCGGCTTCAGGGTGTGGCCGAGGGCGGTGACCAGGTCGGCATCCATGGCCGGAAGCGTACCGGCGAGGGTTCGGCGACGGCCCTACCGGTGACGGCCCTACCGGCGACGGGCCCTACCGGCGACGGGCCCTACCGCAAGGCCTCAGCCCTCCTGGCCGCCGAAGCGGGTGGTCCAGGCGGTCAGGTCCTCGTCGGTGATCTTGGCGAACAGCACCGGCGGCACCGTGAACGCCGTCCCGGCCGGCACCAGGTCCAGCGCCCGCGCGTCCTCCGGGCCCACCCAGGAGCGGGCGGCCGCCGGAGCGTCCTCGGCCAGGGCGAACGCGCCTCGCATGGCCGCCGCCGCGGTCGGGATGAACGGCTCGGAGACCACCGCGTACAGCTGGATCAGGTTCATCGCCGTGCGCAGGGTCAGCGCCGCGGCGTCCGGGTCGGTCTTCACCTGGAGCCAGGGCGCCTTCTCGTCCAGGTACGCGTTGCCCGCGCTCCACAACGCGCGCAGGGCCTGCGCCGCCTTGCGGAAGTTGAGAGCGTCCAGCTGGGCCTCGTACTCGGCCAGCAGTCCGACGACCTGCTCGCCGAGGCGCTGCTCCGCCTCGCCGGGCGCGTGGCCGCCCGGGACGGCGTCGCCGAAGCGCTTGCGGCTGAAGGACAGCACCCGGTTGACGAAGTTGCCGAGGGTGTCGGCGAGGTCCTTGTTGACCACGGAAGCGAAGAGGTCCCAGGTGAAGCTGGAGTCGTCCGACTCGGGGGCGTGCGCCATCAGGAAGTAGCGCCAGTAGTCGGCCGGCAGCAGTTCCAGGGCGACGTCGGTGAAGATGCCGCGCTTCTGGCTGGTGGAGAACTTCCCGCCGTAGTACGTCAGCCAGTTGAAGGCCTTGACGTAGTCGACCATCTTCCACGGGCGGCGCGAGCCGAGGATCGTCGCCGGGAACATCACGGTGTGGAACGGGACGTTGTCCTTGGCCATGAACTCGGTGTACCGGACGGTCTCGTCGGCTTCGTACCACCAGGACTTCCAGTCCCGCAGCTGCCCGGCCGGGGCCGCGTCCGCCCACTCCTTGGTGGCGCCGATGTACTCGATCGGGGCGTCGAACCAGACGTAGAACACCTTGCCCTCGGCCGCCAGCTCCGGCCAGACGTCGGCCGGCACCGGGACGCCCCACTCCAGGTCACGGGTGATCGAGCGGTCCTGCAGGCCCTCGGTGAGCCACTTGCGGGCGATCGAGGAGGCCAGCACCGGCCACTGGTCGCCGTTGGCGGCGATCCACCCCTCCACCTCCTCGGTCAGCCTCGACTGGAGCAGGAACAGGTGCCTGGTCTCCCGGACCTCCAGGTCGGAGCTGCCGCTGATCGCCGAGCGCGGCTCCAGCAGGTCGGTCGGGTCCAGCACCCGGGTGCAGTTCTCGCACTGGTCGCCGCGCGCCTTGTCGTAGCCGCAGTGCGGGCAGGTGCCGACGATGTAGCGGTCCGGCAGGAAGCGGCCGTCGGCGTTGGAGTACACCTGGCGGACCGAGCGCTCCTCGATGAAGCCGTTGCGCTGCAGTTCGCGGGCGATCTCCTGGGTGATCTCCCGGTTCTGCGGCGAGGAGCTGCGGCCGAAGTGGTCGAAGGACAGCCCGAAGCCGTCGTAGACCGCCTTCTGCGCGTCGTGCGCCTGAGCGCAGAACTCGGCCACCGGCAGCCCGGCCTCCTGCGCGGCGAGTTCGGCGGGCGTGCCGTGCTCGTCGGTCGCGCAGATGTACAGCACCTCGTGGCCGCGCTGGCGCAGATAGCGGGAGTAGACGTCCGCCGGGAGCATCGACCCGACCATGTTGCCCAGGTGCTTGATCCCGTTGATGTACGGAAGGGCGCTGGTGATCAGGTGCCGAGCCATCCTCGGATGCTCCGATTTCTCCCGCACAGCACCCCACCCGGAGTGCTGTGCCAGGCGCAGGGGTCCACTGTGGGTTGCCAAGCCTACCGCCGCCGTGACGGCTGCCGTCGCCGGTCGGGCGGTGCCGGTCAGACGGTGCCGAAGTCGCCGTACCGGTCGAACTCCCCGGCCTTCACCCCGCGGACGAACGCGGCCCACTTGCGCGGCGTGGTCCGGACGACGACCTCGGCGCGGTCCGACTCCCGGATCTCCACCAGGCCGTCGGCGGTCCGGATCTCGACGCACTCGTTGCTCTCGCCGCTCGATGACGACTTCTGCCAGTCGCTCATGCGAAGTCTTTCAGTAAGGCCCGGATGAAGTCCCGGGACTCGTCCGGGTCGAGTGCGATCGTCGCGGTCTCCTCCTTGATCCGGCGGTACGTCTGCAATTCGTCCTCGGCGTGCACGAACTTCGGCCCCTGGGAGAGATCGACCTGGACGGTGTCGAGCTCCGGAACCGGCCCGCGGGCGAGATACAGGCTCTCCCCGGAGCCCGGATAGGTGTCCACGCTGAACGGGATGGTCCGGATCTCCACTCCGGGCCGCTCGGAATCCTCCAGCACGCTGAGCAACTGCTCGCGCAGCACCACCGGCCCGCCGAACTGCATGCGCAGCGCGGATTCGTGGATGAAAGCCGTGTACGGCTTCGGGCGCTCGGTGAAGATCCGCTGGCGCTGAATCCGGAATGCCGTCCGCGCGTCCGCGTCCTCCCGGGGCAGGGGCGGTCGCAGCCGGGCGAACACCGCCGAGGCGTACGCCGGGGTCTGCAGCAGCCCGGGGATGAAGGTGGTGTGCAGGATCGCCAGCGATTCGGCGTGGTGCTCCATCTCCGCGACGTCGATGATCCCGTTCGGGATCCGCCCGCGGTAGCCGTCCCACCAGTACTTCCGCCGGTCCTGGGTCATCGCGAGCAGCGCGTCGAGGTAGGGGCCGTCCGCACAGCCGCAGGTATGGGCCCAGAGCCGGAGCCGTTCGGCGCTGATGCCGGACTTCCCGTTCTCCATCTGCGAGATCTTGGGCAGGTCGGTGCCCAGGGTGGCGGCCAGGCTTTTGGGCGTCACGCCCACGCGTTCGCGCATCTTGCGCAGCTCGATGCCAAGGCGCTGCTGGCGCACGGTCGGCGACAAGCGGGGTGGCATGACTCTCTTCTCCGGATGGCGGGCTTCGGTCGATGCTTCCGGTGAAGTGTGCCGTGCTCACCCGGCCCTAGCTACTGAAATGGCTGATACCCCACGATGGAGTGAACGTTCTCTCGCTCGGTAGCAAGTCTTGCACCCCGGGCCTATGGTCGTTGTCGCGTCAGTCACTGACTTGTTGTCGTCTAAACAGCCGCCAATCAGCCGTAAATACACACCAGATGCATGGTCGGCACGCTCGACATCACCGACCGGAGACTGTCATGCCGCTTCCGCTGCCTCTCACCCCTCCCCGCCGCATTCCCGCAGCCCGGTGAACGCCCTGCTCGTCGCCGGTTTGTCCGCCCTCCTGCTCGCCGTCCTCTTCGTCGGCTGGCTGGTCTGGCTTGTCAACGTCCAACCCCGCGAACCCCGTTCGCCGAAATCCGAGTTCGCCGGGCGGAATTCGCCCGGCGGCAAGGACGAAGCAGGCCCTTTCCCCGGTCGGCGTGCCATTCCCCAGCCCGCCCGGAACATTCGTCCGTCCGCCGCGGTGCGATCGCCCGGAAACGCCGACAACTGAGCCCCGGATCGCGGGAGAAGCCCGCTTCGGCCGGCGGCCCCGTGGCCAGAAGGGGCCGCCGGAACGGATCGTCAGGCTTCGTCGGCGATGAAGTGGTCGAATTCGCCGGCCTGGACGCCTTGGAGGAACGCCTCCCACTTCTGCGGGGTGGTACGGACGACGACCTCGGCGGTGGCGGTCTCGCGGATCTCGACGATGCCGTCGACGGTCCGGACTTCGAGGCACTCGTCGGCCTCGCCGGCCAGGGATGGCCGCTGCCAGTCGCTCATCTTGGCTCCTACGGACGACTCGGATGCTGGTGGACGGTGGAACACCCCCATGGCTACCCCATGGCTACCCCGTCGCGGGGCCTCCGCCACTCCCGGCGGGTGAGGCGGACCGGGGGCGCATCGGGGGCATCAGCCGCGCGAAAGGCGGCCGGTGAGGCGGGCCTTGGCGGCCGGCCACTCGTCGGCGAGCATCGAGAAGTACGCGGTGTCCCGCCAGACGCCGTTGGCGCGCAGCTTCTCCCGGCGGTGGATCCCCTCGTACTGGGCGCCGAGCCGCAGGATGGCGTTGCGGGAGCGGTCGTTGAGGGCGTCGGTCTTCCAGAACACCCGGCCCATGCCCAGGTCCTCGTAGGCGTGGGTGAGCAGCAGCAGCTTGGACTCGGTGTTGATCGCCGTCCGCCACGCGGACCGGGCGTACCAGGTG
Source organism: Kitasatospora sp. MAA19 (assembly GCF_029894125.1). GTDB lineage: Bacteria > Actinomycetota > Actinomycetes > Streptomycetales > Streptomycetaceae > Kitasatospora. The sequence goes on from NZ_JARXYZ010000001.1 coordinate 590,625, forward strand.
CCGCCGATCTCGACGAGTTCGTCGACGGAGCTGAAGTCGTAGTAGCCGGTGATACCGACGGCCCGGCCGGTGGCGAGGTCGATCACGGCGAACTTCACCGCTTTCCCGGCCGCCACCTCCGCGAGGCGGACGTCGAGGATCGCGCCGAGTTCCTCCTCGGCGGTCGGCGGCTGGAAGGGGATCCACCGCCAGACGTCCGGGTCGGGGCCGACGGTGGCCCACAGGTCGGGGAGGTGGTGGCGCCCCAGGGGCTCCAGACGGACGTGGCGGCCGGTCAGGGTGACGGGCGTGGGCAACTGCGCGGTCATGATCCGAAAGTAGCGCCACGCTGCACTAGATGCAATGGATATCTGAACTAGTGCAAAGTGTCCGGCGTAAGCCGAAGGGCCCTGCGGGACGCATCCCGCAGGGCCCTCAGGAGGTCACGGCGCTCAGATGAACGAGTTGATCTGGATCGTCTCGTCGCGGCCCGGGCCGACGCCGATGGCGGAGATCGGGGCGCCGGACATCTCCTCCAGCGCCTTCACGTACGCCTGCGCGTTCTTCGGCAGCTCGGCGAAGGTCTTCGCCTTGCTGATGTCCTCGGTCCAGCCCGGCAGCGTCTCGTAGATCGGCTTGGCGTGGTGGAAGTCGGACTGGTTGTAGGGGAGCTCCTCGACGCGCTTGCCGTCGACCTCGTAGGCGACGCAGACCGGGATCTGCTCCCAGCCGGTGAGCACGTCGAGCTTGGTGAGGAAGAAGTCGGTGAGGCCGTTGACCCGGGTCGCGTAGCGCGCGATGACGGCGTCGAACCAGCCGCAGCGACGGTCGCGGCCGGTGGTGACACCGCGCTCGCCGCCGATGCGGCGCAGCGCCTCGCCGTCCTCGTCCAGCAGCTCGGTCGGGAACGGGCCGGAGCCGACGCGGGTGGTGTAGGCCTTGAGGATGCCGATGACCCGGTCGATCTTGGTCGGGCCGATGCCGGCGCCGGTGCAGGCGCCGCCCGAGGTCGGGTTCGACGAGGTCACGAAGGGGTACGTGCCGTGGTCGACGTCGAGCAGGGTGCCCTGGCCGCCCTCCAGCAGGACCACCTTGTTCGCCTTGAGCGCCTGGTCCAGGACGAGGGTGGTGTCGGCGAGGAAGGGCTTGATCTTCTCCGCGTAGCCGAGGTACTCCTCGACGACCAGCTCGGCCGGGATGGCGCGGCGGTTGTACAGCTTGACCAGGATCTGGTTCTTGTCGTGCAGCGCCGCCTCGATCTTCTGGCGCAGGATCGACTCGTCGAACAGGTCCTGGACCCGGATGCCGACGCGGTTGATCTTGTCCGCGTAGGTCGGGCCGATGCCGCGGCCGGTGGTGCCGATCCGGCGCTTGCCGAGGAAGCGCTCGGTGACCTTGTCCAGGGTGCGGTGGTACGGCGTGATCAGGTGGGCGTTGCCCGAGATCAGCAGCTTGGAGGTGTCGATGCCACGGTCGTTGAGACCGCTCAGCTCGGACAGCAGCACGCCCGGGTCGATGACGACGCCGTTGCCGATCACCGGCGTCACGTTAGGGCTGAGGATGCCGGAAGGGAGCAGGTGCAGGGCGTACTTCTGGTCGCCGATGACCACCGTGTGACCGGCGTTGTTGCCGCCCTGGTAGCGGACGACGTAGTCGACGGAACCGCCGAGGAGGTCGGTGGCCTTCCCCTTGCCCTCGTCCCCCCACTGAGCGCCAACGAGCACGAGTGCCGGCACAGGCGTACACCCCTTCCGGTTGGGGCATCCTGCGTAGGCCGCAGTCTGCCCCGAGATAGACGAAGCCCCTGGCGCAGTAGCGCAAGGGGCTCTTGCACCGAGAGATTACCTGAGGAAGGACCGGTCGTGTCGTCCCTGTCCACGCCCGCAACCGGCGGCCCCGAGCCGCTCCTGCTGCTCCTCGACCCGGCGGCCCGGCAGACCGACGGCGAGTCGGTGCGGATCGCGAAGGACGTGCTCTGCGGGGGTGCGGACGTCAAGGTGGTCTACCCGGAGAGTCCTTCCGAACTCGATCGGGTGCTTTCGCACCGGGGCCGGCGGCGCCCGGTGGTGATCGGTTCCGACCTCGCGCTGCAACGAGTGCTCCAAGCCCTGTACCGGCAGCGTGAGCTGGGCGCGGATCCGGTGGGCATGGTTCCGGTCGGCCGCTCGGAGGAGCTGGCGGCGGCCCGCGCGCTCGGTGTGCCGGGCGAGCCGGTCCGGGCCGCGCGGGCGGTGCTGTCGGGCGCGTCGCGCAAGTTCGACCTGCTGGTGGACGACGGCGGCGGGGTGGCGCTGGGCGGGGTGCGGATCACCGGCGCCGGGGCGCGTCGGCCGGGCGGCCGTACGAGTGGCTGGCGTTCGCTATGGGCGAAACTGGCTGCGGCCGAGCAGGCGAACGCACTCACGGCGGACGGCCGGCCCTCCGCCGAGCACCACCCCCGGATCCGGGTCGAGGCCGACGGCCGGCTGCTCGCGGACGTGCACCGGCCGGTGCGGCTGGTCCAGGTGACGCTGCCGGGCGGTGAGCCGGACGGCGGGGGCGTGCTGGAGGTGGTGGTCCGCGCGTCCGGCGCACTGGTGCGCGCCCGGGCGGCGAGCGTCTCGGTGGTCGGGCGCGGCTTCGGCTACGAGGCGGACGGCCACCCCGTCGGGCCGGTCCGCGCCCGCACCTGGACGGCGCATCCGGGCGCCTGGGGCCTGCTGCTGCCCGCCGCGTGAAGCCGGGGTGAATCCCGGGTGAGCAGGCTCACGTTCGTCATCTCCCCGGCCCCCGGCACTCCGCACACGGAACGCCCCAACAGGCGCGAACCGCAAGGCCAACCGCCACCGGCCGGAATTCCCCCCACCCGAAATCCCCACCTGGTAAGGGGTTTTGTCTACGCGCGTTACCGATCGATCGCCGGACAATCCCGGCCGCCCGGGTTCCGGAAGCCCGTGCGCACTGCCCTAGACTCGAAGACGTGCCACGTGGTGACGGAAGACTCAACCACGATCTTCTTCCCGGTGAGAAAGGCCCCCAGGACGCTTGCGGCGTCTTCGGTGTCTGGGCTCCCGGCGAGGAGGTCGCCAAGCTCACGTTCTTCGGCCTTTACGCCCTGCAGCACCGCGGTCAGGAATCCGCGGGCATCGCAGTGAGCAACGGCTCCCAGATTCTCGTCTTCAAGGACATGGGGCTCGTCTCCCAGGTCTTCGACGAGGCCTCGCTGGGGTCGTTGCACGGGCATATCGCCGTCGGACACGCCCGCTACTCGACCACCGGTTCCTCGGTCTGGGAGAACGCCCAGCCGACCTTCCGCGCGACCGTGCACGGTTCGCTGGCCCTCGGGCACAACGGAAACCTGGTGAACACCGCCGAACTGGCGGCCATGGTCGCCGAACTACCCGGTGAGGAGCACGTCTCCCGCTCCGGGCGCACCGCCGCGACCAACGACACCGACCTGGTGACGGCGCTGCTCGCCGGCCACCCGGACCTCTCCATCGAGGAGACGGCCAAGGTCGTGCTGCCCAAGGTCAAGGGCGCCTTCTCGCTCGTCTTCATGGACGAGCACACCCTCTACGCCGCCCGCGACCCGCAGGGCATCCGCCCGCTGGTGCTCGGTCGGCTGGAGCGCGGCTGGGTGGTCGCCTCCGAGACGGCGGCGCTGGACATCTGCGGCGCCTCCTTCATCCGCGAGGTCGAGCCCGGCGAGCTGATCGCCATCGACGAGAACGGCATGCGCAGTTCCCGCTTCGCCGAGGCGAAGCCCAAGGGCTGCGTGTTCGAGTACGTCTACCTGGCCCGCCCCGACACCAGCATCGCCGGGCGCAACGTGCACCTCTCCCGGGTGGAGATGGGCCGCCGCCTGGCGAAGGAGGCGCCCGTCGAGGCCGACCTGGTGATAGCGACGCCGGAGTCCGGCACGCCCGCCGCGATCGGCTACGCCGAGGCCAGCGGGATCCCGTACGGCTCCGGCCTGGTGAAGAACGCCTACGTGGGCCGCACCTTCATCCAGCCCAGCCAGACCATCCGTCAACTCGGCATCCGGCTCAAGCTCAACCCGCTGCGCGAGGTCATCCAGGGCAAGCGGCTGGTCGTGGTCGACGACTCGATCGTCCGCGGCAACACCCAGCGCGCCCTGGTCAAGATGCTCCGCGAGGCGGGCGCCGCCGAGGTCCACATCCGGATCTCCTCGCCGCCGGTCAAGTGGCCGTGCTTCTTCGGCATCGACTTCGCCACCCGCGCGGAGCTGATCGCCAACGGCATGACCATCGAGGAGATCGGCCGCACGCTCGGCGCGGACTCCCTCTCGTACATCTCGATCGACGGCATGATCGAGGCCACCAAGCAGCCCAAGGACCGGCTCTGCCGGGCCTGCTTCGACGGCGAGTACCCGATGGAGCTGCCGGACCCGGCGCTGCTCGGCAAGCTCCTGCTGGAGGCCGAGATCAAGGGCGGCCAGCAGCCGCCGGCCGTGCGCGGCAAGCCGACCAGCGGCAGCGACCTGGACGGCGTCCAGTCGCTGCTCGGCGGGGCGGGCGCGGCCGACGCGCTGCGCCGCCCGTAAAGAACCCACGGTGGGGTCCCGCGAACCGGGACCCCACCGCTGTTCCGACCCCCACCACAGACCCGAAAGGGCCGCAGTGACCAGCAGCAACCAGAACGGCGCCACCTACGCCGCCGCCGGCGTCGACATCGAGGCGGGCGACCGCGCCGTCGAGCTCATGAAGCAGTGGGTGAAGAAGGCCAACCGCCCCGAGGTGGTCGGCGGTCTCGGCGGCTTCGCCGGCCTCTTCGACGCGTCCGCCTTCAAGCGTTACGAGCGGCCGCTGCTGGCCTCGGCCACCGACGGCGTGGGGACCAAGGTGGCCATCGCGGCCGCCATGGACAAGCACGACACCATCGGCCACGACCTGGTCGGCATGGTCGTCGACGACCTGGTGGTGTGCGGCGCCGAGCCGCTGTTCATGACCGACTACATCTGCGTCGGCAAGGTCGTGCCGGAGCGGGTCGCCGCGATCGTCAAGGGCATCGCCGAGGGCTGCGCCCTGGCCGGCTGCGCCCTGGTCGGCGGCGAGACCGCCGAGCACCCGGGCCTGCTCGGCCCGGACGAGTACGACGTCGCGGGCGCCGGCACCGGCGTGGTCGAGGCCGACGCGCTGCTCGGTGCGGACCGCGTGCGGGCCGGCGACGTGGTGATCGCGATGGCCGCCTCCGGCCTGCACTCCAACGGCTACTCGCTGGTCCGCCACGTGCTGCTGAACGAGGCCGGCTGGAAGCTGGACCGCAAGGTCGAGGAGTTCGGCCGCACCCTCGGCGAGGAGCTGCTGGAGCCGACCCGGATCTACTCGCTGGACTGCCTGGCGCTCACCCGCGCCACCGAGATCCACGCCTTCTCGCACGTCACCGGCGGCGGCCTGGCGGCCAACCTGGCCCGGGTCGTCCCGGACGGCCTGCACGCCCGCCTGGACCGCGGCACCTGGACCCCGCTGCCGGTCTTCCAGACCGTCGCCGAGGTCGGCAAGGTGGCCACCCTGGAGATCGAGAAGACGCTCAACATGGGCGTCGGCATGGTCGCGGTCGTCCCGCCGTCCTCGGTGGACGTCGTGCTGGCGATCCTGGAGGACCGCGGCGTCGAGTCCTGGCTGCTCGGCGACATCGTCGAGCGCACCGACGGGCACGAGGGCGGCGCGGCGCTCTACAACGCCTACGAGGGCTTCACGGCGGGCTGAGTCCGGCCCGACACGGACGAGAGGGCCCCTCCGGCGCACCGGAGGGGCCCTCTTCGTCGTTCCACCGTCCGCGGGCGGCACCGGTCCGCGGGAACGCCGAAGACCGGCCCGGCGCCCTGGGCGCCCGGACCGGCCGGCAGAACTGCTGACTACGAGCGGCGGGAGGCCTGCGACGGCCCGGTGCCCGGCTCGGTGTCGTCCTCGTCGTCGAGGTCGGCGTAGCGGGCGGCGTACTCCGCGTACGGGTCGTCGTCCTCCTCCTCCTCGATCGGCTCGGGGTCGATCGAAGCGGTGGACGGCGATACGCCCAGCTCGTTGGACAGACGGTTAGCGTCAAACCCGCCGCTGTTGTACTTCAGCTCGCGGGCGACCTTCGTCTGCTTGGCCTTGGCCCGGCCGCGCCCCATGGGTCGACCCCCTCAACGATGGGGCTCACGGCCCCGAGTCTGACACGTGTTCATGATCAGGACCGGCCTGCCCGAATGGGAGGACCGTCCCTTGGAGCATTAACGGTACCTGTTTCCGCCGCTGGACGGTACGTCGTCGGTGTGACGTGGCGCGCACCGACTGCACCCGAGACCAGGTCTTCCCAGGTCAGGGGAGGTTTTGCGGCAGTTTGCGCGCTGTCCGGAGGTGTCTGAGGTCCGTCGTTCCAGGACCGATTATCCCCCCAAGGGGGACCTCGGATCACCCGATCGGGCGCAGAAGTGAGAATCCGGTTCCACATCGTGATGCGCGGGGGACGGAGGGGTTCACCCGTCCCCCGCGCATCGGGGCTCCGCGGGGCGCCGGATCAGGCGCGGCGGGCACCCGGCAGCAGGACCGTGCGCAGCGCGCTGATCTCGCGCATCCGCTTCTCGGCCAGGCGGTCGGCGGCGACCGCCGGCGGGACGCCGTCGGAGGCGGCCCGGGTGAAGATCTCCAGGGTGGTGTCGAAGATCCTGGTGGCCTTGTTCTTGGCCCGCTCGAAGTTGAAGCCCTCGATCTCGTCGGCGACCTGGATCACGCCGCCGGAGTTCACCAGGTAGTCCGGCGCGTAGAGGATGCCGCGGTCGGCGAGGTCCTTCTCGACGCCCGGGTGGGCCAGCTGGTTGTTGGCCGCGCCGCAGACGATCGCGGTGCCGAGCTCGCCGAGCGCGGCCACCGTGGCGTCGGTCAGCGCGCCGCCCAGGGCGCAGGGGGCGTAGACGTCCAGCCGGGCCTGGAGCAGGGCGGCGGTGTCGGCGACGACCTCCACCTCCGGGTGGGCCGCGCGGACGCGGTTGACGGCGGCCTCGGAGACGTCGGTGATGACGACGCTGGCGCCGTCCGCGACGAGGTGGCCGACCAGGTAGTGGCCGACCTTGCCGACGCCCGCGACGCCGACCCGCTTGCCGCGCAGGGTCGGCTGGCCCCAGCGGGCCTGGGCGGTGGCGCGCATGCCCTGGAAGACGCCGAAGGCCGTCAGGATGGAGGAGTCGCCGGCGCCGCCGTGCTCGGGCGAGCGGCCGGTCACGAACTCGGTCTCGCGCGCGATGACGTCCATGTCCTGCACGTAGGTGCCCACGTCGCAGGCGGTGATGTAGCGGCCGCGCAGGGACTCCACGAAGCGCCCGTAGGCCCGGAGCATGGCCTCGTTCTTGTCCTTGTTCGGGTCGCCGATGATGACGGCCTTGCCGCCGCCGAGGTCGAGCCCGGCCAGCGCGTTCTTGTAGGACATGCCGCGGGACAGGTTGAGCGCGTCCTCCAGGGCCGCCTCCTCGGAGGCGTACGGGAAGAAGCGGGTGCCGCCGAGGGCCGGGCCCAGCGCGGTGGAGTGGATGGCGATGATCGCCTTGAGTCCGGAGCTGCGGTCGTGGCAGAGGACGACCTGCTCGTGGCCGTCGCCGGGGGCGCCGTCCTGCTCGGTACGGAAGATCCTGCTGAGCACTCCGGGTGCGGGGTGCGTGGCGGATGTCTGTACGTCGGTCACTGTGGTGACTCCAGTATCGAAGGCCCGCCTGCTGTGGTGCGGGCGCCTAAGGCGAAGCGTAGCCGTGGGACCGCCGCCGGTCCGCCCTCTTGTCCGAGCTCGTACCGGCCGTCCGGGGAGTGAGACGGAGGGGGTGCGCGGTGCGGGCGCGAACGGTTCGGGGGCGCGCCCTCCCCGGGTCGGGCGGCGCGTGCGACGATGCAGGACGTGACCGTCGTACGCACCTCGGTACTGCCGCCCTACGCCGCCCACCTGCGGGTCTACGAGCCGCTGGCCGCCTACCCGGAGCCGGAGCGGGCGCGCTGGCAGGCCTACGCGGCGGAGCACGGGCCGGACGCCGTCGAGGCGGCGCAGCCGGTGGCGTCGGCCGTCCTGGAGGAGCAGCGGGAGGCACTGGCGGAGCTGGCCGCCCGGACGCCCCGGGCGCTGCCCGAGCGGGAGAGCGAGCGGGCCTACGTACGGGTGCTCGACGGCGTGCTGTACGTCTGCCCGTGGGCGACCAGGCTGCGCAGCTGGCAGGCGCTGGAGGAGTTGCGGGCGGCGGCGCCGGTGGCGCTGCTGGACACCGCGGTGCCGCCGGTGGCCCGGGCGGCCGCCGAGGCGGACCGGGAGCGCTGGCGGGCCGGGCACCCGGACGCCCGGCCGTGGATCCTGACCAGCCGGTGGGAGGTGCCGGTGCGCTGGTTCCTGCCGTTCGGGGACGAGGACCGCTGCTTCGTGCCGGCGGGGGAGCCGGGCAAGCCGGGGCGGGCGGCGGCGCTGTTCTACCTGGTGCCGATGGCGCAGGCGCGGCGCCGGGTGGCGCGGGCCTTCCGGGCGCTGCGTGAGGAGGTGCCGGACGGGGAACTGGTCCGGGGGGCGGAGCGGATCGGGCGGTGGCTGGAGGAGTTCCATCCGCGCTCGCTGGTGGAGCTGGACTACGGGGGGCTGGTGCATCTGCTGGGGCCGGAGCGGTTGTTGGCGGACCGTTCGGCGGGGGAGCTGGAGGAGGGGCTGCGCGCGCTGCGGGCGGGGGACACCGCGGAGGCGCTGCGCGTGTACGGGGAACTGACGGTGCGGTGGCGGCGGGTGCTGGCGCTGAGGTACGCGAACTGATGTCCGACGGCCCGTGTATGACTGGAAGAGTCCTACGGCCCGAGCGGGATGACCAAGGTCCCGGTTCGGGTCAATAGCTGTCGAACGTGACACTACTCACCGTTGACGCGAACTTACCCCTATGTGCAAAAATGGGACAACCAGCCCAACTTCACGTGAGCGTGCCCACTTTTGGGTGGTTCTGGAGTCGATGCGCGCTTTGTGGGGAAATGGAGGGTCTGGTCCCTTCGTAACCGGGCGTCACGGCCGCGTGACTGCCCGTTATGGGGTGGTCCATTGCCATCCGTCGGTCTTGAACCCGTGAGGGGTCAATTTTGGCGGTTTGGTCGATAGGGCTGGACGGATGGTGTAGTTGTAGACACCAGGACAAGCCGTTCGTCCTATAACCGACTCGGCCCGTCTATGCCATTTCGGGCATCGCGGGCCAAGGTGCAGAATTTGAAGGATAGAACCGCCCTGGTTCGGTTCTCCCGAGGAGGCCGCTCATGACCGCTCGTACCCCTGATGCTGAGCCCCTGCTGACGCCGGCAGAGGTTGCCACCATGTTCCGCGTGGACCCGAAGACGGTTACCCGCTGGGCCAAGGCGGGCAAGCTGACGTCCATTCGCACGCTCGGCGGTCACCGCCGTTACCGCGAGGCGGAGGTGCGCGCTCTGCTGGCCGGGATTCCCGCTCAGCGCACTGAGGCCTGATGGGCCAAAGGCTCTTTAAAGGGGCCGCTTACCGGACTCCGCCGGGTCCGGTAAGCGGCCCCTTTGCCATGCCCGCCGGCACCCGGGGGAACGTACGGAATGTTGAACTCCGGATAACGATTTGATGCGCAGGTGGCGGGGGGGATTTACAGTTAATAGCTGTACAATTTTACATATTAAATTAGTGAGGTCCTGGTGAGGGTGGTGCAGGGGGGTTCTCAGGAAAAGACAAGTGACGACCGTCACACCGCCTGTCACTTGTGGTCTAGACCTAGTCCGGGATAGAAGCCGGACGGTCAAAAGCGAGAGGCCCGGAACCTGACGGTTCCGGGCCTCTCGCACTGCGGCGATCCCGACGGGACTTGAACCCGCGACCTCCACCTTGACAGGGTGGCGAGCTAACCAACTGCTCCACGGGACCAGAATTTTCTGATCTCGTTCACTCGCTTGCCGCGCTGCGAACAAGACAGATCGTAGCCCATGGTGGGCCCCCAGGTCGAACTGGCACCTGAGGGCCCCCGAGGAGGCCGCGCCCAGCTCAGAGCGTGGCCCTGGCCGCCTCCATCGCCTTGGTGATCCGCTTCTCCGAGACCGGGCTCGGCGTGCCCAGTGACTGGGCGAAGAAACTGACCCGCAGCTCCTCGATCATCCAGCGGATCGCCCGCACCTCCGCGGACGGCTGCCGCCCGGCCGGCACCGCCGCCAGCAGCTCCCCGTACTCCTGCTGCACCTGTTGGACCTTCAGCAGCTGCTGGGCGTCCCGCTGCGGGTGGTTGGGCAACGCCTCCAGCCGGCGGTCCACCGCCAGCAGGTAGCGCTTGAGGTCCGGCAGCCGCTGCCAGCCGGTGTCCGTGACGAAGCCCGGGTGCACCAGCGAGGCCAGGTGCAGCCGGATGTCGTTCACCGCGTTCAGCAGCACCGGGCTGCTCACCGACTTCAGCCGGGTCGAGGCCTTGTGGAAGGCGATCAGCGCGGTGGCCGTCTTCAGTGTGGTGTCCGCGGACAGGTCGTACAGGTCCGCCCGCACCTTGTCGTGGAGCTTGCCGAAGGCCGCCTCGTCCCAGGCCGGGCCGCCGGCCAGGGTCATCAGCCGGTCCGTCGCGCAGGCCACCACGTCCTCGAACAGGGCGTTGATCGAGCCGTGCGGGTTGTACGACAGCGCCAGTTTCGCCTGGTTGCCCAGTCGGCCCTGGATCGACTTGGCCGGGGAGGTGGTGGCCAGCATCAGCAGCCGCCGGGTGCCCTCCCACATCGCCTGCGTCTGCGCCTGCGGGGTGTCGAACAGCTTGACGCCGACGGCCTCCCGCTCGTCCACCAGGGCCGGGTAGGCGCGCAGCGAGTGGCCGCGGGAGCGCTGCTCGAAGGTGCGCTGGAGCACGGGCAGGCCGCTCGGCCAGGCGGTCAGCCCGCCCTGCTCGATGCCCTGGCCGGAGGCCGCCGAGGACAGCGTCTCCTTGAGCTTCGGCTTGAGCCGCAGCCGCAGTTCCTCCAGGTCCTTGGACTCGGCGAGCTTCTTCTTGCCGTCCACCACCCGGAAGGTCACCTTGAGGTGGTCCGGCACCCGCTCGTCGTCCCAGGCCTCCGGCGGGACGGTGATCGCCGTCAGCCGCTTGAGGGTGTGTTCCAGGGTCGGCAGCAGCGGTTCCTGGCGGTCCTTCACCTGGCGCAGTGCGGCCTTGGCGAAGTCCGGGGCCGGGACGAAGTTGCGCCGGATCGCCTTGGGCAGCGACTTGATGTAGGCGGTGACCAGCTCCTCGCGCAGGCCCGGGATCTGCCAGTCGAAGCCCTCCGCGGTGACCTGGTTGAGCACCGGCAGCGGGATGTGGACGGTGACGCCGTCCGCGTCGCTGCCCGGTTCGAACTGGTAGGTCAGCCGGAAGCGGAGCTTGCCCTGCTGCCAGTGGTCCGGGTAGTCCGCCTCGGTGACGCCGTCCGCCGAGTCGTTGATCAGCATCGACTTCTCGAAGTTGAGCAGGTCCGGCTGCTCGTGCCGGGCCTGCTTCCACCAGGAGTCGAAGTGCCGGGTGGAGACGATCTCCTCCGGCAGCCGGCTGTCGTAGAAGTCGAACAGGGTCTGGTCGTCGACCAGGATGTCCCGGCGGCGGGCCCGGTTCTCCAGCTCCTCGACCTCGCCGAGCAGCTTGCGGTTCTCGGCGAAGAACCGGTGGTGGGTCTCCCAGTCGCCCTCGACCAGCGCGTTGCGGATGAACAGCTCGCGGCAGAGCTCCGGGTCGATCCGGCCGTAGTTGACCTTGCGCTGGGCGACGATCGGCATCCCGTAGAGGGTCACCCGCTCGTACGCGAGGACGGCGCCGGCCTTCTTCTCCCAGTGCGGCTCGCTGTAGCCGCGCTTGATCAGGTGGCCGGCCAGCGGCTCCACCCACTCCGGCTCGATCTTCGCGTTGATCCGCGCCCACAGCCGGGACGTCTCGACCAGCTCGGCCGACATCACCCAGCGCGGCGGCTTCTTGAACAGGCCGGAGCCCGGGAAGACCGCGAACCGGGCCCCGCGCGCGCCGCCGTACTCGCGCTTCTCCACGTCGAACAGGCCGATGTGGGAGAGCAGGCCGGCCAGCAGCGACTGGTGGATCCGGTCGGCGTCCGGCTCGGCGTCCTCGCGCGGCTCCTCGATGGTGACGCCCAACTGCTTGGCGACCGTGCGCAGCTGGGTGTAGACGTCCTGCCACTCCCGTATCCGCAGGTAGTTCAGGAACTCCGCCTTGCACATCCGGCGGAAGGCCGAGGAGGAGAGCTCCTTCTGCTGCTCCCGGACGTAGCGCCACATCGCCAGGTAGGCGAGGAAGTCGGAGCTCTCCGAGGTGAACCGGCGGTGCCGCTCGTCGGCGGCCTGGCGCTTCTCGGCGGGGCGCTCGCGCGGGTCCTGGATGGAGAGCGCGGCGGCGATCACCATCACGTCGCGCACGCAGCCGTTCCGGTCGGCCTCCAGCACCATCCGTGCCATCCGCGGGTCCACCGGGAGCTGGGCCAGTTGGCGGCCGAGCGGGGTGAGGCGCTTGCGCGGGTCCTTCTCGTCCGGGTTCAGCGCACCCAGTTCGTGCAGCAGGTGCACGCCGTCCTTGATGTTGCGCGAGTCCGGCGGGTCCAGGAACGGGAAGGCGGCGATGTCGCCGAGGCCGGCCGCCGTCATCTGCAGGATCACCGAGGCCAGGTTGGTGCGCAGGATCTCGGCGTCGGTGAACTCGGGGCGGGCGAGGAAGTCCTCCTCCGAGTACAGCCGGATGCAGATGCCGTCCGAGGTGCGGCCGCAGCGGCCCTTGCGCTGGTTGGCGCTGGCCTGGCTGATCGCCTCGATCGGCAGCCGCTGCACCTTGGTGCGGTGGCTGTAGCGGGAGATCCGGGCGGTGCCCGGGTCGATCACGTACTTGATGCCGGGGACGGTGAGGCTGGTCTCGGCGACGTTGGTGGCGAGGACGATCCGGCGGCTGCCGGAGCGCTGGAACACCCGGTGCTGCTCGGCCGAGCTCAGCCGGGCGTACAGCGGCAGGACCTCGGTGGACTTCAGCTTCAGCCGGTCCAGGGCGTCGGCGGTGTCGCGGATCTCGCGCTCGCCGGAGAGGAAGACCAGGATGTCGCCCGGGCCCTCGGCCTGCAGCTCCTTGGCCGCGTCGCAGATCGCCTGGATCTGGTCCCGGTCGCGGTCGACGTCCGTCGCCTCGTCGGCGTCGTCCTCGTCCAGTACCGGGCGGTACCGGACCTCCACCGGGTAGGTGCGGCCGGAGACCTCGATGATCGGGGCGTCGCCGAAGTGCCGGGAGAAGCGCTCCGGGTCGATGGTCGCGGAGGTGATCACGACCTTGAGGTCGGGGCGGCGGGGCAGCAGCTGTTTGACGTAGCCGAGGATGAAGTCGATGTTCAGACTGCGCTCGTGCGCCTCGTCGATGATCAGGGTGTCGTACTGGCGCAGCTCGCGGTCGGTCTGGATCTCCGCGAGCAGGATGCCGTCCGTCATCAGCTTGACCAGGGTGTCCTGGCCGACCTGGTCGGTGAACCGGACCTTCCAGCCGACGGCCTCGCCCAGCGGGCTGTTCAGCTCCTCCGCGACCCGCTCGGCGACCGTGCGGGCGGCGATCCGGCGCGGCTGGGTGTGGCCGACCAGGCCGCGCACGCCGCGGCCCAGCTCCAGACAGATCTTCGGGATCTGGGTGGTCTTGCCGGAGCCGGTCTCGCCCGCGACGATCACCACCTGGTGGTCCCGGATGGCCGCCAGGATCTCGTCCTTCTTCTGACTGACCGGCAGCTCGGCGGGATAGGTGATGGTCGGGACGGCGCCGCGGCGCTGCTCGACCAGCAGCTCGGCGCGGTCGATGTCGGCCGCGATCTCGGCGGCGACCTTCTGCCGGGCCTCGGGCTTGCGGACCCGACGGGCCCCCTCCAGCCGGCGCCCGATCCGCACCTGGTCGCGCAGGGTCAGCTCGGGCAGGCGGGCGGCCAGCTCACCGATGCCGGGACCCTCGGCGGGTGCGGGGGCGGACTGGACTGCGGGAGAACTCACTGCGGGCATCCCTCTAGGTTCGCAAGGAGGTGCGGCGGTGCGCACCTCGGTTTTCGAGCTCCTCCAGTGTCACAGTCGCCGACGGCCGAGCGCGAACGGCGGGTCGGGATCGATGCTCGGGTTCTAGGGCGGTGACGGATGAGCGGCGCGGCGGGGTTGTCGAAGGAGCGGCCGGTCCGGATGCACACGGTGCTGTCCGGTCACGTCGCACGGGGCGAGGTGTCCGGCCTGGCGGCCGTCGTCGCCCGGGACGGCGACGAGCACGTCGAGGCGCCCGGCGGCCACGACCTGGCCGGCGGCGCGCCGATGCGGCGGGACACCCCGGCTCGGCCACGGCCTCACGCGCTGAGCGGACGGCTCACGGGTTGAGCGCGGCCTGGTCGGCGTCCGGCAGCCAGTCGCGGGCCGGGTCGTACTCCAGCCACCGGCTGCCGCGGGCCTCCGCGGCGAACGCCCGCAGCAGCGGCTCCAGCCGGGGGTGGGGATCGGCGGCGCCCCCGTCCTCGCACCAGAGCAGGGACCACGCGTAGAGCGGCGTCGGGTCGGCCAGCGGCACCGTCCGCACCCCCGGGCGGCCCGGGCCGGAATGGACCTCCGGCAGCGGGCAGTCGGCGGGTACGAGCGAGAAGCAGGACGGATCGGTGCGGACCTGCTCGACGAAGTGCTCCAAGCCCAGGTTGGTCGAACCGACCCGCTCGGTGACCTCGAACCGGGCCGCGAAGCGGGTCAGGAAGTCCAGCCGGTCCACGGCCGCCGGGTAGCGCAGCACGCTGCCCCGCAGCTCCGCCGGACTCAGCACGTCCCGGTCGGCCAGCGGGTGGTCGGTGCTCAGCAGTGCGTCCACCGGCTCCAGCCGCACCAGCCGGTGCCTCAACCCGGCGTCACCGCCGTCCGGCAGCGCGTGCACCCGGCCGAACCCGGCATCCGACTCCCCGCGCAGCAGCGCCGCCGCGACCGACGGCAGGTCCCGGCCCGGCACCGGCTCCACCTCCAGGCCCGGCACCCCGCCGACCGCCTGCGCGACCGTCCGCATCGGCGCGTACAGATGCCCCCAGACGTCGATCCGCAGCGGCCGCTCGGCACACCCCACCGCCGCCACCGCCCGGTCCCCCTGCTCCAGCACCCGCCGAGCCGGCCCCAGGAACCGCCGCCCCGCCCCGGTCAGCCCCACCCCCCGCGCGTCCCGCTCCAGCAGCCGTACCCCGAGCGACCCCTCCAACCGGGACACCCGCTTCGACACCGCCTGCTGGGTGATCCCCAACCGCCCCGCCGCCCGGCCGAAGTGCAACTCCTCCACGGCCACCACGAACGCCCGCACCTGCGCGAGATCAAGATCCATGGCCGGCCACCCTAGGGCCTGTCTCGGGACCGTCGCCGGCGGCGGCGGGTCTCGGCTCCACAACCGATGGTTGTCGTTGCCGCGGCGGGGTTGTTGGACCGGGGGCGGGGCCGCGCGGTGGGGTGGGGGTGTGCCGGGGCCGGAGGGGCCGGGGCGGTGTCGAGGGAGGCTGAGCGGGATGAGGGCGCTGGTGGGGACGGGGTCGGCGGCTGCGCCGGTCGGGTTCGCCGAGGTCGGGCAGCCGCGGCCGGGGCCGGGGGAGGCCCTGGTGAAGGTCGAGGCGTTCTCGGTGAACCGGGGCGAGACCTTCCAGCTGGAGGCACCCCGCCCCGGCTGGCGGCCGGGCAAGGACGTCGCCGGGCTGGTCGTCCAGGCCGCCGCCGACGGCTCGGGGCCGGCCGTCTGCCGGCGGGTGGTCGGCCACCCGCCGGCCGGCGGCTGGGCCGAGTACGTGGCCGTGCCGACCTCCTCGCTCGCCGAACTGCCCGACACCCTGGACGCCGTCCGCGCCGCCGCCCTCCCGCTCGCGGGCCTCACCGCGCTGCGCCTGCTCCGTACCGCGGGCGCGCTGGCCGGGCGCCGGGTGCTGCTGACCGGGGCCTCCGGCGGCGTCGGGCACTACGTCACCGAACTGGCCGCCGCCGCCGGCGCCGAGCTGACCGCGGTCACCGCCTCGCCGGAGCGCGGCCGCCGGCTGGCCGAGCTGGGCGCGGCCGAGGTGGTCCACGAGGTCGGCGCGGCGCGCGGCCCGTACGACCTGGTGCTGGAGTCCACCGGCGGCGCCGCCCTGCCGCTGGCGCTCGCCCGGCTGGCCCGGCGCGGCACCCTGATCTGGTTCGGCCAGGCCTCCCGGACGCCCGTCACCCTCGACTTCTTCGACTTCTTCGCCGGCCCGGAGTCCGCCACCCTGCGGCACTTCCACTACGCCGACTCCGACGTGCCGGACGGCGAGGACCTGGCCACCCTGGTGCGCCTGGCGGGGGAGGGCAGGCTCACCCCGGAGCTCGGCCGGGTCGCGCCCTGGAGCGAGACCGCCGCCGTCCTCACCGACCTGCGCGAGCGCCGGATCCGCGGCAAGGCCGTGCTGACCGTCGCCTGACCGACGAGGGCCGGACCGGCCCTGAGGACCGAAGAAGGGAACCCCCCGATGTCCGACACCCCCGACCTGAGCTTCCTCGACGCCCCCGGCCTCCTGGCCGCCTTCGTCGAGGAGAACCGCCCGCGTGCCCACGGCGCCGGCCTCGACCCGTACGAGTACACCCGGGTGACCGCCCCGCTGACCTCCCTGCGCGACTGGCCGGCCGCCTGCCGCGCCGCCGGCCACCGCTACACCGAGGCCGCCGACCGCGCCGCGGCCGAGGGCCGTACCGTCACGGCCGGCAGCAGCCACCGGGCGGCCGCCCGCTGGTTCCACGCCGCCGGGCTGCTCCCGCACCCCGACCGGGCCGCCGCCGCCCGCACCGCCGCCGAGGCCGACGGGGCGATGCGACGTGCGCTGGCCCTCCTCGACCCGGACGCGGAACGCGTCGAGGGCGAGGGCTTCGCGGGCTGGCTGCGCCGCCCGGCGACGGCCGCCGGGGGCCGTTTCCCGGTGGTGGTGGTCGTGCCGGGGATGGACTCCGGCAAGGAGGAGTTCCACGCGGTCGCGGAGGCACTGCTGGCCCGCGGCCTCGCCGTCCTCGCGATCGACGGCCCCGGGCAGGGCGTGCTGGCCACCACCAGCGCGCCGGAACCGGACTACCACCGTGTCGTCGGCCGCGCCCTCGACGCCCTCGACGCCCTCGACGCCTTGGGCGCCGGGAGTCGCCTGGACCTGGCCCGGACGGCGGTGATCGGCCTCAGCCTGGGCGGCTACTACGCCGCCACGGCCGCCGCCCACGAGCCCCGCATCCGGGCCGCCGCCCTGGTCAGCGGCCCGTACCGGCTGGACTGGGACGCCCTCGTCCCGTTCGTCACCGCGACCCTCGCCCAGCGCTGTGGCGGCCTCGACGCCGCCCGCGCCTTCGTCCGCCGGGTGGACCTGACCGCCCTCGCCCCCGCGATCACCACCCCGCTCCTCGTGGTCGAGGGCGGCGAGGACCGCATCCCCGGCGTCACCTCCGCCACCGCCCTGGTCGAGCAGGCCCCCGACGCCGAACTCCTGCTCGTCCCGCACGGCAACCACCTGCTGGGCACGGCCCTCCCCGACTGGCTCCCCGCCACCGCCGACTGGCTCACCACCCGCCTCACCGGCCACGGAA
The DNA here is from genome assembly GCF_029894125.1 of Kitasatospora sp. MAA19. Lineage (GTDB taxonomy): Bacteria > Actinomycetota > Actinomycetes > Streptomycetales > Streptomycetaceae > Kitasatospora. The sequence continues at coordinate 608,142 of NZ_JARXYZ010000001.1, forward strand.
CGCCCGGGCCCGGATCACCCGGCGGCGTCGGGGCCGATCGGCGTCGGGCGGTGCGCGAGCCGGTGTAGTTCGGTACGGCAGCAGGTCGCTCGTGGTCAGGTCGAAGTCGAAGGGACCGGGGATGTGCGGAGTCTCACCGAACTCGATGTCCTCGCGGCGGTGGTACTTCGTGCCGTCGGGTCGGCTGAACAGGGTGACGGTCTTCTGCCCGGCATCGACCAGCAGGTACAGCGGGCGTAGCCCGCCGGGCGGCGCGTGGCATGCGAAAGGCCCCGAAGAGCGAACTCTCCGGGGCCTTTCCTCTGCTGTGGCCAGGGCCGGGGTCGAACCGGCGACCTTCCGCTTTTCAGGCGGACGCTCGTACCAACTGAGCTACCTGGCCGTACTGCACCGTCTCTTGCGAGACGAGCGATCCCGACGGGACTTGAACCCGCGACCTCCACCTTGACAGGGTGGCGAGCTAACCAACTGCTCCACGGGACCTTGTAGTGGTTGCCCACTAAGGTCTTGCGGCACTGCTTTTACTACGGTACTGCGTGCCCCCAACGGGATTCGAACCCGTGCTACCGCCTTGAAAGGGCGGCGTCCTGGGCCACTAGACGATGAGGGCTTGCGGCCTGTCCCGCTGTTTCCAGCGTTCGGGGACGTCGAGAAGCATATGGGATGCCGGGCGGATCGCCAAAACGGGTTTCGGCCGGGTGGGTGGGGGCGGCCCGGGCAGGGGGTCAGGACCAGCCGAGTTCGTCGAGTTCGTGGTCGTCGAAGCCGAAGTGGTGGGCGACCTCGTGGATGACCGTGGTGCGGACCTCCTCGACGACCTGGTCGTGGGTCTCGCAGTGCCGGAGGGTGGGGCCGCGGTAGATGAGGATCCGGTCGGGCAGGACGCCCGCGTACCACTCGCCGCGTTCGGTGAGCGGGGTGCCCTCGTAGAGGCCGAGGAGTTCCGGGTCGGCGGGGTCGGGCTCGTCCTCGACGAAGACGGCGACGTTGTCCATCATGGCCGCGAGCTGCGGGGGAATCTGGTCGAGGGCGTCACTGACCAGCGTCTCGAACTCTTCCCGGGTCATCTCCACCGGATCATTGTCGGGTCTGGAGTGACGGTGTGCCAGGTGGCGGGAGCCGGTGTTTGATGAGGCTATGGCGACCTCGGACGGCACGGTGGACGGGCCGGCGCGAACCCGGCCGGTGGACGGCGAAGCGGTGGCCCGCAGGCGGCCGCCGGTGTGGCGGGGGCAGGGGCCGACCGTGGCGGTGGTCGCGGTCGGCGGGGCGATCGGGGCGGTGGCGAGGTACGGGGCCGGGCTGGCCTGGGCGGACGGGCCGACGGCGTTCCCGTGGACGACGCTGCTGATCAACGTGGTCGGCTGTGCGGTGATCGGGGTCTTCCTGGTGGTGATCACCGAGGGGCGTCCGGCGCATCCGCTGCTGCGGCCGTTCTTCGGCACCGGGGTGCTGGGCGGCTTCACCACCTTCTCGACGTACGCGGTGGACATCCGGCGGCTGGTGGAGGCGGGGCGGCCCGGGATCGGGCTGGCGTACCTGGGCCTGACGCTGCTGGGCGCGCTCGGCGCGGTGTGGGCGGCGGCCGTCCTGACGCGGCGTCTGATCGGACGCGGCGCCGGGGGTGCGCGGTGAGCCGGCTGAGCGGGCCGGCGCTGCGGCTGACCGTGCTGGTGGGGGAGAACGACCGTTGGCACCACAAGCCGCTGTACAGCGAGATCGTGCACCGGGCGCGGGCGGCGGGGCTGGCCGGGGCGAGCGTGTTCCGGGGGATCGAGGGGTTCGGGGCGTCGTCGCTGGTGCACACGGCACGGCTGCTGTCGCTGAGTGAGGACCTGCCGGTGGCGGTGGTGATCGTGGACGAGGAGGAGCGGGTGCGGGCGTTCCTGCCGCAGCTGGACGGGCTGGTGGCGGAGGGGCTGGTGCTGCTGGACCGCTGCGAGGTGGTCAGGTACGTGGGGCGGGAAGGGGCTTCGGGGTGAACTGGCTGTTGGTGGTGGCGGGCGCGGTGGTCGGGGCGCCGCTGCGGTACCTGACCGACCGGGCGGTGCAGGCCCGGCACGACTCGGTGTTCCCCTGGGGGACGTTCACGGTGAACGTGGTCGGCAGCCTGGTGCTCGGCCTGGTGACCGGGGCGGTGGTGGCGGGTGCCGCGTCTGCGCAGGTCCAGGTGCTGCTGGGGACGGGGCTGTGCGGGGCGCTGACCACGTACTCGACCTTCTCGTACGAGACGCTGCGGCTGGTCGAGACCGGGTCCGGGCGGTACGCGCTGGCGAACGTGGTGGGCAGCGTGGTGGCGGGGCTGGCCGCGGTGTACGCGGGGGCGGGGCTGGCCTCGGCGCTCTGGGGCTGAGCCGGTCCGCTCGGGGCGCCTGGTCCGCCCGGTCCGCCTGGTCCGCCCGGTCCGCCCGGTCCGCCCGGGGCGTCGGCGGGGGCGTCGACGGGCGTCGTGGGCGCGGGCACGGCCGGGGGCCCGGGCGCTTCCTGGCGCGCTGCCCGTGTCCCGTCGGGGCGGGCGCGCGTTGGGCACCGAAAAGCGGCCGCGCGAGCAGTGGGCGGCCCGGGTGGGGCGGTGGAGAGGAAGCTCGGTGGCTTCGGTGCGTACGGCTTCGGTGCGGGTGGCGGGACTTCGTACGGTTCGTCCGGCGGGGCCGCGGGCGGCGGGACTTCGGGCAGCGGGACTTCGGGCGGCGGCGGTGCTGGCGGTGGCCGGGCTGGGGCTGACGGGGTGCATGTCGGTCGGCCCGGGTGGGGCGGAGGAGCAGCACGGCGTGGCGCCGGTCGGACAGGTCGGTCCGGCGGGCAGGCCGGGGGCGACGGCCGGTCCGTCGGCCTCGCCGACCGGCGGGCACTCGGGTGGTGCGTCCGGGCGCCCGGAGCGTCCGGGGGGCGTGCAGGGCGAGAACGCGCCGAGTGGGGCGACGGCCACGGTGGCGGGCGAGGTGGTGCCCGGCGTGAACGGCGCGGCCGCCGGCGTGGTCCCGGTGCCGGGGGCGCCCGCCGTCGACGCCGCGCCGGGTGCCACCGGCGTGAACGACTCGGCAGGCGGCGTGAGCGCCAGCCCCGCGCCCCGGCAGGGCTCCGGTGCGTCGGCCGGTACCGGCGGTCAGGCGGGCACCGGAGGCGCCGGGGGTGCGGGCGGCACCGGTGACGGCCGCTCCGCCGGCGGAGCGGCGGGCACGCCGTCGGCCTCGCCGAGCAGCCACCCGTCGACCTCCCCCGAGCCCGGGCGCACCTCACCCGCCGCGACCGTCCCGCCGACCCCGGAGCCCTCGGCCGGTAGTTCCGGTTCCTCGGCCCCGAGCCCGCGGGCGGGTGGGCATTAGGGGGCTGGCCAGGGCATTTGCCTCTGATCCCGAGGGTCCTCTATGGTGGTAGATCGTTCGTTTGATTCATTTGACTGGCGCCCTATTCCCATCTGGCGCCCTTGGCGCGTTCCGGCGATCCGTGGCTGACCGCATAGAGGCGGTTGTGAAACAGAACCCCGGACTTTGGCGCGTGCCACTTCCGGAAGGTTTTGCATGTCTCTCGTTGACGACGCCCGCTTCGCCATGCCCGCGAGCGAGTCCGCCGCCGATGTCACCACCGAATCCACCCCCGACGCCGTCGAGGTCGAGCCGACCGACGCCGTCACCGAGACCGTCGAGGTCGAGGACGTCGACACCGACGCCGAGCTCGACGAGGCCGAGGCCGAGGCCGAGGACGCCGAGCCCACCATCACCTTCGGTGACCTGGGCCTGCACGACGACGTCGTGCGCGCGCTCGCCAAGCGTGGCGTCACCACCCCGTTCCCGATCCAGGCCGCGACCATCCCGGACGCGCTGGCCGGCAAGGACGTCCTGGGCCGTGGCCGTACCGGCTCCGGCAAGACCCTCAGCTTCGGCCTGCCGCTGCTGACGCGCCTTGCCGACGGCGAGCGCACCAAGCCCAAGCACCCGCGCGGCCTGATCCTCGTCCCGACCCGCGAGCTGGCCATGCAGGTGGCCGACGCCCTGGAGCCGTTCGGCTCGGTGCTCGGCCTCAAGCTGAAGGTCGTCTGCGGCGGCACCTCGATGTCGAACCAGATCTACGCGCTGGAGCGCGGCGTCGACATCCTGGTCGCCACCCCCGGCCGTCTGCGCGACCTGCTGAACCGCGGCAGCGCCAAGCTCGCCGACGTCAAGACCGTCGTGCTCGACGAGGCCGACCAGATGGCCGACATGGGCTTCCTGCCCGAGGTCACCGAGATCCTCGACCAGGTGCCGGCCGGCGGCCAGCGCCTGCTGTTCTCCGCCACCCTGGAGAACGAGATCGACACCCTGGTCAAGCGCTACCTGAAGAACCCGGTCACCCACGAGGTCGACCCGTCGGCCGGCGCGGTCACCACCATGACCCACCACATCCTCGTGGTGAAGCCCAAGGACAAGGCGCCGATCACCAACGCGATCGCCGCCCGCAAGGGCCGCACGATCATCTTCGTCCGCACCCAGATGGGCGCCGACCGCGTCGCCGAGCAGCTCATCGAGGCCGGCGTGAAGGCCGACGCGCTGCACGGCGGCATGACCCAGGGCGCCCGTACCCGCGTCCTCGGCGACTTCAAGGACGGCTACGTCAACGTCGTCGTCGCCACCGACGTCGCCGCCCGCGGCATCCACGTCGACGGCATCGACCTGGTCCTCAACGTGGACCCGGCCGGCGACCACAAGGACTACCTGCACCGCTCCGGCCGCACCGCGCGGGCCGGCCGCTCCGGCGCCGTCGTCACCCTGGTGCTGCCGCACCAGCGCCGTGGCGTCTTCCGCCTGATGGAGGACGCGGGCGTCGACGCCTCGCGCCACATCCTCGACCACGCCTTCGACGCCGAGGTCGCCAAGATCACCGGCGCCCGTTCGCTCACCGAGGTGCAGGCCGAGAGCGCCGCCAACATCGCCGGTGCCGCCGAGCGCGAGCTCGCCGACATGACCCGCCAGCTGGAGCGCGCGCAGCGCCGCGCCACCGAGCTGCGCGACGAGGCCGACCGCCTCGCCGCCCGGGCCGCGCGCGAGCGGGCCGAGCTGGGCATCGAGGACGAGGCCCCGGCCGCCGAGGCGGGCGACGAGGACGCTGCGCAGGCTCCGGCCGCCGAGGCGACGGCTCCGGCCGCCGCGCCGCAGGCCGAGGAGCGCACGCCGTCGTACCGCGAGGCGCGCACCGAGCGCCCGGCGTTCGGCCGGGACCGCGACCGGGACCGTGACGACCGTCGCTCCGGTGGTGGCTTCAACCGTGACCGTGACGACCGTCGTTCGGGTGGTTTCGACCGTGACCGTGACGACCGCCGTTCCGGTGGTGGCTTCAACCGTGACCGTGACGACCGTCGCTCCGGTGGTTTCGACCGTGACCGTGACGACCGCCGTTCCGGTGGTGGCTTCAACCGCGACCGTGACGACCGTCGCTCCGGTGGTGGCTTCAACCGCGATGACCGCGGTGGCGACCGTGGCGCCCGTTCGGGCGGTTTCGACCGTGACCGTGGCGGCTTCAACCGGGACCGTGACGACCGTGGCGGCCGTTCCTTCGGTGACCGTCCGGCCCGTTCCGGTGGCTTCGACCGTGACCGCGGTGGCTTCAACCGGGACCGTGACGACCGTGGCGGCCGTTCCTTCGGTGACCGTCCGGCCCGTTCCTTCGGTGACCGCCCGTCCTTCGGCCGGGACCGCGACGAGCGCGGCGGCGGCAGCAGCAGCCGTCCGTTCGCGCGTCGTGACGACCACCGCTCCGGTGGCCGTCCGCAGGCCTCCGGTGGTGGCTTCAACCGCGATGACCGCGGTGGCGACCGTGGCGCCCGTTCGGGCGGTTTCGACCGCGACCGTGGCGGCTTCAACCGCGACGACCGCAAGCCGCGCTGGAAGAACTGACGCCGTACGGCCGGTGGGTGACCACCGGTAGCCGAGCACGGACGACGTAGCCGAGCACACACGAAGGGCCCGCTCCATGGACTGGAGCGGGCCCTTCGCGTTCCCCCGATTCCCCCGAGGTGTTGTTCTGTGGTTGAGAATAACCTGTGGCGCGCCACTACGGAAGTCCCGTAGCGTCCCGGACATGAGCAGCAGACTGCATGACGTGGCGCGGGTGAACGAGGAGATCGCCGAGCGGGGGAGCTACCGGGCAGCCGGCGGCGAACTCGTGCCGGTGGGGGAGCAGTTGGCGGCCGCCAGGGCCGGTACGGTGTCGTACGCGCCGAAGGCGCTGGACGCGCTGCTGCGGGCCGGGGACCCGGGGCCCGGGCCGCGCGGGCCGGTGGAGGTGACGGCCGAGGGGAGCATCGAGGCCGCCCGGCGCCTGGTCGAGGACGGGGCCGGCCCGGTCGGGGTGCTCAACTTCGCCTCCGCGCGCAACCCCGGCGGCGGCTACCTGCGCGGGGCCCGCGCCCAGGAGGAGGACCTGTGCCGCAGCGCGCTGCTGTACACCTGCCTGCTGGAGGCGCCGGACTACTACGAGGCGCATCGCGCCTCCACCGACCTCCGGTACAGCCACCGGGTGATCGTCTCGCCCGACGTGCCGGTGGTCCGCGGCCGGGGCGGTGACCTGCTGGCGCGGCCGTACCCGGTCACCTTCCTGACCTCGCCCGCGCCCAACGCCGGTCAGCTGGAACGGCGTTCGGCCGACGTGGACGTCCGGGGCGTGCTCGCCGAGCGGGCCGTCCGGGTGCTCGCGGCGGCGGCCCGGCACGAGGTGCGCGCGCTGGTGCTCGGGGCCTGGGGCTGCGGGGTGTTCCGCAACGACCCCGGCCAGGTCGCCGAGGCCTTCGAGGGCGCGCTGGCCCGGTACGGGGCGGCCTTCGAGCGGGTGGTGTTCGCGGTGTGGGACCGCTCACCGGTCTCGGCGAACCGGGCCGCGTTCGAGGCGCGGTTCGGCGCGGCGGTGCGGTGAGATCGGCTCGGGCCGGTGGGTGAGGCCGGCGAGGCCTGCTCGGGCCGGTGAGTGAGGCCGGTGAGGTCGGCTCGGGCCGGTGGGTGAGGCCGCGGCGGGTGAGGCCGGCGAGCGGTCCGTCGGAGGGCCTGTGCCGGTTACCGCTTGCGGGCGGCCAGCGCCGTCGCGGCCGTCGAGGCCGCCGCGACCACACCGGTGACGGCGAAGACCGACGGCCAGGCGCCGATCCTCTTCGCCAGCGGGTGCGAGCCGCCGAACGCCGCCACGTACAGGCCGGTCAGCGCCGCCGCGGTGGCCGCGCCCGAGCTGCGGTGCCACTGCGCGGCCGCCCCGGCACCGGCCACCGCCAGCACCGCGCCGCCCAGTTCGCGCCGGCCGCTCCAGCGCGCGACGCCGTAACCGCCGACCAGACCGCTCGCCGCGGTCAGCGCGGCGGGCGCGGCGGCCGAGAGCACGTTCGGGACCTTCGCCATCGTCGACTCCACTCGTAGAGGTTGTCTCTCGATTTCCTGTTCCGGTCTCCGACCCTAACCCGGCCGTCCGGCGCGGCCGACCGGGCCGCTACCGCCGGCAGGCAGGCCGCTACCGGAACGCCTGCTCCGCGCTCTGCGCCGGCGCCGTACGGGCCAGCCGCTGCGCGGCCTCCGCCGGGGTCAGCACCCGCTCCAGCCGCAGGTCGCCCGGGATCTCCTGGATGAACCGCCCGGCCGACCAACTGCGCTCGTACGGCAGCGGGTCCAGCACCAGGGTGCGGACGCCGTCCACCACCGGGATGTCGCCGGGCGTCCCCTCGTTCCACAGCCACGACCCGTCCGGGGCGACCAGGTTGAACGCGCCGGTCGCGATCACCCGGCGGCCGTCCAGGACGGCGGTGCGGGCCAGCGCCACCACCTCCGGGTCCGGCCGGGTGCCCGGCAGGTGGCCGCCGCCGATCAGCACGTCGGCGAGCAGGGTGTGCAGTTGGAAGGTGTCGCCCAGCCCGTCCATGCGCAGCAGGTAACCGGTGCCGGTGGGGCGGTCCAGCACCAGCAGTGGCTCGTCGTCGAGCATCAGCGCCAGCGACGCCAGGCCCTTGAAGTCGTGCTGCCCGCCCTCGTACCGGCCGAACAGCTCCAGCAGCACGTCCGTCACGCCCGAGGCGCGCGCCTCGCCGCGCACCGGCGCGTGCGCGTACACCGCCCAGGCGGCCCGCTGCCACAGGTGCAGCGTCCACCAGGCGACCACGGCCAGGTGCGCGTGCCAGGCGTCCAGGCGCGCCGGATCCGCGATCCGGTCGTGCGCCTCGACCGGATCATCCCCCTCCGGGTCGGGCAGCGGGCCGCCGCCGGTCTCCGCCCACCGCTGCACCAGGTGCTGCGCGCCGGTCAGCGCCCCGCGCAGGCCTGCCAGCACCGGGCCCGCGCAGGCGGCCGGGTCGGCGCCGTTCTCCACGCAGGCGCCCACGACCATCGCCAGGTGCGCCCGGGGGAACGGCGGGGCGTCCGGCAGCAGCGCGGCCAGCCGGGGGCCGGCCGCCGCCACCTCGGCCGGAGCGGCCGACCCGAACAGCCCGCCCACCAGGCCCAGCGCGGGGCCGAAGCGCTCGTCCTCCCCGGCGACGGCCACCGCCTCCAACGCGGCCACCGCCTCCAGGAGGGTGGGCTGCTGACGGTGCGGCGGAACGTGGTCGGAAGACATTCGCCGCAGCATAGGCGGGGGGCACGGGCGGGGTCGGCACCGGGTACCGCGTCGGCGGCGCCCCCCCCGCACCCTCGCCCCCCGCGCCGCCGTCCCCGCCGCCGCTTTCGGCCACGAGGCCTGTCGGTCCCCGGTGGCAGACTTCGACCGTGACTGACACCGCGATCACCGACGGCCGCTACCTGATCCGCAACGTCGGCAGCTGCCTGCTGCTCGAAGTCGCCGACGGCAGCCGGCGCAGCGGCGCCCGCGTCCGCCAGGGCGCGGACGACGGCTCCGACGCCCAGCTCTGGCAGCTCACCGCCGTCCACCCGGGCGGCGCCCTCTGCCACCTGGAGAACGTCGCCAGCGGCAAGCGCCTCGACGTCGCGGGCGCCTCGCCCGACAACGGCGTCCCCATCCAGCAGTGGTCCGCCAACGCCTTCGGCGCCCAGGAGTGGCTGCTCGAAGCCCACGTGGACGACCCGGGCACCTACACCATCACCAGCTTCATCAGCGGCAAGCCCCTCACCGCCGCCGCACCGCCCGACCGCGCCGTCCACCAGTGGGAGGACACCGACTCCCCCACCCAGTGGTGGCGCTTCGAGCGCCGGGGATAGGGGGCCGGGCAGGTCCGGGCAGGTCAGGTCAGGGCCGGGTCAGGCGGACAGGTTGGCGTGCAGGGCGGTCAGTTCTTCCTCCGTGACGCCGTGCGCCCGGAGGTAGGCGGGGATGGAGGAGTGCCGGGCGCGGATCCAGCCGAGGGCGGAGGCGAGCAGTTCGGCGCCGACGGGACGGGAGATGCGCTCGGTGCCGGTCTCGTCGAGGTACGGGGTGGGGCCCTGGTCGAGGCCGAGGCCGACGTTGGAGCGCAGGAAGTCGGCGGTGACGTCCGTCTCCGAGGCGCCGAGCAGGGCCTGCAGGACGGCGATGGTCAGGCCGGTGCGGTCCTTGCCGACGGCGCAGTGCACGACGGTGGGCAGCCCGCCGGGGGCGGCGAGACGGCGGACGACGGCGGCGAGCGAGGGGCCGGCGTGCTCGGCCATGAAGGGGTAGAGGGCGGCCTGGTCCTCGGGCCAGGGCTGGTCGACGTCCTCGCGGTTGGCGGGCAGCGTCGGCAGGTTCAGGGACTCCAGGTCGAGGCCGTGCCGCAGGTCGGGCCAGGCCTCCAGCTCGACCGGGCTGCGCAGGTCGAGGACGGTGCGCAGACCGAGGTCCTTGAGGCGCCGGGCGCCCTCCTCGGTGAGGGTGTGGAAGGAACCGGAGCGGTAGAGCACGCCCCGCCGCAGGGCGCCGATCCCGCCCGCGTCACGGAAGTTGCGCACACCGGGGATGTCGATGAAGGCGTCGGTCATGGCCCCACCGTACGGGCGGGGAGCGGGCCGGCGGAAGGAAACCGGAGGGAGCCTTTCAGCGTCCGCCGGACGCCGATCCGGAGCCGGCTCGCATCGGCGCCGGATCAGCGCCGGGCGCCCGGGGTACCCGCTCCGGGCGCCCGGAACCCGCCTCAGCGTCCGCCGGAGACGTCCAGGAACGCGTTGGTCGTGTACGAGGCGGCCGGGGAGAGCAGGAAGAGGATCGCCTCGGCGACCTCCTCCGGCCGTCCGCCGCGCTGCATCGGCAGCCCGGGGGCGACCCGGTCGACCCGGCCGGGCTCGCCGCCGAGGGCGTGGATGTCGGTGTGGATCAGGCCGGGGCGGACGGCGTTGACCCGGATGCCCTCGGCGGCGACCTCCAGGGCGAGGCCGCGGGTCATCGAGTCGACGGCGCCCTTGGCGGCCGCGTAGTCGACGTACTCGTTGGGCGAGCCGAGCCGGGAGGCGGCCGAGGAGACGTTGACGATGGCGCCGCCGCGGCCGCCGTGCCGGGTGGACATCCGGCGGACGGCCTGGGCCGCGCACAGGAACGGGCCGGTGATGTTGGCGGCCCAGATCCGGTTCAGCCGGTCCTCGTCGATGTCCTCCAGCCGGCACTGCTTCTCCAGCGTGCCGGCGTTGTTCACCAGGCCGGTGAGCAGCCCGAGTTCGGCGTCCACGGTGGTGAACAGCCGCTCCACCTCGGCGGTGCGGGTGACATCGGCCCGGACGGCGAGCGCGGTGCCGCCCTCGGCCCGGATCGCGTCCACCACGGCGGTGGCCGAGGCCTCGTCCGCACGGTAGTTGACGCAGACCCGGTAGCCGCGGCGGGCGGCCAGCAGGGCGGTGGCGGCGCCGATGCCGCGGCCGGCGCCGGTGACGAGGAGGACCTCGTCGGAGTTGGTGGTCGACATGGCCGGTACGCTACCCGGCGCTCCGGCCGGGCAGCGTCCGGAGCGGAAATCGTTCGCCCGGCGCGGCCCGGACCGGCGAGGATGCGGTACCGGCGCCGCCACCGCCCGCCCGGCCGAGAGGAGTCCGACGATGTCCGCCGCACCCGCCGCAGCTGCTGCACCCGCCGCGCCCGGCACCGTGCCCGGCACCGTGCTGCTCGCCGGCGTTGTCGGCTCCACCGCGTACGGCTTCGCCCACGCCGGCTCCGACATCGACCGGCTCGGCCTGTACGCCGCCCCCACCGAGGAGTTGCACGGCCTGCACCGACCGGCCGAGTCGCACGTCACCACCGGGCCCGACGTCACCCTGCACGAGGCCGCCAAGTGGTGCCGCCTGGCGCTGTCCTGCAACCCGACCGCCTCCGAACTCGTCTGGCTGCCGGACGACCTGTACGAGATCCGCACCCCGCTCGGTGGTGAACTGGTCGAGATCCGCTCGAGTTTCCTCAGCGCGCCGGCCGTCCGGAAGGCCTATCTCGGTTACGCAGAGCAGCAGTTCCGCAAACTGCTGACCCGCGACACCACCGACCCGGCCACCCGCCGCCGGGCCGCCAAGCACGCCCGGCACCTGGTCCGGCTGGTCGAACAGGCCGTCCGTCTGCACGAGACGGGCCGCAACCTGGTCCGCCTCCCCGACCCCGAACACGTCCGCGACCTGGGCGAACGCATCGCCGACCGCCCCGCCGTCGCCGAATCCCTGCTCGCCGACGCCGCCGACCGCCTCGCCCGCCCCGGCGTCCTCCCGGCCGCCCCCGACCCGCGCCCCGTCGAATCCTGGCTCCGCCGCGTCCGCGCCGCCCACTACACCCCGTTCCCCACCCCCGGCGCGCCCTCGCAATCCACTGGCGGAGCCCTGGGCCCCACCGGGTAGGATCACGATGGCCCTCCCCGACCGGGACCGGGGCCGCGGGCCACTAGCTCAATTGGCAGAGCTGCGGACTTTTAATCCGTAGGTTCAGGGTTCGAGCCCCTGGTGGCCCACCACACCGAAGGCCAGGTCAGACCTCCTCTGACCTGGCCTTTTCCGTGTCCGGCGGGCAGCTGACCGCGCCGGTGGGTTTCGTCCCCCGCGCCTGGCCGCGATCGCGGCTCCTGAGCGAGCGGCCCCTGAGCGAGCGGCCCGAGCGGCCGTCGCGGTACGGGCCGTCGCACGACCGGGGGAGTCCCCGGGGCTGATCGGACGCCGTCGGGAGCTTGCCGACGCGCTCGCCGAGCGGCTCGGGCTCCCCTCCAACGGCACGGAGCCGAGTGCGGCCCGGCGGCCCCGGAATGGACGAACTCGACTGAAGTCGACCGGAGTCGGCGCCGGTCCTTCGGGTGGCCGAAGGATCCCGGTTTCCGCCGGACGGGTTGTGAACGAGAGTGACAGCGGCACCCCGGCTGTTCGTGCTGCCGGGGTGCCGCTGGGTTTTCGGGGTGTGGGCGGATGGGCCGCCCGTCGTGGGACCGGAGGGGTGGGTCAGGACGGGGTGCGGAGGGGGGCGCCGGTGTGGTGGAGGTGGGCGAGGATCTCGCGGTAGGAGCGGAAGAGGCCGGTCTCGTAGTAGGGGATCTCCTTCTCGGCGCAGAAGGTGCGGGTCATCCGGGCGGCGCGGCGCAGAGCCGGGGTGGGCATGCTGGGGAAGAGGTGGTGCTCGACCTGGTAGTTGAGGCCGCCCATCAGGGCGTCGAGGAAGAAGCCGCCGCGGACGTTGCGGGAGGTGAGGACCTGGCGGCGGAGGAAGTCGAGCCGCATGCCGGGGGTGACCATCAGCATGCCCTTGTGGTTGGGGGCGAAGACGCAGCCGAGGTAGACGCCGAGCAGGGCCTGGTGGATGGCGAGGAAGGCGAAGGCCTTGCCGACCGGGAGGGCGGCGAAGACCAGCCCGAGGTAGGCGGCGAAGTGGACGACCAGCAGGACGCCCTCCAGGTACGGGCGCTTCATGATCGGGCTGCGCAGCGCGCGGAAGCTGTTGAAGCTGAGGTTGAGGCCTTCGAGCAGGAGCAGCGGGAAGAAGAGGAAGGCCTGACGGCGGCCGATGAAGCGGGCGAGGCCGCTGGCCTGCCGGGCCTGGCGCTGGGACCAGACGACGAGGTCGGGGGAGACGTCCGGGTCCCGCTCCTCGTGGTTGGGGTTGGCGTGGTGGCGGGTGTGCTTGTTCATCCACCAGCCGTAGCTCATGCCCATCAGGAGGTTGGCGACGATGCGGCCGCCGAGCTCGCCGGCCCGGCGGCCGGTGAACACCTGACGGTGGGCCAGGTCGTGAGCCAGTAGTCCCAGTTGGGCGAAGACGATGGACATGGCGGCGGCCAGCGCGAGTTGGAGCCAGGTGTCGCCGAGGGCGAACATGGCCCACCAGCCGCCGAGGAACGCGGCGAGGACGAGGCCCGCGCGGACGGTGTAGTAGACCGGGCGCCGGTCGAGCAGGCCCTCGGCCGTGATCCGGCGGCTCAGCTGGGCGAAGTCGCTGCCGCCGGTGCCGGACTGGGCGGTGTCCGGTGGTCCGGCGGGCTGCGGCGGCCGGGTTTGCGCGGTCGGCGTCCCCGCGGTGTCGGTGGTCATGGTGATGAGTGTGGTCTAGCGAACGGGCCTTGAGAAACGGGGGCAGCCCCAGGGGCGGGGGGAGGAAAACCCCCGGGCCGGTCGGACGGTGGTGCTTGTGTGACGTGTGGTGTCTCGTGGGGTTGCCGGTGCGTGGCGGACGTGGCGTAGGTCACGTTGGAATCAGCCGGTTTCGGGTGTTCTGTAGGGGGATTGGGCGATGGCGGCCGTGGCTGGTGGTGTACCGGAGGTCGGTGATCACGTCGGGCCTAAATATGATCGGAAGCCACGTTGGTCGGTTTGTATCAACGTTCGTATGTGCAACCTGGGACCGGTTTCGGCCGTCTCCCTGTGTGCGGTGCGCCAGATCGTCCGGGGCGTCGCTTCCGTCGGTGAAAGGTACGCGCATGTCAGGTCAGTGGGGCGAGGGCCCGGCTCGAGGTGAGAACGAGCCCGGCGCGCTCACGACGGAGGGCGGCGGAGCCGTGCCGCCGCCGCGCACTGGCGGCCGGGCGGAGGCCCGGCGTGCCGCTCAGGGCAAGGGCGGCGGCCGGGGTGGCAAGGACGGCGGCCGGGACGGCGGCAAGGACGGCAAGGACGGCGGCCGGTCGGAGGCGGCGGCCGGCGGCGGCCGGGCGGCGGCGCGCAACAGCCGCAAGCCGAAGCGGAACGTGAAGAAGATCGTGGCGTGGTCGGCGGCCGGTGTGCTGGTGCTGATCGCGGGCGCCGGCGGGGCGATCTACTTCAAGCTGAACGCCAACATCAAGTCCTTCGACGGCGACGCGATAGCCACCGACCGCCCGCCGGAGGCGCAGGCGGACGCGGACGGCAACAAGCCGGTCAACGTGCTGCTGATCGGCTCGGACAGCCGCGGCAAGAACAACGCCGACCTCGGCGGCGGCGAGGACGGCGGCGCCCGCTCGGACACCACGATCCTGCTGCACGTCTACGCCGACCACAAGCACGCGGTGGGCATCTCGATCCCGCGCAACGCGATGGTCCAGATACCGTCCTGCAAGCTCCCCAACGGCAAGTGGACCAAGGGCGGCACCGACCTGTTCAACGCCGCGTTCTCGACCGGCGGCAGCGACGACGGCAACCCGGCCTGCACCCAGAACACGATCGAGAAGCTCACCGGGATCCGGGTCGACCACACCATCGTGGTCGACTTCAACGGCTTCGCCTCGATGACCAAGGCCGTGAACGGCGTCGACGTCTGCCTCCCGAAGGCGATCTACGAGGGGGACATCAACCCCAACCTGAAGAAGAAGGGCGACCTCGTCCTGCCGCAGGGCAAGCAGACCGTGGAGGGCCAGAAGGCGCTCGACTACGTGCGCCTGCGGCACGGCATCGGCGACGGCTCCGACATCGGCCGGATGAAGCGCCAGCAGGCCTTCCTCAGCTCGCTCGCCACCAAGGTCAAGAAGGACGGGCTGAGCCCCACCAACCTGCTGCCGCTGGCCGACGCCGCCACCAAGTCGCTGACCGTGGACCCGGGGCTGGCCTCCGCGGACAAGCTGCTCTCGTTCGGCCTGTCGCTGAAGAACATCGACATGCACGACCTCAAGTTCGTGACGGCACCCTGGCGTTACCGCACCCAGGACGCCAACATCGACCTGATCCAGCCGGACTCCAACAAGCTCTGGGAGACCCTCAAGGCGGACCGGACGATCGACGGGCAGAACGCCACCGGCCAGCAGCCGGACGCCCCCGCCAGCCCGGACGCCCAGACCGCGCCGCAGCAGGCCGCGCCCAGCACGCCCGCCGCACCGGCCGCGGACACCAGTAACGCGTCGATCAAGGTGGCGGTCTACAACGGGACGATCAACAACGGCCTGGCCGGCAAGGCGACCGAGCAGCTGAAGGCCGCCAAGTTCGCCGCCACCACAGCGGGCCAGGCGGCGAGCACCAAGTACAGGACCACCATGGTCGAGTACGGGGCCGGGCAGAAGGCGAACGCCGAGAAGGTCGCCGCGCTGTTCCCGGGCGCCAGCGTCGAGGCCGGCAACTCGCCGGGCGTGACCCTGATCGTCGGCAAGGACTTCGCCGCGGCCAACGGCGGCACGGCCCCCGGCGCGGGCGGCACGACCGGCGCGGCGGCGAGCGGTACGGCCACGGGCGCCCCGACGCCCCCGGCACCGCTGCCCACCACCGTCACCAACGACGCCCGCTCGGCGGACGACGACATCTGCGCGAACACCACCTACGGCAGCGGCGGCTGACCGCACCGTGACGCGGGGACGACCCCCGGGCCGGCGCCCTCCAGGGCGCGGGGGCCCGGGGGTCGTGCCATGGTGGCCGGGAGAACCCGCGGAGGGGCCCGACACGGGGACGAGGGGGCGCGCACCGAAAGGCGGACCCCATGCCCGAGATCGCCCTGCAGATCGACGTCGCCGCACCCCGGGACGTCGTCCTCGCCGCGCTCAACACGCACGACGGGCTGACCAGCTGGTGGACCACCGCCGTGGACCGGGAGGGCGACGTCCTGCTGTTCGACTTCACCGACGTCCCGGAGCCGTTCCGGCTGCGCCGCGAGCGGGCCGACCAGGACCGGGTGGTGTGGACCAACGCCGGGGCCTTCCCGCCGCACTGGGCCGGCACCTGGATCAGCTGGGACCTCGCCGACCAGCCCGACGAGCCCGGGCGCACCCGGCTGCTGTTCCGGCACGGCGGCTGGCAGCCGGGCAGCGAGGAGGGCGTCCCGATGGTCGCCGGCACCTGGGCCGAACTGCTGGTGCGGCTCAAGGACTACGTGCAGAGCGGCAAGGCGCAGCCGTACTTCGTCACGGCCCGGCGGCACGACGAGGCGTGAGCGGACGGTGACCGTCGCCCGCCAGGGCGCCGTCCGGTGGCGGGATCGCGGCGGCGGGCCGATGGTGGCGGTGTACCGCCGTTCGCGCCGACGGCGGGCACCGGACGCCCGGCACCGGGCGGCCCCGGATCCGCCCGCCCCGGCGGCCACGCCGGCGACCACTGCCTTCGGGAGGCCCAGCAATGCCCGTAGTGACCGCTCCGTACAAGCCCGGCACCCCGTGCTGGATCGATCTGATGGCGAGCGACCAGCAGGCCGCGCTCGACTTCTACCGCGACCTGTTCGGCTGGCAGGGCGAGGTCGGGCCGGCCGAGTTCGGCGGCTACGCCGTGTGCATGCTCAACGGCAGGCCGGTCGCCGGGATCATGGCGCGGTCCGCGCCCGAGGGCCAGCCGCTGCCGCCCGTCAGCTGGACCACCTACCTCGCCTCGGACGACGCCGAGGCGACCGGCGCCGCCATCGCCGAGCAGGGCGGCACGATCCTCTACCCGGCGATGGACGTCGGCGTGATCGGCCGGATGCTGGTCGCCGCCGACCCGACCGGCGCGGTGTTCGGCGTCTGGCAGGCCATGGACTTCATCGGCGCGGGCGTGGTGAACGAGCCCGGCGCGCTGGTCTGGAACGAGCTCAACACCGCCGACACCGACGCCGCCGGCCGCTTCTACCGGCCGGCGCTGGGGCTGCGCCCGGCGACCATCCAGGGCATGGACGGCTACTTCTCGCTCAACGTCGGCGACCGCACGGTGGGCGGCATGCAGCCGATCCCCGGGTACCTGTCGGCGGGCACGCCCTCGCACTGGATGCCGTACTTCTCGGTGGACGACACCGACTCCACCGTGGACGCCCTGGTCAAGGCGGGCGGCTCGGTGATCCAGCCGCCGTTCGACATGCAGTCCGGCCGGATGGCGGTCGTCCAGGACCCGCAGGGCGCCGTGTTCGCGGTGGCGGAGGCCGCCGAGGCGCAGATGCCCGACTCGCCCTGACACCCGGCCGTAGCGCCAGGGGCACCCCGAGGGTGACCGGAAGTCGCCCTTCCCGCGACGCGCCGCCGGGAAATGGGCGGCTTCCCCGCGTTCGCGGGTAAGACTGCACCCATGCTGGGGCTACCGGACGACATCCGCGCTTTCCTCTTCGACCTCGACGGGGTCCTCACCCAGACCGCCAAGGTGCACGCCGCGGCCTGGAAGGACACCTTCGACACCTTCCTGCGCGCCGAAGCCGCCCGCACCGGCGGGCAGTTCGTCCCCTTCGACGCCGTCGCCGAATACGACGCCTACGTGGACGGCCGCCCGAGGCTCGACGGCACCCGGGCGTTCCTGCACAGCCGGGGCGTCGACCTGCCCGAGGGCACCGAGGCCGATCCGCCCAACGCCCGTACCGTGCACGGGATCAGCCGTGCCAAGAACGACACCGTGCTGCGGATGATCCGCGAGCAGGGCGTCCAGCCGTACGACGGCTCGGTGGCGTACGTGCACCGGCTGCGCGCGCTCGGGCTGCCCAGCGCCGTGGTGTCCTCCAGCGCCAACTGCCGGGACGTGCTGCGGGCGGCGGGCATCGCGGAGCTGTTCGACGTGGTCGTGGACGGCGTCGTCGCGCGGCGCGAGGGCCTGCCGGGCAAACCCGCCCCCGACACCTACCTGTACGCCGCCCGCACCCTCGGCGTGGAGCCCGCGCACGCCGCCGTGTTCGAGGACGCGCTCGCCGGGGTGGCGTCCGGCCGGGCCGGCGGCTTCGGGGCCGTCGTCGGGGTGAACCGCACCGGCCAGGCCGCCGAACTGCGCCGGGACGGCGCCACCGTGGTCGTCGACGACCTCGCCGAACTGCTGCAGGAGGACGACGTCCGATGACCGGCGTGGACAACTTCACCGTCGACCCCTGGCAGATCGCCGAGCACGGCCTGGACTTCACCTCGATGGCCCGCGCCGAGTCGGTGCTCGCGCTCTCCAACGGCCACATCGGGCTGCGCGCCAACCTGGACGAGGGCGAGCCGCACGGCCTGCCCGGCACCTACCTGAACGGCGTCTTCGAGCTCCGCCCGTTGCCGTACGGCGAGGGCGGCTACGGCTACCCGGAGTCCAGCCAGAGCGTCATCAACGTGACCAACGGCAAGATCATCCGGCTACTGGTCGACGACGAGCCCTTCGACCTGCGCTACGGCGAACTCGTCCGCCACAAGCGCTGGTTGGACTTCCGGGACGGCCTGCTGCACCGGGAGGCCGAGTGGACCTCCCCGGCCGGCCGGACCATCCGGGTGCGCTCCACCCGGCTGGTCTCGCTCACCCAGCGCGCGATCGCCGCCGTCGAGTACAGCGTCGAGGCGGTGGACGGGCCGGTGCGGATCGTGCTCCAGTCCGAGCTGGTCGCCAACGAGCAGCTGCCCGGCGGCCCCGAGGGCGACCCGCGGGCCTCGGCCGTCCTGGAGGCGCCGCTGCTGCCCGAGGTGCACCACGCGAGCGGCAGCAAGGCCGTCCTGGTGCACCGCACCCGCTACAGCGGCATCCGGGTCGCCGCCGGGATGGACCACGTCATCGAGGGCCCGGAGGAGCTCGACACCGTCGCCGAGGCCGAGGTCGACCACTGCCGGATCAGCGTCACCACCGTGCTCCGGCCCGGACAGCGGCTGCGGCTGGTCAAGTTGATGGCCTACGGCTGGTCCGCGACCCGCTCGCTGCCCGCCGTCCGGGACCAGGTGGAGGCCGCGCTGACCGCCGCCCGGTACACCGGCTGGGACGGCCTCGTCGCCGAACAGGCCGACTACCTCAAGGAGTTCTGGGAGACCAGCGACATCGAGATCGAAGGCGACGTCGAGCTCCAGCAGGCCGTCCGGTTCGCCGTCTTCCACGTCCTGCAGGCCGGCGCCCGCAGTGAGGAACGGGCCATCCCCGCCAAGGGGTTGACCGGTCCGGGCTATGACGGGCACAGCTTCTGGGACACCGAGACCTTCGTCCTGCCGGTGCTCACCTACTGCCTGCCCGGCGCCGTCAACCAGGCCCTGCGCTGGCGGCACACCACGCTCCCGCTGGCCCGTGAGCGGGCCTCCCAACTCGGCCTGGCCGGTGCGGTGTTCCCCTGGCGGACCATCCGCGGCGAGGAGTGCTCCGGGTACTGGCCGGCCGGCACCGCCGCCTTCCACATCGGCGCCGACATCGCCGCCGCCGTCGTCCGCTACGTCAGGGCCACCGGGGACGCCGAGTTCGAGCGCGCGTACGGGCTCGAACTGCTCGTGGAGACCGCCCGGATGTGGCGTTCGCTCGGCCACCACGACGTCGCCGGGAAGTTCCGCATCGAGGGCGTCACCGGCCCGGACGAGTACAGCGCCGTCGCCGACAACAACGTGTACACCAACCTGATGGCGCAGGCGAACCTGCGGGCCGCCGCCGAGGCCGCCGCCCGCCACCCGCACGAGGCCGGCGAACTCGGCGTCGACACCGAGGAGACCGCCGCCTGGCGGGACGCCGCCGCCGCGATGTACGTCCCCTACGACGAGGACCTCGGCGTCCACCCGCAGGCCGACGGCTTCACCCACCACCAGGTCTGGGACTTCGAGCGCACCCCGCCCGAGAAGTACCCGCTGCTGCTGCACTACCCGTACTTCGACCTGTACCGCAAGCAGGTGGTGAAGCAGGCGGACCTGGTGCTCGCCATGCAGGTCCGCGGCGACGCCTTCACCGACGAGCAGAAGGCCCGCAACTTCACCTACTACGAGCGCCTCACCGTCCGCGACTCCTCGCTCTCCGCGTGCACCCAGGCGGTGATCGCCGCCGAGGTCGGCCAGCTCGACCTCGCGTACGACTACACGGCTGAGGCGGCGCTGATGGACCTGCAGGACCTGGGCGGCAACACCCGCGACGGGCTGCACATGGCCTCGCTCGCCGGTGCCTGCATCGCCCTGGTGGCCGGCTTCGGCGGGCTGCGCGACCACGGCGAGACGCTGTCCTTCCGGCCCCGGCTGCCGGCCGGGCTGATGAAGCTCGGCTTCTCGCTGATGGTCCACGGGCAGCTGCTCGGCGTCCAGATCACCCACGACGGGACGACGTACACGCTGCGCCGCGGCGAGGTGCTCCACCTGCGGCACGACGGCGAGGCGGTGCAGGTGAAGGCCGGGGCGCCGGTCACCCTGCCGACCACGGTGCCGCCGGCGCAGGAGCGGTGCGGCCAGCCGCCCGGCCGCGAGCCCGCGCGGCGGCAGGCGCAGGCGGGCCTGGTCAGCGGCAAGGTCGGGCAGGGGGCGGACCACCTGGCGGCGGAGTAGCCGGTTCACCTGTTCGGGCCCGCTCCGGGTGCGGAGCGGGCCGGGGCGCCGGAGGGTGCAGGTGTCCTGCGGCAGCCGGCGGCCTCGGTCCTGAGCGCCCGGCGGCGAGCGGCGATCGGCCGGCGAATGGAGAGCACCCGTGGCGAGCGTGGCCGAACAGATGGTGGAGGTGCTCCGGCAGGCCGGGGTCGAGCGGGTCTACGGGGTGGTCGGCGACAGCCTCAACCCGGTCGTGGACGCGATCCGGCGGGCCGAGGGCATCAGCTGGGTGCACGTGCGCAACGAGGAGGCCGGTGCCTTCGCGGCCGCCGCCGAGGCCGAACTCAGCGGTCGGCTCGCGGTCTGCGCCGGGTCCTGCGGGCCCGGCAACACCCACCTCATCCAGGGCCTGTACGACGCCCAGCGCAGTGGCCTGCCGGTGCTGGCGCTCGCCTCGCACATCCCGTCCGGGCAGATCGGCACCGGCTTCTTCCAGGAGACCCACCCGGAGCGGGTGTTCACCGACTGCAGCACCTGGTGCGAGATGCTCTCCACCCCCGCCCAGCTGCCCCGGCTGCTGCGGATCGCCATCCAGCACGCGCTCGGCTCGCACGGCGTCTCGGTGTTCGCCTTCCCCGGGGACGTCGCCGCGCTCCCCGCCGCCGGGCCGACCGGGACGAGCCACTTCCTCACCGAGCAGGCCGTCGCCGCGCCGCCGTGGTCCCAGGTGCAGGAGCTGGCCCGGCTGCTCAACGCGGCCCGCAAGGTGGCACTGTTCTGCGGCGCGGGGGTGCGCGGGGCGCACAGTGAGGTGATGGCGGCCGCGCAGGCGCTGAACGCGCCGGTCGGGCACTCGCTGCGGGGCAAGGAGTGGATCCAGTACGACAACCCGTACGACGTCGGCATGAGCGGCCTGCTCGGCTACGGCTCCTGCCACGAGGCCCTGCACTCCGCCGACCTGGTGCTGCTGCTCGGCACCGACTTCCCGTACGACTCCTTCCTGCCGCAG
Organism: Kitasatospora sp. MAA19; assembly: GCF_029894125.1. Classification (GTDB taxonomy): domain Bacteria; phylum Actinomycetota; class Actinomycetes; order Streptomycetales; family Streptomycetaceae; genus Kitasatospora. The sequence continues at coordinate 629,564 of NZ_JARXYZ010000001.1, forward strand.
GTGCACACCGTCCAGGTCGACCACGACGCCACCCGGCTCGGCCGCCGCACCGCGCTGGAGCTGGCCGTCCACGGCGACGTCGCCGCCACCCTGCGGGCCGTCCTGCCGCTGCTGGACGCCCGGCAGGACCGCTCCTTCCTCGACGAGATGCTGCGCAAGCACTGCCGGGCGCTGGAGGGCGTGGTCGGCGCCTACACCCGGGACATCGAGAAGCACCTGCCGATCCACCCCGAGTACGTCGCCTCGGTGCTCGACGAGGTGGCCGCCGACGACGCGGTGTTCACCGTGGACACCGGCATGAACAACGTCTGGGCCGCCCGCTACCTCCAGCCCAACGGCCGCCGCCGGGTGATCGGCTCCTTCCTGCACGGCTCGATGGCCAACGCCCTGCCGCACGCCATCGGCGCCCAACTGGCCTGCCCCGGGCGGCAGGTGATCGCGATGGCCGGCGACGGCGGGATCGGCATGCTGCTCGGCGAACTGCTGACGGTGGCCAAGCACCGGCTGCCGGTGAAGACCGTCGTCTTCAACAACGGGGCGCTCGGCATGATCAAGCTGGAGATGCTGGTCTCCGGCTACCCGGAGTTCGAGATCGACAACGGGGACGTCGACTACGCGGGGATCGCGCGGGCGATGGGCATCCCGGCCAAGCGGGTCACCGAGCCGGCGAGGGTCCGGGAGGTGCTGGCGGAGGCGTTGGCACAGCCCGGGCCCGCCCTGGTGGACGTGGTCACCGACCCCAACGCGCTGTCCATCCCGCCGCGCATCACGGCCGCCCAGCTGAAGGGCTTCGCGCTGGCGGCCGGGCGGACGGTGCTCTCCGGAGGGGTCGGGCGGATGGTCGACCTGGCCCGCAGCAACCTGCGCAACATCCCGCGCCCGTGAGGCCTGCACGGTTCTCTTGCCTCTGAGGCAAATTTCTTGCCCGGGCGGCACGGCGGGTGTCCACTGGTCACATGACCACCAGCCCGACCGGGGACGCCGCCCCGGGAGACCGGCTCGACGACCAGGAGGTGGCCGGCCTCGCCGCCCGCCTCCGGGAACACCGGCTCAGCAGTCGCCTGACCCTCGAAGTCGCCTCCGCGCGGGTCGGACTCTCCCCAGCCTATCTGTCCCGGCTGGAGACCGGCCGCCGCCAGCCCTCCCTGCCCGTCCTGCTCGGCCTCGCCCGCGCCTACGGCACCTCCGTCTCCGGCCTGCTCGGCGAGACCATGGCCGAACCCGACCCGGTCGTCCGCGGCGGCGCCATCGAGCCCGGCCGCGCCGGCGGCTGGGGCTACCGCCGCGCCGGCGCCCCCGGCCGCGCCATGCAGGCGCTGCGCGTCCACGTGCCCCCGGGCGTGCAGGACGCGGTGGTCCGGGTCCACCCCGGCGAGGAGTGGCTGTACGTCCTGCAGGGCCGGCTCAGGCTGACCCTCGGCGACCGGGTCCACCACCTCGACGTCGGAGACTCCGCCCACTTCGACTCGCTCACCCCGCACTGCATCGCCGCGGACGCGCCGGACGGCGTCGAACTGCTCTTCGTCCACACCCTGCTGCAGAGCCCCGGCGGTGAACTCTGCCTCGGCGGCCCCGCCGCGAACCACTGACCCTTCGTCAGAACCCTTGGAGGAGATCCCTCATGGCCGATCCCACCACCCCCGTCCAGGCCGCCACCGCGGCCGCTGAGGCCGCCGCCCCGGCCCCCGTCGCGAAGCCCGCCGCGAAGACCATCGACGCCGGCAAGTGGGCCAACCGCCGCGTCGGCATCCGCCTGGTCATCTACACCGCCGGCATCCACGCCTTCGCCGGCTTCATCATGCTGCTGTTCGAGCTGGGCAACCGCAACAAGTAGCCGCTCACCGCCCGGCGTTCACCGCCCGGCGTTCACCTCTCGCGCAGCAGCTCGCACAGGGCGTCCAGCGCGGCCTGGAAGGCGTGCTCGGGCGGGGTGGCGTAGCCGATCACCAGGGCCGGTGCGGCGTCCGGAGCGGGCGCGGACCGGTCCGCGAGGTGCCAGGACAGGCCGTTGACGGCCAGTCCGGCGGCCCCGGCGCGGGCCAGCAGCTCGGCCTCCGGCGTGGAACCGGGCGGCAGTTGGAGTACGGCGTGCAGCCCGGCGGCGATACCGGTGACCCGGACGTGCGGGGCGTGCTCGGCGAGGGCGGCGACCAGCCGGTCGCGCCGGCGCCGGTAGTGCAGGCGGCAGCGGCGGACGTGCCGGTCGTACGTCCCGGACGTGATCAGCTCGGCGAGGGTCAGCTGGTCGAACACCGGGGACATCGTGTCGGCCAGCGACTTCAGCCGGGCCACCGGCTCGACCAGCGCGTCCGGCAGTGCCAGCCAGGCCAGCCGCAGGCCCGGCGCGAGGCTCTTGGCGGCCGTCCCCGCGTACACCACCCGCTCCGGGTCGAGCGCCTGCATCGCGCCGACCGGCTGCCGGTCGTAGCGGAACTCGCCGTCGTAGTCGTCCTCGACGACGTACCGGTCCTGCTCGCGCGCCCAGCGCACGGCGGCGGCCCGGCGGTCGGCGGCCAGTGGCGCGCCGGTGGGGAACTGGTGGGCGGGGGTGAGCAGCACGGCGCCGCAGCGGGCGTCGAGCCGATCGACCCGGGCGCCCGCCCCGTCCAGCGGCAGCGGGACGGTGGCCAGCCCGGCCGCCCGGGCGACGTCGTGTTGCGGCGGCAGCCCGTACTCCTCGACCGCGAGGGCGTGGGCGCCGCGCTCCCGCAGGGCGGCGCAGAGCAGGCCCAGGCCCTGGGCGACGCCGGTGCAGATCAGCAGGTGGTCGGGGTCGGTGCGGACGCCGCGGACCCGCGCCAGGTAGTCGGTGAGCGCCTGCCGCAGCTCGATCCGGCCGAGCGGGTCGCCGTAGCCGAGGGCCTCGTGCGGCGCGGTGGCGAGGGCGCGCCGGGCGGCGGCGAGCCAGGCGGTGCGGGGGAAGAGCGAGAGGTCGGGCCGGCCGGCCATCAGGTCGTGCCGGACGGTCCGGTGCTCCGCCGCCGGACGGGCGGTCCGCCGCCCCGGGCCGGGCGTGGTCCGCTGGGCGACGGTGGTGCCGGAGCCCTGCCGGGAGGTGAGCCAGCCCTCCGCGGTGAGCTGCCCGTACGCCTCGACCACGGTGTTGCGGGCGATCCCGAGGTCCTCGCCGAGGGCCCGCGAGGACGGCAGTCGGGTGCCGGGCGCGAGCCGCCCGTCCTGGACGGCCTCGCGCAGCGCGTCCTCCAGGGCGGCCCGCAGCCCGGCACCGGCGGCGCGCCGCTCGGTGAGGTCCAGGTGCAGGTCGCCGCCGAAGGAGGTCCAGGAGCTGCTCATGGGGGCCGTTCTGTACGGGGGCGGTCGCGGGTCCGTCCCCCGGATTATCCCGCGGGCGGCGGTCCGGCCGCCGGGCGGTGGTCACGGTCCGCGCCGCTTCGTCGGCTAGCGTCCGTCACTGAACCGACGGATCCCGACGCGAGGATGTGACAGGTGAGCGAGGAAAGTCTTCTGGCCGAGCGCTTCGAGGCGGAACGGGCCCAACTGCGGGCGGTGGCCTACCGGATGCTGGGTTCACTCGCCGAGGCGGAGGACGCGGTGCAGGAGGCCTGGCTGAAGCTGAGCCGCACCGAGGTGAGCGGGGTGCGGAACCTCGGGGCCTGGCTCACCACGGTCGTCGGCCGGGTCTGCCTGGACCAGCTGCGCTCCCGCACCTCGCGCCGGGAGGACCCGCTGCCCGAGCAGGAGGGGCAGGTCCGGCTGCCGGACCCGGTGGTCAGCGGGCTGTCGACGCTGGACCCGGTGCACGAGGTCCTGGTCGCGGACTCGGTCGGGATCGCGCTGATGGTCGTCCTGGACACCCTCGGCCCGGTCGAGCGACTGGCCTTCGTCCTGCACGACCTGTTCGAGGTGCCCTTCGACGAGATCGCGCCGATCCTCGGACGCACCTCCGCCGCCACCCGGCAGCTGGCCAGCCGCGCCCGCCGCCGGGTCCAGGGCGCGACCCCGGCCGCCGACTCCGACGTCGCCCGCAAGCGCGAGGTGGTGGACGCCTTCCTGCGCGCCGCGCGCGGCGGCGACTTCGAGGCGCTGCTCGCCGTCCTCGACCCCGAGGTGGTGGCCCGCTCCGACGGCGGGGCGCTCGTGCCGAGCGCGCTGCGCCGCGGCGCGGCCGAGGTGGCCGGCCAGGCGATCGCCTTCGCCCGCTTCGCCGCCGACGGTCGGCCGGTCCTGGTCAACGGCTCGCCCGGCGTGGTCTCCTTCGCCGACGGCCGCCCGCTCTCGGTCATGTCCTTCACGATCCACGACGGCCGCATCACCGCCCTGGACGTCCTCACCGACCCGACCCGGCTGGCCGCCCTGGGCCTCACCGGCTGACCGTCCGACCCGGGCCTCCAGGCCCGGCCGTCCCGATCGGGCCCGTCCGGCACCCCGCCGGACGGGCCCGGTTGCCACACCCGCGCGCTACCGTGCCGCCCATGGCGAACTTTGTACTGGTGGCGGGTGCGTGGCTCGGCGGGTGGGCGTGGGACGAGGTCGCGGCGGAGCTGCGGGCGGCGGGGCACGGGGCGCATCCGCTGACGCTGTCCGGGCTGGCGGAGAAGCGGGGAGGGCCGGCCGGGCAGCACACGCACGTGGCGGACATCGTGTCCGAGGTGGAGCGGCTCGACCTGCGGGACGTCGTCCTGGTCGGGCACAGCTACGCGGGCATCCCGGTGGGGCAGGCCGCGGCGCGGATCGGGGCCCGGCTGACCAGGGTGGTCTTCGTGGACGCCAACGTGCCGGTGGACGGCGAGTCCTTCGCCGACCAGGGGGCGGAGCCGACCGCGCTGGCGGCGGCGGTCGCGGCGAACGGCGGGTTCTGGGCGCCGCTGCCCGCCGCCGAGTTCGCCGACCAGGGGCTGACGACGGGGCAGATCGCCCGGATCGTCGCCGGGATGACCCCGCACCCGGGCGCCTCGCTGACCGAACCAGCTGTGCTGGCACGCCCGTTGGGGGAGCTCCCGGCGACGTACGTGAAGTGCCTGCTGGACTGGCCGGAGCCGCCGCCGGTGGTGGTCGAGCTGCTCGGGAGCGAGCGGTGGCGGCTGGTGGAGCTGGCCACCGGGCACTGGCCGATGTTCTCGCAGCCGGTGGAACTCGCCCGCGTCCTGGCGCAGTCGTGAGAGCCGGTCAGACCGACAGGTAGACCGCGCTGCCGACGCCGGCCAGGAAGCAGTAGACCGCGAACGGCGCCAGGCTGCGGGTCTCGAAGTACTTGGTGAGGAAGCGCACCGAGACGTAGCCGGCCACGAAGGCGGCGATGCTGCCGGCGACGACCGGGCCGAGGACGGCGGAGTTCTCCGGCTTGAACAGCTCGGGGACCTTCAGCACCGAGGCGGCCAGGATGACCGGGGTGGCGAGCAGGAAGGAGAACCGGGCGGCGTCCTCGTGGTGCAGGCCGCGCAGGATGCCGGCGCTCATGGTGACGCCGGAGCGGCTGATGCCGGGGAAGAGCGCGAGGATCTGGGCGGCGCCGATCCAGGCGCCCTGGACGAAGCTGAGCCGGGCCAGTCGGTGGTCGGAGGCGATCGCCGGGTCCAGTCCCGGTTCCTCGCCCGCCGGGGCGGCGCGCCCGGCGCGTCGGCGGCCGGTGCCGCCGCGCTTGAGCCGCTCGGCGCCGAGCAGCACCAGCCCGTTCAGGGCGAGGAAGATCGCGGCCGGGACGGGCTTGCCGAGCGCGGCCCGCAGCGCCTTCTCCAGGGCGAGGCCCGCCACGCCGACCGGGATGGTGGAGATCACGAGCAGCCAGGCCAGCTTCTCGTCCCGGCTCCGCACCCGGCGGTGGCGGAGCGAGCTGAGCAGGCCGCCGATCACCCGGACCCAGTCCTTGCGGAAGAACGCCACCAGCGCGAGCGCGGTGGCCAGGTGCAGGCCGACCAGGACGGCGAGGTACGAGGAGCCCTCGGCGGTCATGTCGAGGTCCTGCTGGATCTTCCCGCCGATGAGGGCGGGGAGCAGGATGCTGTGGCCCAGGCTGGAGACCGGGAAGAGTTCCGTCACACCCTGCAGCAGGCCGACGCCTATCGCTTCCGGGTAGGTCAGGGTGGACATCGCGCACCTTCGCTCGGGGGGTCTGAATCCGGGGGAGCCCCCGCGAAGCTACTACGGGCATGTAGACGCCCGGCAGCCCCGCCGCCAGAAGTTCATCGAGCGGACGTCTGGCCGCCACTGCCACCGCCATTGCCACCGCCACCGGCCCCGGCACCGGTCAGTCGCCGTCAGCCGCCCGGCGCGTGCACGATCCGGGCGAACGTGATCAGCAGGTGCACCCCGGCGGCCGGCAGCGCCGCGGACGACACCGTCCAGTGCGCGGCGCCGCTGAGCAGCAGGACGGCGGTGGCGGCCAGCGCGGTGCCGGTCACCGGCAGGACGGCCGACACCAGTACGGCCAGGCGGGAGCGGTTCATCGTGGGCCTCCTCGGGCGTCGACGGGTGCCCACGATGCCGCCTCCCGCTGCGTCAGGTTCAAGTGCTTCTACGACGCCCCGGCGGCTCGGCCGAGCGCCACCCGCCGCCACGCCCCGCCGTCGGCCGCCACCGGCGCGGGGGCGAAGTCGTAGCGCAGCCCCTCCGGCCCGAGGGCGAGCAGGGAGATCGAGGAGGAGCCCCAGATCCGCCCGTCGCCGAAGTCCCGCCGCTGGATCAGCGCCGCGTCGTCGTCCAGCGCCAGCCCGTCGCCCGCGACGATCGGCAGCCACGCGCCCCAGGCCTGCCCGGCCGGCCCGTCGCCGGTCGGTTCCGGCCGGGGCGCAGCCGCGAGGCGGGCCCGGAAGTGGTCGGCGCGGGCGGCCATCAGCGAGCGGACCCGCTCGGAGGCGGTCCGGTTCGCGGCCACGCCCTCCAGCCCGTCGTTGAGCACCACGCTGAGGCCGGGCGGCAGTTCGCGCTCCTCCAGCCGGCCGCCGTCCCAGCCGGCGACCCGGGCGCCGTCCGGCCGGACCAGGACGAGGTGGAAGGGGTCGTAGGGGGTGAGGTCGAGGTGGCCGATCCCGCCGTCCCGGACGGCGGTGAGCGGCAGTTCGCCGCGGGAGAGCCGGGCGTGGGCGGGGGCGGGCGGGCCGAAGCCGTTCAGCAGGCAGGCGGCGACCCGCCGGGCGGGGTCGGCGGCCAGCCAGGTGCCGCCGGCGGCGAGGTCCAGTCCGCCGACCAGGCCGGGCCGGTCCGGCCAGTGGTGCTCCGGCGGCAGCCAGGCCCGCCCGAGGTACTCGTCCCGGACGGAGAGGAGCAGCACCGGCACGGCCGCCCCCGGTTCGATGCTGACGAACGCCGTACACACGATCCTGGCCCCCTGAGCTCGCCCGGCGGGGACGCTCGCGGTGGTGCCCCCGCCGTCGATCCTCGCACTCCCGTTCGCGTGCCGGGAGTGCGGGTGCGCGCCCGGGGCCTCCCCTTTCCGCGCCCGCCGTGCCACACTCGGCGGACGGCCGGGCGCGGGCCGAAGTGGCCCAGGGTTTCGCGGCCCGAATGCACCAGGGAAGAGGTCCACCCGGCTCCTAGGCTGGACTCATGACGACGAACGAGCATGTGACGACCGAAGCCACCGTCCCGGCCCCCGCCCAGCGCCTCTCGCTGTTCAGCCTGGCCCCCGACTACTACCAGGCCATGGTCGCGGTGGACCGCACCTCCCGGCAGGGTATCGATCCCACGATCGCCGAGCTGGTCAAGGTGCACGCCTCCATGATCAACGGCTGCGCCTTCTGCATCGACATGCACTCCACCGACGCCGTGAAGAACGGCGAGCGGGACCACCGGCTGCTCTCCCTCCCGGCCTGGCGCGAGACCTCCTGGTTCACCGCCCGGGAGCGGGCCGCGCTGGCCCTCACCGAGTCGGTCACCCTGCTGACCCAGGGCCACGTGCCGGACGCCGTCTACGCCGAGGCGGCCGCCCAGTTCGACGAGACCGAGCTGGCCCAGCTGATCGCGCTGATCGCCACCATCAACGCCTGGAACCGGATCGGCGTGGCCTCCCGGCTCAGCCCGGCCGCGAAGTGAGGCGCGCGGACGTGGGCACCCAGCAGGAGCGGGCCCGGCTGCTCCGGGACCTGCACCGCCCGGGCGACCCGCTGGTGCTGGCGAACGTGTGGGACGCGGCGAGCGCCCGCCTGGTGGCGGCCGCCGGGGCCCGGGCGCTGGCGACGGCCAGCGCGAGCGTCTCCTGGTCGCTCGGCAGCCCGGACGGCGGCGGCGCCGACCGTGAGCAGGTGCTGGCGCGGACCGCGCAGGTGGTCCGCGCGGTGGACCTGCCGGTCACCGCGGACCTGGAGAGCGGCTACGCGGCGACCGCCGCCGGGGTCGGCGAGACCGTCACCGCGCTGCTCGCCACCGGCGCGGTCGGGGTGAACCTGGAGGACGAGGAGCGCCCGCTGGAGGAGGCCGCCGAGCGGATCGCGGCGGCCCGGGCGGCGGCGGACGCCTTCGGTGTCCCGGCCTTCGTCAACGGCCGCACGGACGTGTTCCTGCGCGGGCTGGGCGCGCCGGAGGGCCGGCTGGACGAGGCTGTCCGCCGACTGCGGGCGTACGTCGAGGCGGGCGCGGACGGCGTGTTCGTGCCCGGCGTGGCCGACCCGGAGACGATCGCCGCCCTGGTCGCGGCCGTCCCGGCGCCGCTGAACGTGCTGGCCGCCCCAGGCACCCCGTCGGTCGCCGAGCTGGCCGAGCTCGGGGTGGCCCGGATCAGCCTCGGACCGGGCCTGGCCAAGGTGGCGTACGCGGCGGTCCGCCGGGCCGCCGAGGAGGTGTACGCGAGCGGCACGTACACCGCCCTCGACGGCGGGTTGACCTACCAGGAGCTGAACGGACTCTTCCGGGGCTGACCCGGGCTGACCCGGGCTGACCCGGGCCGACCCGGGACGGCCTGGGACGGCCGGACGGCTGACCGTACGGGGGTCGGTCGGTCCGGTCCGGTCGTCCCAGGCCCCGGCCTCAGCCGAGCTGCCCGCTGAGGCCCGGGTGGCTCATCTGGTTGGTGCCGACGGCCTCCACCTCCTGGGCGGCGTGGCCGACCACCGGCAGCTCGCCGGCGGCGTGGACGGCGAGGTCGGCCGGGGAGAGGTTGAGGCCGTCGGTGAGGCCCCCGGTGGCGTCCGGGGAGCTCGCGGTCTGCGTGGTGGCGGACGCCGCCGGGGCGGCGAGCGCGAGGCCCGCCATGGTGAGGGCGGCCAGGGTGGCGAGTTTCTTCATGCACTGCCGAACGACCCGGGCCGCCTTCAGGTAACCGGACGGCTCAGACCGTCACCCGCAGGGTTCGCACGCTGTTGCTGATGAAGGAGCCGATCGGCTCCGGCGTTTCGCCCTCGGCGAGGGCCAGCCCGGGGAACCGCCCGAACAGGTGCCGCAGCGCGGTCTCGGCCTCCAGCCGGGCCAGCCCGGAGCCGAGGCAGAAGTGCGGGCCGTGGCCGAGCGACAGGTGCCGGTTGGGCTGCCGGGTGATGTCGAAGCGGTCGGCGTCCGGGTAGTGCGCGGCGTCCCGGCCGACCGCCGCGTACGAGGCGAGCAGCGCCTCGCCGCGCCGGATCACCACGTCCCCGACCTCGATGTCCTCGGTCGCGTAGCGCAGCGGGAACTGGCCGACCGGCGAGTCGTAGCGCAGCGTCTCCTCGACGACCGCCGACCACGACTGCTCGCCGGACAGCACCAGCCGCAGCTGGTCGGGGTGGGCGAGCAGGGCCCGGACGGCGTTGGTGATCAGGTTGAGCGTGGTCTCGTGCCCGGCGACCAGCATCAGCAGCAGGGTGCCGACCAGTTCGGCCTCGCTGAGCCGGTCCCCGGCCTCGCGGGCGGAGATCAGGTCGGTGGTGAGGTCGTCCCCGGGCTCGGCCCGCTTGGCCGCCACCACGGAGGCCAGCAGCGCGTACAGGGCCTGCTGCGCGGCCGCGGCCGCGGCCGGCGTGGCGGAGCTGGAGACCAGGATGTCGGACAGCTCGTGCAGTTCGTCCTGCTGCTCCAGCGCCAGGCCGAGCAGTTCGCCGATCACCTGCATCGGCAGCGGGTAGGCGAAGTGCTCGCGCAGGTCGAACGCGCCGTCCAGCTCGGCGACCTCGTCGAGCAGCGCGACGGTGCGGGCCTCGATCGCGGGCGCCAGGTCGGCTATGCGGCGCGGGGTGAAGGCCTGGCTGACCAGGCCGCGCAGTCGCCGGTGGTCCTCGCCGTCGGCGGTGACCATGCCGGGCACGGTGACGAAGTTGAGCAGCGGCCAGCCCTCGGGCAGCCGGCCCTCCCGGAAGGTCGTCCACAACTGGGCGTTCTTGCCCACCCGGGGGTCGGCGAGCAGCGCCTGCAGGGTGTCGTGGTGGGCTATCGCCCAGACCACCACCCCGCCAGGGAGCTCCACCAGGACCGCGGGGCCGGCCGCCCGGAGGAGGGCGTTCTCGCGGTGCTGGTCGCGTCCGAAGGGGTCGAGTCTGACGGGCTCGGGTCGGGGGTCGACGGCGGTGTCCATGCGGGCCTCTCGGGGGCTGGCGGGCGGGGCGGGGTGAAGGCGCTGTACAGCACGGGCAGGCCGAGCAGGGCCCGTGACCAGGGGGACGGGCGCCAGCCCAGATCGTGCGGCGGGACGGCGAGTTGGAGGTCGGGCAGGCGGTGCAGCAGGGTCTCGACGGCGGTCTCGACGATGATCCGGGCCGGGTGCTGGGCCGGGCAGACGTGCCGTCCGGCGCCCCAGGCGAGGTGGGCCCGGTTGCCGCCGAGCGAGCCCTGCGCGGCCGAGGCGAGGCCCTGGGCGGCCGGGTCGGCGTTGGCCGCGGCCAGGCCGAGGACGAGCATGTCGCCGGCGCTGATGTACTGGCCGCCGAGGACGGTGTCGCCGGTGGCCCAGCGGCCCGGGAAGTTCTGCGTCGGCGGGTCGCGCCAGAGCACCTCCTCCAGCGCGTCGGAGACGGTGAGCCGCCCGCCGGTGAGGGTGGCCCGGAACCGGCGGTCGGTGAGCAGCAGCCGCAGCGTGTTGCCGGTCCAGTTGATGGAGGTCTCGTTGCCCGCGACCAGCATCACCACCAGGTGGTGCACCGCCTCCTCGTCGGTGAGCGCGGCCGGGTGGGCGAGCAGCCAGGACGTGAGGTCGGCGCTGGGGGCGGCCCGGCGGCGCCGGACCAGGTCGACCAGGATCGCCTGGAACTCGGCGCTGGCGCGCACCGACTTCGGGCCGCTGTCCACGAAGTGGCTGATCAGCTCGACCAGGTGGGGCCCGGCCTCGCGGGGCAGGCCGACCAGCTGGGTGAAGACCAGCAGCGGCAGCGGGCGGGCGTACTGGGCGATCAGGTCGGCGGTGCCGTCCGGGCCCCAGCCGTCGATGAGGTCGTTGGCGCAGGCCTCGGTGGTCTCGCGCAGCTGCCGGTGGTCGATCTGGGCGAGGGTGTCCGAGACGGCGGCGCGCAGTCGCTGGTGCTCGGCGCCGTCCAGGCTGAGCAGCGTCGGCCGCCAGGAGGTCATCGGCAGCAGCCGGGAGTCGGGGGCCAGCCGGCCCTCGGCGGGCACCCGCCAGCGGCGCGAGTCCTTGGAGAACAGCGCCTCGTTGCGGGTGAGTTCGAGCAGTTCGGCGTAGCCGAGGACGAGCCAGGCCTCGACCCCGGGCTCCAGCTCGATCGGCGCGACCGGGCCGTAGCGCCGGCGCAGCTCGGCGTACAGGCCGTGCGGGTCCTCCGCCACGGCGGCGCCGTACAGCGGGGTCAGCGGGACGCCGACGGGCAGGCCGCCGCCGTGCGGGACCGGGCAGCCGGGGGAGGCGGTGCCGGGTTCGGGCGCGGTCATCCCTGGAGCTCCAGGAGCGAGCTGCGGTGCAGGTGGTCCACGAAGTCGATCAGCAGGTCGTAGGACTGCCGCCGGTCGCGGGCGTCGCAGTGCAGGATCGGTACCTCCGGCAGCAGGTCGAGCGCCGAGCGCAGCTCGTCCTCGGGGTAACTCGGCGTGTCCGGGAAGGTGTTGACCGCCACGGCGAAGGGGATCCGCTGCTCCTCCAGGCGGCCGAGCACGTCGAAGCTCTCGTCCGGGCGGCGCAGGTCGACCATGGCGATGGCGCCGAGCGCGCCGCGCGACAGGTCGTCCCAGAGCGGCCGGAACCGCTGCTGCCCGGGTGTGCCGAACAGGTACAGCGCGAGCCGGGGGTTGAGCGTGATCCGGCCGAAGTCCAGCGCGACCGTGGTGGTGGTCTTGTCGCCGCGGCCGGTGAGGTCGTCGATGCCGCTGCTGGCGGCGGTCATCGTCTCCTCGGTGCGCAGCGGGGTGATCTCGCTGAGCGAGCCGACCAGCGTGGTCTTGCCGACCCCGAACGGGCCGGTGACCAGGATCTTCACCGCGCCCTGGACCGAGGACGGCAGGTACCTCGGCTCGGCGGGCAGGCCGGAGGTGGCCTCGGGGGCGGCTTCAGCGGAGTTGGCGGAGGCCAACGAGCACCTCTTCCAGAAGGGTTGCGGGCAGGCGTTCGGCCTGCGGAACGGGCGGGAGCACCTGGACGGCGCCGAGGTCCCAGAGGTCGCCGACCAGCACCTTGACGACGCCGAGCGGCAGCCCCAGGTGGGCGGCCACCTCGGCGATGGACAGCAGGCTGTGGCAGAGCGTGAGGATGCGCCGGTGCTCCCGGTTGAGCAGCGCGTGCTCGGGCAGTTCCGGCGCCTCGGCCGACGCGCTGACCAGGCTTTCGATGGCCAACTCGGCCCGGGTCGACCGGCTGCGGCCGCCGGTGATGACGTAGGGGCGGACGGGCCCGCTCACCGGTGGCCCCCCGCCGCGTGGTCGACCCGCGGCGGGCTGGTGAGGTGGCTGCCGATCCGTTCGACCAGGACCTGCATCTGGTACGCGACCAGGCCGGCGTCCACCGACTCGCTGGTCACCACGGCCAGGTGCGCGCCGGCCCCGGCGGCGACGATGAACAGGTAGCCGCCGCCGTACTCGACGATGATCTGGCGGGTGGCGCTGCCCGGGCCGCCGAAGCCGGTCGCGACGCCGCGGGCCAGCGACTGAAGTCCGGAGCAGGCGGCGGCGAGCCGTTCGGCGTCCTCGCGCGCGATGTTCGCGCTGCGGCCGATCTCCAGACCGTCGTTGGAGACGACGACGGCGTGCTGGACCTGGGGGACGTTGACGATGTCTGCGAGCAGCCAGCCGAGATCAGGGGTGGTGGTCATGGAACTCTCCGGAGCGCTGGGGAAGTCGGGGGGAAGCGGGCAGGGAAGGGTCGGGCTGGGCCTGGGCCCGGGCGGCCGATCGGCCGCTGGCGGTCCCGGCCTGGAACATCGCCATGAACGCCTGCGCATCCCGGGCCGAGCGGTACGGCGGTTCGGGCGGCGGTGCGGGAGAGGCGTGCTGGGCGGGGCGGTTGGCGCGGTCGCGCCGGTGGCTCCGGCGGGGCAGCGGCGGCGGGGTGCCGGCGGCCGCGGGGGGTCGGCCGGTCGGCGGGGTCTCCACCAGGGGGTGTTCCGCGGCGTGTCCGGTCGGCCGGGGGCCGGCGCCGAACGCCCGGTCGTCCAGGCCGAAGCCGAGGCCGGGGACGGTGGGCGGCAGCGGCTCGGTGAGCAGGGCGTTCGGCAGCAGCACGACGACGCGGACGCCCCCGTACGGCGAGGGCGCCGAGCTGAGGGTGACCCGGAACCCGTACTGCTCGGCCAGCCGGCCGACCGCGGCCAGGCCCAACTGCGGCACCTCGCCGAGCCGGGAGACCTCCAGGCTGGTGCCGCCGGCCAGCGCGGCGGCGGCCTTGGCGACGGCCTGTTCCGGCATGCCGACGCCGCCGTCGTCGATCTCGATGACGGCGCCGTTGTGCACCGGCATCAGGGTGACGAACACCTGGGTGCTGGGCGGGGAGTAGCGGGTGGCGTTGTCCAGCAGCTCGGCGATGGCGTGGATCAGCGCCTCGGCGGCCGCGCCGACCACCGCGGTCTCGATCCGGCTGCGCACCACCACCCGCTGGAACGGCAGGATGCGGGACTGGGCGCCGCGCACGACGTCCTCCAGCGAGACCGGCTCGGGCCAGTGCCGTCCGGCCCGGGCGCCGCACAGGACGGCCAGGGTCTGGGCCAGCCGGGCCTGTTGGGCGGCGGCGTGGTCGGCCTTGAGCAGGCCCTCCAGCAGCGCCGGGTCGTCGTGGGTGCGCTCCATCTCGTCGAGCAGGGCCTGCTGGTCGTGGGCCATGACGAGGATGCGGCGGGCGACGCTGAGGAAGGCCCGCTGGGTGGAGGCGGTGAGCTCCTGCTCCTGCTGGACGGCGGCCAGTTCGGCGCCCCGGCGGGAGAGTTCGGCGCCGAGCTGCTCCTGGAGCCGGGCGAGGTCGCGCCGCAGCCGGTCGGCGCGGCGGCGCTGGGTGACGGATACGGCGCGGTACCGCGCGGTGGCCACGAGGGCGAGGGCGGCGAGCACGCCGGTTGCCGTTGCGCACCACTGAGTCATCGTCACGCCGCGAATTCTAGGGTGATGATCCTACGAAGGTGTGAACGGATCTCGCCAAGTGACCGGATCTCGTCAATATCCAGTCAATACGGCGTCAAACCGGCGCCGTTCGACCGCGATCCGGACGGCCTGCGGGTCTTCGGTCCCGGTGGGGGCCCTGAGGCCCGAGGTCCGGGAGAGACGGGGATGGCCGAGTCCCGTCCTGGGATGTGTGGGGCGCGTGTGCACGGTGTCACGGAAGGGGCGACGTCCGGTGCAGGAGCAGCAGCGCCACGTCGTCCGGCCGGGACCGCCGCTCGGTCACGTTCAGCGTGAGCAGGTCGGCCAGCCGCTCCAGCGCGGGCGCCGCACCGATCCGGGCCGGGCCGGTCTGCCGGGCCCACAGCTCCAGCCCGCCGAGCATCCGCTGCACCGACTCGTCGTAGTCCTCCTCGCGGTCCTCGACCAGGCCGTCGGTGTACACCAGCAGCGTCTCGCCGACCGACAGCCGGTCGACCGCCAGCGGGTACGGCTGCCCCGGGTCCACGCCCAGCGGCGGCCCGCCCGGCAGGTCCAGCTCGGCGGCCTTGGCGTCCGCGATCCGCACCGGCGCCGGATGCCCGGCCCGGGCCGCGGTCAGCGCGCCGTCGGTCGGGTCCAGGGTCAGGTAGAGGCAGGTCGCGAACAGCTCGGTGTCCAGCTCGGTCAGCAGCCGGCTGGTCCGGGCCAGCGTGGCGGCCGGATCGTGCCCGTCCGTCGCGTACGCCCGCAGGCCGCTGCGCAGCTGGCCCATCACCGCCGTCGCCTCCGCGTTGTGGCCCTGGACGTCGCCGATCACCAGCCCGATCCGGTCGTCCGGCAGCTTCAGCAGGTCGTACCAGTCGCCGCCGATCTGCATGCCCTCGGTGCTCGGCAGGTAGCGGGCGGCGCTGGCGATGCCGGACAGCCGGGGCAGGGTACGCGGCAGCATCGCGCGCTGCAGCTCGGTGGCGCGGTGCAGGTGGGTGTCGTACAGCCGGGCCCGCTCCAGGGACTGCGCGAGGATCCCGGCGAAGGCCGAGTACAGGGTGCGGTCCTCCCGGCTGAACACCCGCTCGGTGGCGAAGGTGATCAGGCAGGAGCCCACCTGCCGCCCGGAGGCGACCAGCGGCAGCACCGCCCAGGCGGCAGGGGTGAGCGGGCCGTGCCGGACCCGGCCCGCGCCGGGCTCGCTGAACAGCGGGGCGGAGCGGGTCAGCGCGTGCTGCATCACGTCCTCGGAGAGGTCCGCCAGGCGGGTCAGCTCGGTGCGGCGCGGCCCGCCGTACACGGTGTGCGAGACGGGCAGCAGCCGGCCCTCGTCCACCAGGTCCAGCACGATGCTGGCGGCGCCGAAGGTGGGGCGGGCGACGTCGGTGACGGCGGTGGTGACGTCCCGGACGGTCACCGCCCGCGACAGCGCCCGGGTGAGCGCGAGCAGCAGCGCCGTCCGGGCCCCGGCGGGGGTGCCGCGCTGCTCTCGGTTCTGCTCCTGGCCCTGCTCCCGGCCCTGCTCCCGGCTCTGCGCGCGGCTCTGTTCTCGGTCGGTGAGGAGCCCGGCGACCCGGACCGGCCGGTCGTGGACGTCCAGCATCACCTCGCCGGTCTCCTCGATCCGCGCCACCTTGCCGCCCCGGCGCAGCACCCGGTACTCGATCCGGTACCGCCCGCCGGTGGCGAGCGCCTCGGCGAGCGCGGCCTGGACGTCCGGCAGGTCCTCGGGGTGGACGATGCGGTCCAGCTCCGGGGCGGAGCCGTCGGCGGTGGCGGGCTGGCCGGTGACCTGGAACGCCGCGGCGTCCCAGTAGCTCTCCCCGGTGACCAGGTCGCGTTCGAAGGCACCGTGCCCGGCGGCCCGGACGGCGAGCGACAGCATCGGGTGGGCCAGCCCGGCGGGGCGGCTCCCGTCCCCGTCCTGCGGCGCCTCGGCCGGGCCCCGGGGTATTCGGGCGTCCGCGTGGTCGAGCAGGTGGGACAGTCGGTGGGCGCAGGCCTCGCCGATGGTCTCCAGGACGTCCAGGTCGCGGTGGGGGACGGTGCCCCGGTGGGCCAGCGCGAGGGAGAGGACGCCGACCGGCCGCTCGTCGACGATCATCGGCAGGGTGATCACGGCGACCATTCCGGTGCCCATGCCGGCGTTCTTGTTCGGGTAGTCGATGCTGGTGTGCTCGGGGCTGAGCAGGTACGGGCGGCGCAGCCGCAGGGCCATCGCGGCGGGCAGGTCACTGGCCGGATCGACGGTGCTGTAGCGCTCGTGGGCCCAGTCCGGAAGCCCGTGCGAGGCGGTCAGCCGGAGCATTCCGACGGAATCCAGCAGGTAGAGCGCGGATCCCTCGCCGGTGATCCAGCCCGGGCCCTCGGCGAGGACGGTGCCGAGCAGGTCGGCGGCGGTGGTGCAGCCGAGTAATAAGCGCACACAGCGCATGGCGCTGCGGGCGGTGGGACTGCTGCGCGGCGTCCGGCTCTCGTCCTCGGAGGGGGAGGCCCACGGCGAGGTCAGGTCCATCGGGATACCCGGCCTTCCGCTCCGAGGGGGTGGGTGCCCTAGGGGTGCCCGAACGGGCACTTAATTCTTAATACCTCATTTCTCAAGCGGGTGCTGGAGCGGCCGAATGGGGGCCCAGGCGTCTCACCAGCACCAGCGTCCGGTCGTCCGCCGCGTCCGGCGCCACCGTCCGGACCAGCCGCTCCGCGGCACCCCGGGTGAGCTGCTGCTGCGTCCGCCAGGTCCGCACCACCGGCTCGGCCGCGGCCAGCAGCCGGCCCACCCCCTCGTCCAGATCCCGGCCCGGCACCTCCACCACGCCGTCGCTGAACAGCAGCAGCGAGTCGCCGCGCCGCAGCCGTCCCGACACCGCCGGATACGGCGCGCCCGACACCAGGCCCAGCGCCGGGCCGCCGTGGCCCGACCGCTCCCAGTCGCCGCCGTCCGCCCGGCAGTACTGCGCGGGCGCCGGATGGCCGGCGTTGAACAGCCGGTAGTCGCCCGTCGCCGGACGCAGCGCGAGGTGGACGGCCGTCGCGAAGTCGTCCTCCCAGCCCATCCGCATCAGGTGGTCGTTGGCCGCCGGCAGGAACGCCTCCGGCGGCACCCGGCCCAGCAGCATCGCGAACGCGCCCGACAGGTGCGTCGAGCGGGCCGCCGCCCGGCTGCCCTTGCCCGACACGTCCACCAGCACCAGCTCCAGCAGGTCCTCCTCCGGACGGTGGGCGCACAGCAGGAAGTCCCCCGAGAACGAGGTGCCGCCGGCCGGTGCCAGCGCACTGTCGAAGTGCCAGTCCAGCAGCCGCTCCGGAAGCCGGGCCAGTGCCCGGGTGTGCTCGGCCAGCTCCAGCAGCATCGAATCGCCCTGCGTCCCGCGCAGGCCCAGCTGGTGCCGGAACCGGTTCGCGGCCAGCACCGTCACCCCGGTCGCGGCCAGCACCAGGGTCACCCCGATCCGCACCCCGCGCGGGTCCTGCACCACCGCGCCCAGCACACCACCCGCCAGTGCCACGCACACCAGCACCAGCAACTGCCCGCGCCGCAGCAGCAGCCCGCCGACCACCAGCGGCAGCACCAGCGCGGACGGCGGCCAGCTGTACGGCAGCGCGATCGGCAGCAGGCCCAGCACCGCCGTCAGCCCGAGCAGCACACCCAGCGCGTTCCGTTCCGCCCGCGCGTCCCCGTCCAGCAGTCGCCGGTACCACCGCCGCGCCCTCGCCAGCAGTGCGGGCACGTGGACCTCCGCCAAGGGGTCGGCGGTCCCCGGTCATGACCACCAGTCAGCCCGGCCACACTAACCCGTCCACCCCCACCACCCCCGACAACCAGTTCGACACCACCCCGCCATCCCACCCGCACCCGCCACCAGAAGTCGGCCCCGCCGACTTCTCGTCCCGGCCCGATCGTGCGTGTGGGCCCGCCGGCCATGTCAGGTGCGCTTCGCGGGACTATCACGATCTAGGTGTACGGCACCCGGTTGGCCTAGCTGTTGATCTTCCTGGTGGGCGTAGGCCGGATGGTCTACGCCCGTCCGGCTGA
>NZ_JARXYZ010000002.1 GCF_029894125.1 Kitasatospora sp. MAA19
TCCGACAGAAGGCCGTCCACACCCTCCCGGTCGGTGGTGTGGTCGTCCGCGAACCGACGGTCACCCGTCGCATCCGGCACGTACTTCACACAGACGACGATCCTCAAGCTCATGAGTGGTTCTCCTGTCACGGTCGCACTGGTCGATGGCCTCACGTCATGCCGAGGGTACTGAGTGCCAAGTCCGGCCCGGCCGCGCCCCGAGCGCCGCAAGCGCCACCTGGACCGGCATACCGTGTCGGCGCTCTTCGACTGGTGTCAGAGGCTCCACCGAGAGAATACGGCACTCAGTACCCCTGGTAAAGGAACTCAGTACCCTTCCCCTCCTCCTGCGCTCGACACACCGGTCCGGCCGGCCCGGCAAACGGACACAAGGTTTCCGCAAGCACCCGCCAGATCCCGTCATGGAATCCGCCAGGCCGCACGGGGAACATCGGCAGCGGGGCTCACCGACGGCCCCGACCGGGATCAAGGAGGGGGATCGGAATGACCTTGGTGCACGGGGAACAGGACACCACGGCGACGAACGGGAGGCACGACACCACGACCTTGAGCAACAACGGCCCCTGGGCGACCCTGCCGGCCTGCAAGGAGGTGCTGGTGGTCGTCCACACAGTGGTCTACGCGAAGAGGCTCCACGACATCTACTCGCTGCTCGCTCCGGACCTGAGGGTCCACGTGCAGTTCACGGTGGCGCCGCACATGTTCAACGGGGGTGCGGCGGAACGGATCACGGCGCTGGGCGGCACCGTACTGTCCTGGGAGCAGGCGACCCGGCGCGAGTTCGATCTCGTGCTGGCCGCCGGCTCGCAGGGGCTGGAGCAGCTGCACGGCCCGGTCGTCCGCCTCCCGCACGGTGCGGGCAACATCAAGCTGTCCCGGCGGCATGGCCCGGACGGAGAGCGGACGGCCATCGGACTCGGCCCCGACTACCTGTACTGGGAGGGCCGACTCATCCCGACCGCGTACGCGTTGGCCCATGAGGAGGAACTGCTCGAACTCAGCCGCGGCTGCCCGGAGGCCGTACCGATCGCCGAGGTGATCGGCGACCCGTGCTACGACCGGATCGCCGCGGCGCTGCCGCACCGCGACCGCTACCGCGCCGCGCTGGGACTGAGCCCCGACGAGAAGCTGGTACTGGTCTCCTCCACCTGGGGGGAGGGCTCGCTCTTCACCCGGCTCGACACCGTCCTGCCCAGGTTGACGGCGGAACTTCCCCGGCACCGGTACCGGGCCGCCCTGCTCGTCCACCCGAATGTCTCGGCCATGCACAGCCCGTGGCAGGTCCGGTCCTGGGCGACGGCCACTGCCCGCGGGGCCGTCACGGTGATCCCACCGGAGACGGACTGGCGACCGCTGCTGATCGCTGCGGACTTCGTCATCGGCGATCACGGCTCGGTCACCCTGTACGGTGCGATGACCGGCGCCCCCGTCCTGCTCGCGGAGTACCCGCACCGCCACGTCAACCCGCGTTCGCCGGCCGCCCAGCTCGCCCGCACCGCACCCGCCCTCGTCCCCGGGCACCCGCTCTCCGAGCAACTCGCCTACACCGCCGAGCAGTACCGGCCGGAGGACTATGCCGCCATCGCCGCCCGGATCAGCTCCGAACCCGGCCGTTTCGACCGCAACGCCCGTCGCATGTTGTACCGCTTGCTCGGTCTCGGCCAGCCCGCGCACAGTCCGGAACCCGCAGTGCTCCCGCTGCCCGACCCCCTCGACGCGGCCACGGCACCCGACTCCCGGCGGGCCGGATGACCGCCACTCTGCACACCGTGCGGTTCGTGCCGGTCGGCGGCTCGCCGCCGACGGCCGACCGGGCCGCCACCCGGTTCGAAGCCCAGGTGAGTTCACACGCCGGTGTCCGCCACGGGTCGCTGACCGCCCGCCGGCCGTCCGGGGCCCACCCCGGCCGTCCCTGCCCCGGCTTCGTGGACGAGCACCTCGCACTCGACCTGACCGAGCCCGAGGGCTTCCGCTGGCGCCGTCACGCCGATGTGCTCCATGTCGGGCTCCTCCCGGCGGCGGACCTCATCGCGCGGCTCGCGGAGGTGCTGTCCGCGCACCCCGGCTGTGCGGTGACCACCGCCGAACACCGGGCGGGGACGGTGCTGATCCTCGCGCGGACCGGCTCGCGGCTCATCGTGCGACCGGCCCGCGGTACCCAGAACCCCAGCACGCCCGCTCCGTCGCTGACCCTCGGCTCTCTGGCCCACGCCTGGCTGGCCGCCGGCCGGACCCTGGCCGACGTCACCGGGATCAACGCCGCCGGGCGCCACTCCCCCGAGTCGGCGCAGCCCTGGCTCAGCCTCCCGCGTCGCCGGGTCGGGGGGTGACGGCGGAGTCGACACCGTACGCGGCGAGGCGGCCGGCCAGTCTGGCCGCCTCGGCCGCGGCACCGACCTCCTGGTAGCGGGCCAGCGACTGCTCGAACCGGGTACGCGCGGCGGCCGGACGGCCACGCCACTCCTCGACCTCACCCGCGAACTCCAGCGTCCGGGCCTCCCAGTGCACCGACAGCCGGGCCCGGAAGCCCGTGAGGGCCTCCCCGATGCAGGCCTCGGCCCGGCCGAACGCGCCCAGCCGCCCGTGTGCCAACCCCAGGAAGGCCATCGCCCGGGCCGCCTCGTAGTCGTCCCTGATCGAGGACAGCTCGTGGTGCGCCCGCTCGATCGGGCCGACCGCCTCCACCGCCCTGTCGGCGGTCAGCAGCACTTCGCCGTACGCCAGCCGCGCCAGCGCGGAACCCCGCACGTAGTCCTCGGATTCCCGAAGGTGGACCACCTGCCGCAGGCAGTCGGCGGCCTCGTCCAGCCGACCGGCCACCCGATGAGTCTGACTGAGCCCGTACAGCGCATCGGCCTGGGCCAGAGGGTGAGCCAACTCCCT
Organism: Kitasatospora sp. MAA19; assembly: GCF_029894125.1. Taxonomy (GTDB): domain Bacteria; phylum Actinomycetota; class Actinomycetes; order Streptomycetales; family Streptomycetaceae; genus Kitasatospora. Next base: position 2,886 of record NZ_JARXYZ010000002.1, read on the forward strand.
CGCCAGATCGAGTGCTTCGGTGAACCACTGCGCTGCCTCCGCCGACTCGCCCGCGTTCCGCAAACCGTTCCCACCAGAGGTGAGCATGCGCAGCTCGCCGAGCCGATCGCCGTCCGCCCGTGCCGCCCGAAGGCCGACCCGATGGGCCTCGACCCACAGTCGCGCCGGGCGCAGCCGGAGGAACAACGGCCACATGGCGTCGGCCAGTTGCCAGGCAGCGGCATTCCGGCCGCGCTCCGCCGACCATCGCAGGACGTCCGCGAGACGGTCGCGTTCCTGGTCGAGCCAGCCCAGTGCTTGCGCATCGTCCTCGAACTCCCTGGCGGGATGGACCGATCGGCCGCAGTAGTCGCGGGCGAGCGTGCGGTGACTCGGGGAGACGATCGCCTCGGCGGCCGTGGCCGAGGCCAGATACCAGTCCACGATCCGGTCCGCCGCGGCACACCCCGTCGACGCGTCCCGCAGCCGGGCGCCGCACGCCCGGGCGTGCAGCCGCACCAGGTCGTGGAAGTGGAACCGGCCGGGCCCCACCTCCTCCAACAGGTGCACGTCGATCAACCCGTCGAGCAGATGATCCGCGGCGATCAGATCCACGTCCGCCACCACGGCTGCCACCTCCAAGGTGAACTCGGCGAAGGGCAGCAGACCCAGCAGCCCGTAGAGCCGGGCCGCATCCGCATCCAGCACCTCGCAGGAGGCGTCCAACAGATCCTGCACGGTCTCACCCTCAACGTTCAGTGTCGCGAGTCGCTCCGTGCCACGCCCCAGCACCTCGGCGGTCACCGCGAGCGACTGCACCGGACGGGCCGCGATGCGCGCAGCCGCCAGACAGATCGCGAGCGGCAACCCGGCACAGGCGTCCACCACCTCGGCTGCGGCGGCGCTCTCGTCAGCCACGCGGCGCTCGCCGACCCGCTCGGCGAGGATCTCGGTCGACGCCTCCCGGGCGAGCAGCCCCAGCGGGCGGAACACCGCCCCGTCTATCCCCAGCCCGGTGAGGCGGCGCCGGCTGGTCACCACGACCACCGCGTGGTCCGACCCCGGCAGGAGCGGCCGGACCTGAGCGGCCGTCGACGCGTTGTCCAGCAGCACCGCGATACGGCGATCCGCCGCCAGCGAGCGCCAGAGCGCCGTAGCCTCCTCCAGGCTGCCGGGTACCGGTGTGATCCCGAAGGCCCGGAGGAACGCTCCGAGCGCCTCGGCCGGATCCGCCGGCCCACCCGGCGCATAGCCACGGAGGTCCGCGTACAGCTGGCCGTCCGGAAAGCGTCCGGCGAGGCCTCGAAGCCACTGCGCGGCCAGCGCGGTCTTCCCCACCCCCGCCGGCCCGGTCACCACGACGGTGACGTCCATCGTGGCCCCCTCCTCTGCGGCCAGCGACCGGTCCAGCGCCGCGAGGTCGTCTGCCCGTCCGATCAACCGCTTCGGACAGCGCGGGAGTTGTCGAGGGGTCGGCAGGCCGGGCGCGTGCAGATGCAGTCCTCCGTGAATCGTTCCGGCCTGCACGACGGAGCCCGCCACGCCTCCGGCCCCGCCCAGCGAGTTCCGCACCACGCCTTGTGGCAGGTTGAAGTCGTCGCTCACCGGCGACCACCGATCACGGTCGATGCTGTCACTGGCTCCCCCTGGCCTCGGACGGCGCATCAGCGCGGCCTTACCATATGACGTTCAGTCAAGCAGAGACTATTCCTGAAGCCTTCATTGCGAAAGACCACCGTGGTATGGCCCATACCCTCGAAGGCATGCCATGCTCACCCGCGACACGGCAAGCTGGTAGCCAACCGGCGGGGGGCGTCGAAATGCAGTTCCATCTCCTGGGCTCAGTTGAACTTTCGGTAAACGGTGAGCCATTGGCGATCCACTCCGACAAACGACGACAGTTGCTGGCCGCCCTCGCACTCGAGGTCGGAAGACCGCTGTCCCACGCATCGCTCGTGTACCGCCTGTGGGACGAGGAACCGCCGCCGAGCGCGCTGACGAGCTTGTACAGCCACGTCTCCCACCTGCGTGCACTCTTGAGACGGGCCGCCCGGACCCCGGGGGCGCACACCGCCGGAGACGCACCCGCGATCAGCACCAGATCGCACACGTACACCCTCCGGGCCGACCCCCACCTGATTGACTGGCACCAATATCTCGACCTCTCCCGGCAGGCCAGACTCCTCACCGAGAACCGCCAGGACCACCAGGCCAGAACCGTGCTGAGCCGCGCCATGGAGCTCTGGCGTGGCGAGCCCCTCGCCGGCCTGCCCGGCCAGTGGGCCCGGAACACCCGCACTCTCATGGCGGACCAACACCTCACCACCAGGTTGCTGCGGATCGAGGTCGACCTCCGGCTCGGCCGCCACCCGGCGCTGGTCCCCGAGCTCACCGCCCTCCACGAGGAGCGCCCCACCGACGAGCGCATCGCCAGCCACCTCATGACCGCGCTCTACGCCGTGGGCCGCCAGGCCGACGCGCTGGCCGTCTACCCCGCCGTCGTCCGGCGGCTCCGCGCCCGGCTCGCCACCGAGCCCGGCGAACCACTCACCCGGCTGCACCACCTCATGCTGCGCGGCGAGCCACTGCCCGACTCGGCGGGTCGCACGGAGGCCGCCCCACCACCGGAACCCGCCGCCTCACGGGTCGCACCCGCCCACCTGCCCGGACGCCACCAGCTGATCGGCCGAAGAGAGGACCTCCGCCGCGTCCTCCCCTACTCCGACAACGGACCCTCCAGCGGCGGTGTCGTGACCGTCTCCGCCATCCTCGGCATGCCGGGGGTCGGTAAGACCACACTGGCCCTGCACGCCGCCGATCTGATGCGCGGGCACTTTCCCGACGGATACGTCTACCTGAACCTGCGCGCACATGTCGGCAGCCAGCTGCCGTTCTCCCCCGAGGGCGCCGGCACGGTACTGCTGCGCCGCCTCGGCGTACCCGCCACCACTATCCCGCTCGACGCCGACGAGATCTTCACACTCTGCACCGAGGCGCTGTCCTCCCGCCGGGCCGTCGTCATCCTCGACGACGCGTCGAGCGCGGCTCAGATACGACCGCTGCTGCCGCCCGCCCCGGCCGCGCTGATCATCGTCACCAGTCGGCAAAGGCTCGCCGAACTCCCGGGCGCACGACCGGTGTTCCTCGACGTCCTGCCCGTGGACGACGCCGTGGCCCTGTTCACGAGCGTGGTAGGTCCGGAGCGCGCGAACGACCGCGGCAACATCGTCGAGATCGTGAACCGCTGCGGCCTGCTACCGCTCGCCATCGAGCTCGCCGCCAGTCGCTTCAAGGCCCGCCCGTCCTGGACCCTCGACCATCTGGCTCGACGCCTCGCTCGCAGGACCGGTCGCCTCGCCGAAATCCACAACGGCACGGACAGCATCGCGAGAGCCTTCGAGGTCTCCTACCAGTACCTTTCGGCGAGTCAACGATCGGCCTTCCGGCTGCTCGGGCTGTACCCGGGGCCGGACTTCGGCTTGCACGCGGCAGCGGCACTACTCGGACGACCCCTCGACGAAACGGACCAGGTCCTTGAGGCCTTGCTGAATGGAAACCTGCTTCAGGAGATCGCCCCAGAGCGATATCAACTCCATGATCTACTCAGGGAGTTCGCCGTCGCACTGGGATCGGAAGAGGAGCAACGAGTAGCGGCGATCCGTCGAATGCTCCACTACACCCTGCAGGCCGCCGATCTCGCGGACCGCGTGCTCTATCCACACCGGTCAAGGATCCCCCTCCCGGAGAACGATCAACTCGATCACCCGGCCGACCTGTTGGTCGATCTTGAATTGAACTCTCTGGATTTGGCCAGGAGTTGGTTTGAGGATGAGCACGCGAGCCTGGTCGCCATGGTCACGTGCGCCCACCGCACCGGACTGCCCGAGATCGGCGCCTGGCTCTCCCATGTCCTGGCGGGCCACCTGGACGCCGAGGCGTACTGGAGCGAGGCCCGCGATATGCATCAGGCCGCCGCGGCGTTCTGGCGGTCGCGGGCGAACGACCGGCATGAGGCACGAGCGCTGATCGACTTGGGCGCGACGCTCGCCAACGCCTCCCACTACCCGCCTGCCGTCGAGGCCCTCGAACGAGGACTCGCCCTCGCCCGCAGCGAGGGCGACGCAGACGCGACTGCGGACGCCCTCGGCTTTCTCGGGCGACTGTTGTGGAACCAGAGCCAGCTCTACGAGTCTCTGGCACTCCAGGAGGAGGTGCTGAGCATCCGGCGAGAGACAGGCGACCAGTGGAACGCCGCACGATGCCTTGCCAATATCGGCATCGTGCACCGCTCCATGGGAGATATAGAACTCGCTCTGACGGCTTACGAAAATGCTCTTCCGCTGGCCCGGAAGTTCAATGACAGAATTTTCGAGCTGCGCATCCTCAACAATATCGGAGACCTTCACCTCACCTCTGGAAACAGCGCAGCCGCGCGCGACACGTTCGAACGCATCCTGCACATCGGACGAGGTTCCATCTCCCAATTCGATCTGTCCGTCGTGCACGTCAACCTGGCCGCCACCCTGAGAATTCCAGAAGAACTCGACTACGCCCTCACACTCTACCGATCGGCGCTGGAAACCTTCCGATCGGTCGGCAGCGTCCGCTACGAGGCGGACGCCCTCAACGGCCTCGGCACCACCTTCCTGGCCGCCGGCCGGCACCAGGACGCGCGCGACCAGTACGCCGTCGCCCGCGAGCTGGCACGGTCCATCGGTACTGCCCGAGAAGAGGCAGCAGCCCTGCGCGGCTTGGGCCAGTGCGAGGAGGCACTCGGCCACACAGACGCCGCCATCGAGCATCTGGCGGCGGCGATCGAGCTGGCCGAACAGGTCCACATCGCCGACGAGGCATCCCGGGCCCGCACCGTACTTGCCGAGCTTCAGGCCCGTTCCACCTGAAGCTCCGGAAGCCCGTTCGCGAGACTCTCCGACGGGCGTGGATCGAATGGACTATCGATTCTCAAACTCCAGTTTGGATCTTGGCTCACTCTCTGGTACATATTTCCCAGCGTCGGCAGGATCGCCGGCAGACAACCCCGTACCGGAAGAGCAACCACCAATATGGAAATGTGCATGTCGATAGCTCGAGGCATCATCATCGGCGAGATTCCGATTTGGTGCCTGCTAGGCCTGTAGCACGACGGCCGCCTCTCCCGTGTAAACCCGGAAAGTCAGCGACTCCTGCAGGTAGAGCTGCACGGTTTCGGCGTCGTGGGAGAGGTATCCGATGGCCAGGTCCCGGCCGAGGACGAGTTCGAAGTCTCCGCCCCTGGCGGACAGCAGGAAGGCGCCCTCGATGGCGGGGGCCCAGATGATGTCGCCGTCGAGGAGGCGGGCGAGGTGGTTGTGGACGGGGTAGCCGTGGTCACTGGTCTCGTTGACGGCGGTGAAGGCGTCCGCGCCGAGGAGGAGGGAGTAGGGTCCCCCGACGCCGGCCAGCCGGAGGGCGGTGAGGGCGCGGCTGACGGCCTCGGGGTACTCGCGGACGTCCTCGGGGAGTTGGACCGGCGGGTTGGTGGAGCCGGCCCGGATGCCCTCGATGGCGGCGGCGCGGTAGCCCTCGAAGACGGCTCGGTCCTCGGCGAGGGCGATGGTGCGGGCGGCGTCCTTCACGGGCTGCCAGTCGGAGTCGCGGGAGCCCCGCTCGACGTCGTCGACGGCGTCACGGCGGACGGTGAAGGGGACGCGCAGCTCGACCACCGGCTGCGCGGCGCGGGCGCGGGCCCGGACGCCGTCGGCGGGCGGTTCGATGCCGGTCAGGTGGCCAGTGCCGACCGCGGCGAGGGTGGCGTCCTCGGGGCCGTGCAGGTCGACCACGCGGCGGCCGGCGATGTGGAGCTTGAAGGTCTGGCGGGCCTCCTCCTCGATCTCCGCCCAGGCGGCGGCGGAGATGGGGGCGAGGTCGCGGTGCAGGTTGTCCATGGCGTGGGTCCTTGTCGGGAGGTCCTGCTCAGGTGGTGCGGCGGAGACTGCCGATGCCGAGGGAGCCGGTCGCGGGTGAGACGGTCGGCGGCGCGGGTGGAGCACTCGGCGGCCCGGGCGGGTCGCCCGGCGCGGTCGGCGGGGCGTCGAGGAAGTCGGCGGTCGGGACGAAGAACAGCGACCCGGTGACGGCGGTGGAGAAGTCGAGCAGCCGGTCGGTGGTGCCGGGCGGGCGGCCGACGAACATGTTGCGCAGCATCTCCTCGGTCACCTCCGGGTCGCGTGCGTAGCCGATGAAGTAGGTGCCGTACTCGCCGCCGCGCTCGAAGGAGCCGAACGGCATGTTGAAGCGGACGATCTTCCGCTCCTCGCCGTCCGGCCCGGTCAGGGTGTTGAGCGCGACGTGCGAGTCGGCGGGCTTGACGGCGTCGGCGAACTCGATGTCGGTGAGCTTGGTGCGACCGACCGCCCGTTCCTGGTCCTCGACGCTCAGTGCGTTCCACTTGTCCAGCTCGTGCAGGTACTTCTGGACGATGACGTAGCTGCCGCCGGCGAAGGCCGGGTCCTCCTCCCCCACCACGGCGGCGGCCACGGCGGCCCGGCCCTCGGGGTTCTCGGTGCCGTCGACGAAGCCGAGCAGGTCCCGGTCGTCGAAGTACTGGAAGCCCTGGACGGAGTCGACCACGGTGGCCGCCCCGGCGAGCCGGTCGGTGATCCGGGTGGCGAGTTCGAAGCACAGATCCATCCGGGCGGCGCGCAGGTGCAGCAGCAGGTCGCCGGGGGTGGCCGGGGCCCGGTGGCGGGCGCCGGCCACCTCCTGGAAGGGGTGCAGGCCGGCCGGCCTGGGCCCGTCGAAGAGGCGGTCCCACACGTCCGAGCCGATGCCGGTGACGCAGGTGAGGCCTCCTTCGGGGGCCCGGAAGCCGACCGCGCGGCGCAGCCCGGCGAGGTCGGGCAGCAGGTCGCGGACGGCGTCCTCGCCGCCGGGCTCGACGGTGAGGACCAGGAAGACGGCCGCGCTGGTCAGCGGGGAGAGTACGGCTTGCGGTTCGGCCTGCATGGTTCCGGTCCTCCTCAGGACGCCCGGGAGGCTTCCCACTCGGTGCGGTGTTCGGCGAAGATCTGCCTGAGGTGGTGGCCGATCTTCGGGAAGTCGAGGTCGTCGAGGTCGTCGAGGTTGGCGGGCGAGCGGATGAACCGGGCGCGGGCGCCGTCCTCGCCGTCCGCGTCGACGCTGACGTGTCGGCCGTCGATCAGCAGGGCGACGATCAACGTGCCGCAGATTCCGTCGAGTTGGACCGGTCCGACGCGCAGCCTGCCGACCGGGTAGCCGAGTGCCGGGCAGCCGAACGGCGCGAGGACGGGGTTCTGCCGCAGCAGGTTCACGACGGGCGCCCCCGCCGGGGCGGGGGTGCGCCGAAGGAGTGATGGACCAGCGGACATCTGATCATGCGTACGATTACATCGCATAGCGGACAATTCGGCACGGGCAACACTCACCCGAACGGCCCCCTCGGCCGCAGCTCCCGAGGGCACCGTTCGAGGGACCGCGAGCCGTGCGCCCCGGGGAACGCCGAAGGGGCGGGCGCGCCGTCACGCACCCACCCCTTCCGTCCGCGCGGCTCAGGCCCGCAGGGCCGCCAGCTGCTCGGCGAACGGCACCACCTGCTCGGGCAGCGCCGGCGCCGCCGGGCCGCGGCCGGCCAGCAGGGCCGCCAGCTCGCCCGCCGCACGGTCGATCCGGCCCGGGAGGCCGCCGGTGAGCCCGTCCCCCGCCGCGCCCCAGTCGTCGGTGGCCGCGTAGACGGCGGTCGGCACCACCACCGCGCGCAGGTAGCTGAACAGCGGCCGGACGGCGTGCTCCAGGGCGAGGGAGTGCCGGGGCGTGCCACCGGTGGCGGCGATCAGCACCGGCTTGCCGGTGAGCGCGTCGTGGTCGACCAGGTCGAAGAAGGACTTGAACAGGCCGCTGTAGGAGGCGGTGAAGATCGGCGTCACCGCGATCACCGCGTCCGCCCCGGTCACCGCCTCGATCGCCGCGCGCAGCGCGGCGCCGGGGAAACCGGTGACGAAGTTGTTGGCGATCTCCGTTGCCAGGTCTCGCAGTTCGACCACCGTGACGTCGATCTGCCGCCCGCCGTCGGACAGTTGCCGGACGGTCGACTCGGTGAGGCGGTCGGCCAGCAGCCGGGTCGAGGACGGCTTGCTCAGCCCGGCGCTCACCACCACCAGTCGGAACACGGTCACTTGGCCACCTCCACGGACTCCTCGGTACGGGCCGCGACCCGCGCGGCGTGCGTCGGCCCGTCCGGCACCCCGGCCGGGCGGTTCCTGGCGAACTCCTCGCGCAGCACCGGCACGACCTGCTCGCCGAGCAGGTCCAGCTGCTCCAGCACGGTCTTCAGCGGCAGGCCGGCGTGGTCCATCAGGAACAGCTGGCGCTGGTAGTCGCCGAAGGACTCGCGGAAGGTCAGCGTCTTCTCGATCACCTCCTGCGGGCTGCCCACCGTCAGCGGGGTCTGCTCGGTGAACTCCTCCAGCGAGGGCCCGTGCCCGTACACCGGGGCGTTGTCGAAGTACGGACGGAACTCCCGCACCGCGTCCTGCGAGTTCTTCCGCATGAACACCTGCCCGCCGAGGCCGACGTACGCCTGCTCGGGCGTGCCGTGGCCGTAGTGGGCGTAGCGCTCGCGGTAGAGGTCGACCAGCTTCTGGAAGTGCTCCTTGGGCCAGAAGATGTTGTTCGCGAAGAAGCCGTCCCCGTAGTAGGCGGCCTGCTCGGCGATCTCGGGCGAGCGGATCGAGCCGTGCCAGACGAACGGCGCGACGCCGTCCAGCGGGCGCGGGGTGGAGGTGAAGGACTGCAGCGGGGTGCGGAAGCGGCCCTGCCAGTCCACGACCTCCTCGCGCCACAACTGGTGCAGCAGCGCGTAGTTCTCGACCGCGAGCGGGATGCCCTGGCGGATGTCCTTGCCGAACCACGGGTAGACCGGGCCGGTGTTGCCGCGGCCCATCATCAGGTCCACCCGGCCGTCGGCGAGGTGCTGGAGCATCGCGAAGTCCTCGGCGATCTTCACCGGGTCGTTGGTGGTGATCAGCGTGGTGGAGGTGGAGAGGATGATGCGCTCGGTCTGCGCCGCGATGTAGCCGAGCATGGTCGTCGGCGAGGACGGCACGAACGGCGGATTGTGGTGCTCACCGGTCGCGAAGACGTCCAGGCCGACCTCCTCCGCCTTGCGCGCGATGGCCACCATGGCCTTGATCCGCTCGTGCTCGCTCGGGGTGCGGCCGGTGGTCGGGTCGGGGGTGACGTCACCGACGGTGAAGATTCCGAACTGCATGCTGCTCACCACACTCCAGGTCGGCCCCGGGTTTCGGGGCTCTCGTGGCCCCCGGGGCAGATCGTCAAACTTTCAACCACCTTAGCACCCGGGTGCGAATCGTTATTCCCGCCGACACTTGAGGGAGGAGCTCCGAAAGGGCGGCGAACCGATGGCGGCGTACATCGCGGTGAGCGCGCTGAGCCACGAGGGCCTGGTGCGGGAGCACAACGAGGACAGCCTCACGGTCGGACCGTGGACACTCTGCGCCACCGTGACCGGCAACCCGCAGACCCTGCTCTTCCCGCTCGGCCCGCCCTGCGTGGTCGCCGTGGCGGACGGCCTGGGCGGCCACCCCGGCGGCGAGGTCGCCAGCGCGCTGGTGGCCCGCCGGCTGGCCGCCGACGGCGCCGGCCTGGACGGCGAGGAAGCCGTCCGGGAGGAGCTGCAGGACTGCAACCGGGCGGTGTTCGCGGCCGCGGCCGGTGAGCCCGAGCTGGCCGCGATGGGCACCACGGTGGCCGGCCTGGTGCTGATGCCCGGCCAGGCGGTGGTCTTCAACGTGGGCGACAGCCGGGTCTACCAGGTCGCCCCGGACGGGCTGCGCCGGGTGAGCGTGGACGACAGCCCGCCGCTGCCGCCCGGACGGCACACCACCTCGGTGGTCACCCAGACCCTGGGCGGCTCGCTCGGGCCGACCTTCGTCGAGCCGCACGTGCGCACCGTGCCGCTGGCCGCCGGCGACCGCTACCTGGTGTGCAGCGACGGCCTGACCGACCCGGTGCCGGAGGAGGAGCTGGCCCAGCTGCTCGCCCGCCCGCACGACGGCACCGACCGCGCCGACGGGAAGGCCGCGTTCGAGCTGTGGAAGGCGGCGATCGAGGCGGGCGGGCCGGACAACATCACCCTGGCGCTGGTCCGGATCGACGAGTAGCCGCCCGGCGCACCCGGGTCCGGCCCTGCCCGGTGGCCTTGAGCACGGCCCCGGACCCACCTCATCGGCCCCGGGCACGGCCCTGGATCCACCTCATCGGCCAAGGGCACGGCCCCGGGCCCACCTCTCCTCGACCCCGGGCGCGGACCCGCCCCGGCGGGGCGCCGAAGCGCTCCGCCGGGGCGGTCACCTGTCCGTGTTCGGTCGCTCGAAAGGCGGCCGGTCAGAGTTCGCTCGTGACGCTCACCCCGCTGAAGCCCTGCTGGGCGTAGAGGCTGAAGTAGACGTAGCCGGCCGGCGGGTTGGTGATCGTCAGGGTCTCGGAGTTGTCCGGACCCGTCGAGTGCGCCGTGTTGGCGTTGGTGTACGCCCAGCCGGCCGGGTTGTAGTAGAGGTCGCCGTTGCCGGTGCCGCCGCTGCTGGTGATCTTCACCTGCTTGGTGCCGGCCGGCACCAGGAGGTAGAAGTGCGCGTAGTTGCCGGTGGTCGCCGCGAGGTTGCTGCGGGCGCAGTTGGCGTCCAGCTTGCGGATGTCGGTGCCGGCGCACTCCGGCAGCTGCGGCTGGGTGGGCGTGCCGCCCCCGTCGGCGCAGGCACCGCTGGCGCACTTGGTCAGCCAGCTGTCGAAGTCGGCGTCGTAGCGGGTGCCGATGGTGGTCTTGAGCAGGGTGCGGGCGCCGTTCCAGTCACCCGCGCGGTACTTGGCGAGGATGGCGTCCATGTCGCCGCGGTGCTGCTCCAGCATGTAGCGGACGGCGAGGTAGCCCCAGCGGTAGACCCGGTCCTGGTCACCGTAGGCGGTGTCGAAGAGGTCGCTCAGCTTGTAGGTGTGCCGGGCGGCCGCCGCGATGGCGCCGTCGTTGGTCACCTTGCGGTACGAGTAGGAGATGTACTCGGCGAAGCCCTCGACCCACCAGACGGTCGGGGTGGTCATGCCGGCGTTGAAGTCGCCGTACATGTCGAACCGGCCGTCGAGGTAGTGGGTGTACTCGTGGTTGAGGTTCCAGATCTCGAACGACGGGCGGGCCCACTCGGCCTCGTAGCAGAGGAAGCGCGGCTGGTTGCCGGCCTTGGCCGGGTCGCCCTCCAGGTACATGCCGCCGTTGTTGGTGTCGATGCCGTAGATGGCCGCGGCCAGCACCTGGTAGTCCAGGGAGGAGTGGAAGACCACGACCTCGATCGTGGTGTTGTTGTCGTCCTTGACCGGGCCGTTGTCGCGGACCACCGAGTGGAAGTACGCGTCCTGGCCGGTCAGGCTGGTGCAGGCGGTGCCCAGCTGGGTGTTGTCCAGCGTCTGGGCGATCAGCTTGATGCTCGGGCTGCAGGTGTAGTTGACCGTCAGCACGCCCGCCTTGAGCTGGTCGGCGGCGTTGCAGGTGCCGTAGTAGGCGCAGTTGGCGGCGTCGTAGTAGCCGACCGCGTCCGCGACCGCGGCCCACTGGTAGACGGTGCGCCCGTTCGGCGCGGACTGCGCGACCAGCGCCTTGGCGAGCGGACGGACCTTGGCCTGGAGCGCCGTGTCCTTCAGGAAGCGGGTCAGCTCCTTGGCGCCGTTGTAGACCAGCACGCCGAAGTCGCCGCCGAGCTGGTCGTTGTTGCGGGTCACGAAGCCGGACAGCGCGTCCAGCACACTCGGGTCGGCCTCGACGGCCGCGTCGAAGCCGGTCACCTGGTGGCCGCGGAACAGCACCGTGAAGACCGGGTTCACTGCCCAGGCCATGCCGGCCGGGTTCCAGGTGGCGCTGCTGTAGTCGTTCAGCAGCTGCTTGACCACCGAGAGGTAGCGGATGTTCTCCTGCGCGCTGTCGATCAGGGTGACGGCCTCGCCCAGGATGGGTGCGTTGCCCGCGGCGACGTCCCGCACGTGCGCGCTGCCGAAGAAGGCGTCCAGCCCGGAACGGATCGCCGTCTGGAGGGCGGTGCCGTAGGTGCCGACGTCGTCCTTGTGGTACCACTGCGCGAAGTACCCGGCGCGCAGGTAGAGCACCAGCTGGTGGACGGACGTGCTGTCGTCGCCCGGGTAGGCACCCGCCGCGTCGCGCAGCGCATACGCCACGGTGGTCATCTGCTCCTCGCGGAACGCGCCCCGCGCGTCCGCGCCGGTGAGCTGGAAGAGCCCGTTGATGCACTGGATGTCGGCGGCCTTGATGTGCTGGACCAGGTCGCCGCCCGTCCGGCCGGTGAAGTCGCCGATGTTGCAGGGCTGTGCGGCCGCCGCGCCGAGGGAGAAGGCCTTGGCGGTCGGCCGGGCCTCGGCCGGCCGGGTGTCGAGCGGGAGCGGGGCGCGCTGGTCGGCAGAGGCGAACTGCCGGTCGGTGTGGCCGCGCTCGGGGGCGCCGACGGCGGGCTGCGGCGCCGGTCCGGCGGGGGTGGTGGGGGCGGACGCGCCGCCGGGGGCGGCGGCGGGGGCGGCCTTGCTCTGCGGGGCGAACAGGCCGATCGTCAGGAACATGGTCAGGGCGAGTATTAACAGCCTTGCCAGCTGCGGGAGTCGCAGCAGACGCGCGGAACTCACGTGGGGGCCTCCGGGCCGTCGTCGGCCGCATTGGGGGTGCGGCCGGTGGGGTGGTGAGGACCGTTGGCGACGGCGCCGCGTGGGGCGGTTCCGTCGTACGCACGGTGGGGGGTGTGACATGTACCATGGCACACATCACATGACGTTGGATAGCCCCGCTCCTGTGAGCGATTCGCGGGGGAACGGCGCAGGGGCCGTGCTGGCGAATCGCCACCACGGCCCCTGCGCTCGGGAGTTGACGCCCCGCTCGACTACTTCCGGAGCAGCAGGATGACGCCGGCCGTCACCAGGCCGACCAGCACCGCCGCCGCGCCGTACGCCAGCCGGTGCGCGCGCAGCACCGGCAGGAAGCGGTCCATGGCGTAGCGGCCCGGGCCGGTCAGGGCGAGCGCGGCGGCGGCCGCCGTGAGCAGCAGCTCGTACTCACTGCCCTTCGGGGCGAAGAAGCCGCCGCCCCAGGTGACGGCGATCGCGTTGACCATCGTGCCGACGATCGCGGCGCCCGCCAGCGGGGTCAACAGGCCGACGGCGAGGGCGAGTCCGCCGAGCGCCTCGGTGAGGCCGGCGACCACGGCCATGATGTTGCCCGCCGGGTAGCCGCTCATGGTGAAGAACTGACCGGTGCCGTCGATCCCGCCGCCGCCGAACCAGCCGAACAGCTTCTGGCTGCCGTGCGCGGCCATGGTCAGGCCGAGGGCCAGGCGCAGGAGCAGGAGTCCGGCGTCGTAGGCGTGCGGGGAGGTCGTCGCGGACCCGGGGGTCGCCCGGCCCGGGAGGACGGTGGTGGTGGGGGCGGTCGTGCTCGGGCTGCTGCTCGGCATGCGCGTCTCCATCGATCGGAATCGGTCGTAGGGGTGTGGTGGCGCGGCCGGGCGGGGTCGCCCGCAGCTGTTGTTCAAATTTGAACCGGCCGCTCCTCGACCGTACCTCGGAGTTCGAATGTGAACAACTGACGGGTCGTAGGCGACTCGCGGGCCGGGCCCCGCCCGGGGCAGGGTGGAGACATGGCTCAACGCAGGCAACACCAGCGGGCCGCGGAACCCGGCACGCCCTACCCCGAAGCCCTCGCCGCCTTCGGCGAACGCGTCCGGCTGATCGCCCCCGACCAGTGGGACGCCCCCACGCCGTGCGCCGACTGGTCCGTCCGCGACCTCGTCAACCACCTCACCGGCGAACAGCTGTGGATCCCCGAGCTGCTGACGGGCGCCACCATCTCCGAGGTCGGCAGCCGCTTCGACGGCGACGTCCTCGGCGACGACCCGGTCGCCGCCTGGACCGGCGCCGCCGACGCCGCCCGGGAGGCCTTCGCCGTCCCCGGCGCCACCGCGCTCACCGTCCACCTCTCCTTCGGGAGCGTCTCCGGCCAGTACTACCTGGACCAGCTCACCACCGACCTCGTCATCCACGCCTGGGACCTGGCCAAGGGCATCGGGCGCCGCACCCGGCTCCCGGCACGGCTCGTCGACTTCGCCCTGGGCGAGTTCGCCGGCTACGGGGACCTCTCCGGCAGCGGCCTGTTCGACCCGCCCCTGCCGGTCGCCGACGACGCCGATCCGCAGACCCGCATGCTCGCCCTCACCGGGCGGCACGACCGGCCCTGACCTGCGGCTTCCCCTCACGGGCCGCCCCGCCTGGCACGGCGGGGCCGCCCCACCACCCACCGGGTACGCCGGCCGACGCCGGATACTGGAAGGAGCGGGGGCCGTATTCCGTGCGAGAGGCGGGCCCGCCATGAACCGCAGGCCGGACATCCTCGGCGAGTTCACCGCCGACCACCGGGCGGTCACCGAGCTGCTCGACCAGGTCGAGCGGGCGCCCGCCGGCAGCGCCGAGCGCGCCGACCTGCTGACCCGGCTGACCGACCTGCTGTTCACCCACTGCGCGGCCGAGGAGGAGCACCTCTTCCCGCTCGTGCAGCACGACGCGCCGGACGGCGGGGCGCTGGTGTTCGGCAGCATCCACGAGCACCTGGCGATCGGGCAGTACCTCTCCGACCTGCAGGGACTCGCCCCGGCCGACCCGGCCTTCGACACCCTGCTGCGCGGCCTCGCCGACACCCTCCGGCGGCACCTCGCCGACGAGGAGAAGCGGCTCTTCCCGGCCGCCCGCAAGGCCGTGCCCGCCGCCGCCCGAGCGGCGCTCGGCGACCGGCTGCGGGCCGAACGCGCGGAAACCGCGGATGCCGGGGAAGCCGGGACGGTCGGGGAGTCCGGCGAAGCTCCGAAAGCCGCCGAGAGTGCGGAGAGTGCCGGGAGTGCCGAGAGTGCCGAGGCGGGGCCGTGAGCGTCAGTTCTTCGGGCTGATCAGCGCGAACCGGCCACCCTCCCGGTCCCGCAACCGGGCCACCCGCCCGTACGGGGAGTCGAAGGCGGGACCCAGCACCGAACCGCCCAGCTCCACGGCCCGGGCGAGCGCCCGGTCGGCGTCCGGGACGGCGAAGGACACCTCCCAGTGCGGCGACAGCCCCGCCGCACCGCCCGCCTGCTCCCGCGCCAGCGCCGCGACGCTGTGCCCCTCCGCCCGCAGCACCACCCGGTCGTGCTCCCAGCGGACGTCGAACCGCTCCGGGTCCCGGCCGTCCCAACGGAACACCTGGCCGTAGAACAGCGCCGCCGCGAACGGGTCCGGCGTGCGCAGCTCGATCCACACCGGCGCGCCCGGCAGGTCCAGCCGCCGGGCCCGGCCCAGCGGGCCCTCCCAGATACCGAACACCGCCCCGGCCGGGTCCGCCGCGAAGGCGACCCGGTCGGCGTCGAAGGTCAGCGGGCCCACCGCCAGGGTCCCGCCGCGCTCGCGCACCGCGTCGGCGGCGGCGTCCGCGCTCTCCGTCCCGAAGTAGCTGGTCCACGCCACCGGCATCGCCCAGTCATTGCCCGCGAGCCCCAGCCCGGCCACCGCCTCCCCGCCGGTCACCGCGTGCACGTACGGACCGAAGCGGTCCGCCCCCGGCTCGAACTCCCAACCGAGCAGCGGCCCGTAGAACGCCTTCGCCCCCTCCAGATCCCGGGCCGTCAGGCTCACCCAGCACGGAACGGCCGCCACGCAGCGCACCTTGGCGGTCTCACCGCTGCCCATCGCGGACCTCCTCGCCACCCGGCCGCCGGGCCCCTCCCGACTCCCACGGCCCACCGGCCGCCCGGGACGCCCTCAGCCTAGGCCGACAGGCGTAGCGCCCACCGGGAGGCATGGCCGGGACCAGCGCACCCAGTTCTTCGGCGGCTCGGTGTCCAACGAGATCCCCACCGGCTCGGGCCGGTGGACCGTCCTGCCGAACGGGAGGATCCGGGCGCTCCGGTAGCGCACGCCGTCGGGCTGGAGGGCAACCTCGACCCGGCCGGCACCGGCGAAACCGACATGTGACCCACGTCACAGCGGAAGCCGAAATTTCCGGGGACGGAATCCCCGTTTGCTCTTTCGTAGGCACAAGCGGGGAGAACTTCCCCGGTATCCTGAAGGAGCAGTCGCCGTGACCACCGCCGCCACCGAGCCGGTCCGTCCCGTGGAGACCGTCCGCGCGCCCAAGCTGCGCGCCGACGCGACCCGCAACCGGGAACGGATCGTCCTGGCGGCCCGCGACGCCTTCGTCGAACACGGCCCGGACGTGCCGCTGGACGAGATCGCGAAGCGGGCCGGGGTCGGCAACGCCACGCTGTACCGGAACTTCCCGGACCGCGCGGCGCTGATCCACGAGGTGGCACTGCTCGTCAAGAACCGCATCCTCGCCCTCGCCGAGACGGCGACGGCGGAGGCGGACACTCCTGACGGCAGCGGTCCGTTCGACGCTCTGCAGCGGTTCGCGCACGCGACCGTCGCGGAGAAGGTCGGCGCGCTCTGCCCGCTGTTCACCAACCACGTCGACCCCTTCGACGCGGACCTCGCCGAAACCCGCGAACGCCTGACGACCGCCGTGAGCGGCCTGATGGAACGCGCCCGGGCGGCGGGTGAGCTACGGTCGGACGTCGACCACGGTGACCTGTTCATCGCGATCAGCCAGCTGGCCCGGCCGCTGCCGGGGACCTCCTGCCAGCTGCTCGACGACTTCGTCCACCGGCACCTGCAGTTGCTCCTGGACGGCCTGCGCGCGCCGGCCCGTTCGGTCCTGCCCGGCCGGGCCGCGACCTTCGAGGACCTCCGACCCCACCACTGACCGACCACCGGCACCACCACTGACCGACCCGCCCTCCTGACCGCCCGGAGCACCGACCCCGAGCACCGACTCGGACGCACCGGCCAGCACGCCGGACGCAGCGCCGGCCCGCCAGGAGCCGATCCCGCACGCCCACGCACCGACGCCCCGTACGGCGACCAGCCGTCCCCGTACGGCGATTGACCGATCTCGCACACCACGCACCCCGAAGTGAGCACCTCCATGCCTGAAACCGACGCCCGACCGGCGACACTGCCCGATCCCCGGCGCTGGAAGGCGCTGATATTCATCGGCCTCGCCCAGCTGATGGTCGTCCTGGACGCCACCATCGTGAACATCGCCCTGCCGTCCGCCCAGAAGGACCTGGGCATCTCCGACGGCAACCGCCAGTGGGTGATCACGGCCTACGCGCTGGCATTCGGCGGCCTGCTGCTGTTCGGCGGCCGGATCGCGGACCTCTGGGGCCGCAAGCGGACCTTCGTGGTCGGCCTGACCGGCTTCGCGCTCGCCTCCGCGCTCGGCGGCGCCGCGGCCAACACCGCGATGCTGCTCGGCGCCCGTGCCCTGCAGGGCGTGTTCGGCGCGCTGCTCGCGCCGGCCGCGCTGTCGCTGCTCGCCGTGACCTTCACCGAGGCCAGGGAGCGCGCCAAGGCCTTCGGCATCTACGGCGCGATCGCCGGTGGCGGTGGCGCGATCGGTCTGATCCTCGGCGGCCTGCTGACCGAGTACATGAACTGGCGCTGGACCTTCTTCGTCAACGTTCCGTTCGCCATCGTCGCCGCCGCGGGCGCCGTCCTGGTGATCCGCGAGCCCGCCGCGGGCCGCAACCGCAACCGGCTGGACGTCCCCGGCGTGCTGCTGGTGACCACCGGCCTGGTCTCCCTGGTGTACGGCTTCACCCGCGCCGAGTCCAACGGCTGGACGGCCGGGAGCACGCTGGCGCTGTTCGTCGCGGCCGCCGTGCTGCTGACCGCCTTCGTCCTGGTGGAGCTCAGGGTCAAGGCCCCGCTGCTGCCGCTGCGCGTGGTGCTGGACCGCAACCGCGGCGGGGTGTACCTGTCGCTCGGCCTGGCCGTGATCGGCATGTTCGGCCTGTTCCTGTTCCTGACCTACTACCTGCAGATCGTGCGCGGCTACAGCCCGGTGCTGACCGGTGTGGCGTTCCTGCCGATGGTGGCGGGCATGATCACCGGCTCGACCCAGATCGGCGCCCGGCTGATGACCCGCGTCCCGGCGCGCTTCCTGATGGCCCCCGGCTTCCTGGTCGCCTCGATCGGCATGCTGCTGCTGAGCAACATCGGCCTGGACACCTCCTACCCGATGCTGATCCTGCCCGGCCTGGTCCTGATGGGCCTCGGCATGGGCACCGCGTTCATGCCGGCCATGAGCCTGGCCACGCACGGCGTCCAGCCGCGCGACGCGGGGGTGGCCTCCGCGATGGTCAACACCTCGCAGCAGGTCGGCGGCGCCATCGGCACCGCGCTGCTGAACACCATCGCGGCCAGCGCCACCACGAGCTGGCTGGCCTCGCACGCGACCGCCGCGGCCGCCGCATCGCCGCAGGCCGCCCAGGCGCTGCAGTTCCAGGGCATGGTGCACGGCTTCACGACCGCGATCTGGGTGTCCTTCGGGATCCTAGTGGCGGCCTCCGCGATCGCCTTCACCCTCATCAACGCCGGTCGCCCCGACGCGACGGCGGGCTCGGGTGCCGGGGCGGCGAAGAGCGACGAGGTGCCGGTGCTGGTGCACTGACGCCTGCGGGTTACTCGGGTGCGTACGCGGCCCGTCCGGTGTCCTGGGACACCGGACGGGCCGTTCGCCGTTCCGGGGCACTCGCCGTTCCGGGACGGGGCCGGGTCCGGGTCCGGGCACATCGCCGTCGGGATCACAGCCACCCCGGGGTAGAAGCGGGGATCACCCCCCGATTATGGTGGCCTCAGTGAAAACGGGGAATGATCCCCGCTTCCTTTAGACCGAGGTGCGTGCACATGACCGGGAATCAGAGCCCAGGGCGGGGGCGGCGGGCCGCCGACTGGGCGGACGGCCGACTGGGGATCCACACCCTGGCCAGGGCCAACCTGCGCAAGATCTTCCCGGACCACTGGTCCTTCATGTTGGGCGAGATCTGCCTGTACACCTTCCTGATCATCATCCTGACCGGCGTCTGGCTGACCCTGTTCTTCAAGCCCTCCATGGGCGAGGTGATCTACGCCGGCTCGTACGTCCCGCTCAAGGGCGTGCCCATGTCGCAGGCCTACGCCTCGACCGTGGACATCAGCTTCGAGGTCCGCGGCGGTCTGCTGATCCGGCAGATCCACCACTGGGCGGCGCTGGTCTTCGTCGCCGCGATGTTCGTGCACATGATGCGGGTGTTCTTCACCGGCGCGTTCCGCAAGCCGCGCGAGGTCAACTGGGTCTTCGGCTTCCTGCTGCTGTTCCTGGGCCTGTTGGACGGCTTCTTCGGCTACTCGCTCCCGGACGACCTGCTGTCGGGCACCGGCATCCGGTTCGTCGAGGGCGTGGTGCTGGCGCTGCCGCTGGTCGGCACCTACGTCCAGATGTTCCTGTTCGGCGGGGAGTTCCCCGGGCACGACATCGTCCCGAGGTTCTTCACCATCCACGTGCTGCTCGTCCCCGGCATCATGCTCGGGCTGCTGGTCGCGCACCTGATCCTGGTCTTCTACCACAAGCACACCCAGTGGGCCGGGCCCGGGAGGACCGAGAAGAACGTCGTCGGCATGCCCCTGATGCCGGTCTATATGGCCAAGGCCGGCGGGTTCTTCTTCCTGGTCTTCGGCATCGTCGCGCTGATGGCGGCCGTCGCCACCATCAACCCGATCTGGGCGTACGGCCCCTACCGCCCCGACCAGGTCTCCACGGACGCGCAGCCCGACTGGTACATGGGCTTCGCCGAGGGCCTGATCCGGGTGATGCCCGGCTGGGAGGTCGGGCTCTGGGGGCACACCCTCAACCTCGGCGTGCTGATCCCGTTCACGCTGTTCCCGGTGATCCTGGGCGCGATCGCGGTCTACCCGTTCATCGAGGGCTGGGTGACCAACGACCAACGTGAACACCACCTGCTGGACCGGCCGCGCAACGCGCCCGTCCGCACCGCGCTCGGCGCCGCCTGGATCAGCCTCTACCTGGTGATGCTGGCCGGCGGCGGCAACGACCTCATCGCCACCCATCTGCACCTGTCGCTCAACGCGATCACCTACGCGGTGCGGATCGGCTTCTTCGTCGTCCCGGTGGCCGTCTTCGTCATCGCCAAGCGCTGGTGCCTGGGCCTCCAGCGTCGCGACCGTGACCAGGTGCTGCACGGGCGCGAGACCGGCGTCATCAAACGCCTGCCGCACGGCGAGTTCGCCGAGGTGCACGCCGGGCTCGCGCCCGCCGAACTGCACCGGCTCACGGCACACGAGCAGCCCCGCCCCCTCGAACTGCGGGCCCCGGTCGACGAGAATGGAGTCGCCCACCCCGCAGGTGTGCTCACCCGCACGCGTGCGAGGCTGTCCCGCGGATTCCACGGCGAGCACGCCCGGATCGCCAAGCCCACCGCCGAGGAGTACCGCGAGATCACCGAGGGCCACGGGCACTGACCTGCGGTCCCGGCCCCCCACGCCAGAGGGAGGACATCGTGCACGACCGAACCGACCAGCTCGCCGACAGCAGATACCTCCTGCTCACCACCTTCGACGAGGACGGCAGGCGGCAGGACTCACAGATCTGGGTGGTGCCCGACGGCACCGCGCTCGGCATCTGGACGCCCGCCCACTCCGGCGAGGCCGAACGGATCCGGCGCCGCCCCCGGGTGCTGGTCGGCCCCTGCGACGCCCACGGACGCCCGACCGGGCGCAGCGTGCCGGCCCACGCACGGCTCTGCGACCCGGACGCGACGGCCCGCTACCGCACCTCGCTGATCAACAAGTACGGCCTGACGGCGCTGATCGCGCTGGCCCGCAGCCGGTTCCGGGTCGGGCTGGCCGGGACGGTCGGCATCCGGATCACGCTCAACGAGCTGGAGCAGCGGCTGGTCGGGCCGGAGTGGCGGCTGCCGACGACGTACTGCGTCAACTGAGGTCAACTGAGCCCGTCGAGTGCCGGGAGCCGGATGCGGCCGGCCCCGGCACTCGGCGTCGCAGCGGTTTCGGTCCGAGCCCGTCGTCCGGCTCAGAGCCCGTCGTCCGGTGCCTTCGCCAGGTCGTCGGGTTCGCACGCCTCCCGTCCGGTCGCCAGGTGCACGACCTTGATCGTCCGGTCGGGGCCGCCGGGCACGACCCGCTGCTCGTGCCCGCAGCGCGGGCAGATCAGCGGGATGCGCGGGCGGTACGACTCCCGTCCGGCGGGGCCGTCCGAGTGCGGGGCGGTCACGTCAGTGGGTGGGTCGGGACCGGGCTGACCTCCTGGATCTCGCCGTGGGCCTTGGTGAGCAGCTGCGAGGCCAGGTCGTTGAGCGCCCGGGCCCCCGCGATCTCCTCGCCCACCCGCAGCTGTTCCGGGTCCGACGGGTGGCGGCTGCTGTAGCCGTGGGCCCGGAGTTCGCTGCCGTCCCGGAGCCTGAGCATGGCCGCGGCGGTCGTCCGCGGGCCGTCCTCCCGAAACTCCATCTCGATGTGCCAACCGACCAGCGTCTGCATGGCGGATCACCTCCATCGGTTACTCCTCCAGAGTGCGCCGCACCCACCGTGAACACCAGAGCAGGCGCAGCCGCCTGAGGAAACCGCAGCTGCCCCCGGCTGCACAGAGTCACCGCGTCCGGCGAAACCGCATGGCCGTACGCCCGCCCGGTCCGGCATGATCCTCCGGTGACGGTGGACACGGCGGTACGGCGGATCGCGGACAGCAACGGCGTGAAGGGCCTTCGGGACTTCCGGCCGCCGACCGCACATTGGGCCGGGGAGCAGCGGTGACCAGCTTTCTGACACACCGGGCGCTCGTGCACGACGGGCGGCTCGCCCCGCAGCGGCGGCTCCACGCCCTGCGGACCTGTCTGACCTGCTTCGCGCCCTACGGCTTCCGGGCCACCTACCACCACCTCACGCTCAGTGCCCGGATGCCCCGGCTGCTGGAGGCGGACCCGGACTCGCTGGTGCGGGCGGTGGAGGAGCTGCACGAGGCGCGGGTGCTGTGGCTGGCCCGGGCGGCGGAGTACGCGGCGCAGCGGCGGGCGGAGAAGCGGGCCGGGCGGCGGAGGCCACCGGAGCCGGTGTGGTGGGACCGCCCCTGGTGGGGCTCGGCGGACTCGACCTGGCGGCTCGACCCCTTCGTGCACCCGCCGCTGCGGCTGCCCGACTACGTCCGGCGGCAGAACGCGCTGCTGGACGGCGCCGAGTTGCCCGGCTGCCCGGCCTGCGGGGACGAGGGGCCGGCGGTGTCGCGCCCGACCGGACACGGCCGGGCCGAGCTCTGCCGGACCTGCGCGCGGGTGCTGCGGCCGTGCCCGTGCGGGCGGTGGCACAGCTTCGAGCCGGCCATGCGGGTCGGCTGGCGCGGGATCTGGCAGCGGGAGCACCTGACCGGCGAGGGCACGCCGAACCCGCGCTGGCCCGGCGTGCAGGGGCCGGCCCGGATCGAGCGACTGGAGGCGTACGAGGTTCACCCGGACCTCGATCCGGCGGTGTGACACAGGCATGGCGGCGCGCCGGGACGGCGACCGGCCGGCCGGTCAACCAGCCCTGGACGACCGCGAGTTGAATGGCCGTCCGGCTGCCCCGGGGTTCGCCGTCCACGCCGATGGCGGCCCGGGCGCCGGCGCCCGGGCCGTGACGCCGAACTGCTCAGCGGCGGCCACGACGGAGGGCGTGCCCCCGGTGGTGAGCACCGCGGCCGTGCCGGCGGCGCCGGCCCCGCCGGCGTGGCGTCGGAATACCCCGTCGAGGCGCGCGGTTGTCGCGGGCACATGATCTGTGGCGTCACCTCCGGAAGGGAAGGAATCGCGAGATGAGCAGCACGGTCGAGCTGACCAAGGAGAACTTCGACGACATCGTCCCCGGCCCGGAGGGCAAGGACTTCGTCTTCATCGACTTCTGGGCCGGGTGGTGCGGGCCGTGCCGCCAGTTCGCCCCGGTCTACGAGAAGGCGGCCGAGCGCCACTCGGACCTCGTCTTCACCAAGGTGGACACCGAGGCGCAGCAGGAGCTGGCCTCCGCGTTCGGGATCCAGTCGATCCCGACGCTGGCGATCGTCCGTGAGGGCGTGCTCGTCTTCTCGCAGGCCGGCGCACTGCCGGAGGCGGTGTTCGAGGACCTGATCGGCCAGGCCAGGGAGCTGGACATGGTCGAGGTGAAGCGCAGGGTGGCGCAGGAGCAGGCGGCCGAGGGCCAGGCCTGAGCCAGCCGGCTCCAGGGCCCGCCGGATCCGGGGCCCGGGGAGTGCGACTACCCGGGCCTCGCGCGTTCAGCTCCAGGCGGTGAGCCGCGCCGCCGGCGCCCGGAGCCGCGCCCTTCTTCCGCACCCTTCTTCCGGGCCCGCCCGGCAATCCGGACAGAATCCGTCCGGATTCGATCCTAGAGTCGTCGGCGACGGAGGTCCTGCCCGACGACGAGGAGCGATCCACCATGAGCACGTTCGTACTGGTCCCCGGTTTCTGGCTCGGCGCCTGGGCCTGGGACGAGGTCGCCGCGCCGCTGCGCGCCGCCGGGCACACCGTCCATGCGGTGACCCTGCCGGGGGTGGCGGAGCGCGCGGGCGACGCCGGGCCGATCGGGCTGGCGGAACACGTCGCCGCGCTGGCCGACCTGCTCGTCCGCGAGGACCTGTGGGAGGTGGTGCTGGTCGCGCACAGCGGCGCCTGCGCCCCGGTGGGCGGCGTCGCGGACCGGATGCCGGAGCGGATCCGCCGGGTGGTCTACCTGGACAGCGGCCCGGTGGTCGACGGCGGTTCGCTGTACGACATCTGGCGGCCCGACTACCGCGCGCTGGCCGACGCCTCGGTGGTCGGCGGTCGGCTCCCGATGCCGTCCTGGGCCGACCTCGCCGCCAACGGCGCCGACCAGGAGGGCCTGGACGAGGCCGCGCTGGCCCGGATCCGCGAGCGGGCCACCCCCCACCCGGCCGGGGCGTACCGGGATCGGCTGCGGCTGACCGGCGCCGCGGCCGGGCTCCCACAGGCGCTGGTGTCCTGCTCGTTCCCGCTCGCCCGGGTGCACGCGATGGTCGCGGCCGGCCACCCGTGGTTCGTCGGGCTCGACGGGCCGAACTGGGAGCTGCGCGAACTGCCCACCGGGCACTGGCCGATGTTCTCCCGCCCGGCCGACACGGCGGCGGTGCTGGCAGAGCTCGCGGCGCTCTGACCCGCCGTCGGGGCCCGGAACGTCGCGACGCGTTCGGCTGCGTGCCCGCCTACGCGTTCGTCTGCGTGTTCGGCTGCGGGTTCGTCTGCGTGTTCGTCTGCGCGAACCCGGGCTGACGTCGCAGGATGGGCACGGCGCCGGGCACGCGGCACGGCGCCGGTCCGGCGGGGAGGCCGGATCCGAACGGAAAGCGAGCCCTCGATGAGCAAGCAACACACCGGCCGCGCGGCCGAACCGTCCACCGCCGACCCGGAGTTCAAGCGGGTCACCACCGCCGTCGTGACCGGCAGCACCACCGACGCGCCGTTCCACGTGGACGTCAAGGCCGGCACCCACCCGCTGACCGCCGACGAGCCGGTGCGGCGCGGCGGCTCGGACAGCGGGCCGGAGCCGTTCGCCCTGCTGCTCGCCTCGCTCGGCTCCTGCACCGCGATCACCCTGCGGATGTACGCGGAGCGCAAGAAGTGGCCGCTGGAGGCCGTCCAGGTCAGGCTCGGGTACGAGACGAACGGCCTCCACGGGCGGATCTCCCGGCGGGTCGCCCTCACCGGCGCGCTGGACGACGCCCAGCGCGCCCGGCTGATCGACGTCTGCGAGCGCACGCCCGTCACCCTCGCCCTGCGGGCCGGGGTGGCCATCGACACCACGGAGGACCGGGCATGACCACCACACCCGAGGAGTACGACGTCATCGTCCTGGGGGCCGGCCCGACCGGCGAGAACGTCGCCGACCGGACGGCCGCCGCCGGGCTTCGCACGGTGGTCGTGGAGGCCGAACTGGTCGGCGGCGAGTGCTCGTACTGGGCCTGCATGCCGAGCAAGGCGCTGCTGCGTCCGGTGGCCGCGCTGGCCGACGCCCGCGCCGTGGCCGGCTCCCGGGAGGCGGTCGGCGACCGGACGCTGGACCCGGCCGCGGTGCTGGCCCGGCGGGACTCCTTCACCTCGCACTGGAACGACGACGGCCAGGTGCAGTGGCTGCGGGACACCGGCATCGAGCTGGTGCGCGGCCACGGCCGGCTGGCGGGCGTGCGGACCGTCACCGTGGAGGCCGAGGACGGCACCGAGCGGACGCTCACCGCCCGACACGCCGTCGCCGTGTGCACCGGCAGCCGGCCGGTGCTCCCCACCGGCGTGCCGGGGTTGGCCGAGGCCCACCCGTGGACCAACCGGGAGGCGACCGCCGCCCCGGCCGTGCCCGGCCGCCTGGCGGTGGTCGGCGGCGGCGTGGTCGGGGTGGAGCTCGCGACCGCCTGGCGGGCGCTCGGCTCCGAGGTGGTCCTGCTGGTGCGCGGCGACAGGCTGCTGCCGCGGATGGAACCGTTCGCGGGCGAGCTCGTCGCGGAGGGCCTGCGGGAGGCCGGGGTCGACCTCCGCTTCGGGACCGAGGTCACCGCGCTGGAGCGGGCGGACGGCGCCGGACCGGTCGTCCTGACGCTCGACGGCGGGGAGCGACTGACCGCCGACGAGGTGCTGTACGCGACCGGGCGGGCCCCGCGCACCGCCGACGTCGGGCTGGAGCAGGTCGGGCTGAAGCCGGGCGACTGGATGGACGTGGACGACAGCTGCACCGTGCTCGGCGTCGACGGCGAGTGGCTGTACGCCGCCGGGGACGTCAACCACCGGGCGCTGCTCACCCATCAGGGCAAGTACCAGGCCCGGATCGCCGGCGCCGCGATCGTGGCCCGCACCCAGGGGCGGGCGCTGGACACCTCCCGCTGGGGCGCGCACGCCGCGTCGGCCGACAGTGCGGGCGCGCCGCAGGTCGTGTTCACGCACCCGGAGGTCGCCGCCGTCGGCCTGACCCTGGCGGCCGCCGAACGGGCCGGGCTGCGGGTCAAGAACGTCGACCACGACTTCGGCGCCGTCGCCGGGGCCTCGCTGTACGCCGACGGCTACCGCGGCCGGGCCCGGGTGGTCTTCGACCTGGACCGGGAGGTGCTGGTCGGCGCCTGCCTGGTCGGCCCCGGGGTCGCCGAACTGCTGCACTCGGCGACCGTCGCGGTGGTCGGCGAGGTGCCGATCGACCGGCTCTGGCACGCCGTCCCCTCGTACCCGACGATCAGCGAGGTGTGGCTGCGGCTGCTGGAGGGCTGCCGGGGGTGAACCGGGGGTGAGTACACGGACCCCGGGCGCGGCGCGACGTGACCACCGGTGAACGGCGGGACACTGGCGGTCGGGGGCCGTCCCGGGGGGGCCGTGCTCGTGACCAGGTGGTGTGAGGGATGACCGAGGTGCTGTTGGCCGTCGGAACCGGGAAGGGCCTCTTTCTCGGCCGCAGCCGCGACCGGCTGGACTGGGAGTTCAGCGGGCCGCACTTCCGGATGAACGCGATCTACTCCGTCTCCGTCGACCGCCGCGACGGCCGCACCCGGCTGTTGGTCGGCGCCGACAGCAGCCACTGGGGGCCGTCGGTCTGGCGCTCCGACGACCTGGGCACCACCTGGTACGAGCCGCCGCAGCCGGCGATCCGCTTCCCCGAGTCCACCGGCGCCTCGCTCACCCGGGTCTGGCAGCTCCAACCGGCCGGCCCGGAGGCCCCCGGCGTCGTCTACGCCGGCACCGAGCCGGCCGCGCTGTTCCGCTCCGAGGACGGCGGCGAGACCTTCAGCCTGGTCGAGTCGCTCTGGAACCACCCGCAGCGGCCCGCATGGGGCGCCGGGTACGGCGGCCAGGGCCTGCACACCATCGTCACCGACCCGCGCGACCCGCAGCGGCTGCTGGTCGCCGTCTCCAGCGGCGGCGTCTACCGCAGCAAGGACGGCGGTGACAGCTGGGAGCCCTCCAACACCGGCCTGCGCGCCGAGTTCTTCCCGGAGGAGAGCCAGTACCCCGAGTTCGGCCAGTGCGTGCACAAGATCGCCGCCGATCCGGTCCACCCCGACCGCCTGTACCTGCAGAACCACGGCGGCGTCTACCGCAGCGACGACTGGGGCGCGAACTGGCACTCCATCGTCGACGGGCTGCCCGCCGAGTTCGGCTTCGCCGTCGCCGCCCACCCCCGCCGGGGCGACACGGCCTACCTGTTCCCGCTCGGCGGTTCGGACGACCGCATCCCGCCCGGCCGCCGCTGCCGGATCTTCCGCACCACCGACGGCGGCACCAGCTGGCAGCCGCTCGCCAACGGCCTGCCCGGCGAGGACCACTACGGCATCGTGCTGCGCGACGCGCTGCGCACCGACGACGCCGACCCGGCCGGGATCTACTTCGGCAACCGGACCGGCGACGTCTACGGCAGCCACGACGAGGGCGAGAGCTGGGCGCCGCTGCTCTCCCACCTGCCGGACGTGCTCTGCGTCCGGGCCGCGGTGGTGGGTTGACGAGTGAGGGCGGGCCGACGAACGGGGGCGGACCGGCAATTCGGTTGCCCGGGGGCGCGGTCTAACCGAGCATGACGGCGGACGAATGATCGTGCGAATGGGGCTGGGTGTGACCGAGGCTGACCGGGTGATCGGACGGAACGGCGAGGGCGCGGCGGTGGTGCGCTACCTCCCGGGCGAGCGGGCGGGTCGGCCCTGGGCCGACCTGCTGGAGGTGGTGGACGGGAGCGGCGGCACCGACCCGGTGGAGTTCATCCGTACCGAGATGGCCGGGTGGGTGGTGTCCGGCACCGCCGAGCTCGGCCAGGCCCTGCTGGACCACGGCGCGACCGTGCTCCGGCACGCCCACGTCATGCGGCGCGACCTGGTCGCCGACGCCCCGCCCGCCGACTGGGCCGGGGCGCCGCTGCGGGACGGCCTGCGGGCCGTGCCCTGCGACCGCGCGCCCGAGGAACTGTTCGCGGCCTGGCGGGCCGCGTTCGCCCCCGGGCACCCGGACCACTTCGCGGGCGACGACCGGCAGGCGCTGGCGGAGCGGCTCACCCCGCTGCTCGCCGGGGAGGTCATCGGGCCGGTGCTGCCGTCCAGTCTGCTCGCCGTGGACGCGGACGACCGGGTGGTGGCCGGGCTCATCCTCACCCACCGCGACGGCGTGCCGTGGGTCGGCGAGGTCTTCCGCCACCCGGACCTCGGCTACCGGGGCCTCGGCGCGGACCTGCTGCGCCTGACGGTCGCCGACGCCGCCGAACGCGGGCTCGCCGAGGTCCAGTTGGCCGTCACCGAGGGCAACCCGGCCCGCCGGCTCTACGCATCGCTGGGCTTCGAACTGCTGACCACCGCGCTGACCGTGATCGTGCCGGAGCAGGAGTAGGCCCCGGCACGGTCCAACACCCCCTAGGGCCGGGCCAGTTCCAGGACGGCGATCCCCGCCAGCACGGTGATGCTGGCGGTCAGCCGCAGCCGTCCGAGGCGCTCCCGGAAGACCACGGTGGCGATCAGGGCGGCGATCACGATGCTGGTCTCACGCAGCGCCGCGATCGTCGCCAGGTCTCCCCGGGACTGCGCCCACACCACCAGGCCGTAGGCGGTCAGCGAGACCGCGGGTCGCCCAGGTGGTGCTCGACCGGGGCGCCGACCTGGTGCACCTGAGCGTCAGCGACGTGGCCGCGCTGGCCGGCACCGCGCCCTCCTCCGTGGTCCGGGCCTGCCAGCGGCTCGGCTTCCGCGGCTACCAGGAGCTGAAGATCGCCGCCGCCCGGCACTCCCCCGCCGCCACCCCGGCCCCCGCCGACGACCGCGACCCCGCCGCCCGGGCCCTCGCCGACACCCTCTCGGCGGACGTCACCGCGGACCATACGTACTGAGCGGACCGCACGTCCTGAGCGGGATTCACCCGTCCGGGGCCGGCGGCGCCGGCACGGACAGCTCCCGCGCCCACATCGCCGCCGCCATGAACTGCAGCACCACGTTGGCGGCTGTCCCGCCACCCTCGGTGCCGGGCTGCGGGCGCCGCAGCCGCAGGCGGCCGATCAGGGCCCGATCGGGGCGGCGGCGGTGGGAACCCGGGCCGGTCGGGGGTGCTGTGTAGGCTCGCGGGCATGGCGAGGGTGACACGGGACGATGTGGCGCGGGTGGCGGGGACGTCCACGGCGGTCGTGAGTTATGTGATCAACGACGGGCCGCGGCCGGTGGCGCCGGCGACCCGGGCGCGGGTGCTCGCGGCGGTCGAGGAACTGGGCTACCGCCCCAACCGGGTCGCCCAGGCGATGGCGCGACGGCGGACCGACCTGCTCGGCATGGTCGTACCGGACGCCCGCCAGCCGTTCTTCGCCGGGCTCGCGCACGCGGTCGAACAGGCCGCCGCCGAGCACGGCCGGCTGCTGCTGATCGGCAACTCCGACTACGTGGACGAGCGCGAGGCGCACTACATCCGCGCGTTCCTCGGCATGCAGGTGGACGGGCTGATCCTGGTCACCCAGGACCCGGCCACGCCCGGACTCACCGGCTTCGACGTGGGCGACGGCACGCCGGTCGTGCTGCTGCACCACCGGGCGGAGAGCGCCGACGGCGTCGCGGTGGTGGCGGACGACGAGGGCGGCGCCCGCGAGGTGGTCCGGCACCTGCTCGGGCACGGCCACGCCGAGGTGCACTGCTTCGGCGGCACCCTCGCGCTCAGCCCGCACGACCCGGTCACCGGGCGGACGGCCGGCTGGGCCGCCGCCCTGGCCGAGGCCGGGCTGGCGACCGAGGGCCGGCTCGTCCCGGCGCCGTTCGACCGCGTCCGGGCGCACGCCGAGGCGCTCACCCTGCTGGCGCGGCCCGACCGGCCGTCCGCCGTGTTCTGCACGACGGACGACCAGGCGATCGGCCTGCTGCGGGCCGCCGACGACCTGGGCATCCGGGTGCCGGAGCAGCTGGCGGTGGCCGGCTTCGACGACATCGCCGAGGCGGTGATCGCCGGCCCGGCGCTGACCACCGTCGCGACCGCGCAGGACGAGATGGCCCGCGCCGCGGTGGACCTGGTGCTCGGCGGGGCCGAGCGGTGCTCCACCGGTGCGCGGACCTTCCCCGCGCGGTTGGTGCTGCGGCGCTCCTGCGGCTGCCCGGCGCCGGACCGGGCGACCGCAGTCACGGCCGGAGTCACCGCCACAGCCCTGGTCTGACGTTCCGTCAGACCGGATCGGGCCTGGGTCAGTTCAGCTGGAAGGTGGCCTCGACCGGGTAGTGGTCGCTCGGGGCCAGGGTGTCCTGCCCGCCCGGGGTCCAGCCCGCCTGCGGGTCGAAGTCGATTTTCACGGTGGACATCGCGGCCGGCACCGGGCGGCCCGGGGCGTTGAGGTAGCCGAGGTAGTCGAGGTCGTCCCGGTAGTCCTTGGGGAAGGTCTCGACGTCCGCCATGTACTGGCACCACGCGGAGACCGGGCAGTCCATGGTGGTCCGCGGCTGGCTCGGATCGGTGGCCGGGGTGCCGAGGACGCCGCCCACGGCGGACTGGGCGTTGGCGTAGTCGCCGCGGCTCTGGCCGTGGAAGTACTCGACGTTGAGGTCGCCACCGATCAGGACCGGTGCGCTGCTGCCGACGATCCCGTCGACCCAGGCGCGGATCTCGGCGAGCTGGCCGAGCCGGGTGGACTGGGTGGTGTCGGTGGAGACGTCCGACTCGTCGGCCTGCAGGTGGGTGCCGACGACCCAGGCGGAGCTGCCGTTCTTGTTCACCCGGACCAGCGCCGCGCCCTTGTCGGCGTGGTAGTCCCAGGTGCCGTAGGTCGAGTTGGCGAAGACGTGCGCGTACTGGGCGGTGATCGGGTACTTGGAGAGGATCATCGTGCCGCCGTTGATGACGAACCACGAGCTGGAGCAGTTGCCGCTGACGCCGGTCCAGCCGCCGCCGGAGCAGGTCTGGCCGACCACCGGGGTGCGGTACGGGTAGAGGTCGGCGAGCTTGCTGTTGATGTCGGCGGTCGAGCTGTTGTTGAACTGCTCGTCCAGGACGACCACATCGGCGTTGTGCTGACGGACGATCTGCTCGATCACCGGGGTGCGGCGGGCGGCCTGCTCGTTCTGGGTGCTGTCGACGACGGCGGTGCCGAGATCGACGTTGAAGGCGAGGACGGACAGCGTGGTCGCGCCTGCCTGGGTGCCGGCGGAGGCGGTCGGGGCGGTACCGCCGAACAGCAGTGCGGCGGCGGCCGCCGAGGTGAGGGCGGTGGCCGTACGGCGCGAGAGCATGGGCGTTCTCCTGGGGATTCGTCTACCCTGCGGGCCCGACGGCGCCGGGGGTGGCGGCCGTCGGGGATGGCAGCGGAACGGTAGCTACTGCCCGGTACGTCGGGAAGAACGCCAGGAGATCAGTTGCGATCGCAACTGTGGCCATGAGATGTCTGTACAGGTCTGGGTGGGTGAGAGACAAGATGTCTGTACACCCTTGCACCCGTCGTCGGGGGTGCCGAGGTGCGCCGTCAGCCCTCGACCAGTTCGTCCGCGAGCAGA
The DNA here is from genome assembly GCF_029894125.1 of Kitasatospora sp. MAA19. GTDB lineage: Bacteria > Actinomycetota > Actinomycetes > Streptomycetales > Streptomycetaceae > Kitasatospora. The sequence goes on from NZ_JARXYZ010000002.1 coordinate 34,303, forward strand.
TCCATCAGCAGGTTGTCGTGCCAGGTGCCGTCCGGGCCGCGCTCGTACTGGCGCATGGTGCCGACCGGACGGAAGCCGACCTTGCTGTAGCAGCGGATCGCGGCGATGTTGTCCGCGGCCGGGTCGATGATCAGCCGGTGGTAGTGGTGGACGTGCACCAGGTGGCGGGCCAGGGTGCGGACGGCGTCGGTGCCCAGGCCCAGGCCGTGCACCTCCGGGTCCAGGTAGAGGTCGATGCCGGCGTGCCGGTACTCGTCGTCGTTGTTGGCGTACCACTGGATGGCGCCGACCACCCGGCCACCCAGCTCGACGGCCAAGGTCTCGGTGTCGGGCTCCTCCAGATCGGTGGCGACCGCGGCGGCCAGGTCGTCGCCGCCCCTCCAGCGGGCGAACACCTCGGGCGTGCCGCGGATGACCACCAGGGCCGGGACGTCGTCGGACGTGGCCGGGCGGAGTGTGACGAGAGCACCGTGCAGAATCGTCCCCATATGGGGCATGTTGGCACGGAAATCACCGCCCGGCGAGCGGCTTTACCGCACCGCCCGCGACCCCGCCACCAGGGGGCCGCGGCGGGCGGGCGGCGGCCGACTTCCGGGCTCCGGCCGGGGCTCGGGTCGGGGCTCAGGTCAGGGCCAGGGCTCGGGCCGGGGCCGGGCTCAGGCCGCCGGTTCGCCCAGGGGGCCGAGCCAGACGGCAGTGACCCCGCTGACGTAGCGGGCGCCGCAGTGGTCGTCGGGGACGACGAGCTGCGGGCCGGCGGCGTCCAGCGGGGCGCCGTCCATGCTGGTGGCCAGCAGGATCCGCTGGCCACCGAAGTCGGGATCGATCTCGGCCCACGACACCACGGCCCGGTGGCCGTCCGCGCCGCTGACCGACACCAGGAAGCGCAGCCGCTGCTTGCGGCCGGAGAAGTCGATCCGGGGCCGGGCGGCGCGCAGCACGTCCCAGAGCGCGGGCCCCTCGTAACCGTGCCGCTGCTCGCCCTCGGACAGGCAGTCGAAGCCGACCTCGACGCGGTGCGCGGGGAGGGTGCGCAGCTGCTCGACCGTCAGTTCGGCGGGCCGGTCGAGGTGACCGTGCAGCCGGACGGTGGGTCTCGACGGGGTCATGGTGCTCCCTCCTCCCGGGCCGCGGCGCCGCGGCCCGGGAGAGGGTTACCCGAGGGGAGTCCAGGACATTCGCAGCTGCGGCGCTGAAAGGATTATTTCAGCGGCATCTGCGATGGGCCGAAACACTTTCAGCCAGCATCTGCGGACTCGGAGGGGGCGCGCCGGAGGAGACGGCTCGACGCGCCCCGCACCGATTGAAGCAACCCGGCAATCGGGCGGACGACTGGTTCCCCGCACCACTCCGGGGCCCCCTCGCTGGATGATCCGACAAGAAGAATTGCCGCCGCCCCACCTGCATTTACGATGCCTGTGCGCACCTGAACCTTGCACGTGCGAGACGTGGTCCCGTCCAGCGCACAAGGGCGAGAGCGAGCGAGAGATGAGCGAGAGATGATCGTCGGCGACCTGCTGCACCTCGACGACCTGGACATCCGCCTGGCCTGGGGCACACCGGACCTGCTCGACCGCCCGATCACCGGGGTCAGCTCCACCGACCTCCAGGACCCGGCCCGCTACCTCCAGCCCGGCGAACTCGTCCTCACCGGCCTGGTCTGGTGGCAGCCCGCCGACGCCTCCGGCGCGCTGCGCTTCGCCACCGCCCTGCGCAGCGCGGGCGTGGCGGCGCTGCTGGCGGGCGAGGGCACCCACGGCAGCATCCCGGACAGCCTCGCCGACGCCTGCCGCACCCACGGCATCCCGCTGCTGGCGGTGCCCGCCGGGGTCAGCTTCCGCGCCGTCACCGACCGGGTCTACCTGCGGCTCTGGGGCGACCTGCGGGCCGGCGCCCAGGACACGGCGGCGATCCCGGAGACCGTCCGGCGCGAGCTGCTCGACCTGCTGCGCGCGGACGCCGAGGCCGGTGAGGTGCTGGCCCACGCGGTCGGCCGGCTCGGGGTGCCGGACTGCTCGATCACCACCACCGGCGGCCGGGCCGTCGCCGCCACCGCCACACCCGCCCCGGCCGCCGCCGGGCGCGGCGACACCGGGCTGCCGGTCGGACCGCAGGACGGCTCGCCGTTCGACGGCTGGCGGCTGCGCCCGCACCTGCGTACGGCGGCGGCCGAACCGATGCTGCAGGGCCTGGCCGACCTGCTCGCCCCGCTCGCCGCCCGTGCCCACGCCGCCGCGGGCGCCCGGCGCCGGGCCGCCGGGCGGCTGCTGGACGCGCTCGCCGGGGAGGGCGGGCTCGCCGGGCCGCTCGCCGCCTGCGGACTGGGCGGGGCCGAGGCGCTGGTGGCGGTCACCGCGCGGATCGACGGCGGCCGGGCGGACGGGACCGCGGGAGGCGAGGGCACGGGAGGCGAGGGCACGGCGGACGGGGGCGCGGGAGGCGAGGGCGCGGCGGACGGGGGCGCGGGAGGCGAGGGCGCGGCGGACGGGGGCGTGCCCGCAGCCTGGGCCGCGTACGCGCTGGCCGAGGCGCTTCACCCGCTCGGCGTACCGTACGCCACCGGGACGGACCGCGCCGGGCGGTCCGCCGCGCTGGTGGCCGCGCCGGCCGAGCAGGTCGCCGAACGGCTGCGCCGGGCCCGCCCCGCGCTGCAGGCCCGGCTGACCGGCCGACGCACCCTACGGGTGGGAGTCGGGCCGGCCGTCCCGCCCGAGCCCGCCGCACTGCGGGCGGCGCTGGTACAGGCCCGGTACGTGCTGGAGGGCTCGGCCGGGCCGGTCGGCAGCGCCGCCGAACTGGACTCGCTGGACGGGCTGTTGCGCGGCATCCCGCCGGAGGTGACGGCCGCCTTCCACGCCCGGCTGCTGGCCCCGCTGGCCGCCCACGACCGGGAGAACAGCGTCTCGCTGCTGGGCACCCTGGCGGTCTTCCTGGACCACGACGGCTCCTGGGCACGGACGGCGGAGTCGCTGCACATCCACGTCAATACCGTTCATTATCGGATCCGCCGGATCGAGGAGCTGACCGGCCGCAACCTGGCCCGCCTGCGGGACCGGCTCGACCTGCGCGCGGCCCTGCTCTGCGCCCCGCAGCCGGCCCCGGCCGCCCGGTAGGCCCCGGTAGGCCCCGGCGGGAGCCCCGGGCGGCGAGGCCGGCGAGGGCGGAGAAAGATATTTCCGGGCCGGTGTCGATCCGGCGCCGGCCCGTTCGACGCAGGGGTGAGAGGTGGGGAGAGGCCCCGCCCGTCCGACCGAGGAGTCACCATGCCGCGCTTCATGACGCTGATCCGTATCGACGAGCAGGCCGCTGCCGGGTTCGAGCCCGACCCGGACTTCGACAAGCGGATGGGGGCCCTGTTCGAGGAGATCACCAAGGCCGGGGTGATGCTGGAGACCTCCGGGCTGACCCCGACCGCCCAGGGCACCCGGGTCACCTGGAGCAACGGGAAGGTCGGCTACACCGACGGGCCGTTCACCGAGACCAAGGAGGTCGTCGGCGGCTACGCCATCCTGCAGTGCAAGGACAAGGCGGAGGCCCTGGAGTGGACCCGCCGCTTCCTGAGCACCCACCCGGCGAGCTGGACGGTCGAGGCGGAGGTCCGGCAGATCGAGGAGATGCCGCAGCCGTAACCGTGGTGGTGTTTGCCTCCCTCTCCGCCGGCTGCTCTGATGGGTGCCCGTGACGGAGAGGGATGCGGCGGCGGCCGTCGAGACGGTGTTCAGGATCGAGTCCGCACGGATCATCGCCGGGGTCACCCGGATCGTGCGGGACGTGGGCATCGCCGAGGAGTTGGCGCAGGACGCCCTGGTGGCCGCGCTGGAGCAGTGGCCACGGTCGGGCGTCCCGGACAATCCGGGCGCCTGGCTGACGGCCGCCGCCAAGCACCGGGCGATCGACCTGGTCCGCCGCCGGGACGTGTACGCCCGCAAACTCGCCGAGGTGGGGCGGTCGTTGGAGGACGTCCCGCCCCCGGAGCCGGTCGAGCCGGACGACATCGACGACGATCTGCTGCGGCTGATCTTCACCGCCTGCCACCCGGTGCTGTCCGCGGAGGCCCGGATCGCACTCACCCTGCGACTGCTCGGCGGGCTGACCACACCGGAGATCGCCCGGGCGTTCCTGGTGCCCGAACCGACCGTGGCCCAGCGGATCGTCCGGGCCAAGCGGGCGCTGGCCACGGCCCGGATACCGTTCGAGGTGCCGTACGGGGAGGACCGCGCGGAGCGGCTCTCCTCGGTGCTGGAGGTCATCTACCTGGTCTTCAACGAGGGCTACTCGGCCACCTCCGGGGACGACCTGCTGCGCCCGCAGCTGTGCGAGGACGCGCTGCGGCTGGCCCGGGTGCTGGCCGGGCTGATGCCCGCCGAACCGGAGGTGCACGGGCTGGCCGCGCTGCTGGAGTTCCAGGCCTCGCGGACGGCCGCCCGGACGGGGCCCGACGGACGGCCCGTCCTGCTGGCGGAGCAGAACCGCACCCGCTGGGACGGGCTGCTCATCCGGCGGGGCTTCGACGCGCTGGGGCGGGCCGGCACCGGGCCGTACGCGGTGCAGGCCGCGATCGCCGCCTGCCACGCCAAGGCGGCGCGCTACCAGGACACCGACTGGGCGACGATCGCCGCGCTGTACGGGCGGCTGCTGGTGCTGACGCCGTCCCCCGTGGTGGCGCTGAACCGGGCCGTGGCCGTCTCGATGGCGCAGGGCCCGGCGGCCGCGCTGGAGCTGGTGGACGAGTTGGCGGCGGAGCCGGCGCTGCGCGGGTACCACCTGCTGCCGAGCGTGCGGGGCGATCTGCTGGCCCGGCTCGGGCGGGCGGCGGAGGCCCGGACGGAGTTCGAGCGCGCGGCGGAGCTGACCCGCAACGAGCGGGAGCGGGAGCTGCTGCGGGGGCGGGCGGCCGCGCTCGGCGGGGGCGCCCGGCCGGACGCCTAGCCGGGCGTAGCCGGGCGCGCGGACGGGCGCTCAGCCGAGCACCCTGGCCACGCGGGCCAGGGTGCTCGGCCGGGAGCGGATCAGGGCCTGGGTCAGGACGTGGGGTCACCGGGCCTGGGTCAGGGCGTGGGGGTCAGGGCGTGTCGTCGAGGCGCAGCCGGGCGCTGACCTGGCCGAGGCCCTCGGCGAGCACGGCCAGCTGCTCGCGGGTGAGCACGTCGATCAGCAGCTCGCGGACCAGGGCGACGTGCCCGGGCGCGGCCTGCCGCAGCGTCTCCCGCCCCTGGTCGGTGAGTTCGGCGATGACGCCGCGCACGTCGCTGGGGCAGGAGCGGCGGGCGACCAGGCCCATCCGCTCCAGTTGGGTGACCTGGTAGGTGAGGCCGCTCTTGGAGGTGACCAGCTTGTCGGCGAGTTCGGTCATCCGCAGCGAGCCGGCCGGGGCGGCGGACAGGTGCACCAGGATCTCGTACTGCTGGTGCGAGAGGCCGGAGTCGTCCTTGAGCTGGCGCTCCAGCCGGCGGTTGAGCAGGTTGCTCGCGACGACGAAGCCCCGCCAGGCGGCCATCTCGTCCTGGTCCAGCCAGCGGGGTTCGTTCAGTGTGGACATGTGGTGAAGCCTACTCCCGTTGTTCAAATTCGAACCAAGGTGTACGGTCAGTGGAGAGAGGTTCAAATTTGAACTACTTCTCTTTCCATCCGACCCGGAGGAGGACGCCATGAGCACCGCGGCCCCCGAGCGTATGCCCGCCCTGTACCTCTCGCACGGCGCGCCGCCGCTCGCCGACGACCCGATCTGGCCCGGTGAACTGGCTGCCTGGTCCGCCGACCTGCCCCGGCCCAAGGCCATCCTGATGGTCTCCGCCCACTGGGAGGAGGCCCCGCTCGCCCTCGGCGCCGTCACCACCGTGCCGCTGGTGTACGACTTCTGGGGCTTCCCCGAGCACTACTACCGGGTCGAGTACGCCGCTCCCGGCGCACCGGAGCTCGCCGACCGCGTCCGCAAGCTGCTGCGCGCGCCCGGCACGCCCGTCCAGGACATCCCCGACCGCGGGCTCGACCACGGCGCGTACGTCCCGCTGGTGGAGATGTTCCCGGAGGCCGACATCCCGGTCCTCCAGATCTCCATGCCCACGCTCGACCCGCAGCGGCTGCTGGAGATCGGCCGCCGGCTCGCCCCGCTGCGCGACGAGGGCGTGCTGATCGTCGGCAGCGGCTTCTTCACCCACAACCTGCGGGCGCTCAGCAGCGACGGCCGGATCAGCTCGGTGATGGCCGAGTTCGACGACTGGGGCCGGCGCGCCCTGGACGCCCGCGACCTGGACGCGCTGCTCGACTTCGAGCACAAGGCCCCCGCCGGACGGCTCGCGCACCCGCGCACCGAGCACTTCGCCCCGCTGTTCGTCACCCTCGGTGCCGGCGAGGCCGACCTCGGCAGCCAGCGCAGCGTCATCGACGGGTTCTGGATGGGGCTCGCCAAGCGGTCGATCCAGCTGGGCTGACCGGGGGCTCCGGGCCGGGCTCCGCGGGCCGGGCACCACGGGTGGGGCACCACAGGTCTGGACTCCACCGGTGGGGCACCACAGGTCGGGCGCTACAGGGAGCAGCAGGTGTAGCGCTCACCGATGTGCTCGGGCTGGTCGACCTCGTCGACCAGGGCCACCGCGTAGTCCGGCACCGAGATCCGGCTGTGCCCGGCGGCGTCCGTGAGCAACTGTTCCAGGCCCGTCCGGTAGCGGCCGGTCCGCTCCCCCGGGCCGATCTCGGCGGCCGGGCTGAGCACCGTCCAGCGGACGTCGGAGACCGTCCGGTAGTAGTCCAGCGCCGCGCCGTGCGCGTGCATGGTCTGCAGCACCGGCTCCGGCAGCCCCGGCGCGTCCCAGGCCCGCACGCCCGGCGCGGTCTCCAGGCTGCCCGCGCCGCCGACCGCGACCAGCCGGGGCGCCCGCTCGCCGAGCGAGCGCAGGCCCTCCACCAGCGAGCGGGCGGCCGGCTCGATCAGCGCCAGGTGTCCCGGGCCGTTGCCGCCGCCGACGGCGCTCACCAGGACGTCCTGGCCGGCCGCGATCCGGGCCACCTCCGCCGGGTCCAGGACGTCCGCGCGCTCGACGAAGGCGGCCTCGCCCCGGTAGCGGTCCGGGTCGCGGACCACGGCGGTGACCACGTGCCCGCGTGCCGCCGCCTCCGCGACGATGGCGCTGCCGATGGTGCCGTTGGCGCCGATCACGGCGATTCTGGCCATGGGGTACCTGCCTGTCTCTGTGGGCGTCGCGACGGGGACGTCGCGGCGGGGGTTCGCCGGGGCGGGGAGCCGCCGTAGCGGGAAGGTCGCCGCGACATGGCGTCAGACAGGGTCGATTATCGGACGGACGCGCTGTGCGGGCTCGGGGCGTCGGCCTATCGTGTGACGATCCACCGAAGGAGTGATCGTGCGCAACGGCGACGCGGTACGCACCGCACTGGAAGCCTCCCTCCGGGCCCTGACCCCGCACACCGAGGACCGCGACTGGGGCGCCCCGGCCGGACTGCTGGAGTGGAGCTGCCGCGACACCGCCGCCCACCTCGCGCACGACCTGCTCGCCTACGCCGGCCAGCTCGCCGCCCGCCCCACCGACCGGTACCTGCCGCTCGACCTCACCGTCCGCCCCGACACCGGCCCGGCCCAGGTGCTGACCGTCGTCACCGCCGCCGGGCGGCTGCTCGCCACCGCCCTCGACGCCGCCCCGCCCGAGCTGCGCGCCTACCACCACGGCCCCTGCGACCCGCCCGGCTTCGCCGCGATGGGCGTCGCCGAGACCCTCCTGCACACCCACGACATCGCCCGCGGCCTCGGCCTGCCCTGGCAGCCCCCCGTCGACCTCTGCGTCCTCGTCCTCGACCGCCTCTTCCCGCACGCCCCCGACGAGCCCGGCGCCGCGCCGGCGGACGTGCTGCTCTGGTGCACCGGGCGCGGGGAACTGAACGGCCGCCCGCGCAAGTCCTCGTGGAACTGGCGGGCGGCCGTGGGTGAGTGGCCGGCCTGATCGGGCCCGATGTGCTCGGGAGTTGCCGGTCGCTCAGGTGCTGCCGACGACACGGGTGCTGTCGGGAACTCAGGCGTTGCCGAGGGATCAGGCGTTGCCGGTGGCGATCCGCTCGGCCTGGCTGCGCTCGACGCAGAACTCGTTGCCCTCGGGGTCGGCCATGGTGACCCAGCCCTTGCCGTCCGGGGTCCGGCGGTCCGCGAGCACCGTCGCGCCCAGGGCGACCAGGCGCTCCACCTCCTCGTCCCGGCTGCGGTCCTGCGGTTGGAGGTCGAGGTGGACCCGGTTCTTCACCGACTTGCCGTCGGGCACCCGGATGAACAGCAGCGAGGCCCCGGCGGACTCCACCAGCGCCTCCTCGTCGCCCGGGTTGTCGTCCTCGCCCACGATGCTGTCCAGCGCCTGCGCCCAGAACCCCGCGAGGCCGAACGGGTCGGCGCAGTCGATCGTCACATGTCGTACCAGAGAAGCCATGCGCATACTCTCACCTGGCCTGTTCGGATCCGTCCAGCCTTTTCCGGGAGTGCCGGTGGCCGTCGAGCGGGAACTCCGGCGGGAGGGCCGTCAGCACCTCCTGGAAGGCGTAGCCGCTCTTCTCCGCGACCCGGCAGGAGGCGAGGTTGTCCACCTGGTGCAGCAGGTCGATCCGGACCAGGCCGTCGTCGGCGAAGGCCTCGAAGGCCCAGGCGGTCAGCGACTCGACCGCGCGCGGGGCCACCCCCCGGCCGCGGGCGGCGGCCGCCGTCCAGTAGCCCACCTCGGCGGCCTCCCCGCCCGGGGTGCCGCGCTTGAGCGCGACGTTGCCGACCAGTTCGCCCGTGCCGGGCTCCAGGACGGCGAAGCTGTACCGGCGGCCCTCCGCCCGGCCCCGGTACTGCAATTCGAGCCAGTGCGCGGCCTGTTCGGCGTTCCCCACCGGGATCCGGGTGAAGTGGCGCAGCGTCTCGTCCCGGTACACCTCGATCAGGGCCGGTGCGTCCGCGTCCTCGAAGGGGCGCAGCAGCAGGCCGTCGGCTATCGGGTTCGCGGTGATGGCGGCAGTCACTGCAGGCCCTCCCGGCCCCGACGCGGGGTGGGGCCCGGCTCGCCCGGGTCGGTGCCGACCGGGGTCGCCGGGTGGCCGCTGACGGCGTCGTGGAGGGTACCTGGTCGTTCGTCGCTCATGGTGGTTCTCCCCGTGGGTGCGTGACGTTCGCTGTGATCTTCCTACGCGGGGCATTCTGCCGCTTGACCCTGACGTTGGCGGCAGGGTCGGAGGGTGACGGCATGAACGGCGAGAGCAACGAGAGCAACGAGAACCGCGAGAACAACGCGAGCGGCGAAGAGGCGACGCGGCAGCGGGTCGTGGTGGTCACCGGGGCCGGGACGGGGATCGGGCGGGAGACCGCGCGGGCGTTCGCGGCGCAGGGGCCGCAGGTGCGGGTGGTGGCGGTCGGGCGGCGGGCCGAACCGCTGGCGGAGACCGCGGCCGGGTACCCGGGGCGGATCGAGCCGCTGGTCGCGGACGTCACCGGGCCGGGCGCACCGGAGGCGATCGTCCGGGAGACGCTGGAGCGGTACGGGCGACTGGACGTGCTGGTCAACAACGCGGGGATCGTCCGCGGCGGCGGGCTCGGCGACTTCACCCGGGACGGCGTCGAGTCCGTGCTGGGCACCAACCTGGTCGCCCCGGTCCTGCTCGGCCAGGCCGCGCTGCCCGCGCTCGCCGAGAGCCGGGGCGTGATCGTCAACATCAGCACCGCCATCGGCCAGCGCGGCTGGCCGCGGGACTCGGTGTACGCGGCGAGCAAGGCCGCGTTGGAGACGGTCACCCGCTGCTGGGCGGTGGAGCTGGCGCCGCGCGGCATCCGGGTCGCGGCGGTGGCGCCGGGGGCGATCGAGACGCCCATCGGCGAGCACTCCGGGTACGGCCCCGAACAGCTGGCGGCGCTGCGGGAGTGGCAGATCGGGCACACCCCGCTGGGCCGGATCGGCCGGGCCGAGGAGGTCGCCTGGGCGGTCGTGCAACTCGCCTCCCCGCAGGCCTCCTTCGTCACCGGAGTAGTGTTCTCGGTGGACGGGGGCGCGCTCGTGAAGTGACGTGCCGGGCAGCGTGGACGGGGGCCGTACGGGTGCGGATCGGTGAGCTGGCGCGGGCGACGGGCGCGACGGTCCGGGCGCTGCGGCACTACGAGCAGGCCGGGCTGCTCGCCGCCGAGCGGGCGCCCAACGGGTACCGGGAGTACGGGGAGACGGCAGCCGTCCGGGTACGCAACATCCGCGCGCTGGTGGCCGCCGGACTCACCCTGGAGGACGTCCGGTCGTTCCTCGGCTGCCTGGACGGCGACGTCCTGGCACAGCCGCCGTCCGGCGAGGCGCTGCGGATCGCCCGGGCGCGGCTGGCCGTGCTGGAACGCCGGATCGCCGCCCAGGCCGAGACCCGGGACCGGCTGGTCGCGGCGCTGGCCGCGGTGGGTGCGTCCGCGGGTGCGGTGGATGCGTCCGCGGCTTCGGTGGCCTCCGACGGGTGACACCTCCGATCGGGGGTATGCGGCGGGCGGCCCGGGGAGGACAGTGGGCGCATGCAGATTCCACTCTCCGTGATGGACTTCCTCGACCGGGCCGAGCTGGTCTACGGCGACCGGGTCGGCATCGTCGACGAGCCGGTGCAACCCGCCCAATCCTGGGGCGAACTGAGCTACCGCCGGGTCGCCGAACTGGCCCGGGCGCAGGCGGCCGGGCTGGACCGGCTGGGTGTCGGGCCGGGCGAGCGGGTCGCGGTCGTGTCGCACAACTCGGCCCGCCTGCTGACCTCCCTGTTCGGGGTCAGCGGGTACGGGCGGGTGCTGGTCCCGGTGAACTTCCGACTGAAGGCCGAGGAGGTGTCGTACATCGTCGAGCAGAGCGGCGCGTCCGTCCTGCTGGTCGACCCCGAACTCGCCGACGCGCTGGACGGGGTGACGGCCAAGCACACGTTCGTGCTCGGCGCGGACAGCGACGCGCTGCTCTACGACGTCGACACCTCCCCGCGGCGGTACGCCGTCTCCGAGAACGACACCGCCACGATCAACTACACCAGCGGAACCACCGCACGCCCCAAGGGCGTTCAGCTCACCCACCGCAACATCTGGCTGAACGCGGTACTGATGGGCCTGCACTACGGCGCCGGCGACCGGGACGTCTACCTGCACACCCTGCCGATGTTCCACGCCAACGGCTGGGGCCTGCCGTTCGCGCTCACCGGGCTCGGCGCCCGGCAGATCGTGCTGCGCAAGGTGGACGGCCCCGAGATCCTGCGCCGGGTCGAGCGGCACGGGGTCACCTTCCTGAGCGGCGCGCCCGCCGTGGTCCAGATGGTGCTGGACGCGGCCGCCGAGTGGGACGGCCCGGTGCCGGGCCGGGACCGGGTGCGGATGATCGTGGCCGGCGCGCCGCCGCCGACCTCGGTGGTCCAGCAGGTCGAGTCCGAGCTGGGCTGGGAGTTCATGCAGCTCTACGGCCTGACCGAGACCTCCCCGGTCGTCACGGTGAACCGCTCGCGGGCCGAGTGGGACGTCCTGCCCGCCGCCGAACGGGCCGAGCGGCTGGTACAGGCGGGCGCCCCGGCGCTCGGCACCCGGCTGCGGGTCGACGCGTCGGGCGAGGTGCTGGTGCGCTCCAACACCGTGCTGGACGGCTACTGGCAGCAGCCCGAGGCCACCGCCGACGCCCTGCGGGACGGCTGGTTCCACACCGGCGACGGCGGCACCCTCACCGACGGCCAACTGGCCATCTCCGACCGGAAGAAGGACGTCATCATCAGCGGCGGGGAGAACGTCTCCTCGATCGAGGTGGAGGACTGCCTGTACGACCACCCGGCGGTCGCCGAGGCCGCGGTGATCGGGGTGCCGGATCCGAAGTGGGGCGAGACGGTCAAGGCGCTGGTGGTGCTCCGGGAGGGCCAGGAGGCCGTCACCGAGACCGAGTTGATCGCGCACTGCAAGCAGCGGCTGGCCGGCTACAAGTCGCCCACCTCGGTGGAGTTCCGGACGGCCCTGCCGCGGACCGCCACCGGAAAGCTGCAGAAGTTCCGGCTACGCGAACCGTACTGGACGGGGCGGGAGCGGCAGGTGAACTAGGGCCTGTCCGCGGCCCTTGTCATCGCGAGATCGTCACACGCGGCACCACCTCTGGCGCGAGTCCTGACCTGCGCGTTCCACGGAGTGGCGGGCGCGGCGGCCGGGCCGGGCGTAGGGTGCGGCCGTGGATTACCGGCGGGTAGCACGCCGGAACCGGAAGGAGGGGAGCCGATGACGGACCCGAACGCCCCGACGACGCCCGCGGCGGACGTCCTGACCGCGCTGCTGGACGACCTGCGGGCCGAGAGCGCGGTGCTGGACGCCCTGGTGGCCGACCTGGCCCCGGCCGACTGGTCCCGCCCGACGCCCGCCGAGGGCTGGACGGTCGCGCACCAGATCGCCCACCTGGCCTGGACCGACGACTGGACCGCCCTCGCCGCGCGCGACGCGGACGGCTTCACCGCGGCACTCGGCGAGCGCTTCGGCGCCCTGCTGAACGCCGGCACCGACCCGGTGGAGGAGGGCGCGACCGCCGGTGCCGCCGCCGAGCCCGTGGACCTGCTCGCCCGCTGGCGCGCCGGCCGGGAGGAGGTCTCGGCCGCCCTGGCCGCCGCCCCGGCCGGCACCCGGCTGCCGTGGTTCGGCCCGCCGATGAAGCCCGCCTCGATGGCGACCGCCCGGCTGATGGAGACCTGGGCACACGGCCAGGACGTCGCCGACGCACTCGGTGCCACCCGCGAGCCCACCGCCCGGCTGCGGCACATCGCCCACCTGGGACTGCGCACCCTCGGCTTCGCCTTCACCGTGCACGGGCTGCCCGCCCCGCAGCACCCCGTCCGCCTCGAACTCACCGCGCCCGACGGCACCGTGTGGACCTTCGGCCCCACCGACGCGGCGGACCGGGTGACCGGCCCGGCGCTGGACTTCTGCCTCCTGGTGACGCAGCGCCGCCACCGCGACGACCTCGCCCTCACCGCCACCGGCCCCACCGCGACCGCCTGGCTCCCGATCGCCCAGGTCTTCGCCGGCGCTCCAGGCAAGGGGCGAACTCCCACCGGAGCTGACCAGTCGTCATATCGGTGAGGCGCAGGGTGGACCACTCCTCCCGGCGATGATCCGGGGTCGGCGGCGGGTGGTGGAATTCCCGCATGATTCGCACGCACACCATGCGCACCGCCCTGCCCGCTGCCACCGTTCTGCCCGCGGCCACCGCCTGACCGTGGCCACCGCCTGGCCGTGGCCGTGCTCCGGCCAGGCCTACCGGGCGGCGGACTTGGCCCAGGCGCTGATGCCGAGCCTGCCCGTGGTGCCGAGGTCGAGGTGGGCGGGGACGGCGAGGCGGGGGCGGCCGGGCTGGGGGGCGATGTCGAGGTAGCGGCCGTCGTCCGGAGCGCGGTCGCCCGCGGCCACGGTGTTGCGCCAGAGCAGCTTGAACTCGGCGGCCTCCTGCGGCTGGAGCGTCAGCGGCGACCCGGGGGCGTCGAAGCCCTCGACGGTCGCGATGCCGGCCGCACCCTGCCGCACGCCGATGTCGAGCGGGGCACGCTCGGCGCCGAGGACGCGCACGCCCGGGTGGCCGTTCAGGCGGTAGGGGCGGGTGCCGCAGTTGGTGAGCCGGACCGTCATCGCCCGCAGGCCCATCGCGGCCTCCACCTCCCCGGCGGCCATCATGACGCCCTCCGGGGAGCAGACCGGCGTGGGCGTCGGAGTGGGGGCGGGAAGGGGGATGCCGGTGAGGGTGTCGGACATGGGGCGGGTGGGCACCGGGCCGGTGGGGGCCGGGGTGGTGCGCGCCCGAGTGGTGGGCGCCGGGCCGATGACCCCCGGGCTCCCTGCGCCTGTGGGCCCCGGGCCGCCGCCGGCGGCGGTCACGTGCGTGCTGCCGCAGCCGACCAGCAGGGCGCCCGCGGCGAGCAGCGGGAGCGCCCGGCGGAGCGCCCGTGTCCGGTGGTTCGTCTGCGGCCGCGTCGCGTTCATCCGGCGATCATCGCACGACCGCACGCCGGGCCCGAGGCCGCTGCGGATCGGGCTCAGAGGCCGATCCGCAGCGGGGTGAGCCGGGTGGCGATCAGGTTGGTGGCGCCGCGGTCGCGCTCGATGGTGCCGTGGACCAGCAGGCCGGCCCGGTCGAGGGCGGTGCGGCGCTGGGACTCCCAGACCGGGCGGTTGCAGATCACGTTGATCAGGCCGGTCTCGTCCTCCAGGCTGAGGAAGAGCACCCCGCCGGCCGTCGGCGGCCGCTGCCGGTGGGTGACCAGACCGCCGACCACCACCGCCGTTCCCGGTGCCACGTCCGGCAACTGGACGGCGGACAGGGCGCCGCCGCGCTCCAGGTGGGCGCGCAGATGCTGGAGCGGGTGGCTGGTGGCGGAGGTCCCGGTGGCCCACAGGTCGGCGATGGTCTCCTCGACCGGGCTCATGCCGGGCAGTGGCGGCGCCTCCGTCCCGGGCGTGGTGCCCGGGATCAGCTCGGCCGACATTCCGGCGAACGCCCCTGCCATCCACAGCGCCTGACGTCTCGTCAGGCCGAAGCAGTCGAAGGCGCCCGCCGTCGCCAGCGACTCCAGCGCCGGTGCGGGCAGGCCGGTGCGCCGGGCGAAGTCCTCCAGATCCGCGTACGGTCGGCCGGCCGCGATCGCCGCGGCCTGCGGGGCGCCGATGCCGCGCACCGTCTCCAGGCCGAGCCGGATCGCCGGCTGCGGGCGGCCCGCGGTCAGCGGCGGCTTCGGAGTCGGCCCCCGGTACGGCTCCAGGGTGGGGCGCGGCGCGCTGGCGTTGACGTCCACCCCGCGCACCCGCACCCCGTGCCGCCGGGCGTCCGCGACCAGGCTCAGCGGCGAGTAGAAGCCCATCGGCTGGTTGGCCAGCAGCGCGCAGGTGAAGGCCGCCGGGAAGTGGTACTTGAGCCAGGCGCTGGCGTACACCAGGTAGGCGAAGCTGATCGCGTGGCTCTCCGGGAAGCCGTAGTTGGAGAACGCCTCGATCTTGCCGTAGACGTCCTCGGCGACCTCCTCGGGGATGCCGCGCTCGGCCATTCCGACCAGCAGCCGCTCGCGCAACCGGGCGACCCGCTCGTGCGAGCGCTTGGCCCCCATCGCCTGCCGCAGCCGGTCCGCCTCGGCGGGCGTGAACCCGGCGCAGTCGATGGCGAGTTGCATCATCTGCTCCTGGAACAACGGCACCCCGAGGGTCTTGCCGAGCGCGTTCTCCATCAGCGGGTGCGGGCAGTCGGCCGGTTCGACCCCCGCCCGGCGGCGCAGGTACGGGTGGACGGATCCGCCCTGGATCGGGCCGGGCCGGATCAGCGCGACCTCGACCACCAGGTCGTAGAAGTGGTCCGGCTTGAGCCGGGGCAGTGTCGCCATCTGCGCCCGCGACTCGACCTGGAACACGCCGACGGTGTCCGCCCGGCGCAGCATCGCGTACACGCCCGCGTCGGCGTCCGGGATGGTGGCCAGGTCGTAGCGCAGGCCGTGGTGCTCGGCGACCAGGTCGCAGGCGTCGTGCAGCGCGGCGAGCATGCCGAGGCCGAGCAGGTCGATCTTCACCAGCCCGGCGCCGGCGGTGGACTCCTTGTCCCACTGGAGGACGGAGCGCCCGGGCATCCGGGCCCACTCGGTCGGGCAGATCTCGCCGATCGGCTCCCTGGTGAGCACCATGCCGCCCGAGTGGATGCCCAAGTGGCGCGGCAGGCCGTGGAGTTGGGCGGCGAGCGAGAGCACGTCGGCGGGGATGACGGCGTCCGCGCCGGGCGCGGAGCGGAAGTCGGTCTGCCGGCTGAACGCGTCCACCTGTCCCTGCGGGTAGCCGAGCACCCGGGCCGCGTCGCGGATCGCCAGCCGGGGCCGGTAGGTGATCACGTTGGCGACCTGCGCGGCGTGCTCGCGACCGTAACGACGGTAGACGTACTGGATGACCTCCTCGCGGCGGCGGTTCTCGATGTCCAGGTCGATGTCGGGCGGCCCGTCCCGGGCGGTGGAGAGGAAGCGTTCGAAGAGCAGCTTGTAGTGGATCGGGTCGACGGCGGTGATCCCGAGGGCGTAGCAGACCGCCGAGTTGGCGGCCGAGCCGCGGCCCTGGCACCAGATGTCCTGGCCCCGGCAGAAGTCCACGATGTCGTGGACGATCAGGAAGTAGCCGGCCAGGTCGAGGTCCTCGATCACGTCCAGCTCCTTGGCGAGCTGGCGCCGGGCCGCCGCGTTGCCGGGGCCGAAGCGGGCCGGGCCGCCGGCCGCGACCAGGGCGCGCAGATGACTGGTCTCACTCTCGCCCTCGGGGACGGGAAAGCCCGGGAGCTCCGGATCCAGCCTGGTGAAGTCGAAGGCGCAGGAGCGGCCGAGTTCGGCGGTGGCCTGCCGCACCCCCGGGAAGCGGGCCAGCCGGGCGGCCATCTCCCGGCCCGAGCGCAGGTGCGCGGTGCCGGCGGCCCGCGTCCAGCCGACCGCGTCCTGCAGGGTGCGGCGCTCGCGCAGCGCAGCCAGGCTCTGCGCCAGCCGGCCCTGGGCCGGGCCTGCGTGGTGGGCGTTGGTGGAGGCGACGGCGGCCAGTCCGTGGGCGGCGGCGAGCGCGGCGAGCGCGTCGTTGCGCCGGTCGTCGCCGGGAAGCCACTGGTCGATCAGCTCGACGTGGACGTTGTCGCGGCCGAACGCCTCGACCAGGGTACGGAGCCGGTGCTCGGCGCTGCCGTCCTTCAGGCCTGCGGGGACCCGGCCGAGGCGGCAGCCGGTGAGCACCGCCCAGTGGCCGCCGTGCGCCTCCGCCAGCGCCGCGAGGTCGTACACCGGGCGGCCCTTCGCGCCACCGGCCAGTTGGGCGGCGGCTATCGCCGTGGACAGGCGGCGGTAGCCGGCCGGGTCGCGGGCCAGCACCAGCAGGTGCTCGGCCTCGGCCGCTTCGTGACGGATCGTCAGTTCGGCGCCGAACACGGTGGCCACGCCCGTCCCCCGGGCCGCCTCGGCCAGCCGGACCGCGCCGTACAGGCCGTCGTGATCGGTGATCGCCAGCGTCTCCACGCCCAGCCGGGCGGCCTCGGCGACCAGGTCCTCCGGGTCGCTGGCGCCGTCCAGGAAGCTGAAGGCGGAGTGGACGTGCAGCTCGGCCCAGGGCTCACCGCCGTCGTCCCTGGGGGCGGGGCTCTCCCGGGCGGGGCGGCGCAGGGGGACGACCGTACGGTCCGGCGCGGCGCCGGTCAGGCGGCGGTGCAGCTCGCTCCAGGGGAGGGTGGGGTGGCTGGTGAAGCCCATCGGGGGTGCCTTCGTTCTCGCGCTTCCTGCCCCCCTGCTTACTGCTCCCCCTTGGTTCCTGCTGCCTCCGGTTTCCCGCTGTCTCCTGCTTCCTGCTGTCTCCCGTTTCCCGCTGCCCCTGGGGTGGTGGCCGGCGGCCGTCAGTCGTAGCCGGCCTCCAGGTACCACGCACCCCCCTCCACGGTGAGCAGCAGCGCCCGGCCACCGCCCACCACGACCTGGAACCGCGCCCGGCGGCGGGCCAGCGACTGGTCCCACCAGTACTCGACCGCCGGCCAGGGGCCGGTCCAGCCGTCCACCCGCTCCCGCCGCCCCTGGAACACCACCAGGGCCGGCCGGGCCGACACCCCCGCCCGGCCGTCCACCGTGACCGGCTGCCCGGCCCCGTCCAGCACCCGCACCGGCGCCGGCTCCCGCAGCACCACCGCCGGCCAGACGTCCGGCAGCCGACCGGGCCAGGGCGCGTCGGCCGGCGCCGCCGCCTCGTACGGCTCGCCCCACGGCACCTTGACCGCCTGCTCGCCCGGGCCGCGCCCGCCGGCCGGCTCGATCCGGCGCAGCCCGGCGTGTCCGAGCACCGCCTGCACTCGGGCTACCGCACGCTCCACCCGGTCGTCCGCCACCGCCTGTCCCCACAGCGCCAGTTGGCGCCCCTGGTCCGGGGAGAGGCCGTCGGGGGCCAGGCGCAGCAGGGTGAAGCCGGCGTCGGGGTCGGCGGGGCCGGCAGGTCGGTCCGGGTCGGCGAGGCGGTCCGGGTCGGCGGGGCCGGCAGGTCGGTCCGGGTCGGCGAGGCGGTCCGGGTCGTCAGGGGCGGTGCTTCCGGCGGGCGGGGTGAAGGTGCCCGCGCCCTGCCAGGCCTGGAGCTGCCAGCGGACCCGCTCGGCCAACGCCGTCGCCGACAGCCGGCCCTCGTGCCGCCACAGCCGCGAGGCCGTCCGCCCGTCCGCGCAGGCCACCTCGACGGCCACCCGGCGGCAGGTCAGCCCGGCCCCGGCCAGCCGCTGGTGCAGCCGCTCGGCCAGCGTGCGGGCGACGAACACCAGCGGCTCCGCCAGCCGCTCGGGCGGGTCGAAGCGCTGCTCGACGGCGAGGTCCGGCTCCTGGTCGCGCGGCACCAGCGGGCGCGGCTGCAATCCCCGGGCCAGCCGGTGCGCCACCGTCCCGGCCGGGCCGAAGCGGTCCGCGACCGCCTCGGGCGGCAGTGCGGCGAACGCCCCGACGGTCGGCAGGCCGAGCCGCCCCAGCAGCTCCGCCAGCGCCTCGTCGCCGAGCGCGCTCACCGGGTACGGCGCGAGGAACTCCGCCGTCCGCCCGGCCGGCACCAGCACCCCGGCGCGGGCGGCGAGCACGGCGGCGAACAGGCCGTCGGCGACGCCGACCTGGGCGTGCGGGGGGCGTTCCGTCGTGGCGGGAGTGGCGGGGGTGGCGAGCGCAGTGTCCGTGCCGGGGACAGGGGCCGCGCCGGGGACGGCATCCGGCACCGGCTCCCGCGCCAGCGCGTCCACCACCGCCGTCCGGACCATGGCCGCCAGCGCCTCCTCACCGCCGAAGTAGCGCCCCGGCCCCTTCACCGGAATCGCGCACAGGCCCGGGCGGATCACCTCCACCCTCGGGGTGAACGCCTCCACCGCCGCAACCACCGGCTCGAAGCGGCGGGTCTCCGCCTCCGGGTCGCGGTCGCGCAGCTCCAGCGCCGGGCAGAGCCGCTGGGCCAGCTTGAGCCGCTGCCCCTGCCGCACCCCGGCCGCCCGGGCACCCGCCGAGCAGGCGAGGATCCGCCCGCCCTCGGTCACCGCCACCGGGCCGTCGCCGGTGACGGCCGCCACCGGCCAGTCCGGGCACCAGACCACCAGCACCCGCGGCGTTCTGTCGTCCGCCATCGCTCACACCACCGCTACCTGTTCGAGCGGCTGCTCGACGGCCCCGGCCCTCTCCAGGGCGGCCCGTTCCAGGACCGGCCGCTCCAGGACCGGCCGTACCGCGCCGTGCTCGTCCGGCAGCCAGAGCCGGGCGGTCCGCCCGCGCACCGCCGAGCCGCGCCCCTCGGCCACCACCTCCACCTGCCGCCCGGCGAGCTGGCCGTGGCCGTCCCCCAGTCCGAACCAGCGCCCGGACCGCACCCCCAGCCGCAGGGTCGCACCCGGCCACGGTCCGGCCACCAGCAGCACACAGCCGCTGCGCCGCAGCACCGCCGCCAGCCGGGCGGCCAGCTTCGGCGGCACCGGGCCGTCCGGGCGCAGCATGACCAGCTCGACCGCGCCGGCCAGCACCGACACCACCTCGGCCCAGTGCGGCCCCGGGTCGTCCGCGACCAGCAGCCGCCGCAGGTCCAGCCCGTACCCCTCGGCCGCGGCCAGCCCCAGATCCGGCAACCCGACGGCCGCCGCCCAGCCCCCTTCGGTCTCCTTCACCCCGGCCGCCAGCGCCAGCAGCAGCCCGGTGTCCCCGCCCGCCACCGACACCGCCGTCCCCCGCCGCAGCCCGCCGTCCGGCAGCACCTCCCGCAACGCCGGCACCACCGGCACCACGCCCCGCCCGGCCGCCTCCGGCCCCGCCCCCTTCTCCGGGGCGCTTTCCGGCACGGCCGTCGACGCCACCGGCCGGAGCGTCGGCCGCTCGGCGATGGATTCGAAAACAGATTCGAAAAGGGGCACAACCCCAGGATCGAACATTCGTTCGTAAAGATTCAAGTCCACACCCTCCGCCCCACCCGTCACACTCCGCGTTGTCTCGTCTCAGCGAAGGCTGCGCATTCTCACCGGATCTTGGTTACCGGTAGGTTCGTCTCACCGAAGCCTGAGCGCTGTGGCTGTCGAGGGGCGAGGATGGCAGGCTCGCCTCCGAGATCGGCAACGGGCCGGTGGAAGCACTGGCCGGTGTCGGCCGCTCGTCACGTCATCCGGAGGGTGCGCCAGGATGGCGGCATGGCCGATGAAACGATCACCCCACGCACCATCGCCGACCGCCACCTCGACCAGGTGGCTGCACACGACCCGCTGGAGGCCGCCTGGCTGGGTCTGCACCCGGGCGACGACCGGCAGCCAGACCTCTCCCCGGAAGGTTTCGAGGCGCTCGCCGACATCGCCCGACACACCCTCACCGCGCTCGACGCCGCCCCCGCCGCGGACGACCCCACCGACCGGGCCTGCGCCCGGCTGCTCCGGGAGCGCCTCACCACCGAACTCGCCATGCACGACACCGGCGAGAACTTCCGTCAGCTCCGCAACATCGGCGCACACGTCCACCACGTGCGGGACATCTTCACCCTCATGCCGACCGCCACCGACGACGACTGGGCAGCGGTGGCCGGGCGACTGCGCAACCTGCCCGCCGCGCTCGACGGGTACCGCGCGACGCTCACCGAGGGAATCTCCCAGGGCCTGCTCGCAGCGCCCCGCCAGGCAGCCGCGGTCACCGACCAGCTCACCGCCTGGACCGGCGAGGGCACCGACAGCACGGGGTGGTTCGCCGACTTCGTCGCCCCCGGCCCCGAGCAGCTGCGCGGCGAACTGGGCGCCGCCGCCCTCGAAGCCACCGCCGCCGTCGCCGAATTCCGCGACTGGCTGCGCGACACCTACGCCCCGGCCACCGCCGACACCCCGGACGCGGTCGGCCGGGAGCGCTACCGGCTCGCCGTACGCCACCACACGGGCGCCGACCTCGACCTGGACGAGGCCTACACCTGGGCCTGGAGCGAGTTCCACCGGACGGCGGCCGAGATGCGTACGGAGGCCGAACGCGTGCTGCCCGGAGCGGGAGTCCGGGGCGCCATGCACCACCTGGAGCGGCACGGTCACGCGGTCAAGGGCGAGGAGGGGATCCGTGACTGGCTGCAGCAGATCATGGACGAGGCGATCGAGGCCCTCGACGGCACCCACTTCGACATCTCCGGACCGGTGCGAAAGGTGGAGTCCCGGATCGCCCCCGCCGGAAGCGCCGCGGCACCGTACTACTCCGGCCCCAGCCTGGACTTCAGTCGCCCCGGGCGCACGTACCTGCCCGCTCTCGGCCGGGACGCGTTCCCGACCTGGCAGCTCGTCACCACTTGGTACCACGAGGGTGTCCCCGGCCACCACCTGCAACTCGCCCAGTGGGTCGCCCTCGCCGACCAGCTGAGCCGTTACCAGACCACGCTGGGCACGGTCAGCGCCAACATCGAAGGCTGGGCCCTGTACGCCGAACGCCTCATGGACGACCTGGGCTTCCTCACCGACCCCGCCCACCGCCTCGGCTTCCTCGACGAGCAGATGCTGCGCACCATCCGGGTGATCATCGACATCGGCATGCACCTGGGCCTGGCCATCCCCGCCGACGCGGGCTTCCACCCCGGTGAGCACTGGACCCCCGAACTCGCCACCGAGTTCATGGCCACCTACAACGGCAGCCCCGCCGAACTGCGCAGCAGCGAGATCGTCCGCTACCTCGGCTGGCCAGGTCAGGCCATCGGCTACAAGCTCGGTGAGCGCGCCTGGCTGCAGGGACGCGAAGCCGCCCGCCGCCGGCGGGGCGCCGCGTTCGACCTCAAGACCTGGCACATGAAGGCGCTCTCCCAGGGCTCGCTCGGCCTCGACGACCTGGTCGACCAGCTCTCCACCCTGTGAACCCGGCAGCGACGGGCCCGTTCCGCGGGAATGACGACCTCCGGAACGGGGCCCGTCCACGTTCTCGGTCCGGCCATGGTCAAGGCCGAGACGAACACTCCGGCGCTCAACCTTCGGTGAGATCGCGCCCCCGGCCGCCGATGCGCCGTCTGACTCCGGCCGTCCCGCCCGGCAGCGCCGACGCGGGTCGGCGCTGCCGGGCGGGCCTGAAATCGGTGGACAGGTTCGGCGTGGTCCACAGACTGGTGCCATGACCACGACCGACCCCAAGGCCGACCTCCGGATCTACCTCCAGGACGCCCGCGACGTCCTGATGTGGAAGCTCGACGGCCTGTCCGAGTACGACCTCCGGCGCCCGCTGACCCCGACCGGGACCAACCTGCTGGGGCTGGTCAAGCACGTCACCGGGGCCGAGGCGATGTACTTCGGCGACACCTTCGGGCGGCCGTTCGCGGAGCCGACGCCGCTGTGGATCACCGGCGGCGCCGAACCGAACGCCGACCTGTGGGCGCGGGCGGACGAGAGCACGGAGGAGATCGTCGGGCGCTACCGCCGGGTCTGGGCGCACGCGGACGCCACCATCGAGGCGCTGCCGCTGGACGCGATCGGCCGGGTGCCGTTCGGCAACCGCGCCGAGCAGACCCTGCACCGGGTCCTCGTCCACATGATCGCCGAGACCCACCGCCACGTCGGCCATGCCGACCTCGTCCGCGAACTCGTCGACGGCGGCACCGGCCAGCGCCCCGACGGGGCCAACACCGCGCCCGGCGACGCCGCCTGGTGGCAGGCCCACCACGCCCGCGTGGAGCAGGCCGCGCGGGAGGCCGGCGGACTCGCCTGACCCGTCCGGCGGCGCCCGGGACTACGACCGGGCCGGCGAGGCTGTCCTGGCAGGCGGCAGGCCCGGCGGATCTGTTCGACGCCGCGTGGACGGGCGGGGAGTCGGCGGCCGAGGGGCGGCTGCGCCTCGCCCTGCCCGCCGGGCGCCACCGTGTCCGCGCCGCCCACGTGGAGCCCGCCCCGGAGACCTGGCGCGTCCTGGTCCGGCTGGAGCTCCCCGGCGGCGGTAGGCGGTGAGCCGCGCCGTAGCGGCGGACGGCCGGCGCGGGCGGGGAGTTGGCGCCGGGCGCCGGGGAGGTCGAGGGTGTTCCGCGCTGCGTGCCTGCCCGGGCGCGGGAATTGTCGGCGGCGCTGTCGGGTGGGGCGGCTAGGGTCTGGGGGTCAAGGGTCGGGGCTGTGGAGGGTGGGGCACGTGGGGCACACGGGGTGCGCGCAGGTGGCGGCGGACGGATTGCCGGGCGGCGTGGTGCATGCGGGGAGCCGGGAGTTCCTGATCCGGGAGGGGCTGCCGGCCTCCGGGGCGTTCCTGGACTTCGGGGTGCTCGGCGACGGGGCGTTGGCGGCCGTGCCGGGGACGGGGCGGTTGTTCGTGCTGGGTGAGACGGAGTACTGCGCGCCGTTCGCCGCGGCCGGTGGCCCGGTCCTGCTGGACGGGGTGACCGGCGAGGTGTTCCTGGGCGACGTGGCGGGGGCGGCCGACGGGGAGATACGGCGGGACCTGCTGGCCTCCGACCTGCCCGCACTGGCCGGGTTGGTGCGGGAGGTGGAGGCGGTGGCCGAGGCGGCCCTGCGGGCGGACGCGCTGGGCGGGCGGCGCGGGCCGGCGGTGGTCGCCGAGGTGATGGCCGGGGCCGAGCGGCGGATGCGGGAGGTCGACCCGGGCTTGTTCGGCCGGTCCGCGACGCCGTCCCCGCACTGGGACACGGCGCTGCTGGTACGGGCGCTGGGCTGGGGTGCGCTGCCGGGCGGCCCGGACGGGCCCGCGTACGAGGTGGGCGCGGAGCTGGTGGCAGAGCTCGCCTCGCTGACGGGTGAGGGTGCGGACTCAGACGCAGGCGCAGGCGGGGGCGCGGGGCTGGTGCACCGCTACCGGGCCGAGGACCTGCCCGCCGGGCTGGTGCACGAGCCGACCCGGCGCCTGCTGACCGAGGTCGGACTGCCGCTGGGCGGGGCGATGTTCGGGGTCTGCGAGGAGCCGCTGGTCACGATGGCGGAGGCCTACCCGGAGTACTTCGACGGCGAGGAGGAGCGCCCGTACCAGCGGGAGTTCCTGGCGCTCGGGGACTGGCCGACGGATCTGACGATCGCTCTGGACGGCGCCACCGGACGGCTGGAGCTGCCGGACTGGTACGACGACGGCCAGCCGGAGGCCTACCTCAACCGCGACCTGTCCGCCCTGCTGTACGCGCTGTGGACGTACGAGCGACTGCGCGCCGAGTGGGAGCGCTGGGACTACGGGCGGGGCCGGGACACCTGGGCGGTGTTCGACCCCCAGTCACTGCTGAGCACCGTGGTGGACCGGCTGGTGGAGGCCGTCGACCCGGAGGCGTTCGCCTCGCCCGGGTGCTCGTGGCGGCTGCTCGCCGAGGACGCGCACATGGGCGGCCTGCTCGGGTGATCCTTGCGGCGCCCCGGGCCGCCCGCCGGTACGCTGCCCCGGTGACGAACATCCGTACGGCGGCCGGGCGCAGGCGGACGGTGCTGCTCACCTGCGGCGCCGTCCTGCCCCTCGCCGCGGCGGGTGCGCTGTACGGACTGCTGTACGTGCGGTCGCTGGGCTTCGGCGCGCGCTGTGAGCTGGGCCTGGTGCCCGGCGGCGGGCGGTTGGTGGAGACGGGCGCGTCCTGGCTGCCGCCGGACGCGTGGTGCCGGTTCGAGGACCGGAGCGTGTCCACCACCCCGTTCTGGGCGCTGCTGCTGTTCTACGCCCTGCTGACCCTGGTCGTCTGGTCGGTGGGCACGCTGCTGCGGATCCACCGCCCGCGCCCGCACCTGGGGTTGGACTGGCAGCCTGGGCACGGGCCGGGCTGGTAGGCCCTTCGGTTCTGTGGGGCGGCGGGGCGGCCGGGCGGCCGGCGCCCGGCAGCCGACGAGCGCGGGGTGGCGATCGCCCTGACCGGGGACGCCGGCGAGCGGCTGCACGTGCCGACCGGACCGGGCATGGACCAGGTGCTGGACAACGTGCTCTCCGACGCCCTGGAAGTCTCCTCCGACGGCGGCACCATCACCGTCCGGGTCAACGGCGGCGGCACCGTGGCCCTCGTGGACCCGCCCGGCGGCGGGCTCGGCGTGCGGATCACGCTACGCACCGTCGCCTCGCGCACCGATGCCTCGCGTGCCGATGCCTCGCGTGCCGGTACCTCGCGTGCCGACCAGCGAACCGGGCTGCGGCTCAGCCCTCGGCCGGGAGCACTGAAGAATGGTGGTTGACGATCAGCCACCGGCCGCCGCGCTTCTCGTACTCGTAGGTGCAGCGGGCGTCGACCGGCTTGGTGACACCGCGACGCTTTGTCCCGACGGCTCACCCCGTGGCTGGAGCCGCGGAACCCGGCGCTCACCCGACGCGGGAGCTGGACCCCAGTCATGCCCACCACCAATGCGAACATCCGAAACGGCTCGCCGGACGAACCGACGAACCGTCACGAAATGCTGGCTAGCAGTTGCAGGGATTGCCGTTCGTGTCCGAAGGCGCCATCGTGGTCGACGGCCCGGAAGGCGTGGTCGACGGCGTCGACGGCTCGGAAGGCGCGATCGACGGTGCCGACGGCCCAGAGGGCGTGGTCGACGGCGTCGACGGCTCGGAAGGCGCGATCGACGGCGCCGACGGCCCGGAAGGCGTGGTCGACGGCGTCGACGGCTCGGAAGGCGCGATCGACGGTGCCGACGGCCCGGAAGGCGTGGTCGACGGCGTCGACGGCTCGGAAGGCATCCTGGCGTGCGTGGACGGCACCGAAGTGGTGCCCTGCGAAGGCTCCGCCGAATTCTGGCATTCAGCTATCGAGGCGGTCCATCCTTTACCGAAGTTCACCTGATAATCTTTCGCCCTATTATTTGCATCTTGCCGCTCCTGACTATTGGGCGGCGCCTTATTTATCGCATCAGCGAGATCGGATGGGAGCCCTGATTCGCTGGCAGGCGGCGGCCCCGACGTGAGCTTTTCGCCCGATGCGCAGAAACGTGAGCCGGCAGCATACCCTGCCGTATAGCCGTAGCCGCCCTGATCACTACCTTGTGACGGGGCTGCTGCGACTACAGAATTCGGCAGGGAAAGAGCGGGCCTCGCCAGGGCTGTACTGGCGCCACCGAGGAGCGTACTGATCGCCATTATGGCGGCCGCCGTGAGCCCACCGGCTCGCTTCACTCGCTTTACTCGCTTGACCCTATACCCTTCAATAGACATTTCAACGTTCGCTCTCACTAATATTTTTCGCCCTATTCCCTTTTTGATCACACTACATCGCGGCGCGTGATGACGAAAGGGTCGGGCAGTCTGCCACCTGCCGCACGCCGCACGCCGCACGCCGACCGAAGGGAAGGCGACCACCCATCCGCTGAACCGTGGACTCCTGGCCGGTTGGCACATGGCCGGCCGTCACATCACTGCGCGCGGGGCCACCTTCCACCGACGTCCGACCGCGCGGCGCCGACAGCGGTCGTGCTCACGACGGGGCCCAGCAGGACGGCAAGGAGGGAGAACGTATGAACAAAGCAGAATGAATTGGCCACCCATCGGGTGTGTGAACTATTTCCGCGACCACGGGTATCGCGACGCCAATTCGCGGCAGAAATGCGCGGGTCACTCAAAGGGCCTGGTCGCAGGCTTGCTCGGCACCGGTCGGCGCTGCGCTCCGGGGCCGCCATGGCACGCGGGAAGTCCGCTCTAGCGGTGGTTTGTCAAACCCGTGATGAGAGATTGAGCACCTGCCCGCCGGCCGATGAAGCAGCCCTCGCCCTCGCGGCCGACATCGCCTCGTCCGCCACCTCGCCGAGCACCTGCGGAAGCCCGATCAAATACAAGAATCGGGTTGGCTGGGCTAGGGTCCGTACAGCGGATGGCAAAGGGCGCGGCCAAGGCTGCGACAAAATCGGTTGGGAGAAAGGAAGTACGGGACGTGAACAGCACCACGGGGGGCCTCTACCAAGCGTTCGCGGAGCGGGAGGCTCGCGGGAACTCGGCGAGCTACCAGGAGCTGGCCGAACGCGTCGCCGAGGATGCCGGGTTGCGCGCGCTGCTGGACGGGTTGCCGGCCGCGAAGCGGCAGCCGAACCTGCTGTTCAGCGCGGTCCGTCACCTCGGTGGGCCGGTGAAGGACGGCTATCCGGCCTTCCGCGACTGGACGGTGGCGCACTGGGACGAAGTCGCGGCGACGACGCTGGAGCGGCGGACGCAGACCAACGAGGCCGGCCGGTGCGCCACCCTGCTGCCGCTGCTGGCGGCGCTGCCGCAGCCGCTCGCGCTGATCGAGGTGGGGGCCTCGGCGGGGCTCTGCCTGTACCCGGACCGGTATCGGTACCAGTATGTGGGTGAAGTGGAAGGCTCCGCAGAGGAGTTCGGCGCCGAGGGGAGCCCGGTGACGCTGGAGTGCGCGGTGCGCGGGCCGGTGCCGCTGTGGGATCGACTGCCCGAGGTGGTCTGGCGCGCCGGGATCGACCTCAACCCGCTGGACGTCCGGGACGAGGAGGACATGCGCTGGCTGGAGTCGCTGGTCTGGCCCGAGCAGACCCACCGGCTGGAGCGGCTGCGCGGCGCCGTCCAGGTTGCCCGGGCCGAGCCGCCGTACCTGGTGCGCGGCGACCTCAACGCGACGGTACGGGAGTTGGTGGCGCAGGTGCCCGCGGGGGCGACGCCGGTGGTGTTCCACAGTGCGGTGCTCGCCTACCTGTCCCCGGAGGCCCGGGAGGAGTTCGCGGCGACCATGCGCGGTCTGCCCGGGCACTGGATCTCCAACGAGGCGCTCTCCGTGCTGCCGGTCGTCGAGCGGCGTCTCCCCCGCCCGGCGCCCGCCGGCTCCGGGTTGTTCGCGCTCGCCCTGGACGAACGGCCGGTGGCCTTCACCGGACCGCACGGGCAGTCCCTGGACTGGTTCGAGCCCCTGGACGAGTTCAGGCCGCACGACGGGTTCGAGCCCCTGGACGGGTTCGGGCCGCGCGACGGATTCGGGCCGCTGGAGCGGTCCGGCGCGTAGGGCCCGTCCGGGGCTTGTAACTGCCGCAGCGGCAGCTTCTACCGTCGTGACCAGGGCCGGAGGAACCGGCCCTGGTCCACGCGAACGTGAGCGAGGGAGACGACACATGGCATCGGCCTGGCCCATCGCGGAGGTTGCCCGGATGTCGGGCCTGACCGCCCGAACCTTGCGGCACTACGACGAGATCGGGCTGCTGCCCCCGGCCCGGATCGGCTCCAACGGCCACCGCTACTACGAGGAGCGGCAGTTGCTGCAGCTGCAGCAGATCCTCGTGCTGCGGGCGCTCGGAGTCGGGCTGACCGAGATCGCCCGGATCCTGGGCGATCAGGTGGACGAGCTGGAGGCCCTGCGGGACCACCAGCACCGGCTGCTCGCCGAGCGCGACCGGCTGGACACCCTGGCCGCCACCGTCTCCCGCACGATCGCCGACCTGGAACGCTCCCGGAAGGACGGCACACCCATGACCAGCATCAACCGCCCGGAGAACCTGTTCGAGGGCATCCAGCCCGCCGACGTCGAGGAGAGCCTGCGCGACTTCCCCGAGCACGCCGAGGCCGCCCGGCGCGCGACCGCCGCGATGAGCCAGGCCGAGATCGAGGCCGGGCAACGCGAACGGACCGCGCGGATGGTCCACCTGGCGGAGCTGATGGCGGCCGGCCACCCGGCGGACGCCGAGGCCGTGCAGAGCCACATCGACGCCGAGTACCAGGCGCTCACCGCGCTCCGCACGGTCTCGGTCGAGGAGTACCGCGCGATCGCCCGCTCCTGCACGGAGAACCCGCAGTGGAGCGCCGCGTACGAGGCCATCGCCCCGGGCCTGGCCGCGTACCAGCGGGCCGCCATGGAGGCGTACGCGGCGGCGCGGCCGGCCTGAGCCAGGCGGGCCGCCGGCGGAGGCCCGTGAGCGGGACCTGAGCCGGCGGACCGCAGGCGGGGCCCGTCAGCGGGCGGCCGGGCCGGCGGCGGCCGTTCGGGGGACGGACGCCGCCGGGCCCTGGTCGTCCTCGGACCGGGCCGCTTCCGTGGGGGGACGGGCCCCACGGAAGCGGCCCTTCACGCCGTCCGGAACCCCTGACCGCCCTACCGAACTTGCCCCGGCCTACCGGGGTCGGCCTGCCCGACTCGCCCAATCCGCCCGGCCGCCGCTACTCGGTGCGCAGCGCCGTGGCCGTCCGGGTGCGGGCCGCCCAGGTGGCCGGGGGGAGGGCGCCGAGCAGCGCCAGCACCAGGCCGCCGAGTATCAGCGGCCCCACCACCGACGGGTCGAACACGGTGAGGTCCGCCTCGGGCACCCCGACCCCGGCGGCGCGAGCCATCGCCGGCATCACCTGGTGGTGCAGCACGATCCCGATCGGGACCCCGATCAGCCCGGCCACCAGCCCGCTGCCGCAGACCGAGGTGACCACCATGCCGACCGTCTGCCGGGGCGACATCCCCAGCGCCTTGAGCACCCCGAGGTCGTGCACCCGCTCCCGGGTGTCCAGCAGCACCGTGTTGAGCACGCCCAGGCCGGCCACCACGGCCAGCAGCAGGGTGAGCGTCCCGGCCAGGGTGTTCATGGCGAGCATCACGATGTTGATCTGCTGCCCGCCCGTTTCGGCGCTCAGGCCCAGCGGCCGGACCGCGTCGTCGAGTCCGTCCGCGTACGCCTTCGCGTCCGTCCCCGGGGTCAGGTCGATGTGGAAGCCGACCGCATCGGTCTGGACGGCGGTGCCGAGTGGGGCCAGCGTGGCCCGGTCGACGAACACCAGGTCGTTGGTGGTCAGGACCTCGCCGCTGATCCGCACCGGGATGCTGCGCCCGTTGTCGGTGAGGGTGACGGTGTCGCCGACGCGCACCTGGTTGGTCCGCAGGAAGGAGGTCGCGACGACCGCCTCGCCGGGGCCCTGGAACCATCGGCCGGAGATCATCTGGTAGCCGCTCCAGGAGGCGTCCCCGGTGAAGGCGATCACCGCCGAACGCCCGGTGTTCCCGGCCACGGCGACCGGTGTCGGCGCGCTGCTGTACCAGGCCCGGGTGCCGGGGCGGGTGGTGATCGCCTTGGCCACCGCGGCCTCGTCCACGTGGTCGACGGCCTTCGTGGAGCTCTCGATCGGGATCTGGACGACGACCTTGCTCGAACGCTCGGCCTGCAGGCCGTCCTGGAAGGCGCCGAGTGAGAGTGTCAGGCCCACGCAGAGGGCGACCCCGGCCGTGCCGAGCACCACTGCGGCGGCCGTGGTCGCCGAACGGGCCGGGCGGGTGAGCGGGGTCGCCAGCCCGAGGCTCAGTGCGCGCGGCACCGGCAGCCGGCCGATCAGGTGCTGGAGCCTGACGATCGGGCCCGGCGCCCCGGCCCGGACCGGACCGCCGCGGGCGGCCGCTCGCCGGGCGCCCGGCGCCGTCCGGCCGACCGCGAGCGCCTCCACCGTGCGCAGCCGGCCGGCCCGCAGCGCGGGCACCAGCGCGGTGCCCGTCACGGCGGCCAGGGCCACGGCCGGGACGACGACGTCCACCCAGAGCGGGATACCGAGCAGGCCGCCGCGCAGGGCCTTGTGCGCCACCCCGAGGACGGGCACGGAGAGCAGGTTGCCCCCGAGCACGCCGAGCGCCGTACCGACCCCGGCGGGGATCAGCGCCTGGCCGACGTAGGCGCGCGCCACCTGGGCCGGGGTGAAGCCGAGCGATTTGAGGATGCCGATCCGCCGGGTGGCGGCGCTGACGGCGCCGCTGACCACGACGCCGATGATCAGCACCGACATGGCCAGGCCGAGCACCCCGAAGGCCGTCACGAACGGGACGAAGGTCGCGGCCGTCCGGTTGGCCTCCGCCTGGGCCGGCCGGTGCGAGGTGGCCTTGGCGAGGGCGCCGCCCGGCACCGCGGCGGCGAGCGCGGCGCGGTCGGCCTCCACCTCGGTGTCGTTGTCGGCGTGGGCGAAGCGGTAGAGGTACTGGGCGGCGGGCTTCGTACCGGGCGCGGTGAGCGCGGCGACCTGCTCGGGGGCGATCCAGCCGTCCGCGCTCCAGGAGACGGAGGTGGCGAGGCCGACGACCTTGAGGGTCGGATGCCCGGGGAGGTCCGGGAACTGCAGGCTGTCGCCGACGGCCAGCGGCGAGTGGCCGTCCAGGAACACCACCTCGCCGGGGCCGGCGACCCAGCGGCCCATGGTGATCCGCAGGCCGTCCATCGGGCCGTCCTTGGCCCGACCGACCAGTGTCATCGGCGGGAGCGGGCTGCCGGGCGGCGGGATCCGGACGTCGGCACCGGCGCGCGGCTGGACGGAGAGCGCCGGGTAGGGGCCGGCCGAAGCCGTCACGCCGGGGGTGTGCGCGGTCGCGGCGAGCTGGGCGGGGCTCGCCTTGGTCGGGTCGTACAGCACGTTGAGGTGCGCGCCGTGCTGGTCGGCGAAGGAACGCTGGTAGGGGCCCTGGGAGGCGACCAGCAGGCCCGTCGCGAGGATGCACGCCGTCACGGCCGCCATCGTGGTGAGCACCATGACCAGGGTCTGCACCCGCTTGCGGCCGACCCCCGCCCGGACCACCTTGCCGAGCGCGCTCATGCGCCCACCCCGCTTCGCCCGGCCGGGGCACCCGCCCACGCGCGCCGTCCCGTCGTCCGCCCGGCGTGCCTCGCCCGAGCAGGGCACCCGCCCACGCACGTCCTTTCCACGGCTCGCCCGGTCATCGCACACCGCCGGAGGTCGGCACGGCCGCGGTGTCCCGGACCAGCCGGCCGTCGAGCAGCTCGATGGTCCGGTCGGCGCAGGCCTCGGCGAGCGCGGTGTCGTGGGTGACCAGCAGAATCGTCTGGC
The DNA here is from genome assembly GCF_029894125.1 of Kitasatospora sp. MAA19. Classification (GTDB taxonomy): domain Bacteria; phylum Actinomycetota; class Actinomycetes; order Streptomycetales; family Streptomycetaceae; genus Kitasatospora. The sequence continues at coordinate 65,953 of NZ_JARXYZ010000002.1, forward strand.
CCTCCGCGTTGAGCCCCCGCAGCAGGTCGCGGACGTCGGCGGCCGAGGCGGTGTCCAGCGCCCCGGTCGGCTCGTCGGCGAGCAGCAGCGGCGGGCGGTTCATCAACGCCCGGGCCACCGCGACGCGTTGACGCTCGCCACCGGAGAGCCGGCCGGGGAAGGCCTGGGCGTGCCGGGCCACCCCGAGCCGCTCCAGCAGCTCGCCGGCCCGGGCTCGGGCCTGCTCCCGCCGCATCCCGGCGAGCTGGGCCGGGAGCAGCACGTTGTCCTCGACGTTCAGGTCCTCCAACAGGTTGAAGAACTGGAACACCATGCCGATCCGCTTCCGCCGGTACTCGGCCAGGGCGGCCTCGCCGAGCTCGTGGACGGCCACGCCGTCCACCTCGACGGCGCCCTCGCTGGGGCGGTCGAGGCCGGCGATCAGGTTCAGCAGGGTGGACTTGCCGCTGCCCGAGCGGCCGAGCACGGCCAGCGCCTCGCCGGCCCGGACCTCCAGGTCGAGCCCGGCCAGCGCGGGGCGGGCGGCGTCGGATCGGTCGTACGTCTTGCTGACGCCGCGGATCCGGATGATCGGCGCGTTCACGGGCCCTCCACGGTTCGAGGTCCGGCACCGGAAACCCGGGCCGGCTGACGGGACATGACGCTACGAATCCGGGGCGGGGTCCGGACAGCCGTCTGGACGGCCTCTCCGAGGTGTATCCAGATACACCTCGGATTGGGGGCGCAGGCCTAGAGCGCTGGACCGGTTCGGCGGGGCAGACTGACCGCCGAATGATCAACCCGGGGCCCGTGTGGCCACCGACCGGAGAGGAGGCGCGCAATGACGACGACCGTGCTGTCCAGGGCAACCGCGCAGGTGGAGGGCGCCCTCGCGGCCTGCGTGCGGGCGCTCTACATGGTGACGCTGGCCGTCACGGGGCTGCTGGCGCTGCTGGCCGGGCCGGTCCTGCTGACCGCCGCCCTGCTCGGCCCCGACGACGCCGAGCCGTTCGAACATGGTCTGGGCGGGCCACTGATGCTGCTGGTGCCACTGGCACCGGTCGCCCTCTGGGCGCTCTGCTGGGCCACCGGAGGCGCCGGCCGGGCGGTCGGGGCCGCCCTGTTCGCGCCGGGCACGCTCGCGCTGATGGCCGCCGACCTCTACGGCGGCGCCCCGCCCGGCGGCCGGTCCGGCTCGCTGTGGTTGGCCCCGGCGATGCTGGTGCTCGGCCTGCTCGGGACGCGCTGGATCGCGACGGAGAACCGGCGGGTCGTCGGCCGGTGGAGCGGCCGGCCGATCCCGGTGCCGTACCGCCGTGCCGACACCGGGCCGTGGCGGCGGCTGCGCTCCGGTGGCTGGCTGGGCGACCTGGCGACCTGGCGGGACGTCCTGTGGGTGTTCCTCTCCGGCTGCGCCGTCCTGCTCGCCGCCGCGATCGTCGTGCTGACCCCGATCGCCCTCCAGGTGCTCGGCCGGAACGGCCCCTTCCTCCCGCTGGGCCCCGTCTACGGAATGGGGGTCGTGATCGCCCCGCTGGCTACCCTGTGGGCCGCACCGCCTGTCCTGCGGATGCACGAACGGGCCGCCCGCGCCCTGCTCGGCCCGTCCCGGCAGACCGAACTCGCCCGCCAGGTGAGCCATCTGGCCCGGACCAGGGCGGACACCATCGACGCCGGGGCGGCCGAGCTGCGCCGGATCGAGCGGGACCTGCACGACGGGGCGCAGGCCCGGCTGGTGGCCCTGGGCATGCTGCTGACCGTCGCCGAGCAGTTGAAGGACGACCCGGAGGCCCTGCAGCCCCTGTTGGCCGAGGCCCGGATGTCCTCGGTGAGGGCCCTGGGCGAGTTGCGCGACCTGGTCCGGGGCATCCACCCGCCGGTGCTCGCCGACCGCGGCCTGGCCGACGCGATCGAGGCGACGGCGCTGGACCTCCCGCTGCCGGTCACCTTCGCCGGCGGGCTGCCCGGGCGGGCGCCCGCCCCGGTGGAGTCCGCCGCCTACTTCGCGGTGAGCGAGCTGCTGGCCAACGTGGTGAAACACGCCGGTGCCTCGCACGTGTGGATCGAGATAGGGCACAGTGACGGGCTGCTGCGGATATCGGTCACCGACGACGGGCGCGGCAACGCCGACCCGTCCCGGGGAACCGGCCTCAGCGGAACCGAACGACGACTGGCCGCCTTCGACGGGGTGCTCGCGATCAGCAGCCCACCCGGTGGCCCGACCATTGTGAACCTGGAGATCCCGTGCGCGTTGTCATCGCCGAAGACCTCTTCCTTCTCCGGGACGGCCTGACCCGGCTGCTGGAGGCCAACGGCATGAAGGTCACCGCGGCGGTCGAGACCGGCGACGAACTGCTCTCCGCGGTGGCCGCCGACCGGCCGGACATCGCCGTGGTCGACGTCCGGCTGCCGCCCAGCTTCACCGACGAGGGGCTGCGGGCGGCGCTGGCGGCCCGTCAGGCGCACCCCGGCCTGCCCGTCCTGGTGCTGTCGCAGTTCGTGGAGCAGCTGTACGCGCGCGAGCTGCTGGCCGGCAGCACCGGCGGGATCGGCTACCTACTGAAGGACCGGGTGCTGGACGGCACCCAGTTCATCGACGCGGTGCAACGGGTCGCCCAGGGCGGCACCGCGATGGACCCGGAGGTGATCACCCGCCTGCTCACCCACAACTCCTCGGCCGGCCCGGTGTCGACCCTCTCCCCGCGCGAGCGGCAGGTGCTGGGGCTGATGGCCGAGGGCCGTTCCAACGCGGCGATCGCCCAGCAGCTGGTGATCACCGAACGGGCCGTCGCCAAGCACACCGCGTCGATCTTCGTCAGGCTCGACCTCCAGCCCTCCGACGACGACAACCGCCGCGTCCTGGCCGTGCTCGCCTACCTCAACAACGGCTGAAAGGAGCCGCACACGAAGGGTTCCCCATCCGAGGGTCCGGGGATTCCCAACCTGAGGATCCACCGACAACTGAGAGATATCCCTCCACCGCAGGGGGCTCGCCCGCCGCAGAGAAGGTCATCTAGGCTGGTGACGTGCTCATCCTTGTTCGCCGCCGCCACGTGGACCTGCTCCGCGTGACGAGCATGTCCTGTCGACGCTCCAGCTGAACCTCGCGCCCCCTCAACCAGGCGGCCCCCACCCGGCCGCCTCCACCTCCCGGCTCCCGGAGCACCCGCCGCACCAGGCGATTGCTCCGGCCGCCTCCCCGGTCGATCACCGGGGTCGGCCGGGACGAGACCCAGCGGATGTCACACATGTCGCAGCAGCACACCCCTATACCCGGCTCCCTCCCGGTGATCGACCTCTCGCTCGCCGCCGGCGGCCCGGACGACCGCCGCCGACTGCACGACGAGCTTCGCGCCGCAGCCACCGACGTCGGGTTCTTCCAGCTCGTCGGCCACGGCGTCACGCCGCAGGAGACGGCCGCGCTCACCGACGCGATGCGCGCCTTCTTCGCCCTCCCCGAGGCCGACCGGCTCGCCGTGAGCAACCTCAACTCCCCGCACTACCGCGGCTACACCCGCACCGGCGACGAGCGCACCGGCGGCAGCCAGGACTGGCGCGACCAGCTGGACATCGGCGCCGAGCTGCCCCCGCACGTCCCCGGTGGCGACGAGCCCCCGTACTGGTGGCTGGAGGGCCCCAACCAGTGGCCCGCGGCGCTCCCGGAGCTGCGCACCGCCGCGCTCGGCTGGATCGACCACCTCAGCGAGATCGCCCGCCGACTGCTGCACGAGCTCCTCACCGCGATCGGCGCCCGCCCCGACTTCTACGACGAGGCCTTCGCCGGCCACCCCCACCTGCGGCTCAAGCTGGTCCGCTACCCCGGCACCGCCCCGGACGGCGCCGGCCAGGGCGTCGGCGCCCACAAGGACTACGGCTTCATCACGCTGCTGCTCCAGGACACCGTCGGCGGACTCCAGGTCGAGCGTCCGGACGGCACCTTCCTGGAGGTCCCGCCGATGCCGGGCGCCTTCGTGGTCAACCTCGGCGAACTGCTGGAGGTGGCAACGGACGGCTACCTCAAGGCCACCAACCACCGCGTGGTCAGCCCGGTCGGCGCCCGCGAGCGCTTCTCCGTCCCGTTCTTCTACAACCCCCGCCTCGACGCCCACATCGAGCCGCTGGACTTCCCGCTCGCCCACCACGCCCCCGGCGCCACCGAGGACCCGGCCAATCCGCTGTTCGCCGAGTTCGGCCTCAACGAGTGGAAGGGCTACACCAGGGCCCACCCCGAGGTCACCCGCCGCCACCACGCCGACCTCACCGAGGCCGCCTCCCGCTAGGGCCTGGGACCGCAGGTCACAAGCACCGCCGCCCGAGTCCGCCCCCGCCGTCACCCGCGCGGCGGGGGCGGACTCGCGTCTGCGGCGGCCCCGGCCCGTACGGCGGACCTGCCCCGTGTGCTCCGACCGGCCGACGGGGCACGGCGCCGCACGCGGTGGACCAGCGGGGCGGGCACTGTCACACTGCTGCTGTCACAGTGGAAGTGTGCCAGCGCGGGAGGCGACGGATGGGGGAGCACGGGGCCGTGGAGGACGGGGTGGTCCGGCTCACGGTGGACGAGTTGGCGGCGCGGGCCGGGGTGACGGTGCGGACGGTGCGGTTCTACGGGACGAAGGGGCTGCTGCCGCCGCCGGAGCTGGGGCCGCGCCGGGTCGGGCGGTACGGGGCGGCGCACCTGGACCGGCTGGAGCTGATCGAGGAGTTGCAGCGCCAGGGCCTGACCCTGGCGGCGATCGAGCGCTATCTGGCCCGGCTGCCGGAGGACAGCACACCGCTGGACCTGGCGATCCACCGGGCGCTGGTGGCGTCCTGGACGCCCGGGGCGGCGGAGGAGCTGGGCCGGGCGCAGTTGGAGCGGCGGGCCGGGCGGGGGCTGTCGGAGGAGCAGGTGGAACGCCTGGTCGCGATGGGGGCGTTGGAGCGGACGGCCGATCCGGAGCTGTTCCGGGTGGATCCGGGCCTGCTGCCGCTCGGGGTGCGGATCCTGGACGTGCCGATCCCGTTGGAGACGCTGCTGGCCGCGCGGGCGGTGCTGCTGGAGCACAGCCGGGCGACGGCCCGGGAGTTGCAGCGGCTGTTCCGGGAGACGGTGTGGAAGCCGTACCGGGAGAGCGAGCCCGCGCCGGACGAGGTGGCCCGGATGAAGGCCCTGACCGACCACATCCAGCCGATGGTGGCGCAGGCCCTGGTCACGGCGTTCCAGCGCTCCCTGCGGGAGGAGCTGGGTGAGGCCGTACGGGGCACGGCCTCACCCGCCCAGGACTGACGGTCAGTCAGTGAAGGTGCGCCCCTCCGCCGCGATCCGCTCCAGCAGCGCGGGCGGCGCGAACCGTTCGCCGTAGGCGGCGGCGAGTTCGCGGGCGCGGGCCGCGAAGCCGGCCGGGCCGCCCTCGTACCCGTTGATGTACTGGAAGACGCCGCCCGTCCAGGCCGGGAAGCCGATGCCGAGGATGGAGCCCACGTTGGCGTCGGCGACCGACGTCAGCACGCCCTCCTCCAGGCAGCGCACCGAGTCCAGCGCCTCGCTGAACAGCATCCGCTCCTTGAGATCCGCCAGCGGGATCGCGACGCCCTCGGACCCAGAGCCCTCAGGCCCAGCGCCCTCGCGCCCAGAACCCTCAAGCCCAGAACCCTCAAGCCCAGAGCCCTCCCCTCCGAAGTGCTCGCGCAGCCCCGGCCAGAGCCGCCCGCGCCGGCCGTCCTCGCCGTACTCGTAGAAGCCCGCGCCGCCGCTGCGCCCGGGGCGGCCGAACTCGTCGACCATCCGGTCGACCACCGCGTCCGCCGGGTGGGGCGTCCAGGTGCCGCCCGCGGCCTCGACCGCGCGCCGGTACTCGTCGCGGATCTTGCGCGGCAGGGTGAGGGTGAGCTCGTCCATCAGCGACAGCACCTTGGCGGGGTAGCCGGCCTGGGCGGCGGCCTGCTCGATGCTGGCCGGGTGGACGCCCTCGCCGACCATGGCGACGCCCTCGTTGAGGAACTGGCCGATGACCCGCGAGGTGAAGAAGCCGCGCGAGTCGTTGACCACGATCGGGGTCCTGTCGATCTGCCGGACCAGGTCGAAGGCGCGGGCGAGCGCCTCGTCGCCGGTCTGCGGACCGCGGATGATCTCGACCAGGCGCATCTTGTCGACCGGGGAGAAGAAGTGCAGGCCGATGAAGTCGGCGGTGCGCTCGACGCCTTCGGCGAGCAGCCCGATCGGCAGGGTGGAGGTGTTGGAGCAGAGCAGCGCGTCGGGGGCGAGGACGCCCTCGACCTCCTGGAACACCTTGTGCTTGAGCTCGGTGTTCTCGAAGACGGCCTCGATCACCGCGTCGCAGCCGGCCAGGTCGGCGGGTTCGGCGGTGGGGGTGATCAGGGCGAGCAGCGCGTCCCGCTCGGCCTCGGTGGAGCGGCCGCGGGCGATCGCCTTGTCCAGCAGCCCGGCGGAGTAGGCCTTGCCGCGCTCGGCGGCCTCGACACTCACGTCCTTGAGCACGACCTCGATGCCGGCCTTGGCGCAGGCGTAGGCGATGCCCGCGCCCATCATCCCGGCGCCGAGCACGGCGACCTTGCGGACCGGCCGCTTCTCGATGCCCTTGGGGCGTCCGGCGCCGGAGTTGACCGCCTGCATGTCGAAGAACAGCGACTGGATCATGTTCTTGCTGGTCTGCCCGCAGGCGAGCTCGGTGAAGTAGCGGGCCTCGATCGCCATCGCGGTGTCGACGTCGACCTGGGCGCCCTCCACGGCGGCGGCCAGGATGTTGCGCGGCGCCGGGTAGGGCGCGCCGTTCAGCTGCTTGCGCAGGTTGGCCGGGAAGGCGGGCAGGTTGGCGGCGAACGCCGGGGTCGAGGGGGTGCCGCCGGGGATCTTGTAGCCCTTGACGTCCCAGGGCTGGACGGCGGTCGGGTTGGCCTCGATCCAGGCCCGCGCCCGGGCGGTCAGCTCCTCGGGGGCGGTGACGAGTTCGTGCACCAGCCCGTGCTCCAGCGCTTGCGCCGGGCGGTACTGACGGCCCTGCAGGAGGAACTTCAGCAGCGCGTCGGTGATGCCGAACAGCCGGACCGTGCGGACCACTCCGCCGCCGCCCGGCAGCAGGCCGAGGGTGACCTCGGGCAGGCCGATCCGGCTGACGGGGGTGTCCAGGGCGATCCGGTGGTGGCAGGCGAGGGCGATCTCCAGACCGCCGCCGAGCGCGCTGCCGTTGACCGCGGCGACGACCGGCTTGCCGAGGGTCTCCAGCTTGCGCAGCGCCCGCTTGATCCGCAGGGACTTCTCGAAGACGGCGGCGGCGTCCTCGGGGCGGGCGGCGGAGAGCATCCGGAGGTCTCCCCCGGCGAAGAAGGTCTTCTTCCCGGAGGTGACGATCACGCCGCGCAGCTCGTCGGAGGCGGCGAGGCCGGCCAGCCGGTCGACGACGGCGTCGAAGTCGGCGGTGAAGGCCTCGTTCATGGTGTTGACGGACTGGGTGGGGTCGTCGAGGACGAGGGTGACCACGCCGTCCTGGTCCTGCTGCCAGCGGATGGTGGTGGTGTCGCTCATGAGTTCAGGGTCTCCAGGTCTACCAGGTCTACCAGCGGGTCAGACGCGCTCGACGATGGTGGCGACGCCCATACCGCCGCCCACGCAGAGGGTGATCAGGCCGTAGCGCAGGTCGCGCCGCTCCAACTCGTCGATCACGGTGCCGAGCAGCATCGCGCCGGTGGCGCCGAGCGGGTGGCCGAGGGCGATCGCACCGCCGTTGACGTTCACCTGGTCGTGCCGGAAGCCCAGTTCGCGGATGAAGCGCAGCGCGACCGCCGCGAAGGCCTCGTTGATCTCGACCAGGTCGATGTCGGCGGCGGTGAGCCCGGCCTTGGCGAGCGCCTTGCGGGTGGCCGGGGCGGGGCCGGTGAGCATGATGGTGGGCTCGGAGCCGGAGACGGCGGCGGAGACGATCCGGGCGCGCGGGCGCAGCCCGTACCGCTCGCCGACCTCGCGGCTGCCGATGGCGACGAGCGCGGCGCCGTCGACGATGCCGGAGGAGTTGCCGGCGTGGTGGACGTGGTCGATGGCCTCCACCCAGTGGTACTTCTGCAGGGCGACGGCGTCGAAGCCGCCGGCCTCGCCGATGCCGGCGAAGGAGGGCTTGAGGCCGGCCAGGGTCTCGACGGTGGTGCCGGGTCGGATGAACTCGTCGCGTTCCAGCACGACCAGGCCGTTGCGGTCGCGGACCGGGACCACCGAGCGGTCGAACAGGCCGTCCGCCTGGGCCTTGGCGGCGCGGGCCTGGGACTCGGCGGCGAAGGCGTCCACGTCGGTGCGGGAGAGGCCCTCGATGGTGGCGATCAGGTCGGCGCCGACGCCCTGCGGGACGAAGTTGGTCTCGTACGAGGTCATCGGGTCCATCGCCCAGGCGCCGCCGTCGGAGCCCATCTTGACGCGGGACATCGACTCCACGCCGCCGGCCAGGACGAGGTCCTCCCAGCCCGAACGGACCTTGGCGGCGGCCAGGTTGACGGCCTCCAGGCCGGAGGCGCAGAAGCGGTTCTCCTGGACGCCGGCCACGGTGTCGGGCAGGCCGGCCGCGATGGCCGCGATCCGGGCGATGTCGGAGCCCTGGTCGCCGATCGGGCTGACCACGCCGAGCACGATGTCGTCGATCGCGGCGGGGTCCAAGTCCGGGAACCGGCGGCGCAGTTCGTGGATCAGACCGACGACGAGATCGATCGGCTTGGTGCCGTGCAAGGAGCCGGTGGCCTTGCCCCGGCCGCGCGGGGTGCGGATCGCGTCGTAGACGTACGCTTCGGTGGTCACGGTGGAAACGCCTTTCGGGGCAGGGGGTTTCGCAGGAGGTCTCAGCCGAGGATGGAGCGGCCGACGATCTCCTTCATGATCTCGGTGGTGCCGCCGTAGATGGTCTGGATGCGGCCGTCGGTGAACGCCCGGGCGACCGGGAACTCGCTCATGTATCCGTACCCGCCGTGCAGTTGGAGGCAGCGGTCGGCGGTGCGCTTCTGCAGCTCGGTGGCCCACCACTTGGCCATCGAGGCGTCCGCCGGGGTGAGCGCGTAGCGGTTGTGCTCGGTGATGCAGCGGTCGACGAAGGCCCGGGTGACGGCGCACTCGGTGGCGAGTTCGGCGATCTCGAAGCGCACGTGCTGGAGCTTGGCCAGCGGGCGGCCGAAGGCCTCGCGCTGCTTGACGTAGGCGGTGGTGATCTCGACCAGGTACTCGGCGCCGGCGATCGCCGCGGCCGCGATGGTCAGCCGCTCCTGGGCGAGGTTCTGCATCAGGTGGACGAAGCCGCCGTGGAGCTCGCCGAGCAGGTTCTCCTTCGGCACCCGGACGTCCTCGAAGAACAACTCGGCCGTGTCCTGGGCCTTCTGGCCGATCTTGTCGAGGTTGCGGCCGCGCTCGAAGCCGGGCATGCCGCGCTCGACCACCAGCAGGCTCAGCCCGTGCGCGCCGCCCTCGGGGGTGGTGCGGGCGACCACGATCACCAGGTCGGCGAGGATGCCGTTGGAGATGAAGGTCTTGGCGCCGTTGAGCAGGTAGTGGTCACCCTGGTCGACCGCCTGGGTACGGATGCCCTGCAGGTCGGATCCGGTGCCGGGCTCGGTCATCGCGATCGCGGTGATCAGCTCGCCACTGCAGAAGCCGGGCAGCCAGCGGCGCTTCTGCTCCTCGGTGGCGAGCGCGGTGAGGTAGGGGCCGATGATGTCGTTGTGCAGGCCGATCGCCAGGCCGGCGGCCCCGGCCCGGGCGAACTCCTCGGCCAGCACGGCGGCGTAGCGGAAGTCCGGGGCGCCGCCACCGCCGTGCTCCTCGGGGACGGCCATCCCGAGCAGGCCCTGGCGTCCGGCCGCCAGCCAGGCGGAGCGGTCGACGATGCCGGCCTTCTCCCAGCGGTCGTAGTGCGGCAGCACCTCCTTGGCGAGGAAGGCCCGCACGGTGGCCCGGAAGTCCTCGTGCTGCTCGGTGAAGATCTCGCGCTGCAACGCTACGCTCCTTGTCCTGCTTCGGATTGTCCCGCTTCGGATCGCCCTGCGTCGGATCGCCCTGCGTCGGATCGCCCCGCGTCGGTCCGTCCTGCTTGGGGCAGCCCCGCTTCGACGGGCCCCGCATCGGAGCCGAGGGACGGGACGGCCCAGTCGCGGGCCACCTCGGCGGTGTCCGCACCGGGCCGGGCCGGCGGCCGACGCAGCGTCCCGGGGGTGGCGGAGAAGCGCGGGGCGGGGGCCGGCTGGGTGACACCGTCCGCCTCGACGTAGGTGCCGCGCGCCGCCAGGTGTACGTCGGCAGCGGCCTGACGCATCGTCAGCACCGGCTCCACGCAGGCGTCCGAGCCCGCGAAGACGGCCTCCCACTCGGCCCTGGTCCGGGTGGCGAAGCGCTCGGCGATCAGGGACCGCAGTTCGGCCCAGCGGGCCAGGTCGTACTGTCCGGGCGCGTCGGGGCCGAGGCCCAGCAGCCGGACGAACTCGGCGTAGAACTGCGGCTCCAGCGCACCGACGGCCAGGTGCCCGCCGTCGGCCGCCCGGTAGATCGCGTAGAACGGCGCGCCGCCGTCCAGCAGGTTGGCACCCCGGCGGTCCTGCCAGTGGCCGGCCGCGAGCAATCCCCACAGCATGCTGGACAGGTGCGCCGCGCCGTCCACGATCGCGGCGTCGACGACCTGGCCGGTGCCGGTGCTCCTGGCGTGGTGCAGCCCGGCGAGCAGGCCGACGACCAGGTAGAGCGAGCCGCCCGCGTAGTCGCCCAGCAGGTTGGCCGGGATGCCGGGTGCCTCCTCGGGCCCGCCGGGGCCGGCGACCATGCCGAGCACCCCCGCCACCGCCGCGTACCCGAGGTCGTGCCCGGCACTGGCGGCGCGCGGCCCCTGCTGGCCCCACCCGGTCATCCGCCCGTAGACCAGCGCCGGGTTGCGGGCCAGGCAGTCCTGCGGCCCGACCCCGAGCCGCTCGGCGACACCGGGCCGGTAGCCCTCGATCAGCAGGTCCGCCCGCTCGACCAGGTCCAGCACCCGGGCGGGCCCCTGCGGGGACTTGAGGTCGATCAGCACCGACCGCTTGTTGCGGTTGGTGACGTCGTACGCCGGGTCGACGCCCAGCGGCGACGGGTCGGGCCGGTCCACCCGCACCACGTCGGCGCCCAGGTCGGCCAGCACCATCGCCGCGAACGGCCCCGGCCCGATCCCCGCGAGTTCGACCACCCGGACCCCCGCCAGCGGCCCGGAGGCGGCGGCCGGCGAACTGCCTTCGTCACGCACTGGCTGCGGAACCCTTCTGGGTTTGACAGTAAAGCTGTAACACTCGCGATGATAGAGAAGCGACCCGCCGGTAACAAGACCCCCGGACCACACCCGCCGGGCGGCCCCGACAACTCCCGGGCAGTTGTCGGAGTAATGGCCTATGGTGCATAGCAGCCATTACGAGAGCACGGGGGAACCACCCATGACCGTCACCGAGCGCACGGCCCGCACGATCGTCGCGACCACCGAGCGGCTGCTGCTCACCCAGCCCCGACAGGGCGACGCCGAGGCCGTGTTCGCCGTCCACGGGGATCCGGAGACCAACCGCTACAACCCGAACGGGCCGCACCGGGACCTGGCACAGAGCCAGGAGATGCTGGACGGGTTCGTCGCCGACTGGGAGCGGGACGGCGTCGGGTACTGCACCGTCGCGACCCGGGAGGAACCGGACACGGTCATCGGCTTCGCCGGACTCTACCTCCACACGCTCGACGGCGAGCAGGTGTTCAACCTCTACTACCGCTTCCGCCCGTCGGCCTGGGGCCGGGGCTATGCCGCCGAGGCCGCCCGGGGGGCGATGGCCGAGGCGCTCCCCCGCTTCCCCGGCGTCCCGGTCGTCGCGCTGATCCACGCCGACAACCTGCCCTCCCGCCGGCTCGCCGAGCGCCTCGGGCTGGTGGCCGACCCGGACGGCCGGGTCGACCAGGAGGACCGGCTGATCCACCGAGCCGCCTGAGCCCGGCGGCCGGGGCTTGGGCCGAGGCCGGTCAGAACCAGGGAGCGGCGGCCCCGGTCAGGGCCTGGAGGGCCTCGGTCAGGGCCGTAGCGGCTCCCAGGGCGCCCGTGAGCGTGAACACGGCGCGCCTGACCCGGCCGCCGCCCTGGCCGCCCTGGCCACCTTGGCCGTCCCGGCCGTCCTCGCCCGTGTCCGGTCGGCGCTCTTCGGCGGCGGCCTGCGCCACCTCGTCGAGCGCCTGCCCGGCCACCTCCGCGTCGGCGGGCGGCAGTTCACCCGGGGCGAGCACCCGCAACTGCGCGCGCAGCGCGTCCACCGCCGCGAGCAGGGCGCGCAGTTCGGGTGCCTCGCCCGGGGCGGGGGCAGGCTGGTGGTGGGTGTACTCGGCGCGGGCGTGGCTGCCGCTCTGCACGATGCCGGTGACGTTCCCGGTGATGCTGATCCCGTGGCCGCCGTCGTTCGTCATGTCCGTCAACTCCTGTTCCGATCAGTCCTGTCGGGTACTACCGACGCGCGGCGCCGGGCTGGCGAGCGGCCAGTACGACGCGCTGGCCGCGTCTCCGCTCTGCACGACGCCGTGGACGTCGCCCTGCACCTGCACGCCGTGGTTGATCACCACGCTCTGCAGCGTCCTCGCCCCGTCCGTCCGCAGCCCGTGGTCCCGCAGGCAGTCGTGGACGGCGGACACGATCCGGGCCCGGACGCTCTTCAGGAACCGCTGGACGTCCATCTCCTGGAACAGCTGCTGGTACGCGGGTTCCGCACCCAACTCCCGGACGGACAGCGTGGGCCCGTGCTCGACCAGGCGGTTCTCCCGGCACATCCGGGCGTACCGGAGGGCGTTCCGGCCGACCGCCCGTCGGCTGCGCGCGGCGCGGCGCAGCACGCCGACCGAGCCCGCCACCAGGGCGGGCAGCGACGCCAGCGACGCCAGGCAGAGGCCGAGCCAGTCACCCAGGTCGGCGGGCGGGGCGGCGGTGTCGATCGCGTGGTAGGCGCGGGCGATCGGCGGCAGCACGAAGGCCCTGCTCTCCAGGAAGAGCTGCCCGCCCTGGAGTTGGGCGCGCACGAACACGGTGACGACGATCTCCCCCTGCCAGCCCGCCACCCGTACCGCCAGATAGTGCCGGAGCCGTTCCTCGGCGGCGAGGTCGACGCTGTCCACCCACCAGCACGCCGGGTCGTGCACTCCCCCGTTCAGGGCGGCGGCGCAGCGGGCCGCGTACGGGGCGAGGGCGGCGAAGGCGGTGCCCGGGCCGTGGCCGCACCAGTCGGCGGCGGGGCCGAGGCGCTTGCCGCTCTTGAACACCAGGTCGTGCACGGCGATCCCGTGCAGGCGGTCGCCCGGGTAGGCGGGTGCGCCGACCGCGCCGAGGCGGGCGAGCTCGGTGCGCAGCCGGGCGTGCACGACCGGGACGGTCAACACCTGCTCCTGGGAGGCCGGTTGGGCCGACGGGTCGGGCCGCAGGTCGTCGGCGAAGGACCAGTGGTCGACCTCGATCCCGGCGCCGACGAAGGGCGCGTAGTCGCTGTAGACGACGTCGGGGTCGGCCTGCTGATGTGCGAGCCGCCGGTACAGCTCCTGATGGTGGTGGTCCTCGGGGACGGCCGCGCGGCCGGTGCCGAGGTCGTACAAGGTCTGTTCGAGCCGTCGACGGCCGGCGAGGGCCACCGCGAACCAGACGGCCGTCACGGCGGCGACCCACTGCCACCCGAGCGCCGGGATCGCGAGCAGCAGGCAGCCGAGGGCCAGCCAGTTGCCGGTCCGTCGACGCCCGGGCCGGTCGGACCGGATCAGCCAGGCCGCCACGAACACCAGCGGGACGGCCAGTTCCAGCAACCAGACCCGCACCAGCAGGTCGAACGCCTGCGATCCGTCGACGTTCCCTGACATCAGCACGGCGAGGATCACGCAGACCGCGAACGCTGCCGCGGCCAGCAGGACCAGCACCGCCCGCCCCACCGCCTGCCGCCGGGCGGCGTAGCACTCCTTGAGCACCGCCACCAGGTCGACCCCGGGGCTCGGCGGCGGTACCCGGTACGGGTGCTCGGCGAGCTCCTCGATCACCGCGTCCCGGAAGGCCGGGTCGAGGTGCGCCCCCGCCCGCAGGTAGGCGGTGGCGTCGCCGCGCGGCGCCCCGCTCTGGGCCTGGATGAGCTGCTGCAGCGGGTCGGACGCCGGCGGGCCGGCGGGCCTCGGGGGCAAGTGCGGCCGCCGGGGCGGCGGTAGCGGTACGGACGGCTCGGTCATGGCGGTGTCCCCTCCCGTCGAGTGCACGCCTCGTGGGGTGTCCGTCCCGTGCGGGGTGCGCCCCGCCAGGACGGTGTCCCGTGCGGACGGTGTCCCGTGCGGCGTGTCTCCCGTGAGGTGTGTGCCCGAATCAACGAGGCTCCCCGCGCCGGGATGAGGGCCGCGGATCGAGATCCCCCCGGAGGGGGAGGGTGACCGTTCACGGGGTTGACGCGCCGACCCCGGATCCGGGGCGACCGTGGAGGGCATGAGGATCAAGGAAAACGCGGTGCGGGCCACGGCCGCCTGGGTCGCCGTGGCGGCGACGGTGCCGTATCTGACGCTCAAGTCACTGTGGTTGACCGGCCACCCGGTGGGGTCCGACGATCCGGGCGCCATGGACGAGCTGTGGCTGGTGAACCTGCTCACCTTCGGGATGGACGCGATCGCCGTGGCCCTCGCGCTGGCCTTCACACGCCCCTGGGGGCGACGGGCGCCGGCCGGGCTGGTGGCGTTCCCGATGTGGGTGGCCACCGGGCTGCTCGGGACGATCCTGGTGGCGCTGCCGCTGTACCTGATCAGCGTGCTGCTGTCCGGGCCGGAGCCGCGAAGCGGCGAGGACGGCCCCGGCGGGACCGGCGCCTGGGTCTTCCCCGTGGTGTACGGCGGGTTCGCCGTCCAGGGCGTCGCGCTGATCACCGCCTTCGCGCTGTACGCCCGGCGGCGCTGGCCCGGCCTGCTGCGGGACCGGATCGGCGACCTGCCCGCCTCCCCCACGCTGACCGTGCAGCGCTGCCTCGCCTGCGTCGCCGCCCTGCTCGGCCTGGGCGTCGCGGCGGCCCGGGCGTACTGGGCGGCGGGCGGCACCGCCGGACTGCCGCCGGCCCTGGTGGCGGACCACAACCCGGGAGTGGCGGTGATGGACGGGGTCTCCGCGGTGATGGCGGTGGCCGCGGCGGCGGCGCTGCTGACGCTGGTGTTCCGGATCCGGCCGCGGCGGCGGCTGCGCACTCCGCTGCTGGTGGCCTGGACGGCGGCCGGTTCGCTGTTCGGCTGGGGCTGCTGGCAGTTGGTGGCCCTCGGCGCGACGACGACCACCGTGACGGACCTACGGAAGGCGGTGCCCGGGCTGATGCCGCTGGTGCAGACCGCCCAGGTGGTCACCGGGCTGCTGGTCCTGGTCGTCGGCGCGGTGGCGCTGACCGAGCGGGCCGCGGCGGGCCCGGGGGCGCGGCGGGCGGAACCCGGCGAGATCCGCCGGACCCGCCCCGGGACCGCTGACGTAGAGTCGCACTGATGGACACGGGGGCGGGCGGCCGGACACGGCGTGTGGCGGGGGCGCTGCTGGGCCGGCGGGCCCGGCTGCGCTGGGTGCACCTGGTGCTCGGCGGCGCGCTGCTGATGCCGTACTGGCTCCTCTCGGTGGTGATGCTCGGGGCACTCAACGCCGACCAGGGGCAGCCGCGCCAGCTGCTCCTGCAGTTCGCCGCGCTGTTCACGTCACTGCCGATGGCCGCCGTCACCGCACTGCTGCCGACCGTACGGGCGTTGGAGGGGACGGCGGCGCGGGCGCTCTGCGCGGCGGAGCGGCCCGAGGAACTGGCCGCCGGACCGGCCCGCTCATGGGCGGCGCGCCGGCGCACCGCGCTCTGGTACGTGCTGCACCTCTTCTTCGGCGGCGTGGTGGCCGGGATGACGCTCGGCGGGGTGCCGTTCGCGGTGGTGCTGCTGTTCTCCTTCGGCGCCGCCGATGACCTCACGAAGTACTGGGAGGACCGGTTCCCCGGCTGGATGCTCACCGGCCCCGCCTTGGGCTTCGCCCTCCTGGTGCTGATCGTCGCCACCAGCGCCGGCTTCGGCGCGCTGCTGGCCCGCTGGGCGCCGGCCCTGCTCGGCCCGACCCCGGAGGAGCGGCTGGCCGCCGCCGAACGCCGGGCCGCCGTGCTCGCCCAGCGCAACCGGCTGGCCCGCGAACTGCACGACTCGGTCGGGCACGCGCTCAGCGCGGTCGGCATCCAGGCCACGGCGGCCGCCCGGGTGCTGCGCACCGACCCGGACTTCGCCGCCGAGGCGCTGCAGGCGATCGAGGAGACCGCGCGGGCGGCCGTCGCCGAACTGGACGCCGTGCTCGGGCTGTTGCGCGAGGAGGATGCCCGCGCCACCGGGCCCGCCGGACCCACCCTCAGCGGGCTGGACGACCTGCTGCGCCAACTCGCCCGCACCGGCGTGACGGTGGACGCCGAACTGGCTCCGGGCCTGGCCCGGCTGCCCGCCGAGGTCTCCCGCGAGGCGTACCGGATCGTCCAGGAGGGCCTGACCAACGTGCTGCGGCACGCCGGGCCCGCGCCCGCCCGGCTGCGGGTCGCGCTGGCCGGGGGCCGGCTGGAGATCGAACTGACCAACCCGCTGGGCCCCGCCCGGCCGAGCCGCCCCGGCGGCGGGCGCGGGCTGCGCGGGATCGGGGAACGCGCGACGGCCCTGCTCGGCGGGAGCACGGCGGGGCCGAGCGAGGACGGAACGACGTGGCGGCTGGCCGTCTGGCTGCCGGCGGGAGGGACACGATGAACGAGCACAACGGTGCCGAGCACGACGGCGAGCACGGCCAGCACGGCGACCACGGCGACCACGGCGAGCACAAGAACGACGGGAGCATCCGCGTGGTGATCGCGGACGACGAGCGGCTGGTCCGGACGGGCCTGCGGGTGGTGATCGACGCCGAGCCCGACCTCACGGTGGTCGGCGAGGCCTCGGACGGCGCCGAGGTCGTCCCGCTGGTGCGCCAACTGCGCCCGGACGTGGTGCTGATGGACGTCCGGATGCCCGGCATCGACGGGATCCGGGCCACCGAGCAGCTGGTCGGCGGGATGGCCGAGCCGCCGCGGATCCTGGTGGTCACCACCTTCGAGCACGACGACCACGTGTACGACGCACTGCGCGCGGGCGCGGCCGGGTTCCTGCTGAAGCGGGCGCGGGCGGAGGAGATGGTCCAGGCGGTGCGGCTGGTCGCGCGCGGGGACTCGCTGCTCTTCCCGGCGGCCGTCCGCGAACTCGCCCTGCGGCACGGCGCGGACCCCCGCAGGGCCGCCGCCCCGGACCGGCGGCCGATCGGGCGGCTGACCGAGCGGGAGGGGCAGGTGCTGCGGCTGATGGCCACCGGGCTCAACAACGGCGAGATCGCCCGGGAGCTGGTGGTCAGCCAGGAGACGGTGAAGACGCACGTCGGCAGCGTGCTCGCCAAGTTGGGCGCCCGCGACCGCACCCAGGCGGTGATCGCGGCCTACGAGTCGGGCTTCGTCCTGCCGGGCTGAGGGCCTGCCGGGGCCCGTGCGTCGGACCGTTCCTTTCGTCCGCCCGCTCCCTGCGAGTAGAGTGCGACGTTCCCCCTCAACCCGTCCGATACCTCCCGTATCGCCTGAACCGAACTGGTGGCCGCATGACCGTCCGGACCCGCCCAGCGCTGTGGTGGCGCATAGGCATCGTGCTCTCGGCGGGCCTCGGCCTGACCCTCGGGACCGCGCCGCTGGTGTACTTCACCGTACAGAGCAACGTCATCGTGCTCGGCTACTTCATCGGCGCGGTGTACTGGATGACCAAGCGCGACACCGTGGACGCGCCCGCGCCCCGCCTGCGCGGCGCCGCCACCCTGTACATACTGATCACCGGGCTGGTCTCGCACATCCTGCTCCAGCACGGCGCCAACCCGCTGCCCGGGCTGGTCAGCGGGCCGGACCAGCTCGCGCACTGGTCGTCGTTCTTCCTGCACTACGTGACGCCGGTGATGGTGATCGCCGACTGGCTGGTGCTGAAGCCGCGCAACGCGGCGGTCTGGAAGGACGTCCCGCTCTGGCTGGGCTTCCCGCTCGGCTACGCGGCGATCGTGCTCGCCCGGAACGCGCTGTTCAGCGACTACCCGATGCCCTACCCGTACTTCTTCTTCGACCCCACCACCAAGGGCTACGGCTACGTCTGGGGCCAGATCGCCCTGTTGACCGTCGAGTTCGTCGTGCTCGCCGCCGTCGTGGTCGGGCTGGACCGGCTGGGAACGCTGGCCGCGAACAGGCTGAAGCCCGCCAAGTCCTGAACGCCCGGCCGCTCGAACGCCTCAACGCCTGGACGCCTCAACGCCTGGACGCCTGACCGGCGGCCGGCCTCAGATCCGCCAGGAGCGGATCCGGTCGGCCGCCGCGAACACGTCCGCCCGGCCCTCGGCGATGTCCCGGGCCAGCTCGACCAACGCCCCGTACGGCGGGTCGACGCCCTCCTCGGCCGCGTGCATGTACGCGGCCGTCGTCATGCAGGCGTACAGGTTGTTGCGCACCGGCAGCGGGCGCAGCAACACGATCGTGTGCATCAGGGTGGCCGCGCACCAGGCGGCGTCGGCGTCGTGGCCGAGTTGCGCGGTGTTCACCCGGTGCCGGGCGACGGCGGCCTGCAGCGCGGAGTAGTCCCGCACGCTGAGGTCCTCCGGCGAGGCCAGCTCCTGCACGTCGAGCAGCCAGCGCAGGTCGACGTGGAGCAGCATCACCCCCGCACCCCCACCCCGCCGGTCACGCCGCCGGTGCGTCCTCCGGGAACGCGGCGTCGAACTCCGCCCGGTGCGACCTCCAGAACGCCACCGCGTGATCCACGAACACCCGCCGCTGCTGCTCCCGCACGCTCAGGTCGTGGATGTACGCCTTGATGCTCTTCCCGTCCGCGGCCGCGGCCTCGCGGATCGCGGCGAGCTCGTGCTCCGTGTACTCGATGTTGAGCGCAGGCATGGCGCCGATGCTACTGGAGCACACCGGAGTTGGGACCACCACCGGCGGATTTTCACCCGCCGCCAAAAGGGTTTGCTGTCGATACCCCCTCGGAGCGGTTTCGGCGAGGCCGCGGGTAACCCCGAAGTCGGGCGGGGGTTGAGCGCGCGGGATGACGTCGGGGCGGTGGGGGCGACCGTAGCGTCGGAGCCAGGGCGACGGAATCAAGCCCCTCTCGCCGGACCTCCTGGTGGTGCTGCCGAACGAGAAGTACCTCACCCCCGACGGCAGCACCTTCGACGGCCCGGCATCCCGCCGGACATCCGCACGCCGGTGTTCACCGACGAGGAGTTGGCCGCGCTCAGGGACTCGGCCCTGAGCACGGCCCGGCGCGTCCTCACCGAGGACCGAGGACCGGTGACCGGTGACCGGCAACCAGCGACCAGCGACCAGCGAAGAGTGGCCGGTGACCGACGGACTGCGGTGACGGGGCCCGCTACATCGGATCCACCGCCCGCAGTTCGCCGTCCAGCTCCAGCCACCGGGTGAGGCCCAGGCCGCGCAGGAACGGCAGGTCGTGGCTGGCCACGATCAGCGCGCCCTGGTAGGCGGCGAGCGCCTGGGTGAGCTGGCGGACGCTGGCGAGGTCCAGGTTGTTGGTCGGCTCGTCGAGCAGCAGCAGCTGCGGCGGCGGGTCGGCCAGCAGCAGGGCCGCCAGGGTGGCCCGGAACCGCTCGCCGCCGGAGAGGGTGGCGGAGAGCTGATCGGCCCGGCCGCCGCGGAACAGGAAGCGGGCCAGCCGGGCGCGGATCGCGTTGTCCCCGGCGGCGGGGGCGAACAGCTTGACGTTCTCCGCGACGGTCAGCTCGTCGGCCAGCAGGTCGAGCCGCTGCGGCAGGTGACGCAGCGGCACCGGCGTGGTGATCTCGCCCTCCAGCGGCGGGAGTTCGCCCGCGATGGTACGCAGCAGGGTGGTCTTGCCGGAGCCGTTGCGGCCGACCAGGGCGATCCGCTCGGGGCCGCGCAGGTCGAGGTCGGCGGTGCTGCCGTAGGGCAGCCGGACCTTCTGCAGGGTGAGCACGGTGCGCCCGACCGGGACGGCCGTGCGCGGCAGGTCGATCCGGATCTCGGCGTCGTCGCGGACCGCCTCCTCGGCCGCGGTGAGCCGCTGCCTGGCCTCCTCCAGCCGCTCGGTGTGCATGCCCTGGAGCCGCCCGGCCGTCTCCTGGCCCTGGCGTTTGAGCTTGCCCGCGAAGATGTGCGGGTCGTTGCGGGTGACCGAGCGCTTCTTGCCGTAACTCGCGCTGCGCTCCAGCCGGGTGCGGGCCTCGGTCAAGTCCCGCTTCTGGCGCTGGA
Source organism: Kitasatospora sp. MAA19 (assembly GCF_029894125.1). Taxonomy (GTDB): domain Bacteria; phylum Actinomycetota; class Actinomycetes; order Streptomycetales; family Streptomycetaceae; genus Kitasatospora. Next base: position 86,206 of record NZ_JARXYZ010000002.1, read on the forward strand.
CGTCGGCCTCGGCGTTGCGCAGCAGCCGCTCGGCGGTCTCCTGCTGGGCGGCGAGGGTGCGCTCGTACTCGGCGAAGTTGCCGCCGTACCAGGTGACCGCGCCGTCCCGCAGGTCGGCGATCTGGTCGACGTGCTGGAGCAGTTCGCGGTCGTGGCTGACGACCAGCAGGACGCCGTGCCAGCCGGCCACCGTCTCGTAGAGCCGCTCGCGGGCGGCCCGGTCGAGGTTGTTGGTGGGCTCGTCGAGCAGCAGGACGTCGGGGCGGCGCAGCAGCAGGGCGGCGAGGCGCAGCAGCACGGCCTCGCCCCCGGAGAGCTCACCGGTGGTGCGGTCGAGGCCGAGGCGGCGCAGGCCGAGCCGGTCGAGGGTGGCGCGGGCGCGCTCCTCGACGTCCCAGTCGTCGCCGACGGCGTCGAAGTGGCGCTGGTCGGTGTCGCCGGACTCGATGGCGTGCAGGGCCTCGCGGGTGGCGCGGATGCCCAGCGCCTCGTCCACCCGCAGAGCGGTGTCCAGTGTCAACCCCTGTGGCAGGTAGCCGAGTTCGCCGTCGACCCGGACGGTGCCGCCGGTGGGTGTCAGCTCGCCGGCGATCAGCCGCAGCAGGGTGGACTTGCCGGCTCCGTTGAGCCCGATCAGGCCGGTGCGGCCGGGGCCGACGGCGAGGTGGAAGCCGTCCAGGACGGGCTTGCCGTCGGGCCACTCGAAGGACAGGTCGGTGCAGAGGACGGCGGTGGTGGTGGGTTGTGCCATGGAGGGCCTCCCGGGTGGTTGCCGAAGGGAAGGAGGAGCAACACGGGGAGACACCGCGGGTGCGGGCCGGCACGGCCGAAGGGGGGTGGCGCGGATCCGGGTCAGACGGATCGGACTCGCCAGGGGGCCGTGGCTGAGGTCGCACACTCGCACACCGCGCGGCGGAAGGCCTGCGCGGCGGGGGCGGTGTCCCGGGACCTCAGTAGAGCAACGGCCTTCTCCTTGTCTGGCTGGTGAGGTCGTTCACGCTACGTACGGCGCCCGACGTCCGCAACCGGTTTTCCGAGTGCCGGAGGGGGGCGGGTGCCGATCCGGTGCCGATCCGGTGACGGCCTCGTACCGGCCGGGGGTGTGCGTGAGGACGTCTTTATCCGCATGGCAGACTTCCTCACCGCCATACCTGCGGCTCCGCCGAGCCGTACCCGCGGAACGGGCCGTATGGCGGTTATTCACAGGGGGATTTGAACTCATGTCACCGATATCCCGGCCGAACCGTGCCGTCCTGGGCGCCTCCGTCGCCGCGTTGACCATGCTGGCCGCAACCGCGTGCGGCCCGGACAACAGCGACCCGGCCGTGGCCCAGACCACGGCTCCGACGGTCGCGGCCAGTGCCACCGGCAAGCCGGGTGCGGCGCCGATCAAGCTGCCGACCGTCGAAGAGTTGAAGACCTGGAAGTTCGAGGACTGGGACAAGTGGGCCCAGCAGAACGTCGTCACTCCGGCGGTCAAGGGCTACTGGACCCTCCAGAAGATCCTGAACGCCAAGCCCAAGCCGATGCCGCAGCCGCAGCCCGACCCGACGCAGCCGCCGGCCCAGCCGACCGGCGCGGCCCCGGCGCAGCCGACCTCGAAGCCGGCCACCCCGGCCCCGGCGCAGCCCACCACCGCCCAGCCCCCGAGCGGCGGCGGCGACCCGCTGCCCAGTGTCGTCGAGGCCAAGCCGACGCAGCACCCGTACGCGAAGAACCTGCACGTCAACGGCAAGATCTTCTTCAAGGACGGGAACGAGGACTACGTGTGCTCCGGCACCGTCGTCTCCGACCCGGCCAACCCCGGCAAGAGCAACCTGGTGTGGACGGCCAGCCACTGCCTGCACGGCGGAAAGGGCGGCGCCTACTACACCAACATCTCCTTCGCCCCGGCCTACAACAGCAACGGCCTGCTGAGCGGCGGCAAGCAGGCCAGCGAGGCCGACGCCGAGCCGTACGGCGAGTGGGGCGCGACCGCGGGCATGGTCTCGCCGCAGTGGTCGGCCGAGGCCGACCCGGAGCACGGCGGCCCGTGGAGTCAGTACGACTTCGGCATCATCAAGGTCGCCAACCCGAGCGGCAACGGCAAGTCGCTGGAGGAGACCGTCGGCGGCTCCGTGCCGATCTGGTTCAACGCCCCGCGTGAGCAGCTCACCAGCGTCAGCGCCTACGGCTACCCGGCCGGCAAGCCGTTCGACGGCGTCGAGCTGGACCACTGCGACAGCGGCAAGCCGGCCAAGAAGGCCGGCGACCCGAGCCGCCCGGCGATGCTGATGATCGGCTGCAACATGACCGGCGGCAGCAGCGGGGGCGGCTGGGTCGCCCCCAAGGACGGCAAGCCGGCCCTGGTCAGCGACACCTCGATCGGCAACGGCGCCAGCACCTGGGAGGCCGGTCCGTACCTGGACGACGTGGCGGCCCGGATGTTCGACTACTTCTCGAAGAAGTCCAAGTGACCCGCTGATCGACCGGCCCAGGGGGCCCGCGGCCGAAGCGGCCGGGGTCCCCTGGGCCTTTCGCTTTCCGCCTCCCGGCCCGCTCCTCCTACAATCGGGCTCATCATGAGCGCCACACTCGTAGTCAAGGACCTCGCCGCCGGCCACGGCGAGCGCACCCTCTTCTCCGGCCTGGACCTGGTCGTCGCCCCCGGCGACGTGATCGGCCTGGTCGGCGTGAACGGCGCCGGAAAGTCGACGCTGCTGCGGCTGCTGGCCGGGCTGGACACTCCCGAGGGCGGCTCGCTGCGGCTCAGCCCGGCGTCCGCCAACATCGGCCACCTGCCGCAGGAGCCGGAGCGGCGCGAGGGCGAGTCGGTACGCGACTTCCTGGCCCGCCGCACGGGCGTGACCGCCGCGCAGACCGCGCTGGACGAGGCCACCGAGGGCCTGGTCGAGGGCCGCCCGGGCGCCGACGACGCGTACGCGGCGAGCCTGGACCGCTGGCTGGACCTCGGCGGCGCCGACCTGGAGGAGCGCGCCGAGGAGGTCGCCGACTCGCTCGGCCTGAAGGTCTCGCTCGACCTGCCGATGACGGCGCTGTCCGGCGGCCAGGCCGCCCGGGCCGGCCTCGCCTCGCTGCTGCTCTCCCGCTACGACGTCTTCCTGCTCGACGAGCCCACCAACGACCTCGACCTGGACGGCCTGGAGCGGCTGGAGGCCTTCGTCAAGGGCCTGCGCGCGGGCACCGTGCTGATCAGCCACGACCGCGAGTTCCTGGCCCGCACCGTCACCAAGGTGGTGGAGCTGGACCTGCACCAGCAGCAGGTCAACCTGTACGGCGGCGGCTACGAGGCATACCTGGAGGAGCGCGCGGTGGCCCGTCGGCACGCCCGCGAGGAGTACGACGAGTACGCCGACACCAAGGCCGGGCTGGAGGCCCGGGCCCGGATGCAGCGCGGCTGGATGGAGCACGGCGTGCGCAACGCCCGCCGCAAGTCCTCCGACAACGACAAGATCGGCCGCGCCATGCGCTCCGAGTCCACCGAGAAGCAGGCTTCCAAGGCCCGGCAGACCCAGCGGATGATCGAGCGGCTGGACGTGGTCGAGGAGCCGCGCAAGGAGTGGGAGCTGCGGATGGAGATCGCCACCGCGCCGCGCTCCGGCTCGGTCGTCGCCACCCTGCGCGGGGCCATCGCCCGCCGTGGCGACTTCTCCTTCGGCCCGGTGGACCTGCAGATCGACTGGGCGGACCGGATCGCCATCACCGGCACCAACGGCGCGGGCAAGTCCACGCTGCTGGCCGCCCTGCTCGGCCGGCTCGAACTCGACGGCGGCAGCGCCGCGCTGGGCTCCGGCGTGGTGGTCGGCGAGGTGGACCAGGCGCGCGGGCTGTTCCTCGGCGGCGAGCCGCTGTCGGACGCCTTCGCCGCCGCCGTACCGGAACTCACGCCGGAGGAGGTGCGCACCCTGCTGGCCAAGTTCGGCCTCAAGGCGGTGCACGTGATGCGCCCGGCCGGCACCCTCTCCCCCGGCGAGCGCACCCGGGCCGCGCTGGCGCTGCTGCAGGCGCGCGGGGTCAACCTGCTGGTGCTGGACGAGCCCACCAACCACCTGGACCTGCCCGCGATCGAGCAGCTGGAGTCGGCGCTCGGCTCGTACACCGGCACCCTGCTGCTGGTCACCCACGACCGGCGGATGCTGGACACCGTCGCGGTGAACCGGCGGATCGAGGTCCGGGACGGGCGGGTGCACGAGCGGTAAGTGGTCTTGACCTCTTCCCGGCGCGGGCGTCATGTGCTGTGCTGTCGGCCATGGTTGAGAACCGTACGGTCGACGGCACGGCGGACGGCAGCTCCTACCCGAGCGTCCCGCTCCGCCCGATGACGGTGCCGGCCCACGAGGCCGAGGCCCGCAGCAGGTCCTTTCACGACGTGATGGCGCAGCGCCGGACCGTCCGCGACTACGCGACCCGTCCGATCCCGGACGGGGTGGTCGAGTGGGCGATCCGGACCGCCAACACCGCGCCCAGCGGCGCACACGTCCAGCCCTGGCGCTTCGTGGTGATCACCGACCCGGAGCGCAAGCGGCGGCTGCGCGAGGCCGCCGAGGCCGAGGAGCGCGAGTTCTACGCGCACCGGGCGTCGGAGGAGTGGCTGGCCGCGTTGGCGCCGATCGGCACCGACTGGCGCAAGCCGTTCCTGGAGGACGCGCCGGCGGTGATCGTGGTGTTCGAGGTGCACAAGGGGCCCGCCTCGCCGCGCCCGTACTACACCAAGGAGTCGGTGGGGATCGCGGTCGGGCTGCTGCTGGCCTCCCTGCACCAGGCCGGGTTGGCCACGCTGACCCACACGCCGAGCCCGATGAAGTTCCTCAACGAGGTCTGTGAGCGCCCGGTGGAGGAGCGCGCCGCGTACGTCATCCCGGTCGGCTACCCGGCCGAGGGGGCGCGCGTGCCGGACCTGCGGCGCAAGGAACTCGACGAGGTGCTGATCCGGCTCTGACCCGCCGGGCGCGCACACCCGGGTGCGCCGGGGCGGGGCAGGATCGTGCACCGAGGAGTGCGTCGGCGACGGGGAAATCCGTTGGTGACAGGTTCCGGCCAAGGACATAATCGCGGTCATGAGCCACCCGCGACAACGGTCCTGCGAGTACCCGCCCACTCCGCGCCACACCCCCGGCTCCGACGAGGTCGCCACCGGGCGGCGCCCCGGTGCTGCGGGCACCGACGAACGGCGTCCCTGCGGGGAGGTCACCACCGGGCGGCCGCCCGAGTCGCTGCGGCTGCCCGGTGGGATCTCGCTGCTGCGCCGCCGCAGCAGCCACGCGGTGGCGCTCAACAAGGCCGTCCGCGCCAACCTGGACCACCTGCGGCCCTGGATGGAGTGGGCGGCCGAGGCCCCCACCCGGGCGCAGACCGCCGAGCTGGCCCGGGCCGGCTCCCTCGCCTGGGAAGCCGGCACCGACTTCATGTACCTGGTCAGCCTGGACAGCGAGCCCGGCGGCGTGGTCGGCGCCTTCGGCCTGCACGGCCGGATCGGCCCCGGCGCGCTGGAGATCGGCTACTGGGTCGCCGCCCGGCACGCCGGCCGCGGCATCGCCACCACCGCGGCCGGGGCGCTGACCGAGGCCGCGCTGGCCCTGCCCGGCATCGCGCGGGTGGAGATCCACTGCGACGAGGCGAACGGCGCCAGCGCGGCCATCCCGCGCAAGCTCGGCTACCGGCTCGACCGGGTCGCCGAGGCCGCCGTCCGGGCTCCTGCCGAGACCGGGCGGCAGCTGATCTGGATCAGGGGGTCCGGACGGTGACCCGGGGCGGAGCGCCCTGGACCGCCCGCTCCGCCCGCCTCGTCCGCTCCGGCCGCCTCGTTCGCTCCGGCCGCTCCGCCCGCTCGGCTCAGTAGCGCTCGCCGGTCGGCGTCGGCAGCGTGTCCAGCTCGGCCAGGTCGGCCGCCGAGAGCACGACCTCGGCCGCGCCCGCGTTGTCCACCAGGTAGCGCGGCGTCTTGGTGCCCGGGATCGGGAAGACGTACCGGCCCTGCGCCAGCACCCAGGCCAGCGCCACCTGGGCGGGCGTCGCACCGACCCGCTCGGCGACCTCCTTGACCTTCCCCACCAACGCCAGGTTCGCCTTCAGCGCGTCCTGCTGGAAACGCGGCAGCCGGCGGCGGAAGTCGTCCGCGGGCAGTTCCTCGAAGGAGGAGATGCTGCCGGTCAGGAAGCCCCGGCCGAGCGGCGAGAACGGCAGGAAGGCGATGCCCTGCTCCTCGGTGTACGGCAGCACCTCGGCCAGCACGTCCCGGGTCCAGAGCGAGAGTTCGGACTGCACGGACGCCACCGGGTGCACCGACTGGGCCCGCTTGATCTCCTCGACGGTCACCTCGGAGAGCCCGATCCGGCGGGCCTTGCCGGCCGCGACGGTCTCGGCGAGGGCGCCCCAGGTCTCCTCGATCGGGACGGCCGGGTCGACCCGGTGCAGCTGGTAGAGGTCGACGTGGTCGGTGCCGAGGCGGCGCAGGCTCTCGTCGATCGAGCGGCGCACGTGCTCGGGGCTGCCGTCGCGGGCCCCCGACTGGCCGACCTCGCCCGGGACGATGCCGACCTTGGTGGCGAGGAACGCGCGCTCCCGGTACGGGCCGGCCAGGGCGGCGCCGACCACCTCCTCGTTGGTGTACGGGCCGTACATGTCGGCGGTGTCGATCAGGGTGACGCCGAGGTCCAGCGCCTGCCGGATCACCCGGACGGAGTTCTCGTCGTCCCGGCTCTGGACGTCGTAGGCCCAGGTCATCCCCATGCAGCCGAGGCCGAGGACGCCGATCTCCGGGCCGTTGGTGCCGAACGTGGCCTTGCGCATGACGGTGCTCCGATCGTGGTGTGCGGGTCTGCGGTGGTGGTGCGGTGGATCAACGCGTCCAGCTTTCACCTTGGAGTGCACTCAAGGTCAAGCCCGTACCGACCACTGGGGTCAGGCCCGTACCGGCACCGGAGGTCAGGCCCGCCCGGGCTCCGACCGGATCCAGTCGCCGAACCCGCCGCCGAGCACCAGCTCCGCCAGCCGTCCGTACCCGCCCGCGCCCGGGTGCGCGCCGTCCGCGGCACCGGCCTCCGCCACCCAGACCGGATCCTCGGCCAGCGCCCGGGTGACGTCGATGAACGGCACGCCGGCCCCGGCGCAGAGCGCGGCCAGCGCGGGGGCGAGCCTCAGTAGCCGTGCCAGGTGCTCCGCTCCCCCGCAGACCACCGGCGGCGGGCCGACCACCAGGACGCCGATCCCGCGCTCGCGGGCACCGTCCAGCAGGGCGGCGAGGTTGGCCAGGGTGCGGTCGGGCGCGACGCGCGGCGCGCTGCCCCGGGGCGGCCGGTCGTCCGGCTGGACGGCACCCTGCGTCGGCGCGGTGCCCTGCGTCGGCGCGGTGCCCGGGGCCGGCTCGGCGGACCACGCCATCGCCTCGTCCTGCGCCATCGCGTCGTTGGCGCCGACGGAGACCACCAGCCGGTTGTCGGCCCCGGGCCGGGTGCGGGCCTCGACCTCGGCCCAGCAGCGGTTCAGGACGTCCGCCGAGCTGTTGCGCCGGACGCCGAGATTGAACGCGGTGGCGTCCGGTGCGGCGGTCTGGAGGACGCGGCCGACCCAGCCGCGGAACTCCGGGTCGCCGAGGCCCTGGACGAAGGAGTCGCCGATGAAGCAGATCCGCGGGCCACCAAAGGGGTCGTTGATCATATGAGTCGCCATCGGCTCACCCTAGGGTGGGATGCGCCCGAGGCACCCATGGAGCGCGTACGTCGGTTCTCACCACCGTGCCCGGTGGCCCGGCTGTCAGACCTGTGCGTTCCCACCACGGCCCGGCGCCGGGCGGGCACAGGCGACCACCCGTCAAACCGGCGCGCAAGAGCCCGTCGGCGGGCTCTCCGCACCACCGGGCGCCACCTCTCCGGCCTTGGCAGGCTTCACCGCGGCGGCGGACGCTCTGTGCGCAGCCGATCATCGGCTCATCCATCCGGTAGACCAGTTGGGGAGAAACCCATGTCGTTCTCGCGTGCCCGCCTCGCCACCGTCGCCCTGCTCGTGGCCGGTGCCACCGCGGTGGCCGTCCCGGCGCAGGCCGCCGGCGGCCACCGCGCCCTCAGCCGCTTCGACGACGGAAGCTTCGAGTCGCCCAAGGTCCCGGCGAACAGCTTCACCGAGTTGACCGCCGGTCAGAGCATCGGCCCGTGGAGGGTCACCAGCGGCAGCGTCGACCTGATCGGCGCCGGCTTCTGGCAGGCCGCCGAGGGCGACCAGTCGGTGGACCTCAACGGCTCCAACACCGGCGCCGTCGCCCAGACCTTCACCACCGTCCCGGGCGCCACGTACTCCGTGACGTACGCGCTGGCCGGCAACCCCTCAGCCGCGCCGGCCGTGAAGACCGGCCGGGTGCTCGTCGACGGCCAGGACTTCCAGGACTTCTCCTTCGACATCACCGGCAAGACACTGGCCGCCATGGGTTACGTGGGCCGCCAGTTGAGCTTCGTCGCGCAGAGCGCCTCCACCACGCTGACCTTCGCCAGCACCACCACCGGCGCGGCCGGCCCGGTCGTGGACGACGTCCAGGTCAAGGAGTGCAAGCCGTGTTGCGGGTGATCAGTTGATCTGCTGATCCGGTGAATGCCGGGCCCGGTGGGCCGGCGGCCCAGGCCGCCGGCCCACCGGCGTTCCTCCCGCCGTCCCGCACGGCCGGGATTTCGGCGGAGCTCCGGCCGGGGGTCCGGCGGAGCTCCGGCCGGGCGCTCGGCGCGGCGCCTTAAACCGTTCCTAAAACCTTCCCACGGTGGGCATTCGATGCCCCGGAAGTGCTTGACGTGCACAGCTGGTCTAGTCCAGTTTGATGCTCAGCACCGCGCTCCGCCCCCGCACCGGACCAGCCCCCAAGCTGCCGCCCGCCCCGCGTCTCCCCCTCTCGCGGCGCGGGCGGCCCCACGTCCCGAGAGGCACCCCCATGCCCAGCGCGCCCCAGCCCGCCCCCACACACCGCCGCCCCGCCGGCCGCACCAAGCTGCTGAGCCTCGCCGCCGCCACCGCACTCGCCGCCGGCGGCCTCGCCGCGCTCGCCGGGAACGCCGGCGCCGCCGACGGCAACCTGCTCGCCAACCCCGGCCTGGAAAGCGGCACGCTCAGCCCCTGGAGCTGTTCCGCCGGAACCGGCAGCGTCGTCAACTCCGGCGCGCACAGCGGCAGCTACGCGCTCAAGGGGTCGGTGAGCGCGAGCGACACCGCGCAGTGCGGCCAGACCGTCAGCGTCCAGCCCAACACCACGTACAACCTCAGCGCCTGGGTGCAGGGCCAGTACGTCTACCTCGGCGCCACCGGCAGCGGCGTCACCGACCCGGCCACCTGGACCCCGGGCGGCGCCAACTGGCAACAGCTGTCCACCAGTTTCACCACCGGACCGGCCACCACCAGCGTCACCGTCTACCTGCACGGCTGGTACGGGCAGGGCGCCTACCTCGCCGACGACATCACGCTCACCGGCCCCGGCGGCGGCCCCAGCACCCCGCCGCCCACCTCGGGCACGCCGACCGGCACGCCCACCGGCGGCCCGACCACCCCGCCGCCGAACGTCGCCGTCCCCGTCGCGCCGTACATCGACATGGGCGCCTGGCCCACCCCGTCCATGCCCGACATGGCCAAGTCCGGCAACCTCAAGGCCTACACCATGGGCTTCGTCACCGGCGTCGGCTGCAAGGCCAGCTGGTTCAACGCCTATGACCCGCGCACCGGCTGGGCCAAGGACCAGATCGACGCGCTGCGCGCGGCCGGCGGCGACGTCAAGCTCTCCTTCGGCGGCGCCAGCGGCACCGAACTCGCCGCCGCCTGCACCACCGTGGACGCGCTGTTCGCCGAGTACGACGCCGTGGTCAACGCCTACAACCTGCGCTACGTCGACTTCGACATCGAGGGCGCGGCCATCGCCGACACCGCCTCCAACGACCGCCGCTCCGCCGCGCTCGCCAAGCTCCAGCAGGCCCACCCCGGCCTCAAGGTGTCGTTCACGCTGCCCGTCCTACCCGAGGGCCTGACCGCCGACGGCGTCGCCATCGTCAAGTCCGCCCGCGACGCCGGGGTGAACGTCGACCTGGTGAACATCATGGCGATGGACTACTACCGGGCCGGCACCGACTACGGCAACGCCGCCGTGCAGGCCGCCCAGGCCCTGTTCGGCCAGCTCAAGGCGCTCTACCCGGCAAAGACCGACGCCCAGCTGTGGGCCATGGTCGGCGTCACCCCGATGCTCGGCGAGAACGACGACCACCAGATCTACAACCAGGCCGCCGCCCAGCAGCTGGTGACCTTCGCCAAGCAGAACCACCTCGGCCTGCTCGCCTTCTGGGACGCCACCCGCGACGCCAACGCCTGCACCGGCGGTTCGCTCTCCAAGTGCACCAACATCCCGCAGCAGCCGTACGAGTTCGCGAAGATCTTCGCCCAGTACGCGGGCTGACCCGCGTCAGCGGTCGGGGTGCCGGTGGGCCGGGGGGCCGCTGGCACCCCGGCGTCCAGGCGTCCAGGCGTCCAGGCGTCCAGGCACGCCAGCGTCCAGGCGTGCCGGCGGCCGCCGTAAATTGGCATCTCATCGTCCCGGACCGTCCACTACAGTCCCTCCCACCTGCACGGCACGAGGGGGCGGACATGACCGGCACGACGGTCCGGGACGACGAGAACCAGCGCATCACCATCACGGCGGCCACCGAGGCCGCCGGCGCCGCCGGACTCAGCCCCGAGGAACTCGCCGCGTTCAGCCGCACCCTCGGCCGCCTGCGCGCCCTCCCCGCGCACGACCGCACCCGCCTGCACGCCGAGCGGCAGCTCAGCTCCTTCGTCATGGAGAGCCGCAAGCGCCGCCGCCAGGAAGCCAAGCAGGCCGTCCGGCAGGCCGACGACGAGCTCCTCGCCACCACCGCCACCGGCGCCCGCAACCGCCGCGAGGACACCCCGCTCGCCCCCGCCGGCCGACCCGTCGGCGAGCTGCGGACACCGCGCAAGTGCTACGTCTGCAAGCAGCCCTACCGCCAGGTCGACGGCTTCTACCACATGCTCTGCCCCGGCTGCGCCGCCGACAACACCACCCGCCGCGCCCTCAGCACCGACCTGCGCGGCCGCCGCGCCCTGCTCACCGGCGGGCGGGTGAAGATCGGCTTCCAACTCGCCCTGATGATGCTCCGCGACGGCGCCGACCTCACCGTCACCAGCCGCTTCCCGCACGACACCGTCCGCCGCTTCCGCGCCGCCGCCGGCAGCGCACAGTGGTGGGACCGCCTCACCGTCGTCGGCATCGACCTCCGCGACCCGCGCCAAGTCCTCGACCTCACCGAGCAGTTGCGTGCCGACGGCCGCCCACTCGACATCCTCGTCAACAACGCCGCCCAGACCCTGCGCCGCCCGCCCGAGTCCTACGCCCGGCTGGCCGCCGGCGAGCGCACCGCCCTGCCCGCCCCCGACCGCCGGGCCGTCACCCACGCCCCCGGCTTCCGGCCCCTGGCCGAGCCTGCCCGACTTCCGTCCGGCGCCGCGCCCTTGCTCGACCTCCCGGCCTTCCCCGGCCTCCCCGGCCTTTCCGACGTCCCGGACGAGGCCGGGCTGCTGCCCGACCTCTCCCCCGCCAACTCCTGGTCCGTCCGCCTCGGCGCCCTGGACCCGGCGGAGGTGCTGGAGACCCAACTCGTCAACGCCCTCGCCCCCGCCCTCCTCTGCGACCGCCTCCTCCCCCTGCTCCTCGCCTCCTCCCGCCCCGCGCGCTACATCGTCAACGTGACGGCCGTGGAGGGCCGTTTCGCCGTCCGGAACAAGACCGCGCGCCACCCGCACACCAACATGGCCAAGGCCGCCCTCAACATGCTCACCCGCACCAGCGCCGCCGAACTCGCCCCCCAGGGCGTCCACATGTGCGCCGTCGACACCGGCTGGATCACCGACGAGAACCCGGCCCCCAAGAAGACCCACCTCGCCGCCCAGGGTTTCCGCACCCCGCTCGACATCGTGGACGGGGCGGCGCGGGTCTACGACCCCATCGTCCGGGGCGAGGCGGGCCACCCGGTGTCGGGGGTGTTCCTCAAGGACTACCGCGAGGCCGAGTGGTGAGCGGGGCGGCCCGGCTGGCTCAGGTGTCGTAGCAGCCGTCCCACGGGGCGTGGAAGCCGAGGCCGTCGGGGTAGAGCTCGGCCCAGACACCGTCCCCGTCCCCGTCCTCATCTTCGTCCTCGTCGTCCTCCTCGATGACCAGGCCGAACAACGCCCCGTCGACCCGTACGGCGAACGGCGCGATGGCGATGTCCCCGTACGCGCGAGCTGTGACAACGTGACCGGTCCGGAGCCGCCCCCGGACCGGCCACGCTCGACTCCGCTACCTCAACTCCGCCTGGTTCAACGCCCGGTGGGGAGGTTGGCCCCGCCCGTGCAGTCGAACACCACGCCCGTCACGAAGGTGTTGGCGGCGAGCAGGTGGATCACCCGCGCGACGTCCTCGGCCCGGCCGACCCGGCCGACCGGGGTGGTGGCGGCGAGGCCCTCGAACAGCGCCGTCCGCTGCTCCACCGGGACGCGGTCCCACCACGGGGTGTCGATGACGCCGGGCGAGACGGCGTTGATCCGCAGCGGGGCGAGTTCGACGGCCAGCGGCGGGACCATCGCCTCCAGCGCACCGTTGATGGCGGCCAGTCCGGCGGTGCCGGGGATGGCGGCGCGGGCGGAGGCGGCGGTGATCAGCGTGACGGATCCGTCCGACCGCAGGTGCGGCAGGGCCGCCTGCAGGACGCGGACCTGCGGCCAGAACTTGGCGTCGAACCCGGTCGCGAGGTCGGCCAGGTCGAGCTGGGCGAACGGGCCGCTGCCGGCCGCGCCGCTGACGGCGACGACCAGGTGGTCGACGGTGCCGGCCTGAGCGAAGAAGGCGGCGACGGCCTCGGGGTCGGCGGCGTCCAACCGGTAGCCGCTGGTCCTGCCGCCGATCCGGGCGACGGCGGCGTCCAGCCGGTCCCGGTCGCGGCCGGTGACCACGACCTCGGCGCCGTCCGCGGCGAAGGCGGCGGCCGCGGCCTCGCCGATGCCCGAGCTGCCGCCCATCACGACGACGTGCCGACCGGTGAAGAGGTTTGACGTAGTGCTCATGGTGGCGCGTCCTTCATATTGTCGAGACCGCTAGTTCCGGTAATGATGTTTATCGAGACTGCTAGTCTTGTCAAGTGGGGACAGCGAAAGCGCAGACGAAGGGAACGTCATGACGGCGAACGACCACCCCCAGAGCTCTCCGGACAGCCCGACCCGCCCGCACACCGGACGCCGCCGCAACGAGGCCGCCCACCAGGCGATCCTCGACGCCGCCCTGCACCTGCTCGCCGAGTCGGACGGCACGCCCGTCACCATCGACGCCATCGCCCGCACCGCCGGCGTCGGCAAGCAGACCGTCTACCGCTGGTGGCCCTCCAAGGGCGCCGTCCTGCTCGACGCCCTCACCGACCGCGCCGACCAGGACGTCCCCGGCCCCGACACCGGCGCCCTGCGCATCGACCTGCGCGCCTTCATCACCACCACCTTCGACGGCGCCCAACGCGGCGCCACCGCCCCGGCCCTGCGCACCCTCGTCCGCGAAGCCGCCCGCGACCCCCACCTCGCCGACCTCATGCAGACCTTCACCGCCGCCCGCCGCACCACCCTGCGCGACCTCCTCACCCGCGGCCGCGAACGCGGCGAACTCGCCGAGGACACCGACCTCGACCTGATCGTGGACCAGATCTACGGCGTCTTCTGGTACCGCTTCCTCCTCGGCCACGCCCCCCTGGACGCCACCGTGGCCGACCGACTCACCGAATCCCTGGTCGCCGGGAACGACTGACGCCGTGACCGGCGACGTTCGCCGGGTGGCGCAACGACGACCCGGCGAACGTGCGCGGCCACGGCTCCGGCCACAGCCATCCACTCTCCGGCCGGGCCTGGCGGGAACGTATATCGCGATATAGCGTTAGTTCCCATCCGCGCCGCTGACCCCATCGCGCGAAGACCTTCGTCAAGCTCAGGACGGGAAGTATGTCGCGAGAGCTCTCGCCCGCCGGAAAGCGCACTGGCCGCAGCTCGCAGCCCGAGCTGCGGGCCTCTCATGCGGACCGGGATCGGGTGGCCGACCTGCTGTGTGTCGCGGCGGGCGACGGCCGACTGACCGCGGACGAACTGGACCAGCGCCTGGAGGCCGCCCTGTCGGCGCGGACGGTCCGCGAGCTGACCGAACTCACCGCCGACCTGCCGCCCGCGTCGGCCTTGGCCGGTGGGGTCGTGGCGGAGGCCAAGGACGTCCTGCGGATCGACCGCAAGTTCAGTGCGGTCGAGCGGGTGGGGCACTGGGTGGTGCCGCGACGGCTGGAGCTCTCCGTGGAGTGGTGCGAGGTGACACTCGATTTCACGCAGGCGGTGATCACACACGACACCTTGCAGATCGACCTGGACATGCGCGGCAAGAACCTGACGCTGATCGTCAAACCGGGCATCGTGGTCGATCCCGACGCCCTGAATCTGGAGTTCAGCAAGGTCAAGAACCACCAGGCCCCGACCCCCGGTACGCCGATCGCACTGCGAGTGGAACTGCTCGGCAAGAAGAGCTTCGGTCGCGTCGTCGTGCGGAAGCCGCGGAGGACGGCCGGCCAGTGGCTGCTGAGGAAGCGCACGGCCCTGCCCGCCGGCGACTGACCTGCCCTGTCCAACCGCATCCGGCAGGCGAACGGGCGCGGCGGCGGGCTTGCCCGATCCAGGCCGTCCGCCGGAAGGAGCCGTGCGAAGGCGGGGCGGCGGGCCTCGTCCTTGTCGCGCCGGCGCGAAGTACCGCTCGCCCGTCACCGTCTCCCGGCCCGGCGCGGAGCCGCCCCGCGCCGGGCGTCACCCCGGGGCTTGGCCGGCGTCCTCCCCGCGGCGTCGGACCAGCGGGAGGTAGACCTCGTCGACGATCTCGACGAGGACGTCGTCGGGCGCGCTCGGCACGCCGCGCACCACGAACTCGTTGCGCAGCAGCACCACCGCCACCGTCGCGACCCTCGGGTGGAGCACCTCGGGGGCGGCCTCCCCCCGGGCGACCGCGCGGCCCAGAACGGTGAGCCAGGGCGCGGCCGCGGCATCGCCGGACTGGTCCTGGAGCTGTGCCAGGAACTCCGTCGCGCCGCCGGCCGCGACCAGGAGGTCACGCAGGATCGCGCCGAGCGGGGAGCTCCAGTGCCGGTTCGCCTGACGCAGCAACTCCAGGGCGTCGCCGCGTAGTTCGCCGGTGTCGGGGAGCGGGACGGCGGTGGCCAGCTGCTTGTAGGCGGCGATGCCGAGGGCCAGGCGGTTCGGCCAGCGGCGGTAGATCGCGTTCTTGTTGGTGCCGGCGCGGGCGGCGACCTTGTCCATGGTCAGCCCGGCGAATCCGGACTCGGTGAGCTCCGCCACCGCCGCCTGCAGGATCGCCTCCTCCAGTGCCGCCCCGCGTCGCCGTGTCTGCCCGGCCATGGACCTCGTCCCGTCCCGTCCCGCCCATCGATACCGCCCGTACCCTCCCATCCTTCTTGCCATCCGCGATCCACGGCAACTAGGGTACTTTTCGTACCGTATTCGCCAGCCCCACAGGAAGGCAGGAGACCGTGCGCACCAAAGGCATCAGTTACGACACCGGATTCGTGAGGAACGGGTCGTACTCTCGTACGCGGTTTGACCCGAAGGAGGTCGAACGCGAACTGCGCATCATCCGCGACGACCTGCACTGCAACGCGGTCCGCATCATGGGCGGCGATCCCGACCGGATCGAGCGCGCCGCCGGATCCGCCGCCGACCTCGGCCTGGAGGTCTGGTTCTCCCCCTACCCGCTGGAGCTCGCCGCCGAGGAGATGCTGGCGCTGTTCGCCGACTGCGCAGAGCGGGCGGAACGGCTGCGGCGGCGCGGGGCCGAGGTGGTGTTCGTCGCGGGGGCCGAACTCAGCCTGATGAACCCGGGGTTCCTGCCCGGCGACAGCACGGAGGAACGCGTCGCCCTGCTCGGCCGGCCCGAGCTCGTGCGCGAACACGTCGGCGCGGTCAGCGGCCGGGTCAACGAGTTCCTCGGCAAGGCTGTGGCAACCGTCCGCGAACACTTCGGCGGGCGCGTCACCTACGCCGCCGTGCCGCTGGAGCGCGTCGACTGGGCGCCGTTCGACCTCGTCTCCCTCGACCTCTACCGCTCCGCCGAGATCGCCGACCGCTTCGCCGACGGCGTCCGCGACCTGACCGCGCAGGGAAAGCCGGTCGCCATCACCGAGTTCGGCTCCGCCGGCTACCGCGGCGCGGGCGACCGGGGCGCGCTCGGCCTGGACATCGTCGAATACGCCCCCGAGGGCCCCGTCCGCCTGAACGGCAACTACGAGCGCGACGAGGCCGGCCAGGCCGACTACCTGCGCGAGCTCCTGGAGGCCTTCGACGCCGGCGGCATCGACGCCACCTTCGTCTTCACCTTCGCCCTCCACGACCACGTGCACCGCCCCGACGGCGACCCCCGCGACGACCTCGACCTCGCCAGCTACGGCATCGTCAAGGTCTACGAGGACCGCCGCCCCGGATCGGTCTACCCTGACCTCCCCTGGGACCCCAAGCAGGCCTTCACCACCCTCGCCGACTACCACCACAACCACTGACCCGCCCGCGCGGCCCGCGCCTCGGGCAAAAATATGCAGACCGATCTACTGATTCTTCCGAGTTCGCGCCGGCTGCTGCCCCCTCGTGCGCCCGTGCGCAGGAAGTCGGCCGGCCCGACTTCCTGCGCAGGATACGACGCCGGGCGCCCGGGGTACGCGGACGCGCTGGTCGCGGAAGTACCGGCGTACGCGGGACCGGGCGACGGCGCGGCTCTGGAGATCGGCGCGGGGACCTCGCACCGGGGGAGCCCTGCGCGAACTGTCAGGACCGGCAAGGATGTCCGGTGCGTAGGATCTTCTACCCGCTGAACCGCCCCACCGGCCGTACCTCGCCGATCGGAGAGGAACGGGCCGACTACTGGCCACCGCCTCACCCGTTCACCCGCCGCCGGACCGGCCGAAAGCCGGTCCGGCGGCGTTCCCCTGAAGCTCGCCCTAGGTGCTGTTCGGGGTTCGGATCTAGGTGAAGACAAGCGTTCCCGTTCGGCTGGTTTGACCACCTGTTAGCGTGCGCGGATGGAAGATCTGGGAACCGTCGCTTGGCCGCCTGAGCCGATCAGGACCGAGAGGCTCGTGCTCCGTGAGCCCGAGCCCCGGGACCGTGCGGCGTTCATCGAGCTGCTCGCCTCGCCAGAGGTGCACACCTACCTCGGCGGCCCCCGGCCGCGTGACGAGCTTGAGCGCGAGATGTCCGGGGTGCCCGAGCGTTGGCCCGGGAGCTTCGTCGTTGATCTCGACGGATCGATGATCGGCCAGATCCTGCTCAGGAGAGCAACGGGGCACCGTCGCCCGGCTGTCGCGGGGAAGGTCGATCTCGGCTACCTGTTCCTGCCGCGGGCGTGGGGATTCGGGTATGCCGCCGAGGCGTGTGCGGCGGCACTCGGCTGGTTTGCCGGCGCGCTTCCCGGCGAGCCGGTGGCGCTCGCCACCCAGACCGCCAACGTCGGCTCGATGCGCCTCGCGGCGAAGCTGGGGTTCACCGAGGTGGAGCGGTTCGAGGCCTGGGGCGCCGAGCAGTGGCTCGGCATGTGGTCTCCGGTCACGCCGGCCAGTTGAGTTCGCGACGGAACCGCACTCGCCTACACGCGCGAGCGGTCTGCAATCGCGACTTGTCCGCCCGCGCGGCAGGCTGACTACCAAGACCCACGTCGCGGTTGAGCGCCGCTGTCGTCCGCTGTGCTTCATCCTCACTCCCGGACAGGCGGCCGACAGCCCGCGCTTCGTCCCGGTCGTCGAGCTCAGCAAGGTCCGCGGGGCGGCCGGCCGGCTACCGCACCGACGCCCGGGTGGCCCGAGTGGCCCGGGTGGCCCGCTGGGCGAGGACGCGTTCCCGGCGCTCGGCGGTCTGCCGCAGGACGTCCTTGCGGTCCCGGCCGGACAGCCGGTCGAGGTACAGCCGGCCGCCCAGGTGGTCGGTCTCGTGCTGGAGGCAGCGGGCGAAGTACCCGGCCCCCTCGATGGTGACGGCGGTGCCGTGCTGGTCGAAGCCGTGCACCACCGTCCGGTCCGGGCGGGCCAGTTCGGTGCTGGCGCCGGGCACGGAGAGGCAGCCCTCGGTGTCCTCGATCAGCCGGCGGCCGGGCTTTCGCGGCTCGACGACCGGGTTGAGCACGTGACCGACGTGCCGGACGCCCCGGTCGTCGCGGCAGTCGTAGACGAAGAGGCTCAGGTCCACGTCCACCTGGTTGGCCGCGAGCCCGCAGCCGTCGGCGACGTGCATGGTGGCGACCATGTCCTCGATGAGGCGGGCCAGTTGCCCGCTGCCGAAGTCCGCCTCGGTCGCCGGGCGGCAGGTGCGGCGGAGGATCTCCTCCCCCACCTCGGTGATCCGCAGGATGGTCGGGCGTTCACGCGGCTCGGACATCGGCGCTCCCTCGTCGACTGGATGACGTCCTGTCATCTCCTTGTCATCGACTTTGCAAAGTAGCAGACTTTGCAAAGTGACCGAAGACCTCACCGAACCCGCCACCGGCGCCCTCCCCCGGCACCCGGTGCGCACCGCCCTCCTCGGTCTCCTCGCCGAGACCGCCGCGCTCACCTCCACCGAGGCCGCCGCCCGGCTCGGCTACAGCTCGGGCCTGTGCTCCTTCCACCTCCGGCAGCTGGCCCGCCACGGCCTGATCGAGGAGGCCCCGGCCACCGACGCCCGCGCCCGCCCCTGGCGGCTGCCGCAGGCGCCGCAGCAGTCGCAGCAGTCGCAGCTGCCCCACCAGGCCACCGGGGAGGACGAGTTCGGCGAACTCGCACGCGGCCTGGAGGACGAGAGCTATCAGCGCTGGCTCGCCCACCGCGACCAGGCCCCGGCGGACTGGCGACAGGACGAGGCGTTCAGCACCGTCCTCTACCTGACGCCCGCCGAACTGGCCGCCGTCGGCGAGGCCGTCCGCCAGGTGCTCGCCCGCTACCGCGACCGCGAGACCGACCCGGCCCACCGCCCCGCCGACGCGCGCCCGGTCGCCGCCGTGGCCCGCCTCTTCCCGCTCCTCCCGGACGAGCGGTAGCAGGCGGCGCCCGTCGGCCGATGGGGCCGGCGGGAGTCGACAGGAGCCGGTGGGAGCCGACTCGCACGGCCGGCGGCAGACGGCCGGCACCCCGATCCACCAGGGGGTGGGCCCCCGCACCGGGTGCCGGGAATAACCGCTGGCGCCCCGGGCCCTCGACCGGCAGGCTGGCCCGCATGCACGTCACAGGCCCGCTCTGCACCCGCCGGTCCCTCGCCGCCGAGCTGCGCGCCGCCGGGGTCGAGCCCGGCGGCACGCTGCTCGTGCACTCCTCGCTCAGCTCCCTCGGCTGGGTCTCCGGCGGGGCGGTCGCCGTCGTCCAGGCCCTGCTGGACGTCCTCGGGCCGACCGGGACCCTCGCCGTACCGACGCACACCGGGGACAACTCCGACCCCGCCGAGTGGAGCAACCCGCCGGTGCCGCCCGAGTGGTGGCCCGACATCCGGGCGTCCTGGCCCGGGTTCGACCCCCGGGTGAGCCCCTCGCTCGGGATGGGCGCCGTCCCCGAGACCGCCCGAACCTGGCCCGGCGCCCTGCGCAGCACGCACCCCCAGACGTCCTTCGCCGCGCTCGGCCCGGGCGCCGTCGAGATCACCGACGGGCACGCCCTGGACTGCCGGCTGGGCGAGGCCAGCCCGCTCGCCCGGCTGGAGGACCGCGACGCCCACGTCCTGCTGCTGGGCGTCGACTTCGGCTCCTGCACCTGCTTCCACCTGGCCGAGTACCGGGTGCCGGGCCCGAGCGAGGAGTGCGCGTTCGCCGCCGTGACGCCCGAAGGCCGGCAACGGCTCACGGTCGAGGACCGGACCATCGACGCGGGCGACTTCACCGAGCTCGGCGCCGCGTTCGAGGCCGAGCGGCCGGAGGCCGTCCGGCACGGCACGGTCGGCGCCGCCGCCACCCGGCTCTTTCGCCTCCGGGACGCCGTCGCGTACGCGCAGCGCTGGCTGCCCGAGCACCGGCCCCAAGGGCTGCCCCGTACGTGACGGCGCATGCGCTGCCTGCCTGACCGCCTGACTGCCTGACTGCCTGCCTGCCTGACCGACACCGAGGGTGCCGACGACGGAGGCACGACGCTGGCGGGGTGATGGAGGACGGCGCCACCCGTTCGGAACGCGAGGTTCTGCTGGGCGTCATGAGCGATTGAGGGCCACCCCCAACCCGCTGCCGGCCACGGGGCGGTGGGTCTCGACGCCTCCAGGTCCACTCCCCGACGCCCCACTCAAACTGACTGACCGTCAACTACCTTCGCACTTCCCGCACCTCATTCCCGGCACGGGCCCGACGGAAGGGGCGTTGAACTCATGGCCCACCTCGCGCTACCGTCGCCGCACTCTGCCGAGCACGCTCCCTTGAACGAAGAGCCGCAGAACGGGAGCAGGGCCGCGCACGACACGTGAGCCCGTGGAGGGGCGGCGCTCGTATTCGGCCTGTCCTCCGGAGGAGGATCCCCCATGCAACCCGTCAAGATCGGCCTCGGCCTCCCCGTCCACGACCCCGCCCTGCTGTTCGACTGGGCCCGACGGGCCGACGCCGGCCCGTTCAGCACGCTCGGCCTGCTGGACCGGCTGGTGTTCGACAGCCCCGAGCCCCTGGTGGCCCTGGCCGCCCTGGCCGGCGCCACGTCCCGCATCCGTCTGCAGACCGAGGTGCTGATCGCGCCGCACCACGGCACCGCGCTGCTCGCCAAGCAGACCGCCACCCTGGACCGGCTCTCCGGCGGGCGGTTCACGCTCGGCATCGGCGTCGGCGGCCGGGAGGACGACTGCCTGGCCGCCGGCATCGACCCGCGCCGCCGGGGCCGGCGCCTCGACGAGCAGCTGCCGGTGCTGCGCCGCCTGTGGGCCGGCGAGCCGTACGGCGAGGGGGTCGGCCCGATCGGGCCCGCGCCGGTGACGCCCGGCGGACCTGAGGTGCTGTTCGGCGGCTTCGCCCCGGCCGCGCTGGACCGGGTCGGCCGGTTCGGGGACGGCTTCCTCGGCGCGTCGCTGCCGCCGGAGTCGATGGCCGGGCTGTTCCAGGACGTCGAGAAGTCCTGGCAGCGGCACGGCCGCGACGGCAGGCCCCGGCTGGTGGCCCAGGTGAACGCCGCGCTCGGCTCGGAGCAGACGGTCGAGGAGGCCCGGCGCAACATCCACGCGTACTCCTCGTTCAGCGAGTTCGCCGACCAGACGACGGACCGCCTGCTCACCACACCGCAGGCGGTCCGGGCCGCCGTGGCCGGCTACACGGCCATCGGCGCGGACGAGGTGATGCTGTACTGCTGGTCCCCCGAGGTCGACCAGGTGGACCGCTTCGCCGAGGCGCTGTTCCGGTAACGGACGGCAGCCCGCAGCCGGCGGGGACGTCAGTGCGGGATGCCCGCGATCAGGTCCTGCGCGCCCTGCCGCTTGAGCGCCAGGGCCGTGGAGGTGCCGAGGTCCTCGGGGTCGAGGGCGCCGGCCCACTCGTGGGCGTCCAGCACCTGCTTGCCGTCCGGGCTGAAGACCCGGCCGCGCATCGAGAGCCGGCCGTCCGCTTCGGCCTTGGCGTAGCCGGCGATCGGGCTGTTGCAGTGGCCCTGCAGGACGTGCAGGAACATCCGCTCGGCCGCCGCCTCGCGCCAGGTGTCGCGGTGGCCGAGCCCGGCGACGGCGTCGATGGTGACGACGTCGTCCTCGCGGCACTGCAGGACGAGGATGCCGGCCCCGATCGGCGGGCACATCGTCTCGACGTCCAGGATCTCGGTGATCCGCGCCTGCTCGCCGATCCGCTCCAGCCCGGACACGGCGAGCAGCAGCGCGTCGACGTCCCCGGCCGCCAGCTTGGCCAGCCGGCTGTTGGCGTTGCCGCGGATCGGCAGGCACACCAGGTGCGGGTGGGAGGCGGCGAGTTGGGCGACGCGGCGGACGGAGGAGGTGCCGATCCGGGTGCCGGGCGGCAGTTCGGCCAGGGGCAGGCCGCCGGGGTGGACGAGGGCGTCGCGGATGTCGTCGCGGCGCAGGTAGGCGGCGAAGACGGTGCCGGCGGGCAGCGGGCGGTCGGCGGGCACGTCCTTGAGGCAGTGCACGGCGACGTCGGCCTCCCCGGCGAGCAGCGCGGCGTCGACCTCCTTGGTGAACGCACCCTTGCCGCCGAGCCGGGCGAGGTCGCCCGTCCAGCGGTCGCCCGAGGTGGTGACCGGCACCACCTCGGTGCGCAGCCCCGGGTGCAGGGCGGCGAGTTCGGCGCGGACGCGCTCCACCTGGGCGAGCGCCATGGGTGAGGAGCGGGAGACGATGCGGATCAGCTCAGCGGTGGCCATGGCGCGATGATAGGCGCTCGAACACCATTCCTTGACGTGGTGTCAGCCATGCGGCGGACGGCCGGGCGGCTTCTCCGCCCGGCCGTCCGTGTGCCACCCGCGCTCACTCGTTGTGCAGCACCTCGGCGATCGGCAGCCGGGCCGCCGAGCGGGCCGGGACGAGGGCGCCGAGGACGGCGATCACGACGCCCGCCAGCGCGAGGCCGGTCAGCAGCGGGGCGCCCCAGACGTCCTTCGTCGCCTCCGGGAAGTGGATGATCCGGACGTTCTCGACGATCAGCCGGTGCGCCATCATCCCGACCGGGATGCCGATGATCCCGCTGACCACGCCCTGCCAGGCCACCGAGGTGACCGTCATCGCGACGACCTGCCGGGGCGTCATCCCGATCGACTTCAGCATGCCGAGGTCCCGGCGACGCTCGCGGATGGTGAGCAGCAGGGTGTTGAAGACGCCGAGCGCGGCGACCACCGACAGCAGGACGCTGAAGGTCGTGCTGAAGGTCTTGATCGCGACGACGGGCCCTGCCGAACTCGCCGTGACGATCGAGGGCGAGAGGCTCGGGTCGGCGGCCGTGACCGCCTTCTGGTACGCCTGCGCGTCGGTGCCGTCGGCGAGCCGCACGTCGTACTCGACCACGTGCGGGTCGGGGGTGAGCAGGGCCCTGGTGGCGTCGTTGGAGGAGATCGAGTTGGCGTTGCCCTGGACCTCCTCGCCGACGACGGTGACGGTGGTCTGCCGGCCGTCCAGGACCAGGGTGATCCGGTCACCGAGCTTGACCCCGTGCTGGTCGAGGAAAGCCGGCCCGGCCTCGACCTCGTTCAGTCCGGTTGCCGGGCGGCCCTCCACCACGTCGAGCCGCCGGTGGTCGACCATGGCGTCGCCGCCGTAGAAGTTGGCGAAGACGGGCTGGGGCTGTCCCACGATGCCGATCCGGACCAGCCCGCGGACGGAGACCCGCTCGGCGCCGGGGGTGGCGTGCAGCATCGCCTCGGTCTGCTCCGGGGTCAGCCGGGGCGCGATCTTGTTGTCCGAGAAGACACTGGTCTGCACGTCGATGTGGGTCCTGCCGTCGGGCGCGGGCATGGTCTTGGCCAGGGTGCTGCTCACCCCGGTGGTCACGGTCACGGTGACCACCCCGAGCACGATCGCCGCCATGGTCAGCGCGGTGCGGGCCGGGCGGGCGAAGGGCTGGCCGAGACCGAGGCTGACGGCGCGCGGCAGCCGGGTGCCGCTCAGCCAGCGCTGGACCTTCAGTCCGCGTCCGGTGCGCGGCGCGCTGCCGGCCGAGATGGCCTGGGCGGCGGAGAGCCGGTGGGCCCGCGAGGCGGGGACGAGCGCGGCGAGGGCGACCAGCAGCGGGACGCTGAGCAGGGTGGCGGCGGGCAGCCAGCCGGCCGGCTCGATCACGGCGGCGCCGGTCGAGATCCCGGAGAACGCGGTCTCGAGGATCGGGTACGCCGCCGCCCAGCCGGCCGCCGTCCCGAGGACGGTGCCGACGACCGCGGGCACCGAGACCATGGTCAGGTAGACCATGACCACCTGGCGCGGGGTGAAGCCGATCGACTTCAGCACGCCGATGTGCCGGTAGCCGGAGACCACCGCGCCGCTCACCACGTTGCCGACGATCAGCGCGGCGACGATGAGGCCGAGCACGCCGAAGACCGTCATCAGCGGCAGGTAGGCGTCGGCGCCCGCCGAGAAGGCCTGCTTGAGCACCAGGTACGACTGCGAGCTGGCGACGGCGTCCTTGGGCAGGCCCTCGGTGGCGGTGCCGAGCGAGGCGGTGAGCTGCTGCTCGGTGGCCGCGTCGGTGAAGCGGTAGAGCATCTGCCGGGCGGTGGGGTGCAGGGCGGCCGCCTGCGCGGGGGTGACCCAACCGCCGGAGGACTGGCTCATGTCGGTCGCGAAGCCGACGACCGTGAGCTTCAGCCCCGTGCTGGTGATGAGCTGATAGCCGAGGTTCCACGCCCCGGCGCCCCCGCCCGGGTTGTTGACGACCACCTCGCCGGGCGCGGTGGCCCAGCGGCCGGCCAGCAGTCGCACCCGGTCCACCGGACCGCCCTGGTCGGCCCGGCCGACCAGGGTCAGCGGTCCGGGCGGGCGGCCGACCCAGTCGGTGGGGATCTCCACCACGGCCTGGTCGAACGGTCCGGCGGCCGCCTCGACGCCCGGCCGATGGGCGGTGGCGGCCAGTTGCTCCGCCGAGGCCTTGGCCGGGTCGAAGGCGGCGGCGACGTGCGCGCCGCGCTCGGCGTCGAAGGCGTCGTCGAAGGGGGCCCGGGCGGCGCTGATCACCGCGAGGGCGAGCAGCACCGTCGCGGTGGAGCAGAAGACGACCAGGCCGATCACGATGGTCTGCACCCGGCGGCGCTTCACGGCCGCCCGGGAGGCCCGCCACACGGCGCCGGTCACGACTGCGCCTCCAGCATCCGCTCGCGCGCCACCCGGCCGTCCGCGACCTCGACCAGCCGGCTGGCGCAGCGGGTGGCCAGGTTGGGGTCGTGGGTGACGATCAGCAGGGTCTGCCCGATCTGGTTGAGGTCGATCAGCAGGTCCATCACCTGCTCCCCCGAGCGGCTGTCCAGCGCGCCGGTCGGCTCGTCCGCGAGCAGCAGCGCCGGGCGGTTCATCAGGGCCCGGGCCACCGCGACGCGCTGGCGCTCGCCGCCGCTGAGCGAGGCCGGGTAGACGTCCTTGCGGTGCGCGACGCCGAGTTCGTCCAGCAGCTCAAGTGCCCGGCGGCGCGCCTGGCGGGCGGTGGTGCCGGTCAGCTGGGCGGCCAGGGCGACGTTGTCGAGGGCCGGGAGGTCGTCGATCAGGTTGAAGAACTGGAAGATCATGCCGACGTGGCGGCGGCGGAACAGGGCCAGCCCGGTCTCGTTCAGCTGCCCGAGGTCCTGGCCCTGCACCCGGACGGTGCCGGAGGTGGGGCGGTCCAGCCCGGCCACCATGTTCAGCAGGGTGGACTTGCCGCAGCCCGAGGGGCCCATCACGGCGACCGCCTCGCCCGCCCTGATCCGCAGGTCGAGTCCGTCGAGCGCCTTGGCGTCGCCGAACTCCTTGTGCACCCCGGACAGCTCGACGACGACCTGCGCGTCGTCCGGCCGGGTGGTCCCGTCGTGGTCGTTGCTCATGGTGGACGACGGTAGGCGCGGCCGCCCGGGCCGGGCGTCCCACCCCGGGTGTAACCGCAGGTGGCCGTAGTCCCCGGGATGTACCCGGGCGGCACCCCCGGATGATGTGGATCACTCGCTGAGCTGGGAAGCTGTCGGCGTGTGGGGAACGGGGTTGGAGTGGGCCACCGTCGCGGTGGCGGGTACGGCGGGCACGGCGGCCGGCTGGCTGGGCATCGCGCTCGCCCGGGCGCGCCGGCAGCACCGGGCGGCCATCGGCGAGCGCGGCTGGCTGCTGGAACGGGAGCGGGAGAGCGCCGCCCGTACCGCCGTGGACGCCGAACGGGCGCGCATCGCGGCCGAGTTGCACGACATCGTCAGCCACAACGTGAGCCTGATGGTGGTCCAGGCCGGGGCCGCGCGCGAGGTGCTCGCCACCATGCCCGAGGAGGCGACGGCGGCGATGAGCGCCGTCGAGGCCGCCGGGCGCGACACGATGACCGAGCTGCGGCACCTGCTCGGGCTGCTCGCCCCCGCCGCGGACGGCCGCGAGGAGCCGGCGACGGACGGCTTCGCGCCGCAGCCCAGCCTGAGCCGGCTCAGCCCGCTGATCGACCGGTTCGCCTTCGCCGGACTGCCGGTGGAGGTGCGGATCTCGGGCGAGCCGAGACCGCTGCCCGGCGGCGTCGACGTGACGGCGTACCGGATCGTCCAGGAGGCGCTGACCAACGCGCTCAAGCACGGGGACGGGGTGACGGCCGAGGTGACGGTGCGGTACGCGGACCACTACCTGCGGGTGGAGGTGCTGAACAGCGGGCCGAGCGTGCTGGCCGGCGCCCCGGCCGCGCCCGACCGCAAGCCCGACGGCGCCGGGCGCGGGCTGCTCGGCCTGCGCGAGCGGGTCGCCGTGTACGGCGGCGACCTCGACGCCCGGCGCCGCCTCGGCGGCGGCTACCGGGTCCGCGCCCGCATCCCGCTGGACCGGCCGTGACGGAGGAGACCGTGGAAGACACGACGAGGGAACCCGACGAGCGGCGCCGCCCGAGGGTGGTGATCGCCGACGACCAGGAACTGGTCCGCACCGGGTTCCGGATGATCCTCACCGCGCGCGGCATCGACGTGGTCGCCGAGGCCGCCGACGGTGCCGAGGCGGTGGCCGCGGCGGTCACGCACCGGCCCGACGTCGCGCTGCTGGACATCCGGATGCCCGGCATGGACGGCCTGGAGGCCGCCCGCCGGATCCTCGCCCGGGTGCCCGGCTGCCGGGTGATCATGCTGACCACCTTCGACCTCGACCACTACGTCTACGCCGCGCTCGCCGCCGGGGCCAGCGGCTTCCTGCTCAAGGACGTCACCTCCGCCCACCTCGCCGCCGCCGTCCGCCTGGTCGACACCGGGGACGCCCTGCTCGCCCCCTCGATCACCCGGCGCCTGGTCGAGCGCTTCGCCGCCGGCGCCCCGCGTCCCGCCCCCGGCGCCGACGGCCCGGCGCTGCACCGCGACCTCGCCCCGCTCACGCCGCGCGAGGCGGAGGTGCTGGCGCTGCTCGGACGCGGGCTGTCCAACGCCGAGTTGGCGGCCGAACTGACCCTCAGCGAGTCGACGGTGAAGACGCACGTCGCCCGGATCTTCGCCAAGCTCGACCTGCGCGACCGGGCGCAGGCGGTCGTCCTCGCGTACGAGACCGGGTTGGTCGCGCCCGGGGGCCGGCAGCCGTGACGCAACCCCACAGTCGTTCCCTGAGCCCTGAATCAACTCCCTTGATTCGCACGACAATCATCTATCTAACTCGTTAGAGCTAACTCCCCATCCGATTCACATTTTTGCCAGTCCATGGGGGAACATCTTTATGTCCGAGCCCGAACGAAAGAAACCATTCGGGCGGCATTACCACGACATCTGGATAGGCCCGTGACTTCCTCCGCCCCCGTGTGGGACTGCCCCTTCAACCACACCGACGGTCTGGAGTTCGATCCGCTTCTCAAGCGGCTGCTCACCGAGGCCCCGATCGCCAGGATCCGCCTGCCGCACGGCGAGGGCGAGGCCTGGCTGGCCACCCGCTACGAGGACGTCCGCGTGGTCACCACCGACCGGCGGTTCAGCCGCGCCGCCGGCATCGGGCGCGACCTGCCCCGGATGACGCCCGCCCCGATCGCCCAGGCCGAGGCGATCAACCTGATGGACCCGCCGGCCCACAACCGGCTGCGCCGCCTCGTCGCCCAGGGCTTCACCAACCGCCAGGTCGAGCGGATGCGCCCGACCACCCAGCGGATCGTCGACGGCTACCTCGACGAGATGGCCGAACACGGCTCCCCCGCCGACCTGGTGCACTTCCTCTCCAGCCGGCTCCCGCTCACCACCATCTGCGAGCTGCTGGACATCCCCGAGCAGGACCGCGCCGAACTGCGCGGCCACGCCGTCGCCATGATGGCGATGGGCCTCGGCAGCCGGGCCGGCCAGGAGACCGCCAAGGCCGCGCTGCGCGGCTACTTCACCGAGCTGACCGCCGCCCGCCGCGCGCACCCGGGCGAGGACCTCGTCAGCGCCCTCGCCACCGCCCGCGACGGCGACGAACTGCTGGACGACCAGGAGTTGGCCGTCATGGCGATGGTCCTGCTGGTCACCGGCCACGACACCAGCACCTACCAGCTCAGCAACATCACCTACACCCTGCTCACCCACCCCGAGCAGCTCGCCAAACTCCGCGCCCAGCCCGAACTGCTGCCGCGCGGACTGGAGGAGCTGCTGCGCTTCATCCCGTTCCGCCAGGGCGTCGGCATCGCCCGGGTCGCCACCGAGGACGTCGAGCTGGGCGGCGTGCCGATCCGGGCCGGCGAGGCCGTCCACGTCTCCTACCTCGCCGCCAACCGCGATCCGGCGATGTACGAGCGCCCCGACGAGCTGGACCTCGACCGCGGCGCCCCCACCCACATGACCTTCGGCTACGGCCAGCACCACTGCCTCGGCGCACACCTGGCCCGGATGGAGCTCCAGGTCGCCATCGGCACCCTGCTGCGGCGCTTCCCCGGCCTGCGGCTGGCCGTCCCGCCGTCCGAACTGGACTGGCACACCGGCTCGATCTGGCGCTACCCGCGCACCCTGCCGCTCGCCTGGTGACCTCCTCCCCGCGCCGCCCGCGCGGCGCCCGACCGACGCATCCGTAGACCGCCGGCCCAGGCCGCTCACCGGCCCGCCTGCCCGGGCCACCCAGGGGGGAGACCCGCACCATGGCAACACTCTGCTGCCCTGCCATCGCCGTACCCGAACACGTCATCACCCTCGACCAGACCCTCGACCTGGCCCGCTCCGTGCACGCCGGCCACCCGCAACTCGGCCTCGCCCTACGGCTGATCGAGAACACCGGGGTGCGGACCAGGCACCTGGTCCAGCCGATCGAGCAGACGCTCACCCACCCGGGCTTCACGGTCCGCAACACGGTCTACGAGCGGGAGGCCAAGCTCCGCGTCCCCGAGGTGATCGAACGGGCCCTGGGCCATGCCGAGTTGGCCGCCCGGGACATCGACCTGATCATCTACGTGTCCTGCACGGGCTTCATGATGCCGTCGATGACCGCCTGGCTGATCAACGCCCTGGGCTTTCGCTCCGACACCCGCCAGATGCCGATCGCCCAGCTCGGCTGCGCGGCCGGCGGCGCCGCCGTCAACCGCGCGCACGACTTCTGCCGCGCCTACCCGGGCGCCAACGTGCTCATCGTGTCCTGCGAGTTCTGCTCGCTCTGCTACCAGCCGACCGACCTCGGCATCGGCTCGCTGCTCTCCAACGGCCTGTTCGGGGACGCCGTCGCCGCCGTGGTGGTGCGCGGACACGGCGGCACCGGCGTGCACCTCGAACGCAACGGCTCGCACCTCGTCCCGGACACCGAGAACTGGATCTCCTACGGGGTCAGGGACACCGGCTTCCACTTCCAGCTGGACAAGCGGGTACCCGGCACCATGGAGATGCTCGCCCCGGCGCTGCGCGGCCTGACCGGCGAACACGGCTGGGACGTCTCCGGGTTGGGCTTCTACATCGTGCACGCCGGCGGCCCGCGCATCCTCGACGACCTCTGCCACTTCCTCAACCTGGAGCCGGCCACCTTCCGGTACAGCCGCGCCACGCTCACCGAACGCGGCAACATCGCCAGCGCCGTCGTCTTCGACGCCCTCGCCCGGCTGTTCGCCGACGGCGGCGTGACCGACGGCACGCCCGGCCTGATCGCCGGTTTCGGACCGGGCATCACCGCCGAGATCGCACTGGGGAGTTGGGTGGGGGCGCCGGTGGAGGCCGCCCGCCGCCGGCCCCGCGCCATCTCCACCTCGGACATCGCCCTCGTCCATCCGACCGCCCCCCGCCGTTTCCCGGCCGGCACTACGATCACCGAATGACCGACACCACACACCGGAGCGACGCCTCCGACACCGCCGACGGCTCCGACGCCTCTGGCAGAGCCGCCGAACTCGCCGCGCTCTTCCCGGCGTTGCACGCGCCGCAGTACTGGACCTGGGGCAGGTACGACGCACTGTTCTCGACCGTGCTGCCACCGGACGAGCTGGTGACCAACATCCACCTGGTGGGCTTCTCGGACGACCGTGTGGTCCTCTGCCGGGACGACCGGAACCACTGGTTCCTGCCCGGCGGCACCCGGGAGCGGGACGAGAGCATCGCCGCCTGCCTGGAGCGCGAGCTGCGCGAGGAGGCGGGCGCCCGGCTGCTCGCCGCGCCGGACTGGCTCGGCGCGCACCGCTGCCGCACGGACGACCCGACGCCGTACCGGCCGTGGCAGCCGCACCCGGAGAAGGCCTGGCTGTGGGGCTGGGCGGAGGTCGCGGTGGACTCGACACCAACCAACCCGGCGGACGGCGAGCAGGTGGTCGAGGTACGGGCGGTGCCGGCGGACGAGGCGCAGCGACTGCTGGTGGCCGGGCACGACGCCTGGTGGGGCGAGCTGATCGGACTGGCCGTGGAGCTCAGGCGGCGGGCCGGGCAGGGCTGAGACCTCCCCGTCCGAGATATTCCCGCCGGGCCCGAAGACCACTGGAACAGTCGAACAGCAGAGAGCAATGTCCGTTTTGCAGTGATATGACTCGGCCATGGATACCAAACTGCTGGCCGTGGACTACCCCGTGCTCAACATCTTCTGGACGATGCTGGAGCTGTTCCTCTGGATCCTCTGGTTCTTCCTGCTGTTCAAGATCATCACGGACATCTTCCGCAGCCATGACCTGGGCGGCTGGGCCAAGGCCGGCTGGATGATCCTGGTGATCCTGCTCCCGCTGATCGGCGTGCTCGCCTACGTCATCGCCCGCGGCAAGGGGATGAGCGAGCGGGACGTCGCGCAGGCCCGGCAGAGCGAGGCCGCGTTCAAGGCCTACATCCGGGACGCGGCCGCCGACACGCCGGAAGGCCGCCCGCGCAGCCACGTCGACGACCTGGCCAGGCTGGCGGACCTCAAGACCAACGGCTCCCTCTCCGAGGAGGAGTACCAGAAGGCCAAGGACAAGCTCCTGGCCTGAACACCGGCGCAGACGGGGCCGGCGGCAGCACCTGCCACCGGCCCCGCCGTCCGCACGTCCCCGTGCTCAGCGCCGCCCGGAGCGCCGGTCCCCCGAACCGCCGTCGCCGCCGGTCAGGCCCGCCCGGCGCAGCGCGTCCGCCATGGCGCTGTTCGCCACCGGAGCGCCGCCGGCGGAACCGCCGCCGCCCTGGCCGCGCCGGTCCTGCCCGCCCCGGTCCTGGCCGCCCCGCCGGTCCTGGCGCGGCGGGCGGGCCTGGCGCTCGCCGCCCCGGCCCCGGTCGCCGCCCCGCTCGGCACCGCGGTCGCCCCGGTCACCGCCCCGCTCGCGGCCGGCCTCGTCGTCCAGCCGCAGGGTCAGCCCGATCCGCTTGCGCGGCACGTCCACCGAGACGACCCGGACCTTCACGATGTCGCCCGGCTTGACCACCTCGCGCGGGTCCTTGACGAAGGTCCGCGACAGCGCCGAGACGTGCACCAGCCCGTCCTGGTGGACGCCCACGTCGACGAAGGCGCCGAACGCGGCGACGTTGGTGACCACGCCCTCCAGCACCATGCCGACCTCCAGGTCGCCGATCTTGTCGACGCCCTCCTTGAAGGTCGCGGTGCGGAACGCCGGGCGCGGGTCTCGGCCCGGCTTGTCCAGCTCGCCGAGGATGTCGGTGACGGTCGGGATGCCGAAGACGTCGTCCGCGAAGTCGCCCGGGCGCAGGGCGCGCAGCCGTTCGCCGTTGCCGATCAGCTCGCGCAGCTCCCCGCCGGTCGAGGCGAGGATCCGGCGCACCACCGGGTACGCCTCGGGGTGCACGCTGGAGGCGTCCAGCGGGTCGTCGCCGCCGGGGATGCGCAGGAAGCCCGCGCACTGCTCGAAGGCCTTCGGGCCGAGCCGGGCGACGTCCTTGAGCTGCCTGCGGGTGCGGAACGGCCCGTTGGCGTCGCGGTGGGACACGATGTTGTCGGCGAGCGTGCCGGTGATGCCGGAGACGCGGGTGAGCAGCGGCGCCGAAGCGGTGTTGACGTCCACGCCGACGGCGTTGACGCAGTCCTCGACCACCGCGTCCAGCGAGCGGGAGAGCTTCACCTCGCTCAGGTCGTGCTGGTACTGGCCGACCCCGATCGACTTCGGGTCGATCTTGACCAGTTCGGCCAGCGGGTCCTGCAGGCGGCGGGCGATGGAGACCGCGCCGCGGATCGACACGTCCAGCTCCGGCAGCTCCTGCGAGGCGAACGCGGAGGCCGAGTAGACCGAGGCGCCGGCCTCGCTGACCATCGCCTTGGTGAGCTTCAGCTCGGGGTGGCGCTGGAGCAGGTCCTCGGCGAGCTTGTCGGTCTCCCGGGAGGCGGTGCCGTTGCCGATCGCGACCAGGTCGACGTCGTGCTTCCTCGCCAGCGCCGCCAGGGTGGCGAGCGCGGCGTCCCACTTGTTGGCCGGCTGGTGCGGGTAGATCGTGTCGTACGCGACGACCTTGCCGGTGGCGTCCACCACCGCGACCTTCACACCGGTCCGGAAGCCCGGGTCCAGGCCCATGGTGGCGCGGGTGCCCGCCGGGGCGGCCAGCAGCAGGTCACGCAGGTTGGCGGCGAACACCCGCACCGCCTCGTCCTCGGCCTCGGCCCGCAGCCGGGCCCGCAGGTCGATGCCGAGCCGGACCAGGACCCGGGTGCGCCAGGCCCAACGGACGGTGTCGCCGAGCCACTTGTCGCCCGGGCGGCCGTGGTCGGCGATGCCGAAGCGGGCCGCGATCCGCCGCTCGTAGTCGTTCTCGCCGGGCAGGTCGCCCTCCTCGCCGTCGTAGGGCGAGAGGTCGAGGTCCAGCACCTCCTCCTTCTCGCCGCGCAGCATCGCCAGGATGCGGTGCGAGGGGAGCCGGGTGTACGGCTCGGCGAAGTCGAAGTAGTCGGCGAACTTGGTGCCGTCCTGCTCCTTGCCGTCGCGCACGGTGGCGACCAGGCGGCCGCGGGTCCACATCCGCTCGCGCAGCGAGCCGACCAGGTCGGCGTCCTCGCCGAAGCGCTCGACCAGGATCGCCCGGGCGCCCTCCAGGGCGGCGGCCTGGTCCGCGACCGACTCGTTCAGGTACCGGGCGGCGAGCGCGGCCGGGTCCTGGGAGGGGTCGGCGAGCAGGGTGTCGGCGAGCGGCTCCAGGCCGGCCTCGCGGGCGATCTGCGCCTTGGTGCGCCGCTTCGGCTTGAACGGCAGGTAGATGTCCTCCAGCCGGGCCTTGGAGTCGGCGGCCAGCACCTGCGCCCGCAGCGCGTCGTCCAGCTTGCCCTGGGCCGCGATCGACTCCAGGACGGCCGCCCGGCGCTCCTCCAACTCGCGCAGGTAGCGCAGCCGCTCCTCCAGGGCGCGCAGCTGGGCGTCGTCGAGGGAACCGGTGACCTCCTTGCGGTAGCGGGCCACGAAGGGGACGGTCGAGCCGCCGTCGAGCAGATCGACGGCCGCCTTCACCTGCCCCTCGCGGACACCCAGCTCCTCGGCGATCTTGCGCTCGATCGCCTGCTGGGCCTGCCGGGCCACCTGTTCGACTGGCGTGGTCACGAAGCCGGTCACCTTCTCCTTCAGTGCGTTCGCCGTACGCCCTGCATTCTGGCAGGTGCCGGGGACAGCTCCCGGCCGCACCCGGGGCACCCGGGCGTGGCGGCCGCGGCCCGCGGCCCCAACCAGACTCAAGCAGGCCCCCGTTGTGCCTTCCTACGCTGACGCGCATGGACACCTCCCGCCCGCTCGACGCCTCCCCCGCGCTGAACGCCCCCGGCTCACCGGACGTCTCCCCCCGGCTGGACGCGCTCGCCGCCGCCAAGTACCTGCTGTTCACCACCCACCGCAGAAACGGCACCCCGGTGCCCACCCCGGTCTGGGTGGCACGCGACGGCGACGCACTGGTCTTCACCACCGTCACCCGTACCGGAAAGGTCAAGCGGCTGCGCAACCGCTCCGACGTGCTGGTCGGGCCGAGCGACATCCGCGGCAACCTGCTCGGCGAGCAGGTCCCGGCCACCGCCGTCCTCGACCCCGACCGCGCGCCCGCCTACCGGAAGCTGCTGCGCCGCAAGTACGGGCCGCTCTGCGCGATCGCGCTCACCGCGAACGTGCTGCGCTTCGGCCGGGGCGGGACGATCGGCGTGCGGGTCACCCTGGGCTGAGCCTCCCGGCGGCACCCAACCGGCGCCCAACCGGCGCACCTCGGACGCACATCGGACGCGCGTCGAGCGCGCGTCGAGCGCGCGTCGGGATCCGGGCCGAGGAAGGACGGGTTCGGGAAAGCTGCTGAAGGGCGGCGATCCGCGCTGTACGCTGCCGGGCATGTGCGCTGCCACCCGGATGCACCCCGACGAACTGGTCATCGACGCGGCCCTGGTGCGGCGGTTGATCTCCGCCCAGTTCCCGGACTGGGTCGGCCGCCCGGTCACACCGGTCGCCTCCACCGGGACGGACAACGCGATGTTCCGCCTCGGGCCCGACCTCGCCGTCCGCCTCCCCCGGGTGGAATGGGCGGCCGGGGACGTCCGCCGCGAGAAGCAGTGGCTGCCCCAGCTGGCGCCCCGGCTTCCGCTGCCGATACCCGCACCGCTCGCGGTCGGCCGGCCCGCCGCCGGCTACCCCTGGGAGTGGTCGGTGCTCCGCTGGTTCGACGGCGTCAACCCGACCGCCGGCGCAGTCGCCGCACCCGGCGCGCTCGCCCGCGACCTGGCCGCCTTCGTCAACGCCCTGCGCGCCGTCAACCCGGCCGGCGGCCCGGCCGCCCACCGCAGCGCCCCGCTCGCCTCCCGCGACGGCTCCACCCGCGCGGCCATCGCCCAACTCGCCGGGGCGATCGACGCCGAGGCCGCGACCGCCCTGTGGGACAAGGCGCTGCGCCTGCCCGAGTACGACGGCCCGCCCACCTGGATGCACGGCGACCTCACCCCCGGCAACCTCCTGCTCAACCGGGCCGGACGGCTCGGCGCCGTCATCGACTTCGGCCTCATGGGCGTCGGCGACCCCACCGCCGACCTGATCGTCGCCTGGAACCTGCTGCCCGCCGCCGCCCGTCCCGCCTTCCGCGCCGCACTCGGCGCGGACGACGCCATGTGGGGCCGCGGCCGCGCCTGGGCGTTCTCCATCGCGCTGGTGACGATCCCCTACTACCGCCACACCAACCCGGGCCTCACCGCGAACGCCCGCCACGTCGTCCGCGAGGTGCTCGCCGACCGCAGCGTCTGATCAGGGCCTGCCCGGCGGATCTCGCCGGGCCCGCGACGCCGGACAGAACACCTAGCCCGCCGCGAGGCCCAAGGAGCGGACCAGCTGGGCCAGTTCGGCGCCGAAGAGCCGGTCCGGGCTGGTGGTCTGGGCCCGCAGGTGGCCGTAGACCTCCAGCGAGACCAGGCCGTGCAGACGGCCCCAGATCCGCAGGGCCAGCGCCACGCCGGCCGGGGGCAGCCCGGGGAAGGCCGGGCGGACCTTGCCGAGCAGGCCGGGATCGAAGTCCGCCCAGGTGAAGTCGTCGTCCGCGCCCGGTGATCCGGCCTGCGGCCAGGCCGCCGCCGCGAGGCCGGCGATGCCGACGCAGACCCGCTGGGCGGCGTCGGGCGCGGCGCCGCCCTCGGGGGCGCGGTAGCCCGGGACGGGGTCGCCGTAGATCAGCCGGAAGCCCTCGGAGTTGGCCAGCGCCCAGCCGCGGAAGGCGTGCGCCCAGGCCCGGATCCCGGCCGCCGGATCGTCTGCCGGGGCGGCGCTCCAGGCGGCCTCGACGGCGTCCGCGAGCGCGGTGTAGACGTCCGCGATCAGTGCGGTGACCAGGTCGTCCCGGGTGGCGAAGTAGCCGTAGATGGCGTTGGCCGTCATGCCCATCTCGCGGGCGATCGCCCGCAGGGTGATCGCGTCGGGCCCGCCCGAACCCATCAACTCCAGGGCGGTGCCCTTGATTTCGGCGGTCGTCTCGGCCCGCAGCCGCTCGCGTCGTCCAGTGCCTCGGGTGCCTGCCATGCGCTCACTCTACAGCGTCACCTTGCTGATTGCCGTTCAAAAACTTCACGCCGTATAGTTTTCGCACGGCGTGAGATTCTCAGGCCGTCCACCGGCATGACCAAGGGGAGAACCATGCACATCGGAGTCATCGGAGCCACCGGCACCATCGGCAGCCGGATCGTCACCGAAGCCCTCGGCCGCGGACACCGCGTCACCGGATTCAGCCGCGACGCCTCCGCCATCGACGACCAGCGGGAGAACCTCACCTGGGCGAGCCTCGACGCCCTCGACGCCGAGAGCATCGCCGCCGCCCTGCCCGGCCTCGACGTCCTCATCAGCGGCTTCCAGCCCGGCAACGGCGCCCGGGACATCATGGACACCATCGAACGCTCCATCGCCGACCCCACCGTCTACGCCACCGCCGCCCGCGCCCTGCTCAAGGCCCTGGACGGCCACCCCCGCACCCGGCTCATCGTCATCGGCGGCGCCGGCAGCCTCGAAATCTCCCCCGGCGTCGTCCGCGCCGACCACGACGACCTCCTCCACGAGGCGCTCGACGAACTCGGGCTCCCCCGCGGGTACGCCGCCGCCGTCCGCGGCCACCGCGACGCCCTGAACGTCCTGCGCACCTCCAACCGGCTCTGGACCTACTTCAGCCCCGCCGAGCAGATCGCCCCCGGGGAACGCACCGGCCGCTTCCGCATCGGCGGCGACCAGCCCGTCCTGGACGCCGACGGCCTCAGCCGGATCTCCGCCGAGGACGCCGCCGTCGCCCTCGTCGACGAGGCCGAACTCCCCCGGTTCGTCCAGCGCCGCTTCACCATCGGCTACTGAGCGACGGTCAGCGGCGACGGCCTCCGGCGGCGGCGGCGGGAGTGCCGCCACCGCCGTCGGCGGCCGTTGCTATGGTTCTCCCCGCCACTACGGGTAGGGGGACGGAACTTGGCACGCAGAAGCAGTGTGATCGACGTCAGAGTCAGCCGACGAGTGCTGTGGGTGGGCGGCGACGCGTACCCACTCCACAACATCGCCAGGGCCCGGCAGTTCCAGCTGTTGCCGCCCAAGCGCTCGCGGGTGATCATCCGGTTCATCCGGCAGGTGATCGGCCTGCTGGTGGCCACCGCCGTCCTCGGTTCGCTGCTCGGGAGCGGCGCGAACCAGGGCACGACCAAGAACGTGATCGGCGTGGTGATGCTCGCGCTCTTCGCGGTCAGCCTCCACCGACTGGTGAAGCGACTGCGGATGCGGACGGTGTACCAGCTGGTCATCGAGACCTCCAGCTCCTCGAACACGGCGGTGGTCAGCCACGACGCCCAGCAGGTCGGCAACCTGATCCAGCTGATCATGGAAGCGATCGACAACCCCCAGGCCGAGTTCGCGCTCCAGGTGGAGAACGTCCACATCGGCGACCAGATCAACCAGTACGGCGACCACAACATCGGAAAGAAGGTCGGCCTGTGAGCGGCGGCATCCACTTCGGGGACTCGGTCACCCAGCACGGGGACCACAACATCGGCATCATCAAGCACCAGGGCCCGGCCGACCCGCAGGCCGCGATGCGCGAACTCATCGCCGCCGTACGCCAGTTGCGCGACCAGGTGCCGGCCGAGGACCGTGAGGTGCTGGACGAGTCGCTGGCGGACATCGGCGACGGGCACACCACCCCGCCCACCACCCTGCGGCGCGCCCTGCGCAACATCTCCGGCGTCGCCGCCCTGGCCGCCGCCGGCGCCCCGGTGGTGGAGTCGATCCGCCGCATCCTGGACTCGCTGAGCTCCTGAGCGGCGGCGCGGCGGGCGACCAGGGGAAAATGTCATACCGGGTCAGGAAACTGCCCAGGTCAAGTACTGCTGCTAGCCTGACCCCATGAGCGGACTGCGGGAACGGAAGAAGGAGCGGACGCGGCGGGCGATCTCCGAGGCCGCCATCGCGCTCTTCCTGGAACACGGCTTCGACAGGGTCTCGGTGGCGGACGTCGCGGCCGCCGCCGAGGTGTCGAAGCCGACCCTGTTCAGCTACTTCCCCACCAAGGAGGACCTGGTCGTCCACCGGTTCGCCGACCACCAGGAGCAGGCCGCCGACGTCGTCCGCGGCCGGGCGGCCGGCGAACCGGTGCTCGCCGCGCTGCACCGGGACTTCCTCGACGGGCTCGCCCGGCGCGACCCCATCACCGGGCTCAACGACCATCCGGAGGTCCTGGCCTTCGGCGCCCTGATCCACGCGACCCCCAGCCTGACCGCCCGGGGCGCCGAATACCTCGCCCGGGCCGAGGGGTCCCTCGCCCGGGCGCTGCGCGAGGCCCCCGACCTGGCCCCGCCCCGACACCTCACCGCCCCCCTGCTCGCCGCCCAGGTCACCGCCACCCAGCGCGTCCTCGCCGAGCACAACTGGCACCGGATCCGGAACGACGGCCGGACCGCAGACGAACTCCACGCCGAGGCCGTCAGCAACGCCGACCGCGCCTTCCGCCTCCTCGGCGCCGGATACGGCGGCACCGGGCACGAAGGCGCCGCTGGCTAGAGTGCCACGCATGACAACGCGTCACCTCACGTTCGAACGGCTGCACAACTTCCGCGACCTGGGCGGCTATCCCGCCGCCGACGGCAGGTCCGTCCGCTGGGGCCTGCTCTACCGCTCCGACTCGCTCGGCAAGATCACCTCGCCCGCCGACCTCGACCGGCTCCAGGCCCTCGGCGTCCGCACCGTGATCGACCTCCGCTACCCCTGGGAGATCGCCGCCAAGGGCCGGGTGCCCGACTTCGACGGGCTGACCTACCACAACCTCTCGATCGAGCACCGCCCGTACGACCAGGCCGAGATCGACCCGGACGTCGACCCCTGGCGCTACCTCGCCGACCGCTTCGCCGAGGTCGCCGAGGACGGGGTGAAGGAGATCCGCGAGGCCCTGGACGTGATCACCGCCGCCGAGGCGCCGCTGGCCTTCCACTGCGCCTCCGGCAAGGACCGCACCGGGCTCGTCGCCGCCCTCGTCCTCACCCTGCTCGGCGTCCACGAGGACGACATCGCCGCCGACTTCGCCCGCACCGAACTGGCCACCCCGCACTTCATCGCCGAGTGGCACGCCGCCCACCCCGGTCGCACCCTCCGCTGGCCCGGCTACGGACGCGCCCCGGAGACGGTCGTCCGCCTCGCCCTCGCCGACCTCGCCACCCGCTACGGCTCGGTCGAGGGCTACGTCACCGGCACCCTCGGCGTCGACCGCGACCAGCTGGCCGCCCTCCGGGCCCGGCTGCTCACCGCCTGACCCCGCGCCGCGCGGGCCTGCGCCGGACAGGCCCTAGCCTGCGGCGGGGAGGCGCGCCGTGTCGGCGCCGAAGGGGAGGAAGACGGTGCGGGTCGCGAGGAGCCAGCTGCCGTCGACCGCGCGGAAGGTGTCCTCGTAGTGGCCGACGTTGGCCGGGAGGCGGGGCTCGATCATCCCGCCTGCGTACCCGTCGACCCGGTACGTGGTCAGGTAGGAGACCGCGCGGGCCGTCGTCGCGGACTCCACCGTGACCAGGATGTTCGTCATCAGGCGACGGGAGAGCCGGTCCGCCGGCCGGGACGCGAAGTACGCCCGCAGGGCCTCCCGGCCCTCGACCCGGCGGTCGCCGTGCGGCCAGGACCAGACGCCGTCGGGCGTGAACAGCTCGGCCACCGAACCCGGCTCCCCGAGGTCGAGGCGGTGGATGAAGTCCACGACGATCCGCTCGCAGGCGCGTTCGGCGAGCATCCGGTCGATCGGGGTGAGGGTCTCGTCGTCCATGCCCCTTTGTATCAACCACGCCGCGCTGCCGGGCAAGCCCTTTTCCAGGGCGTGTCAGGCCCGCGCTAGCGCCGCCGGCCCTTGCCGCCGGTGCGCGGCTTGCCGGCCGCGTGCGGCTTGCGCGGGGCGCGGGCGCCGGTGGGGGCGGCCGTCGGGGTGGGGGCCGTGGCGGGCCAGTGGGTGGGGCGGGTGAGGGCGGCGGGCAGGCGGGTGGTGGCGTCGCCGCGGGCGGCGTTCAGCTGGGCCTGGGTGAGGAAGAGGGCCTCGGTGAGGTCGGCGCCGGCGAGGTCGGCATCGCGCAGGTCGGCGCCGACGAGGTCGGCGAGGCGCAGGTCGGCGCCGGCCAGGTCGGCGGCGACGAGGAGGGCGCCGCGCAGGTTGGCCCCGCGCAGGTCGGCGCCGCGCAGGCGGGCCCCGAAGAGGTCGGCGCCGCGGTGTTCGCGGCGGCGGGGGACGGCGGCGCGGACGAGTTCGCTGGCGCGCAGCAGCAGGTCGCTGACGCGCTGCCGGTGGGCGGGGACGTCGACGGCGAGGATCTCCTCGGGGGTGCCGCCGGCGAGCCGGTCGGTCTGCTCCAGGGCCTGCCGCAGTTCGGCGTGGACCGGGCGGGCGGGGGCGTAGCCGAGCGCCTCGGTGAGGTACCAGAGCAGTTCGTGGAGCTGCCGCACCACCGGGAAGACGTCGTACATGGGCTTGGCGTCGGCGGGTTCCTCGCGCCAGCTGCGGCCGCCGTAGGTGATCTGGGAGACGCGCTGCCCGGCGCCGAAGCAGTCGTAGACGGTGCAGCCCGGGAAGCCCTGGTCGCGGAGCCGTTCGTGGATGCCGCAGGTGAAGTCGGTCTGCAGGTTGCGGCACGGGCTGCCGGCGGCCTTGCCGACGGCGAAGTCGGCGCCGGCGGCGAACGGCAGGGCGACGCAGCAGAGGCCGAAGCAGCTGCCGCAGTCGGAGCGCAGTGCGGTCGGCTGAGCCGCCGTGGGGTGCTGCGGCGGCTCGGTCTCGCTCACGTCGCGTGGTCCTTCCACCATCGGGGCACCGTCCGGTCCGGTGCGTCGAACCCGGCAAGCCTACTGTGCCGGGCCGGTGCGTCCCGCCTTTCCTCTGGCCACCCCCGGCCCGCCACCGGTAAGGTGTCAATCGACAGTGGACCTATTACACACGGGGGCTGGAGTGCAGGACCCGAGCATCAACGAGCTCGTCCGGATGTGGATCGCCGGCTGGACCGTCTCGCGCGGCGCGGCCGAGCCGGTGGACGAGCCCTGGGGCTGGACGATCGACGTCGGCGCGGTCGGCCACGTCGCCCGGCACGTCCTGCCCGAACCGACCGAGGCGGACGTCCGCAAGATCGCCGAGACCACCACCGCGCCGGGCACCTGGCTGAAGCTGTTCACCGAGGACGCCGTCGCCCGGTCCTGGCTGGGCCCGCAGTGGCGGCTGGACGCCCCGGGGTACCTGATGAGCGCCCCGCTGGCCGCCGAGCGGCCCGAGGCGCCGGCCGGCTACACCGTGACCACCTGGAGCCGGGGCGGGGTCGTCCGGACGCTGGTCCGCACCGACGCCGGGCACCTGGCCGCGCGGGGCCAGGCGGGCCTGGCCGGCACCGTGGCCGTCCCGGACCAGATCCTGACCGCGCCCGGGCACCAGCGCCGGGGCCTGGGCTCCCTGGTGATGCGGACGCTGCAGCACACCGGACGGGAGGCGGGCGCCGACACCGGCGTACTGGTCGCTACCCCGGACGGCCAGGCGCTCTACGCCTCGCTCGGCTGGGCCACCCGTTCCCCGATGGCGAGCCTGGCCTTCGAGCCGACGGCGGAGCAGCCCGAGACGGAGCACCCGGCGACGGACCGCCCGGAGAGCGACCACCCGGAGGCGGATCAGCGGTAGGGCAGCAGCTCGGCCCGCTTCGGCGGCCGGCCGTCACCGGAGGAGCGCCCGGTGAGCCGGCGGCCGATCCACGGGCCGAGGTGGCCACCCAGCCAGCGGGCGTCGGCGCGCAGCCGTTCGGCCCGGCCGCGCGGGGCGGCGGGCGGCAGCGGGGCGCGCCAGTCGAAGGCGGCGGGGCGGCCGAGCGCCTCCAGCACCCCTTCGGCGACCCGGCGGTGGCCCTCGGGCGACAGGTGCAGGCGGTCCTCGGCCCAGAGCCGGCGGTCGTCGAAGCAGGGGGCGGAGAACAGGTCGACGACGGCGACGCCCTCGTCCTGGCCGAGCTCGTGCACGAAGGCCTTCATCCGCAGGATGGCCGGCAGCAGCCGGGCGCTGCCCGCCATCCGCCGGGTGGGGTCGGTGCTGGTGAACAGCACGACGGTGGCGCCGGTGGCGCGCAGCCCGCCGGCGCAGCGGCCGAGCAGCCGCTCGACCCGGGCGATGTCGCAGCCGGGACGCAGCACGTCGTTGAGGCCGCCGGCGAGGGTGACGAGGTCGGCGCCCATCGCGGTGGCGGCGGCGAGCTGCTCGTCGTGGATCTGGCCGATGAGCTTGCCGCGGACGGCGAGGTTGGCGTAGCGGAACGCGGGAGCCTCCCCGCCGTGGACCCGGCCCCGGACCTCCTCGGCGAGCACGTCGGCGACCCGGTCCGCCCAGCCGCGGTAGTGGCCGTCGGACAGCAGCTCGTCGCCCATGCCCTCGGTGAAGGAGTCCCCGACGGCGACGTAACTGCGGTAGGTGGTGGGCACGGGCGGTCTCCGCTCTCCTCCGATTGCTCCGTGGCCCGACGA
Organism: Kitasatospora sp. MAA19; assembly: GCF_029894125.1. Classification (GTDB taxonomy): domain Bacteria; phylum Actinomycetota; class Actinomycetes; order Streptomycetales; family Streptomycetaceae; genus Kitasatospora. The sequence goes on from NZ_JARXYZ010000002.1 coordinate 128,639, forward strand.
TGGTACGCGCGGCCGGTCCGGGCGCCGCCCGGGGCCCCGGCGCTCACCCCGCGACGGCCGCCTCGTCGTCCGTCTTCCGGGGGGTGAACCAGTGTTCGCGGACGGCGTCGGTGGGCCGCTGTTCGCCGAGGGCGGGCAGGCCCCACTCCCCCAGCGCCTCGATCACCGGGCGCAGTTCGCGGCCGCGTTCGGTGAGCTCGTAGACCGTGGCGTTGGCGGGCCGTTCGAGCCGGCGGCGCAGGGCCAGACCGTCGCCCTCCAGCTGCTTGAGCCGGGCGGCGAGGATGTCGGTGGAGACGCCGGGCAGGTCGGCGTGCAGGTCGGTGTAGCGGCGCGGGCCGCCGAGGAGTTCACGGACGATCAGGAGGCTCCAGCGCTCCCCCACCGCGTCCAGGGCGCGGGCGACGGCGCAGTACTGGTCGTAGCTTCGGCGTGACATGTGGATCAGCATAGCCAAAAGGTTGGACTTTCCAAGTGCCAACTTGGTAGAACAAAGCAACAGCAATGATGCGGGTGGTGACGGTCCGGAGGCCGCAGATGGAGTTTCGACAGTCCAGCAAGCTGAATGACGTGTGCTACGAGATCCGCGGCCCGGTGGTCGACCAGGCCAACGCGCTGGAGGAGGCCGGGCACAGCGTGCTGCGGCTGAACACCGGCAACCCGGCCCCGTTCGGCTTCGAGGCGCCGGAGGAGATCATCCAGGACATCATCCGCAACCTGCCCGGGGCACACGGCTACAGCGACTCGCGCGGCATCCTGCCGGCCCGCCGCGCGGTGGTGCAGTACTACCAGCAGCGCGGCGTGAACGGGGTCGGCGTCAACGACGTCTACCTCGGCAACGGCGTCTCCGAGCTGATCCAGATGGCCGTCACCGCGCTCGTCGACGACGGCGACGAGGTGCTCGTCCCGATGCCGGACTACCCGCTGTGGACGGCCGTGGTCCGGCTGGCCGGCGGCAAGGCCGTGCACTACCTGTGCGACGAGCAGGCGGAGTGGTACCCGGACCTCGACGACATCGCCGCCAAGATCACCGCCCGCACCAAGGCCATCGTCGTCATCAACCCCAACAACCCCACCGGCGCGGTCTACCCCAGGGAACTGCTGGAGGGCATCCTCGACCTCGCCCGCCGCCACCACCTGATGGTCCTGGCCGACGAGATCTACGACAAGATCCTCTACGACGACACCGAGCACCACTGCCTCGCCGCCCTCGCCGACGACGTCCTCACCCTCACCTTCAACGGCCTGTCCAAGGCCTACCGGGTGGCCGGCTTCCGCAGCGGCTGGCTGGTCGTCTCCGGGCCCAAGCAGCACGCCACCGACTACCTGGAGGGCCTGACCATGCTCTCCGGCATGCGCCTGTGCCCCAACGTGCCCGCCCAGTTCGCCGTCCAGGCCGCGCTCGGCGGCCACCAGTCCATCAACGACCTGGTGCTGCCCGGCGGCCGGCTCACCGAGCAGCGGGACGTCGCCTTCAAGGCCCTCAACGAGATCCCCGGCGTCAGCTGCGTGAAGCCCAAGGGCGCCCTGTACGTCTTCGCCAGGCTCGACCCGGCGGTCCACCGGATCGTCGACGACGAGCAGTTCGTCCTGGACCTGCTGCTCCGCGAGAAGATCCACGTCGTCCAGGGCACCGGCTTCAACTGGCCCCGCCCGGACCACTTCCGCTTCGTCACCCTCCCCCGCGCCGACGACCTGGAGACGGCCATCAACCGGATCGGCCGCTTCCTGGCCACCTACCGCCAGAGCTAGGGCCTGTCCGGCCGATCTTGCCGGACCTCGGCAACACCTAGGCTGACCGGTCATGACCGTCCTGCGTTCCGTCGCCCTGTTCGTGCTCGCCGCGCTCGCCGAGATCGGCGGCTGCTGGCTGATCTGGCAGAGCGTGCGCGAGCAGCGGCCGTGGTGGCTGGCCGGGGTGGGGGTGGTGGTGCTCGGCGGGTACGGCTTCGTGGCGGCGCTGCAGCCGGACAGCCACTTCGGCCGGGTGCTGGCCGCGTACGGCGGCGTGTTCGTGGCCGGGTCGCTGCTGTGGGGCGTGGTCGTGGACGGCTTCCGGCCGACCCGGTACGACGTGGTGGGCGCGCTGATCTGCCTGGCCGGGGTCGCGGTGATCATGTACGGACCCCGGCGCTGAGCAGCGGACCGCTCGACGCCGGGGCCTCGTACGCCGGTTCAGGCGCCACCGGGACCGGTGCGGGGACTACCAGCCCCAGCCGCCGCCCTGGCCGTCGTCGTCGTGGTCGGAGTCCCAACCCTCGCCGACCTTGCGCAGGATGGTGTAGTTGTCGATCTGCGTGCCGTCCTCGGCCAGCGCGGTGACCTTCATGGACGACTTCTGGCCCAGGTGGGCCGGGGTGACGTCGACCTTGATGAAGGAGTAGCCGGTGTAGCGCACCCGCGACCACTGGATGGTCTCGGGGACCTTCACCCTGCCCTTGCCCCAGTAGTAGGTGTTCACCTCGTCCTGGTGGTTCTCGTGCCCCTCGTAGGTGTCCGACACGTCGAACTTGTACAGGCTGCGGCCGGCCGCGCCTGCGGTCACGTAGACCACGCCGTCCTTCGCCGGCTCGATGGTGGCGCCGCTCGGCACCTGCTTCGAGACCTTGTTGCCGAGGATCGCGTCGGTGCGCTCGTAGATGTGGTTGTGGCCGTTGATGACCAGGTCGACCCGGAACTTCTCGAACAGCGGCACCCAGGCCTCGCGGACACCGCCCTCGGAGGCGTGCGCGACGGTGGTGGAGAAGGCGCAGTGGTGGAAGAAGACCACGACGAAGTCGATGGTCTCGTCGTTGCGCAGGTCCTTGAGGGTGCGCTCCAGCCACGTGGTCTGCTTGTTCGCCGAGAGGCCCAGGTTGGCCGGGATCTCGTAGGAGACGTCGTTGGCGTCGAGGGAGATGACGCCGACGTTCTTGTAGCGGAAGGTGTAGACGCCGGGGACCTTGCGCGGGTCCGGGCCGTTGTCCGGGAGGAAGAAGCGGGTGTTCTCGCCGCCGTACCCGTTGGGCGAGTACCAGGCCTCGATGTCGTGGTTGCCGTAGGCGACCATCCACGGCACGGTGGCCGCGACCGTCTCGGTCTGGACCAGGAAGTCGTCCCAGGTCCGGGCGTTGTACACGGACTTGTCCGGGTCCGTGCCGGAGCCGGCCGGGTCGGCGTAGCAGATGTCGCCCGCGTGCAGGTGGAAGGACGGGTTCTGGGCCAGGATGACGTGGTCGTTGCCGGCCGCGTGCGAGCTGACGCCCTGGTCGCCGAAGGCGGTGAAGGTGAACGGCTCGTAGACCTTGCCCCAGCGGTGGTCGCGGGAGGGCGCGGTGCGGAAGGTGTGCAGGGTGGAGATCTGCTGCTGCGAGGCCGGGTCGAAGCCCTCGTGGCCGACACCGTAGTAGTACGTGGTGTCGGGGTGCAGGTCCTCCAGCGCCACGTGCAGGTAGTACTGGTCCACCGGCTGGCTGTTCGGGGTCAGCGCCGGGGTGTGCAGGGCGCGGACCTCGGCCTGGACCTTGTGGCTCAGCTCCCACGGAGTCTTGCCGAAGCGCAGGAACGGCTTCTTGACCGGGGCCGGGACCTGCCAGGAGACACGGAACTGGGTGTCCGGCTCGGGGCCGAACTGGAGGTGGCGCCCGATCGGCGCGACCATCGAACCGTCGACGCCGGCCGTCGTGGCACCGGTCAGCAGCTGCGGGCTCGCCGGCGCGGCGAAGGCCGTTCCACCGCCCAGCGCGCCGCCGACGGCGACGGCGCCCACGGTCACCGCGCCGGCGCGCAGCATCCGGCGGCGGGAGAAGCGCGCCCGCAGGTACTCGTGCTGCTCGGCCATGCTCATGCGGTCGGCGAGCTTGGCCGGCACGCCCATGTGAGGGATATCCATGCGCGGGACTCTTCCAGTGGCGCGTTGACCGCACACGGACGCGCGGTGAACGGGCCACAACGTGCCGTTCACTCGAACACCAACGTTCGACCATGATCAGGCAAAGACCGTGCTCACGCCGGACCGACCCCGGATCATGGCCCCGGCCCGGCGGGCGATCTGAACCCCCGTCGACTCCGGGGCACCAGGGCGCTCAGCCGGACGGCTCGTCCCAGGTGGTGGCGGCCCGGTTGCCGGTGCCGTCGCAGGTGCGGCAGATCTCGTCCCGGTAGGCGTGCTTGGCGCCGGTCGCGTCCACCCGGTAGCGGACGTACACCCCGGTGCCGTCGCAGAGGAAGCAGTTGCCGCCCCCGCCGCCCACCTCGGTGGTACCGGTGCCCTGGCAGGTCCGGCAGTTGAGACCGGCGGTCCGGCCGGTGCCCGCGCAGATACGGCAGACCGTCGTCATCGTCGTCCTTCCTGGGCGGAACCGCTGGCAGCCATCGGTCATGGTAGTGGGGCCGCCGAGGGCGGCGTCCACCGGATCTCCATCGGCCGTCGATCCGACCAACCCGCTTGCGCGGAAGCGGCGATGAGGACGGATCAGCTCCGCTCGCCGCGGCTGCTCCGCCGGCGGGCCCTCCGCTCCGGCGGGCCCGCTACCCGATGGACCCGCTACCCGGCGGACCCGCTACTCCGACAGGCCCTCGCGGACCCGGCGGGACACCGAGATCAGCTGGAGGTCGAGCAGACCGGGCGGGTCGGCGAGACCGGGACCGCCCGCGTGCACCCAGGCGGCTATCTCGTCGATCATGTCGTCCGCCAGCACGAAGCCCAGCCACACCGGACGGCCGCCCGCCGCCCGGCCCTCCCCGGACGGGCCGACCACCACCACGTTGGACTGGGTGCACACGTCCAGGCACTTGACCGCACGGACCCGGCCCGCCGTACCGACCGCCGCCCGCAGCCGCTCGTACTGCCCCGCGTGGTCCACCCCCGGGTGCTTCGCCTCGGTGCCGCAACAGCAGCCGCGGCAGACGGTGACGGTCACCGGGGAGGCGGCGGCCTGCTTGCGGTCCCGGTCTCGGCGGCTCATCGGCTCTGGTACTCCCCCTGGTCACGGACGCTGGCTGCACGCGCAGCCTACCCGCCGGCCCACGGCCCCCCGCAGGGTGCCGGGGGCGAACACCGGTCCGTAGGATGCCCTCATGGGACATGCGACCACCGAGAAAGCCGTACCGCGGATGCGCCTGGACGCCTCCAACGCGGCCAAGGTCGCGACCACCCTCCAGGCCCTGGCCACCCCCTCCCGGCTGCTGATCCTGGCCGCACTGCGCGAGGGCCCGCGCGCCGCCACCGAACTCGCCGACGCCGTGGGCATGGAGCAGTCCGCCTGCTCCCACCAGCTGCGACTGCTGCGCAACCTCGGCCTGGTCGTCGGCGAACGCCGCGGCCGCTCGGTGGTCTACTCCCTGCACGACGACCACGTGGCCGCCCTCCTCGACCAGGCCGTCTACCACGTCGAACACCTGCGCCTGGGCCTCACCGACGAGCAGTGACCGGCGCCCCCTCGGGCGGCCGGTGCACCCCCCGACACCTCCTTTACGCCACCGCCTGCGCGGCCGCGCGCCCCGCCGTGCGGCCGGAGAAGAGGCAGCCGCCGAGGAAGGTGCCCTCCAGGGAGCGGTAGCCGTGGACGCCGCCGCCGCCGAAACCGGCTGCCTCGCCGGCGGCGTAGACGCCCGGGAGCGGCTCGCCGTCGGGGCGCAGGACGCGGGAGGAGAGGTCGGTCTCCAGACCGCCGAGGGACTTGCGGGTGAGGATGTTCAGCCGGACGGCGATCAGCGGGGCGGCGGCCGGATCGAGGATGCGGTGCGGCGGGGCCACCCGGATCAGCTTGTCGCCGAGGTAGCGGCGGGCGCCGTGGATGGCGGTGACCTGGAGGTCCTTGGAGAACGGGTTGGTCAGCTGCCGGTCGCGGTCCTCGACGGCGCGGCGCAGCCCGTCGGGGTCGATCAGCGCCTCGCGGGTCTTGGCGTTCATGCCGCGGGCGAGGTCGGCGAGGGTGCTCGCGACGACGAAGTCGGGCCCGTGCCGCAGGTGGCCCCGGACCGGACCGGGGGCGCCGGGCAGCGCGCGGCCGAGGACACCGCGGACGGACTTGCCGGTCAGGTCGGGGTTCTGCTCGGAGCCGGAGAGGGTGAACTCCTTCTCGATGATGCGCTGGTTGAGCACGAACCAGGTGTGCTCGTACCCGGTGGACATGATGTGGTCGAGCGTGCCGAGGGTGTCGAAGCCGGGGAACAGCGGGACGGGCAGGCGGTTGCCGCGTGCGTCCAGCCAGAGCGAGGACGGGCCGGGCAGGATGCGGATGCCGTGCCGGGCCCAGATCGGGTCCCAGTTCTCGATGCCCTCGGTGTAGTGCCACATCCGGTCGCCGTTGATCAGGCTGGCGCCGGCGTCGCCGGCTATGCCGAGCATCAGCCCGTCGACGTGCGCGGGGACGCCGGAGAGCAGCTTGGCGGGCGGGGTGCCGAGCCGGGCGGGCCAGGCCTTGCGGACCAGGTCGTGGTTGCCGCCGATGCCGCCGGAGGTCACGATCACGGCCTGGGCGCGCAGTTCGAACCGTCCGGCGCTCTCGCGTGAGCTGGCCTCGCCGCGGGCCGCCGGGCTGGGCACCAGGACCTCGCCGGTGACGGTGTCGGTGACGCCCGCGGTGGCGCCCAGGCCGGTGACCCGGTGGCGGAAGCGCAGGTCGACCAGCCCGCGGGCGGCAGCGGCCCGGACCCGGCGGACGAAGGGCTCCAGCAGTCCCGGCCCGGTGCCCCAGGTGATGTGGAAGCGGGGCACCGAGTTGCCGGGGCCGTCGGCGAGCAGGCCGCCGCGCTCGGCCCAGCCGACGACGGGGAAGAACCGCACGCCCATGCCGTACAGCCAGGAGCGCTTCTCGCCGGCCGCGAAGTCGACGTAGGCCTCGGCCCAGCGGCGGGGCCAGGCGTCCTCGGGCCGGTCGAAGCCGGCCGTGCCGAGCCAGTCCTGCCAGGCGAGGGCGTGCGAGTCACGGATCCGCATCCGACGCTGCTCGGGCGAGTCGACGAGGAAGAGGCCGCCGAAGGACCAGTGCGCCTGGCCGCCGAGCGAGGCCGCGGGTTCCTGGTCGAGCAGGATCACCTTCCGTCCGGCATCGGCGAGTTCGGCGGTGGCGGCGAGTCCGGCGAGTCCTGCTCCGATGACGATGACGTCGGCGTCCAGGGCCATGCGCAGTCCTCCGTCGCGGCGGGCGGGACGACGCGCGGGGGTGGGCGCCGTCGCTGTGCGCCCGATACTGCGGCCTGCGGTGACGTCCGGTCAACCAGCGGGTAACAACCGACCGCGGCAATTCCGCTCCACGCCGTTTCGGAAATACCCGCGATACCCGGTGGAGCGAAATGCGAAATGCGATCTGACGGAATTTCGGAAATTTCCGCCCATGGCATGGACGTCCACGAAACCAACAAGTAACTTACCTGCGAGTAGCCGCGGCCGGCACGACCCCCCACCCGTCGTTTCTCTCCCCCCAAGGAGGAACCGTGCTCCGCCCTGCCCGGAAACCCCGGCGCGTGCGCACCACCACCGCGCTCACCGCCGTCGCGCTCGGCGCCGCCCTCGCGCTCACCTCCACCAGCGCCCAGGCCGCCGTCCCGGCACCGCGACACCTCGTGGCGCTCGGCGACTCCTACGCCGCCGGCGCGGGCGTGCCCGGCCAGTCGGCCGGCCTCTGCCTGCGCTCCGACCGCAACTACGGCCACCTGGTCGCCGCCGCCCTCAAGGCCGGCGCGTACACCGACGTCACCTGCGCCGCCGCCAAGGTCAAGGCCATGACGCAGCCGCAGTACGACGTCTTCCTCAAGGTCAACGACCCGCAGCTGGACGCCGTGACCCCCGACACCGACCTGGTCACCCTCGGGATCGGCGGCAACGACCTCGCGGCCAGTGACCTCGGCCTCGGCGAGCTCGTCGCCACCTGCATCGCCGGCGCGGTCGTCAACCCGCTCGGGACGCCCTGCAAGGACGTCTACCACCACGGCTACTGGGACTGGAGCAGCTGGTCCTGGCAGTACGGCAACGACGACCTGGCGGAGCGGATCACCACCACCATCGCGCCGCAGATCGCCGACACGCTGCGGCGCATCCACGCCAAGGCGCCGCAGGCCCGGGTGCTGCTGGTCGGCTACCCGTCCGTGCTGCCCGCCGACGGCGCGACGTGCGTCCTGCGCCAGCCGGTGACGCCGGGCGACGTGGAGTACATGCACGGCGTGCTGGACAAGCTGAACGCCGCGCTCAAGGCCACCGCGGCGGCGGGCGGCGCGACGTACGTCGACACCGCGACGCCCACCGTCGGGCACGACGTGTGCTCGGACGACCGCTGGATCGAGGGCGCGCTGCCCGGCTCGCCCGCCGTGCCGTTCCACCCGAACGCGACCGGCGAGAAGGTGATGGCGGACGCGGTGCTCGCCGCGCTGCGGTAGGCCTGGCCCGCCGGAAAGCCCCGAGGGGGCGGTGGCCAGACCCCGGTCACCGCCCCCTCGGCCCTGCGCTGCTACTCCGACTTGGCGGACGCGGAGGCGGAGGCGGCGGCCAGGCCGGCCGACCACTTCTCCTCGACCTTGCCGAACTTCCAGTAGGCGATCGCCGCGACCCAGGTCAGCACGAACAGGCCGACGATCGCGTAGCCGACGAAGTTGAGGTCCAGCCCGCCGACCCAGGCGATCGGGCCGCTGGTGATGTCCAGCTTCTCGCCGAGCAGGCCGATCAGCTCGATCAGGCCGATCACCAGCGCGACCAGCACCGACAGGCCGGTGACGGTCAGGTTGTAGTAGATCTTGCGGACCGGCTTGGAGAAGGCCCACTCGTAGGCGAAGTTCATGAACGAGCCGTCGATGGTGTCCAGCAGGCTCATCCCGGCCGCGAACAGGATCGGCAGCGTGAGCAGCGCGTACCAGGGCAGCGAGAACGCCGCCGCGCCGCCGGCCAGCACCAGCAGGGACACCTCGGTGGCGGTGTCGAAGCCGAGGCCGAACAGCAGGCCCACCGGGTACATGTGCCAGGGCTTGGTGACGGTCCTGGTCACCCGGCCGAGGATGCGGTTCATCAGCCCGCGCCGCTCCAACTGGCGCTCCAGCTCGGCCTCGTCGTACTCGCCCACGCGCATCCGGCGGAACACCTTGAGGATGCCGTTGAAGGCGCCCAGGTTGATCAGGCCGAGGAGCAGCAGGAACGTCCCGGAGACGGCGGTGCCGATCAGGCCGGTGGCCTGGTGCAGGGTCGAGTCGTCGGACTCCACCTGCCCGGCCAGCGAGCGGATGCCGAAGGCGAGCAGCGCGCAGAGGCCGAAGACGATCGAGGAGTGCCCGAGCGAGAACCAGAAGCCGACCGACAGCGGCCGCTTGCCCTGGCCCATCAGCTTGCGGGTGGTGTTGTCGATCGCGGCGATGTGGTCCGCGTCGAAGGCGTGCCGCATCCCGAGGGTGTAGGCGGTCAGGCCCATGCCCGCGCCGAACACCTGGCCGCCGACCGTGTAGTGCTCGGGCGCGACCAGCGCGAGCAGGGTGAACCAGCCGACCACGTGCAGCGCGAGGATGAAGCCGCCCATCCCGGCCAGGCGCATCCACTCCTCCCGGGTGAGCCGGTCACGCCATCTGACGGGCGAGGCACCTGCGGCGGGGCTGGACATCCTGTGGTCCTTTCGGGTGGTCCGGGCTCGGGTGGTCCGGGCGAAGCTGGGCCATCTTTCCCCCCTCGGGGAAGTAGTTGCAAGTCATGTGCAAATGCCGGACGGCGGCGAACGGAGGCGGGCGGCGCAGGAGGGGGGCGCGTGGCAGCGGCCGCGCTCCTCCCGGCGGGGGGATTCACCGCCTCCTCCGGCCGGGGTTTCACCGTGTCCCGGCGAGGGCTTCACCACCCACCCCCGTTCGTCATGGACCGTACAAATCCTGGTAACCCCCGGAGCCTTTCGGTCGCCGCTCTACGCGCGGATACTCCCGTTCTACGCGCGAAAACTCGGGCGCCGAACGCCTCAACCCCCCACGGAGGAACGGCACATGACGATCAGTATCCGAACCGTCGCCGCACTCGCCGGCACCGCCCTGCTCACGGCCGGCCTCACCGCCACCGCCCCCACCGCCACCGCCCGGCCCGCGGCGACCAAGGCCGCCACCGCCGGGCACCGCGTGCTGTTCGACGACAGCAAGGCCGAGACCGCCGGCAACGCCGACTGGATCATCAGCACCAGCCAGCCCGACCCGCTCGCCCAGAACGCCAACCCCACCACCGAGAAGAGCTGGACCGGCGCGCTGTCCGCCTGGGGCGTCGCCCTCCAGAAGACCGGCCAGTACAGCCTCAAGACCCTCCCGGCCGGCTCCACCATCAGCTACGGCACCGGCGCCGCCCTCGACCTCGCCAACTTCGACACCTTCGTCCTGCCCGAGCCCAACATCCGGCTCAGCGCGGGCGAGAAGACCGCGATCATGAAGTTCGTCCAGAACGGCGGCGGGCTCTTCCTGGTCTCCGACCACACCAACAGCGACCGCAACAACGACGGCTGGGACTCCCCCGCGATCATCAACGACCTGATGACCTCCAACGGGGTCGACACCAAGGACCCCTTCGGCTTCTCCGTCGACCTGCTCAACATCACCACCGACAACCCGCGTGCCGTCAACGCCCCCACCGACCCCGTCCTGCACGGCCCGTTCGGCGCCGTCACCGGCTCCATCCTGCGCAACGGCACCACCTTCACCCTCAGGCCCGCCGACAACCCCACCGTCAAGGGCCTCGTCTACCGCACCGGCTACAGCGGCACCACCGGCGCGTTCTTCGTCACCAGCACCTACGGCAGCGGCCGGGTCGCCATCTGGGGCGACAGCTCCGCCATCGACGACGGCACCGGCGAGGCCGGGAAGAAGGTCTACAACGGCTGGGACGACCCCGCCGGCACCAACGCCGCCCTCGCCCTCAACGCCACCGCCTGGCTCTCCAAGGCGTAGCCACCGCGCGCGCCCTCCGCCGGGAGTGCGCGCCCTTCAACCGGGAACGCGCGCCCTTCACCGGGAGTGCGCGCCCTTCGTCAGGAAATCGGACGGCTCCTCCCCTAGGGTCGAGATGTCGACGCCCGCGGCGCGCTTCCCGTACGCGCCGCGGGCCCGCCGGCGCTCACCGGCCCGGGATCCGATGGGAGCGGCCATGCCGTCCTACCCCTTCCACACCACCCGCGAGGACGTCCGCATCCCGCTGCCCGACGGCACGCGGTTGGCCGCCCGGCTGTGGCGCCCGGTCGACGACGAACCCGTCCCCGCCGTCCTGGAGTACTCCTCCGGCCGGTTCACCGACCGGACCGCCGCCGAGGACGCCCGCCGCCACCCCTGGTACGCCGGCCACGGCTACGCCGCCGTCCGGGTGGACACCCGCGGCCACGGCAACTCCGACGGCCTGCCCGGCGAACCCGGCGGCGACCAGGAACTCGCCGACGGCGTCGCCGTCCTCGACTGGCTCGCCGACCGCCCCTGGAGCAGCGGCCGGGTCGGCCTGCTCGGCGTCGGCGCCGCCGGCACCACCGCCCTGCTGCTCGCGGCCCGCGCCCCCGACACCGTCGGCGCCGTGGTCACCGCCTGCCCCGAAGGCGGCCACCGCCTCGGCGGTGCCCTCCTCGCCGCCGGCCTGCACACCCGGCTCACCGCGCTGATCGCCGACGCCGCCCTGCCGCCCGACCCCCGACACGTCGGCGACGCCTGGCGGGCCGGCTGGCTGGCCCGCCTGGAGTCCCTGGACCCGCCCGTCGACGCCTGGCTCACCGCCGGCGAGGCCACCGTCCCCGTCCCCGTCCCCACCTTCGCCATCGCCGGCTGGGGCGACCCGTCCTGCTCCTTCGTGCTGCGCCTGCTCGCCACCTCGCCCACCGCCCGCGCCCTGCTCGGCCCCTGGCCGCACGGCCTGCCCGAGGACACCCTCCCCGAGACCCTGCGCTGGTGGGACCACTGGCTGCGCGACATCGACACCGGCGCCCTCGCCGAGCCCGCCCTGCGCAGCTGGACCGGCACCCGCTGGACCGGCGAGGAGGCCTGGCCCTCCCCCGACATCCGGGAGATCCACTACCGCCTCGACGGCCCGCTGCGCACCGCCGGCACCGCCTCCGACGACCGCTACGTCCTCGTCCGCTCCCCGCAGCACACCGGCCTCAACGCCGGCGCGTACGTCCCGCTCGGCCGCCCCGCCGACCGGCCGCCCGACCAGCGGGAGGAGGACGGGCGCTCGGTCTGCTTCGACTCCCACCCGCTGCCCGAACCGGTCGAACTGCTCGGCATCCCGACCGTGCGGCTGCGACTGCGCGACGACGGCCCGTCTGCCCAGATCACCGCCCGGCTCTGCGCCGTCGGCCCGGACGGCACCTCCGCGCTGCTCACCCGGGGCGTCCTGGTCGCCACCGGTCCCGACGCGGTCGTCGAGCTCGCCGCCTGCGCCGCCACCGTCCCGGCCGGACACCGGCTGCGGCTCACCCTCTCCTCCGTCTACTGGCCGTGGGTGTGGCCCACCCCGGGCGCCGCCGGCTACGCCCTCGACCCGTCCCGCTCCGCCCTCAGCCTGCCCACCCGCCACCTCGCCGCCGACGTCGGCGCGGCCACCGTCGCCTTCGCGGCCCCGGCCCTGCCCGAGCCGCTCGACATCCACCTCACCGACCCGCTCACCGCCCGGCCCGAACACGTCACCATCCACGACATCGGCCGCCACGAATGGCGCACCGAACTCTCCCCCGCCACCGACGGCACCCGCACCCACCCCGACGGCCTGGTCCGCGACGAGCACACCGTCACCGCCTACCGCGTCCTCAGCGACGCCCCGCTCAGCGCCCAGGCCCGCACCGACCACACCGTCCGCCTCGAACGCCCCGACGCCGGCTGGGACGTCACCGTCCAGACCCGCACCCAACTCCGCTGCGAGGCCGGGCACTTCCTCAGTCTCGTGCAGCTGCGCGCACTGGAGGCCGGCTCGGTGGTGTTCGCCAGGGAGTGGCGGCACCGCGTCCCGCGCGACGGCTGAGACCGCCTAAAAGTGCGCCTTATGCCTTTGCTTTCATTTCTTCCACTGCTTTATAAATAGCGCCATGAAGACCCTCGGCCTGATCGGCGGCATGAGCTGGGAATCCACCGCCGAGTACTACCGCCTCCTCAACGAGCTCACCCGCGACCGCCTCGGCGGCCTGCACTCCGCCCCACTCGTGCTGTACTCGGTCGACTTCGCCGCCGTCGAACGGCTCCAGTCCGAGGGCCGCTGGACCGAGGCCGGCGAACTCCTGGCCGACGCGGCACGGTCGCTGGAGGCGGCGGGCGCCGAACTGCTGCTGATCTGCACCAACACCATGCACAAGGTCGCCGACCAGGTCGCGGCAGCGGTCTCCACCCCCCTGCTGCACCTCGCCGACGCCACCGCACGCGCCGTCCGGGCGGCCGGGCTGCGCCGGGTCGGGCTGCTCGGCACGGCCTTCACGATGGAACAGGACTTCTACCGGGCCCGCCTGGCCGCCCACGACCTCGATGTCCTCGTCCCGGACCCCGACGGCCGCGCCCTGGTGCACCGGGTGATCTACCAGGAGCTGTGCCTCGGGGTCGTCCGCGAGGAATCCCGGGCGGCCTACCGCCGGGTGATCGACGACCTGGTCGCGGCGGGCGCGGAGGGGATCATCCTCGGCTGCACCGAGATCGAACTGCTCGTCCGCCCCGAGGACAGCCCCGTCCCCGTCTTCCCCACCACCCGGCTGCACGCCGAGGCCGCGATCGACGCCGCCCTGTCCGCGTAGCGCGTCCGGACCGGACCGGGCCGTCCGACGCCGGGTCAGCCTGCCGGGGTGGCGGAGCCGGGGCCCGCCCGGCCGGTCTCGCCGGGCCCACGCCGCCGCGGGTTCCCCGATGGGGGCGGTCGTCCGCGGGAGCCCGGCCGGGTGTGTCGGTGGCCGCCGCTACGGTCGTCCCCATGGAACCGGAATTCGCCAACCAGCACGAGCCGTTGCCCGGACGGGTCGGCCACGTCGCGGCCATCGAGTCGCTCACGCTCGACGGTCGCCGCTACTTCTTCGGCTTCGACCACCGCAGCGATCTGGTCGTCTCGCCCCTCATCGACGACCCGGACGCGATGGCCGCCTTCGCCGCCGAGCACCTGCGCCAGAGCGACGGCCCGCACGATCCGGCCTACTGGGCGGCCCTGGTCGCCGAGGCGGTCGACGGCTCCGCGCTGGTGGACCACGACGCCGAGCGGGAGTTCACCACCGAGGGCCTGCGCACCGAGCTGCCGGACCCGGACAGCCACCTGCTCTACCTCCTCGACGCGGTCACCGACCTCGACGAGGACACCGGCCTGCCGGCCGACCTCCCACCGGCCTGCGAGCGCCTGGGTCTCGCCGGGCCCGACGATGACGACTTCGCGGACAGCGTCGACGACTGCCTGGAGGCCGTCCTGGCCGAGGGGCCGCTCGGCCGCCCCGACGAGTGGACGGTCGTCCGCGGCTACCTCGGCTCCGCCATCGGCGCCCTGCCCGGGAACTGGGGCCTGCTGTTCGGCCCCCTCGCGGAGGGCCTCGGCCGGAGCCGGTGAGCACCGGCCGGACGAGGCGGAGGCGGCCGCCCGGTGCTCACGGCTCCGGGCGGGCCGAGGCGACGTTCGCGGCACTCCCCTGGGGTGATCGCGTCCATCACCCCGCCTCCGGCACCTTCACGATCAGCAACGTGCCCCGGCGGCCCGCCCGGCCCGGGTGGGCAGGCGTCCGCGCATCGCGATCAGTGGATGGCCCGGACGCTACCCGAGCCGGACCGCCCACTGGTCGACCGTTCGGTAAAACCTGCCGGGACCGGGACCGGGGCGGGCACCGACGGCGGGCACCGACAGTGGGCCGACGCTCAACCCTCCGCCAGCACCTCCCCGATCACGCGCCGGGCGATGCCCGCCATGACCGGGTTGGTCTCCCGGTAGTAGTCCAGCTCCCGCAGCGCGACCGACAGCGCCCAGCCCCGCCCGCGCGCCCAGGCCGCGTCGTCGGCGCCCACCGCCGCCCGGAAGGCGCCCCGGGCCGACGCCGGCAGCACGTACCAGACCGGGATCAGGTCCACGGCCGGATCGCCCAGGCCCACGCAACCGAAGTCGATGACGGCGCTCAGCCGCCCGCTGTCGGACACCAGCAGGTTGCCCGGCTGAAGGTCCGAGTGGATCCAGACCGCCGGGCCGCGGTGCCCGGGGGCCCGCAGGGCGGCGCCCCAGGCGGCCGTCGCCGCCTCGGTGTCGACGACTCCGCGCAGCCCCGCGATCGCGGCCCTGGTCACGCCGTCCCGCTCCCCCAGCGGTTCGCTGCGGAAGGAGGCGGGACCGCCCGCCGGGTCCACCCGCCGCAGGGCTCGCACGAACGCGGCCAAGTCGGCTGCCAGGAGACCGGGTTCGGCGATCCGGTCGACCACCGGGTTCGCGCCGCCCAGCCAGCCGAGGACGGACCACGGCCACGGGTAGCCGTCGGCCGGCCCTCCCACGCCCAGCGGCACGGGAACGGCGACGGGCAGCGCCGGGGCCAGGTGCGGCAGCCAGGCGTGCTCCTTGGCGATGTCGTCCGCCACCCCCGCGATGCGGGGAAGGCGCACCACCAGGTCCCCGCCCAGGCGGTACATCGCGTTGCTGGTGCCGGCCGAGTCGACCGACTCCACCGGGAGGCCGGCCCATTGCGGGAACTGCCCGGCGATCAGCCGCCGCACCAGCGCGTCGTCGATGTCCAGCTCGTCGGCGTGCATCCTGCCCGCTGCCATGCCCTGCCCACCCTCTCGTGTACCGGCTCGGGTGCCGGCCGGTCCGGCCAGGAACGCCACGAACCGCTCCGCGCCCGGCGGCGGCACCCGACCCTGCCAGCGCGGCGACGGCCCCGCAACCGAAATACGGCGGGGCTCACTCCCGGACGGCGAGGTCCTGGCTGCCCACCACCTTCAGCAGCCGCAGCGCCTCGTGCGAGGGCGTGCCGGGCGCCGCGGTGTAGAAGATGATCCACTGGTCGCTGTGCGGGTCGTGCAACGCCTCGCAGTCGAGGTCGAGCGGGCCCACCACGGGGTGGAGGATGCGCTTGTGGGTCGAGCGGCGGACCTCGACGTCCTGTCGCGCCCACAGTTCCCGGAACTCGGCGCTCACGGCGGACAGTCGGTCGACCAGGCCGCGCACCCCGCGGTCGGCGGGGTAGCGGGCCGCCGCGACCCGCAGGTCGGCGACGGCCCGGAGGGCGATCTGCTCGACGTCGGCGGGGTGGTACCGGGCCCGGGCCCCGGGGTCGGTGAAGAGCTGCCGGATCGTGTTGCGTTCGCCGGGCGGCAGCGTCGAGAAGTCCCCGAGCAACGCGGCCGCCATGGCGTTCCAGGCGAGCACGTCGCGGGCGGCGCTGCAGACCATCGCCGGCGTGTCGTCGAGCCGGTCGAGCAGGTGCAGGACGCCCGGACGCACGTCGCGGGCGAGTCCGGGCGGCGGGCCGGGCGGCTCGCCGACGAGGTGGTGCAGGTGGGCGCGCTCGGCGTCGGACAGCCGCAGCGCCCGGCTGATCGCCCCGATCATCTGGCGGGACGGCCTCGGCCCCCGGCCCTGTTCAAGGCGGATGTAGTACTCCACGGACATGCCGGCGAGTTGGGCGACCTCCTGGCGGCGCAGGCCCGGAGTGCGGCGCCGCCCGCCGGTCGGCAGGCCGACGTCGGCCGGCTGGATCCGCGCGCGCCAGCGCCGCAGGAAGGCGGCCAGCTCCGCCCGGTCGACATGTTCCACGCCCCCAGTCTGGCCCGGCCGCGCCGGTGCCACCATGGGACCGCCGATACCACCCTCGACAGTGCTCTCCCGGCCCCGGTGCCGGGCGGCCAGGGTGGCGCCATGACCACCACCGCAGCGGACCACCGCATCGTCCTGATCACCGGCGCCAACAAGGGAATCGGCCTCGCCACCGCCCGGGAACTCGCCGGGGCCGGGCACACCGTCCTGATCGGCGCCCGCGACCACCGGCGCGGCACCGAGGCCGCCGCCGAGCTCACCGCACAGGGCCTCGACGCCCGTTTCGTCCACCTCGACGTCACCGACACCGCGACGATCGCCGCCGCGGCGGAGCTGATCGACGCCGAGTACGGCCGGCTGGACACCCTGATCAACAACGCGGGCGTCGCCCGGGACCAGCAGCGCACACCGGACCAACTGCCGGTCGAGGCAATGCGCGAGACGTACGAGACCAACGTGTTCGGCGTCGTCGCCGTCACCAACGCCATGCTCCCGCTGCTGCGCAGGTCGCCCGCGGGCTACGTCGGCAACGTCTCCAGCGGCCTGGCCAGCTTCTCCTTCCTCGCCGATCCGGACTCCCCGCTGTGGGAGCACGCGGCCCTGCTCGCCTACAACTCCTCGAAGGCCGCGCTCAACGCCGTCACCCTCGTCTACGCCCGTGTCCTGCGCGACACCGGCATCAGGGTCAACGCGCTGGAGCCGGGCTACTGCGCGACCGACCTGAACGGCCACGCCGGCCACCTCAGCGCCGAGCAGGGCGGACGCACCATCGCGGGACAGGTCACCGCGTCACAGGACGGTCCGACGGGCGCCTTCTTCAACCCGAGCGGCGGCACCTACCCCTGGTAGACCCCGCCGAGGGGCCGGGCGGCCGGCGCAGGTCGTCACAGACGACTGTCACCAGCGCGATCGGCGTGCTCGCCCCCACCGCACGGGAGGACCGCCGCCGGGCGCGGCAAGGGCCCGGCAGCCACCCGCTGCCGGGCCCTCAGGTCGTGCCGTCGACCGGTGTCAGCTGGTCTGGACGGAGGTGTCGTCGATCACGAAGCTCGTCTGCAGCGAGGTGTCCTCGGTGCCGGTGAACTTCACGGTGACGCTCTGGCCCGCGTAGGACGAGAGGTCGAAGGTGCGCTGCTGGTAGCCGGCCGCGGCGTCCACGTTGGAGTAGGTCTTCAGCGTGGTGCCGTTCACCGACACGGCCAGCTTGTCGTACGCGGTGGTGCCGGTCTCGGCGGTGTCGATGTGCAGCCAGAAGCTCAGCGTCGCCTTGCAGCCGGCCGGGATGGTCACCGTCTGCGAGAGCGAGTCGGTGTGCGAGGAGCCGTAGCCGTCCAGCCACGCCTTCCACGAACCGCCGTGGGCCGCCTGCGAGGAGCTGTTGTCCACCACGCCGGAGCTGGTCGTCCACGGCGCCGCGGTGCCGGTCTCGAAGCCCGCGTTGCCCAGCAGCTGCGCCGGGGTGCAGGAGCCGCCACCGCCACCGGCGACGGTCCAGGTGAAGCTCGCGGTCCCGGTCTTGCCGGCCGAGTCCTTCACCGTGACGGTCACCGGGTAGCTGCCCGCGGTGGTGGCGGTGCCGGTGATCGCGCCGGTGGAGGCGTTGATGACCAGGCCGGTGGGCAGGCCGGTGGCCGCGTAGGACAGCGGCGCGGTGCCACCGGAGGCGTTGATCTGCAGGTTCACGGCGCCACCGACCGCGGTGGACTGGTCACCGGGGCTGCTCACGGAGACGGCGCCGCTGCCGGCCGGCTTGGTGAGCAGGCAGCCGGCCACGTTGAGGTCGATGACCCGGCCGGTGCCGAGGCAGGTGGTGAACCAGTAGGTCTCCTCACCGTAGCTCTGGCCCTTGGTGGCCGTGGTGGTGCCGTCGGCGGCGACCTCGCACGGGTTGTCGAGGGTGCACATCTCACCGTTGTCGTTACCGGTGTTGTTGATGCCGATGATCCGCCCGCTGGCGGAGTCGATGATCGGCGAGCCGGAGGTGCCGTGCGTGGTGTTGCAGCCGGAGCTGTAGCGCAGCGAGTCGTGCCAGGTCCACTGGTCCTCGCGCAGGGTGGGCACGAACCCGTTGACGGAGCAGTTCCACACCTGCTTCCAGTACGAGGAGGGTATGTACATCGCGGCGCCGTCGGCCGGGTGGGTGTCGTTGACGGTCAGCGCGGTGGCGCCGTACTTGGAGGTGATCGAGCCGTAGGTGTCGGTGAGTTGGTAGAGCGCGACGTCGGTGCCGGTCATCGTCGCGTAGAGCACCTTGTCGGCCTGGACGGTGCCGAGGCTGTTGCCGGCGCCGTCGAGCAGGGTGCCGCTGCGGCTCGCGCTGACGTTCTGGATGACCTGGCCGGCCGAGGGCATGGTCGGCAGGCAGTGGCCGTTGGTGAGCATCAGGGCCCGGTCGCCGGCCACCGAGGTGGGGTAACGCACCAGCGAGGCCGAGCAGTTGCTCAGGGCGATGGTGGACGTCAGGTCGCTGGCCTGGACGGCGTGCGCGGGAGCGGCGGCGAGGGTCAGCCCGCCCGCGACGACGGCGCCGACGCCGGCCATCGCGGCAAGTCTCTTGAACATGGCTCTCCTTGTGGGGGATCGCGGGGTGTACGACTGGTCGCCGAGGCCCGCGCCGCACGAAAGTGCCATGGTCACTTCAAACGGTCAACCGTATTGGCCGAACTCGCCACCGGCAATCGGCCGTTGTGCCCCGGGACGGCAACCATCCGCCCCGGTATGCCCGTTAAGGGCGGGCCCGGTGGCACCCCGGGGCGCCGACCGTGCCCGCCGCTGCGGAGGCGAAGGCTACGGCTGCGGGAAGGAGTTCGCGTCCACGTCGTCGGTCTTGGCGTTGCCGCCGACCGTCGGCTGGAGGGTGATCGACCAGGACGTCGCGGTACGGCCGGTCTCGAACGCCAGCGTGTCCTGGAACTTGGTGAACCGGCAGCTCTGCGTGAACGCCTTCGCGTCCGAGTCCCAGTCCACCCCGCCGGCGAAGTACACCTCGTACGTGCCGTCCTCGACGCCCTCGATGCTGGCCTTCTGCCCCTTGGCCACGTACACCGAGTGCACCGACTTGCCGTTCAGCGCGAGCGAGACGACCGCGTCCCCCTTGCCGCCGTTGTCGACCTTGAACACGCCCTCGCCGCGCAGCCGCCCCTCACGGACCAGGGTGCCGTTGTCCAGCGCGCGGGACTGCTGCTTCGGGGTCTGCGGGACGGCGAAGGTCGTCGGGTAGCCGGCCGCCGCCATCTTGGCGAGGGCCGCCGACACCGCGGCCAGGCTCGCGGAGGCGCCGAACTCCGCCTGCGCGGAGCCCACCGCGCAGACGCCCCTGCTCTTGATGTCGCTGCGGACCTTCGTCGCGTCGGTGGCGAGCGAGGTGAGCGCCGTCACCAGCTCGGCCCGCACCGTCGTGACCGCGGCCGGCTCGTCCGCCAGGCCCAGGCCCCGGCCGGCCGTCCGCGCGCTGGTGGCGATGCCGCCGAGCACGCCGTCGAGGTCGCTCAGGGTCTTGGCCCCGGCCACCTGGCCGAGCGCGGCGTTGACCGGATCGATGTTCTGGCCGAGCACCGGGCCGTACGGCGGCACGGTCGGCGTGGGCGTGGGCGTCGGCGTGGGGGTCGGCGCCGGTACGGGCAGGGCGCCGGCCGCACCGGTGGACCGCCCGCCCGCAGCGCCTCCGCCGCCGCTGGAGCAGGCCGCGAGCAGCAGCGCGATACCGACGGCCAGACCGGCCCTGGTGATGGATTTCATGAACCCCGCCCCGGTGACGTCCCGTGCACACAGCGTGCACGTGCACGCCGCCATGGTGCCGAGCCCGGGCAACCGGGTCAACCGGATTCACGCGGCCCCGCAGGAGGAGGTACAGGGGGTGCAGGGGGCGCCCGGAGGCGCCGAAGGGGGTCAACTACGATCGGGGCGTGCTCAGTCTCACCGGACTCCCCCTCCAGATCGTCACCTCGGCCGTCGCGATCCTCGTCTTCGCCGCCACCATGTGGCTCTGGCCGCGCTTCGGCGGGAAGGGCTGGAAGTCCTGGGCGGGCCGGATCGGCGCCTTCCTCGCCACCCAGGTCGCCGTGCTGGTCGCGATGGGCCTGATCGCGAACGGCTACTTCGGCTTCTACAGCTCCTGGAGCGACCTGCTCGGCACCAACGGCAAGCTCGGCACGGTCGTCGACCACACGCCCAACGCCGCCCTGTCCATCACCGGTGAGCAGAGCTTCTACTCGGCGCAGGGGTCGGACCGCGAGCGCTCGGGGCTGATCCAGAAGGTCGCCGTCAAAGGAGCCGCCACCGGCCTGAGCGGCGAGGCCTACGTCTACCTGCCGCCGCAGTACTTCCAGCCGGCCTACGCCAAGCAGCAGTTCCCGATGGCCCTGGTGCTCACCGGCTACCCGGGCACCCCGGAGAAGCTGATCTCGCTGATGCAGTACCCGGCGTCCGCGCTCACCGCGATCGAGCAGAAGAAGCTCCCGCCGACCATCCTGGTGATGACGCGTCCCACGCTCGTCGGCAACCGGGACACCGAGTGCGTCGACGTCCCGAACGGCCCCCAGGCGGAGACCTACTTCACCAGCGACCTGCCCAAGGCCCTGGCCACCGCCTACCGGATCGGCTCCGCCCCGTCCAACCGCGCGGTGATCGGCAACTCCACGGGCGGCTACTGCGCGCTCAAGTTCGCGCTGCGCAAGCCCGACTCCTACCCCGCGGCGGCCGCCCTCTCCGGCTACTACAACGCGGCCCACGACGAGACCACCGGCGACCTGTTCGGTAGCGACGACCGGCTGAAGCAGGAGAACGACCTGCTGTGGCGGCTGAAGAACCAGCCCGCCGCCCCCGTCTCCCTGCTGCTCACCACCAGCTACGACGAGGACAACTACGGCGAGACCCAGGCCATGGTCAAGGCCTTCAAGGCCCCCACCAAGCTGTCCACCATCACCCTGGACAGCGGCGGCCACAACTTCCACACCTGGACCCGGGAGATCCCCCCGGCCATGGAGTGGCTGGGCAGCCACCTCACCATGCCGCCGTCCGCCTGAACCTCGGATCACACCCGCCTCACAGCCGCGTCTCACACTCCTCTCAGCCACGCCACGCACGGTATGGCGCATGACCACGACCAGCTACTCCCCTTCGGCCGGCGAACCGTGGCCGGAGGCCGCGAACTTCCCGCCGCCGGAGGTGCCGCAGCCGGACCCGGCCCGGCCGGCCCCGGCGCCGCTCTTCCCCGAGCAGCCCCTGCCGCCCATCGGCCCCAAGGGCCCCGCCTCCTGGTCCGGCCGGCTGCGCACCCTCCCCGCCCGCGCCTGGCGCGGGCGCGCGGACGACCCGCGCTGGGTGCGCCCGGCCCTGCTGGCGCTGCTGGCCGCGACCGTCGTCCTCTACCTGTGGGGCCTGAGCGCCTCCGGCTGGGCCAACGCCTTCTACTCGGCCGCCGTCCAGGCCGGCAGCCAGAGCTGGAAGGCCTTCTTCTTCGGCTCCTCCGACGCCGGGAACTTCATCACCGTCGACAAGCCCCCGATGTCGCTGTGGCCGATGGCCCTCTCGGTGCGGATCTTCGGCCTCTCCTCCTGGTCCCTCCTCGCCCCGCAGGCGCTGATGGGCGCCGCCACCGTCGGCGTCGTGTACGCGACGGTGCGCCGCCGCTTCTCCCCGCTCGGCGGCCTGCTGGCCGGGGGCGTGCTGGCGCTCACCCCGGTCGCGGCGCTGATGTTCCGCTTCAACAACCCGGACGCGCTGCTGGCGCTGCTGCTCACCCTGGCCGCGTACGGGCTGGTGCGAGCCATCGAGGCGGCGGGCACCCGCTGGCTGGTGTTCACCGGGGTGATGTTCGGACTGGCCTTCCTCACCAAGACCCTGCAGGCCTTCCTCGTGCTGCCGGCCTTCGCGCTGGTCTACCTGGTCGTCGCGCCCACCGGCCTGTGGCGGCGGGTGCGGCAGCTGCTGGTCGCGGGCGCGGCCATGGTGCTCGCCGGCGGCTGGTGGGTGGCCGTGGTCCAACTGCTGCCGGCCTCGGCCCGCCCGTACGTCGGCGGCTCGCAGGACAACAGCTTCCTCTCCCTCACCTTCGGCTACAACGGCCTCGGCCGGATCAACGGCGACGAGACCGGCAGCGTCGGCGGCGGCGGGCGGCTCCCGGCCGGGCTCGACCTGCCGGGCGGGGCGATGCGCGGCGGCCGCGGCTGGGGCCAGACCGGCCTCACCCGGCTGTTCGGCGGCGACATCGGCGGGCAGATCGCCTGGCTGCTGCCGGCCGCGCTGATCCTGCTGGTCGCCGCCCTCTGGGCGACCCGCCGCCACGCCCGCACCGACACCGCCCGCGCGGCGTTCCTGGTCTGGGGCGGCGCGCTGCTCTCCACCGCGCTGGTGTTCAGCTTCATGTCCGGGATCTTCCACCAGTACTACACGGTGGCGCTCGCCCCGGCCGTCGCGGCGCTGGTCGGCATGGGCGTGGACGGGCTGTGGCGGGCCCGGCACCGGCTGCCGTGGGCGCTGGTGCTGGCCGGGACCCTCGCGGTGACGGCGGTCTGGGCGTACGTCCTGCTCGGGCGCAGCGCTCAGTTCGTGCCCTGGCTGCGCTGGGTGGTGCTGGTCGGCGGGCTGGCGGCGGCGACCGCGCTGGTCGCCGGACAGCTCGCCGGGAAGGCCTCCGGACGGGTGGGCGCGCGGATCGCCTCCGTGGCGGGTCTGGTGGGCCTGGCGGCGGCGCTCGGCGGGCCGGCGGCGTACGCGGTGGACACCGTCAACACGGCGCACAGCGGCTCCATCGTGACGGCCGGGCCGGCCGTACGGGGCTCCTTCGGCCCGGGCGGCGGCGGCCGGCCCGGCGGGAAGGGCTTCGCGGGCGGCGGCCGGATGTTCCAGCCCGGCGGCGGGCAGAACGGCGGCGCTCCGGGCGTCCCCGGCGGGGGCAACGGCGGCGGCGCCGGCGGCTTCGGCGGTGGCGGCAACGGCGGCGGCAACGGCGGCTGGCAGGGCTTCAACGGCGGCGGCAAGGGCGGTGGCACCGGTGGGTTCGGCGGTGGCGGCGGCAAGGGCGGGTTCAACGGCGGCACCGGCCACCGCGACCGCGGCACCGGTACCAACCCCGGCAGCGGGATCCCCGGCACCGGCGAGGACCCCGGCGGCATGGGCGGCCCCGGTGGCATGGGCGGCATGGGCGGCCTGCTCGGCGGCACCAAGGTGAGCGAGGAGGCCTCCGCCCTGCTCAAGGAGAACGCCGACCAGTACACCTGGGCGGCCGCCACCAACGGCTCGCAGAACGCCGCCAGCTACCAACTCGCCACCGGAAAGCCGGTGATGGCCCTCGGCGGCTTCAACGGTACGGACCCCTCGCTCAGCCTGGCCGGCTTCCAGAAGTACGTCCAGGAGGGCAAGGTGCACTGGTTCATCGCCGGCGGCTCCCACCGCGGCTTCGGCGGAGCCGAGAGCGGACGGGGCGACACCGGGGCGCAGGAGTCCGAGAGCGCCCAGATCGAGAGCTGGGTGACGAGCCACTTCACCGCGAAGACGGTCGGCTCCACCACCTTCTACGACCTGACGGCCCCGCTCTCCTGACCGTCCTCCAGGGGGCGCACCGCAGCCTGTGGTGCGCCCCCTTCGCGTTTCCCCCGCCCCCTGACGGTCGCCCCGGCCGCCGCGCCCCGTCAGTCCGACGGGCAGTGCGTCCCGGCCGCGGGCAGCGTGCCGTCCACCAGGAAGGCGGCCACCGCCTCCCGCACGCAGTCGCTCTTGTCGTACCCGGTGTGCCCGTCGCCGTCCCGGGTGAGCAGCACCCCGTGGGCGAAGCCGGAGGCCATCCGCTGCGCCCACACGTACGGCGTGACCGGGTCGCCGGTGGAGCCGATCACCAGGATCGGCGCGCTGCCCTCCGCCCGGATCCGGGACGGGCGTTCGGCGGTGCGGAAGGGCCAGGGGCGGCAGTCCGGGGCGAGCAGCGCCGCCCGGGCGTCGTGCCGGCTCGTCAGCGGGGCGCGGGCGGCGAGTTCGGCGCGGGCGGTGCGCAGGTCCTCGTCGGTGGGGGCCATCAGGGCGTCCGCACAGGTGATGGCGGCGAAGGCGTCCGCCGCGGTGGCGTAACGGCCTTCCTCGTCGCGGCCGTTGGCCCGGTCGGCGAGCGCGAGCAGGTCGGCGCCGTCGCCGCGGGTGATCGCCGGGTCAAGGGCCTGGCGCAGCCGCTCCCAGGAGCGCCGGCCGTCGTAGAGGACGTCGAGGGTGGCGTTCCAGGCCAGGGTGGCGGTGAGGCGGCGGCCGTCGCCGGTGCTCAGCGGGTGCTCGCGCAGGCCGTCCAGGAAGTCGGCGAGCCGCTGCGGGGCGGTGGCGCGGTCCCGGCCGAGCGGGCAGCCGTCGAGGCCCGCGCAGTCGGCGGCGAAGTCCCGCAGGGCGGTCTCGGCGGCGGCGGCCGCCTCGCCGTTCAGCCGGACCGGGTCGAGGCTGCGCTCGACGGCGCCGTCCAGGACGAGGCGGCCGGTCCACTCGGGGAACTGCTCGGCGTAGAGGGCGCCGAGGTACGTGCCGTAGGAGCTGCCGAGGAAGTCGAGCCGCCGCTCGCCCAGGGCGCCGCGCAGCACGTCGAGGTCGCGGGCGGTGTCACGGGTGCCGAGGTGGGGCAGCAGCGTGGCGTGCCGGGCCCCGCAGGCGTCGGCGAGGACCCGGCCGCGGTCGTAGCCGGGGTCGTCGGTGCTGTTCCACCCGTCCCGGGTGCGGTCGTCGAGGCAGTGCACGGGGGTGGTGCGCCCGGCGCCGCGCGGGTCGAAGCCGACCAGGTCGAAGTGGTCCGACACGGTGCCGCGAAACGACTCCCAGTCCCAGAACACCTTGTCCACCCCGGAGTTGCCCGGCCCCCCGGGGTTGAGCACCAGCGTGCCGATCCGCCGGTCGGCCTTGCCGGTGCGGGCCCGGGCGACGGCGATCTCGATCTTCTCGCCGCCCGGGTCGGCGTAGTCCAGCGGGACCTTGAGCCCGGTGCACCGCAGCTCCGGCTCACCGGGTTCGGCCTCCGGCCGGTCCGGGCACTGCTTCCAGTCCAGCGGCTGCCGGTACAGCGCCGCGAGCGCGGGAGGGGCCGTCCTGGGCACCAGGTCCTGGGGCTGCCGGGCGGACGCGCCGGCGGCCGGTCCGCGGCCCGGTACCGGCGGCGCGGTGCAGCCCGCCGCCGGCACGAGCAGGGCGGCGAGCAGGGCGGGCAGCAGACGCCTGGGGATCTTCGGGATCACCGCCCACCCATATCACCTGCCGCCCGCCCCGGTCGCATCCGCCCCCTCACCCGCACCGGCGGCCGCTCCCGCGGGAACGATTCGTCAGCCGCCGCACTGCTGGAGCATGCCCTGCTTGTCGGCGGTGGTGACGGGGAGCTGGTACTTGAGGGAGACCTGGGCGAAGCGGACGGCGTAGGAGCAGCGGACGGCCGTGTTGGCGGGGAGCCAGGAGGCCGGGCCGGAGTCGCCCTTGGAGGCGTTCTGGGAGCCGTCGGCGGGGATCAGGTTGAGCGGGTCGTTGGCGATCTGGACCCGCTTGGCCTTGTCCCACTTGGCGGCGCCCATCTGCCAGTCGTAGGAGAGCGGCATCACGTGGTCGATCTGGATCTTCGTGGCCTGCTGCTTGGTCCACTGCACGTTCTGGCCGGTGTACGGGTCGTGGATGGTCATCGCGGTGACGACGCAGTTCGAGCCGTCCTTGCGCTCGACGGCGGTGCCGTCGCGGGCGAGCAGGTCGTTGCGGGTGTCGCAGTCGTTGTGGCCGAGCGGGACGCCCTCGACGTTGTCCGTCCAGGCGGGGCCGAACTCGTTGCGGTCGTAGCCGTCCTTGGGGCCGGCGGCGGCGGTGGCGACCTTGGCGATGACGTCCCGGCCGGCCTTCCGCTCCTCGGGTGTGGTCAGCGGGGCCAGGCCGGGCTTGGTGCCGTCCGGGTTCTGCAGCGGGCTGGTGCCCAGGCCCCCGGCGGGGGCGGCGGAGTCGCCGGCCTTGTGGTCGCGGCCGCCGAGCAACCACCCGGCCAGGGCGAGGGCGCATATCAGGAACACGGTGGCGGCGGACAGGGTGGTGCGGCGGGCGGGCACGGAGAACTCCCGGGTGCTGGGGCGGGTTGACGGCGAACCAGCAGATCAGCCACCCCAAGAGCAGGTCAAGACGGCGCCACGCGAGCCCCGTCGACCATGTCGAAGCTCACACCGCGCGCCCGCCGCGCCGCTCAGCCGCCGATGGCCGACATCGGGCGATCGGGCCGGACGAAGTCGGCGGAGTTGACGGCGTGTCCGGGCCCCTTGCCGGCGATGGCGGCGCGCCACGCGGCCTCGATCCGGTCGTCGTCCGCGCCGCCGCGCACCAGGGCGCGCAGGTCGGACTCCCCGGTGGCGAACAGGCAGTTGCGTAGCTGGCCGTCGGCGGTCAGGCGGACCCGGTCGCAGCCGCCGCAGAACGGCCGGGTGACGGAGGCGATCACCCCGATCACGGCGTCCGTGCCCGCGACCCGCCACTCCTGCGCCGGGGCGTTGCCGCGGCGCCCGACCGGGACGAGCGCGAAGCAGGCGCCGAGCGCGGCCAGGATCTCGTCCGCGCTGACCATCGTCGAGCGGTCCCAGGCGCCCTGCGCGTCCAACGGCATCGACTCGATGAACCGCATCGCATACCCGCGCTCGACCGCGAACTCGGCCAGCGGCACGATCTCGTCGTCGTTGACCCCGCGCACCGGCACCGCGTTCACCTTCACCGGTGCCAGCCCCGCCGCCCGGGCCGCGGCCAACCCCGCGAACACGTCCCCGATCCGGTCCCGCCGCGTGATCTCCGCGTACCGCTCGGGGCGCAGCGTGTCCAGGCTGACGTTCACCCGGTGCAGCCCCGCCTCGCGCAGCGCCACCGCCGTACGGGCCAGCCCGATCCCGTTGGTGGTCAGCGACACCTCCGGCCCCAGCGCCGCGATCCGCCCCACCAGCTCCGGCAGGCCCCGCCGCAGCAACGGCTCCCCACCGGTCAACCGCACCGAGGCGATCCCCAACCGCCCCACCGCGATCCGCACCAACCGCACCACCTCGTCGTCACTCAGCACCTCCGCCTTCGGCAGCCAGTCCAGCCCCTCGGCCGGCATGCAGTACGTGCAGCGCAGATTGCAGCGATCGGTCAACGAGACCCGCAGATCGGTGTGGACCCGGCCGAAGCGGTCCACCAGCGGGCGCGGTGCGGTGTTCATCGACCCAGTACAGGGGCTGGCGGGCCGCACGGCCAGCGGCCGAACCGCCGGGGACCGGCCGCGACCTGCGGGTTCTCCTTGTGGATTCGTACAACTGTGGGGTGATACGGCTGCGCGCCGGCGGCCCGGGCGGGCAGGCTTGGCCCATGCAGAACACCGAAGCTCACACCGGCCCCGTCGCCGCGCTGGTGCTCGCCGCCGGGGGCGGGCGGCGCCTCGGCGGGCGTCCCAAGGCGCTCATCCGGTACGCGGGCCGGCCGCTGGTCGAACACGCGGTGGCGGTGGTCCGGGCGGGCGGCTGCGCCGAGGTGACGGTGGTGCTCGGCGCGGACGGCGAGCGGGTCCGCTCGACGGCGCACCTGCCGGGCTGCCGGCTGGTGGCCAACCCGGACTGGGCGAGCGGCATGGGCTCCTCGCTGCGCGCCGGGCTGGCGGCCCTGCCGGCGGGGGTGTCGGCGGCCCTGGTGATGCTGGTGGACACCCCGGGCGTCACGGCGGCCGCGGTGTCCCGGCTGCTGGCCGCGCACCGGGCGGGCGCGGAGCTGGCCGCGGCGGCCTACGACGGGCGGCGCGGGCACCCGGTGCTGATCGGCGCCCGGTACTTCGCGGAGGCGGCGGCGGGCGCGTCCGGCGACGCGGGCGCCCGCGCCCTGCTGGCCTCGCACGCGGACCGGATCACGCTCGTCGAGTGCGCCGACGTCGCCGTTCCGGACGACCTGGACACCCCCGCCGACCTGGCCCGCTGGTCCGCCGGCTGACCGCCCCCGGCCGGGCCGGGTGCCCGAAGCACCCGCAGCGGGCACCGACCGGGCGCACACCCCTGATCCATCCCTGAGGATTGCCCCATTCCGCGCCAAGCGCCCACCGTTTCGGGGAGCATGGAAACCGTCCCACCACCCGATTCGAACGGACGGAGCCCGCGATGGCCGGACTGCCCGACGACTTCACCGGACACGACCCCGCCCGGCCAGGGCCCGGGGCAGGCGGTGGCGCCCGGGCGATCCGCTGCCCCGCCTGCCGCCGCGAGCACCTCTACGAACCACCGTCGCTACCCTGTCCGTGCGGCGCCTCGCTGAAGGTGCCGCTGCTGCGCGGCGGGGTGCCGGTGCAGGTGCGGTTCCGGTCCTGGGAGGACTCCTGGCTGAGCATGCGCTGCCCCCATTGCGGCCGCTCCGACCAGTGGCCGCAGCCCGAGTTCACCTGCAACTGCGGCGCCACCGTCCGGCTGCCGGTGGACCGCACGACCCGGCTCGGCACCGGTACGGCCGGCCCGCTCGCCACCCCCGGCCCGCAGGCCTCCCGCCCGTACCCGGCCCACCCGATGGGCGCGCCGGTGCCCGCCCCGCCCGGCGGCTCCGGCGGGCAGCCCAAGCCGTTCCGCCACCGCACGCCGTTTCGCCCGCACCCGGTGCGCACCTCGCAGGACGCGGTGTTCACCGCCGCCCGCTACCTGGAGTGGCTCGGCTTCGACGACCTGGAACTGACCGAGGCCCAGGAACGCGACGGGGTCACCCTGCTGGGCAGCCGGATGGTCGCCCAGGTGGACACCTGGACCGAGCCGGCCGACGTGAAGTCGGTGGAGTGCCTGTGGCTGCAGACCCTGCACGCCGAGGAGATGGCCGCCGCGATGTTCACCCTGGCCGGCTACTCGCACCAGGCCACCGTACGCGGCGAGCAGTTGCTGGTCGCCCTGTTCAGCCTGGATCTGGCGGGGGTGCCGCAGCCCGCCAACGGCGCCGCCGAGGCCCTGATGGAGACCGGCTGGACGTCCTGACCGACGGACGTCCTCTAGATCAAGTCCGCCGCGAACGCAAGAACCTCCGCTCGTGATCTGGTGCACAAGCTCACCCCCGTGTTGAATTGCCGCCACAGCGCGGGCCTTTGCGTTGCCGTCACCGTCGCCATGCCGACGGGAGTCGACGGCGACGCGGGTGGGGCGGGCCCGTGCCCTGCTGGATGGCGCACACAAGGAGGTGGCGTTGTCAGAGCACGGATGGGGCCCGAACGGCCCGAACGGGCGGGGGCGGGCGGAAGCGGAGGAACCGGGCGACACCGTGTGGCGGCTGAGGTCCCGGGGGTGCTGGCAGGAGGCGGCCGAACTGTTGCGCCCGGCCGCCGAACAGGACCCGACGACGGCGTTGGCACGGGCCGAACTCCTCATCGAGCAATGCCTGTTCACCGCCGCGCAGTGGACCCAGGCGGAACAGGCGCTCCGCCTCGCGGAGGCCGTCGTGACCAGCACCGAGCAGCGCGCGGCCGCATCCTGCGCCCGCGGCTTCCTGGCGTACGTGGCCAGCGTGCTCGGTCCACGGGACCGGCTGGACGAGGCGCAGGCGGCACTCGGGCGCACCTCGGCCCTGCTGCCGCCGGACGCGCCGGGCCGCCCACTGCTGGACTTCCGGCGCGGGCTGGTCGCCGAGAACCTGCTGCGCGACCGCAGTGCCGCCTGGATCGCCTACCGCCGGGCGCACGACGGCGCGGGCGAGCGCGGGGACGAACTGCTGCGCTCGTACACCTGGCGCCACCTGGCGGCGCTGGCGCTCGCCCGGGGGGACCGCGGCAACGCCCGCGAGGGCTTCGACGCCTCGCTGCGGCTGCGCGAGCAACTCGGCTTCACGGTGGGGGTGGCGCCGGCACTCGCGGCGCTCGCCGAGGTGTCCGAGCCGGCCGAGGCGGCCCGGTTGCGGGCCGAGGCGGCCCGGCTGGTGCACGCGCTGGGCGGGGTGCCGGTCTGGCTCGCGCGCCAGTTGGGCACCGCCCGCGCGCCGGGGCCTCCCCCGGACGGGCGCAGCACCCGCGAGCCCCGGGGAACAATCAGCTAAGGTGAGCCTAACCTGGCTGGGGCGAGCAGTGCCCCGGCCAGGTCGCCTTGCCGTTCCCCGGGCACCGCCATGCCCCGGTCCGGCCGGGCCCGGCGGCCACCACCACCCCGCCCGGGCACCGCCGGGCGGTCCATGAGCGGCCCCGGTCGACCCGATGGGGCCCGCCCATGACCGCGAGCAGCACCCGGCCCGGCCCCACGCCGCGCGCCCCCCGCAGCACCGAGGCGCACGCCCCCGCCCCCGCGCCGGCCGGCACCGCCCCCGGCGTGACCTCGTACCACCGGCTGACCGCGCTCGCCCCCGTCGTACGGGTGCGCTGCGCCCCGCCCCGCCGCGGCGACGGCTGGATCCCCGCCGCCGACCTGGCCGCCCGGCCCGAGGCGCTCCGCGAGCTGATCGCCCACGACGCCCGGCAGGGCCTCGACCGCTACGGGCGGCCGCTGCGCCCGGACGTGGCGGCCGGCTTCGGCCTGCACCGCGTGGTCTGGCCGGTCTCGCTGCTGTTCACCACGCCGTGGTTCCTGGAGCGGCGCGTCCCGCTGCTCGACCCGGCGGACGTCTCGGTGCGCCGCGGCACCGGCACAGTGGAGCTGACGGTCCGCCCGGACGCCTTCGCCTGCCTGCCGGACGACCCGGCGGCCGGGGCGCCACAGGCCCGTACGGTGCCGGACGAGAACGCGCTGGCCGCCGAACTGCGCGGCGCGCTGGGCGGGTTCCTGGAGCCGCTGCTGGCCGCCTTCCGCCCCGAGGTGCGGCGCGGGCCGCGGGTGCTGTGGGCGATGGCCACGGACGCCGCGGTGGAGGGGCTCTGGCACGTCGGCGGGCTGCTCGGTGAGGAGGAGCGGGCGCGCGCCGAGCTGTCCGCGCTGCTGGAGCCCCCGCCGGCGGGCGACCGGGCGACGGCTCCGGAGTGCGCGCCCGGCGCGCCCGGCGCCCCCGCTCCGGTCCCGGCCCCCTTCACCCCGGCCCCCTTCACCCCGGGTGCCGGTTTCGCCGCGGCGGCCGCCGGGTGCGGCGACGCTTCGGGCACCGACCGGGCCCGGGCCAGTTGTTGCCTCGTCTACACCGCGCAACCGGAGGACATGTGCGGCGGCTGCCCCCGCGTCATGCGGGGTTGACGAATATCCGTGCGATATCAGATCCGGAAAGCCCGGAATTTCGGGAATAACCCGCTTCAAATTCATACGACAATGCGATTGCCGTGGGGTCAGAAATCCCTCTACTCAGCGCATTGACGGCGAATCAGCCATTCCCCTGCCGAGCATCCGCCATGATGGTCCCCGCCATCACGACGCAGGAACGCGACGTAGGAAAGCGAGGCTGGTTCCGGCGATGAAATTGTCCGACATACCGCTCGGCTGGGCCGTCACCGGAGGTGCGGGACTGCTGGTCAGCGCGCTCCTGGTGGCCCTGGTCCGGAGCCGGGGATCCGCGCCCGCCAACGGGCCGGATTCCTGGGAGCGTTCCGAGGAGCGGCGCCGTCGCAAGGAATCCCTGTACGGCGGCGCCTCCTACACGCTGCTGTTCTGCTGCGCCGGTGTCGCGGCCGCGCTCTCGTTCCACGGGCTGGTCGGCTTCGGGGTGCAGAACCTGGGGCTGTCCGGCGGCTGGGAGTACCTCGTCCCGTTCGGTCTGGACGGCGCCGCGATGTTCTGCTCGGTGCTCGCCGTCCGCGAGGCCAGCCACGGCGACGCCGCACTCGGCTCCCGGCTGCTGGTCTGGCTGTTCGCCGGCGCCTCCGCCTGGTTCAACTGGGTGCACGCCCCGCGCGGCTTCGGCCACGCCGGCGCCCCGCAGTTCTTCTCCGGCATGTCCCTCTCGGCGGCCATCCTGTTCGACCGGGCGCTCAAGCAGACCCGCCGGGCCGCCCTGCGCGAGCAGGGGCTCGTCCCCCGCCCGCTGCCGCAGATCCGCATCGTCCGCTGGCTGCGCGCCCCGCGCGAGACCTACGCGGCCTGGTCGCTGATGCTGCTGGAAGGCGTCCGCAGCCTGGACGAGGCGGTCGACGAGGTCCGCGAGGACAAGCGGGAGAAGGCCGCGGAGCGGGAGCGCCGCAGGCTCGCCGGCCGCCGCGAGCGGGCGGAGATCCGGGCGATCAGCCGCAGCACCGGAACCTGGCGCCAACGCGGCGACGGTGCACGGCAGTTGGAGTCCGGCTCGGAGCCCGCCATAGCCGGCGGGCCCGGGGCGGACCAGCCCGCCGGCCCGCGTGAGGTCGAGGCCGCCGAGGGTGCGGTGGTGCAGCCGGGCCTGCCCGCCCGCCCGGAGCGCCGCACCATCGACCTGACGCTCGACGAGGACACCGTGACGCTGCCGCGGCTGGACTCGCTGGAGCGCAAACTGAAGGACCTGGAGCAGCAGTTCGGGTGATCGGCGGCGGGGCATCGGTGGACCCCGCCGCGCGCCCCCACCGCGCCGCTCGGGCCGCGGCTGCGAACGCGGCTCGGAGCTCGGCTCGGGCCGCAGCGCGAGCCGCGGCCCGGAGCGCGGCTCAGGCCGCGGGGGTGGCGCTGAGCTCGAACCACATCCGCTTGCCGGACCCGCGCGGTTCCACCCCCCACGCGTCCGCCAGCGCCTCGACCAGCATCAGCCCGCGCCCGGAGGAGGCCTGCTCCCCCGGCGTCCGGCGGGTCGGCCACAGGTCCGACTCGTCCTCCACCTCGACCCGCAGCCGGGCCCGGCCGCCGTCCGAGGCCGGCTCCCGGTAGAGCCTGGCGGTGAACATGGCGTCCCGGTCGGTGTGCCGGATGGCGTTGGTGACCAGCTCGGACGAGAGCAGCTCGGCGGTGTCGATGAACTCGGCGACGCCCCAGCGCCGCAGCGCGTCCCGCAGCTCCGCCCGGACCTCGGAGATCCGCGCCAGGTCGGCCTGGCCGATCCGGCGGCGCAGCTGCTGGGCGGCCAGACCGCCGGCCGGGCCGTCCCAGCGCAGGAGCAGCAGCGCTATGTCGTCCTCGCGCTCGCTGGAGTCGGCGGCCTGGGAGGCGATCCGGTCGGCCAGGTCCTCCAGCGGGTCGCGGGCCGCCTCCGCGGCGGGCGCCAGCGGGCGGCCGAGCGCCCGGGTGAGCCGGGCGATGCCCTCGTCCAGGTCCATGCCGCGCGCCTCGACCAGGCCGTCGGTACAGAGCAGCACGGTCTCACCCGGGTCCAGGCTGAACCGGGTGACCCGGTACTCCTGGTCCGGATCGATGCCCAGCGGCAGCCCGCCGGCCACCGGCACCACGGCGGCGGTGCCGTCCGCGCGACGCACCACCGGGTCGAGGTGGCCGGCCCGGACCGCGTAGACCACGCCGTAGTCCACGTTGACCTCGGCGTAGGTGCAGGTCGCGAAGTGGTCGGTGTCCAGGTCGGCGAGGAAGCGGGAGGCGCGGGCCATCACCGCGGCCGGCGGGTGCCCCTCGGCCGCGTAGGCGCGCAGCGCGATCCGCAGCTGACCCATGATCCCGGCGGCGTGCACGTCGTGCCCCTGGACGTCCCCGATCACCAGGCCGACGTGCCCGCCCGGCAGCGGCACCACGTCGTACCAGTCGCCGCCGATCTGCAGGCCGGAACCGGCCGCCAGGTAGCGCACGGCCGTCGTCACGCCCGGGATGGACGGCACGGTGCGCGGCAGCATCACCCGCTGCAGACCGGCCGCCAACTCGTGCTCGGCGTCGTGCAGTCGGGCCCGGGCCAGGGACTGCGCGACCAGGCCGCCCAGGGTGGACAGCAGGGTGCGCTCGTCCGCGTCCAGCTCGCGCTCGTCGTCGAAGCTGACCACGCACACGCCGATCGCCCGGCCGCTGGCCACCAGCGGCAGGAACGCCCAGGAGCCGCGGCCGGTGCGGCTGGTCGGCTCCCACACCGCGGGGTAGCCCTCGCGGAACTCCTCGCGGGTCGGGATGAACACCGGCGCCCGGTGGCGCAGCGCCTCGGCCGCCGGGTGCCCGGCCGGCAGCACCGTGCGGTCCCAGACCGCCAGCGCCTCGGTCCGGTAACCGGAGGCGCCGAGGATCTGGGCCCGGCCGGCCTCGAAGGAGGCCAGCACCAGGCCGTCCGGTGGCAGGCCGGGCAGCGGCAGCCCGGTGAACACCCGGGCCACGTCTCGGACGGTGACCGCCTCGGAGAGGGCGCGCGCCGCCTCCTTGATGAACCGGGAGCGCTCCTCGCGCAGCAGGGCCATCCGGTCGGCGCGGTCGCGCTTGTGCAGTTCGACGGTGGCGTCCCAGACGAAGCCCACCATCCGGGAGGCCCGACCGAAGGCGTCCGCGAGCACCCGGCCGCGGAAGCGCACCGCGCGCATGGTGCCGTTCGGCCCGACGGTGCGGTAGTAGGCGCCGCACTGGCCCAGCTCGGCCACCGCGCGCTCGACCCGGCGGCGCACCACCGGCGCGTCCTCGGGGTGCAGCAGGGCCAGGAAGGAGCCGGCGGTGCGGTCGAAGCGGCCCTGGTCCATGGTGTCCAGGCCGATGATCGCGCAGGCGCGGTGGTCGCCCTCCAGGACGTCGCGGCGGATGTCCCAGTCGAAGGAGCCGATGCCGTTGGCGGCCATCGCGGGCTCCAGCCAGTCCGGCATGGTGTCGGCGGAGGCGGGCGGCAGCCCACCGGGGAGCACCGGCGCCAGCCGTCCGGCGACCCCGGGCGCCGTGCGCAGCGAGTGCCGGCGCACGGCCTGCGCGGGCGGCTTCGCCCGGGCTGTGCCGGTGGCGGTGGTGCGACCGGCCGTGGTGGGGTCTGCCGTGACGGGACCGGGTGTGGTGGGACCGGGTGTAGTGAGACCGGGTGTGGTGGGACCGGCGGGGCTGGGCTCAGCCGTACTGGGCTCGGCGTGGGTGGCGGCTGCCTGCTGCGGTTCGACGGTGGACGCACCGGGAGGGAGCGCCGGCCCCGGCGACTCGGGCTCAGTGGGCATGCTGCTCCTGCCGCTGCCGTGGCGGACCGCGCCGACCGTCCGGACGGGCCGCGTGGCGGTGTGGTGGGTGGTGCTGGATGGGACGGTGTCGACGGGCGGTGGTCAGTCGAGGTTCGGACTCCCCGCTGCCTCCCGCACGTGGACACACATTCCCACCATCCTGTCCAATGTTCGGCCGAGCGGCAATGGTAACGGGCCGGAAATCTTCCGCTCCGCCTTCTGTTCCGGGCATCCTTCGACGGCGAATGAATCGGCGCCGAACAATGCGGTGGACGGGTTCGGGTGGACCGGCTCAGATGGACGGGCTCCGGTGGACCGGCTCAGGTGAACCGGCTCAGGGCAGGGCGAGTTCGAACCAGGTGACCTTGCCGTCACCTCTCAACTGCACGCCCCACGCGTCCGCGAGCGCCTCCACCAGCAGCAGGCCGCGCCCCGAGGTCGCGTACTCGGCGTCCGGATCGCGGCGCCGACCGGGCAGCCGGGTCGTGCCGTCCTGCACCTCGATCCGCAGCCGGTGGTCCGACCCCAGCACCGCGTCGAACACCGCGCCCTTGCCGGTGTGCAGCAGTGCGTTGGTCACCAGCTCGGAGGAGAGCAGCTCGGCGGTGTCCGACAGCTCCGGCACCCCCCAGTGGCTGAGCGCCGTCCGCAACCGCCGCCGGACCGAGCCGACCGCGACCAGGTCGGCTGGGTCGAGCGTCAGGTGCAACCGTCGGTGCAGGGCGCAGCCGGGGGCCGGAGTCCCCGGCAAGGTCGTCCCGGTGCCGCCGACCGGACCCTGGGCGGGCCCGGACCGGTAGGCGTCGCCCGAACCCGTCCGCTGCCGCGGGAATCGCGACTGACCGTCCATCAACACATGCCCCCGCCCTCAAATCCAGGCCCCCGCCTCCGGATCCCCCGCCGGCCGGGTGGCCCCCTCGTTCTGACCACTCATCCTCATGCCCAGTTGACGGCGTTTGCAACAGTGTGCGTCCGATCACGTGGGGTGAAAGGGGCACGGGGAGGTTCACGTGATCCAACTGCCCGCGCCGGACAGGTTTGCGAAGCGCAGAGCCTGTTTGCGCGCCCGCCCCCGCCCGATCCCGCGCACACCCGGCGCCCGGGCGCCGGCACCCGCCGTCCTCCCACTCCCCGCCACTCCCCGCCGCGCCCCGCCGCGCGCCGGGCCCCAGCCGGGGCGCGGCGCCCGCTCCCGCCCCTCCGCGCGGGTGGCCTCCCCCGCCGCGCGGCCGGTCTCGCCCCCTCCACGCGGCCGGCCCCAACCCGGCACACGGTCGGTCTCACCCCGGCACGCGGCCGGTCTCACCCCGGCGCCCGCCCGGCGAGCCGAACCCCACCGGACGGGCAACGCTGGACACGGCGGCCCGGTCCGGGTTCAATGGCCCGAGATGTTTGAACGACGTTCTAACATCCTTCCGAAGCCGACCCCCCTGCCCCCGGCGACCGCGAGCGAGGAACCGTGCGACTGACCCCCACCGAGCGGGACCGGCTGCTGATCTTCACAGCAGCCGAGCTGGCCCGCGCCCGCCGCGCCCGGGGCGTACGCCTCAACATCCCCGAGGCGACCGCCCTGATCGCGGACACCGTCTGCGAGGCCGCCCGCGACGGCAGGCGACTGGCCGAGGCCATCGAGGCCGGCCGCAGTGTGCTGACCGCCGACGACGTACTGCCCGGCGTACCGGACGTCGTCACCGTCGTCCAGGTCGAGGCGGTCTTCGACGACGGCACCCGCCTGGCCGTCGTCAACGACCCCTTCAAGGGCGCCGGCTCGCTCGGCGACGAAGCCCCCGGCGGCGCGCTGATCGGCGACGGCGCCGGCTACGACCCGGTCGAGGAGACGGTGCTGCTCCCCGTCCACAACACCTCCGAGGTGCCGATCTCGGTCACCTCGCACTTCCACTTCTTCGAGGCCAACCCGCGCCTCGCCTTCGACCGCGCCGCCGCCTACGGCACCCACCTGGCCGTCCCGGCCGGCTCCTCGGTGCGCTTCGACCCGGGCACCACCGTCCAGGTCGGCCTGGTGCCGATCGGCGGCAAGCGCGTCGCGATCGGCTTCGCCGGCCTCGTCGACGGCCCGCTGGACGCACCCGGCGCGAAGCAGGCCGCCCTGGCCAAGGCCCGCGCGACCGGCTACCTGACCACCTTCGACGACGCGGAGGTGCCGTCGTGACGTCCTTTTCCC
Source organism: Kitasatospora sp. MAA19 (assembly GCF_029894125.1). Taxonomy (GTDB): domain Bacteria; phylum Actinomycetota; class Actinomycetes; order Streptomycetales; family Streptomycetaceae; genus Kitasatospora. The sequence goes on from NZ_JARXYZ010000002.1 coordinate 166,358, forward strand.
CCCACGACTACATCTCGGTGCACGGCCCCCGTGCCGGTGACCGGATCCGGCTCGGCGACAGCGGACTGATCGTCCGGGTCGAGTCCGACTCCCAGGAGCCCGGCGAGGAGTTCCTGGCCGGCTTCGGCAAGACCGCCCGTGACGGCCTGCACCTCAAGGCCGCCGCCGTCCGCGACACCTGCGACGTCGTCATCAGCAACGTGCTGGTCATCGACGCCGTGCAGGGCATCCGCAAGACCTCGATCGGCCTGATCGCCGGCCGCATCGCCGCCATCGGACGCGCCGGCAACCCCGACACCCTGGCGGGTGTGGACGTCGTGGTTGGCACCGGCACCACCATCGTCTCCGGCGAGGGCCTGATCGCCACCGCCGGCGCCGTCGACACCCACGTCCACCTGCTGTCGCCGCGGATCATGGAGGCCTCGCTGGCCTCCGGCGTCACCACCATCATCGGCCAGGAGTTCGGCCCCGTCTGGGGCGTCGGCGTCAACTCCCCCTGGGCCCTGCGGCACGCCTTCAACGCCTTCGACGCCTGGCCCGTCAACATCGGTTTCCTGGGCCGCGGTTCCTCCTCCGACGCGGCACCGCTCGTCGAGGCCCTGGTCGAGGGCGGCGCCTCCGGTTTCAAGGTCCACGAGGACATGGGCGCCCACACCCGCGCCCTGGACACCGCGCTGCGCGTCGCCGAGGAGTACGACGTCCAGGTCGCCCTGCACACCGACGGCCTGAACGAGTGCCTCTCCGTCGAGGACACGCTGAAGGTGCTGGAGGGCCGTACGATCCACGCCTTCCACATCGAGGGCTGCGGCGGCGGACACGTCCCCAACGTCCTCAAGATGGCCGGCGTGCCGAACGTCATCGGCTCCTCCACCAACCCCACCCTGCCCTTCGGCCGGGACGCCCTGGGCGAGCACTTCGGCATGATCGTCTCCGCCCACGACCTCAAGACCGACCTGCCCGGCGACGCCGCCATGGCCCGCGACCGCATCCGCGCCGGGACCATGGGCGCCGAGGACGTCCTGCACGACCTCGGCGTCATCGGCATCACCTCCTCCGACGCCCAGGGCATGGGCCGCGCCGGCGAGACCGTACGCCGCACCTTCGCCATGGCCGGCAAGATGAAGGCCGAACTCGGCCCCCTGGACGGTGGATACGGCACCACCGAGAGCGGCGACGACAACGAGCGCGTCCTGCGCTACATCGCCAAACTCACCATCAACCCCGCCATCGCCCACGGCCTCGCCCACGAGGTCGGCTCGATCGAGACCGGCAAACTCGCCGACATCGTCCTGTGGCGCCCCGACCACTTCGGCGCCAAACCCCAGCTCGTCCTCAAGGCCGGCTTCCCCGCCTACGGCGTGGTCGGCGACCCCAACGCCTCCACCGACCGCTGCGAACCCCTCGTCCTCGGCCCCCAGTTCGGCGCCCACGGCGCCACCGCCGCCGACATCTCCGTCGCCTTCGTCGCCCAGGCGGCCGCCGACGGCGCCTACCTCGACCGCCCCGCCGACGGCCTGCCCACCCGCCGCCGCCGCGTCGGCGTCCGGGGCACCCGCGGCATCGGCCCGCGCGACATGGTCCGCAACGCCCGGGTCGGCCAGGTCGACGTCACCGAGACCGGGCTGGTCTCACTGGACGGCTCGCCGCTGCGCTCCGAACCCGCGGACAGCGTCTCGCTCAGCCGCCTCTACTTCCTCTGACCCTCCCCCACCTTCCCCCGCCTTCCCCCGCCTTCCCTCCAAGGACCGCCAGATGACCACACCCACGCCTGCCTCCCTCGGCTACCGGATGCCCGCCGAGTGGCACCCGCACGACCGCACCTGGATGGCCTTCCCGACCGCCAACCCCACCTTCGACAGCCCCGAGAACCTGCACGCGGGCCGCGAGGCCTGGGCTGCCGTCGCCAACACCATCGTCCGGTACGAGCCGGTCACGCTGATCGTCAACACCGGCGAGACGGCGGAGGCCCGCACGTACGTCTCCGAGCAGGTCGAGATCGTCGAGCGCCCGCTCGACGACGCCTGGATGCGCGACATCGGCCCGTCCTTCCTGATCGACGGCAAGGGCTCGCTGGCCGCCGCCGACTGGATCTTCAACGGCTGGGGCGCCCAGTCCTGGGCCCGCTGGGACAAGGACCAGCACATCGCCGAGCACATCAGCGAACTGACGAAGGTTCAGCGCTTCGCCTCCCGGCTGATCAACGAGGGCGGCGGCATCCACGTCGACGGCGAGGGTACGGTGCTGGTCACCGAGACCGTCCAGCTCGGCGAGGGCCGCAACGCCGACTGGACCAAGGAGGAGGTCGAGGCCGAGCTGCACGCCTTCCTCGGCACCACCAAGGCGATCTGGCTGCCGCGCGGACTCACCCGCGACTACGACGAGTTCGGCACCCGCGGGCACATCGACATCGTCGCCTCCTTCGTGCGCCCCGGTGTCGTCGTCGCCCACGTCCAGCCGGACCCCTCCCACCCGGACCACGCGGTCTGCCAGGAGCTCGTCGCCATCCTGCGCGCCGCCACCGACGCCCAGGGGCGGCCGCTGGAGGTCATCGAACTGCCCGCCCCCACCGTCCTGCTGGACGAGGACGGCGAACCGGTCGACTACTCCTACATCAACCACTACGTGGCCAACGGCGCGGTGGTCCTGTGTGCCTTCGACGACCCGCGCGACCAGGAGGCCGCCGCCATCCTCGGCCGGGCCTACCCGGGGCGCACCGTCGAACTCGTCGACGCCCGCGAGATCTTCGCCAACGGCGGCGGGATCCACTGCATCACCCAGCAGCAGCCGCAGGCCGTCTGATCCCCGACCACCGGAGCGGGGGCGCCCCCCCGCTCCGGTGGCGTACGGACCCGTTCCACCGAGGGAGAGCGACACACATGGCGGACGCCCGCCCGCGCCGACCGGCGCGCCCCCGCGAGGAGGTCTTCGCCACCGCCCGGGCCGCGATCGCCGAACACGGGCTCGCCAGACTCACCATGGCCGGACTCGGCAAGCAGCTCCAGATGAGCGCCGGACACCTGCTCTACTACTTCGGCAGCAAGGACCAGCTGCTGCTGGAGACCCTCCGCTGGAGCGAGGACCAGCTCGGCGCCCGCCGCCGCGACGCCCTCGCCGACCGCTCCCGCGACCCCTGGCAGCGGCTCGACGCCTACCTGCGCCTCTACCTGCCCGAGGGGGCGGGCGATCCGCGCTGGATCCTCTGGGTCGAGGTGTGGGGGCGCTCGCCCACCAGCGCCGAGATCCGCCGGGGACAGCAGGAGATCGAGGCGCCCTGGCAGGCCGACCTGGTCACCCTCATCGAGGAGGGCACCGCCACCGGCCACTTCACCCCCGGGCCCGCCGCCGACCGCGCCGCTCAGATCCGCGCCCTCCTCGACGGCCTGGCCGTCCCCATCGCCATCGGCCTCCCGGAGTCCCACCGCCCCGCCGCCCTCACCCAGGCCACCGCCGTCACCACCATCCTCCTCCGCGCCTGACCCCGACCCGCCGGGGCACGAATATACCGACCGGTCTACAGATTTCCCCTGGCGTTGCGCAGGCCGTCACCGCGCCCACTCCTGCGGCCATTCCTGCTGCCCCGGCCCCGGCCCCGGCCGGGAAAGATAGGTCGGTCGGTCTACATAGTCGACACCCGCAGGGAGGACCCGCGCGCGAGAAGTCGGACCCGCCGACTTCTCGCGCAGCCGGCCGCGCGGCCCTGCGGCCACCTGCTGGGAAATATGTCGGTCGGTCTACATATTTTGCCCGCACCGGGAGGCGCCCGGATCGGGCTAAGTCTTGTTCAGGTAGGTGAGGACGGCGCGGACGCGGCGGTTGGTGTCGTCGTCGTCGGTGATGCCGAGCTTGCCGAACATGGAGGTGGTGTACTTGCCGATGGCACTGTCGCTGAGGAAGAGGCGGCGGCCGATGGCCTGGTTGGACAGCCCTTCGGCCATCAGGCCCAGCACGGTGTACTCGCGCTCGGTGAGCCGTTCGAGCCCCCGGTTCGGGGCGCTGTTGGACAGCAGTCTCGCGATGACGGCCGGGTCCATGGCGGTCCCGCCGTCCGCGACGCGCTCCAGGGCGCCGATGAACTGGTCGGCGTCGAACACGCTCTCCTTGAGGAGGTAGCCGACGCCGCCGGAGCCGTCGGCCAGGAGCTCCCGGGCGTACAGCTGCTCGACGTGCTGGGAGAGGATGAGGACCGGCAGTCCGGGCATCTCGCTGCGGGCAGCGAGGGCCACCCGCAGTCCCTCGTCCGACTGGGTCGGCGGCATGCGGACGTCGATGACGGACACGTCCGGGCGCCACCTCCGCAGCGCGTCGAGCGTCTCGGGCCCGGTGGCGGCCGTCGCCACCACTTGGTGCCCGCACGCCTCGATCAGGCGGACCATCCCGTCACGCAGGAGGTACAGGTCTTCGGCTACAACGATTCGCATGGCACCGTCATCCTGACACGGGTCGGACCACCCGGCGGACTGGTGATCTCCAGGGTGCCGTCGAAGACCGCGAGGCGGCGGCGCAGGCCCGCGAGCCCGCCGCCGGCCCGGGCGTCGGCCCCGCCCCGCCCGTCGTCCTCGACCTCGACGACCACCGCGGCGGCGCCCGCGGCGACGAGGCCGGTGTCGTCCCGCGTGAGAGAGATGCGCGCCCGGGAGGCCCGGGCGTGCCTGACCGCGTTGGTCAGCAGTTCGGCGACGCCGAAGTAGACGGCGGATTCGATCGGCGGGTCCAGCCACAGCGGGGCCGCCGCGCTGACGGCCACGTCGAGGGGGACGTCCAGGGCAAGGGCACGGACGGCCTCGACGAGCCCCCGTTCGTTCAGCACCGGCGGGCTGATCCCCCGGATCAGGTCGCGGAGTTCGGCCAGTGAGGCGGTGGCGCCGGCCTGCGCGTCCCGCATCAGGGCCCTGGCCTGGTCGGGGTCGGTCTCCATCAACTTCCCGGCGGTCGCCAGGGAGAGCCCGAGCGCGACCAGGCGGGCCTGCGCCCCGTCGTGCAGGTCCCGCTCGATCCGGCGGATCTCGGCGGCCTGCGCGATCGTTGCATCCGCGCGCTGGGCGGTCAGCTCCTGGACCCGGTCCGCCAGCGCCATCGCCGGCGAGGGGCGCAGGAAGCGGACGGCCACCGGCACGACGGGCCGCCAGGCGTACGGGGCGGAGGCGACGGCCACGACCGCGCCGAGCACCCCGGCGAGGCGCGCGACGGGCTCCGGCCGGCCGAGCCCGAGGACCGCCGCGGCCACCCCGGCCGGCGGGAGGCACGCGACCAGGCCCGCGGTGAGCGGCGCGATCCCCGCGAACCGCAGGTCACGCCAGTTGGCCGGGTCCCGCCACCGGACCCGCCACCGCTGGTCCATGAGCGCGTCCCGGCGGGTGCGCTCGTAGGAGAAGCCGTTCCACCAGAACCCGGTGGACATCCGCGTCACCGGCCCGGCCTGCCGGTATCCGGCGGGGATCACGGTGGCGGTCCACCGCGCGACGAGGAGGCGGACGATCCGGCAGACCGGGCGGGGCAGGACTAGCGTGCCCACGCACACCAGCACGAACGGCGCCGTCCACGACCACGGGTTGCCCGCCCCCCACCAGATCCCCAGCGCCACGGCGGCGGCCCACACGGCCGGGAGCAGCATGCAGACGGCCGCCACGACGCACGCCCGCACGAACCCCACTCCGGCGCGCGCCACCCACGAACCCTGCTGTCTCATGACCCTCCCCTTCCGTACAGTGCTCCCACTCTGCACCGCGCGGAGCCCGCCGCCGCCCTGACCGGCCGGGGAGTGGGGCCAGCCCCACCCACCCGTGGGTCCAGACCGATACCGCCCCGGCGAGGCGCTTCGTAGCGTCGGTGGACATGGACACCAACACGTACAGCGCGCCAGAGGCGGCGCTCCTCCACGACTCCCGTACCCGGCAGGCCTTCGGCACGGTGAGGAACAGCATCACGGTCTACGGCGCGCTCGGCGGCGCCGCCCTCCTGGCGGTCGTCGCGGTGGCGGTCGACGGCCACCTGGTGAACACGTTCATGTGGGTCCGGGCGGTGCTGCTGCCGGTGGTCGCCGTGCTGGTCCACCGGCTGGCCGGCTCCGCCGCCCGGGGATCCCGCCGGGCCTTCGAGCGCCTGAGCGCCCTCACCCTGATCATGCCGATCGCCATCGTCGGCGTCGACCTGATCCCGGGCGTCTGCCCGCGCTGGTACGCCGCGATACAGGTCGTCTGCATGCTGCCCGTCGTCCGGGCCGCGTTCGCCGTCCGCGGCTCCGCGCTGCGCGCCGCCTTCCCCAAGGCGCGCTGACCGGCGTCACTCGGTCCAGATGGCGGCGGCCGTGCGGTCGTCGGCGTAGCCCTTGGCGCGGACCTGGACCTGGCGGAGGAAGTCGACGGTGCCGGGTGGGTGCGGGTGGGCCCAGTGGGTGGAGAGGAAGTGGGCGACGGCCGGCTCGTCGGCGATCGGGCGGGCCAGGCCGGGGGTGCAGAGCAGCAGGACGTCGCCGGGGGTGGCGGGGACGAGCCGGAAGCGGAACGGCCTCGGTTCCTCCGACGGCTGCTGCGGGCCGTCCGGGTGGTGCAGCAGGCGAGCCGCGTACGCGTCGATCCAGTGGCCGGAGCGCAGCAGGTAGAGCCCGCCCGGTCCGACGCCGAAGGCCGCCCGGTGGCCGGCCGCCGGGTCGAGTGACAGCAACAGGCAGTGCAGCGAGGCCGGGGACGGCGCGTCGTCCCCCTCCCCCCCGGGTGCCAGCGCGCGCAGCGGCGCGACGGCACCGGTGGCGAGCCGCTGGAGGCCGTAGCGGAGCCGGTCCCGGGCGCCGTCGCGCAGGTCGGCGGCCAGGCCGTCCCGGCTGCGGCCGATCGCGGCGGCCAGTTGGCGGCAGGCCTCCCCGGTGCTGGTCGCGACGGCTGCCGGGGCGACCGCCTCGTCTGCGGCGGTGCCGGTCCGGTCGATGCCGGCGAGCACGGCGAGCAGCAGCCCGTCCGGACCGTCCCCGAACCTGGTGATCAGCAGTGTGTCCCGGCGCGACTCGCCCCGGTAGCGGGCGGAGTCGCCACGGACGGAGACGGCGCGCAGAACGGACGGCCCGTACTGCGCGCCCTCCAGGACGGTGTCCGGTACGAGCGCCCCGAGCGCGCCCGGGTCCGATTCCGGTACGGCGGTCGGCTCCGGCCCGTAGGTCGGCGGCCGTTCGCCGATGTGCGGCACGGCGGGCCCGCTGTCGGCGAGCGGCGAGCGGACGGCCGGGCGCGGGTCGGGGACGGTGGCGGTGGCGGTGGCGGTGGCGGTGGCGGTGACAGGAGTGTCCGGTGCCGGCTCGGGTGCGGGGGCCGGGGCGGGTTCCGGTTCGGCCTCGGCCTCGGGTACCGGTACCGCTTCGGGCTCCTCGGCGGCGGCCGGTGCTACGGGGGCTGGTTCCGGCTCGGGCTCAGGAGCCGGTTCAGGAGCCGGTTCGGGGACGGGCTTGTCCAGGGAGACCGGGGCCGGGGCCGGGGCCGGAGCGGGTTCGGGCTTCGGGGCATCGGGGGCGAAGGACGGGGCGGGGAACTTGTGGGTCTCCGTGGTGTCTGTCCACTGGTCTCCGATGACGCCGATCGCGGTGTCGAACCAGTCGTCGATGCTGTCCCGTTCGAGTACCTCGTCCGCCGCAGGCTCCGGGACCGGCTCCGGCTCGGGCTCCGATACCGGTTCCGGTTCCGGGACCGGCTCGGCCGTACGCTGCTGCCCGATGAGGCCGACCGCCGTGTCGAACCAGTCGTCCACGCTGCCGTCGCCGGGGTCGGCGTGCGGAGTGTCGGGGAGGGTGCCCGCCGGGCCGTCGTAGACCGTGTCCCACCAGCCGTCGTCCGACCGGTGCGGCTGTGCGGGTGCACCCTGCTTGCTCATCTGGCGGCTCCTGGTCGGTCCGTGGTCGCGCCGCCCCCGGCGGGGCCGGACTCGACGTCATTGTCTCCAAGTGCAACGACGCTGTCCGGGTTTCGGCGACAACCGGTCAGCAGCGGGATGTTCCCGGCCACCGCATCCGCCTCCACACCCACCGCGCGCCCAGGACACGTTCACCACCGCGTTCACCGCCGCTTTCGGCACCACGTTCACCGCCACGTTCGGTCCCGTTCCGTCCATGCTTGCCGGATGTGCCCGGAGCAGGGCGTTTCCTGGGCGTTCGGCCCCGGGAGCGGCCGAAAATGGGGGTGGAGGAGGGGCATCGCTTCACTCGTTCGGCTGATTAAATGTGCGCATGACCGCGTCGGCCCCCAGCTCAGCCCGACCGGGGAGGGCCGCACCGGCGGGCCGCCCGGCGGCTGCGCTGTGGGTCCTGCTGCTGGTCGCGCTGCTCACGGCGCTGCCGTGCGCGGGCCAGGCGAAGGCGGTCGGCGCGCACGCCCAACCGGCACCGACCACCGTCGCCGCCACCGTCACCGCCACGGCGGTCTCCGGCCACGCCCCGCACACCGGCCCCGCCACCACGGCGTCCGACCAGCGCCAGCGTGCCGAGGAGCAGCGGCACTGGACGTGGTGCACGGCCGACGGCGAGCCGCCGCGCCGTGACAACGGCTGTTCCAGCCACCCGTACTGCCCCCAGGACGCCCAGCTGCCGAACCCGCCGCCGCATCCGCAGCCGGCCGCGTCACCACTCACGCCGGCGGTCGAGACGCTGCCCAGGGTGGTGCCCGCCGGGCTGCTCGACGCTCCGCATCCGGCGCCCGATCTGCACGAGCTGCAAGTACACCGGTCCTGAGCGGAACCCACCGCCCGGCATCCGCCGGCGGATCCGCCCCTCCCCCCTCTTCAGCTGACCGCCGCGCCACCAGCAGTGCGCGGCGGGGACAAGGACAACCACCATGGGTTCCGCCTCGAAGCAGTCCAGCAAGCAGTCCGGCAAGCCCGGCCCGAACGACCGCCGCGCCCGGATAGCCGAGCTGCGCGCCGTCGAGCAGCGCCGTGACCGCCGCAACAAGATCATCGCCTCGGTGACGGCCGGTGTGCTGGTGATCGGCGCGATCGCCGCCGGCACCTGGATCGTCATGGACGCCAACCAGAGCAAGAAGGACAAGCAGGTCGCCGCCAACGCGGACATTCCGGGCGTGCAGACCTTCGGCGACCTGAGCCGCAACCACGTCAAGGACAAGGTCAGCTACCCGATGACCCCGCCGGTCGGCGGCGACCACAACGCCATCTGGCTGGACTGCATGGGCCACGTCTACGACCAGCCGGTCGAGAACGAGCGCGCCGTCCACTCGCTGGAGCACGGCGCGGTCTGGGTGACGTACAACGGCAAGGCGACGCCGGACGACATCAAGACCCTGTCCGACAAGGTCAAGACCACCCCGTACTCGCTGATGAGCCCGTACCCGGACGAGAAGGGCACCATCACCCTGAACGCCTGGAGCACCCAGCTGATCGTGGACAGCGCCAGCGACCCCCGGGTGAACCAGTTCTTCACCAAGTACGTCCAGGGCAAGCAGACCCAGGAGCCGGGCGCCTCCTGCACCATGGGGCAGATGTGACCGCCGGCTCGGGCCTTCCCGAGGACGGCTCCGAGAGCACCTCCGCGGACGCCGCCGCGAACGCCGCCGAGGAGTTCGCCTCCGAGAGGTTCGCCTCCGAGGAGTCCGCCGGCGAGGCCGAGGCGTCCCGCCCGGCCCGCCGGCGGCTGTGGTGGCCGGCCGCGCTGGCCGCCGCGCTCGCGCTGGCGCTCGGGGTGCCCGCCCTGGTGGCGAGCGGGACGTCGGCGTCCGGGTCGGCCTCGGTGGCCGTCCCGGCGGACGACTCACCCGAGGCCGGGTTCGCCCGGGACATGGCGACCCACCACCAGCAGGCGGTGGACCTGTCGTTCATCGTCCGGGACCGCACCAGCGACGACGCGACGCGCACCCTGGCCTTCGACATCATCAACACCCAGGCCAACCAGCGCGGGATGATGATGGGCTGGATCGACCAGTGGGGGCTGTCGCAGCACTCGACCGCCAAGCCGATGGCGTGGATGAGGATGGGCCACGACTACCAGGCCCACGACGGTTCGCTGATGCCCGGCATGGCCACCAACACCCAGCTGGCGAAGCTGCGTTCACTCAGCGGCCGGGACGCCGAGGTGTACTACCTGCAGCTGATGATCGAGCACCACAAGGGCGGCGTCGAGATGGCCCAGGGCTATGTGGACCTGGCGAGGAACGACGCCGAGAAGCGGCTCGCCCAGTCGATGGTGGTCGCCCAGACCTCGGAGATGCAGCTGATGACCGACATGCTCCAGGAGCGCGGCGCCGCCCCCGGCGTGCCCGCCTCCTGATCCGCCCCCTCTCCCCGCTGTTCCCCGGACGGCCGGAGCGCGGTCGACGGTCCCGTACCGTCCGTACCGCGCCCCGGCCGTCCGACGTCCGCTGAGAACCCCTGGAGATCCGGATGACCCCCGACGCACCCTGGCTGATCGTCGGACTGGGCAACCCTGGCCCGTGGTTCCGGCTGACCCGGCACAATGCGGGCTTCCTGACCGTGGAGCGACTCGCCGAACGGTACGGCGCGCGGTTCCGGCGGCGCGGGATCGGCGCCCTGGTGGCGGCGATCGAGGTGGACGGCCACCGGGTGGTGCTGGCCAAGCCGCAGTGGTTCATCAACCTGTCCGGCCGCCCGGTGACCGGCCTGATGCGGCGCCACGGCGTCCCGGTCGAGCACCTGGTGGTCGTGCAGGACGACCTCGACTTCGCGTTCGGCACCGGAAAACTCAAGCGCGGCGGCGGCCCCGGCGGCCACAACGGCGTGCGTTCGGTGGGCGAGGTGCTCGGCACCCGCGACTTCGTACGGCTGCGCTTCGGCATCGGGCGCCCGCCGAAGGGGCAGAGCATCGGCGACTTCGTGCTGAAGAAGTTCTCGGACGCCGAACAGGCCGACCTGCCCGGAGTGTTGGACCGGTGCGCGGACGCGCTGGAGACCCTGGTACGGCGCGGCCTCAACCGGGCCCAGGACGCCCTGAACGTCCGTACGGAGGCATAGGGCAGGGCCTCACGGAAACCTCCGGCCTCACGAAGGCTCAGGCAAGGCGGAAGGCTCAGGCCTGGCGGACCGGCCGGGTCAGGGCGACGGCCGCCACCGCGACCGCCGCGAGGGCGAGCAGCACCGTCCGGCCGCCGGACGCCGCGCCCGCCAGGTGGACGCCGAGGACAGGCAACGCGGTGCCGAGCGCCGTCCCGAGGCTGCGGGCCATGTTCACCATGCCGCCGCCGACCGCCGAACACTGGGCCGGGATCGCCCGCATCACCAGCGCGTTGTTGGCGGGCAGCAGCAGGCCCAGCCCGTAGCCGGCGAGCAGCAGCGGGGCCGCCACGGCCGGTCCGGAGACCGGCACCAGGGCGAACAGCAGCAGCCCGGCGCCCGCGAGCACCGCGCCGGCGCGGCAGCGGGCGACGTCCGACCAGCCGCGCGGCAGCAGCGCGCCGCCGACGGTCGCGGCGAGCGCGAACGCGGCGGGCAGCAGGGTGATCAGCAGGCCCGCCCGAGCCATCGGCACGCCCGCGCCGGTGAGCAGCACCGGGCCGAGCACGAGCGGGCAGAACAGCAGCAGGTAGCCGATCAGCGAGACCACCAGGCCGGATCGCACCCCGGGGGTGTTGACCAGGCCGGGCGCGAGGATCGGCCGGGCGGCCCGCCGCTCCTGCCGGACCAGCCCGAGCGCGAGGACGGCGGCGGCGAGCAGCAGGGCGGCGACGGCCCAGCCGGGCAACGGCAGTCCGGATGCGGTGGACAGGGCGAGCAGCAGCGCGGCGGTGGAGCCGGCGAGCAGCAGGAGGCCGGGCAGGTCGAAGCGGCCGCCCGCGCCGCCCGCGCCGTCCGCCGGGGAGCTCGCGGCGGCTCCCGCGAGCGGGCTCCCGGCAGGCACGCTGTCGGCGGGCACGCTGTCGGCGGAAACTGCGAGGGCGCTCCCGGCACGCGCCCCGAGCGGGCTCCCGACCCTGGTGCGGGGCAGCAGGAACCAGCCGGCCAGGATGCCGAGCACCCCGATCGGCACGTTGATCCAGAACACCCACCGCCAGGAGGCGTGCTCCACCAGCAGCCCGCCGAGGCTGGGGCCGAGCGCCAGGCCGAGCCCCTGCGCGGCCGCCTGGATGCCGAGCGCGCGCCGCATGGCGTGCTCCGGGACGCCGCGCGCCACCAGGGCGACGCTGTTGGCCTGCATCATCGCGCCCCCGACCGCCTGAACGGCGCGGAAGCCGACCAGGACGCCCAGGCTGCCGGCGCATCCGGCACCGAGCGAGGCCAGGGCGAAGACGGCGAAGCCACCGAGGTACATGGTCTTGCGGCCGACCAGGTCGGAGAGCCAGCCGACCGGGGCGAGCAGGGCGACCAGCACCAGGAGGTAGGCGAGGGCGACCCATTCGACGGCCGCGAAGCCTGCGTCGAAGTGCCTGCCGAGGGCCGGGAAGACGAGGGCGGTGACGCTGGCGGTGAGCTGTCCGAGGAAGGCGCCGAGACAGACGGTGCCGACGGCCAGCCAGTGGGCGTGGCGCCAGCCGGCTACGCCGCGCGGCCGGGGCCGCTCGGTGAGCAGCCTCGCGGCAAGGGCGGTGGCGTTCATACCGCAAATATATCTGATGCAGACATGTTCTTTCTACGAGCTGCTCGCCCTCCGACGGGAGTCCCGGACGAGGGCGACCAAGGGGCGGACAGCGCCGCCGGACCGGCCCGTACCAGGCGATACGCTGTCCGCCATGCCGTCGTCACCACACGTTCCCGACCCTGCCACCGAAACCCCCGGAGCAGCGGTCGAACACGCCCGGCGGCTCACCGACACCGTCACCCGGCTGCGCCGTGCCCTGCGCAGCAGCATCCGCACCGACTACCCGTGGGAGTCCCTGCCCATGGCGCAGGTCGAACTCCTCCAGACGCTCGCCGCCGCGCCCCTGCGGGTCGGCGAACTCGCCGCCCGGCAGCGGCTCGCCCCGAACACCGTCAGCGGGCTGGTCGGCAAACTCCTCGAAGCCGGGTTCGTCGACCGCCAGGCCGACCCCGGCGACCGCCGCACCGCCCGCATCGCCCTCACCCCGGCCGGCCGGCGCCAGCTCGACGATTGGCAGCGCGCCCACGAGCGCCGCATCGCCACCGCCCTCGGCACCCTCGCCCCCGCCGACCGCGACGCCGTGGTCCACGCCCTGCCCGCCCTCGAACAACTCGCCCGTGCCCTGGCCGAACCGGGCCAGGGCCCCGAACAGGGCTGAGAACCCCCGGGCGCCCGGCGGCACCGCCTCAAGCGCTGGTCGCCTAAAACGCTGGTCACCTCAAGCGCTGGTCACCTCAAGCGCTGGTCGCCAAAACCGCTGGTCACCGGCCCGTACGGACCACTACCGTCCCCGGCATGACCACAGCACAGGTACTGATCGAGCCCTGGACGGACGCCGACCTCGCACTGCTGCGCCGGGTCAACACCCCGGAGATGAAGAAGCACGTCGGCGGCCCGGAGAGCCCGGAGCAGCTGCTCGTCCGGCACCGGCGCTACCTGGACTTCGTCCCGTCCGGCCTGGGCTGCATGTACCGGATCGTGCTGCTCCCCGAGGGCGAGGCCGTCGGCACCGTCGGCTACGGCACCCGTACCTGGGAGGGCGAGACCGTCCACGAGATGGGGTGGAACGTCCTGCCCGGCCACCAGGGCCGCGGCATCGCCGGCGCCGCCACCCGCGCCGCCGTCGCGGCCGCCCGCCGCGAGGCCGCCCACCGGTACCTGCACGCCTTCCCCTCGGTGGACCACCCGGCCTCCAACGCGGTCTGCGCGAAGGCCGGGTTCAGCCTCGTCGGCGAGACGGACTTCGAGTTCCCGCCCGGGCGGTTCATGCGCAGCCGCAACTGGCGGGTAGACCTGCGGGCCCCGGCAAGCATGCGCTAGAACCAGGCATGCGCTAGAACAGCGTGCCGCTCTCCAGCTCCAGCAGCCGGCGCTTGCGGTCCACGCCCGCCGCGAAGCCCGTCAGCGAGCCGTTGGCGCCCATGACGCGGTGGCAGGGGCGGACGATGAGCAGCGGGTTGGCGCCCACCGCGCCGCCGACCGCTCGCACCGCGCGCGGCGACTCCCCGGCCAGATCGGCGAGTTGACCGTAGGTGACGGTCTCGCCGTACGGGATCTCGTCCAGGGCGGCCCAGATCCGGCGGCGGAACTCGGTGCCCACCGGGGCGAGCGGGAGGTCGAAGGTGGTGCGCTCGCCCGCGAAGTAGCCGGTCAGCTGGGCGACCGGCTCGGCGAGCGCCTCCGGGTCGAGGACCCAGTCGTCGGCGGGCTCGGCGAGCGCGTACTTCTGACCGGACGCGGTGACGGTGGCCAGCGCGGCCGCACCGCCGTCCTCGGGTCGGACGCCGCTCAGCAGCAGCCGACCGAACGGGCTCTCCATGGTGGTGTAGACGGTGGTGTTCATTGCTGTGCGTTCTCCGTTCCAGTGCTGGTGCTCGCGGGCCCGGCCCACAGTCGGTGGACGGCGTAGGAGCGCCAAGGGGCCCACGCCTCGGCCGCGCGGGCGGCGTTCTTCGGGTCGCCGGGGGCGCCGAGCCGGGTGAAACCGTGCTTGACGCCCACGTCGCTCGGGAGGAAGACGTCGGGGTCGGCGAGGGCCCGCATCCTCAGGTAGCCGACGGTCCAGGGGCCGATGCCGGGCAGGGCCAGCAGTCCGGCCGCGGCCTCCTCCCGGTCCACGCCGCCGTCGAGCCGGACCACCCCTTCGGCCAGGGCGGCGCAGAGGCCGGTGAGCGCGAGCCGGCGGGCGGCGGGCATCGCGAAGTCCTCGGGGTCCGCGGTGGCCAGCACCGCCGCGGTCGGGAACAGCAACCGCAGGCCGCCGTTCCGCTCGGGCAGCGCGGTGCCGTACTTCTCGGCGAGCCGGCCGGCCAGGGTACGGGCGGCGCCGACCGTGATCTGCTGGCCGAGGACGGCGCGGACGGCCAGCTCGTGCGGGTCCACGTGGCCGGGCGAACGAAGACCGGGGCGCTCCCGGACCAACGGGCCGAGCACCGGGTCCGCGCCGAGCTGCTCGTCGACCGCGTCCGGGTCGGCGTCCAGGTCGAACAGGCCGCGCAGGCGCTGGACGGCGGTCGGCAGATCGCGCAGGTCGGCGAGCAGCAGGCGGCAGTCGAGCCAGCCGCGGGTGCGCGGTTCGCCCGGCGCCAATCCGTCGACCTCGGCGATGCCGTGCCCGTACGGGAGCGCGAGGGTGCGCCGGTAGGTGCGGACGCCGGGACGGGCACCGGGGACGACCTCCTCCACGCCGGGGACGGCGCGCAGGGCGAGGAAGTCGATCAGGTGGTCACTGTCGAGAGCGCCGCGGTAGGCCAGTCGCAGGGTGAGGCCGCCGGCCGGGGTCGCGCTGCGGCGGCCGGCGGCGACCTCGGCGCGCAGCCCGGTGGGGGTGCGGTCGTAGACCTCGCGGACGGTGTCGTTGAACTGCCGCACCGAGGCGAAGCCGGCCGCGAACGCGATGTCGGTGACCGGTAGTTCGGTGGTCTGGAGCAGCAGGCGGGCGGTCTGGGCGCGGCGGGCTCGGGCCAGGGCGATCGGGCCGGCGCCCAGCTCGGCGATGAGCTGGCGCTGGAGCTGGCGGGCGCTGTAGCCGAGGCGGCCGGCCAGGCCCGCGACGCCCTCGCGGTCCACCACGCCGTCGCCGATCAGCCGCATCGCGCGGCCGACCAAGTCGGCACGGTGGTTCCACTCCGGCGAGCCCGGCACGGAGTCGGGGCGGCAGCGGCGGCAGGCGCGGAAGCCCGCCCCCTGGGCGGCTGCGGCGCTGGGGTAGAAGACGCAGTTCACGCGCTTGGGGGTCACGGCGGGGCAGCTCGGTCGGCAGTAGATGCCGGTCGAGGTGACGGCCGTGAAGAAGACGCCGTCGAAGCGGGCGTCGCGGCTGTCCACGGCTCGGTACCGGATGTCGTCGTCGATCACGTTGTCCAGTCTGCGGCACTGGGTGAGGGGTGACTGGCGGGAATCAGACATCACCGTTGGGGCTCTCCCCCCTCCCCCTCCCCCCTTCCCCTCCCCGCCCACCCACCTCCACGCCCAGGCCGCCCACCCACCACCCACCATACGCATGGCACCCACTGCGCGCCCGGCACCCATGTACCCGGACCGTCCGACCTGGCCGGACCGTCCCGCCCGTGCCCGCCCGTACCCGCCCGGGCCGGCCCCGTCCCGCACCGACCGGCCGGGCCGACGGCCGATCGGTGCGAGGGGTCAAGCCGAGCGGGCCTGGTCAGCGCTTCACCGGACCTCCCGCCGCTCGCATCGACTTGGTGATCGCCTTCCACTTGTTCAACCGGGCCTTGGCCACCCGGGCGTCCGAGCGGGAGGCGATCCACTCGTTCTCGCGCTGGAGCTTGAGGTAGCTGTCCATCCGGCGCTGCGGCAGGGTGCCGTCGGCCAGCGCGGCCTGCACCGCGCAGCCGGGCTCGGTGTGGTGGCCGCAGTCGTGGAACCGGCAGTCCTCGGCCAGCTCGGCGATGTCGGCGAAGGCCAGGTCCACGCCCTCGCCACCGTAGAGGCCGACCTCGCGCAGCCCGGGGGTGTCGATGAGCACGCCCCCGCCGGGCAGCAGGACCAGCTCGCGGGTGGTCGTGGTGTGGCGGCCCTTCTGGTCCACCGAGCGGGCCTCCTGGACGGCCATCGCCTCGACGCCGGCGAGCGCGTTGGTGAGCGTGGACTTGCCGACGCCGGACTGGCCGATCACGGCCGTGGTGCCGGGCGTGCAGGCGCGCAGCACGTCCATGCCCTCGTCGGTCTCGGCACTGACCACGAGCACGGTGACGCCGGGCGCGATCGCCTCGACGTCGGCGCGGATGAACTCGGCGTCGTCCACCAGGTCGGCCTTGGTGAGGACGACCAGGGGTTCGGCGCCGGACTCCCAGGCCAGGGCGAGGAAGCGCTCGATCCGGCCGAGGTCGGGATCGGCCGCGAGGGACGCGGCGATCAGGACGGTGTCGACGTTGGCGGCCAGCACCTGGCCGTCGGAGCGCTTGCCGGCCACCTTGCGGATGATCGCGGTCGAGCGGGGCAGCAGCGCCACCACGGCCGCCATCGGCTGGGCGTACAGGTCGACGGCGGCCCAGTCGCCGGTGCACGGGCAGTTGATCATGTCGGCGTCGCCGACCGGACGGGTGTCGAGCCGGACGGTGCGCGGCTCGCCCGTCTCCGGATCCGCGAGCACGGCGTCGCACTGGCCGCGGTCGACCCGGACGATCCGGGCCGGGACCAGCCCGGCCTCGGCGAGCGGCGCGAACTGCTCGGCGAGCTCTGCCGTCCAGCCGTAGCCGGACAGCGGCAGCGGCGAGTCACCGAAGGAGAACGAGGAAAGAGAAGAAAAAGAGGACGACGAAACGGAGGCAGCGTTGAACAACGCAGTGGGCCCTTCGGGAGGAGATCATCCCGGCGGGCAGCGGCTGGCGCGGAAAGGTCAGCCGGCGGCCGGGAAAAGGAGGTGAACGCGAGTGCTGCCCTGGGCAGCTATCGGGGCGACAACGACCACGGGGTCCACCTCCTGCTCTCTACTCCTCGGGGCGGCCACAACGGCCCCCGAACCGGACGCGACAAACGCTAGCCGACCGACCCGCCCGGACCAACCGGTTTTTGACCTGCGAAAACGCGAGGCAACCGGAGCGCACGGGCCAACATTGGCCCTGCAAAAGCGCCGGGGCTGGGGCCGCCTACCCGCCGTACCGGTGCTTGAGGTTCGGGTCGTCCAGCCACCAGGGCCGCATCCCCGCTTCCTCCTCGACCGGCAGCCCCGCCGCCTGCGCCTGGGCCGCCGCCTCCTCGAAGCGGGCGTCCAGCTCGGCGTCCACGGCCTTGATCTCCTCCCGCCCCTGCACCACCATCCGCCGCACCAGCGCGGCCAGGAACGGCAGTCCGACCAGGTCGCCCAGCACCCAGAACGCGTTGCCGCCCCAGGTCTGGTCCTGCGCCAGACTCGGCCCCCACGGCCGCCCGAGCGCCACGTAGTAGTGCTCGGCGACCAGGTGGCCGCCGTAGATCAGCACCAGCCCGAGCCCCGCGTCGAAGATCACCTCGGCGAAGGTGATGAACAACCCGACCAGGTGCGGGTACTCGTGCCCGACCGGGTCGATCTGCAGCCGCGGCCAGAAGTAGGCCAGGCCGAGCAGCACCAGCGCCAGGTGCAGCAGCACGTTCCCGAACGCGCTGGACACCGACTCCTCGTACCAGGGCGTGAAGTAGAGCAGCCACGGCGGGGCCATCAGCAGCGCGGTGGAGACGGCCGGGAACATCAGCACCTTGGACGGCCCGCTGCGCAGCACCCGCAGGATCCGCTCCCGCCGGGCCGGCGGCGCGGCTGCGACCAGCAGCGAGACCGGTGCGCCGAGGGCGAGCAGCAGCGGGACGACCATGAGCAGCAGCACGACCTGGACGGCCCGGTCGGTGAACAGGATCCGCTCGTACACGCCGAGGCCGGAGCAGGTGCACCAGATCCACAGCAGCAGCCCGCCGAGGAAGGCGGCGGTGCGGGACGGCTGCCAGCGCTCGCCGCCGGCCCGGTGGACGGCGCGCACCGCGGACAGGTACCAGCCGGCGAGCAGTACCGAGAGGGCGAGCACGAGCGGTTCGGCCGTCCACGAGGTGGCCAGGTCGGACCACTGCCAGGGCGGCGGTCCGCTGTAGGCGAGCACTCGCACCGCGCCGTCCATCCGTCCGCTCACCTCGTATCGCGCCCTGCCGCCGCCGGCGCCGTCCGGTCGGCCGTCGGGCGCCGCGGGTCGGACCACGGCGCCCGGCCATGATGGCCTCCCGGACGGGGCCCGCCGCGCCCGGGGCCCACCTCTATACCCACAGCTGAACAAAGCTTTACCAAGCCTGAACAAAGCTTTGCCCAGGCAAAGTTCCGGCCTCGATACCCCTCGGATCGCAACCGGCGGAGAACCCCGTTCGTCTGGCAGGATGCACCGTCGGCGATACCGGCCGCGCGGGTGATGACAAGGGGACGACAAGGGTGCACAGCACTGCACGCGGCGAGGGCCGCCGGCTGGCGACGCGCCACCGCAACATCGAGTTGGGCCTGCTGGCGCTCGCGGTGGCCGTCTGTCTGGCGGGACACATCGACGCCGATCTGGCACTGACCGGCAAGATGCCGCACGGACTGCTGGTGCACGGCCTGGCCCTGGGCGGACTGGCCGGGGCGGCGCATCTGGCGGTGCGGCGGTTCGCCCCGTACGCGGACCCGCTGATCCTGCCTCTGGGCGTCTTCCTGACCGGCTTCGGGCTGATGCTGCTGGACCGGCTGGACATCTCCTACGCGGCGGCGCACGCCAGGAAGGGCGACTACCAGAAGCTCCCGGCCGCGCCCTCGCAGCTGATGTGGGTGTTCATCTCGGTCGCGGTGGCGATCGCGCTGATCGTGCTGATCAAGCACCACCGGTTCTTCCAGCGGTACGTGTACCTGCTGATGACGGGGGCACTGATCCTGCTGGCGGCGCCCGCGTTCTTCCCCGGCCGGGCGGAGGACTTCGGCGCCAAGCGCTGGATCCGCCTGTTCGGGCTCTCCTTCGAGCCGGACGAGTTCGTGAAGGTCGCGATCACGATCTTCTTCGCCGGCTACCTGATGGCGTCCCGGGACGCGCTCGCGCTGGCCGGCCGGAAGATCTGGGGGATGACCCTGCCGCGCGGGCGGCACGTCGGCCCGGTGCTGGCGATCTGGGTGGTCAGCCTGCTGGTGCTGGTCTTCGAGCGCGACCTCGGCACCTCGCTGATCTTCTTCGGCGTCTTCGTCGTGATGCTGTACGTGGCGACCGAGCGGACCAGTTGGGTGGTGCTCGGCGTGCTGATGGCGGTCGGCGGAGCGGCGGTGGTCGGCACCGTGGAACCGCACGTGCACGGGCGCGTCGAGGCCTGGCTGCACCCGCTCGACATCTACAAGGAGCACCACGACCCGGCGATCATCTCCGACCAGCCCGCCGAGGCGCTGTTCAGCCTGGGCACCGGGCACCTGACCGGGACGGGCCTGGGCTCGGGGCGACCGTGGCTGATCGGCTTCGCCGGGCGCAGCGACTTCGTCTTCACCACGATCGGCGAGGAGTTGGGCCTGGCCGGGGTGACGGCGGTGCTGCTGGTGTACCTGCTGCTGGTCCAGCGCGGGCTGCGGACGGCGGTCGGGTTGACCGACCCGTTCGGCAAGCTGCTGGCGGCGGGGCTGTCGACGGCGCTGGCGCTGCAGGTGTTCGTGGTGGTCGGCGGGGTGAGCGGGCTGGTGCCGCTGACCGGTAAGGCGCTGCCGTTCCTGGCGGCGGGCGGCTCGTCGCTGCTGGCGAACTGGCTGATCGTGGCGCTGCTGATCAAGCTGAGCGACTCGGCCGGACGGACGGCCCTGGAGCCGGCGCCGCCGAGCCCCGATCCGCTCCCGGCGCAGGCCGGACCGGCCGACCGGTCAGCGGCCCCGGGCGGCTCGACCCCGGCGGCCCCGGGCCCGACCCCGCCCCGCGGCTCGACCCTGACGGCCCCGATCTCCGTGAACCCGGCCGGCCCGGACCGGACGGGGGCGGACCCGGCCGGCCCGCACGCCCCGGCCGAGCCGTCCGCGTACGGGTACGGCAACCCCCCGGCCCCGCAGTCCCCCTTCCCGCCGAGCCCGGCCACCGCCTGACCCTCGTCCGACCACCCGGGCCCCGCCCGGACGCACGGACCCACGGACCGACACCCGCGCACCCGGCACCCGGCACCCGCCGAACACCCGGTGACGGCCGCACAGGAAACGCGCAGGAAACGCACAGGGCCTCCCCCGCATCCCGCGGAGGAGGCCCTGCCCATCGTGGCGTCGTGGCTCCCGGAGCCCCTACCGCTGCTGCTCCCACGGCGGCCGGGGCGGGTAGTCCGGCGCCTGCCGCTCCGGCGGCGGCCCGGTCGGCCGGTCGCTGTCCGGCGGGGGCGGCGCGGGCCGGTGGTGGGGCCCGCCGCGGGCGGTGAGGCGGCCGCGGACGTTCTCGGCGGCCAGCACGTCGGCCCAGCGCTCGGGGTACTCGGAGGGGACCTCGACGTCGTCGGCCTCCTCCTCGCCCCACTCCTCCTCGACGCCCTCGGCGAGGCCGAGTTCGCGGGCGCGCCGGGCCCGTTCGGCGGCCCGCCGGGCGGCGACCTCGCGGACCACGGCGGCGGCGGCCTCCTCGTGGGCGCGCTCGTTCTCGGCGCGCGCGTCGGCGGTCTCCAGGGTGGGCCAGCGGCGGTCTATGGCGGCGTTCATGGCGGCGCCGATGAGGACGGCCAGGGCGACCACGAAGATCCACAGCAGCACGGCCACCGGCGCGGCCAGCGAGCCGTACACCGAGGGGCCCTCGACCGAGCTGACCAGGTAGATCCGCAGGGCCACGCTGCAGAAGACCAGCACCACCAGAGCGACCAGGGCGCCGGGGATGTCCTCGCGCCAGGGAGTGGAGACGGGGACGGCCAGGTGGTACAGGGTGGTCAGGGAGACGATCAGCAGCACGATGGCGACCGGCCAGTACGCGGCGCCGACCAGCCCGGCGATCCCGGGCACGGCGTTCTCGACCAGTCCGGGTCCGGCCATCAGGAGCGGCAGCACCAGGGAGCCGATGACGAGGGCGCCGAGGTAGAGGCCGAGCGACATCAGCCGGGTCTTGACCATGCCTCGCTTGCCGTCGAGCCCGTACATGACGGTGATGGTGTCGATGAAGATGTAGAGCGCCCTGGAGCCGGACCACAGCGACAGCAGGAAGCCGATCGAGACGAGGTCGGGCCGGCTGCGGTCGAACACCTGGTTCAGCAGGGGCACCACGATCTCGCGGACGGACGAGTCCGACAGGACCGTCCCGGAGGCCGAGACGATGTCGTGCTTGAGCCGGTCGATGGTGCCGGCGCCGAGGAACTCGTCGAGGTAGCCGAGGGTGCCGGCCAGTCCGAGGAGCAGCGGCGGGATCGACAGCAGGGTGAAGAAGGCGGCCTCCGCGGCGAGGCCGGTGACCCGGTACTCGACGCAGGTGTTGGTGGTGTCCTTGACCAGTTCCCACGCCGTGCGGTGCCAGGTGGCCTGCTTGGCCGCACGCCTGGCGCCCTTGCCCCGACGCCGGGAGGGCCGTTCGGGGTTCGGTCTGCTCGTATCGCCTGCTGCTTCCACAGGACTAACGGTATCGGGCCGGGGCGGCCCGGTTGATCTCCCCCGGGGTGCGGGCGCGTGGCCGGGCGCCGACGCGGGGAGCGGCGGGAATGGCCGGGAGTCTCACATGGCGAAACTTCAGCGTCCATCATGCGGATGTTAGTGGACCGCGGGTCCCGCGCCGTGCGAATCTCTTGCCATGCCGAGCGCCGGAACCACCCTAGTAGGTCGACTCCACGTCGATCTCCTTCGCGTGTCCAGCGCCATCTGTCCGGTGATCTGAGCCCACCCCGCCGCACCACCGCCCCCGGCGCCATCCTCCTCGCCGTCCCCGCTGAATCGGACGTGCAGGCGCCCGCCCGGTCACGGTCACTGCTCTCCCGGCCCTGGGAAAACCCGCAGGTCACAGCAGCAGCGCACCGCCGAGCACGCCCAGCGACCCACCCGGCGTCAGAGCCACCTGCCTCGAAGGACTTCACCATGGCCACCACTCCCGAGACCGCCGAGCCCACGGCCGACCGCGCCGCCGCGCGCCGCCCCGCGGCGACGCGCAAGGCGACCCGCCACCGCGGCGAGGGCCAGTGGGGCATGGGCCACTTCACTCCTCTGAACGCCAACGAGCAGTTCAAGAAGGACGACGACGGTCTCAATGTGCGGACACGTATTGAGACGATCTACGCGCACCGTGGCTTCGACTCGATCGACCCCGCCGACCTGCGCGGCCGGATGCGCTGGTGGGGTCTGTACACCCAGCGCAAGGAGGGCATCGACGGCGGCAAGACCGCGATCCTGGACCCGCACGAGCTCGACGCCGAGTACTTCATGCTGCGCGTGCGCATCGACGGCGGCCGGCTGACGGTCGCCCAGCTGAAGGCGATCGCCGAGGTCTCCGAGCAGTACGCCCGCAACACCGCCGACCTGACCGACCGCCAGAACGTCCAGTACCACTGGATCCGGATCGAGGACGTCCCGGCGATCTGGCGGAAGCTGGAGGCCGTCGGTCTGTCCACCACCGAGGCCTGCGGCGACACCCCGCGCGTCATCCTCGGCTCCCCGGTGGCCGGCATCGCCGAGGACGAGATCATCGACGGCACCCCCGCCATCGAGGAGATCCAGCGGCGCTTCATCGGCAACCCGGACTTCTCCAACCTGCCGCGCAAGTTCAAGTCCGCCGTCTCCGGCTCCCCGCTGCTGGACGTCGCGCACGAGATCAACGACGTCGCCTTCGTCGGCGTGGTCCACCCCGAGCACGGCCCCGGCTTCGACCTGTGGGTCGGCGGCGGCCTCTCCACCAACCCCAAGCTGGGCGTGCGCCTGGGCGCCTGGGTCCCGCTGGACGAGGTGGCCGACGTCTACGGCGGCGTCATCGGCATCTTCCGCGACTACGGCTACCGCCGGCTGCGCAACCGCGCCCGGCTGAAGTTCCTGGTCGCCGACTGGGGCGTGGAGAAGTTCCGTCAGGTGCTGGAGGACGAGTACCTCAAGTACCGGCTGGTCGACGGCCCCGCACCGCAGGAGCCCAGCGGCCGCTGGCGCGACCACGTCGGCGTCCACCGGCAGCGGGACGGCAGGTACTACATCGGCTTCGCGCCGCGCGTCGGCCGCGTCGACGGCCGGCTGCTGGGTCGGATCGCCGACCTCGCCGCCGCGCACGGCAGCGGCCGGCTGCGCACCACCGCCGAGCAGAAGATGCTGATCCTCGACGTCGCCGAGGACCAGGTCGACGCGGTGGTGGCCGGCCTGGAGGCGCTGGACCTGCGGGTCACCCCGTCGCCGTTCCGCCGCGGCACCATGGCCTGCACCGGCATCGAGTACTGCAAGCTCGCCATCGTCGAGACCAAGGAGCGCGGCCGCACGCTCATCGACGAACTGGAGAAGCGCCTGCCGGACTTCGCCGAGCCGCTGACCATCAACATCAACGGCTGCCCGAACGCCTGCGCCCGCATCCAGGTCGCCGACATCGGCCTCAAGGGCCAGCTGGTCTCGGACGAGAACGGCGAGCAGGTCGAGGGCTACCAGGTGCACCTCGGCGGCGCGCTCGGCCTGGAGGCCGGCTTCGGCCGCAAGGTCCGCGGCCTCAAGGTCACCAAGGCGGGCCTGCCCGACTACGTCGAGCGCCTCCTGACCCGCTACCAGGCCGACCGCGCCGAGGGCGAGCGCTTCGCCCAGTGGGCGGCCCGCGCCGGCGAGGAGCAGCTGTCGTGAGTGAACGCGCCGCCCCGTTCTTCTGCCCCTACTGCGGGGACGAGGACCTGCGCCCCTCCGAGGCCGGGCACGGGGCCTGGGAATGCCACGGCTGCCGCCGCGCCTTCCAGTTGAAGTTCCTCGGCCTGCTGTCTCCGACAAACCACGGGGGTGCGTCACATGAGCAACGTGATTGATGGCGAGGAGACAGCCGCCCGGGCCGGCCGCGAGCTGGAGGAGGCGACGCCCCAGGAGATCCTGGCCTGGGCCGCCGACACCTTCGGCAAGCGCTTCTGCGTCACCTCCTCGATGGAGGACGCGGTCGTCGCCCACCTCGCCTCCTCGGTCTTCCCCGGCGTGGACGTCGCGTTCCTGGACACCGGCTACCACTTCCCGGAGACCATCGGCACCCGCGACGCGGTGGCCGCGACCATGCCGGTCAACGTCATCACCCTCACGCCGCTGCGCACCGTCGCCGAGCAGAACGCCGAGCACGGGCCGAACCTGCACGACCGCGACCCGGACCTGTGCTGCTCGCTGCGCAAGGTCGAGCCGCTCAACCGCGGCCTCGGCGGCTACGACGCCTGGGCCACCGGGCTGCGCCGCGACGAGTCCCCGAGCCGGGCGAACACCCCGGTGGTCTCTTGGGACGCCAGGCGCCGCAAGGTCAAGATCGCCCCGATCGCCCGGTGGACGCAGGAGGACGTGGACGCCTACGTCGCCGCCCACGGGGTGCTGCTCAACCCGCTGCTGTGGGAGGGCTACACCTCGATCGGCTGCTCGCCGCTGTCCTGCACCCGCAAGCCCGCCGAGGGCGAGGACGCCCGGGCCGGCCGCTGGTCCGGATCCGGCAAGACCGAGTGCGGCATCCACCTCTGACCACCTGTCACCTACTCCCTAAGGACTTCGAAAAGTGACCACAGCCGACACCCCGGCCGCCGCCGACGGAGCCGCGGAGGCGGCCCCCGCGGCCGCCCCCCGCGAGCGCGGCGCCACCGTGTGGCTGACCGGGCTGCCGAGCGCGGGCAAGACCACGCTCGCCTTCGCCCTGGCCGAGCGGCTGCGCGCCGAGGGCCACAAGGTCGAGGTCCTGGACGGCGACGAGATCCGCGAGTTCCTCTCCAAGGGCCTCGGCTTCACCCGCGAGGACCGGCACACCAACGTCACCCGGATCGGCTTCGTCGCCGAGAGGCTCGCCGCCAACGGCGTCAAGGTGCTCGCCCCGGTGATCGCCCCGTTCGCCGACTCCCGCGCCGCCGTGCGCGGGCGGCACGCCGCGGCCGGCACCGAGTTCCTGGAGATCCACGTCGCCACCCCGGTCGAGCTGTGCGCCGAACGCGACGTCAAGGGCCTGTACGCCAAGCAGGCCGCCGGCGAGATCACCGGGCTCACCGGCGTGGACGACCCGTACGAGGCTCCGGAGAAGCCGGAGCTGCGGATCCGGACGCAGGGCCGCGCGGTCGCCGAGTCCGCCGCCGAGCTGCACGCCTTCCTGACCGAGAGGGGTCTGGCATGACCACCGCGACCGACAGCCCGGTCCGCACCGACGACACCCCGTACGCGCTGTCCCACCTGGACGCGCTGGAGGCCGAGTCGGTGCACGTCTTCCGCGAGGTCGCGGGGGAGTTCGAGCGCCCGGTGATCCTGTTCTCCGGCGGCAAGGACTCCATCGTCATGCTGCACCTGGCACTCAAGGCCTTCCACCCGGCCGCCGTGCCCTTCTCCCTTCTGCACGTCGACACCGGGCACAACTTCCCCGAGGTCATCGCCTACCGCGACCGCGTCGTCGCCGAGCACCACCTGCGCCTGCACGTCGCCCACGTCCAGGACTTCATCGACGACGGCCGGCTGCGCGAGCGCCCGGACGGCACCCGCAACCCGCTGCAGACCGTCCCGCTGCTCGACGCCATCGAGAAGGGCCGCTTCGACGCGGTGTTCGGCGGCGGACGCCGCGACGAGGAGAAGGCCCGCGCCAAGGAGCGCGTCTTCTCCCTGCGCGACGAGTTCGGCGCCTGGGACCCGCGCCGCCAGCGCCCCGAGCTGTGGTCCCTCTACAACGGCCGCCACGCGGTCGGCGAACACGTCCGCGTTTTCCCGCTGTCCAACTGGACCGAGCTGGACGTCTGGCAGTACATCGAGCGCGAGGGCATCGACCTCCCGGAGATCTACTACGCCCACGAGCGCGACGTCTTCTCCCGCGGCGGCATGTGGCTGACCGCCGGCCAGTGGGGCGGTCCCAAGGATGACGAGCCCGTCGAGCGGCGGCTGATCCGCTACCGCACCGTCGGCGACATGTCCTGCACCGGCGCCGTCGACTCCGACGCCACCGACATCCAGGCCGTGATCGCCGAGATCGCCGCCAGCCGCCTCACCGAACGCGGCGCCACGCGGGCCGACGACAAGCTGTCCGAGGCCGCGATGGAAGACCGCAAGCGCGAGGGATACTTCTAAATGAGCACCGTCCAGGAAACCACCGCCACCTCCCTGCTGCGCTTCGCCACCGCCGGATCCGTCGACGACGGCAAGTCCACCCTGGTCGGCCGCCTCCTGCACGACTCCAAGTCGGTGCTCGCCGACCAGCTGGAGGCCGTCGAGCGCGTCTCCCTGGGCCGCGGCCAGGACGCGCCCGACCTCGCGCTGCTCACCGACGGCCTGCGCGCCGAGCGCGAGCAGGGCATCACCATCGACGTCGCCTACCGCTACTTCGCCACCCCCCGGCGGCGGTTCATCCTCGCCGACACCCCCGGGCACGTGCAGTACACCCGCAACATGGTGACCGGCGCCTCCACCGCCGAACTCGCTGTCGTCCTGGTCGACGCGCGCAACGGCGTCGTCGAGCAGACCCGCCGGCACGCCGCCGTCGCCGCACTGCTGCGGGTGCCGCACGTGGTGCTGGCCGTCAACAAGATGGACCTGGTCGAGTACGCGGAGCCCGTCTTCGCCGCCATCGCCGAGGAGTTCACCGCCTACGCCGCCTCGCTCGGCGTGGGCGACGTGGTGGCCGTACCGATCTCCGCCCTCGCCGGGGACAACGTCGTCGAACCGTCCGCGCACATGGACTGGTACGGCGGCCCGACCCTGCTGGAGCACCTGGAGACCGTCCCGGTCGGCAGCGACCCGAGCGCCGAACCGGCCCGCTTCCCGGTCCAGTACGTGATCCGCCCGCAGAGCGAGGAGCACCCCGACTACCGCGGCTACGCCGGCCAGTTGGCCTCCGGCGTGCTGCGGGTCGGCGACGCCGTGACGGTCCTGCCCTCGGGCCACACCACCACCGTCGCCGGGATCGACGCGCTCGGCAAGGAGACGCAGCTCGCCTGGGCGCCCCAGTCCGTCACCGTCCGCCTCACCGACGACCTCGACGTCTCCCGCGGCGACCTGCTCGCGGCCGGCCCGGCCCCCGTCCCCACCAAGGACATCGAGGCCACCGTCAGCCACCTCAACGAGCGCCCGCTGCGCGCCGGGGACAAGGTACTGCTCAAGCACACCACCCGCACCGTGCGCGCGCTGGTCAAGGACATCACGTACCGGATCGACATCGACACCCTCGAACAGCGCTCCGGCGCCGAGGGGTTGACCGTCAACGACATCGGCCACGTGGTGCTGCGCACCGCCGAGCCGCTGGCCCTCGACACCTACCGCGACAACCGCCGCACCGGCTCGTTCCTGCTGATCGACCCGGCCGACGGCACCACCCTCACCGCCGGCATGGCGGGCGAGGCCTTCGCGACCGTACGCGCCACCGAACCCGCCGAGGAGGACTGGGTCTGATGCCCAGCGAGGCGTTCTCGGGCATGGACAAGGAAGGCGGCCGCATCGGCAGCGGCGTCCTCGGCAGCGGCCAGGGCGGCCTGACCCGATGTGTGGGCCGACGGGGCTGAGAACGCCCCGTCACCGGGCCGGCTCCCCCGCAGCCGGCCCGGCTTGCCCGGCATCGACGATGCCGCCAGCGCCACACCAGAACTTCCGTCCCAGGACCGCTTCCTGACGGTCCGTCCATGAACAGGACCCACCCTTGGCACCGAACCAGGCACCCGCCCGCAGCGCCCTCTCGCCTAGGCCGGTCCGCCCGAACGCCGGCCGGATCAGACGCTCCGCCGTGGCCGCGGTGGCCGGCCTGACCGCCGTGACCCTGCTGTCGGCCTGCAGCTACGGCTCCAAGGCGGACGACAAGAAGTCCAACGCCGCCGACTCCACCTCCGGCTCGGCCGCCGCCTCCGGCGCGAAGCTCTCCGCGGACACCGTGAAGATCGGCTACTTCGCCAACCTGACCCACGGCACCGCGCTGGTCGGCCTCCAGGAGGGGCTGTTCCAGAAGGAGTTGGGCGCCACCCAGATCAAGACCCAGGTCTTCAACGCGGGCCCGTCCGAGATCGAGGCGCTCAACGCCGGGTCGATCGACATCGGCTGGATCGGCCCCTCCCCCGCGATCAACGGCTACACCAAGTCCGACGGCAAGTCCCTGAAGATCATCGGCGGTTCGGCCTCCGGCGGGGTCAAGCTGGTGGTCAACCCGGACAAGATCTCCTCGCTGGACGACCTCAAGGGCAAGAAGATAGCCACCCCGCAACTGGGCAACACCCAGGACGTGGCGCTGCTCAACTACCTGGCGGGCAAGGGCTACAAGATCGACGCGGCGACCGGCGCGGGCGACGTCTCGGTGGTGCGCACCGACAACAAGGTCACCCCCGACGCCTACCGGCAGGGCTCCATCGACGGCGCCTGGGTGCCCGAGCCCACCGCCTCCAAGCTGGTCACCCTCGGCGCGAAGGTCCTGCTCAACGAGAAGGACGTCTGGCCGGACAAGAAGTTCGTGATCACCAACATCATCGTCTCGCAGAAGTTCCTCACGGAGCACCCGGACGTGGTGGAGGCCGTGCTGCGCGGTTCGGTGAACACCAACGCCTTCATCAAGGCCAACCCGGACAAGGCCAAGGCCGACGCCAACGAGGCGATCAAGAAGGAGGCCGGCAACGCGCTGGAGCCGGCCGTCCTCGACCCGGCCTGGGCCGACGTCGACTTCCTCGACGACCCGCTGGCCGGCACCCTGCAGGCCGAGGCCGACCACGCCGTGACCGCCGGGCTGCTCAAGAAGCCCAACCTGAACGGCATCTACGACCTCACCCTGCTCAACAAGGTGCTCGCGGCCGAGGGCCAGGGCCCCGTGGCGGACGCCGGACTCGGCGGCAAGTAGCGCCGCGGTCCGCCCCGACTCCGCGGTCCGCCCCCGACTCCGCGGTCCGGCCCCCCGCCCGGTCGATCCCCGATCGATGCCCACCGGGGCGGGCGGGGCCGGACCCCGGCCCCACCTCACCAGCCTCCGACCACTCACGCAGGAGGTGCCCGGATGACCCCGGCACTGACCACCTCGGCGGACACCCCCGGTGCCGACACCGGCGGCGCCGCGCCCGCCGTCCGGATCTCACACGTGCACAAATCCTTCGGCCGCCCGGGCGCGCAGACCCACGTCCTGGACGACATCACCCTCGACGTCGCGCCCGGTGAGTTCGTCACGCTGCTCGGCGCCTCGGGCTGCGGCAAGTCCACCCTGCTCAACCTGGTCGCCGGCCTCGACAAGCCCACCGCGGGCGCCATCGAGGTGCCCGGCGGCCGCCCCGCGCTGATGTTCCAGGAGCACGCGCTGTTCCCCTGGCTCACCGCCGGCCGCAACATCGAACTCGCCCTCAAGCTCGCCGGCGTCCCCCGCCCGGAGCGCCGCGCCGAGGCCGAGCGCCTGCTCGAACTCGTCCGCCTGGGCGGCTCGTACGGCAAGCGCGTGCACGAGCTGTCCGGCGGCATGCGCCAGCGCGTCGCGATGGCCCGCGCGCTCGCCCAGGGCAGCAAGGTGCTGCTGATGGACGAGCCGTTCGCCGCGCTCGACGCCATCACCCGCGACGTGCTGCACGACGAGATCACCCGGATCTGGGCCGAACGGCAGCTGTCCGTCCTGTTCGTCACCCACAACGTGCGCGAGGCCGTGCGGCTCGCCCAGCGCGTCGTCCTGCTCTCCTCGCGCCCCGGCCGGGTCGCCCGCGAGTGGCGGATCGACCTGCCGCAGCCGCGCCGCATCGAGTCCTCCGGCGTCGCCGACCTGTCCATCGAGATCACCGAAGAACTGCGTGGGGAGATCCGTCGCCATGGCCAGCACTGACACCACTCCGGTCCTGGAGTTGCGCAAGGCCGCCACCGACACCGCGGGCGTCGGCGCCGGCCTGGACGCCCTCGACACCGTCTCGGCCCAGCGCGGCTCGCTCGGCGAGGCGCT
This sequence comes from Kitasatospora sp. MAA19, assembly GCF_029894125.1. Classification (GTDB taxonomy): domain Bacteria; phylum Actinomycetota; class Actinomycetes; order Streptomycetales; family Streptomycetaceae; genus Kitasatospora. The sequence goes on from NZ_JARXYZ010000002.1 coordinate 196,841, forward strand.
GCGGAGCAAGGCGCTGCCGCCACTGATCGGCGTCCTCGTGGTGCTCGCCCTGTGGCAGGGCGCGTACAGCCTGCACCTCACCTCCTCCTACAAGCTGCCCAGCCCGACGGACGTGTGGCACTCCGCCCAGGACCTCTGGTACCAGGGCACCCTGTTCTCGATCATCTGGACCAGCGTCTGGCGCGGCCTGTCCGGCTTCCTGCTCGCCGTCGTCATCGGTACCCCGATCGGGCTGGTCGTCGCCCGCGTCCGCCCGGTGCGCACCGCCATCGGACCGGTCCTGCAGGGCCTGCAGTCGCTGCCGTCGGTCGCCTGGGTTCCGGCCGCGGTCATCTGGCTCGGCATCAACGACCAGATGATGTACGCGGTCATCCTGCTCGGCGCCGTCCCCTCCATCGCCAACGGCCTGGTCGCCGGCATCGACCAGGTGCCGCCGCTGTTCCTGCGTGCCGGACGCACCATCGGCGCCACCGGCCTCACCGGCGCCCGGCACGTACTGATCCCCGCCGCGCTGCCCGGCTACCTGGCCGGGCTCAAGCAGGGCTGGGCGTTCTCCTGGCGCTCCCTGATGGCCGCCGAACTGGTCGCTTCCTCCCCCGACCTCGGCCGCGGCCTGGGCCGGTTCCTGGAGGACCAGCGCGAGTTCTCCGACATGTCCGGGGTGCTGCTCGGCATCATCCTCATCCTGTTCGTCGGCATCGCCATCGAGCTGCTGGTCTTCACCCCGGTCGAGCGCCGGGTGCTGCGCAACCGCGGCCTGCTGGCCACCTCCAAGTAGGACCGAGCAAGGACTCCCGCCATGCCCGCACTCCTCCTCATCGCGCACGGCAGCCGCGATCCGCGGCACGCCGCCACGGTCGCCGCGCTCGTCGACGGGGTGCGGGCGCAGCGCCCCGGGCTGGAGGTCGCCACCGCGTACCTGGACCACTGCGCGCCGCGCATCCCGCAGGTGGTGGGGCGGCTCGACGACGCGGTGGCCGTCCCACTGCTGCTCAACCGGGCGTACCACGCCAAGCACGACGTCCCCGCCGCGCTGCGGGCCGCCGGCTCCCGGCTGCCGGTGGCGGACGTGCTCGGCCCCTCCCCGCTGCTGCTCGCCGCGCTGGACCGGCGGCTGGCCGAGGCCGGGCCCGACCTCGCCTCGCCCGCCGTCCGGGCCCGGACCGGCGTCGTGCTCGCGGCGGCCGGCTCCTCCGACCCGGCCGCCGACGCCGCCACCCGCGCGGTGGCCGCCGAGTGGCGCCGCAGCCGGGGCTGGGCGGCCGTCGAGGTGGCCTACGCCTCCGCGGGCGGCCCGCGCGTCCCGGACGCCCTGACCGCCCTGACCGCCGCCGGCGTCGCCCGTACCGCCGTCTCCCCCTACCTGCTGGCCCCGGGCCTGCTGCCCGACCGCATCGCCGAGGCCTCGACCGGGACGTCCGAGGCCACCGGGGCGGACGTCGTGGCCGGCGTGCTCGGCCCCGCCCCCGAACTCGCCACCCTGCTGCTGGAGCGCTACGACGCCGCGCGCCGGGCCGCACCGACGGCCCCGGCCCTCACCGCCTGAGCCCGGTGCCGGCTCAGGCGTGGTCCAGGACGCTGTGCTCGCCGAGGTCGGCGGCGTGCCGCGCCACGGTCCGGTAGTCCGCGTCGTCGTGGAGAACCGTGAGTCCGTGGTGCGCGGCCGTCGCCGCGATCACGAGGTCCACGGCGGAGGCGCTCCGGTGCTGCCCGGCGAGCGCCATCCGCCGTTGCACCGTGTCGATCCAGCGGCCCGCGCTCTTGGGCACCGAGACATCCGGGTAGAGCTCGGCGAACATCTCGGAGATCTCGTCGTACTCCCGGCCGTCGCGCGCGCTGTAGAGGAACTCGGCCCGCTGCGGATAGCACGACGCGATCGACCCGGCGTCGATCGCGTCGTACCAAGCGGTCTGGAGCTTCGGCTCACGCAGCAGCCGGAACAGTGCGGAGGTGTCGAGGAGGTAGATCACCGAGCGTCCTTCTCGGCCTGGTGCAGCCGCTCGGCGTGCTCGACGGCTCCCCAGTGCCGTGCCCGCTCGAAATGGCGGCCGATGCGGGCCGCGCGCTCCTGCTGATCGGCGTAGAAGCGCAGCGCGAGGTTGACGGCGTCCTTCTTGGTGCGCACTCCGGCCAGGGCCATCGCCCGTTCCAGCGCCTCTTCGTCGATGTCGATCTGTGTCACGGACATTCGGCACCTCCGTCGATCGATGTTGGTGATGTACATACCACTGTACTTCACCAACATCGGGGAGGGTCATGGAGGCGGTGAGATCCGGCGGAGGGTGAAGGTGTCCGCCGGGTGGCCGGTGTCGGAGGCGGCGAGGCCGCCGGATAGCTGGTAGAGGGTGCCGGCCGGGCCCGCCATGACGGCGGTGGGGGTGGGGTCGGCGGTCCGAGCCGCCGGTCCGCCGCCCCGGCGGGGTTCCGGGTCGGCGGACCGGACGGGTCGTCAGACCGGCAGGTTCCACTTCTGGTTGTCGGCGCCGTTGCAGTCCCAGATGCCCAGCTGGTTGCCGTTGGCGGTGGAGAAGCCGAGGTCGTCCAGGCAGCGACCGGACTGCGGGTTGAGCAGCGAGCCGTCGGGACGGGCCTGCCACTGCTGGGAGCCGGTGCCGTTGCAGTCGTAGATCTGGACCTTGGTGGCGTTCCCGGTGCCGCCGCCCGAGACGTCCAGGCACTTGCCGAGGGCGCGGATCGTGCCGTCGACGCCGATCCGCCACTTCTGCGCCCACGAGTTGTTGCAGTCGTAGATCTGGACGGGGGTGCCGTTGCCGACGTTGGCACCCTTCACGTCGACGCACTTGCTCGCGTAGCCCGTGATCTGGCCGGTCGGGCCCGCGGGCGGCACGGCGCCCAGGAGGACGCGCGGGAACATGACGGTGTCGCCGATGCCACAGGCGGCGGATGCGGTGCCGTCGCCGATCGCCACGCCGCCGAACGCGGGGCGGAAGAACTGCACGGTGTGGTCGGCGTTCCAGTAGGAGCAGTTGGCGGTGACGGACCAGGTCTGCATCGGGTCGAGGCCGGTACAGGTGCCCACGGCGTTCCAGCCCGCGACGTAGGCGGAACAGGCGGGCGCGGCCTGGGCGGAGGTGGCCGGGGCGACCAGGGCGGCGGCCCCGGCGAGCAGGGCGGTGGTCAGCAGTGCGGAGGTGCGGCGCATCGGTACGGTCGTCCTTCCGGTCGGCGAGTGGTGTCGACTCACCCTCCGCGGCTCCGTGGTGACGGTGCGACGGGTGTGTGGGCCACGGGAAAGACTCGGGGGCCCGTGGGCGACCGTCAACGGCAGTTCGACGGCAGCTGCCGGGGTGACCGGCGCTGGACTGCGACGTCGTCCGGGGCGGCAGTTTCACCGCGCGGGCAGCGGCGTCGCGCCCGTCGGCCCCGCCCCGGAACGCGGAACGGGCCCCGCGGCCTCCCCCTGGTGCGGGGAGGTCGCGGGGCCCGTTCGGCGGGACTCGGACGACCGTCAGTCGAAGGTGCGGCGCTGGCGGCCGGTGCCGTAGTTGGAGCCGGACTTGGCGCCGCTGCCGGGCTTGGCCCGGCCGGAGGAGCGACCGATGAAGCCGGCCGCCTGGGGGCGGTCGCCCTGGGCGGCGGCGCCGAGGCGCTGCTTGGGGCGGGCGCGGCGCGGGTTGCCGTTCATGTCGACGTCGGCGGGCAGCCCGGAGCGCTTGCCGGGGCGGCGGCGCGGGTTGCCGGCCTTGGCCTCGGACTTGGCGGCGGGCGCCTCGGCGGGCACCGGGACGGCGACCGCGACCGCGACGCCGCTGGGGGTGCGGGCGCCGGTGATCTTGGCGAGGTCGGCGTCGCCGGGACGGACCTTGGTGACGGTGGGGCGGATGCCGGCGACCGTCATCAGCCGGTTGACCTCGCGGCGCTGCTCGGGCAGCACGAGGGTGACGACCGTCCCGGACTCGCCGGCCCGGGCGGTGCGGCCGCCGCGGTGCAGGTAGTCCTTGTGGTCGACCGGCGGGTCCACGTTGACGACCAGGTCGAGGCCGTCGATGTGGATGCCGCGGGCGGCGACGTTGGTGGCGATCAGCGCGGTGACGTTTCCGTCCCGGAACTGGTCCAGCACCCGGTTGCGCTGCGGCTGGGACTTGCCGCCGTGCAGGGCCGCGGCCCTGACGCCGTTGGCGAGCAGCTGCTTGGCCAGCCGGTCGGCGCCGTGCTTGGTGTGCACGAACATGATCACCCGCCCGTCGCGGGAGGCGATGTGCGCGGTGGTCGACGCCTTGTCGGCCGGGTCGAGCTGGAGGACGTGGTGGTCCATGGTGGTGACCGCGCCGGCCGACGGGTCGACCGAGTGGGTCACCGGGTCGGTCAGGAAGCGCTTGACCAGGCGGTCGACGTTGCGGTCCAGGGTGGCGGAGAAGAGCATCCGCTGCCCGCCCTCGGCGACCTGCTCCAGCAGCTTGCTGACCTGCGGCAGGAAGCCCATGTCGGCCATCTGGTCGGCCTCGTCGAGGACCGTGACGGTGACGTCGGAGAGGTTGACGTCGCCGCGCCCGATCAGGTCGTCGAGCCGGCCGGGGGTGGCGACCAGGACCTCGGTGCCGCGGCGGACGGCGTTGGACTGCCGGTTGATCGACATGCCGCCGACGACGGTGGTGATCCGCAGGTTGACGGCGGTCGCGTAGGGGGTGAGCGCCTCGGTGACCTGCTGGGCCAGCTCGCGGGTCGGGACCAGGACGAGCGCCAGCGGGTACCGGGCGACGGCGCGGCGGCCGGCGGTACGGGCGAGCAGCGGCAGGCCGAAGGCGAGGGTCTTGCCGGAGCCGGTGCGGCCGCGGCCCAGCACGTCGCGGCCGGCGATCGAGTCCGGCAGGGTGGCGCCCTGGATCGGGAACGGCGCGGTGACGCCTTCGCGGGTGAGCGCGCTGAGGATCGCCTTGGGCAGGTCGAGCTCGGCGAAGGTCTCCGCCGGGGGCCGGGCCGGGGTGCCCTCGACGACGGTGAAGTCGGCGGGCTCGGACACGGCCGCGGCACGGGTGTTCTTGGGGGCGCCGGTGCGGTTGCGCGGCTTGCGCGAGCGCTCGGCGTTGCCGGTGGCACGCGGGTTCTCGCCGCGGCGGGCGCGCTCCGGGTTCTCGGCGCGGCCGGCGTTGCCGGTGCGGCGCGGGTTCTCGCCGCGGCGGGTCTGGTCGGTGCTGCGGGCGGCGCGGTCGCGCGGCGGGCGGGCAGGGGTGGTCACGAAATCTCCGTACGTCGGTCGGCAGCCCCGGTCAGGGACTGGTCGGCCGTCGGTGGGAAGATCGCCGCCCCGGCCGTACGGCGGCATGGGCGAGGGCCCGCACCGTGTGGTACGGGCCCCCGCTTCGCGAGATCGCGAGTCAGCGCGGAGGCTGACGTCAGCCGATGACGCGGATGTTCTCGGCCTGCGGGCCCTTCTGGCCCTGGGTGACGTCGAACTCGACCTGCTGGCCCTCGACGAGCTCACGGAAGCCGTTCGCCTGGATGTTCGAGTAGTGGGCGAACACGTCCGGGCCACCCTCGGCCTGCTCGATGAAGCCGAAGCCCTTTTCGCTGTTGAACCACTTCACGGTGCCGGTAGCCATAACCGTCTCCTCTAACTGGGGCATCAGGGATTCACACCGCGTGAACCCCGGAGTAGCCGCGATCCCCATCCGGAGACTGAAACACCGGACAAAACAAATGCGCCTGTTGGTTGGAACCAGCAGGCGCACACATACGTTCATGGGAACCAAAACTGCAACTGAGTCGATCGTAGCATGGCGACACCCCGATTGACCGGGGACTTTTGTGCTCGGCAGATCACGTTTGGCGGCCACGGAAAGGGGGCAAGCGGCGCCCCGCCGAAGCGGGGCGCCGCCTGTTGACGCGCCTTTGGTGGCGCCGACCGTGTCCGAACGAACCGGTCGGCACCGGCATCCGGACGAACCGGTCAGTACCGGCCGGCCGGCTCCGGCACGCCGTGCGCACCCGCCACCGGCGCCGGGCCGGTGCCGTGACCCTGCCCGTGGCCGTGGCCCGGGGTGCCGCCGTGACCGGGCCACCAGGCGCGGTTGCCGATCAGCGCGGTGAGCGCCGGGGTGAAGAACATCGCCATCACGAAGGCCGCCAGCACGATACCGAAGGCCATCGCGAAGCCGAACTCCATCATGAAGGTGTTGCCCGCGAGCATGAACGTCCCGAACGAGGCCGCCAGGATGAAGCCGGCCGCGGCGACGGTCGGGCCGCCGTGGCGCAGCGCCTCACGGGCCGCCTCGCGCGGGCTGCGGCCCGCGCGGGCCTCCTCGCGCAGGCGGGCGATGATCAGGATGTTGTAGTCGGTCCCGATCGCCACCACGAAGAGGTAGATGAGGATCGGCATCATGAACATCAGGCCGGTCTCGTTGCCGATCTTCTGGAAGAGCAGCGTGGTGGCGCCCAGCGTGGCGCTGAAGCCGAGGCCGACCGAGGCCATCAGGTACCAGGGGGCGACCACGCTGCGCAGCTGGAGCGCGAGGATCAGCAGGATCAGCAGCCCGGCGATCGGGAAGACCAGCTTGTAGTCGTGGGCCATCGCCAGGTTGATGTCCTTGAACACCGAGGTGAGACCGGCGACCTTGGCCTCCGTGCCGGCCGGGGCCTGCCCGTGGGCGACCGTGCGCAGCTCGGTGATCGTGCTGATCGCCTCGTTGCTGGCCGGGGCGTCCTTGAGCATGACGGTGAACTGGGCGGTCTCGCCGTCGGCGCTGATGCTCTTGGCGTCGGCGCTCGGCAGGAAGACCTTGGACACCCCGCCGACCTGCTGGAGCTTGTCGGCGTAGGCCGGGAAGGAGGCCGGGTCGAGCTTCTTGCCGTCGGTGGAGCTCAGGTAGACCTGGCTCGGGTCGGCGGCGCCGGCGGAGAAGCCGGTGGCCATCTTGTCCTGGACGACCATCGACTCCTTGTCCTTGGGCATCGAGCTGCCGGCCATGTCGAAGAGGCCGTTGTAGCTCAGCGCGCCCACGGACAGGGCGACCAGCACACCGCCGGAGACGGCGGCGGCCAGCGCCGGGCGCTTCTGGACGACCCGGCCGAGCGCGGCGAACCGGGCATCGCTCGGCTCGTTCATCCACTTCTTGCCGGGCCAGAAGACGGCGCGGGCCGGGATGACGGCGAGCAGCGCCGGGGCCAGGGTGAGCGAGGCCAGGGCGGTGACGACCACCGCGATGGCCAGGGCCGGGCCGAGGGCCTGGAACATGCCGAGGCTGGAGAGGATCAGCGCGGCGAAGGCGATGGTGACGGCGCCGGCCGCGGAGGCGATCGCCTCGCCGACCCGGCCGACCGCGTTGGCCACGGCGTCCTTGCGGTCGTCGCCGGCCCGCAGCCGCTCGCGGTAGCGGAAGGCGAGGAAGAGGAAGTAGTCGGTGCCGACACCGAGCACGACGACGATCAGGATCGCCATCAGGATCGGCGTGCTCTTGAGGTCGAACGCCTTGGTGGCGTAGTTGATCAGGCCCATGGAGGCGGGCAGCGCGATCATCAGCGAGACCAGGATCGGCAGCAGGCCGGCCAGGATGCTGCGGAAGATGATGCCGACGATCACGATGACCAGCAGGAGCGTGGCCATGGTGATGATGCCCTCGGCCGAGCCGGAGGCGTCCTTCTGGTCGAGCGCCTGCGCGGCGGGGCCGCCGAGCTGGAACTTCAGGTCGGTGCCGGCGGCCAGTGCCTTGCCGTCGTCGCGGATGGCCTTGGCCACGTCCGCCGTCTGGTTCTGGTCCTGCTGCTTCGACTTGTCGATGGCTATCAGGGCCATCGCGTACTTGTGGTCGGGCGAGGTGGACTGCTTGTCCGGCGGGAGGATCGTCTCGACGCCGTCGATCTTCTTCGCCGTCAGGTCGTGGACCAGCTTGACCATCGCGGTCTGGTCGGCGTCGGTCAGCGCGGCGCCGTCGTTGCGCTCGAAGAGCGCGAGCGCGGACGGGGTGAAGGCGGCGGGGAAGGCCCGCTCCTGCACCTGCGCGGCCTGGATGGACTCGTAGTGCTTGGGCAGGAACGAGGCCTCGTCAGCCTGCGAGCTGACCTTCGGCGCGGTCATGATGATGGCGATCATCCCGATCACCCACGCGATGATCACCCACCACGCGCGGCGAACGACGAATTGTCCTAGTCGGTGGAACATGCTCGATGCCTCCTGGGCATGGTTCACCGCAGCCCTTGGGGGACGGGACGCCGGGCGACGGCAGGACCGACCGGGAGACGCACGGCGGCGCTCCCTAGCCGGTCGGCAGGTAAGTAGGTCTGGGCGTCATCCTACGAGTACTTGCTTGCCGCCCGGCAAGGAGCCCCCGTGTTCCAACCCCCGTCGGGCCGCCCCGAAGCGGCCCCGTCCCAGTCTCACCCGGGCGCACCCTCCGTGACCTCGTGCTCCGGGTGGAGACAGCTCCCCCTCAGGGTGGATCCCACCCCCTACCCCCTGGGAGGAGATGTCAGGGTGGGAGGGTAGGGAAAACCCCACCCCCGCACCCCCGTGCGTCATGATGATCACCGTCCGGAGGCCTCCGGACGAACGCCGGCACAACGGAGCACCGTCATGATCCCCTTCGACGAAGGCCGCGCCCGGCTGCTGCTCGCCCACGCCTGCGAGTCCGCCGGCCTGCCCGGCCCCGGCGACGCCCGGCTGCTCGCACTCGGCGAGAACGCCGTCTTCGACCTCGGCGACCCGGCCGTGGTCGCCAAGGTCGGCCGCGGCCCCGAGCTGTACGAGCGGGCTCAGCGCGAACTCGCCGTCGCCCACTGGCTCGCCACCCAGGGCGTCCCGGTGGTCCGGCCGTACGACGCGGTGGCGCCCGAGCCCCAGCTCGCGCACGGGCACCCGGTCACCTTCTGGCACCGGCTCGCCCCCGCCGTCCGCCCCGCCCGCCCCGCCGACCTCGCCCCGCTGCTGCGCGCCCTGCACCGGCTGCCGCTGCCGCCGTTCCCGCTCGCCCACCGCGACCTGCTGGCCCCGGTCGAACGCTGGCTGGCCTCCGCCGAGGGGCACGTCGACCCGGCGGACGTCGCCTTCCTGCGCCACCGCCGGGACGGCTTCGCCGCCGCGCTGCCCGACCTCGCCCCGCACCTGCACCCCGGGGTGATCCACGGCGACGCGCTGCCCCGCAACGTCCACGTCGGCCCGGACGGGCCCGTCCTGCTCGACCTGGAGAACGTCTCGCACGACCTGCGCGAGCACGACCTGGTGGTCCTCGCGCTCAGCCACGACCGGTACGGCGTGCCCGGCGAGGAGTACCGGGCGTTCGTCGAGGCGTACGGCTGGGACGTGCGGGACTGGTCCGGCTTCGCGGTGCTGCGCGGGGCCCGGGAGACCGCCAGCGCCTCCTGGGTGGCCCAGCAGGCACCGGGCAACCCGGGCGCGCTGGCGGAGTTCCGGCGCCGGGTCGCCTCGCTGCGGGAGGGCGCCACCGAGGTGCGCTGGTACCCCTTCTGAGGCGTCCGGTCACCCGTCGGGCGCAGGCCTCGGGAGGCCCGGCGGGCGGAGGTGTCCGGATACCCGGCGGGCCGTGGGGACGCCAACTCGGGCGCCTGTGAGAAGACTCCTACGGCGATCCGGTCCGGTCCGCAACCGGGGTACGTACGATCGGCGTCCTATCGGACGGTCATCCTGACCGAGGGATTGGCACCCGTCCGCTGCACCCCCCTGCACCACAGGAGCCGCCGCCATGCCCCAGCCCGCCACCCGCCGGCCCTCCCTCCCGCCCCCCACTCCCCGCGCCGCCCGCCGCCGGCTGATCGTGGGCTGTGTCGCGGTGGCCGCCGCCCTGGGCCTGGCCGCGTGCGGCACCGCCAGCGGAGCCCTCCAGTCGCAGAACAGCCCGAGTGGCCAGCCCCCGATCACCATCACGCCGGCCACCGACCAGCCGACCGGCAGCCCGGTCGCCACCGTCGTGCCCACCCCCGACTCCGACGGCGCCTCCGCCTCCGCCGCCCCGCCGGCCGTCCCGAAGCCGCGCACGCCCAAGGCGCCGACCGGGACGGCCACCGCGACCACGGGCGTCCCCGCGACGCCGGCCGGCAGCACGACCCACCCGGCCGCCCCGGCCACCCCCACCGCGCAGCCCGCGCCACCTGCACCGCCCGCGCCGCCCACCCCCGTCAAGCCGGGCACCGTGATCGGCTCCACCGCCTCCGGCGGCCGCACCGTGGCGCTCACCTTCGACGACGGCCCCGGCCCCGCCACCGGCCAGATCCTCGACCTGCTGGCGCAGTACAAGGTCAAGGCCACCTTCTGCGAGATCGGCCAGAACGCCGCCGCCAACCCGGCCCTGGTCAAGCGCGTCCTCGCGGCCGGCCACCGGCTCTGCGACCACAGCGTCCACCACCCGCAGCCGTTCGCGAAGCTCCCGCACGACCAGGCGGCCTACGAGATCTCCGCCGCCAAGGACATGATCGTCCAGGCCGGCGGCCCCGGCACCCGGGTCACCTGGTTCCGCGCGCCCGGCGGCGGCTTCAACGCCGACAACGAGCAGATCACCGCGAGCCTCGGCATGTCCTCGCTCGCCTGGTCCGTCGACCCGCGCGACTGGTCCCGCCCCGGCGTGCCCGCCATCGTCTCCACCGTCCAGAAGCAGCTCAAGCCCGGCGGCGTGATCCTGATGCACGACGGCGGCGGCGACCGCAGCCAGACCGTGGCCGCGCTCAAGGAGCTGCTGCCCTGGCTGGTCGCGCAGGGCTACACCTTCGACTTCCCCGCCGCGTAGACCGGCCGGCGGTCCGCCGCACGCGGGCCGGCCCCTGGGGTGCGGCCGACCATTCGCGTCGGATCGGCGCGCGGTGCCCGGGTGCGTGCATCGCGAGGCGGGGAATGGGGGCACCTCCCGGCCGAAGGCTGGGAGAGAGTCCATGCGGTGGGGGCACCTCCCGGCCGAAGGCTGGGAGCCATCGGCGGCCGACGACAACGCGGCGAGGTGCGTGCGCAGGCACCGCACGCCCGGGCGGGAGCAGCCAGCCGCACCCCCGGCGCGCCGTCAGCCGAGGTGGCGCCGGTGGACCTGCCGGGAGCCGCCCTCCGGGCCTGCGGGGGCGGCTTCGGCCGGGACGACGCCGGGCTCGGCCACCATCGGGCCGAACCGGTGCTCGACCTCGGCGGCGAGCGCGAGGAAGCCGGGCAGGTCGGCGGGCCGGGCGAGTCGTACCGTCACCCCGGCAGTCTGCCGGCGGCGGCTACCTCATCGGCCAGCGCGGGTCGACCACGGCCTGCGGGTCCTTGCCGCGGCGCAGCCACTCCTGCAGGCCTTCGGCCCACTCCCGGTACCAGCCGATCTGACGCTGGTGCAGCTCGGTCGGCGCGACGTCGCCTACCTCGGCCCGGTAGCGCTCGGCGAGGGCGACGGCGACGCGGACGGCGGCCAGCGCGTCGCTGCCGGCCTCGTGCGCGTCCGTCAGCTCGACGCCGTACACCTCGCAGACCCGCTGGAGGGTGCGCGAGCCCTTGCGGTACCGGTCGACCGCCCGGTCGACGACCAGCGCGTCCAGCACCGGCCCGACCGGCCCGCCGAGGCGCTCGGCCAGCGGCGCCAGCCCGTACCGGCGCAGCTCGGCGTCGAGCAGCGACAGGTCGAAGGGCGCGTTGAAGGCGACCACCGGGCGCCCGGCGGCGAGCCGCTCGCAGAGCGCGACGGCTATCTCCTCCACCGCCTCCTTGGCCGGCCGGCCCTTGCCGCGGGCCACGCCGTCGCCGATGCCGTGGATCGCCTCCGCCTCGGCCGGGATCGGCACTCCGGGGTCGAGCAGCCAGTGGACGGCGCCCACCCGGCCGGCCCCGACGGTGTCCACGAGCGCGGCCGTGACGATGCGGTCCACGGCCGGGTCGGTGCCCGTGGTCTCCAGGTCGAAGCCGACCAGTGGCTGCTGCCACCAGCTCATAAGGGTGTGTCCTTCCGTCCTGCTGCTCGAAACAGCCCCTATCATCACCCGCCCCACCGACAACCCGGCCGCTGGGTCGGTCGGCGGCGGGGTCGGCGGGGACCGGGCCCACCCCCGCAGGCGCGGGCCCGGCGGGGGCGGGTGGCCCGAACGCCGGGTGGTGGCAGGCCGGTTGGGCGGTGGACGGGAGGGCGACGGGGCGGTGGACGGGAGGGCGACGGGTCGCGCCGGTGGCGCGCAGCGGGGCGTCAGGCGGCCGTGAGGAGGGTGCGGCCGAGCCAGTCGGTGGCGTCGCGGACGCCGGGCAGGACGTAGAAGTAGCCGCCGCCGGTGGGGCGGAGGTGGCGGGCGAGGGGTTCGGTGTCGAGGCGGATCTGGACGGCCTCGAACTGGCGGGCCACGTCCTGCTGGTAGCAGCAGAAGGCGAGGCCGAGCTCGGGTTCGCCGTCGGGGTCGAGGCCGCGGTCGTAGTTGAAGGCGCGGCGCAGGATGCGGCTGTCGCGGGCGCCGTCGGTGCGGGGGTTGGCGAGGCGGATGTGGGAGTCGAGGGGGATGACGGCCCCGGCGGGGTCGTTGCGGTAGTCGGGGGTGTCGGTCTCGTCGGCGGCGCCGAGCGGGGCGCCGTCGCTCTTGCGCCGGCCGATCATGCGTTCCTGCTGCTGGAGCGGCACCTCGTCCCAGCCGGCGACGAGGATGCGGATGGCGCGGATGACCTGGTAGCTGCCGCCCGCGGCCCAGCGCGGCTCGTCGCCGACCCAGACGAGGGCGTCCGTGTCCCGGGCGTTCCCGGTGTCGGGGTTCTCGATGCCGTCCTTGAAGCCGAGCAGGTTGCGGGCGGCGCCGGTGGGGCGGGAGCGGTTCTGGAAGCCGTCGAGCTGCCAGCGGGGCCGGATCAGGCCGTGGGTGCTGCGCAGCAGGTCCCGGATGGTGTGCTGGACGGTGTCGCGGCTCTCGGCGCAGATCTGGAGCGAGAGGTCGCCGTGGCATTCGGCGGGGCGCAGCGCGTCGACGGGGAAGGGGCGCATGGCGGTGAGCCGGCGGGGGCGCAGGGCGCCGAGGCCGTAGCGGGTGTCGAAGAGGGAGGCGCCGACGGCGACGGTGACGGTGAGCTCGTCGGCGGGCAGGACGGGGCCGAGGGTGCCGCTGTCGGCGGGGGCGGCGTCGGGGCCGGGGTCGGGCGGGGTGCCGCCGGCGGTGAGGAAGCGGATGCGGTCGGTGAGGGTGCGCAGGAGGGTTTCGAGGTCCTTGTGGTCGCGGGCCTTGACGTCGAGGGCGAGGAAGGTGCCGTAGCCGGGGGGCGGGTTGGTGATGCCGGCCTGGTGGACGCCGTGGAAGGCGGTCCGCCCGGCGGCGGCGCGGGGCGCGGCGTGGGCGGGGCGGGCGCCGGTGAGGGCGAGGGCCCCGGCGGTGGAGGCGCCGAGGGCGGTGCGCAGGAGGCCGCGCCGGGTGGCGTGGGGGTGCTCGGAGCCGGTGGGGTACGGGCTGTCGATCATGGACCGGACGCTAACAAGCGGGCCGGGCCCCGGCGCGCGCTCGCACCGGGTCTGACGTCCTATCGGCTGACTACCGGTCGGTTACCAGCCGTCCGGCCTATCGTCACACCGGTCCGGTTCAGGCGGCGGGTTCGCGGACCAGGTAGACGTCGATCGGGTCCTCGTGGTCGAGGACGAAGCCGTGGCGTTCGTACAGGCGGCGGGCGGGGCTGCCCTGGAGGACGTCGAGCCGGACGGGTTCGCCGGCGGCGTCGGCCTGGGCGAGGAGGTGGCGCAGGACGGCGGTGCCGAGGCCGCGGCCCTGGTGGGCGGGGGCGAGGTAGAAGTGCTCGATCCAGCGGCCACCCTGGTCGGCGGGGCGGACGGTGACGGAGCCGGCGAAGGCGCCGTCGACGAGGATGACCGAGCTGTGCCGGCTGGAGAAGCCGTCCCGCAGGCGCCGGCGGACCCGGTCGTCGTCGTAGCGGCCGAGGCGTTCGAGGTCGGCGCGCAGGACGACGGCCTTGAGTTCGGCGACGGGTTCGACGTCGGCGGGGGTGGCGGGGCGCAGGGTCCACTGGGGAAGGCTGTTCACGGCCCGCAGTGTGGCAGCGGGCGCACCCGTGCGACCAGCGGTTTTCCCGGCATGCGGACGCTCGGGAGACCTGCGCTCGCTCGGGAGACCTGTGCTCGCGCGGGAGACCGGCGCCGGGGAGACCGGCGCCCGGGGAGCCGGCAGCGCGGACACCGGCGCTCAGGGCGGCGGCGCTCAGGACACCGGCCGGGAGTCGCCCCAGGCGCCCTCGAACTCCTCCCGGTAGACCTCCAGCAGCCCGGCCTCGGTGCCGCCGGGCTGCTGGCCGGCGCCGCCGCGCAGGACCAGCGCGGGGGACTCCATGCCGCGGGCCCGGCGCAGGTAGGGCTGGATGACGCCGAGGTCGCGGGTCTGCCGGCGGCCGCCGACCTGGCCGGTCGGGCGCGGGCCCTCGACCAGGTAGGCGGTGAAGCGCGGGGTCTCGTCGAAGACGCGGATCTCGAAGCCGCCCTGATCGCGCAGCCGGGCCCGCACCCGGCGCACGTGCATGATGTTCATCTCGATGGAGCGGGACAACTCGCCCCGCCCGAGGCCCAGTTCGCGTTCGCGGCGGCGGACGGCACTGCTCGCCGGGTTGAGGAAGAGCAGCCGGACCCGGCAGCCGTCGCCGGCGAGGCGGACGAGCCGCTTGCCGGTGTAGTTCTGGCAGAGCATGCCGAGGCCGATGCCGAGCGCGTCCAGCCGGCGGGCGCCCTCCAGGAGGTCCTCGACGGGCAGGTCGCGCTGGAGGCGGACGCGGTCGGCGTGCACGGCGACGACGTCCGCGTACCGGCCGGCCACCAGGGACTCGACGACGTCGGCGGGCACTCCCCCGGCGCCGCCGTCGAGGACGGCGAGCAGGCGGGCGGCGGCCCGCTCGGTCTGGGCGAGGACGGTCTGGGTGAGCACCCGGTTGCGGGAGACCACGTGCCGGGCCACCTCCAGCTCGTCCAGGGCGAGTTCGATCTCGCGCCGGTCGGCCAGGTAGGGCTCGAAGCAGGGCCAGTGCTGGACCATCAGCTCGCGCAGCTGGGGCAGGGTGAGGAAGACCAGCGGGTCGTCGTCGGCCGGGTCGAGCAGGTAGCCCTTGCGGCGACTGACCTCGCGGACGGCGCCGGCCCGGTGGGCCCACTCCTCGCCGGCGGGGCCGGCGGCGGCGGTGACCCAGTCCTCGCCGTGGGCGGGCGCGTAGATGGGGTGCAGCACCTCGTCGACGAGGGAGCGCAGCCGCTGCTCGACGAGGTTGAGCCAGACGTAGGCGCGGCCGGACAGACGTACCCGCTGGTAGGCGTCCTCCCACTCGGCGGCGGACCAGGCCAGGGCGGGGATCTCGACCGGGCCGCCCTGCGCGGGCACCAGGGCGCGGCCGGTCATGGTGGGGCGCATGACGACCGTGGGCGCCTCGCTGCGGGCGCCGCCCCGGTCGGGGCCGTCGGACCCCGAGCCGCGGCCGCCGGCGGGGAACACCATGCGCCACCTCACCTGGTTGCTGCTGACTTGCGCCCCCGCCCGGCTGATGGAGCGCCACCAGCCCGGGGCGGCCGGACGATCAAGGGTACTGCCCGCCGCGAGCCGTGCGCAGCCGGATGGCCCACGGGGCCCGGGCCCACCACTGGCCCCACCCTTCACAGGCTCCGCCCGGCACCGGTCCCGCCGGTCACGGGCTCCCGCCCGTCACCGGCCCCGCTTATCAGAGGAATGCCCACTGGACACCCGTTCGGGCGAACCGGGATCACATGTCCCGGCCGCCGGGGGAAGGCTCGGGGAGTATGCGGACTGTGCCGTGCGTCACGGCGCGCGAGCGCCGCACATGCCCGGCCGCCCGGCCGGGAAGAGAGCGTCCGGGTCCGGGCAGGTTGTCGGACTACATGTCAGTTTCCGTTGAGTGCAAGGAAGTTGAGGACTCATGCAGGTCTGGCCCGGTAAGCCCTATCCCCTCGGCGCCACCTACGACGGGGTCGGCACCAACTTCGCGGTGTTCTCCGAGAGCGCCGACCGGATCGAGCTGTGCCTGATCGACGAGGACGGCTCGGAGACGGCCGTCGAACTGCGCGAGACGGACGCCTTCGTCCGGCACGCCTACCTCCCGGGCGTCCAGCCCGGCCAGCGCTACGGCTTCCGCGTCCACGGCCCGTACAATCCCGGCCTCGGCCAGCGCCACAACAGCGCCAAGCTGCTGCTGGACCCGTACGCCAAGGCGATGAGCGGGCACATCGACTGGGACGAGGCGGTCTACGGCTACCACTTCGGCGCCCCCGAGCGCCGCAACGACCTCGACTCCGCCCCGCACACCATGCACTCGGTGGTGATCAACCCGTACTTCGACTGGGGCACCGACCACCCGCCGCGCACCGACTACCACCGCACCGTCATCTACGAGGCCCACGTCAAGGGCCTCACCCGGCTGCACCCGGGCATCCCCGAGGAGATCCGCGGAACGTACGCGGGCCTGGCCCACCCGGCGGTGATCGAGCACCTGGCCAAGCTCGGTGTCACCGCGATCGAGCTGATGCCGGTGCACCAGTTCGTCCGTGACCACCGGCTGCGCGACCTGGGCCTGGCCAACTACTGGGGCTACAACACCATCGGCTTCTTCGCCCCGCACTCCTCCTTCTCCTCCACCGGCGACCGGGGCCAGCAGGTGCAGGAGTTCAAGTCGATGGTCAAGGCGCTGCACGCGGCCGGGATCGAGGTGATCCTGGACGTCGTCTACAACCACACCGCCGAGGGCAACCACCTCGGGCCGACGCTGTCGCTGCGCGGCCTGGACAACGTCTCCTACTACCGCCTCGCCCAGGACCAGCGCTTCTACGAGGACACCACCGGCACCGGCAACAGCCTGCTGATGCGCAGCCCGCACGTGCTCCAGCTGATCATGGACTCGCTGCGCTACTGGGTCACCGAGATGCACGTCGACGGCTTCCGCTTCGACCTCGCCGCCACCCTGGCCCGCCAGTTCCACGAGGTCGACCGGCTCTCCTCCTTCTTCGACCTCGTCCAGCAGGACCCGGTGGTCTCCCAGGCGAAGCTGATCGCCGAACCCTGGGACCTCGGCGAGGGCGGCTACCAGGTCGGCAACTTCCCGCCGCTGTGGACGGAGTGGAACGGCATGTACCGGGACACCGTGCGCGACCTGTGGCGCGGCGAGGCCGCCGCCCTCGCCGAGTTCGGCTCCCGGCTCACCGGCTCCTCCGACCTCTACCAGGACGACGGCCGCCGCCCCATCGCCTCCATCAACTTCGTCACCTGCCACGACGGTTTCACCCTGCGCGACCTGGTCTCCTACAACGAGAAGCACAACCAGGCCAACGGCGAGGACAACCGCGACGGCGAGTCCTTCAACCGCTCCTGGAACTGCGGCACCGAGGGCCCGAGCACCGATCCTGCCGTCGAGGAGCTCAGAGCCCGCCAGCAGCGCAACTTCATCGCCACCCTGATGCTCTCCCAGGGCGTGCCGATGATCTCCCACGGCGACGAACTCGGCCGCACCCAGCACGGCAACAACAACACCTACTGCCAGGACAACGAGCTCACCTGGGTGCACTGGCCCGAGGGCGACGGACCGCAGGCGCGGCTGCTGGAGTTCACCCAGGGGATGATCTGGCTGCGCCGCGACCACCCGGTGTTCCGGCGGCGGCGCTTCTTCCACGGGCGGCCGGTCTCCGGGCGGCACGGGGCGGGGGCACCGGCCGCCGGCGGCTACGACGACCTCACCGACATCGCCTGGTTCACGCCCGGCGGGGAGGAGATGACCAAGCGCAACTGGGGCGCCAGCTACGCCAAGTCGCTGACCGTCTTCCTCAACGGCTACGCCATCTCCGAGCCGGACCGGCGCGGCGGGCGGATCGTCGACGACTCCTTCCTGCTGATGTTCAACGCGCACTTCGAGCCGCTGGAGTTCACCGTGCCCGCCGACCACGGGCAGGAGTGGCAGGTCGTGGTCGACACCGCGCAGCCCCGGCTGCCCGCCCCGGGCGCGGGCACCCGGGTCAAGGCCGGGGACGCGCTGTGGCTCACCGACCGCTCGCTGATGGTGCTCCAGCGGCCTGCCTGAACGGACGTGCGGTCACCTGTTCGGGCCAGCAGCGGGTCTTGGCGGCGGGCTCCCCCGGGTACTCATGGACCTATGACCTCCGCCGCCGAGCCCGCGCAGCCCCGCCCGGCCGCTACCTCCCCCGCACCCGGTCCCCC
The DNA here is from genome assembly GCF_029894125.1 of Kitasatospora sp. MAA19. GTDB lineage: Bacteria > Actinomycetota > Actinomycetes > Streptomycetales > Streptomycetaceae > Kitasatospora. The sequence continues at coordinate 214,934 of NZ_JARXYZ010000002.1, forward strand.
CACCGCCCCCACCGCCAGCTACCGCCTCCAGCTGCAGCCCGGCTTCACCCTCCACGACGCCACCGCCGCCGTCCCCTACCTCGCCGCCCTCGGGGTCTCCCACCTGCACCTGTCCCCGCTGCTGGAGGCCACCCCCGGCTCCACCCACGGCTACGACACCGTCGACCACGGCCGGATCAGCGAGCAGCTCGGTGGTGAGGGCGCGCTGCGCTCCCTGGCCGCCGCCGCCCACCGGCACGGCCTGCGGCTGATCGTCGACGTGGTGCCCAACCACATGGCCGTGCCCGTCCCCGAACGGCTCAACCAGCCGCTGTGGCAGGTGCTGCGGGACGGGCCCGACTCGCCGTACGCGCACTGGTTCGACATCGACTGGGCCGCCCAGCCCGGGCCCGCCGACGCCCCCGGTCGCGGCCGGGTGCTGCTGCCGCTGCTCGGCGACCGGCTCGGCGCCGTCCTGGACCAGCTGGTGGTGGACGGCGACGTGCTGCGCTACCACCAGCACGAGCTGCCGCTGCGGCCCGGCACCGCCGACCTGCCACTGACCGGGCTGCTCGCCCGCCAGTGGTACCGGCTCGCCTGGTGGCGGCTGGCCCGCACCGAACTCAACTACCGGCGCTTCTTCACCGTCAACGAGCTGATCGCCGTCCGGGTCGAGGAGCCCGAGGTGTTCGCCGCCACCCACGCCGTCCTGCTGCGGCTGCACGCCGAGGGCGTCGTCGACGGCTTCCGGATCGACCACCCCGACGGGCTCGCCGACCCGCGCGGCTACCTGCGGCGCCTCGCCCGGGCCAGCGGCGGGGCGTACACCGTCGTCGAGAAGATCCTCACCGGCGACGAGCGGCTGCCCGCCGACTGGCCGGTCGCCGGCACCACCGGCTACGACGCGTTGCGGCACATCGACGGCGTGCTCACCGACCGCGCGGGCGCCGACCGGCTGGCCGGGGCGTACGAGGACTTCCTCGGCGGTCACCCCGCCCGGGTGCCCGGCCCCGGCCCCCACCCGGCGGTCGCCGCCGCCCGGCACGGGCGGGCCGACATGACCGGGCCGCGCGGCGAGCTGGCCGCCGAGGTCGAACGGCTGGTGCGCTGCGCCCTGCGGATCGGCGCCGCCGAGCCGGCGTACGCCGACCACGCGCCCTGGCAGCTGCGCGCGGCGCTGCGGCGGCTGCTCACCGGCTACCCGGCGTACCGGCCGTACGCCCGCCCCGGGGAGCCGGCGCCGCCGGGCTCCGCCGCGCAGCTGCGGGCGGCGCTGGACGGCTCGGCCGACCCGACGGACCGGCTGGTCGCCGCCCTGGCCCTCGGGGAGCTGGGGCGCGGGACGGACCGGGACGAGTTCTGCGTCCGCTTCGCGCAGACCGCCGCGGCCGTCGCCGCCAAGGGCGTCGAGGACACCGCCTTCTACCGGTGGAACGCGCTGCCCGGCCTCAACGAGGTCGGCGGCGAGCCCGGCCGGCCGGGGCTGCGCCCCGCCGAGTTCCACGACTGGTGCCGCTACCTGGAACACCGTTGGCCGCACAGCATGACCGCGCTGTCCACCCACGACACCAAGCGCAGCGCCGACGCCCGCGCCCGGCTCGCCGTCCTCGCCGAGCAGCCCGAGGCCTGGGCCGCCGAGGCCGCCGCCTGGTCCACCGCCGCCGGGCCCGGCCCCGACCGCGACGGCGACTGGCTGCTCTGGCACACCCTCGTCGCCGCCTGGCCGATCGACCCCGACCGGCTCGCCGCCGCCCTGCTCAAGTCCGCCCGCGAGGCCAAGCTGCGCACCTCGTGGACCGCCCCCGACAGCGGCTACGAGCAGGCGCTCGCCGACCGCGCCCGCGCCGTCCTGGCCGACCCCGGGCTGCGGCCCCGGATCGAGGGCCTGGTGCACGCCCTCGCCCCGTACGCCCGCTCCAACACCCTCGCCGCCGCGCTGCTGCACCTCACCATCCCGGGCGTGCCCGACCTCTACCAGGGCAGCGAGGAGCCGCTGTACACCCTCGTCGACCCGGACAACCGTGGCGTGGTGGACCTCGGCGCGCTCGCCGTCCGGCTCACCGACTCGGCCACCGCGCGCCCCGGCGACCTCGCCCGCGAGAAGCTGCACCTCACCACGACGGCGCTGCACCTGCGGCGCTCCCGTCCGCTCGGGCCCTACCGGCCGCTGACCGCCGTCGGCGGCGGCGCCGACCACCTGCTGGCCTTCGCCCGCGGAGCGGACGTGGTCACCGCCGTCACCCGGCTGCCGTACGGGCTGGAGCGGGCCGGCGGCTGGCGGGACACCGTCCTGGAGCTGCCCGGGGGCGGGCCCTGGACGGACCGGCTGACCCTGCGGACCCACCCGGCGGGCGCGGTGCCGGTCACCGAACTGCTGGCGGACCACCCGGTGGCGCTGCTGACCAGGAGGGGCGAGAAGTGAGGACCTACCAGGTGTGGGCGCCGTCCGCGGCCGCCGTCTCGGTCGACGTCGACGGCGCCGCCCACGCGTTGGCGCGCTGCCCGGACCGGGCCGGCTGGTGGTCGGGCGACGCGCCGGAGGGCGACTACGCGTTCCGCCTCGACGGCGGGCCGCCCCTGCCCGACCCGCGCTCGCCCTGGCAGCCGCACGGCCCGGACGGTCCCAGTCGGCCGGTCGACCACGCCGCGTTCCGCTGGTCGCAGACCGGCTGGCGCGGCCGCGCACTGCCCGGCGCGGTGCTGTACGAGCTGCACATCGGCACCTTCACCGCCCGCGGCACCTTCGAATCCGCAGCCGAACACCTGGACCACCTGGTCGAGTTGGGTGTCGACTTCGTCGAACTGATGCCGGTCTGCCCGTTCCCCGGCCGGCACGGCTGGGGCTACGACGGGGTCTCGCTCTGGGCCGTGCACGAGCCGTACGGCGGGCCCGAAGGGCTGAAGCGGTTCGTCGACGCCGCCCACCGCAAGGGCCTCGGGGTGGTCCTGGACGTGGTCCACAACCACCTCGGCCCCTCCGGCAACTACCTTCCCGCGTACGGCCCGTACTTCACCGACCGGCACCACACGCCGTGGGGCTCGGCCGTCAACCTGGACGCCCCCGGCTCCGACGAGGTGCGCCGCTACCTGATCGGCAGCGCGCTCGCCTGGCTGCGCGACTACCGGATCGACGGCCTGCGGCTGGACGCCGTACACGCCCTCGCGGACGACCGGGCGGTGCACTTCCTGGAGGAACTGTCCCACGAGGTCGAGAGGTTGGCCGTCTCGACCAACCGCCCGCTGTTCCTGATCGCCGAATCCGACCTCAACACCCCGCGCACCACCGCCCCGCGCGAAGCCGGCGGCCAGGGCCTCACCGCGCAGTGGAGCGACGACTTCCACCACGCCCTGCACTGCGCGCTCACCGGCGAATCCCAGGGCTACTACGGCGACTTCGCCCACCGGCCGCTCGCCGCCGTGGCCAAGACGCTCACCCGCGGGTTCTTCCACGACGGCACCTGGTCCGCCTTCCGCGGCCGCGGCCACGGCCGGCCGTTCCCCCCGGACGGCGGGCACCGGCTGCTCGGCTACCTGCAGACCCACGACCAGATCGGCAACCGGGCGCTCGGCGACCGCGTCTCCACCAGCCTGACCCCCGGCCGGCTCGCCTGCGGCGCCGCGCTGGTGCTCACCTCGCCGTTCACCCCGATGCTGTTCATGGGCGAGGAGTGGGGCGCCGCCACCCCCTGGCAGTACTTCACCGACCACACCGACCCGCAGCTCGCGGAGGCCGTCCGGCAGGGCCGGCGGCGGGAGTTCGCCGAACACGACTGGGCCGCGGAGGCCGTCCCCGACCCGCAGGAGCCCGCCACCCTCCTGCGGTCCGTCCTCGACTGGACCGAGCCCCGGCGCTCGCCGCACCGCGAACTCCTCGCCTGGTACCGGACGTTGATCCGGTTGCGGCGCGAACGGCCGGAGCTGTCCGACCCCGGCCTCGGCGCGGTGCGGGTGGCGTACGACGAGGCGGCGCGCTGGCTGGTGGTGCACCGGGGGCCGTACCGGGTCGCCGTCAACCTCGGCCCGGCCGAGGCCGTGCCGCCGCTGGACGGGACCGGGCGCGAGCTGGTCGCGGCCTTCGGGGCGGCGGCGCTGAACGGGACGGCGGTACGGCTGGGGGCGGACGCGGTGGCGATCGTCGCGGTGTGACGCACCACGCGCGTCACCAGAGGAAGGTGCCGATCCGCTCCCGCAGCGAGGCGGCGTCCAGCCCGTACGCGGCCAGGTGCTCGTCGATCGAGCCGTAGTGCCGGTGCTCCTCGCGCGGCACGCCCAGGCCCAGCACCCGGTGCGGGCGGTCGGCCAGCGCCGCGTGCGCCTCGTTCGCGGAGGTGCCCGCCAGGTACGGCTCGACCAGCACCACGTCCGCCCGCTCCCCCGTCGCCGCCCGCAGCGAGGCCGCGTCGAAGGGGCGCACCGTCGCCGCGTACAGCACGGTGACGTCCAGGCCCTCGGTGGCCGCCAGCACCGCGTCCAGCATCGGCCCGACCGCGACGACCACGCCGCGCGAGCCCTGCCGCACGGTGCTGAACCGGCCCGCCTCGACCGGCACCGGCGCCGCGTTCTGGTGCGCCGAGAGCCGGACGTACACGTTGCGGTCGCCGTCCGCGACGGCGTGGCGCAGCAGCTGCTCGGCCTCGTCCGGGTGGCCCGGCACGTGGACCGTCCAGTCCGGCAGGGTGTCCAGCAGCGCGACGTCGCCCGGGGACATGTGGGTGCGGCCGCCGGCCGGCCAGTCGTAGGAGCCGGCCGCGCTCACCAGGACGGCGCCGACGCCCTGGTGGGTCAGGTCCAACTTGACCTGCTCGAAGGGCCGCTCGATGAGGAAGCTGGCGAAGGTGTGGGCGATCGGGCGCATCCCGGTCAGGGCCAGGCCGCCGGCCGCGCCGATCAGCAGTTGCTCGCGGATGCCGACGTTGACCACCCGGTCCGGGTGGCGCTCCTGCGCCGGGCCGAAGGCGGCCGCGCTGATGTCGGCGAGCACCACGGCCAGCCGCGGGTCCTCGTCCAGCAGTCGGGAGCTGACGTCGATGAAGCGGTCGCGCATGGTGTCCATCAGTGAAGTGCCTTTCACGGTGGGTCTGCTGGTGGTCTCGGGAGGTGCGGGGCTACGGGTTCTTGAGCTACGGGCTCTTGCTACGCGTCCTTGGGCTCGACCCGGGCGACCACCACGTGCGGGCGGCCCGGGTGCTCGGCCGTGAAGGCCCGGTACAGCGCCTCGTGGTCGCGGCCGTCCACCGTCTGCGTCGACCAGCCCTCGGCCGCGAACCGGGCCGCGATCCCGCCCTGCCAGCCGTGCGTGGCCGAGGAGTTGTCGATCACCACCACGTGCAGCCGGTCCAGCCCGTACGCGCCGGCGAAGGCCACCGCCTCGTGGTTGGAGCCCTCGTCGAACTCGGCGTCGCCGACCAGCACCCACACCGCCGGGTCGGCCAGGCCCTGCGCCCGCAGGCCCAGCGCGGTGCCGACGCCCAGCGGCAGCCCGTGCCCGAGCGAACCGGAGGCGATCTCCACCCCGGGGATCAGCGTCCGGTCCGGGTGGTGGCCGAGCGGCGAGTCGTAGCCGCCGAAGCTCGGCAGCACTCCGGGATCGACGAAGCCCTTGGCCGCCAGCACCGCGTAGTACGCCATCGGGCCGTGGCCCTTGGAGAGCAGGAAGCGGTCCCGGTCCTGGGCCGTGGCGCTCTCCGGAGTCACTCGCAGCACCCGGTCGTACAGCACCCAGAGCACGTCCAGGGTGGAGGTGGCGGCGGGGCCGTGCTTCTCGGCGCCGGTCATCAGGCCCATCAGGGCGGGCAGGTCCTCAAAACGGACGGTGTCCACGTTCGCGTTCGTCGTCATGCGAGAATCGTGCAACTTAAAGCTGACTTGAGGTCAAGCGGCTACAGTGGGTTCCCATGACCGCGATACCCGACCACGGCCGCGCGCCCGGCCCGCACCGCGACGACCTGGTCACCATCGGCCAGCTCGCCCGCCGCAGCGGCCTCGCCCCGTCCGCGCTGCGCTACTACGAGAGCCTCGGCCTCATCCACGCCACCCGCACCACCGGCGGCCAGCGCCGCTACACCCGCGGCACGCTGCGCCGGATCGCCTTCGTCCGCGCCGCCCAGCGCGTCGGCCTCTCCCTCGACGAGGCCCGGGTCGCGCTCGACCGGCTCCCCGAACGCCCCGCCCCCAGCGGCAGCGAATGGGACCGCGTCGCCGAGTCCTGGCAGAGCCGCATCGACGAGCAGATCGCCGAGCTCCAGCGCCTCAAGGCCAAGCTGACCGGCTGCATCGGCTGCGGCTGCCTCTCCCTCTCCCGCTGCGCCCTCTACAACGCCGCCGACCGCGCCGGCGAGGCCGGCCCCGGCGCCCGCTACCTCCTCACCCGCGACCCGGACAGCGGACCGGAACCCGCCTCCCCGGACGCCGACGACTGCGGCACCTGCTGAGCCTCCTGGCCCAAAACCCTTTGCCGCAGCCGCGCCCGCCCGCCTACCGTGCGCCCATGCTGCCTGTGGTGGAGACGGAAGAGCAGTGGGACGCGATCCTCCCCGACGAGGCGGTGATGCGCCCGGGCGCCGCGGCGCTCTGCGCCGAACTCGGCCTCGCCGGGCTGCCGTTGGAGCGCTTCGCGGAAGGGTCCGTCCCGGTCTACGCGGTCGGCCGGGAGCACGTCCTCAAGCTGTTTCCGGCGGCCGGCGCCGAGGACGGCGTCACCGAGGAGCGCGTCCTCACCCACCTCCAGGGCGCCCTGCCGATCCCCACCCCGAACGTCCGGGCCGCCGGCGCGTACGTCAACGGCTGGCGCTACGTGCTGATGTCACGCCTGCCCGGCGAGGGCCTGGCCCCCGCCTGGCCGCGGATCCCGCAGACCGACCGGGAGCGGATCGCCCACGGCTGCGGCGAGGCCCTGGCCGTCCTGCACGCCCTCGACCCCGAACCGCTCGCCGACGTCCTCGGCCCCGGCGACTGGGGCGCCTTCCTCGCCCGGCAGCGAGCCGGCGCGGTGGCCCGGCAGCGCGAACGCGGGCTGTCCGAGGCCTGGTTGGAGCAGATCCCCGACTTCCTGGCCGCCGCGCCGCTGCCCCGGGCCCCGCAACGCGCCCTGCTGCACACCGAGTTCATGCGCGAACACCTGATCGTCGACCCGGCGTCCGGCTGGCGCCTCACCGGCCTGATCGACTTCGAACCCGCCATGATCGGGGACCCGGCCTACGACCTCGTCGCCGTCGGCCTCTTCACCACCCGCGCCGACCCCCGCCTGCTCGGCCGCCTCCTGGCCGGATACGGGCGCGGCTTCGACCCGCGCCTGCTGATGGCGTACACGCTGCTCCATGTGTACAGCCATCTACCGTGGTACCTGAGGGAGTTGAAGCCGGTTTCCCGGACCTTGGACGACCTGGCCGAGGAGTGGTTCGGGGTCGCCTAGGGCCGGCCCCAAGGCCTGGGGTCCGTACGCAGCAGACTGTAGAGGACACCGTCGCGCCATTCGCCGTCCCGGAAGGTGACGCTGCGCCGCACACCCTCGCGGGTGAAGCCGCACTTCTCCAGGGCGCGCTGCTCCGCGTAGTTGGTCGCCTCCGTATCGGCCTCCAGCCTCACCACCGGCGAGTGCGCGAACAGGTAGTCCACCAGGAGGCATTGGGCCTCGGTGCCGATGCCGCGGCCACGCCACTCCGGGCGGAGCACGATCCCGAGGTTCCAGTAGTGGGAGGCGCTCATGGTCCCCACCTGCCGCCAGCCGACGAAGCCCGCGAACTCGTCCCCGCAGCGGATGGCGAGCACCGACTGCTCGGGCGCCAGCAGACCGTTCTCCGTCCATTGCCGCCGGTGCCGGCCCGGGTCGCGCCACCCGAACCACTGGAACGGGCCCACCGCCTCGGGGGCGAGGAGCAGCGCTTCGAACTGGCCGAGGTCGGCTTCGTCGATCGGTCTGAGGGACACCGGTGCGTCGTTCATGCAGACCCCAACGGTCCACGGCCGGGCCCGGGTTCCCCGGGGCGCTTCGTCAGACGGTGGTCGCGTCTTCAGGCGGCGGTCGCGTCCTCAGGCGGTGATCGACCGGGCGAGCCGGAAGCCGACGTCGTCGATCCGCAGGGTGGGGTGGCTGCGGCGGCGGACGGAGGCGCGGCAGCTCCAGTGCTCGTCGAACCAGCCACCGCCGCGCAGCACACGGTAGCCGCCGTACACCTCGGCGTCGTACACGTCCCAGCACCACTCCCACACGTTGCCGAGCAGGTCGTACAGACCGAACCCGTTGGGGCGCAGGCCACCGACGTCGTGCGGGCGCTCGCCCGAGTTGCCGCGGTGCCAGGCGATCTCGTCGAGCGGCCCGTAGCGGGGGCCGTCCGTCTCGGCGCGGCAGGCGTGCTCCCACTCGGCCTCGGTGGGCAGCCGGTAGCCGTCGGCGGCGCGGTCCCAGGTGACGGACTCGCCGTCGAGGCGGTAGGCCGGTGCGAACCCGTCCCGCCGGGACAGTTCGTTGCAGTAGTGGACGGCGTCGTACCAGGAGACACTGTCGGCGGGGTACCGGTCGCCGGCCCCGGCGCCGTACTGCTCGCGGGTGACCGGACAGGCCGCCAGCTCGTAGGGGGCGAGGTCGACGCTCCAACTCCGCTGCGTGCGGCGGTCCGACAGCGTGACGCGGCCGGACGGAACGGTGATCATGCCGATGCTCGCGCCCATGATCCGCGATCCTAGACGAGGAGGCCCGCAGCTACACCTACGGTTTCCCGGAGGGGACGTTCGAGCTGTACGACTACCGGGCGACGCTGCGGGTCACCCCGGTCACCGCGCTGGACGCCAGCTTCGTGAAGTGGAGCGCCACCTACGAGGTCGAGTCCGAGCACCGCAAGGAGTCCACGGACCGGGTGCACGGGGTGTTCACGGCCGGTCTGGCAGCCCTGCGCGAGCGCTTCGCCCGCTGACGGCAGCGGGCGGACTACCGGCCCATCACCACGTACAACGTGACCAGCGACCAGCCCAGCAGCGACAGCACCCCCACGAACCACCCGAGTGCGGCCGCCCCCCGGCCGTACTCGGGGCCGCGGGCGCGCTGGAACGCGGCCACCAGCGCGGGGATCGCTGCGATCGGCAGGAACACGAAGTCCGCCAGCAGGAACCATCCGCCGAACCCGATCACGAACCAGATGCTCACGAACAGCAGCGGCACCGAGGCGACCGCCACCACCGTGCCCGCCGCCGCACAGGCGACCCGGAACGGGCCCCGCTCCCGGTAGCACACCGGCACCGCACAGGCGACGGCGCCGACCAGCGCGACCACGTGCAGGATCGAGCCTTGCAAGCCGAACGCCACCACCGCGAGCGCCAACGGCAGCAGGCACACCGAGGCCGCCAGCCCTGCCAGCCATCTCGCACTCCCCGGCACCACCACCATGAGTCCCCCCAAGCAGCTATTTGAACGCGTTCAAAGCTAGCACGCACTCCGCCGGGAGAAGCGGCAGGACCCGCAGGCACGCCCAAGCCCCCAGCCCGAGCACGGCGACCGACCAGCCCAACGCTCCACCGCGCGCCCGGGCTGCCCGGGCAGCCCGCTCAACGCGAGGCGCCGGGCCGCCAATCGGCGAGCCGGCTCACCATTCATCCACAGGGGTCGTCCAGCGGAGGCGCAGATGGTGGAGGGAGCCGGGGAGGACGACGGGGAGGTCGAGCGGGCCCGCACCGGTGAGGCACTCGGCGACGAAGCGGTCGGCGGACGGGCCGGTGAGGTAGCGCTCGAACCAGAGCCACTGGGGGCGACTCATGGGCTGGAACTGGAGGGAGCGCCAGAGCGCGTCGAGGGCCTTGGGGAGGAGGGTGTAGATCGTCGGCGGCATCAGACCACCGGTGACCTCGGCGGTGACCAGGCGGTCCTCGTTCACGCCACACGCTCCACGGGGGTGAACGAGGAGGCGGCGCAGCCGATCTCCGACCACACGATCTTGCCGATGGGCAGGCGCGGGCAGCAACCCCAGCGCTCGGAGAGGAGATTGACGAGGAGAAGGCCCCGCCCGGACTCGTCGTCGGCGGACGTCGAACGGAGGAGCGGCGCGCGGTCACGGCGCGCATCGTGCACCTCGATGCGCAGCCGGGACGGGCTGAGGGAGAGGGAGAGCCACAGCCGGTTGCCGATCGGAGTGCCGTGCGCCACGGCGTTGGCGACGAGCTCGGACACCACCAACAGGCCGGAGTCGGCGAAGAGTTCGCCGGAGGGGGTGGAGTCGAGGAGCCGCGAGAGCACCCGTCGGGCCTTCGCCGGCGACCGTCGGCTGCGCAGCAGCCAACAGCTGGACACGAACTCGGGAGGGCTGACAGACGGTTCGAGCATGGCGGCGCCACCTTCGAGAGGGATGGAGAAGATCCAGACTGAGCTGCCAACTCGGCGGGCTTCCGCGACCAGCGCAGCGCCCAGCACGAGACACCGGAATGCGCGCCCACCGACCTACACGGACCTTCACAGTCAGCTAGCGCTCCGTTACTCACAGCATGGTGCACATCACATCGACAACGCAAGGCACGTCGAGGAAATATGAAAACTTTCATCCTGGAGGGCAAGGTGCCGCCCCTAGACTCACGCGAGTGGTGGCGAACCATCACACAGGGCATGCACACTGGATACCGAAGAGGCCTGAAGGGGTTACGTCTATGGCAGTTGCAGTGCCAGCAGTGCGCTACCGCCGCATTGCAGCCGAGCTCAGAAGGCTCCGCGAGCTCAAGAACCTGTCGGCAGAGGAAGTGGCCTCCCAAGTCGACGGCGTCAACCTCGTGAAGCTGTCTCGCTACGAGAACGCCCGGGTCCAGCTCAAGCCGGATGTCGTTCAGAAGCTCCTCGACTTCTACGAGTGCGATCCAGAGCTCAAGGAAGTCCTCGTCGAGATCCTTCGCGACCGGCATCGGCCCGGTTGGGTAGCCGGCCTCGAACAGCTGAACCCGCTCTACCACGACCTGATCCGCTTGGAAGAGACGGCCATTGGCAACAAGTCATACGAGTCGGCCTACATCCCCGGGCTACTACAGACGCGCCGCTATGCACACGCCATCATCTCCAGCGGCGTCTTCACGACGCCGAGTGTTGAGGCTCGCGTCGATGTGCGAATCAATCGCCAGTCAGTGCTCACTCGCGGGGAGAACCCGCTGAAACTCTGGGCCGTCGTCCACGAGTCCGCCCTGACCATGAAGGCGGCAGAGGGCGTGATGGCCGATCAGCTCGACAAATTGATCCAGTGGAGTGGCCTCCCGAACATCAGCATCCAGGTCATGCCGGCATTCGCCGCACCTCACCCCGGCATGAACGGACCGTTCACCCTCCTGGAGTTTCGGCAACGAGATCTCGACCTCGTACTGCTCAGCGACATGCTCGCCAGCAACTGGGTGGAGAAGCCGGAGCACGTGGATGTCTACCGAACAGCCTTCGACGAGATCATGGCGACAGCCCTTGGCCTCGACGAATCCCTCAACGTCATCCGAGAGAAGAGAGACCAGCTCAAGTGACCCACTACCCCGTCGCATCTGCACTGCCTGTGAACTGGTCGAAGGCTACCGCTAGCAACCCGAACGAGAACTGCGTTGAGTGCGGGCAGTTGGAGAACCGAATGGCGGTCCGCGACAGCAAGGACCCCCACGGCCCGGCCCTCGGCTTCAGCCCCGAGGCCTGGCAGTCCTTCGTCGTCGGTGTCCAGGCAGGCGAGTTCCCGGCAGCTCCCTAACCTCCGCTGCCCTGGGCGGCCCCGTGCCGAGCACGGGGCCGCCCGCCCACCCACCATGGCCTCCGCACGCCCCCTCCCGCGCCACCGCGCGCCCTTGCCCCTCCGCCGCGTCAACGGAACGGTGTGAGCCGCAACTACCCCGCAACGGGCTGGACGCAGGAGATCACGATGGGGCTGAATTTCGCTGGGATCGACCCTGACACCAAGTCGGGGGGCTCGCCGACGGTGTGGATCGAGGACGAGGCGCACGAGATCGTCATCCAGGGATGGAAGGCGAACGCGGTGCTCGAAGCCCGGATCTGCGGGACCGAGTGGGTCCCCGGCCACGAGCGGGGCATCCCTGACCACGAAGCCGTCATCCGCATCCCCATGCGGATGATCCCGATCCTGCGAGAGGCATGCGATGACGCAGAACGTGCCGGACTTTTCCGCCCTGTTAAAGGGAGCGCAGCGGACGGCCGTCCATCTGGAGATGCGTGACGTCTACGGCGTCGCCGACGAAGCCGAGGAGTTCGCGGAGTTCAAGCGCTCCGGCGATGTCGATCTGGACCCGGACTCCGAAGGCTGGGCCGGTTGGGTGCCGCTCGTTCGGGAGACCATCGGCCGTGGCGTCGTGATGCGCCGGGCGAGGATCGTCTCCGAGCCGGTGACCGACTACATCCGATGGGAGCACGCGCTGACCCCGGTGAACGTCGCGGCCGGCGAGCAGGTGCGCTGGCTGCCCCGGCGACTCGCCTCCGACGTCCCGTTGCCAGGCAACGACCTTTGGTTGATCGACGACCGCCTGGTCCTCTTCCACTGGTTCACCGGTGACGGTGACTGGGCCGGCTACGAGTACACCGAGGACCCGGCCGTGGTGAAGATGGTGTCCAACGCGTTCGAGACGGTGTGGGAACGCGCCCTGCCCCACGACCAGTACCCCGTCTGATCCCTCGGAACCATCCGGCAGGCAGCTCATGCCCACGTCGCCGCTCTCCGCCGCGCAAGCAGCCCGACAGGCGCTCGCTGATCGGCTCCTGCACCTGCGCAAGGACGCGGGACTCACCGGGCGTGAGCTGTCTGCCCGGTGCGGCTGGCACCCGGCGAAGACCACCCGAATTCAGAAAGCCGAATCCACCCCCTCCGACAGCGACATCCGGGCCTGGTGTACCGCCTGTGGAGCGGAGAACCTGATCCCCGAATTGATCGCCGCCTCGCGGTCGGTCGCGTCGATGTACATGGAGTGGAAGCGCCTCCGGCATACCGGACTTCGGCAGCTCCAAGAGAGCTACACCCAGTCCTACTCGGAATCGCGCCTCCTGCGCTTCTACTCCTCCGATGTCGTCCCCGGCATGCTCCAGACCCCCGGCTACGCTGCCGCGATCCTTTCCCGCTTTGCGAGCGAGGCAAGCTCACCAGACGACCTCGAACAGGCTGTCGCCCAGCGAATACAGAGCACCCGTCCGATGTACGAAGGCAATCACCGCATCGCGTGTCTGGTCGAGGAATCCGTTCTGCGTTACCGCATCTCCGAACCGCCCGTGATGGTGAGCCAGCTCACTCATCTCCTCTCGGTCATGTCGCTTTCACGCGTCAGTCTGGGCATCATCCCCTTCACCGCGCAGCGCACCCTGTGGCCGGTGGAGACATTCCATATCCTCGATGACGTCCACGTCGAGGTCGAGTTGGTCAGCGCCCGCGTCCGGATCACCAGCCCTCCTGAAGTCCGCGAGTACATCCAGACGTTCGCCGAACTGCAAGGCTTCGCCGTCTACGGCCGAGAGGCCCGCGCCGCCATCGAGACGACGATTGACGCCTTGGAGTGAATCTCCGCAATTTTCCGCAACTGCCTTTGGGTGAGCAGGTGTTGCTCCATACCGTCGTTGGTGCCGCCCGGCGCGGGCAGCACCAACGAAATCGGGCACGAGAGGAGACCACCGTGACCACCGCCTCCGTGGAACGGCAGCCGTTCGCCATGCGCTACGCCGCGCGCCAGACCAGTGAGCCGGCCGACGCCACCGGCGTCACGTACGACGAGGAGCTGCAGATCGCCGTCACGTCCGACGGCAACCCCTGGGCGCACACCGCCCATGGCGAGACCAGCAGCAACACCAACTCCGACAGCAGGAACGACGAAGGCACCGACTTCTACTAGGAGAACCGAGGTGACGGAGCAGGACGGCGAGGCGGTGCTGGTTCTCACGAGCCGGCTCGACTCGACTGCGGATCTGGTGGTCGAGCACCTGAACGACCGGGGCGTCCCGGTGTTCCGTTGCGACACCGCCGAGTTCCCTACCGAACTCACCCTGACCGCGACGCTGGAGGGGAGGTGGGCCGGTGTGCTCGACAACGGGCACCGCGCGCTCGACCTGTCCTGTGTCCGGTCCGTGTACGTCCGCAGGCCCGAAGAGTTCCGACTGCCTGGCGGCATGTCCGAGGCCGGGCGGCGGTTCGCCGCCGACCTCGGCGCCCCGGTCATCACCAAGAGCCTCGGCGCGCCCGTGGACACGGTCGTCATCGACCCCGCGGACCTGGACGACTCGGTACGCCTGTGCGCCCACCTCTTCCAGGAGTGGATCGACAAGTCGCACGAGGTCCGGCTGACCGTGGTCGGCGACCGCTTCTTTCCCGTCGAGATCCATGCCGGGTCGGAGGCCGCCCGGATCGACTGGCGCACCGACTACAAGAGCCTCACGTACAGGCCGACGACCATCCCCACCCCGGTGCGCGAGCGCGTGGCCACGTTCATGCGCGAATTCGGACTCGTCTTCGGGGCCTTCGACTTCATCGTGACGCCGGACGGGGACTGGCGCTTCCTCGAAGTGAACCCCAACGGCCAGTGGTCGTGGATCGAGCACAGGACCGGCGTGCCCATCTCGCACGCCATCGCGGATCTTCTGGAGAAGGGCACCACAGGTGAGTGACACCCTGGACGGGATCGAGGGAACGGCGCACGGGCTGCGCGTCACACTGGCGGAGGAACTGGAGCGCGACGGTTCACTGCGGACCCCGCAGTGGCGGGACGCGGTGCTGGCAGTGCCCCGCCATGTCTTCCTGCCGACGTTCTACACCGCCGTGGACGGCCCTGACGGCATCACCCGATACACCGCCGTCAGCCGGGACCCCGACGCACGGAAGTGGCTACGGCTGGCCTACGAGAACACGACGTGGGTCACCCAGCTCGACCACGGCACCACCCGGCCGAACAGCGAACCCGTCACCGGGACGCCCACCAGTTCCTCGACGCTACCCGGCGTCGTGGTGCGGATGCTCGAAGACCTCGACGTCCCGGACCGCGTGAGCGTGCTCGAAGTCGGAACCGGCACCGGCTACTCCACCGCGCTGCTGTGCGCACGGCTCGGCGATCAGTACGTGACCAGCGTGGAGCACGACGCCGTCCTGTCCGCCGCAGACGGCAAGCGGCTCGCCTCCATCGGCTACCACCCCCACCTGATCGTCGGCGACGGCGCCAAGGGAAACCCCGACAGCAGCGGACCGTACGGCCGGATCATCGCCACCTACTCGCCCAACCGTGTCCCGGCCGAATGGCTGGCCCAGGCTCTCCCCGGCGGGGTCATCCTGGTGTCGCTGGTCGGCGGCCTCGACGCGTACGGCTACGTGAAACTGCACGTCGGCGACGGCGAAGCGCAGGGCCGGTTCATCAACTCCGACGTCTCGTTCATGCTCTCCCGCGAGACCCGGCGGCCCGTGATCGGCCCCCTCATGCGCGCCGCCATCCAGGCCCGCGACGACGCCGGCGGCCTCGACACGGCCGTCCACCCCCACACCCTGGACAACCCCGCGTTCCTGTGGCACGCCCAACTCACGATGCCCGGCACAACCCGGCTACGCCTTTCGGCCGACAGCGTCGCGGGGCAGTGGTTCCTTCACCCCGACGGATCATGGGCGGTGCTGGAGAGTCGGAACGACGGCACCACGCGCGCCTTCCAGGGCGGCCCACGTGCCCTCTGGTCCGAGCTGGCGGCCGCCACCTCGACGTGGCTGTCCAACGGACGTCCTGGGCTGGACCGTTACGGGCTCACTGTGACCCCGAAGACGAACACGGTCTGGCTGGACGACCCCGGCAACACGGTCGGCGTTCTCGGGGAGTGATCACCGCTGCGGCCCTCAGGCCTCCGTTCGAGGACGCCGCGCGCCTCCCCAGCCCGGTCCCGGCCCGCGATCCTCCGCAACCTCATCGACGACCGCCTGGTCCTCTTCCACTGGTTCACCGGTGACGGCGACTGGGCCGGGTGCGGCTCCATGACGCTCCCCGGCTCGGCTCGGAGCGCTCCGAACCACCGTGGTCGAAACGTTACTTCGGGCCCTTCCCGGCCCACCCCCTCGCCCCGCGGAACCAGCTCTTCCCGGCCTCGGGCGGGGTCGCCGCCGTACGCCGGCCAGGGCCCGAAGCACCCGTCACGGTCACCGTCCCGGAGCCCTCAACATCCCACCCCGCAGCGGGTTTTGCGCCGCTCGAACGCGCCCGTCGAACCACCTACGCTCGGCCGCATGAACCGTACGATCCGCACCACCGAGGACGTTCTCGCCCTCCTCGACGGCCTCTTCCCGCCGGCCGAACCCTTCTGGGACGGCTGCTACGCGAATCGCGCCGCCGACCGCCCGTTCTTCGCGCCCAAGCCGGACGAGAACCTGGTCTCCTACCTCGACCGCGGCCTGTTCTCCCCCGGCCGCGCGCTCGACCTCGGCTGCGGCCCCGGCCGCAACGCGCTCCACCTGGCGTCGCTCGGCTTCGACGTCGACGCCGTCGACCTCTCCCCCGCCGCCATCGCCTGGGCCGAGGAGCGCTCCCACGAGGCCGGAACCGGCGCCAACCTGCGGTTCCACCGGGCGAGCATCTTCGAGGTCGAACTGCCCCACGACCGGTACGACCTGGTCTACGACTCCGGCTGCCTGCACCACCTGCCCCCGCACCGCCGGATCAGCTACCTGGCCCTGCTCGACCGCGTCCTCGCCCCCGGCGGGCACTTCGCCGTCGCCGCCTTCGCCGCCGGTGCGATGGGCTCCGAACGCCCCGACGAGGATCTCTACCGGCTCGGCGGACTGGAGGGCGGGCTCGCCTACTCGCCGGACGAGCTTCGCGCGCTCTTCGCCGACTTCACGCCCCTCGAAGTCCGCCCGATGACCCCCCAACAGTCCGGCTCTCCTCTCTTCGGCGTCCCCTTCCTCCTCACCGCCCTCTTTCAGCGCGCCGGCTGACCCGGAACCGACCCGACGGGCTGCGCAGGACGTCGGACGGGTCGACTTCCCACGCAGCCCACACGAGCGCTCGACGTCCCACCGTTCTCACAGCCTTCTTCCAGCGACCTGCCAGCCTTTCATCCGCTTCTCATCTGCCACCCCTAGCCTCCGCCAGATGAACGTCTCCCTGCTCGGCGGTTGGTTCCCGTGGACCGTCCAGGCCGTGGCCCTCGCCCTGTTCCTGGCCGCCCTGGGCTGGCGGGACCGGACGTGGCGGCTCAAGTGGGGTCCGATCGCCCTCGGGACGGCGCTGCTGCTCATCGCCCTCACCGCCGTCGGCGTGCTCACACTGGCCGGGATCACCGACCCGATCCCGTTCGGGGTGTGGCTGTGGGGCGGGGTGGCGATCGCGGCGTTCAGCGTGCTCGGGTTCGGCTGGCGCGGCGCCCGCTGGTGGCGCCGCGCCCTCGCGCCGCCGGCCGCGCTGCTGGCGCTGTTCTGCGCCGCGAACAGCGTGAACATCGCCACCGGCTACTACCCGACCCTCGACGACGCGATCGGCGAACTGAGCGGGCAGCCGTTGCCGGAGCAGATCACGCTCGCCGAACTCGGCTCCATCCACGGGAAGACCAGGACCGGCCGCATCGTCCAGGTGGACATCCCGGACACCGCCAGCGGCTTCGCCCACCGGCAGGAGCTGGTCTACCTGCCGCCCGCGTGGTTCCGCAGCCAGAACCGGCCGAAGCTGCCGGCGTTGGAGATGATCGGTGGCGAGTTCGCGGCGCCCGACAACTGGATCCGCTCCGGCAACGCCGTCAAGACCGCGGACGACTTCGCCGCCAAGCACAACGGCTTCGCGCCGATCCTCGTCTTCGTCGACGCGACCGGCGGCTTCCGGGTGGACACCGAGTGCGTGGACGGCCCGCACGGCAACTCCGAGAGCCACCTGCTCAAGGACGTCCCGCCGTTCGTCCAGAAGACCTTCAACGCCGCCGCCGACCCGCACAAGTGGGGCGTGGCCGGCTGGTCGATGGGCGGCACCTGCGCCGTCGACCTCACCGTCGAACACCCCAACGTCTTCACCCACTTCGGCGACTTCTCGGGCGACAAGGGCCCCGCCATCGGCGACAAGGACCACACCGTCCAGGAGCTGTACGGCGGCGACGCGGCGGCCTGGACGGCCCACGACCCGCTGACCGTCCTCGCCCACCACCCCAAGTACCAGGGCGTCTCCGGCTACTTCGGGCAGGGCGACGAGGAGCACGGCCAGATCGAGTCCGCCAAGGCCCTCAACGACGCCGCCAAGAAGGACGGCATCCGCACCACCACCGCCACCGGCTCCGGCAAGCACACCTGGCAGACCGGCGCCGCCACCTTCGCCCAGGCCCTCCCCTGGCTCGCCCAGCAACTCGGCGTCCCGGGCACCCGCGCCTGACCTCCGCCCGGGGACGCGTCGGGCAATTCCCGCCGGGGGAAAGCCTTGGCATCGGCGACCCCCGGGACCGCGAGTGCCACCGCCCCGGCGCAGGGCGACAAGGGCCGGCGGCGACACCGGCGGGCCGGCAAACCCCGCCCCGGCAGCGGAAATCCCCGACCGTACGCATCCCGTCGATCGGCGAGCCGCCCGGCCGGCCGGCGGCCGCCACCTCGGCCCGGCCATGGCTTCCGACACACCCGCACACAACTTCCCCACCAACCCAACGGCGAGCGGCAGTGGAAGCGGGCTACCCGTCGGTATCCCGCTTTGCTCCGGGCGGCCGGGTGGCATAAGTTTCGACCGCCGTCGGAGCAACCGGCCCTGACCGCCCCTCGGAGCAGAGGAGCGCGGCGGGCCGGGCAGCCGGACGGCAGGACGTACGGGGGAAGGAACAGCCATGCCGAGTGCCCGCATCGACGGGTCGACCGGGCGGCGGGAGCGGGCGGCCGGTGCCGCGCGCCCGGCCCCGGTCCACGACACCGGACACGTGAGGACTCGTCTGCCGCGCAGCGCCGCAATGACCGCCGCCGCATCAGCAGCAGCAGCAGCAGCAGCGATCGTCCGCCAGGGCGCGCCGAGTGTCTGCGGGCCGGACAGCGGCGTGACGGCGCCGGTCTGCGAGGCCCTGCCGGGCTGCTGACGCGCAGCCCCGAAGACCGCCCCGGCACTGCCGGGGCACACGGCGGTCGGTCCGTCCGGCACAGGGGACCGGACGGACCGACCGCCACACCGCTGAAGGCGTCAAACGCCCGGACGTGGGAGGCCGAGGGCGCAGAGGACCGAGGACTCAGCGGCCGAAGCGTCAGAGACCGAAGCGTCAGAGACCGAGGCTGCTGAGCGCGGTGGTCCAGTCGCTCGCGATGGCGCTGCGGGCGTCGTCGAGGCCGACCCGGCCGTTGCAGACCGCGTTCTTCAGCTTGGTCTCGACGCCGTCCTTGCCGGACGCGGTCTGGGTGCCGTAGCGGGGCTCGGGCCAGAGGTTGCGCGGGTCGCGCGGGGCACCGCCGAGCTCCAGCGGGACGAAGTGGTCCTCCTCGTAGTCGGACAGGTTGGTGTCCGCGTAGCCGTACTGCGCGATCTGCTGCGCCTTGAGCGCGTTGGTGTAGCTGGTCGACGGGCGGACAGTGGAGGTCCAGCCGGAGACGCAGATGGTCTGGCCGATGGTGGCCTGGGTGACGTCCGGGTTGTAGGCGCCCGGCGTGCAGGACGGGTCGGGCAGCGGCAGGTAGGCCTGCGAACAACTCGCCGCGAGCGGGCGGGCCTTGACGGGCGAGGCCTTCGCGGGGGCGGCCTGCGCGGTGCCGGCCGCGAGCCCGGCGGCGGCGAGGGCGGCCGCCGCGGCGACGACGGTGAGACGCTGACGGGGCATCATGTGGGCGATCTCCTGGGCCGGCCCGGCCTCACGCCGGGCGACTGTGCCCATGACAGCACCGCTTGAGCGACCACCGTCAGGCCCAGGACGTGAACGCCTGGTGATCGCGCCTCCACATCAGCGCGCCCGCATCGGCGCGCCCGCCCGGGACGGCCGGACCCTACGCGCCCAGCAGCCGCGCCAGCAGTGCCGCCGGCCCCTCCGGGAGGCTGCCGTGCACCAGTTCGGTGCGGTGCACCAGTCGCGGGGCCGCGATCGGCGCGGACGCGACGCCGGGAGCATCGGCGAGGGCGGATGCCGGGAGCAGGGTGAGCCCGTGCCCGGTGGCGACCAGGGCGAGCAGCCCGTGCACGTCGGTGCCCCGGTAGCGGGTGGCGGGGCGGAAGCCGTCGACGCCGGCCGCGGCGCGCAGCCGGGCCGCGGTGGGGGTGAGGTCGGGGGCGTCGAGCCAGCGGGCGGCGGAGAGGTCGGCGAGGGCGACACCGCTGCGGCCCGCCAGCGGGTGGCCGGCCGGGAGGGCGACGGCGACCGGCTGCTCGTCGACGGCGCGGGTGGCGAGCGGGCCGACGTCGGGCAGCGGCAGCGGGTCGCTGGGGGCGGCGAGGCCGTCGATCAGGGCGAGGTCGACCTCACCGGTGGCGGCCTGGGCGGGCAGCACACCCTGGGCGAGGACCCGGACGACGAGTTCGGCCGCCGGATAGGCCCGGCGCACCTCGCCGAGCGCGCGCCCCAACTCCGGTCCGACCGCCAGTGGGGTGGCGCCGAGCACCAGGCGGGTGCTCGGGGCACCGGCCAGGCGTGCGACGTCGGCGCGCGCCGCCTCCAGCCGGACCAGCAGCGGCGCCGCGTGCTCCAGCAGCCGCCGACCGGCCTCGGTCGGGCCGACCGGGCGGCGGTTGAGCAGACCGGCCCCGAGGTCGGCCTCCAGGGCGGCGATCTGTTGGGAGACCGCGGACTGGGTGTAGCCGAGCTCCCGCGCGGCCTCGGAGAAGGAGCCGAGGCGGGTGACGGTGACGAAGGTGCGCAGGTGCTGCGGATCCACGGTGTCCATCAACTTTTCTGATCGAGGGGTAAGCAATCATCGTTGGCGCTGATCTCGGGTGCGGGGCCAGGATAGCCCCATGACCTACCTGACCCCGCGGGTCGCCCTGGTCGGCGACCGCTCCCCCGCCGTCCGCTCGCACGCCCGCATCCCCGGCCTGCTCGACGCCCTCGCCGAGCGTGACCAGCTCGTCCTGGACGCCTACTGGATCCCCACCGAGGACGCCGGGGCACCCGGCACCCTGGACGGCTTCGACGCGATCTGGCTGCTCCCCGGCAGCCCCTACCGCAGCGAGGCGGGCGCGCTGGCCGCCGTCCGGACCGCCCGCGAGCGCGGCATCCCCTTCCTCGGCACCTGTGCCGGCTTCCAGCACGCGGTGCTGGAGCACGCCCGGAACGTCTGCGGCCTCGACGGGGCCGTCCACGGCGAGGAGCACCCGGAGCGGGACGAGCAGGTGATCGTCCCGCTGGCCTGCTCCCTGGTCGGCCACGAGGGGGCGGTGGAGATCACCCCGGGCACGCTCGCCGAACGCGTCCTCGGCACCACCCGCACCCTGGAGCGCTACCACTGCGCGTACGGCCTGAACGCCGACTACCTGGACCGGCTGCGCGCGCACGGGCTGCGGTTCAGCGGCGTGGACGGGACGGGCGAGGTGCGCGTCCTGGAGCTGCCGGACCACCCGTTCTTCCTCGCCTCGCTGTTCCAGCCGGAACTGTCCGGCGACGGCACCCGGGCGCACGCGATGATCCGCGCACTGGCCGCCGCCGCCGTCACGTACGCAGCCACCCCGGCCGCCCCGGCCCCGGGCGCCACCGTCTGACTCCCCGGCACCGGGCGCCACCGCCTGACTCCCCGGGCCGCCCGGGGCAGGTCACATCGGCAGCGAGCGCAACCGCACCGGCCCCTCCGGCCACCCGGCGCCCTCCGCCAGCGCCGCCCACATGGTGCGCAGCGGCATCACCGCCAACCGCCCCTCGGGCTGCTCCACCGTCACCTCCTCCGCCACCTCGCGGAATCCGAGCCCCCGGTAGAGCGCGGCCAGCGGCGGGCGGCAGAACAGCAGCGCGTAGCGGTGGCCGAGCGTACGGGCGTGGTCGAGGGCGGCCCGGACCACGGCTTGCGCGAGGCCGGCGCCGCGCCGGTCGGGGGCGACGGCGACGCCGCCGACGCCGATCGCCGCCAGGTCGGTGCCGCCGACGGTGAGCGGCAGCGGCAACAGGCCGGCGTGCGCGACGAGTCTGCCGTCGGCAGCCCGGACGCCGAAGTGGATGTCCTTGGGCAGCCAGGTCAGCCCGGTGTAGGCGACACCGTACGGGTCGTCGCCGGGGCCGAGGATCTCGTCCTGGTCGGCGCGGGTGTACTGCGGCAGCCGGACGACGGTCGGCGGCTCGGGAGAGAAACGATCATTCATCCGACCATGATCTCTTCCCGGGAAGGTGATTTCCAGGCTCTTCCCGGCCACTGCGACCCACTGGCCACCACGGGCCGGACGGGGTGTGCGAGCATGCCCCCATGCGCCAGTCCACCCACCAGCGGCCCCGACTCCGGCGTCCCGACGGCCAGTTGGGCCCCAACGGCCCGTCGGATCCCGCCGGCCACCAGGCGAACCCCGCCGGCCACCCGCCGCGCCCCGCCGGCCGGCCGGACGCCACCGACCAGTGGGACTCGGCCCTCGCCGCGATGTCGCTGCCGGGCCCGCCGCTGCGCCTGCCCCGCCCGGTCGTCGCCCTGGGGCCGACGGTCCTGATACTGCTGGTGCTCGTCCCGCTCTCCGCGAACGACCCCGATGTCGGGCCGACCACCTCGGCGCCGCTCAACACGGCCCTGATGGCCGCCGGCGCGCTCGCCCTCGCCGTCCGACGGCGCCACCCGGCGGCGGTCGCCGCCGTCACCCTGCTCAGCGGCCAACTCCCGCTCACCGTCGCCCTCTACGGGCTGGCCGCCCGACGCGGCGCGACCCGGACGCTTGCCGCGCTCGCGGTCCTGGCCGAGGTGCGCCTGCTCGTCCCCATGGACCTCGGGGACGTCAGCAGCCTCTCCGCCCTCGTCAATCTGGCCGAGGACCCCCTGGTCCTCGGCGCCGTCCCGCTCGCCCTCGGCCTCACCGCCCACCAGCGCACCCGCGCCGTCACCGTGCTCGCCGAGCGCAACCGGCTGCTGGAGGTGGCCCGGCGGCACGCCGAGGAACGCGCCGCCGCCGCCGAACGCGCCCGGCTCGCCCGGGAGATGCACGACGTGGTGTCCAACCGGGTCTCGCTGATCACCCTGCACGCGGGGGCCTTGCAGGTCGCGGCAGCCGACGACCCGGCCGCCGTCCGGGAGACCCTCACCCTGATCCGCGCCCTCGGCCTGCAGGCGCTCACCGAACTGCGCGGCCTGCTCGGCGTCCTCACCCCGGCCGCCGACCAGGGCCCCTCACTGCGCGGACTGCCCGCCCTGGTCGAGGAGTCCCGACAGGCCGGACTGGCCGTCGGCCTCACCCTCACCGGACCGGCCGACGGCGGGCCCGCACCCGGGCCCGCCGTCCAGTACGCGACCTACCGGATCGTCCAGGAGGCACTGACCAACGCCCACAAACACGCCCCGGCCGCCGAGGTGGCCGTCACCGTCGAGGTCCAGCCGGACGGGCTGCGCGTCGCCGTCGTCAACTCCCCGGGCGACACCGGAGAGAACCCCACGCTGCCTACCGACCCCGACGAACTGCGCTCCAACCCCGCACTGCGTTCCAGCCCCGAACTGCGTTCCAACCTCGAACTGCGCTCCAACCCCGAACTGCCTTCCGGCGGCCACGGCCTGGACGGCATGCGCACCCGCGCCGACGACCTCGGCGGCACCCTGGACGCCGGCCCCACCCCCGACGGCGGCTTCGCCGTCCGGGCCCGCCTGCCGCTGACCACCGCCTGAACCACTCAGGACGCTGCACCACTCAGGACGCTGCACCGCCCAAGGCACTGACCCGCCCAAGACGCTGAACCGCTCAGGACACCGCGCGCGCGGTCAGCTCCGCCCACACCTCGTCGATCCGGGTCGCCAACACCTCCAACGGCCCGCTGTTGTCGATCACGAGGTCCGCGGCGGCCAGCCGGTCCGCGCGGCTCGCCTGTGCGGCCATCCGGGCCCGGGCCTCCTCCTCGGCCATCCCGCGCAGCCGTACCAGCCGGTCCACCCGCACCTCGTCCGCCGCGTCGACCACCACGACCAGGTCGAACAGCGGCGCGAGCCCGTTCTCCACGAGCAGCGGCACGTCGTGCACCACCACCGCGTCCGGCGCGGCCGCGGCCTCCAGTTCGGCGGAGCGGGCGCGCACCAGCGGATGGACGATCGCGTTCAGCGCCTGGAGCCGGGCCCGGTCGGCGAACACGATCGCGCCGAGGGCCGGGCGGTCCAGCGCGCCGTCCTCCCGCAGCACCTGCGGTCCGAACTCGGCGACCACGGCCGCCAGACCGTCCGTCCCGGGCGCGACCACCTCGCGGGCGATCACGTCGGAATCCACGATCACCGCGCCGTGGGCGGCGAAGAGCCGGGACACCTCGCTCTTGCCCGCGCCGATACCACCCGTCAGTCCGATCTTCAGCATGGCGTCAGGCTACCGGCGCCCGGACGGCCGGGACCAGCGGCCGGCCGCCGGCCGCCCGGGCGGTGCCGTCAGCCCAGCTCCAGGCTCTCCCCCTCGCCCAGGACCCGCAGCTCCGCGCCCGTGCCCGGCCCGTCCGGGCCGACCAGCCGGGTGTGCACGGCGAACCCGGCCGGGCTGAGCACCGCGTCGTGCACCGGCACGGCCTGGCGCGGGCGCGCCTCCCGGACGTAGTCGATCACCTCGGACGCCTTGCTCCACGGCGCGGCGAGCGGCAGCAGCAGGGTGTCCACGGCGTGCGGCGGCACGGTGAACGCGTCGCCGGGGTGGAAGAGCCGGCCGTCGAAGAGGAAGCCGATGTTGTGCACCAGCGGAATGTCCGGGTGGATCACCGCGTGCCACTCGCCGTGCACCGAGACGCCGATCCCGCCGACCTCGAAGGCGTCGCCCTCGCCGACCACGGTGACGCGCCCCGCCACGCCGTCGAGTCGGGAGGCCACCGCGCTGTTGGTCCACACCCGCAGCGCCGGGTCGGCCTCCAGGGCGGCGCGCAGCCGGGACTCCTCGAAGTGGTCCATGTGCTCGTGGGTGATGAGGACGGCGTCGGCCCCGGCCAGCGCGGCGGGGTCGGTGAACATCCCGGGGTCGACGACGACGGTCGTCCCGTCGTGCTCCAGGCGTACGCAGGCGTGTCCGAACTTGGTGATTCGCATGCCGCAAACCGTACAGCAAAACTGCACAGCAGGGCTGCACAGTTTCGCTGTACAAATTCCCGGTAGGCTTGTCCCATGAGCAGCCCCCACCCGGACACCCTGGAACTCGCCGCCGACCTGCGCGCCGCCGTCGGCGAACTCGTCCGCTCGCTGCGCCCGGACGACGCCCTGCCGCAGAACCAGGCCGGGGTCCTCGGCCTGCTGGTCCGAGACGAGCGCTCCTACACCGTCGCCGAACTGGCCAGCCGGCAACGCGTCCGGCACCAGTCGATGGCCCGCACGGTCGCCCTGCTCACCGAGGCCGGCCTGGTCACGCAGCAGCCGCACCCCACCGACGGCCGAAAACTGCTGGTCACCGCCACCGGAGCCGGCCGCGCCGCCCTGCTGGAACAGCGCGCCCGCCGCGAGGCCCGGATCGCCACCGCCATCGAGACCCGCCTCACCCCCGAGGAGCAGGAGCGGCTGCGCGCCGTCGTCGAACTCCTGCACCGCCTGCACTGACCTGCGACCCAGGCGGCCCAGGCGGCCCAGGCAACCCCAACCGCACGGGACGGAGCACCTAGACCGCCGTACCCACCAGATCCTTCGGCTCGCCCGTCCCCGGCCGCGGGGCCGGGATCGCCGTCGGCTCGATGGCCGGCAGTTCGACGTGCTCGCTCAGCCCGAAGCGCCGGTGCAGGCGCCGCAGCGGGGCGGGCGCCCACCAGTTGAACTCGCCGAACAGGCTCATCGCGGCGGGCACCAGCAGGCAGCGCACCAGGGTCGCGTCCACCGCGACGGCGACGGCCAGCGCGATGCCCATCTGCTTGACCATGAGCATGTCCCCGAGGGCGAACCCGGCGAACACGATCACCATCAGCAGCGCCGCCGAGGTGATGATCCGGCCGCTGCGCTGGACGCCCAGCTCCACCGCCCGGGTGCAGCTGTGGCCCTTGTCCCGCAGTTCCTTGATCCGGGCGAGCAGGAACACCTCGTAGTCCATGGACAGCCCGAACGCGAACGCGAAGACCAGCACCGGGATGAAGGTCTCCAGCCCGCCGGTGGGGCTGAAGCCGAGCAGCCCGCTGAAGTACCCGTCCTGGAAGACCAGGGTGAGCGCGCCCAGCGAGGCGCCCAGCGACAGCAGGTTCATCAGCAGCGCCTTGACCGGCATGACCACCGAGCCGGTCATCAGGAACAGCAGCACCAGCGTCCCCGCCGCCACCAGGCCGAGCGCCCAGGGGCCGCGCGACATCAGCTCGTCCTTGAAGTCGACCACCGAGGCCGCGCCGCCGGTGACGTAGGTCTTCAGCCCGCCGCGGTCGGCCCGCAGTTCCTGGACGACCTGCTTGGCCTGGCCACCCTGCGGGTCGCCGTGGACGAGCACGTCGACGGTGGACAGCGAGTCGCCCACCGGGGTCACCGCCCGCACCCCGCTCACCCCGGGCAGCTTGGCGACGACGTCGTCCGCGTACGCCTGGGCGACCCGCGCGCCGCCCTCGACGACGACGGTGATCGGCGCGGCCGCGGCCTGCGGGAAGCGCTGGTCGATGGTGTCGGCGACCTGCCGCCCGGCCGAGGAGGCCGGCAGGACGGCGGCGCCGGAGTTGCGCATGTCGGCGTGCAGGAAGGGCGCGCCGGCGGCCATCAGCAGGGCGACGCAGGCGAGCGCGACCGGCACCGCCCGCTTGCGGACCCGGCGGACGGTCCGGCTGAAGAAACCCTCGTCGGGGACGGGCGCGGCGGGCGCCTTGATCCGGGAGCCGGCGAAGCCGAGCAGCGCGGGGATCAGGGTCAGCGCGGCGGCGACCGCGATCACCACCACGCTCACCCCGGCGGCGGCGACCGCGCCGAGCACCGGGCTGGTGAAGACGAACAGGCCGGAGAGCGCGACGGCGACGGTGAGGCCGGAGAAGGCGACGGTGCGCCCGGCGGTCGCGGCGGTGCGTTCGACGGCGGCGGCGATGCCCGCGCCGTGCCCGCGTTCCTCGCGGAAACGATTCACCATGAGCAGCGCGTAGTCGATCGACAGCCCGAGCCCCAGCACGGTGGCGATCGGCAGCACGCTGGTGTCGATGTCCATGATGCGGCTGAAACCGAACATCGCCAGCAGGGCGCCGCCCACCGAGGCGACCGCGCCGATCACCGGCAGGCTGGCCGCGGCGAGGCCGCCGAAGACCAGCACCATGACGACCAGGGTGAGCGGCAGGGTCACCATCTCGCCGAAGCGGGTGTCCTGTTCGGTCTGTTTCTTGACCTCCTGCTGGAGCACCAGGTCCCCGCCGACGGTGACGTGGGCACCGCCCTGGCCGTTCAGGGCCGCGAGCCGGTGGGTGACCGCGTCGGCCTGGGCGGGGGTGCTGGTGTCGGCCATCCGTACGGTGACCAGGCTCGCGGTGCCGTCGGCGGAGCGCAGTGCGGCGGGCGCCGGGCCACTGCCGTACGCGTCGAGCGCGGAGGAGACGCCGGGGAGGGCGGCGATGTCCGCGGTGGCCCTGGTGACGGCGGCCCGCACGGCCGGGTCGTCGGCCGGCCTGCCGTCCACGACGGCGGTGACGGCGCCCCTGGCCGGGTCGGCCGCGGCGACCACCGCGCTGCCCCGGTCGGCCTCGGCGGTGGCGGAGGAGGCTCCGGCCACCGATCCCTCGAAGACCCGGCCGCCGATCAGCACACCGACGACCAGGACGACGGCCCAGAAACCGAGAACCCAACGGCGGTGGCGGAAACAGAACCGGCCGAGGGCGGCGAGCCGCCCGCGGACCACGGGGTCGGCGGCAGCGGTGGAGGCGTTGCGCATGAAGGAGGCCTTTCGGGCAGCTCCCCTCAATGTAGGTGGAACCCGGTCTTCGACCTATAGACGGGCAATGAGCCTCATCTCACAAATTTCCTTCACATAAACGACAAATAAGTGAAGGCAAAATACGAAATGGGCCCCACCCGGATTTCTCCGGGTGGGGCCCACCGTTCAGCTATGCGCCAGGTACTGGCAGCGGGTCAGAGCTTCAGCTCTGGCCGCCGGCCAGCTTCTCGCGCAGGGCCGCCAGGGCCTCGTCCGAGGCGAGAGCGCCGGAGCCCTCGTCGCTGCTGGACGAGTAGGAGCCACCGGCAGCGGCGGCGACGGCGTCGCCACCCTCGGCAGCGGCCTCGGCGTCGGCCTCACGGCTCTTGATGACCTGGGCCTGGTGCTGCTCGAAGCGGGACTGCGCCTCGGCGTACTGGCGCTCCCACTCCTCACGCTGCTTCTCGAAGCCGGGCAGCCAGTCGTTCGCCTCGGGGTCGAAGCCCTCCGGGTAGATGTAGTTGCCCTGGTCGTCGTAGGAGGCGGCCATGCCGTACAGGGTCGGGTCGAACTCGACCTCGGCCGGGTTGGCACCCAGGGCCTCGTTGGCCTGCTTCAGCGAGAGGCTGATGCGACGACGCTCGAGGTCGATGTCGATGACCTTGACGAAGATCTCGTCGCCGACCTGGACGACCTGCTCCGGGATCTCGACGTGGCGCTCGGCCAGCTCGGAGATGTGGACCAGACCCTCGATGCCCTCGTCCACGCGGACGAACGCACCGAACGGAACCAGCTTGGTGACCTTACCCGGAACGACCTGGCCGATCTGGTGGGTACGGGCGAACTGCTGCCACGGGTCCTCCTGGGTCGCCTTCAGCGACAGGGAGACGCGCTCGCGGTCCATGTCAACGTCGAGAACCTCGACGGTGACCTCCTGGCCGACCTCGACAACCTCGGACGGGTGGTCGATGTGCTTCCAGGACAGCTCGGAGACGTGCACCAGGCCGTCGACGCCACCCAGGTCCACGAAGGCACCGAAGTTGACGATCGAGGAGACGACGCCGGAGCGCACCTGGCCCTTCTGCAGGGTGGTGAGGAAGGTCTGGCGGACCTCGCTCTGGGTCTGCTCCAGCCAGGCACGGCGGGACAGGACCACGTTGTTGCGGTTCTTGTCCAGCTCGATGATCTTGGCCTCGAGCTCCTTGCCCACGTAGGGCTGGAGGTCGCGGACGCGGCGCATCTCGACCAGCGAGGCCGGCAGGAAGCCACGGAGGCCGATGTCGAGGATGAGACCACCCTTGACGACCTCGATGACGGTACCGGTGACGATGCCGTCCTCTTCCTTGATCTTCTCGATCGTGCCCCAGGCACGCTCGTACTGAGCGCGCTTCTTGGACAGGATGAGACGACCCTCCTTGTCCTCCTTCTGGAGAACCAGGGCCTCGATGTTGTCACCGACGGCGACGACCTCGTGCGGGTCAACGTCGTGCTTGATCGAGAGCTCGCGGGACGGGATGACGCCCTCGGTCTTGTAACCGATGTCGAGGAGGACCTCGTCACGGTCGACCTTCACGATGACGCCCTCGACGATGTCGCCATCGTTGAAGTACTTGATGGTCTCGTCGATGGCGGCGAGGAAGGCCTCCGCGTCGCCGATGTCGTTGACCGCGACCTGCGGGGTGGTGCTGAGGGAGGAGTCGGTGGGGCTCGTCATTAGGAAAAGGGCTCCGGTACGGACATGAAGTCGTAGGTAATGCCACGCGGAGGGCCCGTATCGCTCCCACCGAAAGCCGGACAGCCAAGAACACGGCGCACCGGGATTCCCGCACAGCGAGAAATCCGGCGTCCGTCTTGCGACCGTGGGGTCTTCGACAGATGCGAGCGCGACCTGCTCCGTCCGAGGCGCGCAGGCCCGCAGCGCAACTTGTAGCATACGGGGACGGCCAGGCACGGTCAACGCCAAGAGCGGCAAGACGGTGGAGCCCGGTACGGATCAGGCCATATCCTCCGATTGCGCACCTCACGGTGGCGCCCGAAGGGACCCTTCCCCGGATGCCACCGCCAGGATCCGGATCCTTTCGGGCCCGGTCGCGGCAGCGGCGCTTCCGCAGTCCACACCCTACGCGATGGGCATTATCACCGTGGCCACCACCCCCCAGTCCGACCTGCATGATCTTGACGGCGACGGCGACGACGCGGTACGGCGCGAGGCCGGCACCGGGGAGAGCAGCCAGGCCAGCCGGCACTGGTGGGACCGCAACGCCGACGAGTACCAGGACGAGCACGGGGAGTTCCTCGGCGACGACCGCTTCACCTGGTGCCCCGAAGGCCTCGACGAGGCCGACGCCCACCTGCTCGGCGACGTGGCCGGCCGGGACGTGCTGGAGATCGGCGCCGGCGCCGCCCAGTGCTCGCGGTGGCTGGCCGCCCGCGGCGCCCGCCCGGTCGCCCTGGACATCTCCCACCGCCAGCTCCAGCACTCCCGCCGGATCGACCTCGGCCGCGGCACCGCCCCCGTCGCCGTCGTCCAGGCCGACGCCGCCGTCCTGCCCTTCGCCGACGCCTCCTTCGACCTCGCCTGCTCCGCCTACGGCGCCGTCCCGTTCAGCGCCGACACCGCCGCCCTGATGCGCGAGGTCCACCGCGTGCTGCGCCCCGGCGGCCGCTGGGTGTTCTCGGTGACCCACCCGATCCGCTGGGCCTTCCCCGACGAGCCGGGCGTCGAGGGCCTCACCGCCGCCTCCTCCTACTTCGATCGCACCCCCTACGTCGAACAGGACGAGCAGGGCCACGCCACCTACGTCGAACACCACCGCACCCTCGGCGACCGGGTCCGCGAACTCGTCGGCGCCGGCTTCCGCTTGATCGACCTGGTCGAACCCGAGTGGCCGGCCGGGCTGGATCAGGAGTGGGGCGGCTGGTCCCCGCTGCGCGGGCGGCTGATCCCCGGCACCGCGATCTTCGTCGCCGAGCGGGGCTGAGCCGCTTGAACCCCGCGTGGCGCGAACTGCCCGTCCGCACCGCCCTGCCCGCCCTGCACGACGCGCTGGACGGGCCCGGCACCGCCGTCCTCGCCGCCCCGCCCGGCACCGGCAAGACGACCCTGGTGCCGCTCGCCCTCGCCGGGCTGCTCTCCGACGGCCGACCCGTGCGGCGGGTGCTGGTCGCCGAACCCCGCCGGCTCGCCGTACGGGCCGCCGCCCGGCGGATGGCCTGGCTGCTCGGCGAGGCCGTCGGCGGCCGGGTCGGCTACACCGTGCGCGGCGAGCGTCGCGTCGGGCCGGACACGGTGGTCGAGGTGGTCACCACCGGGGTGCTGCTGCAACGGCTGCAGCGGGACCAGGAGCTGCCCGGCGTGGACGTCGTCGTCCTGGACGAGTGCCACGAACGGCACCTGGACGCCGACACCGCGCTCGCCTTCCTGCTCGACGTCCGTGCCGCCCTGCGGCCCGAACTGCGGCTGGTCTGCGCCTCCGCCACCTCCGACACCGAGGCCTGGGCCGAACTCCTCGGCGGCGCCCCGGTGGTGGAGGCGCACGGGGTGTCCCACCCGGTCCGGACGGTGTGGGCTCCGCCGCCGCGCGCCGTCCGGCCCGCCCACGGGACGCGGGTCGACCCGGCGCTGCTCGACCACGTCGCCGCCACCGTCCGGCGGGCGCTCACCGAGCAGGCCGGGGACGTGCTCTGCTTCCTGCCCGGCGTCGGCGAGATCGCCCGCGTCGCCGGGCAGCTCCAGGGTGTGCCCGCCGACGTGCTGCAACTGCACGGCCGCGCCCCGCAGGCCGTCCAGGACGCCGCCCTCACTCCCGCCGCGCAGCGCCGGGTCGTCCTCGCCACCGCCGTCGCCGAGTCCTCGCTCACCGTGCCCGGCGTGCGGATCGTCGTCGACGCCGGGCTCGCCCGCGAACCGCGCACCGACCACGCCCGCGGCCTGGCCGGCCTGGTCACCGTCCGCGCCTCGCTCGCCGCCGCCCGCCAGCGCGCCGGCCGGGCGGGGCGCGAAGCCCCCGGCACCGTCTACCGCTGCTGGCACGAGGCCGAGGACGCCCTCGCCGCCCGCTTCCCCACCCCCGAGATCGCCCTCGCCGACCTCACCACGTTTGCGCTCCAGGCCGCCTGCTGGGGCGACCCGGACGCCACCGGCCTCGCCCTGCCCGACGCTCCGCCTTCGGGGGCGATGGCCGCCGCCCGGCAGACCCTCCAGGCCCTCGGCGCGGTGGACGCGGCCGGCCGGGCGACTCCGCGCGGGGTGCGCCTCGCCCGCACCGGGCTGCATCCCCGGCTGGGTCGCGCCCTCGTCGACGGCGCGGCGGCGGTCGGCGCGCGGCGGGCCGCCGAGGTGGTCGCGCTGCTCTCCGAGGAACCGCCGCGCGCCCTGGGCGACGACCTCGGCGCGGTCTGGCGCACGGTGAAGAACTCCCGGGACCCGTACGCCGGACGCTGGCGCGAAGAGGTCCGCCGCCTCCTACGCGCCACCTCCGACGAACCCGCCACCGCCCTGCCCGACACCACCGCTGTCGGACTCGTCGTCGCCCTCGCGTTTCCCGAGCGGATCGCCCGCGCCCGGGTCGAGCGGCCCGCCCCCGGCGAGCGCAGCCCCTACCTGATGGCCTCCGGGACGGCCGCCGAACTCGCCCCCGGCACCGCCCTGGGCGCCCTGCCCTGGCTCGCCGTCGCGGTCGCCGACCGCCCGGCCGGCTCGCACTCCGCCCGCATCCTGCACGCCGCCGCGCTGGACGAGGACACCGCCCGGCTCGCCGGATCGCCGCTGCTCACCAACCGCGCCGAAGTCCACTGGGACAC
The DNA here is from genome assembly GCF_029894125.1 of Kitasatospora sp. MAA19. GTDB lineage: Bacteria > Actinomycetota > Actinomycetes > Streptomycetales > Streptomycetaceae > Kitasatospora. Next base: position 247,520 of record NZ_JARXYZ010000002.1, read on the forward strand.
CCGGCGAGGTGAAGTCGTCTCCCGCCGGGTCGAATCCCTCGGCGCCATCGAACTCGCCGAGAAGCCACTCAGCCGCCCCGACCGGGCCCTGGTCCGCACCGCCCTCCTCGAAGGCCTCGCCCGCGAAGGCGTGAGCACCCTGCTCACCTGGCCCGCCCCTGGCCTGCGCGAACGCCTCGCCTTCCTCCACACCGCCATCGGCGCCCCCTGGCCGGACGTCTCCGACGCCGCCCTGCTGGACCGCGCCGAGGAGTGGCTGGAGCCCGAGCTCTCCCGCGCCCGCCGCCGCACCGACCTCGCCCGGATCGACACCACCGCCGCCCTCCAACGCCTCCTCCCCTGGGCGGGCGGCGAGGCCGGGCGGCTGGACGAACTCGCCCCCGAGCGCATCACCGTCCCCAGCGGCTCGAAGATACGAGTCGACTACAGCACCGAACGCCCGTTCCTGGCCGTCAAGTTGCAGGAGCTCTTCGGCTGGACGGCGGCTCCGGCGCTGGCCGCCGGCCGCGTCCCGCTGACCGTCCACCTGCTTTCCCCCGCCGGCCGCCCCGCCGCCGTCACCGGCGACCTGGCATCCTTCTGGCGCGACGGCTACCGCGCCGTCCGCGCCGATCTCAGGGGCCGCTACCCCCGCCACCCCTGGCCCGAGGACCCGACCACGGCAGAGCCCACCCGCCGCACCAACACCCGGAAGTGAACCCGGGAGGAGGGCCGGCTCACCCGGCCCTCCTCCCAGACCGCCAGACGTGGCCCGGTCACCAACCGGTGACCTCCTGGCCGAGGAGCCACTGGCAGACCTGCCGCAGCATGCTTGAGCGGCTCGCCTTCACCGGGCGATGAGTTCCCGCACCGCGTTGCTCACATCGGGCAGCGCACTGGGGAGGGCCCACTGGTGTGCGTCGTGCTCGGTCAGGACGACCGGCTCGGTCTTCTCCACCGTGACGGAGAAGTTGAACTGCCTGGTGGTGCCGCCGCGACTGTTCTGATAGTCGAAGTGCCCGACGAATCCGGTGACCTGGCCGATGATGAGGCCGGTCTCCTCGGTCGTCTCGCGGTACAGGGCGTCCAGGATGGTCTCGCCGTTCTCCACGGTGCCGGAGGGGATCTCCCACAGGCCGCCCATGTAGTCGTCGGGATTCCGCCGGACGAGCAGGACGCGGCCGTCGTGGTTGATCACGGCGGCGGCGACCAAGCCGGTGATGCCAGCGGCTTGGGCGTCGGCCGCCAGGCCGGCCACGAACTCGGGGGAAGTGACAGTCACTGCAGCTCCTTGTGGTGGTCGCTGATCTTGATGGCCGCGCGGACGTACTGCTCGGCCAGTTCGAGATCCTGCTCACGATGCCAGACCGGGAGCCTGATCGTGTGGGCGTGGACGTGCTCGGCGACGGGGAAGTCCCCAGCCTGGTACCGGCGGTGGGAGTGCGGGTGGCCCGGGAAGAGCGAGGCTGGGTGCTGGTACAGCGGGAGCTGGTTCATGGGGCAGGTGGAGCCGGGCCGGTCGAACTCGGTGGCGCCCTCGGCGATCAGGGCCTGGTGGAACCGCTCGATCGGCAGTCCGCCCAGCTCGCCGGGCCTGTAGGTGGCCGTCAACCCGTACCAGGACGGGATCATCCCGTCGGGCATGGTGATGACCTCCAGGCCGGGGACCTGAGCCAGCTGGCCGGTGAGGTAGCGGGCGATCTCCACCCACGGAAGTGACAGAGTCTCTGGCGCCGGTCTAACTGCTACCGCTCCGGGAAGTCACCAACCTGGATGCCGGAGAGGAAGGACACCCAGGCAGAGGCCGGGAAGACGAGCACCGGTCCGTGCGGGTCCTTGGAGTCACGCACGGGGACGAGGCCGGGGAATCCGGGGGCCACCTCGATGCAGTCGCCGCCGTCCGGGCCACTGTGGCTGCTCTTGCGCCAGCTGGCCGCGTCGAGCTCGTTCCTCATCATCTCTGAACCCTTCCAGCGCCTCGGCGATCAGCGCGAGCGATTCGGCCGCCGTGAGCGCATCGCCACGCAGCCGATCATAGCGCCGCCGGTGCCCTGAAACGATGGCTGGATCGTCGCTCGGACTACCCCGGTCAAGACTCTCCGAGTACACCAAGTGCTGCCCATCCGGCATCTCCAGAAGGACCATTGAGGTCTTGACGATCGTCGCCCGAGCCGTGAATGGCACCACCTGAATGACGATGTTCCCGCGCTGAGCAACGCGCAGCAGGTGCTGCATCTGCCGCACCATCACTTTCGGCCCGCCAACCACCGATCGGATGGCGCTTTCATCCAGGAGAACAACCAACTGCGGCCCACCCTCAGCAAGGAACCGCCTCTGCCTCGCAAGCCTCGCCGCGACCCGCTCCTCGGTCACTTCAGGGCGTTCATCAGTCCCGCCCGCCTCGAACATCGCTCTTGCGTAGTCCCTGCATTGCAATAGCCCATGCATGTAGTTGGCCTGGAACACCTGAAGCCCAACTGCCTCGGCCTCCGTGTCCGCATGGGTCTGAAACCAGTCCGGGTGTTCAATCCCGGCGTTCCAGTCCACCCTCCCCCAGAGTCGCTTCAGCGCACCGCCCGTGTTGAGCAGTTCATCGGCCTTCTCCACCAGTTCCGGCGGCATGCGACGCTGACCGGTCTCGTACCGGGTGACGTTCGTCCGGCTGCAGTGCAGAAGCTTGCCCAGCTCCTCCTGGGTGTAGCTGGCCAGCTCCCGGTAGAACCGCAGCTCCTCGCCGAACAACTCCGCCGAACTAGCCGTCAACTCCCGCTTGAACCGCCGATGTGCCACAGCTGGCCCCCTCACACACCACGTGCCCCTGGTACCCGATTTCGGCCATCACCGTACCTCCGCATCCCGGACCATTGAGACCGGAACGCAATCATCTGTACGCACAGCGTGATTGCGCACTACTCTCGCGCTCCCCCATCCGCCCCCTGAGGTGCTACGCCATGCTCAAAACCCACCGCCCCCGCACGTTCGCCGCGCGCCTCGACTCGCGGACCGAATCCACCCCCCTCGCGCGGCACTTGCTCCGCGCGTACCTCGCCGCCCTCCCCACCGGCGACCGCTACTCCGACATCGCCGAACTCCTCCTCGGCGAACTCTTCGCCAACGCCGTCCAGCACACCGACGCCCCCGCCGACCGCCTCATCGAGGTCCGCTTCGCCCTCGTCCACGACCGGCTGCGCCTCGAAGTCCACGACGCGGGCAGCGGCCGCCCCTCCCTCCGCTCCCCCGCGCCCGACGACGAGCACGGACGCGGCGTCCTCCTCATCAACGAACTGGCCGAGAAGTGGGGTTGCTGCCCCCGCGCCGGCGGCATCGGCAAGTTCGTCTGGGCCCTCATCGCCCCCGCCCCCGTCACCGTCCTCGCCGCCGCCTGAACAGGAACCCCATGCGACTCGCCCTCACCGCCCGCCACCTGTTCGACACCGGCACCACCCCCGCCGAGGCCTACGCCAACCTCGCCCGCCGCACCCGCGAACCCCTGCGCTCGGCCCGCGCCGTCTGCGCGGCCCTCGCGATCCCGGCCGCCGAGGTGAACCGCCGCCTCGACGACTGCCACGCTGCCCTGCTCGCCGACCCCCGCCCCGGCTCCGAAGCCGACACCGGCGAACTCCTCGAAGCCCTCGGCGTCTTCGACATCCCCAAGACCCCCGACGACCGCGTCCTCGCCATCGTCGACCTCTTCCTCACCGCCATCGACGCCCTCGGCGGCATCCGCGCCGGCCACCAGCACGGCCTCACCCGCTGGTTCACCACCGGCAACCTCACCGCCGCCTACCTCTCCCTCGCCGCCACCCACCCCCGCCCCACCACCGGCAACCCCACCCACTACTGGACCACCCTCATCACCGCCGGCGAACTCCTCACCACCACCCCCACCCCCGACCCCCGCATCAAACCCGCCCTCACCCACTGCCGCACCCGCGCGAAAGCCGCGACGCAATGCTGACGCCCGGCGCGCGAGCACGGACGTGGGCTGATGATCGTGCGCGTGCTGTCGGCGGCCTGGGGCGTGGAGCGCTCCCGGGACACCCTCGGCAAGACCGTCCGGTGTTGAAAACGACGGCGCCGGAGCCCTGCGGTCGTATTAGTAGAGAAATATAACGTTCAGCCACCCTGCCGTGATGATGGGTCACCAAGCGGGTTGAGGCACCACCAGCCATTCATCTTCCGCTACATGTCATGGCCTCAACATGGCCATCCGGTCCGTGCGGTGTGTATGCGATGTCAGCACGCCCACCGCATACACAAGCTTCCCGCCGACATCCCGGTGGGGGACGTGAGATGGAAGGAGCACAGGGTGGTTGAACCGACGAAGCCCGCGACCCGAGGCGATCTGTTGATCGCTGTCGAGGAGCTGGTTGCCGTTCAGGACCGGTACGACAGCCTTCGGTCCGACAACGCGGGCAGTTCCGGCGACGCGCCGTGGCCGGGAGGCGACGGCAACCTGCACGACACGGAGTAGCACCCGTCTGGCGGGGGCCCGCCGAGATCGTCGGGCCCCCACCGGCTCTGTACATCCCAGTCCATCCCGCTCAGGAGGATGCGTTGCAACATCGATTGATCAGCACCATCGAGACGGCCCTCGAGTGGGACGGTGTAGGACACCTCGGCGGATCCTTCGCGCGGGGAAGCGCGAAGGACATCGAGGTCCTCTCCCGGCTGCTGACCCCGAATCGCCTGCTCGACATCGTGATGCGGAGAAGCCTGAACCGCCCGCAGTTCCGGGTGTTCCAGAAGGGCGTGGAGACGCACCCCGCGGTCTACTTCACCGACAGCGTCAGCCCTCGGGGCCAGAGCATCTCGATGGTCAACATGGACAGCCTCGGACGGCTGCTGAACGAGGGTGCCACGGTCATTCTCGATCAGGCGAACGTCTTCGACCCGACGATGGAGGTGGCCTGCCGGGCCCTTCAGTGGTGGTCGCAGGAGCGAGTCCAGGTCAACGTCTACCTCACGACGAACGAGGCATCCGGCTTCCCCCTGCACTGGGACGATCACGAGGTGGTGATCGTCCAGCTCGCGGGCGAGAAGGAATGGGAAGTGCGTGGCACGTCCCGAACGGCACCGATGTACCGGGACGCGGACCCCAACGCCACCCCGAGCGACGAAGTGATCTGGTCGGGGGTCATGCGGCCCGGTGACGTCATGCACATCCCCCGCGGCCACTGGCACCAGGCGACCCGGAACGGCAGTGGTACCGGCAGCAGCCTGCACGTGACGTTCGGCATCACCAAGCGCACCGGGGCGAGCTGGCTCGCATGGCTGGGCGACTGGTGCCGCACCGAGGAGATCTTCCGCCACGGCCTGGACCGTGCCAGCGGTGTGGGCACCGAGCAGCTCGTCGCGACGGCCCAGCGGCTGATCAGTGAGAGGTCGCCGGCTGACTTCCTGGCCTCCTACGAGCAGGCGGTCGCCCCGGCACGGCAGGTCCCGTTCCTGGAGATCTTCGGCCCGCTCGATGCCGTCGTGTGCACAACGCACTTCCCTCCCATGGTTCGTGAAGGCGGGGAGGCGGTCCAGGTGCTCGCATCGGGCAAGAAGCTGACCTTCGCGCGCAAAGCACTTCCCGCCCTGGAGCTGCTGCTGAGCGGCCAGCCGGTCGAGCTGCCTGCGGCGGCAACCGTGGTGGGCGCCGAGGTGCCCGAACTCGCCAAGATCCTCGTGGAGGAGGGCCTGTGCGCCCCGCTGACCGCCGAATTGTCCTCGGGCTACACCGGTCTCGTCACCAACGCCGCACCCTGACCGCAGCCTTGGACCTGGGTATCACTGCCCTGGACACGAGCTTCAACTATCGGGGCTTCACCTCTCACGCCATGCTCGCCGCTGTCGTCGGCGACCTGTTGCCGCGCTTCACGGTGTCCACCAAGGTCGGATACTTCCCCATGCCGGGCGCGGCCGAGCATTCTCTCGCCCCCGCCCGCCTACGGGCGGCCTTGGAGCAGACCAACCGGGACCTGGGGCGTCCACCCGACGTCGCCTTCCTGCATAACCCGGAAGCCTCTCTTCAGGAGCCGTCCGACCGGCCGACGCAGCTCCTCGCGGGCGCCTGCGCGGCCCTCGCCGAAGCGACGGCGGCTGGCCTCTGCGAAGCATGGGGAATCTCCTCGTGGAACCCGCGCGCCCTGGTGGGCCTTACTGGCAGCACCGATCCGGCACCGGCCGTCCTCATGGTGCGGGCTGGACTTCTCGTCGGCTCGGACGTCCTGGATGCGGCGGAGACAGTTGCCTCGCAGTGGGGTCTGCCACCGCAAGCGCGGTGGGGGATGAGCCCCTTCGGCGGCAATACCACCGACCCGGTCTGGTCGGCGTTCGACCCACGGCTCTTCCTCAAGGGCGACGCCGACCTATCCCGGGCCCAGGCCGCGTTCCGAGCCTCCTTCCTCCTGCCACAGGTGGCCTCGGTGGCGGTCGGTGCGGACGATCCCGAGCATCTACGGCAGCTGGTCAACTGCCTTGACCACGCGGTCGACGAAGAGTTGCTGGAGCAGTATCGGCAACTCCTGCGGACGCGCAGCGGGCCTCATGTCGTCTGAAGCGCCTTGAGGAGCTGCACGGCCTCGTGCCGTGCAGCTTCGACCCTGGGGTCGTCCGGGTGGGCGTCGGGCCCGGCGAACTTCGCGAAGACGAACAGCGTCATCACCTTTCCGTCCCGGCTCTCCAGGTCGTGGCTTCGCTCCCGCCTCACTCGTTCGGCGAGAGCCGGGACGGCGAGGGAGGCTCCCAGGAGCGAAGCGGAGTCCAGGCCTTGCGGCGCGTTCCCCCAGTCCTCCCAGTCGAACAGGCAGAACTGCGGGCCTGTGGTGTTCGCCCAGTTCAGGTCGGCGTGCGCGGGTACCCACTGCCGGATCGCGGTGTCGGCCTGGGAAGAGAACGCCGTCTGGATCGTCTGGTCCACCAGGGCCTGCGTGATCAGCTCCGTGTCCGGTGTCGCGATCCGTGCCGTCCGCTGCCCGGCGAGCGCGTCCAGCGAGGCGCCGAGTTCACTCCACCACTCGTCCGGAAGCTGGGGGTCGGTGGCGAGGACGCTGTTCCCGACCGGCTGTCCCGGGAGCAGGGTGGTCTCGTCGGCCCGCCACATCGCCCCGTCGCTGGAATCATGCCAGGCCGCCGACTCCAGCCAATCAGGCTTCGCGATGCCGGTCAGGGCTTCCGCGCACTCCGTGCCGTTCCATCCGTGGTCACGCACCCTGGCCGGCTCCCGCCGTTCGACGCGCACCCAAGTGCCTCGGTTGGTCCGCGCCCCGACCGAACGGCGCTTGCGCACGACCGTCGCCCTGTCGAGGTCGACCAGGAGCCTCTGCTCGACACGGCCGAGGACCTCCTCGACCGGCTCGACGCGAAGGTCCACACTCCGTCCGCTGGCTACTGAGAGCATCATGTCGGTGACCGTAGCAGCGCTGCGGGGGCAACGGGTGGGCTCAGGCAGGAAGCGCGGCGTCGCTTCAGCGGTCGCGGCCGGTCAGCGCCTCGATGGCCGCAAGGAGAGCACTTTGGTCTTGCAGGTTGTCGAGTACCCGGTCCGCGCCGGCTGCGGCGAGCTGCTCGGCGGAGGTTGTGCCGGAGGCCACGGCGATCACCTTGGCACCGCCCTCGGCTCCGGTCCGCACGTCTTCCAGCGAGTCTCCGATGATCACTGTGTTGGCCCGGCTGAAACGGGCGTTGTGCTTGGTGCCGGCCCGTCGCTGAGCGACCGCGACAAGAGCCGGCCTGTGCGGGTCATCGGATGCGTATCCGCCCACGCTCAGGTCGACCAGGCCGTCGAGATCGAACGCGGCGAGCTTGATGGCGGCGCTCTCCTGTAGGTTCCCGGTCACCACCGTCGGGACGAGCTCCGGATGAGCCTGGACGGCCTCCAGCGCGTCCTGTGCCCCCGGCATGAGTTGGCCGTCGCTCCGCAGCGCTGGTTTCTGCGCCAGCAGAAGAGGAGGCAGCAGCCGAACGATGCTCTCTGCGGCCTCGTCGACATCCTGCGCGGGAACATCGTTGGCGGCCAGCAGCTCGCGAACGGCGAGCGGCATGGTACGGCCCGTCCCTCGTTCCGGCAGCCTGGTCGGCAGTCGGCCGACGACATCCAGGAACGCGGCCCGGTACACCGCCCGATCCATCTCGCCGACATACAGCAGCGTGCGGTCCACGTCCCAGAGGATCAGGGTCTGGGGGCTCACGATCAGGACTCCTTGGCCGTCATGACGTACTTCGATCGTTCTACCAGCTCAGCGGCGCGTGGGTCCGAGAGGGTCTTCACCTCGCTCACCACCTTTTCGAGGTGCTCGGTCAACCGGGCGGACTGGACCCCGGCTGCCAGGGTCAGTGCAGAATCGGCGGCGGCGAATCCTCCGTCCCGGTCGCCGCTCAGGAGGTGGGCAGATGCCGCGCGTGAGGCGAAGAGGGCTCTGGTGCGGACGTCGGCCGGGTTCAGGGAGTCGTTGGCCTGCTGGAAGTAGTCGGCCGCTCGGCGGTACTCGCCGAGTTCGAGGTGGCAGCTGGCCGTCTGCCCGAGCACCTCTCCGGTGTTCATCCAGTAGAGCCAGCCCGGATCCTGTTCGGCCGATCCTTGCTCGGCCAACTCGGTTGCCCTGCCCAGGGCTCGAAGACAAGGTTGGGACTCGCCGAGTTTGGCGTGACCCCTGGCCTGGCGGGTCAGCAGCATCGCCTCCAGCGCTGGCGACCGGACCCCGCGCACCTTGTCGCGGGCGGCCTGCATAACCGCGACGGCGTCGCGTGGGTTGCCAACCGAGTAGCTCTGGATCGCCAGGTATGACAAGGCGCCGGCGCCGTACCGCGGATCTCCCGAAGCGTGCGCCGCCCGTAGGGCGGCCAGCAGGGTTCGTTGGGCCGCGTCGTGGTGGCCGGCGTCGAAGTGGAACCAGCCAAGCTGGGTGGCGGTGTCGGCAGCGATACCGGCAAGCTGACGCCCTGTGGCCTCGTCGTACTTGGCGTTTTCGAGGGCGGAGACGACCACTCGAAGATGACCACGGGCCATATCCGCGAGTGGGCCACTTCCAGCACTGGCATCCATCGTTCGAAGAGTGTTGGTCGTTCCGTGCAGGTGTTTCACCAGGACAGGCGGCACCTTCGCACCGTTCAACGCCCGTTCGAGGGGCTCTGCATCAGCGATGCCCCACTGGTGGATGAAGGCTGAGAGCGCTGTTCCGGAGAGCACGAGGAAACGGCGGCGGCCAAGACACACGGCGGGCTCCCCTCGCATCGCGTCTTTCAATGCCGCCACCATACGGCCCGCCGTCCACGGCTGGTCGACGTCGCCATAAGGCTGGAGTGAACGCAAAGGCTCCTGTTGCGGATTGTTCGTTGCGGCACTACGCAAAGGAAGGCTGACCAGTTCGGCGGGAGCACCGATGGCGTCGAGGAACTCGACGATCCGGTCGACATGGGTGAGCTTGGTCCGCCCGGCCTCAAGCCTGGACAGGTATCCCTGGCTCAGGCCCGTGAGTTCGGCCATGTCCTCTTGACGCAGGGGGACGATCCCACGCAGGCGCTTGCTCAACTCGCCGAAGTCCAGGTCAGCGAGCGCGGAGCGCACCTGGGCGTCCCCCCATACCCTGCTGGGCACCGCGGTCGGCCCGATCTCGGGGGCCGCCCTGCCGCAGGGGCTGCAGACGGTGTCGTCCGAGTTGTACCGGCTGAGCACGCATCCGCACCGCTCACAGCGTCGGTTACTCATCTCGTCTTCCCCTCCGGACGCGCCCACCGGGCCGGACACCGACGATCGCCAGAGTCCGTATTCCGTCAGGAATATGACTATGCGAATGGTCGCCGATGAGCACTCTCAGGCACCTTACTGCGGCCGACAGTTACCCATGGCGGAAAGCGATCACTCACCAGCTGCCGCGAGCGCGCCAGCCGTCTCGGGCCTCCCTGTCGGCGGCACCGATCCCAGTCGACCGATCCGGCTTCCACGGACTGCCCGGTCGTCACCACCCGGAGCGATGACGATCACGGTAGCCATCGGCCGGGCAGTCGGGGAGACGTACGGCTCGGCTCGCAACCGTTGAAGGGCCCGGACACTCCACGAGTCCGGGCCCGCCGAGAACTTCACCGGGTCAGGGCGCGGCGGCCTCCCAGTTGGCGCCGACGCCGACCGAGACGTCCAGCGGGTAGGTGCCGGCCATCTGCTCGCGGACGATCACCTCGACCCGCTCGCGCTCGCCCGGGGCCAGCTCCAGCACGATTTCGTCGTGCACCTGGAGCAGCATCCGGGAGGTGAGGCCGGCGGCCGCGTCCCCCTGACCGTCCACCTGCTCTCCCCCGCAGGCCGCCCCGCCGCCACCACCGGCGACCTGGCATCCTTCCGGCGCGACGGCTACCGCGCCGTCCGCGCCGATCTCAGGGGCCGCTACCCCCGCCACCCCTGGCCCGAAGACCCGACCACGGCCGAGCCCACCCGCCGCACCAACACCCGGAAGTAGCAGCAGAAGACCCCACTACTCATCCGCGAGCAGTGGGGTCTCGGGCAGTTCAGCAGGACGCGTCAGACGTCGCCGAACTCGCCGGAGCGGACGGCGGCAATGAAGCTCGACCAGACATCGACCGAGAAGGCCAGGACAGGGCCCTCGGGGTCCTTGGAATCGCGGACGGGGACGACACCGGGCATGCTGTCGGATACCTCGATGCACTGTCCGCCGTTGCTGCTGTAGCTGGACTTGAACCAGTCGAGGGTCATAGTTGCCTCCGTAGCTCGCGGATCATCGCCACCGAGTCCGCCTGTGAAAGGGCATGAGTTTGTAGCTGATAGTAGGCCGCCAACTCGGCCGTCACCGCGTTGGTATCCCGCTCCAAACGCCCTTGGTGTGCACTCTCGGCATAGGAGATCAGCGAACGGTCCGGCAGCGTCAGGATCGATACCGGAAGATCAAACGCCCTGTCCTCGCCGAGCGTGTACAGGGCGAGCTGGAGCCTTACGGTCGGCTCGCTGGCGAACTCAACGAGATGGTCAAGCTGGGCCGCCATCACAGCATCCCCACCCACGCGCCGACGAATGCAGCTTTCGTCCATGACCACGTGGACCAGGGGCGACGGTTCCCGGAGCATGCCAGCCTGACGGCTTATGAGAACGCGCACCCGTTCGTCCGCCTGGTCCTGCGTGATGCTCCTCCGGCGCACGGCGCCCGTCGCAATGGCAGTTGCGTACTCCGTCGTCTGCAGCAAGCCCGGCACGATGCCGAGTTCAAAGAGCCGCAGTTCAGCGGCCCGGCGTTCTTGGGTGACGAACTCGGCGAAACCTTCCAGCAGTGCGCTGTGCTTGACGTCGCTGGCCCTGTGCTTGAAGGTACCTGCCTGCGATGTACCAAACGCCCTGTCAAGTGCGTCGGCAATCCGTCGAGTTGGCTTCCTTCGACCATTTTCAAGGGCCGAGACGTGCGACGACGTACACCCAACCAGCCCCGCAAGGTGCTCCTGCGTCCAGCCCCGCTGCTCGCGTGACGTGCGAAGAAACGCCCCGAACTCGGCCGCAGGGGAGGCCTGAGGGTCAAGTTCCCGTTTGTTCAAGGCGATTCACCTCGCGGACCGAATCCACCCCCCTCGCGCGGCACTTGCTCCGCGCGTACCTCGCCGCGCTCCCCGCCGGCGACCGCTACGCCGACATCGCCGAACTCCTCCTCGGCGAGCTCTTCGCCAACGCCGTCCAGCACACCGACGCCCCCGCCCCGGCGCCGAGGCCGACACCGGCGAACTCCTCGAAGCCCTCGGCGTCTTCGACATCCCCAAGACCCCCGACGACCGCGACCTCGCCATCGTCGACCTCTTCCTCACCGCCATCGACGCCCTCGGCGGCATCCGCGCCGGCCACCAGCACGGCCTCACCCGCTGGTTCACCACCGGCAACCTCACCGCCGCCTACCTCTCCCTCGCCGCCACCCACCCCCACCCCACCACCGGCAACCCCACCCACTACTGGACCACCCTCATCACCGCCGGCGAACTCCTCGCCACCGCCCCCTCCCCCGACCCCCGCATCAAGTCCGCCCTCACCCACTGCCGCACCCAAGCAGCCACCCACTCGCCCCACCCCTGAGTGGTCGGCTTCGGAAATCCTTCGAGGGTTGACATCGGGGCCCGATTCCACATCAGTCCGTTAGTGGTCTGGGGTGGCGAAGTGGGGCTGGCAGGCACAACCGAAGGAGTCCTCGGGGTGAGTAATTGTCAATACCTGTGGATCGACGTATAGGCCAGGAGTGGTCGGCCAGGTCTCTGATGTGGTTCTGGATGCCGCCGGGAATGTCCCAGGCGCAGGGCAGACCGCGCCAATCTTTATGATCCGGCCTACTCGGCGAGGGTCGCCGGGGCCGACGGCGGCGTTTTGCCCGGATCCAGGTCGGCCAGGAAGTACTTCTGCAACATGTGCCAGTCCTCGGGATGGGCGGCGATCCCCTCCGCGTAGGCGTCTGCGAGCTCTTGAGTCATCCGGGCGATTTTCTCCTGCCGAGTGCCTTCGGGAGGCACCGGGATCTCCGGATGGACTCTGATACCCATCCGGCCCGGACCCGAGTACCAGAGGTTCACCGGATACAGCCCGCAGTTGGTCTGTACTGCGAGCGCCGCCGGTCCGGCGGCGATCCGTGTGGTTTCGCCGAAGAAGTCCACTGGGATCCCGGAGGCGCCGAGGTCGCGATCCGCGACGAGGCAGACGGTGCGGCCCTTCCGAAGCCGCCGCGCCAGGGTCCCGACGACCGATGGTCCGCCGTCGTGCGGCAGCACTTCCATCCCGAGCTTGCGGCGGTAGTCCCAGAATCGTTCAGCGACCGCCTCGGGCTTGAGGTTCTCGGCGACCGTGGTGAACTCGATCGAGTGCGTCGCGATGAGCCATGCTCCGGCATGGTCGTAGTTGCCGGTGTGGCCGAGCGCCAGCACGGCGCCGCGGTCTGAGTGGACCACCTCGGCGACGCGTGCACGATCTTCGTCCGCGATGTCGACACTGTCCAGGATGCGCTTCCGGTCCCACCCGTTCATCCGGAACGCCTCGCTGTAGTACCGCAGCGCCGATCGCACACCCTTGCGGGACGTCGCGGCGAGAAGCTCCGGCGTCGTGTCCTTGCCCAGGACCCTGAGGAGGTTCGCCTCCAACTGCAGGACCTGCGTGCCGCGCCGCTTCCAGAGACGGTCGGCGATGCGGTCGAACATGCGGTAGGCCATTCCCTCCGGCATGGCCCTGATCAGTGACCAGGCGGCTCCATAGCCGCACCCGATGATCCGGTCTTTGATGCCCATGCGGCCACGGTGTCACGTTTGACCAGGACGCCGCGCTCGAATTTCACTCCGGCGCGGATGAGGCGACCAGGCGGGGCGCGTTGACGGCGCGCCATCGGGCGTCTTCCCTGACCCTGCGCCCTACTACTGGCCGAACCTGGATGCGGAGAGTAATTGTCATTCCCGTGGATCGTGCAGATTCATGGTCGTCCTGCCACTGAGCCGTCAGCCGGGTGACCGTCGCCGGGGACAGCCCTGCGGAGGAGCCGAGGAACTGCTCCATCGCGGGCACGAAGTCCCCCGATGAGAGGCCGTGCAGGTAGAGCAGGGGCAGCACTTCGGCGACCTTCGGGGACTTGCGGCACCACGGCGGCAGGATCGCCGAGGAGAACCGCCGCCGCTCGCCGGTCGTCTCGTCCACCCGCTTGTCGTTCACCCGCGGGGCCCGGACCTCGACGGATCCGGCCGAGGTGGTGACCTTCCGGGGCTGGTGGTGACCGTTGCGCACGACCAGGCGGCGGCCGCGAGCATCGCGTTCGTCGGCCAACTCGGCTATGTAGGTGTCGACTTCAGCCTCCAGGGCTGCGGCGAGCATGCACCGGGCGCCCTCGCGGACAATGTCGTCGATCAGGGATCCGTCTCGCGTGGAGGCGTCGTCATTCACTACGGTGAGCACGGGGCGTGCCTTCCCAACCCGCGCTGCAACGCGGGCCTACTCGGTGACCTTCAAAGGATCAATCGGGAAGGTACGCCCTCCGCGTGCCCTCCGGGGCTGATCCACAGGTACTGAGGATTGCTCTCGGGGTGCCGACGAACCGGTCATCGACACCCCCCCTTCCTGGGTTGTCCGCGTGGAGGCGGTCGGTGGGCCCAGCCGGGGTTTCGGGGCTTGGCTTGAACACGTCGGGGAGGCGGAATACCGGCGGCACGGGCCTTGTTGCTCGCCACTATTGATCAACAAGGAGGAGACCCCATGCCTGCGATCCTTCGGCCCCGCGCGCTACGTTCCGGCGACCTCGTCGTCGTTACCGCGCCCTCGGGCCAGCTTGAGCCGGGTGAGGAACCACTGCTCGCCCGCGGTGTGGCGATACTCGAGCGGATGGGTTTCCGCGTGCGAGTCAGCCCTATGGTCAACCCGGCGCAGAATCGCTGGTGGGCGTCTGGCACTCCGGCGGAGCAGGCCGACGAACTCAATGTTTTGCTCCGGGACCCGGAGGTGCGGGCCATCGTCGCGCATACCGGTGGACAGGCAACCATCGGTTATCTCGATTTGATCGATCTGGACGCGATCCGGGCCGACCCGAAACCGATCCTCGGTTACAGCGATATCTCGCTGCTGCACATGGCGTTGCACGCCAAGACCGGCCTCGTCGGCTTCCACGCCGACATCGCCACCCACGGTTTCGGCAGCGATTGGTACACGCTGGGCGACGAGGCCCGTCGCTCCGAGCTCGTCGACCTCTACACCCGTGTGCTCACCAAGGCCGAGGCGCCGGGCGTGCTGCCGGCGATGGGGGCTTGGGAAACCTGGCGGCCGGGCCGCACGCAGGGGCCACTGTTCGGCGGTTTGCTGAACCGCCTGGTCCTACTGCAGGCGACACCGTTCGCGCTGGCCGCCGAACGGTTCGAGGGCGCCGTGTTGTTCTGGGAGGAGGTGCAGCGGCCGGTCTCGCGGATCTGGAACGACCTGCACACCTTGCGGCTGTCCGGAGTGTTGGACCGGATCGCGGGCATGGTGGTCGGCATCCCGACCGAGGTCACGCCCCACGATGGCGGCGGAGAGCGCGCAGGTCTACGCGACGTGGTACTCGATGTCCTGGCGCAGCGTGACATCCCGGTCCTCGCACAGGTCGACTTCGGTCACACCTCGCCGAACCTGCCGCTGCCTATCGGCGTCCGCGCACACGTGGACGCGGACAACCAGACGCTGTCCCTGATCGAGTCGGCGGTCGCGGAAGACTGAGTTCTGTTGGAAATCGGCGCAGGCCCGGAGGTCTTCGGCCGCTGCGAGCCGAAGACCGGAGTCGTGCCCTTCATGGCCCTGGTCACGCAGCTCATGGCCCAGGAGCCTTACGCGAGCGCCAGACGTGTCTTCTGGATCGTCGACAACGGTTCCTCTCACCGAGGGATACCCCGCAGCCTGCCCCGCCCGTCACCGCCCCAGCCCCCGCAATGACCGGCACAAGAGGCCACGTGGACAGGGAAAACACAACTTCGACACGGGCCGCAGAGGCAGCTACCTTCGCCTGGTCTTCGGCGATCGCCCACGGTCGCACCGGAGTTCCTTCAGGCTGAGCCACCCGCGACGGGACGAGTCGGTCACGCCCCACGAATCCTCGCCCCCATGCGTAAGCCACCGAACCGGGTCCACACCAGGCACCCCCGACCAGGGAGAGACGCATGCCCCATCTTGCGCTGTACACATTCGGCGTCCTGAAGTCACCTCTCGCCGATCCCGCACCTCTCACGCGCGAACTCCACGACAGCGGCGAGGCCATCTACCGGAAGATCAGCCAGCACCCCGGATACCTCGCTCATGCCGAAGCGGCGGACGGCGACCGGGGCACACACTTCGACTTGGACTGGGGTGCATGGGGAGAGTTCGCCGTACCGACCTGGTACGGCAAGGGCCGTACGGTGGAAACCACCGCCCTGGCCGCGACCCTCTCACTCTGGACCGACCTGCGCCCCGCCTTCGACGCCATCTACACCGGTCTGCACCGTGAGGCGCTGAACAGGCGTTACGACTGGTTCGAGCGGACGGGACACCCGCTTTACGTCTTCTGGTGGGTCTCCGACGGCGTGATACCCACCTGGCAGGACGGGGTTTCCAGGCTGGAACACCTCCACGACCACGCCTCCGCGCCGCACGCCTTCACCTTCCACCACCCGTTCGCCCCGGACGGAACTACGACCAGGATCAAAGGCATCGGACCGAAGAGCGACCAGGTTCACTGACAAGGAAGCCTGAACGACTGGGTTCAAGACGCCATCCTGCCCACCAGCGGCTTCGCCGGCACCCCCGAAGGATGTACGGAGCCGACCACCGAGCACCGGAAGTCGACCCCCGCCGACTTCCTGCGCTCACCCCGCTTCCCCTGCCGCAGGATCCAGCGCGTGCTCATCACGCACGTTGCCCACCGACCACTGCACCGCCCGCCGCGTCCGCTCGACCAACCCTGTGATCTGATCGTCCTGTTGACGCGCCACCAATCAGGAGCTGACCATGTCCTCAACCCTGCCCACCACCGTCCGCCTGACCGTCGGCGGGCACACCTTCGACGGGCTGGCCGCCGGGCCCGCCGACGGGGAACTCGTCCTGCTACTGCACGGGTTCCCCGAGTTCGCCGACTGCTGGAGCGCCGAGCTGACCGCGCTGGCCGCGGCCGGCTACCGCGCCGTGGCGGTGGACCAGCGCGGCTACTCCCCCGACGCCCGCCCCGCGGACATCGCGGACTACTCCGTCGAGCTGCTGGTCGCGGACGCCCTCGGTTTCGCCGACGCCCTGGACGCGCCGCGCTTCCACCTGGTCGCCCACGACTGGGGCGGCCTCGTCGCCTGGGCGCTGGCCTCCACCCACCCGAAGCGGCTGCGCAGCCTGACCGTGCTCTCCACCCCGCATCCCGAGGCGCTCTACGAGGCCCTGAACAACGACAGCGACCAGCGCGAACGCTCCCGGTACATCAGGGAGTTCCGCCTGCCGGAGCACGTGGCCGAGCAGGCCATGCTGGCCGACGACGCGGCCCGGCTGCGCGCGATCTACCGGGGCGCGCTGCCGACGGACCTGGCCGAGTCCAACGTCCGACGGCTGACCGAGCCGGGTGTGCTGACGGCCGGGCTCAACTGGTACCGGGCGATCAACGAGGAACTCCGGGTGCCGGCCGGCGAGATCACCGTCCGCACGCTCTTCGTCTGGGGCACCGAGGACCGAGCCCTGGGCCGCGACGCCGCCGACCTGACGGCCAAGCACGTCAGCGCCCCGTACCGGTTCGTTGCGCTGGAGGGCGCCACCCACTGGCTGCCGGAGGCCGACGCCGAGCGGATCGTGCCGCTGCTCCTGGAGCACCTCGCGGGCTGACCCGGAGCGGGGTTCCCGGCGCGCCGCCCCACCGGCGCGCCGATGCCCTCGGCAGCACCCACCGCCCGGGCCGGCCGCACCGAATCGCGATGGCATCCGGCGCGAAGCCGTCTACCGTCCGGGGGAACAGTCGGCCGGTCTCGCCTCGGACGTCCGCCGGTTCCTCGACCCCGGCCGACCCGACGGAGTCCCGTCCGTCCGGAGCGCCTGCTGCGCGACGGACCGGGCCAGATCGTAGCGGCGGGCCCAGACGCGTCCTCGCCATGGACGCCACAGTCCTGGAAACGCTGCGGGCCATCACCAGGGAGGAGAACACCAGGAAGCCTCGCGCGCCGCCGGGCCCTCGCGGACGCCGCCGCTGGATTCGCCGCCTTCCGGTCCTCGTTCGGCCGCAACCCCCGCAACGCCGACACCACGCGCCCGGTCGGCCGGGGCTCGCGGGCCCGTCGCCCGGCGGTACGGGACTTCCAGGAGCGTCTCCTGGTTGTCGCCGCCGGTCAGGAGTGTGGGTCAGTAACCAACGCGGTTCCTGATGGCAGGAGAGACCTTCCTATGACTCCAGCCATAGATTGCATTCTCATATGAGCCTAATCATGCAACTAATTTCCCACCTATTCTTCCCCGAGGGAGTCCTCGGCAAATTCAGGGTCGGCTGCCATATTCTTCAGCGGGCGAGGAATATTCCTGGCCTTACGTCGGCAGTTCCAACGAACAGAGGATGACGATGAGTAGCATGCGCAGCGCCCGCGAGCAGTTCGACGAGATCGACACCGACCACAACGGCTACATCAGCCCCGATGAGCTGAAGACGTACCTCATGCAGAACCCCAAGGTCAGCGAGGCCAACGCGAAGGCGACGATCCAGTACGCCGACGAGAACAGCGACGGTCGGATCAGCTTCGAGGAGTTCTCCGACCTCATTCGATAGGCGGGGAAGTCCCCAACTCGACCATTCCAAGGCACCTGCCGTGATCGCACGGCAGGTGCCTTGGCAGCTGGCTGCGAATCCGGCCTTGCGGCGTACTGAACTTCCATGCGCGATGCCGGGTTGGTTATCCGAATACCCGGCCCTTGAGCCCGATCGGCGCGTTGGGCCTGCAGCCGGGGAGATGCACGGCGCGGCTCGCACGCGTTGAAGGGGCCCGGACACTCTCGCGTCCGGGCCCGTTCGACGGCGATCCGTCAGTGCGCGGCGGCCTCCCAGTTGGCGCCGACGCCGACCGAGACGTCCAGCGGGGCGCGCAGCGGGTAGGCGCTGGCCATCTGCTCGCGGACGATCGCCTCGACCGGCTCGCGCTCGCCCGGGGCCAGCTCCAGCACGATTTCGTCGTGCACCTGGAGCAGCATCCGGGAGGTGAGGCCGGCCGCGCGCAGCGCCTCGTCCACCCGCAGCATGGCGATCTTGACGATGTCGGCGGCCGAGCCCTGGATGGGGGCGTTGAGGGCCATCCGCTCGGCCATCTCGCGGCGCTGGCGGTTGTCGCTGTTGAGGTCCGGCAGGTAGCGGCGGCGGCCGAGCAGCGTCTCGGTGTAGCCGGTGGCGCGGGCCTCGTCGACGACCCTGCGCAGGTAGTCGCGGACGCCGCCGAAGCGCTCGAAGTAGGTGTCCATCAGGCCCTGGGCCTCGGCGGGTTTGATGCCGAGCTGCTGCGAGAGCCCGTACGCGGACAGCCCGTAGGCGAGGCCGTAGGACATCGCCTTGATCTTGCGGCGCATCTCGGCGTCCACCGCGGCACCCGGGACCTCGAACACCTGGGAGGCGACGGTGGTGTGCAGGTCCTCCCCGGTGGCGAAGGCCTCGATCAGGGCCTCGTCCTCGGACAGGTGGGCCATGATGCGCAGTTCGATCTGCGAGTAGTCGGCGGTGAGCAGCGACTCGTAGCCCTCGCCGACGATGAAGGCGCGGCGGATGGCGCGGCCCTCCTCGGTGCGGACCGGGATGTTCTGCAGGTTCGGGTCCTGCGAGGAGAGCCGGCCGGTGGCGGCGACCATCTGGTTGAAGGTGGTGTGGATCCGGCCCTTGGGCGAGACGGTCTTGAGCAGGCCCTCGACCGTGGTGCGCAGCTTGGCCTGGTCGCGGTGGCGCAGCAGGATGACCGGCAGCTCGTTGTCGGTCTGGGTGGCGAGCCAGGTGAGCGCGTCGGCGTCGGTGGTGTAGCCGGTCTTGATCTTCTTGGTCTTGGGGAGGGCGAGCTCGCCGAAGAGGATCTCCTGCAGCTGCTTGGGCGAGCCGAGGTTGAACTCGCGCCCGGCGGCGGCGTGCGCCTCCTCGACCACGCGCTGGATCTCGGCGGCGAACTGCGCCTCCAGGCCGGTGAGCCAGGGGCCGTCGGCGGCGATGCCGTAGCGCTCCATCCGGGCGAGCAGGGCGGCGATGGGCAACTCCATGTCGCGCAGCAGCCCGGTGGCGCCGACCTCGGCCAGGCGGGTGTCGAAGAGCTCGGCGAGGTCGAGGACGGCGCGGGCCTGGAGCATGAGCGCCTGGGCGCGGGCCGCCTCCGCGTCGACGTCGCCGGCCTCCTCCGGGGCGTCGAAGGCGAGTTGGCCGTCCTCGGTGGCGGGGGCGGGGGTGAGCGAGCGGGCCAGGTACTCCTCGGCGAGCACCTCCAGGGTGAAGGTGCGGCGGCCGGGCTTCTCCAGGTAGGCGGCGAGGGCGGTGTCGGCGACGACGCCCTCGATGGTCCAGCCGCGCTCGGCGAAGGCCCGCATGACCTGCTTGGCGATGTGCAGGGCCTTGGGGGCGGCCGGGTCGGCGAGCCAGGCGGCGAAGGCCCGCTCGTCCTCCTCGGCGAGCTGCGCCGGGTCGAACCAGGCGGCGGACTCTCCGGTGGCGAGGGCGACTTCGGTGACCTCGCCGCTGCCGAGCGCCCACTGGTAGACGGCGGCCAGCGCGACCGGGGCCTTGGTGTCGGCGGCGTGCTCCCGGAGCCAGGCGACCAGCGTGCCCGGGTCGGTGAGCAGCTCGCCGTCGACCTCGACGCCGGGGGCGAGTTCGGCCGCGGCCTCCTCCCCGCCGGCGGCCGGGTCGATGCCGTAGACGCGGTCGCGGAAGTTGGCGTTGCGGAACTCCAGCGACTCCATGAGCGTGCCGACGGCGTCCCGGTCGAACGGCGCGCGGGCCAGGTCGCCGACGCCGAGCGGGAGTTCGACGTCGCGGACGAGCTCGGTGAGGACGCGGTTGCGCTTGACCGAGTCGAGGTGGTCGCGCAGCTTCTCGCCGATCTTGCCCTTCACCTCGTCGGCGCGGGAGACGAGTTCGTCGAAGGAGCCGAACTGGTTGACCCACTTGGCGGCGGTCTTCTCGCCGACGCCGGGGATGCCGGGCAGGTTGTCGGACGGGTCTCCGCGCAGCGCCGCGAGGTCCGGGTACTGGCGCGGGGTGACGCCGTACTTCTCGGCGACCTTCTCCGGGGTGTAGCGGGTGAGTTCGGAGACGCCCTTGGTCGGGTAGAGGACGGTGACGTGGTCGGTGACCAGCTGGAGGGAGTCGCGGTCGCCGGTGACGATGTCGACGTCGTAGCCGGCCGCCTCGGCGGCGGTGGCCAGGGTGGCGATGATGTCGTCGGCCTCGAAGCCCTCGGCGGTGATCCGGGGGATGCTCATGGCGTCGAGCAGTTCGCCGATCAGACCGACCTGGCTGCGGAACTCGTCCGGCGTCTTGGCCCGGTTGGCCTTGTAGTCGGGGAACTCGACGGAGCGGAAGGTCTGCCGGGAGAGGTCGAAGGCGACGGCGAGGTGGGTGGGCTGCTCGTCCCGGACGGTGTTGGCGAGCATCGAGGCGAAGCCGTAGACCGCGTTGGTGGGCTGGCCGGTGACCGTGTTGAAGTTCTCCACGGGCAGGGCGTAGAAGGCCCGGTAGGCCATCGAGTGCCCGTCGAGCAGCATCAGCCGGGGCCGCGGGCCGGCCCCGCCGCCACCCGTCGCGCCCTTGTCCGTACTCTGCGTAGCCACGTCAACGTCCGTTCCTGCCGATTCCACTACCGGCCACCGATCCTATGGCCCGGCACCGACAAAAGGGGCGCCGTGCCGGTCGGGCGCGGGGCGCGGGCGGCGCCGCCGCGCCGGGGAGCTCGCCCGGGGACCGCCACGCCAACCCCCGGGCGCGGCCGCTACCGCCGAGTAGGACGGTCGTACCATCACAGGCAGCACGACGACGTGACCCCCGAGCGGCAGGAGTTCCCCATGACCGACGCGGCCCCCGACGCGGCCCCCGTCCTGAACGTCCCGCAGGACGTGCTGGACCACTTCGCCAAGCTCGGCGTCAACCCGGAGACCTTCTCCGGCGGCCACCTCGGCGAGAAGCTCGGCATCCGGATCGTCGAGGCCTCCGGCGACCGGGTGGTCGGCACCATGCCGGTGGAGGGCAACCAGCAGCCGTACGGGCTGCTGCACGGCGGGGCGTCGGCCGCGCTGGCGGAGACGCTGGGCTCGATCGGCGCGATGCTGCACGCCGGTCCCGGCCGGTACGCGGTCGGAGTGGACCTCAACGCCACCCACCACCGCTCGGCCACCTCCGGGCTGGTCACCGGGGTGGCGACGGCCGTGTTCAAGGGCCGCACCGCCGCCACGTACGAGATCGCGATCACCGACGACACCGGCAAGCGGGTCACCAGCTGCCGGCTGACCTGCATGCTGCGCGACCTCTGATCCCGCGCCGGGGCCCTCCCCGGCCTTCCGACGGATCATCACATCCCTTGGCCGCCCCCTTGTTTGACCTTCACCTGCCCTGGGCAGGCGTTGATCCAGACAAGGGGGCGGTGGCATGTCCGGGCGCGGTCGGCACGGTTCCACGCCGACATTCCACGCCTGTAACGCTGTGTAACAGCCAGGAAATCCGAGTAACGGCCTGTCCCGAGGCCCAAGGGAACCCCGAATCCCCTTCACCGTTCCCCCGGCGTCCGAAATCCGGACGTGCACGGCCGGAACGAGCACACCGGACGCGGGCGTCCGATTATCGGCGGGGACAGCAACATCCCCCATTTCCGGCCCTTACATCACCCCAACAGCCCGTACATGCCCGACATCGGCGGATCGGTCGGGCCGAAACGACCACATGGTGAGACAACTGCTCCGTGTGCCCATAACAAGAGAATCACAGCCTCGCCACACCACTGCCCGAGCAGCCCAGGGGCATCTAGAGTCACGGCCAGTCACCGCGCCACCGGATTGGGCCCGGCCCTCCGCGCATCCCCGGCTCCCGCCACTCAGGCGCGGCGCCTCCCGACCCGAAGGGGACCCTCGTGCGTCACCGTTCAGCAGTTGTCGTGAGCATTGCCGTGATCGGCGCCCTCAGCCTCAGCGCGTGCGGCTCCCGCGGCGACAAGAAGTCCGCCGACGGGGGCGGCGGCAACAGCGGCTCCACCACCACCGTCACCATCGGCGTCGACGCCCCGCTCACCGGCGACCTCTCCGCCCTCGGTCTCGGCATCCGCAACTCCGTCGACCTCGCGATCAAGAAGGCCAACGAGCAGAACGAGGTCCCCGGCGTCAAGTTCCAGATCAAGGCCCTCGACGACACCGGCAAGCCCGCCCCCGGCCAGCAGAACGCCACCCAGCTCGTCTCCGACAACAGCGTCCTCGGCGTCGTCGGGCCCCTCAACTCCAGTGTCGCGCAGTCGATGCAGCAGATCTTCAACGACGCCAACCTGGCCGAGATCTCCCCCGCCAACACCGGCGTCGCCCTCAGCCAGGGCGAGAAGTGGGCCAGCGGCGACAAGAAGCGCCCCTTCAAGTCCTACTTCCGCACCGCCACCACCGACGCCGTCCAGGGCCCCTTCGCCGCCCAGTACCTCAGCCAGGACGCCAAGAAGACCAAGGTCTTCCTGATCGACGACCAGAAGACCTACGGCGCCGGCCTCGCCGCCACCTTCAAGGGCGAGTTCACCAAGCTGGGCGGCGCCATCGTCGGCGAGGAGCACGTCAACCCCGACGACCGCGACTTCTCCGCCATCGTCACCAAGGTCAGGAGCTCCAGCGCCGAAGCCGTCTACTTCGGCGGCGAGTACCCCGCTGCCGGCCCGCTCTCCCTCCAGCTCAAGGAGGCCGGCGTCAACATCCCGCTGATGGGCGGCGACGGCATCCAGAGCGGCGACTTCATCAAGCTCAACCCCAAGAGCCAGGGCGACCTCGCCACCGCCGTCGGTCTGCCCGTCGAACAGCTCCCCACCGCGGCCAAGTTCATCGCCGACTACAAGGCCGCCGGCTACAAGGACGCCTACGAGACCTACGGCGGCTACTCCTACGACAGCGCCTGGGCCATCGTCCAGGCCGTCAAGAACGTCGTGGCCGGCAACGGCGGCAAGCTGCCCGCCAACCCGCGCGCCGCCGTCGTCGACGCCGTCCAGAAGGTCTCCTTCGACGGCGTCACCGGCACGGTCTCCTTCGACGAGTTCGGCGACACCACCAACAAGCAGCTCACCGTCTACACCGTCAAGGACGGCAAGTGGGCCGTGGAGAAGTCCGGCACCTTCAAGGGCTGAGCCCCGCCGGCCACCGGCCCGGCCCCAGCGGTCACACCGCCCGAGGACCGGGCCACCCCGGCCAACCGCCGGGCCACCCGACGGCCCGGCCGCACCCGCACCACCCGAACACACCGGCACCACAGCGCGCGGGGACGCCACGAGTGCCCCCGCGCGCCCCCACATCCACCACCCACGCGGACACCCCGAACGCACTACGGAGGCCCAGCGGTGCACGACCTACCGCAGCAGCTGGCCAACGGCCTGATCCTCGGCGCCCTCTACGGGCTCGTCGCGATCGGCTACACGATGGTCTACGGCATCGTCCAGCTCATCAACTTCGCCCACGGCGAGATCGTCATGGTCGGCGGCTTCGGCGCCCTGACCGCCTACCTCGCCCTCCCCGGCGGCACCACCCTGTGGCTGGCCCTGCCGCTCATGCTGATCGCCGGAATCCTGGTCTCCACCCTCACCGCGGTCGCCGCCGAGCGCTTCGCCTACCGGCCCCTGCGCAACGCCCCCCGGCTCGCCCCCCTCATCACCGCGATCGGGCTGTCCATCTTCCTCCAGCAACTCGTCTTCTCCTTCTACCCCGACGCCAAGAAGGCCCGCGTCTTCCCCAAGCTCCCCGGCGACCCCTTCAGCCTCGGCTCCGTCACCATCCAGCGCAGCGACCTCTTCCTGATCATCGCCGCCCCGCTGTGCATGCTCGCCCTCGGCTGGTTCGTCACCCGCACCCGCTCCGGCCGCGCCATGCAGGCCACCAGCCAGGACCCCGACACCGCCAAGCTCATGGGCATCGACACCGACCGCATCATCGTCATGGCCTTCGCCATCGGTGCCGCGTTCGCCGCCGTCGCCGCCGTCGCCTACGGACTGCGCAGCGGCCAGGTCGACTTCCGGATGGGCTTCATCCTCGGCCTCAAGGCCTTCACCGCCGCCGTCCTCGGCGGCATCGGCAACATCTACGGCGCCATGCTCGGCGGCGTCGCCCTCGGCCTCGCCGAAGCCCTCGCCACCGGCTACATCCAGCACCTCCCCGGCATGCACCTCTTCGGTGGCGGCGCCTGGAAGGACGTCTGGGCCTTCGTACTCCTCATCCTCGTGCTCCTCGTCCGGCCCCAAGGCCTGCTCGGCGAGCGCGTCTCGGACAGGGCGTGACCACCATGACCACCACCACCGAAACCACCCCGGTCATCCCCCTGCCGGCCCGCGCCGCCACCGCCCTCACCGGCCTCGGCGCCCTCACCACCGCCGCCTCCGCCGCCCTCCCCTGGACCTGGACCTCCGACTTCCCCGGCGACCTCACCTACGCCGGCTCCCCCGCCGGCCTCCAATGGCTCGCCCTCACCGCCGGACTCCTCACCCTCGTCCTGCTCCTCGCCACCCACGGCACCCCCGGCCTGCGCTGGGCCGCCCCCACCCGCAGCCACAACGGCGTCCTCTACGCCGCCACCGGCGCCCTCGCCGTCAGCGTCTTCTCCGTCACCGCCATCGCCGTCGAACTCGGCGGCCTCGCCAACCTCGAACCCGGCGGCTGGATCCTCGCCGCCGGCGGCCTCCTCACCGTCCTCGGCGCCCTCGGCCTCCCCCTCGACCGCCGCATCCGCGTGCCGCTGCGCACCCTCGACCGGCGCCTGTTCCTGCTCGTCCCCGCCGCCCCCCTCGGCTGGTTCGGCGCCCACGCCATCCCCGGCGACCAACCCGTCGCCCCCGTCATGACCGCCCTCGCCGGCGCCCTCGCCCTCGCCACCGGCGCCGTCCTGCTCCTCCAGCTCGGCCACCTCGCCAACACCTGGCTGCGCCTGGGCACCATCGCCCGACCCCTGCCCGCGCCCCGCCAACTCCCCTCCTGGGCCGAGGTCCTGATCATCGTCCTGGCCTTCGGCCTCGGACTCTTCGCGATCACCTTCGGCATCGACACCGAGTACGGCGAACTCTTCACCGGCTACCTGCTGCTCGCCGCCTTCGTCGTCCCCGCCCTCACCAGGTCCGGCCTGCTCGCCCGGCTGCGCGCCCTCACCGTCAAGCACCGCCCGGTCACCACCGGCGCCGCCTTCGCCGCCGCCGCCAGCTTCCCGTTCACCCAGACCAGCGACCAGTACACCTCCGTCGCCACCAACATCCTGATCTTCGCCACCGTCGCCCTCGGCCTCAACATCGTCGTCGGCCTCGCCGGCCTGCTCGACCTCGGGTACGTCGCCTTCCTCGGCGTCGGCGCCTACGCAGCCGCCCTCGTCTCCGGCTCCCCCGCCTCCCCCATCCACGTCCAGTTCCCGTTCTGGGCCGCGATGCTCACCGGCGCCGCCGTCTCCATGGTCTTCGGCGTCCTCATCGGCGCCCCCACCCTGCGGCTGCGCGGCGACTACCTCGCCATCGTCACCCTCGGCTTCGGCGAGATCTTCCGCATCACCATGCTCAACCTCAACGGCACCACCGGCCCCAAGGTCACCAACGGCTCCAACGGCATCCCGCGGATCCCCGACCTGGAGATCCTCGGCTTCGACCTCGGCAAGACGCACACCGTCGCCGGCATCGAACTCGGCCGCTTCTCCAACTACTACCTGCTGATGCTCCTCGTCACCGCCCTGGTCGTGCTCGTCTTCGCCCGGGTCGGCAACTCCCGCATCGGCCGCGCCTGGGTCGCCATCCGCGAGGACGAGACCGCCGCCGAGGCCATGGGCATCAACGGCTTCCGCCTCAAGCTCCTGGCCTTCGCCCTCGGTGCCTGCCTCGCCGGCCTCGCCGGCACCGTCCAGGCCCACGTCAGCTACACCGTCACCCCCGACCAGTACACCTTCGCCGAGGCACTCCCGCCGAACTCCGCCTTCCTGCTCGCCGCCGTCATCCTCGGCGGCATGGGCACCATCAGCGGCCCCCTCGCCGGCGCCACCCTCCTCTTCCTCATCCCCAAGAAGCTCGAATTCCTCTCCGACTACCAGCTGCTCGCCTTCGGCGCCGCCCTGATCATCCTCATGCGCGTGCGCCCCGAAGGCCTCATCCCCAACCGGCGCCGGCAACTGGAGTTCCACGAGGCCGCCATCCCGGCCCAGCCCACCGGAGACGACGCCGCACTCACCAAGGCAGGGGCGTGACCACCCAGATGACCACCACCGCCACACCCCTGCTCGAAGTCACCGGCGTCACCATGCGCTTCGGCGGCCTCACCGCCGTCAACGACGTCAGCCTCACCGTCGGCGAAGGCGAGATCATCGGCCTCATCGGCCCCAACGGCGCCGGCAAGACCACCTTCTTCAACTGCCTCACCGGCCTCTACGTCCCCACCGAAGGCGCCGTTCGCTACCGCGGCACCCTCCTGCCCCCCAGACCCCACCTCGTCACCCAGGCCGGCATCGCCCGCACCTTCCAGAACATCCGGCTCTTCGCCAACATGACCGTCCTGGAGAACGTCCTCGTCGGCCGCCACTCCCGCACCAAGGAGGGCATCTTCTCCGCCATCCTCCGCGGCCCCGGCTACCACCGCGCCGAAGCCGAGAGCCGCGAGAAGGCCATGGAACTCCTCGCCTTCACCGGCCTCGCCGACAAGGCCGACCACCTCGCCCGCAACCTCCCCTACGGCGAACAGCGCAAGCTGGAGATCGCCCGCGCCCTCGCCTCCGACCCCGGCCTCCTCCTGCTCGACGAACCCACCGCCGGCATGAACCCCCAGGAGACCCGCGCCGCCGAGGAACTCGTCTTCGCCATCCGCGACCGGGGCGTCTCCATCCTCGTCATCGAGCACGACATGCGCTTCATCTTCAACCTCTGTGACCGCACCGCCGTCCTCGTCCAGGGCCAGAAGATCGTCGAGGGCGACCGCGAAACCGTCCAGAACGACGAACGCGTCATCACCGCCTACCTCGGCGCCCCGCTCGAAGGCACCACCCCGGCCGTTACGGAGACCGACCAGTGACCGCACTCCTCGAGGTCGAGGACCTCCGCGTCGCCTACGGCAAGATCGAAGCCGTCAAGGGCATCAGCTTCACCGTCAACCAGGGCGAGGTCACCACCCTCATCGGCACCAACGGCGCCGGCAAGACCACCACCCTGCGCACCCTGTCCGGGCTCCTCAAGCCCACCGCGGGGCGCCTCACCTTCGACGGCCAGGACCTCGACCGGATCCCCGCCCACAAGATCGTCGCCCTCGGCCTCGCCCACTCCCCCGAAGGCCGGCACATCTTCCCCCGCATGACCATCGAGGAGAACCTCCTCCTCGGCGCCTTCCTGCGCACCGACACGCCGGGCATCCAGGCGGACGTGGAACGGGCCTACGGCCTCTTCCCCATCCTCGGCGAACGCCGCCGCCAGGCCGCCGGGACGCTCTCCGGCGGCGAGCAGCAGATGCTCGCCATGGGGCGGGCGCTGATGTCCCGGCCCAAACTGCTCATGCTCGACGAACCCTCCATGGGCCTGTCCCCGCTGATGATGCAGAAGATCATGGCGACCATCGTCGAACTCAAGGCCGCCGGGACGACCATCCTGCTCGTCGAACAGAACGCCCAGGCGGCACTCTCGCTGTCCGACCGCGGCTACGTCATGGAGACCGGCCGGATCGTCCTGTCCGGGACGGGCGCCGACCTCCTGCACGACGAGTCCGTACGGAAGGCCTACCTCGGCGAGGACTGAGCCTCCGGACACACGATGGGCCCGGCAGAAGCATCTGCCGGGCCCATCGTCCTCACCGCTACTCGGGCTTGCCCTCGTCCGCCTTCTTGCGGTCCTGGGCCTCGCCCTCCTCGATGACCGCCTCGGCCACCGCGGCCATCGTCATCCGACGGTCCATCGACGTCTTCTGGATCCACCGGAACGCGGCCGGCTCGTTCAGTCCGAACTTGGTCTGCAGCACGCCCTTCGCCCGGTCCACCAGCTTCCGGGTCTCCAGCCGCTGGGTGAGATCCCCGATCTCCTTCTCCAGCGCCCGCATCTCGGTGTACCGCGACACCGCCATCTCGATCGCCGGCACCAGGTCGGACTTGCTGAACGGCTTCACGATGTACGCCATCGCCCCGGCGTCCCGCGCCCGGTCCACCAGCTCCCGCTGCGAGAACGCGGTCAGCATCAGGACGGGCGCCAAGTGCTTGTCGTGGATCTGCTCAGCGGCGGAGAGCCCGTCCAGCACCGGCATCTTCACGTCGAAGATCGCCAGGTCCGGCCGCAGCTCCTCCACGAGCTTCACCGCCGTCGCCCCGTCCCCGGCCTCCCCGACGACGGTGTAACCCTCCTCTTCGAGCATCTCCTTGAGATCGAGACGGATCAGCGCCTCGTCCTCGGCGATCACAATCCGAGTGATCTGGGGCGAATCGGTCTCAAGCGGCTGTGCCTGCTCGTCGGCGGTGCTCACGGGGCTCCTAGTTCCGGCGGGGTACTGCATGCACGAGGGTACCTAGCTGCGCCCAACAGCGCTCACAGGGTATCCTTCACGGGCGCGAACTTGCCGGGTTGGTGGAAGGGCAGACACGATCGCCTCAAAAGCGATTGCTCGAAAGGGCGTGTGGGTTCGAATCCCACACTCGGCACCATATTTTTCCTCACATTCCCAGGCTGCGGGAAATTCACCTCATCTAGTGGATCACATCAAAAGGGTCCACCATTCAGCTTGGCGCGCCTCAATCTGACGCACATGACGTCTCTCTCCGTGCGCGAACAAGCCGTGCACCTCCTCCGTCGAGGTGTACCCAATGCCGATGTCGCCCGACGACTCCGGGTCTCTCCTGGCACGGTTTCCTGGTGGAAGCATCAAGACCTCGCCAAACGCCATCAGCTCCCCGGCCGCAAGCGTTCCGCGTGCATGCACTGCTACGGCGACGACCTGGACCGCCGCGCCTACGCCTACCTGCTCGGCCTCTACCTCGGCGACGGCCACATCCTGCTCCCCAACGAGTACCGCAGGACGCAGAGCCTTCAGATCACCTGTGACGATCACTGGCCGGGAATCACCGACTCCGTCGAGAACGCCATGCTCCTGGTCTTTCCCAGGAACAAGCCCTGCAGAGTACGACGGACCGGCTGTCACGACGTCAAGCTCTACTCGAATCACCTGACCTGCCACTTCCCCCAGCACGGTCCCGGCAAAAAGCACGAACGCACCATAGCCCTGGAACCCTGGCAGCAGGAGATCGTCGACGCCCACCCCTGGGAGTTCCTGCGCGGCCTGATCCACTCCGACGGCTGCCGCATCACCAACTGGACCATCCGCACGGCCGGCGGCGTCAAGAAGCGCTACGAGTACCCGCGTTACTTCTTCACCAACACCTCGACCGACATCATCGGCCTCTTCACCGCCACCCTCGACACCGTCGGCGTCCAGTGGAAGGCCTCAATCCCCCGCCCCACCGGCCAGGTCAACATCTCCATCGCCCGCAAGGACTCCGTCGCCCTCATGGACGCCCACATCGGCCCCAAGTACTGACGGCGGCGGCGCGACCCTCCCCTCGGAAGGGCCGCGCCGCTCCGGTCAGCCGTCCAGCGTCCCCACGTGGTGGACGCGGACGAGGTTGGTGGAGCCGGCGAGGCCGGGCGGGGAGCCGGCGGTGATGACGACGATGTCGCCCTTCTGGCAGCGGCCGAGCGACAGCAACGCCGCGTCCACCTGCTCGACCATCTCGTCCGTGGTCGGGGCGAAGGGGCCGAGGAAGGTCTCGACGCCCCAGGTGAGGGCGAGTTGGCTGCGGACGGCGGGTTCGTAGGTGAAGGCGAGGACGGGGATGGGTGAGCGGTAGCGGGTGAGGCGGCAGGCGGTGTCGCCGGACTGGGTGAAGGCGACGAGGTACTTGGCGTGCAGGAAGTCGCCGATCTCGGCGGCCGCGCGGGCGACGGCGCCGCCCTGGGTCCGCGGCTTGCTGCCGGCGGTGAGGGGCGGGAGGCCGGCGGCGAGGATGTCGGTCTCGGCGGCCTCGATGATGCGGCCCATGGTCTTGACCGTCTCGACCGGGAACTTGCCGACGGAGGTCTCGCCGGAGAGCATCACCGCGTCGGTGCCGTCGAGGACGGCGTTGGCGACGTCGGAGGCCTCGGCCCGGGTGGGCCGGGAGGTGTTGATCATCGATTCGAGCATCTGGGTGGCGACGATGACCGGCTTGGCGTTGCGCCGGGCGAGCTTGACGGCGCACTTCTGGACGA
Source organism: Kitasatospora sp. MAA19 (assembly GCF_029894125.1). Taxonomy (GTDB): domain Bacteria; phylum Actinomycetota; class Actinomycetes; order Streptomycetales; family Streptomycetaceae; genus Kitasatospora. Next base: position 278,372 of record NZ_JARXYZ010000002.1, read on the forward strand.
GCGGGACCTGTTCGAGGGGCATCTCCACGCCCAGGTCGCCGCGGGCCACCATGATGCCGTCGAAGGCGTCGACGATGGCTTCCAGGTTGTCGACCGCCTGCGGCTTCTCGATCTTGGCGATGACCGGGACGTGGCGGCCCTCCTCGTCCATGATCCGGTGGACGTCCTCGATGTCGCGGCCGCTTCGGACGAAGGAGAGGGCGACCAGGTCGGCGCCGGTGCGCAGCGCCCATCGCAGGTCGGCGACGTCCTTGTCGCTGAGTGCGGGGACGGAGACGGCGACGCCGGGGAGGTTGAGGCCCTTGTGGTCGGAGACGAGGCCGCCTTCGATGACGAGGCAGCGGACGCGCGGTCCGTCGACCTCGACGACTTCGAGGGCGACCCGGCCGTCGTCGACGAGGATGCGTTCGCCGCGGGTGACGTCGGCGGCGAGGCCGGGGTAGGTGGTGCCGCAGATGTCCTTGTCTCCGACGACGCCGTTGTCGGTGGAGATGGTGAACTCGTCGCCGCGTTCGAGAAGTACGGGGCCGTGGGCGAAGGTGTCGAGCCGGATCTTCGGGCCTTGAAGGTCGACGAGGATGCCGACGCTGCGGCCGGTTTCGTCGGCGGCCTTGCGGACGCGGCGGTAGCGTTCCTCGTGTTCGGCGTGGGATCCGTGGCTGAGGTTGAAGCGGGCGATGTCCATTCCGGCGTCGACCAGGGATTTGATCTGGTCGTACGAGTCGGTGGCCGGCCCGAGGGTGCAGACGATTTTTGCTCGGCGCATACTGCTGAGGGTAGGCATTACCGGCGCGTAACCACGACGCGGGTCCGGACGGCGGGATGACCGTTGCCGTAAGGCGAGTTGAACAATCTGACACATCCTCGGACCGGTGTGCGAGCGGCTGCCCGGGCGGCGGTGCCGATCGGCCCGCCGATGCGAACCCGTGAAGGGGTGTTCACCCCTGGTTCACCGTTGGTTCGGCCGCCGCTCCCCGCCCGGCGGGACGCTCGTCACCCCCGGGTGACCACCCGGACGACGTAGCGGACGAGGGGGAGGCGTTCGGTATGAGACGCGCTCTGGGGGTGTTGGCGGCGTTGGCCCTGCTGGGCGGGGTGACGTACGCGCTGATCCCGGACGGGAAGCCGGGCGCCAAGCGGGCGACGGTCGTCGGACTGATCGGTTCGGAGAAGCGCGCCTTCTTCGAGAACCCGGACGTCAAGGCCGAGTTGGCGAAGCAGGGGCTTGAGGTGCGGGCCGACTCGGCCGGTTCGTGGACGATGAGCGAGCAGGCGAAGGACGGCAGCGGGCTGGACTTCGCCTTCCCGGCGAGCACGGCGCCGGCCAGGGCGATCCAGGCCAACTGGGGCCTGCAGGATTCGCCGCTGGTGCCGTTCTACTCGCCGCTGGTCGTGGTGGCGCACGAGCCGGTGGCGCAGGTGTTGAGGCAGAACAACCTGGCGACGGTGGACGATTCGAAGGTCTGGACGTTCCGGATGGACGACTACGTGGCCGCGTTGAAGGCGGGCCGCCAGTGGCCGGACCTCGCGGGTTCGTCGGCCCATCCCGAGTTGGGCGGCCCGATCTTCGTGACCACCACCGATCCGGAGAGTTCGTCCTCGGGGGCGATGTACGTCGCGCTGCTGTCGTACATCCTGAACAACCGCCAGGTGGTGTCGGACCAGGCCGGGATCGACGCCTCGAAGGACGTGCTGCGCTCGGCGACGGCGATGCAGGGCGGGCAGAAGAGCAGCAGCGACGAGCCGTTCAAGGACTTCGGCGCGGGGGTCGGCAATCCGCTGGTCTTCGCCTACGAGTCACAGGTCGCCGAGCTGGCGCTGCGGGGCCAGTCGACCGGGGACATGGTGGTGCTGTATCCGGACACCACGATCTACTCCGACCACACGGTGGTGGCGCGGACGGAGAACGGGCGCAAGCTCGCCGGTCTGTTGCAGGACGACGAGGTGCTCCGCCGGCTGGAGGCGAGGTTCGGCTTCCGCCCGCAGGCCAGTCCGGGGGCCTTCGCCGAGCTGATGAAGGACAAGAAGCCGGTCTTCGCCCCTGATCTCACGGCGGCGAAGGTGAAGCAGCCGACGGTGCCGTCGCTGGACAACCTGACCAAGCTGATCGCGGCGGCCAAGGGGAGCAAGAAGTGAATGTCCCGATGAAGCGCCGGAGTTGGCCGGTCGCCGCAGTGGCCGCCCTGCTGGCGGTGAGCGCCTGCACCTCCTCCGGCGGGGGCACGTCGTCCGGCCCCAAGCCGTCCGACCCGCCGGCGGCGACGGCGCGGCCGGGGGTGCTGCGAGTGCTGGCCGGCAGCGAGCTGCAGGATCTGGCGCCGATCCTGGAGGAGGCCAGGAAGGCGACCGGGGTGACGGTGCAGTTCTCCTGGACGGGGTCGCTGGACGGCGCGGACGCGGTGTCCTCGGGGCGGGCGGACGGCAAGTACGACGCGGTGTGGTTCCCGTCCAACCAGTATCTGCGGTTGGACGACACGGGGAAGTCGAAGGTGCTGTCGGAGACACCGGTGATGGTCTCGCCGGTGGCCGTGGGGGTGCGGTCGTCGGTCCTCGACGACCTCGGCTGGGGGGATGGTTCGAAGGTCTCCTGGGCGCAGATCGGGGACGCGGCGTCGGCCGGGAAGCTGTCGTACGGGATGGCCGATCCGTCCCGGTCGAACTCGGGTTTCTCGACGCTGGTGGCGGTGGCCTCGGCGTTCTCGGGTGCGGGTTCGGCGCTGTCGGAGGCGGACGTGCAGAAGGCGACGCCGTCGCTGAAGCGGTTCTTCACCGGCCAGAAGCTGACCTCGGGTTCCTCGGGCTGGTTGGCGCAGGCGTACACCCGGGCGGAGCCGGGCATGGTCGGGGCGCTGGTGAACTACGAGTCGGTGCTGCTGTCGATGAACAAGTCGCTGCCGCCGGAGCAGCAGTTGACGGTGATCCGCCCGTTGGACGGGGTGGTGTCGGCGGACTATCCGCTGTCGCTGCTGTCCTCCTCGGCGCAGCGGGAGCGGGATTCGTTCCAGCGGCTGACGGCGTACCTCCTGAAGGAGGACGTGCAGAAGCGGATCTCCGAGGTCACGCTGCGCCGTCCGGTGGCGCCGGGGGTGCCACCGGCGGCGGGGTTGCCGTCGGACCGGCGGCGGGAGCTGCCGTTCCCGGGGAGCCGGGCGGTGGCGGACGGGCTGCTGGCCTCGTACCAGAACGACCTGCGGCGGCCGTCCCGGACGGTGTACGTGCTGGACACCTCGGGGTCGATGGAGGGTTCGCGGATCTCGGCGCTGAAGTCGGCGCTGGGCCGGTTGACCGGGACGGACGACACCCGGGGGGTGCGCCGGTTCCGCAACCGTGAGGAGGTGACGCTGATCTCCTTCGCGTCGAACGTGAAGTGGACGAAGACGCACGCGGTGCCGGCCTCGGGGAGCCAGCCGGGGCCGGAGACGGAGCTGGCCTCGATCAACACGGACGTGCAGTCGCTGTCGGCGTCGGGGGGCACGGCGGTGTACGACTCGCTGGAGGAGGCGTACCGGGTGATCGGCCGGCAGCAGTCGGCGGCGGGGGACGACCGGTTCACGTCGATCGTGCTGATGACCGACGGGGAGAGCAACGTCGGTGCCACGGACGGGGACTTCAAGCGGTTCCACGACGGGCTGGCGGCCTGGCAGAAGTCGGTCCCGGTGTTCCCGATCAAGTTCGGGGAGGCGGCGGTGAGCCAGTTGCAGGGGATCGCGGACGTGAGCGGCGGCAAGCTGTTCGACGGGGCGGGGTCGCTGGACGGGGTGTTCGAGGAGATTCGTGGCTACCAGTGACGGGTTCGGCCGGCAGGTGCTGCGGTACCTGGAGTCGACCCGGAACCTGGTCGGCTGCGGGGGCGGCGCGGTGGGGCTGGGGCTGCACTTCGCCGGGCTGGGCGGGGCGTGGTGGCCGGCGGTGGTGGCGGGGCTGTACGGGGCGGGCGCGCTGCTGACGCCCAAACGCGATCCGAGGCCGGGGCCCGATCCCGAACTCACGGCGCTGGCCGAGTACCTGGCCACGGTGCCACTGCCCGCCTCGGCGGGGGTGGCGGGCCTGCTGGCGGCGCTGCGCACGGTGGGGCCGGGCCCGGTGCCGCGGGAGATCGTGCGGCACCGGCTGCCGGTGGCGGTGGCCGGGTACCTGCGGGCGCTGACCTGGCGGCCGTGGGCGGGAGCGGACGCGCCGGATCCGGAGGCGGAGCTCGGCCGCGAGGTGCGGCGGCTGGTCGCGGAGCTGGACTGACGGGGGGCGGACCGGGGGACGGGCCGGGGCGGGCCAGGGGGCGGGCCGGGGTGAACGGGCCGGCGGGCGGACCGGGGGACGGGCCGGGGTGAACGGGCCTCGGGCCCGGCCCCGGGCGGGTCTCGCCGCCACTCCCCCGCCGCTCTCTACCACCCCGGCCTCCGCACATCCGCGTCACGAACGAGTCGCCAAGATCTCACCTGTTGGAAACGTCGGAGGGCTACCCATCGGCCCGGCCGCACGGCACACTTCTACGCGCGTCCTTCTACGCGCGTCGACACGTCCACGCGCGCTACCGAACACCAGTTGACGGACCATCGGCCCGTCAGTCCCCACCCGGGAGAGTCGTCCATGCCCCTGAACCGCCGTGACTTCGTCACCCGGTCCGCCGCCACCGCCGCCGGCGCCGCCCTGACCGGCGGAGCAGTCGTCGCCGCCGCCCCCGCCGCCGCGGCCGCCGAGCCGGACACCGCGGCCGCCAAGGGCAAGCGCAAGAGCCACCAGCAGGCCTTCACCGTCATGGGCACCACCGACCTGCACGGCCGGGTGCTCAACTGGGACTACTTCACCGACGCCGTCTACGCCGACAAGGCGCACAACGACGTCGGCCTCGCCAAGATCTCCACCCTGGCCAACCAGGTCCGCGAGGACAAGGGCTGGGACCGCTGCCTGCTGATCGACTCCGGCGACATCATCCAGGGCACCCAGCTGACCTACTACTACGCCCGGATCGAGCCGATCGCCACCGACGCCGACACCGTGCCCGACCACCCGATGGCCGTCGCCATGAACCTCATGGGCTACGACGCCGCCGCGCTCGGCAACCACGAGTTCAACTACGGCATCCCCACCGTGAAGGCCTTCGAGGACCAGCTGGAGTTCCCGCTGCTGGGCGCCAACGCGCTGCACGCGAAGAACGAGAAGCCCGCCTTCAAGCCGTACGTGATCAAGGAGCTGCGGCTGGGCGAGGGCCGGCCGCTGAAGGTCGGCATCCTCGGCCTCACCAACCCGGGCATCGCGATCTGGGACAAGGCCAACGTCTCCGGCCAGATGGTCTTCCCGGGCATCGTCGAGACGGCGGCGAAGTACGTGCCGCGGATGAAGGCGGCCGGCGCGGACGTCATCGTGGTGTCGGCGCACTCCGGCATCGACGAGCCGACCACCTACGGCGACCAGCTGCCCTGGCCGGAGGACGCCTCCGGCGAGATGGCGGAGAAGGTGCCGGGCATCGACGCGGTGCTGGTGGGCCACACCCACAAGGAGGTGCCGCAGCGGCTGATCGTCAACAAGCAGACCGGCAAGACCGTGGTGCTCTCCGAGCCGCTGTGCTGGGGCCAGCGCCTGAGCTGCTTCGACTTCGAGGTCGAGTTCGCCGACGGCGCCTGGAAGGTCCTCTCGGTCTCCTCGCGGGTGCTGAACTCCAACACCGTGCCGGAGAACCCGGAGATCGTGGACGCGCTCACCGAGCAGCACAAGAAGGTCGTGGCGTACGTCAACCAGCTGATCGGCACCTGCAAGACGGAGCTGTCGATCGCCGAGTCGCGCTTCAAGGCGACCCCGATCATCGACCTGATCGGCCGGGTCCAGGCGGACGCCGTGAAGACGGCGCTGGCGGGCGGGCCGTACGCCAACCTGCCGGTGCTGGCGCAGGCGGCGCCGTTCAACCGCACCGCGCTGATCCCGGCGGGCCAGGTGAAGCTGCGCGACGCGGCGGGCCTGTACATCTACGAGAACACCCTGGAGGCCCGGGTCCTGACGGGCGCGCAGCTGAAGGACTACCTGGAGTTCTCGGCCAAGTACTACAACCAGCTCGCCCCGGGCGCGCCGGTCGACAAGGACGCGCTGACCGGCGCGGAGACCACGCCGGACTACAACTACGACTCGGTGTACGGCCTGAGCTACGACATCGACATCGCGCAGCCGAAGGGCCAGCGGATCCTCAACCTGTCCTTCGCGGGCAAGCCGATCGACCCGGCCGCGCAGTTCGTCCTGGCGGTCAACAACTACCGTGCCAACGGTGGCGGCAACTTCCCGCACGTGGCGCAGGCCAAGCTGGTCTGGTCGAACTCCGACGAGATCCGCAACACGATGATCGCCTGGGTGAAGGCCAAGGGCGTCATCGACCCGGCCGACTTCTTCACCGACTCCTGGCGCCTGGTCCGCGCCGGCCAGCCGGTCTTCTAGCCCCCGCGGTCGCACTCGACCGAACCGCGTCAACCGACGTCGCGCTGCGAGTTCGGGCAGGCCCCCGGCGGTTACCGCCGGGGGCCTGCGCCGCCTGAGCGCAACGCCGGAACGTGCCGCCGCAGAACGTGATGCCGCAGAACGTGCCGCCTCAGAACGGGAAGACCGTCCGCCCGTGCTGGACGGAGATCCACTTCACCGTGGTGAACGCGTCCACCGTGGACTCCCCGTTGAGCCGCCCGATCCCGGAGTTCTTCTCCCCGCCGAACGGCACCCCCGGCTCGTCGGCGATGGTCCCGCCGTTGACGTGGATCATGCCGGTCTCGATCCGGTGCGCGACCCGCACGCCGCGCTCCACGTCCGCGGTGTGCACCGCGCCGCTGAGCCCGAAGGGGCTGTCGTTGGCGATCCGGACGGCCTCGTCCTCGCCGTCGAAGGGCACCACGAGCACGACCGGCCCGAAGAGTTCGCGCTTGAGGATCGGCGCGTCCTCGGCCAGGCCGGTGAGGACGACCGGGTCCATCAGACTGCCGGTCGTGGACCCGCGCAGCAGCGCGGTGGCGCCGGCCGCGACGGCCTGGTCGACCTGGGCGGTGATGGCGTCGGCCTGGACGGTGTTGATCAGCGGGCCGATCTGGGTGGCCGGGTCCTTGGGGTCGCCGACGGTGAGCGAGGCGATCTTAGCGACGAACTTCGCGGTGAACTCGGCCTCGACCGCGCGGTCGACCAGGACCCGGTTGGCGGCCATGCAGACCTGGCCCTGGTGGGCGAAGCGGCTGAACACGGCGGCGTCCACGGCGTAGTCGACGTCGGCGTCGTCCAGCACGATCAGCGCGCTGTTGCCGCCGAGTTCGAGCACGGTCCGCTTGAAGTTGGCGGCGGCGACGGTGGCGACGTGTCGGCCGATCTGGTCGGAGCCGGTGAAGGAGATCACCTTGGGCGCCGGGTGCTCGATGAACGCGTCGCCGATCTCCGCGATGTCGGTGACCACGACGTTGAACAGCCCGGCCGGCAGGCCGGCGTCCTCGAAGAGCTTGGCGATCAGGGTGCCGCCGACCACCGGGGTCTCCTGGTGCGGCTTGAGCACCACGCCGTTGCCGAGCGCCAGGGCGGGGGCGACGGCCTTGATCGAGAGGTACAGCGGGAAGTTGAACGGGCTGATCACGCCGACGACGCCGACCGGCAGCCGGTAGAGGCGGTTCTCCTTGCCGTCCGCGGTCGAGGGCAGCAGCCGGCCCTCCGGGCTGACCGACAGGTGCAGGCAGTCCCGCAGCATGTCCTTGACCAGGGAGAGTTCGAAGCCGGCCTTGAGCGCGGTGCCGCCGAGTTCGACCATGATGGCGCAGGTGATCTCCGCCTCGCGCTCCTCGACCAGCCGCAGCGCGCGTTCGAAGACGAGCCGGCGGGTGTAGGGGTTGGTGGCGGCCCACTGCTTCTGCACCCGTTCGGCGGCCCGGTAGGCCCGGTCGACCTCGGCGACGGTGGCCACGGTGATGGTGGCGAGCTTGTCGCCGGTGTACGGATCGACGTCGACGATGTCCCAGGAGCCGCTGCCGCTGCACCATTCGCCGTCGATGTACTGCAGCGCCAACTCGGAGAAGTACGACATCTGAACCCTCTCGTGCCGGATCGGGGCGTCCCGACGGGCGAGCCGCCACGGCCCGACCTGATTGGGCATCATCGTACTGACGTATTACAGCTCTTGGCGTACGGAGTACAGGAGATGGTGCGTCTGCTCCGGATCGAGGCTGTCGGCGAGCAGGCCCTCCATCGCCTGGCGGTACTCGGCGACCTCGACGGGCTTGTCCAGGTAGAGCGCGGTGGTGAACTGCTCCACGTAAACGACGTCGGCGAGCTCGGGTTCGGCGAAGCCGAGCACGGTGAAGGCGCCGCTCTCGGCGCTCAGCCCGGCGCAGCCCAGCGGCAGCACCTGGAGCCGGACGTTGGGCAGCTCGCCGAGCTCCAGCAGCCGGTCGATCTGGTTGCGCATGAGCTCGGGGCCGCCCCAAGGCCGGCGCAGCGCGGCCTCGTCGAGGACGGCGAGCAGGCGGGGACCATGCTCGGCGGTGAGCACGGCCTGACGCTTGAGCCGGACCTCGACCCGGCGCTCGATCTCGCCGGGGTCGGTGGCGTGGCCGCCGGCGGCGATGACGGCGCGGGCGTAGTCGGCGGTCTGGAGCAGCCCGTGGACGAACTGGACCTCGTAGCTGCGGATCTCGGCGACGGCCTCTTCCAGGCCGACGTAGTTCTGGAACCAGGCGGGCAGCACGTCGCCGTACTCGTGCCACCAGGAGGTGGCGTTGGCGTCCCGGACGAGCCCGAGGACGGTGGCGCGCTCCTGCTCGGCCTCCACGCCGTAGAGGGTGAGCAGGTCGGCGACGTCGCGCTCCTTGAAGCCGACCCGGCCGAGCTCCATCCGGCTGATCTTGGACTCGGAGGCGCGGATCGAGTAGCCGGCCTCCTCGCGACTGACGCCCCTGGCCTCGCGGAGCTTGCGCAGCTGGGTGCCGAGTAGCAGGCGCCGTACCGTGGCGCCTCCGCCGGCCTGAGTCGTGCTCATCGCGTCAACCTCCGCACTCGCGCAGCCCCCCGGCCGTCGGCGGCAGTCTGCCACCTGGCACCGACGAGCAACAGCCCGTCCGGGAGCGACTTCCCGAACGACGCCCGGACCGCGTTTACGGTAGACCCAAGTCCTGGGAAATGTCTGAGAGTTGGGGCAACCCTTGACAAAAGGAACGCGACGGCGCCCGCCCTCCAACTGGTCGGGGAAGAGGGCAGGCGCCAGGAGACCGCGTTGGCCCGGCGACGCTGGCGGGGGCAGCGGGTTGAGCTCCCGGCTATGCGGTGCCGGGCGTTCGGGGGGCCGGTCGCTCCGTCAGACGACCAGCGGGCGGTCGGTGGGACGGATCGGGGCCGGCAGCGGGGTCTTGCCGCCGAGGTACGTGTCCACCGCGGCGGCGGCCGAGCGGCCTTCCGCGATGGCCCAGACGATCAGCGACTGGCCACGGCCTGCGTCACCGCAGACGTAGACGCCATCGACATTGGTGGCGAACCGGCCGTCGCGGCCAATGTTACCGCGCGCGTCCAGGTCGACGCCGAGCTGCTCGACGAGGCCGTTGCGGACGTCGGTGCCGGTGAAGCCCATGGCCAGGGTGACCAGCTGCGCCGGGATGGCTCGCTCGGTGCCGGGGACGGGCTCGAACCGGCCGTCCTTGAACTCGACCTCGACGAGGTGCAGCTCCTGGACGTTGCCCTCCTCGTCGCCGGCGAAGCGGGTGGTGTTGACGGAGTAGATCCGCTCGCCGCCCTCCTCGTGCGCGGAGGTGACCTTGTAGGTCATCGGCATGGTCGGCCAGGGCTGGTGGCCGGGGCGCTCCTCGGAGGGCCGCGGCATGATCTCCAGCTGGGTGACCGAGGCCGCGCCCTGGCGGTGGGCGGTGCCGACGCAGTCGGCGCCGGTGTCGCCGCCGCCGATGACGACGACGTGCTTGCCCTTGGCGCTGATCGGCGACTCGACGAAGTCGCCCTCCTGCACCTTGTTGGCCAGCGGCAGGTACTCCATGGCCTGGTGGACGCCCTTGAGCTCGCGGCCGGGCACCGGCAGGTCGCGGGCGGTGGTGGCGCCGGCGGCGACCACGACGGCGTCGAAGCGCTCGCGCAGCTGCTGGCCGGTGATGTCCTCGCCGACGTGGACGCCGGTGCGGAACCGGGTGCCCTCCGCGCGCATCTGCTCGATGCGGCGGTTGATGTGGCGCTTCTCCATCTTGAACTCGGGGATGCCGTAGCGCAGCAGGCCGCCGACGCGGTCGGCGCGCTCGTACACGACCACGGTGTGGCCGGCCCGGGTGAGCTGCTGGGCGACGGCCAGGCCGGCCGGGCCGGAGCCGACGACGGCGACGGTCTTGCCGGACAGCCGCTCCGGGACCTGCGGCGTGACGCCGCCGCGGTCCCAGGCCTTGTCGATGATGGTGACCTCGACGTTCTTGATGGTCACCGCGTCCTGGTTGATGCCGAGCACGCAGGCGGACTCGCAGGGCGCCGGGCAGAGGCGGCCGGTGAACTCCGGGAAGTTGTTGGTCGCGTGCAGCCGCTCGATCGCGCCGGTCCAGTCGTCCCGGTAGGCGAGGTCGTTCCACTCGGGGATGAGGTTCCCGAGCGGGCAGCCGTTGTGGCAGAACGGGATGCCGCAGTCCATGCAGCGGCCGGCCTGCTTGGTGATGATCGGCAGGAGGCTGCGCTCGACGTAGACCTCGTTCCAGTCCCGCAGACGCACGTCCACGGGCCGGCGCTCGGCCAGCTGCTTGCCGGTGGTCAGGAAGCCCTTGGGGTCAGCCACGTGCCGCCTCCATCATCTTGCGAGTGGTCTCGGCCTCGGAGAGGCCATCGCGCTCAGCGGCGTCCTTGGCGGCGAGCACAGCCTTGTAGTCGGTCGGCATGATCTTGGAGAAGCGGGAGACCCCGCCGCCCCAGTCGGCCAGGAGTTCGGCGGCGACGGTGGAGCCGGTCTCCTCGTAGTGCTGCTGCACGGTCTCGCGCAGCCAGTCGCGGTCGGCGGCGCTCGGGGCCTCGATGCCCACCATGCCGTCGTTGACGTTCGCGGGGCGCAGGTCCAGGACGTAGGCGATGCCGCCGGACATGCCGGCCGCCAGGTTGCGCCCGGTCTCGCCGAGGATGACGACCCGGCCGCCGGTCATGTACTCCAGGCCGTGGTCGCCCACGCCCTCGACGACCAGGGTGGCGCCGGAGTTGCGGACGGCGAAGCGCTCACCGGCCTTGCCGCGCAGGTGGATCCGGCCGGAGGTGGCGCCGTAGCCGATGGTGTTGCCGGCGATGACGTGGTTCTGCGCGTCGTTGCCGATGGCCGCGGCCTCGCGGGCCGGGCGGACGATGACGACGCCGCCGGAGAGCCCCTTGCCGACGTAGTCGTTGGCGTCGCCCTCCAGCCGCAGGGTCACGCCGCGCGGCACGAAGGCGCCGAAGGACTGCCCGGCGGAGCCGGTGAGGGTGACGTCGATGGTGCCCTCGGGCAGGCCCTCGCCGCGGTAGCGCCTGGTCACCTCGTGGCCGAGCATGGTGCCGACCGTGCGGTTGACGTTGCGGATCGGCAGCTGGATGCGGACGGTCTCGCCGCGCTCCAGGGCGTCCTCGGCGAGCGCGATCAGCTGGTTGTCCAGGGCCTTGTCGAGCGCGTGGTCCTGGGCGGTGGTGCGGTGGCGGGCCGCGCCCTCGGGCAGCGACGGCACGTGGAAGAGCGGGGCCAGGTCGAGCCCGGCGGCCTTCCAGTGGTCGATGGCGGCCTGGGCGTCGATGTGCTCGGCGTGGCCGACGGCCTCCTCGATCGAGCGGAAGCCGAGCTCGGCCAGGAGCTCGCGAACCTCCTCGGCGATGAACTCGAAGAAGTTGACCACGAACTCGGGCTGGCCGGAGAAGCGCTCGCGCAGCACCGGGTTCTGGGTGGCGACGCCGACCGGGCAGGTGTCCAGGTGGCAGACGCGCATCATGATGCAGCCGGAGACGACCAGCGGCGCGGTGGCGAAGCCGAACTCCTCGGCGCCGAGCAGTGCGGCGATGACGACGTCGCGGCCGGTCTTGAGCTGGCCGTCGGTCTGCACCACGATGCGGTCGCGCAGGCCGTTGAGCAGCAGGGTCTGCTGGGTCTCGGCGAGGCCGAGCTCCCAGGGGCCGCCCGCGTGCTTGAGCGAGGTCAGCGGGGAGGCGCCGGTGCCGCCGTCGTGCCCGGAGACCAGCACCACGTCCGCGTGCGCCTTGGAGACGCCCGCGGCGACCGTGCCGACGCCGACCTCGGACACCAGCTTCACGTGGATGCGGGCGGCCGGGTTGGCGTTCTTGAGGTCGTGGATGAGCTGCGCCAGGTCCTCGATCGAGTAGATGTCGTGGTGCGGCGGCGGCGAGATCAGGCCGACACCCGGGGTGGAGTGCCGGGTCTTGGCGACCCACGGGTACACCTTGTGGCCGGGCAGCTGGCCGCCCTCGCCGGGCTTGGCGCCCTGGGCCATCTTGATCTGGATGTCGTCGGCGTTGACCAGGTACTCGGAGGTGACGCCGAACCGGCCGGAGGCGACCTGCTTGATCGCCGAGCGGCGCTCCGGGTCGTACAGGCGCTCCGGGTCCTCCCCGCCCTCGCCGGTGTTGGACTTCCCGCCGAGGCGGTTCATGGCGATGGCGAGGGTCTCGTGCGCCTCCATCGAGATGGAGCCGTACGACATGGCGCCGGTGGAGAAGCGCTTGACGATCTCGGAGACCGGCTCGACCTCCTCGACCGGGATCGGGGTCCGGCCGAGGGCGTCCAGCTGGAACAGGCCGCGCAGCGTCATCAGGCGGGTGGACTGCTCGTTCACCCGGTCCGTGTACTGCTTGAAGACGTCGTACCGGCGGTTGCGGGTGGAGTGCTGGAGCCGGAAGACGGTGTCCGGGTCGAACAGGTGCGGCTCGCCCTCGCGGCGCCACTGGTACTCGCCGCCGATCTCCAGGGCGCGGTGCGCGGCCGGGATGCCGGAGGCCGGGTAGGCCTTGGCGTGGCGGGCGGCGGTCTCCTTGGCGATCTCCTCCAGGCCGATGCCGCCGAGCTTGGTGGTGGTGCCGGCGAAGTAGCCGTCGACCAGGTCCTGGGAGAGGCCGATGGCCTCGAAGACCTGGGCGCCGCGGTAGGAGGCGACGGTGGAGATGCCCATCTTGGACATGACCTTGAGTACGCCCTTGCCGAGCGCCTTGATCAGGTTCTTGATGGCCTTCTCGGGCTCGACGCCCTGGCTGCCCTCACTCTTCAGGAACGTGTTCTGGGCGACGAGGTCCTCGACGGACTCCATGGCCAGGTACGGGTTGACCGCGCCGGCGCCGTAGCCGACCAGCAGCGCGACGTGGTGCACCTCGCGGACGTCACCGGCCTCGACCAGCAGCGACACCTGGGTGCGCTGCTTGGTGCGGATGAGGTGGTGGTGGATCGCGGAGGTGAGCAGCAGCGAGGGGATCGGGGCGTGCTCGGCGTCGGAGTGCCGGTCGGAGAGCACGATGATCCGGGCGCCGTCGGCGATCGCGGCGTCGGCCTCGGCGGCGATCTCGGCCAGGCGGGCGGCCAGGCCCTCGCCGCCGGCGGCGACCCGGTAGAGGCCGGAGAGCGTGACGGCCTTGAGGCCGGGCTGGTCGCCGTCGGCGTTGATGTGGACGAGCTTGGCCAGCTCGTCGTTGTCGATCACCGGGAAGGTGATGCCGACCGAGCGGCAGGAGGCGGCCTCGGCGGCCAGCAGGTTGCCCTCGGGGCCGAGGTTGCTGAGCAGCGAGGTGACGAGCTCCTCGCGGATGGCGTCCAGCGGCGGGTTGGTGACCTGCGCGAAGAGCTGGACGAAGTAGTCGAACAGCAGGCGCGGCTTCTCGCTGAGCGCGGCGATCGGCGAGTCGGTGCCCATCGAGCCGAGCGCCTCGCCGCCGGTCCTGGCCATCGGCGCCAGGATGACCCGCAGCTCCTCCTCGGTGTAGCCGAAGGTCTGCTGCCGGCGGGTGACGGAGGCGTGGGTGTGGGCGATGTGCTCGCGCTCGGGGAGCTTGGCGAGCTGGATCTGCCCGGCGGCGACCCACTCCGCGTAGGGGTGCTCGGCGGCGAGGGCGGACTTGATCTCCTCGTCCTCGACGATGCGGCCCTCGGCGGTGTCGACGAGGAACATCCGGCCGGGCTGCAGGCGGCCCTTCCTGGCGACCTTCTCCTGCTCGATGTCGAGCACGCCGACCTCGGAGGAGAGGACGACCAGGCCGTCCTCGGTGATCCAGTAGCGGGCGGGGCGCAGGCCGTTGCGGTCGAGCACGGCGCCGATCTGGGTGCCGTCGGTGAAGGTGACGCAGGCCGGGCCGTCCCAGGGCTCCATCAGGTTGGAGTGGTACTGGTAGAAGGCGCGGCGGGCCGGGTCCATGGTGGCGTGGTTCTCCCACGCCTCCGGGATCATCATCAGCACCGAGTGCGGCAGCGAGCGGCCGCCGAGGTGGAGCAGCTCCAGGACCTCGTCGAAGGAGGCGGAGTCGGAGTGGTCCGGGGTGCAGACCGGGAAGATCCGGCTCAGACCCTGCCCGTTCCGGTTGGCCGGGATCAGGTCGGTGGCGAGCTGGGACTCGCGGGCGCTCATCCAGTTGCGGTTGCCCTTGACCGTGTTGATCTCGCCGTTGTGGGCGACGAAGCGGTACGGGTGGGCGAGCGGCCAGCTCGGGAAGGTGTTGGTGGAGAAGCGCGAGTGCACCAGGCCGACGGCGGAGGCGTAGGAGCGGTCCGACAGGTCGGGGAAGAAGGGCTCCAGCTGGCCGGTGGTCAGCATGCCCTTGTAGACGATGGTGCGCGCGGACAGCGACGGGAAGTAGACCCCGACCTCGCGCTCGGAGCGCTTGCGGACGACGAAGGCGATCCGGTCGAGCCCGATGCCGGCCAGGCCCTCCTTGGCCAGGAAGAGCTGGCGGAAGCGGGGCATCACGCTGCGGGCGGTGGCGCCGAGCAGGTCCGGGGTGACCGGGACGTCGCGCCAGCCGAGGACGGTCAGGTCCTCCTCGGCCGCGATGGCCTCGATCCGGGCGACGGCGGCGGCGTCCTCGTCGGGGAGGAAGGCGATGCCGACCGCGTACGCGCCGGCGGCGGGGAGCTCGAAGTCGACCTTGCCGCGCAGGAAGGCGTCCGGGACCTGGGTGAGGATGCCGGCGCCGTCGCCGGAGTCGGGCTCGGCGCCGGTGGCGCCGCGGTGCTCCAGGTTGCGCAGGACGGTGAGCGCCTGCTCGACGATGGTGTGGTCGGCGATGCCGGTCAGCGTGGCGACGAAACCGACGCCGCAGGCGTCGTGCTCGTTTCGCGGGTCGTACAGGCCCTGAGCGGTAGGTCGCGCATCCGGAACGAGCGCGTACGGCTGGCGGGCGGCGCCGGCCTGGGGCTCGTTGGCGGAGTGCATGGATGCAGACAGCATCGGCTCTCCCGTCGTCGTCATTCGGCTGTGTGGTGCAAGGAGGGACGACGTTGGCCCTGATGCGATTTCATGCAAGTTACATGATGCCCAAGATCCCGGGAAGTGGAATATCTCGTCCACATGGCGGACGGATCCGCAGGTCAGGGGGCTGGTGAGGGGGGCGTGCCACAGTGCACGTCCTACGATTGTGCCCGGCGGTCGACGGCCTGAAACAGGGGCGAAACCCGACCGCCACACGGGACGATCAAGGGCGCCTGCGAATCGATCCCCGGGGCCCGTCGGCAGATGCGAATCCTCGGCTCCGAGGCTCGGATGCTGAGACTAGGCCAGGCGGTACGCGACGCCTGTGTGTGGAACGTCACCCACTGCCCGGCATAGTCATGCAGTCCCCCGGGTCATCACGCACGCCCGGCCGAAGGCCCGCCTCAGCCGACGTGCCCGCCGATCAGCCACCCCAGCAGGTAGGTCACCCCGGCCGCCGCCCCGCCCAGCACCAGCTGCCGCAGCCCGCTGAACCACCAGCTGCGCGCCGTCACCCGGGCCACCACTGCGCCGCACAGGAACAGCCCCACCACCGACAGCAGCAGCGCCGGCAGCAGCGAGGTCGCCCCCAGCAGGTACGGCAGCAACGGCAGCAACGCGCCCACCGCGAAGCAGATGAAGGAGGACCCGGCGGCCACCCACGGCGACGGCAGGTCGTTGGGGTCGATGCCCAGCTCCTCCCGGGCGTGGATCTCCAGGGCCTGGTCCGGGTTGGCCGACAGCTGCCGGGCCACCTCGTGGGCGAGCCCCGGCTCCACCCCGCGGGAGATGTACAGCTGCGCCAGCTCGGCCAGCTCGCCGTGCGGGTTGCGGCTCAGCTCCAGCCGCTCGGCCTCGATCTCGGCCTGCACCAGTTCGGCCTGCGAGGCCACCGAGGTGTACTCCCCCGCCGCCATCGAGCAGGCCCCGGCCACCAGCCCGGCGAGCCCGGTCAGCACCACCGTGGCGCTGGACGCCGAGCCGCCGACCACGCCGGTCATCAGCGCGAAGTTGGAGACCAGGCCGTCCATCGCCCCGAACACGGCGGGCCGCAGCCAGCCACCGTTCACGTCCCGGTGGTGTCCCGCGGCGGGTATGCGGGGGTGGTGCCCGGCCTCGGGCTCCAAGGTGATCGCGCTCACGGCAGTTCCCCTCCGTTCGATTCGTCTTTCCTCGAACGTAGACCGTCTGACCTGGGCATTTCCAGCAAAGTAAGGCTGTCCGAACAGCGCGGCGGCCGCCCTCCGCGAGCATCGCGGGGGCGGCCGGAACGGAGGGAACTCCCAGGTCAGGTCAGGTTCTTGGCGTCCTCGCCGGTCGTCTCGGCGGCTCCGGCGGCGGCCGGAGCGTCCACCTTTTCGTCCGCGGGCTGAGACGACTTCCCGCTCTTCGAGTCCTTCTCGTCCACCCGGACCTTCTCGTCCGCCGTGGCCCTGCCGTCCACCGTGGCCTTCTCGTCCGCCGCGGCCTTCCCGTCCACCGGAGCCTCCGCGGCCCCGTCGCCGGACGCCTGCTCGGCGTGCGCGGCCGGGTCGATGCTCGCCGGGTCCTCCCGGCCGGGCCGCGTCCGACCGACGATCACCAGGTAGGCCACGGCGGCCAGGAACACCACCCCGGCCGTCCAGTCGTTCAGCCGGATGCCCAGGAAGTGGTGCGCCTCGTCGATCCGCAGCCACTCGGTCCAGGCCCGGCCCACCGTGTACGCGGCCACGTACAGCGCGAAGGCCCGGCCGTGCCCCAGCTTGAAGCGGCGGTCCGCCCAGATCACCAGCAGCGCGACCCCGACGCACCACAGCGACTCGTACAGGAAGGTCGGGTGGTAGACGCCCGTGACGACCTCGCCGCTCGGCAGCGTCTTGTCGATCTCCAGGCCCCACGGCAGCGTCGTCGGCCGGCCGTACAGCTCCTGGTTGAAGTAGTTGCCCCAACGGCCCATCGCCTGTGCGAGCGCGATGCCCGGCGCGATGGCGTCGGCGTAGGCGGGCAGCGGCACACCCCGGCGGCGGGCGCCGATCCAGGCACCGACCGCGCCGAGCGCGATCGCGCCCCAGATGCCGAGGCCGCCCTCCCAGATCTTGAGGGCGTTCCAGGGGTTCCTGCCGTCCCCGAAGTACAGCTGGTGGTCGGTGATGACGTGGTACAGCCGACCGCCGACCAGGCCGAAGGGCACGGCCCAGACGGCGATGTCGCCGACCGTGTGCTTGGCACCACCCCGGGCGACCCAGCGCTTGCTGCCGAGCCAGACGGCCACGACGACACCGAGGATGATGCAGAAGGCGTAGGCGCGCAGCGGGATCGGTCCGAGGTACAGGACGCCCCGCGACGGGCTGGGAATGTAGGCGATATCCATGGCGGTTCCGACGCTACAGGGTCGGCGGGCCCCGTCGGGCACGCCTGGGGTCACAGAAACCGAACAACGGGTCCCGGATAGCGCCGCCGTCCCCTCCGGACGGGGCAGGGACGGCGGCGGTCATCCGGCAGCGTACGCGGCTCAACCGGCCGTCGGCGACGGGTTGTTGGCCTCCGAGGCGGTGCTGGTGGGCGCCGGGGCCTGCCCGTTGGAGCCCGTGGTGCCCAGCTGCTTGCCCTGGTTGGCGGCGTCGACCCACTTCACCAGGTTGGCCGGGGTGATCTCCTCGCTGCCGTTCTTGGGGTAGATCGGCTGGCCGTTGAGCAGCACCGTCGGGGTGGACTTGTAGCTGGACTTGTCGAAGTCCTGCTGCACCGAGGACACCCATCCGCCGTACTTGCCGTCGTTGACGCAGGACTCGAAGGCGGGCGTGTCGAGGCCGTTGACCTGCTTGGCGAGGTTGAGCAGGACGGCCTTGTTGCCGAAGGCGTCGTTGGTCTCCTCCGGCTGGTTGCGGTACAGCACGTCGTGGAAGTCCCGGAAGTGCCCGGCGTCCTGGGCGCAGGCCAGCGCGTTGGCACCGATCTTGGAGCCCTTGCCCGGGACGGCCCGGTCGATGAACGACACGATGTGGTAGTTGGTGTAGACCTTGCCGGCGTCCTCCAGCTGGTCGATGGTCGAGGAGAACTCCCGCTCGAAGATGCCGCAGGCCGGGCAGCGCGGGTCCTCGTAGACGGTGAGGACGGCCGGGGCGTTGGCCGAGCCGGTCGGGATGACCAGGTTCTTGTCGCCGATCGTCCCGGCCGGGGCGGCGACCGGCGTCTCCGGCTTGGAGCGCTCGTTCTGCACCACGACACCGGTGACCACGGCGGCGGCGATCACCACGAGCACCGCGCCGCCCACGAGCAGCTTCTTCCTGCGCCGGGACGAGGCCTCGTCGGCCGCCCGCTGCTCCAGCATCCGCTCGCGGGCGGTGCGCTTTCCTTCTCGGTTCTTCTCGCTCATTGCCTTGACATCCACAATCGGGGAGGGCCTTCGTGGGGTGGGGTGGGGGTACGGCGGGGCCGGCCGGTCAGCTCGCCAGCCAGCCGTCCACCGAGAACCTGGTGCGGGGCCGCCACAGCAGCCACCCGGCCAGCAGCAGGAACCCGGTGTCGCGCAGGATCTCCTGCAGGTACTCGGTCTGCGAGGCGTCGACGTGCCCGCCGCCGCCGAAGCAGCCGCAGTCGATCGTGATGCCGCGCGCCCAGGCGGAGGCGATTCCGGCGATGAAGGTGAGCAGCAGCAGCGCGGAGACGCCGGCGACGAGCCGGACTCCGAGGCCGATCACCAGCAGCAGGGCGAGCGCCAGCTCCAGGAAGGGCAGGGCGTAGCCGATCGGCTTGACCAGGCCCTCGGGCAGGATCTCGTAGGCGCGGACGGCCTGGGCGGCCTCCGCCGGGTCGGCGATCTTGGCCAGGCCGGCCCAGCCCCAGACCACCGCGAGGCCGAGCCGGACGGCGGTGCCCAGCCACTGGCTCCAGACCGGCACCGGCCGCCGGGCCGACGGCGTGGGCACCGGGTCACCGGGCTGCACTGCCGGGCCGGCCATCAGGGAACCCCCCTCGGGAAACTCGTTCACTTCCTGATGAACCGTAAGGGATGAAGGGCGGTTCCTCCATATTCAGGAATTACGCCGGATGGGTGACGCCTGATGAGGATGTGTCCGAATTCGGCGAACGCACGTTCGTCAGCGGCAGCCGGGCGGGCGCGCCGGGTCGAACAGGTCGGCCCGCCCTTCGCGGTGCGAGCGGGCGGCCCGCACGACGGCGTCCCAGCGGGCCGCCTCGGCACAGGCGTACGCGTCCCGCTCGGCCCGCTCGGCGCCGCGCTTGGCCAGCGCCTGCCCCACCTCGGGGTGTGCCCCGACGGCGGCGCCGAGCGCCAGTGCGGCGGCGGCCGCCCGCAGCAGAACGGCCCGCTGGAGACCCGGCACCGGCTCACCCCTTCGCTCGCTCGGCAACCCTCGTACACGTCGTTCGTGCACTCGTCCCTCCACTCAACGCCCGTCAACCCCGCCTGATGCGTGTCCCCGCCGCTGTTCACCCGTTCGGGGCCGCGACACACCCGCGCCCGGCGTCGTCGGGCGCGGACACGGCGAACGGCCCGCCACCCCCGGGGGGCGACGGGCCGTCAGGTCGTACGGGTCGTCAGCGCCGGCGGACGCCCGCCGCCAGGTCACCGGCGAGGGCGCGCACCGCGTCCAGCGCGGCCGCCTCGTCGTCGCCGGCCTCCAGGATCCGCTTCACGAACGCGGAGCCCACGATCACGCCGTCCGCGAAGCCCGCCACCTCGGCGGCCTGCTCGGCGGTGGAGACCCCGAGGCCGACGCAGACCGGCAGGTCGGTGGTGGCCCGGGTACGGGCGACCAGGTCCTCGGCGAGCGAGCCGACCTGGTTGCGGGTGCCGGTCACGCCCATCACGGCGGCCGCGTAGACGAAGCCGCTGCCGGCGGCGGTGACCTCGGCCAGCCGCGGGTCCTTGCTGCTGGGGGCGACCACGAACACGGTGTCCAGCCCGTGCTCGTCCGCCGCCTTGCGCCACTCCTCGGACTCCTCCACCGGCAGGTCCGGCAGGATGCAGCCGGCGCCGCCCGCGGCGGCGAGGTCGGCGGCGAAGCGCGCGGTGCCGTAGCGGTCGACCGGGTTCCAGTACGTCATCACCAGCACCGCCGCCTCGGGGTGCGCGGTGGCGACCTCCTGGACGGTGCGCAGCACGTCCTTGATCCGCACGCCGCCGCGCAGCGCGATGTCGTCGGCGGTCTGGATGACGGCGCCGTCCAGCACCGGGTCGGAGTGCGGCAGGCCGACCTCGACGACGTCGCAGCCGCCCTCGATCAGCGCGTTGATCGCGCGGATGCCGCCGTCGACGGTCGGGAAGCCACCCGGCAGGTAGCCGATCAGCGCGGCGCGGTTCTCGGCCTTGGCGGCCGCCAGGATGCCGCTGAGCTTGCTGGCCTCATTGGGCTTGTTGGCCATGATCACTTACCCCCGTGGGCCGCGTCGTGGGCCGAACCGCCGGCCGGATCGTCGTACAGGCCGAAGTACTCGGCCGCGGTGTGCATGTCCTTGTCGCCGCGCCCGGAGAGCGAGACCAGGATGGTGGCCTCGGGCCCGAGTTCGCGGCCCAGCTCCAGGGCGCCGGCCAGCGCGTGGGCGCTCTCGATCGCCGGGATGATGCCCTCGGTGCGGGACAGCAGCCGCAGCGCCTGCATGGCGGCGTCGTCGGTGACGGGGCGGTACTCGGCCCGGCCGGTGTCCTTCAGCCAGGCGTGCTCCGGGCCGACGCCCGGGTAGTCGAGGCCGGCCGAGATGGAGTGCGACTCGATGGTCTGGCCGTCCTCGTCCTGCAGGACGTAGGTGCGCGAGCCGTGCAGCACGCCGGGGTCGCCCTTGGTGAGGGTGGCGGCGTGCTTGGGGGTGTCGGCGCCCTCGCCGGCGGCCTCGCAGCCGATCAGGCGCACGCCGGCGTCCGGGATGAACTCGTGGAAGATGCCCATCGCGTTGGAGCCGCCGCCGACGCAGGCGACGACGGCGTCGGGCAGCCGCCCGGTGCGGTCGAGCACCTGCTGGCGGGCCTCGACGCCGATCACCCGGTGGAAGTCGCGGACCATCATCGGGAAGGGGTGCGGGCCGGCCACGGTGCCGAACAGGTAGTGGGTGGAGTCCACGTTGGCGACCCAGTCGCGGAACGCCTCGTTGATGGCGTCCTTGAGGGTGCGGCTGCCGGACTTCACGGACACCACCTCGGCGCCGAGCATCCGCATCCGGGCGACGTTCAGCGCCTGGCGCTGGGTGTCGACCTCGCCCATGTAGATGGTGCAGTCGAAGCCGAACAGGGCGCAGGCGGTGGCGGTGGCCACGCCGTGCTGACCGGCGCCGGTCTCGGCGATGATCCGGGTCTTGCCCATCCGCCGGGTGAGCAGGGCCTGGCCCAGCACGTTGTTGATCTTGTGTGAGCCGGTGTGGTTGAGGTCCTCGCGCTTGAGCAGGACGCGCGCGCCGCCCGCCTCGGCGGAGAAGCGGTGCACGTCGGTCAGCGGGCTCGGGCGGCCGGTGTAGTCCTTGAGCAGCGCGTCGAGCTCGGCGGTGAAGGCCGGGTCGGCCTTGGCCTTCTCGTACTCCTCGGCGACCTGCTCGACGGCGGCGACCAGCGCCTCGGGGATGAAGCGGCCGCCGTACGCGCCGAAGTAGCCGCGGGCGTCCGGCACCTGGGCACCGGGGAGGTAGTCCTTCGCGGACTTGTCGGACATGGTGGAGTCCTTAGGGGAGATGACGACAGTGACGTCTCGTGGCCGGGATCAGCCGGACGTGCGCCGCCATCGGCGGCCCGGTACCTGCCCGGGCTCGCAGCCGATCACGTACCGCACCCGCCGCCCCAGCACCCGGCGGGCGGGCGCGCGGCAGCCGCGCGGGCGGCAACCGGGGGCGAGGCGGGTGGCGATCTTCATGTCGGCGGGTCAGTCCTTGTGCCGGACGGCGGGGTGGGCCCCGGCCGCGACCAGGTCGGCGACCGCGGCGCGCGGGTCCTTGCCGGTCACCAGGGACTCGCCGACCAGGACGGCGTCGGCACCGAGGTTGGCGTAGGAGATCACGTCCAGCGGGCCGCGCACGCCGGACTCGGCGACCTTGACGATGCCGTCCGGGATGGCGTGGACGACGTTGCCGAAGGTGTTGCGGTCCACCTCAAGGGTCTTGAGGTTGCGGGCGTTGACACCGATGATCCGCGCCCCGGCGTCCACCGCGCGCTTGATCTCCTCCTCGTCGTGCACCTCGACCAGCGGGGTGAGGCCGATCGACTCGGCGCGCTCGATCAGCGACACCAGGGCCGGCTGGTCGAGGGCGGCGACGATCAGCAGCGCGAGGTCGGCGCCGTGCGCGCGGGCCTCCCACAGCTGGTAGGCGGTGACGATGAAGTCCTTGCGCAGCAGCGGGGTGTCCACCGCCGCGCGGACGGCGTCCAGGTCGGCGAGTGATCCGCCGAAACGGCGCTGCTCGGTCAGCACGCTGATCGCGGCGGCACCGCCGGCCGCGTAGTCGCTCGCCAGGGCGGCCGGATCGGCGATCGAGGCCAGCGCGCCCTTGGACGGGCTGGAGCGCTTCACCTCGCAGATCACCCGGACCCCGTCGCCCTTGAGGGCGGCGACACCGTCCTTGGCCTCGCGGGCCTTGGCGGCGCGCTCCTTGAGCTCGTCCAGGGTGACCCGGGCCTGCCGTTCGGCGAGGTCCTCCCGGACCCCGTCGATGATCGTGTCGAGCACACTCATGCGCACACCTCGCTTCGCTCAGCAGGCGCTGCGCGCAACACGCACCTGTCAATGGTTCGCTCGCTCACGCGAAGTGCCCCCAAGATTTCTGCTCGTTCGCCGGCGACGAGCCGTCCGGGCGGTGGCCCGGCGGCTCTTCGATGGTATCGGCACCAGGGGGCGCGGGGCGCATCCGCCCGGTGTGCGTCTCGCGTGCCGGACGCCCCCCGGGGCCGCTCCCAGCTGCGGTTTCACCGGTTCTCCGGCGGTCGCCGAGCCCGGGTGCGGGGCAAGTGGACCGATGTACGGACCGCGGTGTGGACCGGTGCGCGGGCCGCTACCCGCAAGGGCTCGGGATCAAACCAGCGGGGGCGCCAGTCCCGCCCCGACCGGCAGGTTGCGCACCACCGTGAACACCAGGACCAGCAGGGCGATCAGCACCCAGCGCCGGGCGCCGAGCGCAGGCCTGGGCCGCGGCCCGCCGCCGAGCAGCGCGGCCCAGCCCCAGCGCAGCCAGAACAGCGCCAGCACGGCGAACAGCAGGACGGCCGCGGCGTTGTCGTGCAGCGCGCCGGTGAAGTCCCCGTGGGTCAGCGCGTGGACGCAGCGCAGCCCCCCGCAGCCGGGGCACCACCAGCCGGTGGCGGTCAGGAAGGGGCAGTCGGGGTAGTGCCCGGGGGCGTTCGGGTCCACCACGGCGAGGTAGGCGGTGGGGACGGCCGCCGCGGCCAGCGCGGCCAGCGGCGGGCCCAGCCGGCGCAGTACGGGCGGCGGGGCGGTGGCGGTGGAGGCGGCGTTCACGCCCCGATTCTGCCCGCGCGGAGCCCCGGACAGACCGAAACGGCGGGCGCGGCGCGCCCGCCGTTTCGCGGTCCGGAGGAGTCCGTCGTCAGGCGGTGACGGCGACGCGGGCCTCGGCCTGCTCCTCGACCGACGCGTACACGTTGGTGCTCGGCTGCTTGCCCATGCCCGCCATCGACATGGCCTTGCCGATCACACCGCCGGCCAGGACGACCGCCAGGCCTGCCCAGACCAGCAGCACCGACGGAAGGATCATCGCGACCCCCGCGATCCCGAAACCGATGAAGGTGATGGTCACACCGGTCCAGGCGGCGGGGTTGTGACCGTGTGCTGCTGCTGACATCTGCTGGTGCTCCTAGCCTCTCGGGGCCCGGCCGGGCCTGCGGGGCCGCCGGCGGGTTGACGGGTTCCATTGTGCCGGGCCACACACCCGCCTCCCAAAGCGGGTGCCCCGTCTATCGCGTCACACGTGGCGGGCCCGTCGCGTCGCACGCCGCGGGTCGCCACGGCCCGCCCGGCCCCGTCCCCGGAGCCGGCTCAGACCGCGGTCGGGTCCTCGCCCCGGTCCAGCGCCTTCCACAGGTCGGCCGGGGTCCCGGTCGTCGCGGGGGCCTTGCGGGTGGGCGCCTCGTAGCGGCTGCCCATGGCCGGCCAGCCCCGGCCGTAGCGGAGGGTGAGCAGCCCGGCGACGGCCAGCAGCAGCCCACCGGCCAGCGCCACCCAGGGCCAGCCGGTGTGGCCGACCTCGGTGGCCGCCGACCCGGACAGCGCCAGCTTGCGGGCCGCCTCGGCGTCCAGCGCGGCGGTGTCCCCGGCGCCCGCGGCCGAGGCGACGGCCGCGCCGAGGCCCGCCAGCAGGGTCAGCGCGCCGACCGCGAGCCGGCCGGCGCCGCGCACCGCGAACACCGCGACGGCCGCCGCGAGCCCCACCAGGGCCAGCCCGCCCGGTACTTCGGAGATCTTGCCGCCGGTGACGGAAACCGCCAGGGTGCCGGCCCGGCCCTCGGCCCAGACCCGGCCCACGGCGGTCAGCACCAGGACGGCGCTCAGCACGGTCAGCAGGAGCATCACGCCGAGCGTCCGGCGGCCCGCCGCGGGGGCCGACGGGGCGGGTACGGGGGTCTGGTCAGGTGTGCTCACCCGTCCACTATCCCCCGCCCGGCGTCCGGCCCCGCACCCGGGGTGGGCGGCCCGGCCGGGAACTCCTCCGTCCGCAGCACCAGCGTCCGCTCGCCGAGCGGCAGGAACAGGTCGTTGCCGAACGGCACCCGTTCCGCCTCCCGGTACGCCCCGTCGGCGGACGGCGCGGTGTGCACGAGGCAGACCGCCGCCGCCGGGTCGACCATCACGTACAGCGGGATCCCGCTGAGCGCGTACGCCCGCGCCGTCTCGGCGAGGTGCGGCCGCGCCACCTCCAGGACCGCCTCGACATCACTCCCGGCGTACCGGCCCCGGCCGTCGGGCTCCACCCCCGGCGCGGTCACCGCCAGGTCGGGGGCGAGGCCGCCGGGCGCGGCCGGGGTGACGACCACGGCGCCGGACAGCACCCGGCCGCGGCCCGCCAGTTGGTCCCTGATCTGGGCGGCGGCGGCCAGCACGGTCTCCCGCCGCGGCCCGTCCTGCGGCATCCCCGGCATCCCGGCCGCCTTCCGTTCCGACACGTACCGGCATGTACCGGCACGTTCCGGTTACGACAGTTCCGGCGTCCGCAGCGTATTGGCGGTGGCGACGGCGCGCAGCACGGCGGCCGCCTTGTTACGGCACTCGGTGTCCTCCCCGTGCGGGTCGGAGTCGGCGACCACGCCCGCGCCGGCCTGCACGTAGGCGGTGCCGTCGCGCAGCACGGCGGTGCGGATCGCGATCGCGGTGTCGGAGTCCCCGGCGAAGTCCAGGTAGCCCACGCAGCCGCCGTACAGGCCGCGGCGGGTGGGCTCCAGCTCCTCGATGATCCGCATCGCGCGGGGCTTGGGCGCGCCGGACAGCGTGCCGGCCGGGAAGCAGGCGGTCAGCACGTCGAAGGCGGTCCGCCCGGGCGCCACCCGGCCGGTGACGGTGGAGACGATGTGCATCACGTG
Source organism: Kitasatospora sp. MAA19 (assembly GCF_029894125.1). GTDB lineage: Bacteria > Actinomycetota > Actinomycetes > Streptomycetales > Streptomycetaceae > Kitasatospora. The sequence continues at coordinate 304,274 of NZ_JARXYZ010000002.1, forward strand.
GCTGTAGCGCTCGATGTGCATGAAGTCGACCACCTCCACGCTGCCCGGCTCGCAGACCCGGCCGAGGTCGTTGCGGCCGAGGTCGACCAGCATCAGGTGCTCGGCCCGCTCCTTGGGGTCGGCGAGCAGCTCGGCGGCCAGCGCCGCGTCCTCGTGCGGGGTGGCGCCGCGGTGCCGGGTGCCGGCGATCGGGTGCAGCATCGCCTCGCCGCCGGTGACCTTGACCAGCGCCTCCGGGCTGGAGCCGACCACGTCGAAGCCGCCCTCGGCGGTGCCGTCCGGCCCGGGGAAGCGGAACAGGTACATGTACGGGCTGGGGTTGGTGGTGCGCAGGACGCGGTAGACGTCCAGCGCGGAGGCCGGGCAGGGGGCCTCGAAGCGCTGCGAGGGAACGACCTGGAAGGCCTCGCCGGCCCGGATCCGCTCCTTGATGTCCTCCACCGCGGCCCGGTACGGCGCGCCGCCGAACGGGGAGCGGACCTCGCCCGGGCCGGCCGGGGTGAAGGTGGCCAGGCCCGGGTCGACCGGCTTGAGCAGGTCGGCCTCCATGGCGTCCAGCCGGGCCACCGCGTCCGCGTAGGCCTCGTCCGCGCCGCTGGCCAGGTCGTTGTGGTTGACGGCGTTGGCGATCAGCAGCACGGTGCCGTCGACGTGGTCGAGCACGGCGAGGTCGGTGGCGAGCAGCATGGTCAGCTCGGGGAGCCGGAGGTCGTCCGGGTTGAGGTCGGGCAGCTTCTCCAGCCGGCGGACGACGTCGTAGCCCAGGTAGCCGACCAGACCGCCGGTCAGCGGCGGCAGGCCGTCGTCGGTGCGGCGCGGGGTGTGCAGCGCCTCCAGCGCGGCGCGCAGCACCTGCAGCGGGTCCCCGGTGGTGGGGATGCCGACCGGCGGGGTGCCGAGCCAGCGGGCGGCGCCGTCCGGGCCGGCGGTGAGGACGGCGGCGCTGCGGACGCCGACGAAGGAGTAGCGCGACCAGCTGCGGCCCTGCTCGGCGGACTCCAGCAGGAAGGTGCCGGGCCGCTCCTCGGCGAGGCTGCGGTAGAGGCCGATCGGGGTGAGACCGTCCGCGAGGAGCCTGCGGGTGACCGGGATGACCCGGGTGTCGACGGCGAGCTTGCGGAAGGTTTCGAGATCCATGGCGAGCGGCACCTTCTGGAGTTCGGGGGGAGGGTCAGGCGAGCGGGAGCACGTCGGCGTCGAAGCAGGTGCGGTCGCCGGTGTGGCAGGCGGCACCGGTCTGGTCGACCTTCACCAGCAGGGTGTCGCCGTCGCAGTCCAGCGCCACCGACTTGACCGCCTGGGCGTGACCGGAGGTGTCGCCCTTCACCCAGTACTCACGGCGGCTGCGGCTCCAGTAGGTGCAGCGGCCGGTGGTGAGCGTGCGGTGCAGCGCCTCGTCGTCCATCCAGCCGAGCATCAGCACCTCGCCGGTGTCGTACTGCTGCGCGATGGCCGGGAGCAGGCCGTCCTCGGTGCGCTTGAGGCGGGCGGCGATCTCGGGGGCCAGGGCGGTGGTGCCGGGGGTGGCGGGTGTGGTGGACATGGGGCCATTGTGTCAGCCCGGTCGGCGGCCCCTCGCGACCTGGCCGGGGGTGGTCAGTCGGTGCGCGCGCAGCCGGACGGCCAGATCCGGTGGACGAACAGCCCGGCCGCCTGGGCCAGTGCGGCGACCCGGGCGGGCTCGCTGCCCGGCTCGCCGTCCCAGACCGCGATCAGCTCGTCGACCATGCCGACCAGGGCCCGTCCGGTGTCGTCGCCGAGGCCGCCGCGCTCGACGGCGGCCAGCCGGTGGACGGCGCGGGCCTCGCCCAGCAACCGCAGCCGGGCCGCGCTCGCGCTCCCGACGCCGCTCGCGGGGACGACGATCTCCAGCTTGCCGCCGTGCTCCAGGACGGACCGGGCGAACCAGCTCTCCGGCCCCTCCCCGGCGCAGCTGACGCCGACCAGCTCGTACGGCCCGAAGGTGGTGACCAGCCGCCAGAGCTCCCCGCGGACCAGCATCTCGGTGATGCCGCCCGACAGGTCCTGGTGACCGGTGATTCCGACGCGCATTCCCAACTCCCGGGATTCGTGCCGTGCCGCCGGGGAGCCTAGCCGACCGGGCCCGGACCCCGCGGCGGCAGTACGATTTCGGCCAACCGCCTGCCGGGCGGGCCCCGCGTGGGCCATCCTCGTGGCCATGACCTCCGCGCAGCAGCCGCCCGCAGCCGCCGACTCCCGCCCGTCCCGGGGCCTGGTCCTCACCGTCGCGGCGGTACTCGCCGTGCTGCTCGCCGTGGTGGCCACCGTCCTGCTCTGGCCGGAGGACCGGAAGCCCGCGGCCGCGCCACCCCCGCCCACCCCCACGGCCACCCCGACCCCGACGCCCACCCCCACGCCGACGCCCACCCCGACCAAGGCCCCGCCGTACGCCTTCTTCCCGGTCGGCGCCTGCTTCGACCACCCGCAGCTCAGCCCGGTGATCACCAAGGCCGAGGAGCGCCCCTGCACCGGCGGGCACGACGGCCAGGTGATCGCCGACCTGAAACTGGCCGACGGCCTGACCGGCGAGATCCCGATCTCGCTCGCGATGCGGGAGGGCTGCAAGGAGGCCGAGGCCGCCGCCAAGGCCCGGCAGAACGACGGGAAGACGTACTACGGCCGCCAGTTCGGCCCCGCGCTGGCCAACTACCAGCAGGGCTGGCGGGACTACACCTGCACCCTGACGGCCAGCAACAGGCAGGGCGGCCCCAAGCTCACCGGCGACCTGCACTGACCGCGGTTCGCCACGTCCTAAGGTGGCGCCATGTCGAACCACGCCCTCGCCGAACGCCACCGCCTCGCCGAACTCCTGGCCGCCGCCGGGCCGGACGCCCCCACCCTCTGCGCCGGGTGGACCACCCGGGACCTCGCCGCCCACCTGGTGATCCGGGAACGCCGCCCCGACGCGGCGGCCGGCATCCGGGTCGGTGCCCTCGCCGACTGGACCCACCGGGTGCAGTCGGCGTACGCCGAGCGCCCGTACGAGGAACTGCTGAAGCTCTTCCGGTCCGGCCCGCCGGTGTTCTCGCTGTTCGCCCTGCCCGGCGCGGACGAGGCCGCGAACACCGTCGAGTACTACGTGCACGCCGAGGACGTCCTGCGGGCCGCCGACGGCTGGACGCCCTCCCCGGTGCCCGCCGGCCGCGCCGAAGCCCTGTGGCGCCGACTGCCGCTGCTGGCCCGCCTGGAAGCCGGCCGCCGCTCCCCCGTCCGCCTGGTCCTGCGCCGCCCCGACGGCCAGTCCCTGACCATCGGCCCCGCCGGCTCCCCCACCGTCCAGCTCACCGGCGAACCGGGCGAACTGCTCCTCTTCACCTACGGCCGCGGCGCCCACACCACCCTCACCGTCGACGGCGCCCCCGACGCCCTCGAAGCCCTGCGCCACGTCCTGCCCCTGCCACCACAGCAGTAGGGCGGCCGACCCCCACGCGTCTCCCGACCCTGCCCCGGCTGCGGATGTCAGTGGGCGGGTGCAGACTCGCAGAGGGCCGGGGAGGGGGCGCGTGCGCGCCCGATGGGCCCGTCCTGGTCACGTCTTCCGTCGAAGGGGCACCACCTCATGCTCACCACCGACTTTCCCACCGGCGCGCCCTGCTGGATCGACCTCGGCAGCCCGGACATCCCCGCCACGGCCGAGTTCTACCGCAAGGTGTTCGGCTGGACGTTCCAGTCCGCCGGCCCGGAGGCGGGCGGCTACGGCTTCTTCCAGCTGAACGGCCGGACGGTCGGCGCCGTCGGCCCCCTCGACGAGGGCGACCAGCCCACCTGGACGACGTACTTCCGCACGGCCGACGTGGCCGCCACCGCGGAGGCCGCCGAGCAGGCCGGCGGCTCGGTCCTGGTGCCGCCGATGGACGTCATGGGCGAGGGGTGGTTCGCCCAGTTCGCCGACCCGCAGGGCGCCCGGTTCGCGGTCTGGCAGGCCGGTAAGACCACCGGCCTGGACGTGGTGTCGGAGGACGGCGCCCTGGTCTGGGCCGAGCTGCACACCGCGGACCCGGCCGCCGGGTTCGGCTTCTACCAGGCGCTGTTCGGCTGGCGGGTGGAGAACTTCGAGCCGGCCCCGGGCATGGCCTACCGGGTGATCTCGACCGCCGAGGGCGACCAGCAGGCCACCGGTTTCGGCGGCATCGCCCCGACCATGCAGCCGGGCCAGCCCTCCGCCTGGACGCCGTACTTCGCCGCCGACGACGTGGACGCGGTGATCGCGAAGGCGACGGCGGCCGGCGGCTCGGTGCTGATGCCCGCCGAGAGCGTGCCCAACGTCGGCCGGCTGGCCTGGCTGGCGGATCCGCACGGCACGCCGTTCGCGCTGATCAAGGGCGAGCCCCGCGAGCAGTCCTGAGCACGCGCGAGGGCCCGCTGCGCACCGGCGCAGCGGGCCCGCAAGCCGTACGGACGGTCACCGCACCGGGTGCCCGGCCTCCCGCAGCGCGTTCTTGACCTCGCCGATCCGCAGGTCCCCGAAGTGGAAGACGCTCGCGGCGAGCACCGCGTCCGCGCCCGCCTCGACGGCCGGAGCGAAGTCGGCGAGCTTGCCGGCGCCGCCGGAGGCGATCACCGGCACGGAGACGGCCTTGCGCACGGCCCGGATCATCTCCAGGTCGTAGCCGTCCTTGGTGCCGTCGGCGTCCATCGAGTTGAGCAGGATCTCGCCCGCGCCCAACTCGGCCGCGCGGCCCGCCCATTCGACGGCGTCGAGGCCGGTGCCGCGGCGCCCGCCGTGGGTGGTGACCTCGTAGCCCGACTCGGTCTCCGTACCGGGAGGGCAGCGCCGGGCGTCGACCGAGAGCACCAGCACCTGCCGGCCGAAGCGCTGGGCGATCTCGCGGACCAGCTCGGGGCGGGCGATGGCCGCGGTGTTGACGCCGACCTTGTCGGCGCCGGCCCGCAGCAGCTTGTCGACGTCCTCGACGGCGCGGATGCCGCCGCCGACGGTGAGCGGGATGAAGACCTGCTCGGCGGTGCGGCGGACCACGTCGTAGGTGGTCTCCCGGTCCCCGGCGGAGGCGGTGATGTCGAGGAAGGTCAACTCGTCGGCGCCCTCGGCGTCGTAGAGCTTGGCCATCTCGACCGGGTCGCCGGCGTCGCGCAGGTTCTGGAAGTTGACGCCCTTCACCACCCGCCCGGCGTCGACGTCCAGGCAGGGGATGACACGTACTGCGAGGGTCACGGCTGTTTGCCTTCCAGGGTCTTTGCCAGCCCGGCACGATAGGCGTCGAGCTCGACCTCGACCATCATCCGGGAGTCGATCAGCCCCTCGACCACCACCATGGTGGTCACCGGGCGGGCGGCGTCGAAGAGTTGGAGGTGGGCGCGGCCCACCTCGTCGGCGTCGCGGACGTGGGTGATGTACATCCGGGTGCGGATCACGTCCTCCGCCGTCAGACCGTACGCGGCGAGGGCGCTGAGCCCGACGCCGAACGCGGCGAGGGTCTGCCGGTAGGGGTCGCCCTCGTGCTCGATCCGGCCGTCCACCCATGCGGTGGAGCCGCCCACGTGCACGTGGTCGCCCACGGCGACCGCCCGCGAGAAGCCGAACTGGTCCTCCCAGGGGGAGAATCCGCCGACCCTGCCGCGTACGATCCGACGTTCCGTCATCCTGAAACCGCCTCCAGGGCCTCTTCGAGGGTGAACTTCTGCTCGTAGAGTGCCTTGCCCACGATGGCGCCCTCGACACCCTCGCCGACCAGACCGGCGATGGCGCGCAGGTCGTCGAGCGAGGAGACGCCGCCGGAGGCGACGACCGGGCGGTCGGTGGCGGCGCAGACGTCGCGCAGCAGCTGGAGGTTGGGGCCGGTCAGGGTGCCGTCCCGGTTGACGTCGGTGACGACGTAGCGGGCGCAGCCCTCCCGGTCGAGCCGCTCCAGCACGTCGAAGAGCTGGCCGCCGTCGCGGGTCCAGCCGCGGCCGCGCAGGGTGGTGCCGACGACGTCCAGGCCGACGGCGATCTTGTCGCCGTGCTCGGCGATGGCCTTGGCGACCCACTCGGGGGCCTCCAGCGCGGCGGTGCCGAGGTTGACCCGGGTGCAGCCGGTGGCGAGCGCGTTGGCGAGCGACTCGTCGTCGCGGATGCCGCCGGACAGCTCGACCTTGATGTCGAGGCGGCCGGTGACCTCGCGCAGCAGCTCGTAGTTGGTGCCGGTGCCGAAGGCGGCGTCGAGGTCCACCAGGTGCAGCCACTCGGCGCCGGCGTTCTGCCAGGCGAGGGCGGCGGCCAGCGGCTCGCCGAAGGAGGTCTCGGTGCCGGAGGCGCCCTTGACCAGGCGGACGGCCTGGCCGTCCCGGACGTCGACGGCGGGAAGCAGTTCGAGGCTCATAGTCTTAACTCTTCTGTCGTCAGAGGGTCGTCAGAGGGTGTCGACCCAGTTGGTCAGGAGGGCGGCACCGGCGTCGCCGGACTTCTCGGGGTGGAACTGGGTGGCCCAGAGCGGGCCGTTCTCGACGGCCGCGACGAACGGCTGCCCGTGCGTGGCCCAGGTGACGAGCGGGGGGTGGATCCGCGCGCTGTGGGTCTCCAGCTCCCAGTGCCGCACGCCGTAGGAGTGCACGAAGTAGAAGCGGCTCTGCGGGTCGAGGCCGGCGAACATCCGGCTGCCCTCGGGCACGTCCACGGTGTTCCAGCCCATGTGCGGGATGACCGGGGCCTCCAGCGGTTCGACGGTGCCCGGCCACTCGTCGCAGCCGGCCGTCTCCACGCCGTGCTCGACCCCCTTCTCGAAGAGGATCTGCATGCCGACGCAGATGCCCATGACGGGGCGGCCCCCGGCGAGCCGGCGGTCGATGATCCAGTCACCGCGGACGGCCTTCAGGCCGCGCATGCAGGCCTCGAAGGCACCGACGCCGGGGACGAGCAGGCCGTCCGCGTTCATCGCGGTGTCGTAGTCGGAGGTGACGGTGACGTCCGCCCCGGTCCGTTCGAGCGCGCGCTGCGCCGAGCGGAGGTTGCCCGACCCGTAGTCGAGGACGACGACGTTCTTGCCCATGTTCAGGTGTCCAGTCTCTCTACGTGTCCGGAGCCCACGTGGCTAGAGGCGCATGATGCCGGCGGCCAGGCACATCACCGAGCCGAACGCGAGCACCAGGATGACGCCCTTGGGCAGCTTCTGCTTCCAGAACGAGATCACGCCGCCGGCCAGGAAGAGGCCGACGAAGATGAGGGCGAGGGCAGCCTTGCTCACAGTGCACCCTTGGTCGAGGGGAGGATGCCGGCCGCGCGCGGGTCGCGCTCGGAGGCGTAGCGCAGGGCCCGGGCCAGCGCCTTGAACTGGCATTCCACGATGTGGTGGGCGTTGCGCCCGTACGGCACGTGGACGTGCAGCGCGATCTGCGCCTGGGCCACGAAGGACTCCAGGATGTGCCGGGTCATCGTGGTGTCGTAGCTGCCGATCATCGGCGCCATGTTCTCGGGCTCGGTGTGCACCAGGTAGGGCCGGCCGGAGAGGTCCACGGTGACCTGGGCGAGCGACTCGTCCAGCGGCACCGTGCAGTTGCCGAAGCGGTAGATGCCGACCTTGTCGCCGAGCGCCTGCTTGAAGGCGGCGCCCAGCGCGAGGGCGGTGTCCTCGATGGTGTGGTGGGTGTCGATGTGCAGGTCGCCGTCGGTCTTGACGGTGAGGTCGAACAGACCGTGGCGGCCGAGCTGGTCGAGCATGTGGTCGTAGAACCCGACGCCCGTGGAGATGTCGGTCCTTCCGGTGCCGTCGAGATCGATCTCGACCAGGACCGAGGTCTCCTTGGTGGTGCGCTCAACGCGTCCGATGCGGGACATACGGGGTTACAGCTCCTTGATCACGGTGCGAACGGCGTCCAGGAAGGCGTCGTTCTCGGCGGGCGTGCCGGCGGTGACGCGCAGCCACCCGGGGACGCCGTTGTCACGGACCAGGACGCCCTGGTCGAGGATGGCCTGCCAGACGGCGTGGGTGTCGGCGAAGCGGCCGAACTGGACGAAGTTGGCGTCCGAGTCGGTGACCTCCAGGCCGAGCCCGCGCAGCGCGTCCACCAGCCGGTCGCGCTCCGCCTTGAGCCGGCCGACGTAGCCGAGCAGGGTGTCGGTGTGCTCCAGGCAGGCCAGCGCGGTGGCCTGGGTGACGGCCGACAGGTGGTAGGGCAGGCGGACCAGCTGCACCGCGTCCACCACCGCCGGGTCGCCGGCCAGGTAGCCCAGCCGCAGCCCGGCCGCGCCGAAGGCCTTCGACATGGTGCGGCTGACCACCAGGTTGGGGCGGCCCTCGATGAGCGGCAGCAGCGAGGCGCGGTGCGAGAACTCGACGTACGCCTCGTCGACGACCACCAGGCTGGGCCCGGCGGCCTGCGCGGCCTCGTACAGCCGGAGCACGGTGTCGGCGGCGACGGCGGTGCCGGTCGGGTTGTTCGGCGAGCAGACGAAGACCACGTTCGGCCGGTGCTCGGCGATCGCGGTGACGGCGGCGTCCAGGTCGATGGTGAAGTCGTCGCTCCGCGGACCGGAGATCCACTCGGTGCCGGTGCCCCGGGAGATCAGCGCGTGCATCGAGTAGGAGGGCTCGAAGCCGAGCGCGCTGCGGCCGGGGCCGCCGAAGGTCTGCAGCAGCTGCTGGAGCACCTCGTTGGAGCCGTTGGCGGCCCAGACCTGCTCGCGCGCGACCGGGAAGCCGGTGGTGCGGGTCAGGTACGCCGCGAGGCCCTCGCGCAGCTCGACCGCGTCCCGGTCGGGGTAGCGGTTGAGGTTCCGGGCCGCCTCGGCGACGCGCTCGGCGATCCGGGCCACCAGCTCCTCGGGGAGCGGGTACGGGTTCTCGTTGGTGTTCAGCTGGACGGGCACGTCCAACTGCGGTGCGCCGTACGGGGACTGGCCGCGCAGCTCGTCACGGATGGGGAGGTCGTCGATGCGGGTCACAGCGGTCACGAGCCGGGCACCGTCCAATCGAATCGGGCCTTGATCGCGTCGCCGTGCCCCGGCAGGTCCTCCGCGTTGGCCAGGTTGACGACGTGCGCGGCGACGTCCGCGAGCGCGTCCCGGTCGTACTCGACGACCTGGACGCCGCGCAGGAAGGTCTGCACGGACAGGCCCGCGGAGTGGCAGGCGCAGCCGCCGGTGGGCAGCACGTGGTTGGAGCCGGCCGCGTAGTCGCCCAGCGAGACCGGGGTCCAGCGGCCGATGAAGATCGCGCCCGCGTTGACGACCCTGGCGGCGACCGCGTGCGGGTCGCGGGTCTGGATCTCCAGGTGCTCGGCCGCGTAGGCGTTGACCACGGCGAGGCCCTGGTCCAGGTCGTCGACCAGGATGATCCCGGACTGCCGGCCGCCCAGCGCCTCGGCCACCCGCTCGCTGTGCTTGGTCCGCGCGACCTGCACGGCCAGCTCGGCCTCGACCGCCTCGGCCAGCTCCGGCGAGTCGGTGACCAGCACCGAGCCGGAGGTCGGGCCGTGCTCGGCCTGGCTGATCAGGTCGGCGGCCACGTCGGACGCCAGCGCGCTGTCGTCGGCGAGGACGGCGATCTCGGTCGGGCCGGCCTCCGAGTCGATGCCGATCCGGCCGGCGAACAGGCGCTTGGCGGCGGCCACGTAGATGTTGCCGGGGCCGGTGACCATGGTGACCGGCGCGCACTCCTCGGTGCCCAGCGCGAACATCGCCACCGCCTGGGCGCCGCCGACGGAGTAGACCTCGTCCACGCCGAGCAGCGCGCAGGCCGCCAGGATGGTCGGGTGCACGCGGCCCCCGAACTCCTTCTGCGGCGGGGAGGTCACCGCGATGCCCCGCACGCCCGCCTCCTGGGCCGGCACCACGTTCATCACCACGGAGGACGGGTAGACCGCCAGCCCGCCCGGCACGTACAGGCCGACCCGCTCCACCGGCACCCAGCGCTGGGTGACCGTGCCGCCCGGCACCACCCGGGTGGTGTGCCCGGTGCGGCGCTGGTCGGCGTGCACGGCGCGGGCCCGGCGGATCGACTCCTCCAGGGCGGCCCGCACCTTCGGGTCCAGCGTCTCCAGGGCCTCGGTCAGCTGCTCGGCCGGGACGCGGGTCGACTCCAGCCGGACGCCGTCGAAGCGCTCGGTGATCTCGATCACGGCCGCGACCCCGCGATGGCGTACGTCCTCGGCGATCGGCCGCACCTTCTCCAGGGCGGCCGCCACGTCGAACTCGGCACGGGGCAGCAGGTCACGCGGGTCGTCCAGCGAGCCGCGGAGGTCGATTCGAGAGATCACGCCACCCAGTGTAAGGAGTGGCCGGAACCACTGGTCCCGTATTTCACTCCGTGATACGAAAGGCGAGACGACCGGGGGGGCGGGGGAAACCATGGTGGAGCAGGCTCCGGAGGGCTGGACCGACACCGAGCGTGAGCTCTGGGAGGCCTTCCGCCGCGGCAACGTGTTCGACCGGCGCAGCGGCGACGCCGACACCGACGACCCCTTCGGTGACGCCGTCTGGGGCCCCGGGCGCACCGTCCGGGCCAGGGTCCTGGCCCACCTGCTGCTGGCCGGCCCGGCCGCCGCCACCGGGCGGGTCGCCTCACTGCGGCTCAACGGCGTGTCGGTCACCGGCGCGCTCAACCTGGCCGGCGGCGACATCGGCCACTACGTCGAACTCCGCGACTGCCGGTTCGAGCAGAAGATCCTGATCTCCGAGGCCGGGGCCAGCACCCTGCGCTTCGTCCGCTGTCTGATCCCCCGCATGGAGGCCTCCCGGCTCGCCACCACCGGCGACCTCCACCTGGCCCGCTGCCGGATACCCGAGGGCATACGGCTCACCGACGCCAAGATCGGCACCGACCTGCTGCTCAACCAGACCGTCCTCGGCTGCGACCGCTTCGGCCGCGCGGTCTCCGCCGACGGGATGGCGGTCCACCAGGACTTCGAGGCCGACCGGATCGAGGTCCACGGCGAGCTGAGCCTGCGCACCACCCGGATCGGCGGCCGGTTCTCGCTGCGCGGGGCCCAGCTGCACGCCGTCCCGCAGAACCGCATCTGCCTCAACGCCGTCCGCATCACCGTCGGCCACACCTGCTACCTGACCAGCTCGGCCGACGCCGGGTGGAGCGGCTCCCGCAGCTACTACGGCTCCGGCTACGGCCAGGTGGCCCCGCCCGGCGCGCCCAGCACCCCGTTCCGCGCCTACGGCCAGGTGCGGCTCTCCGACGCCCGGTTCGACGGGGCCTGCCTGATCTCCGGCGAATTCCACCTGGAGGGTGACGACGAGCTCTCGCTGCGCCGCATCCACACCCCCGAACTGCGCTTCGCCTGCCGGGTGCGCCCCACCGGCCCGGTCTCGCTCACCCGCGCCCGGGTCGGCAACCTGGTCGACACCCCGGAGGCCTGGCCGCGCGGCAAGCACCTCGGACTGACCGGCTTCGTCTACGAGAACCTGCGCCCCGCCGCGCCGTTCACCGTCCAGCAGCGGATCGCCTGGCTGGAGGGCGCCTCCGCCGACTTCCAGCCCGAGTCCTACGAGCAGCTCGCCGCCGCCCTGCGCCGCGACGGCGCCGACGACGACGCCCGCGAGGTGCTGTACGCCAAGCAGCGCCGCCGCCGCCAGACCCTCCCGCTGCCCGCCCGGATCTGGGGCCGGGTCCAGGACGCCACCGTCGGCTACGGCTACCGCCCCGGCCGGGCCGGCCTGTGGCTGCTGCTCGCCTGGGCCCTGGGCAGCGCCTGGTTCGCCACCCACCAGCCGGAGCCGCTGAAGCTCGACGAGCGCCCGCACTGGAACCCGGTGCTGTACACGCTCAGCCAGCTGATCCCGGTCGTCGACCTCGGCCAGCAGGGCTGGAACCCCGGCGGCCTCAGCCAGTACGTCTCCGCCGGGCTGGTGATCGTCGGCTGGCTGCTCGCGACCACCGTCGTCGCGGGCGCCTCCCGGATGCTCCAGCGGGGATGACCGCCTCCCCGCGGGGATAACCGCGACGCACCACGCCCGCCCGGGGAACTACGCTGTCCGCCGTGACAGAACGGCTGCCGCTCTTCCCGCTGAACAACGTGCTCTACCCGGGCCTCGTGCTGCCCCTGAACGTCTTCGAGGAGCGCTACCGCCGTCTCGTCGCCGACCTGCTCGCACTCCCGGCCGACACCCCCCGCCGCTTCGGCGTGCTCGCCATCAAGGACGGCCGTGAGGTCGCCCCGGTCCGCCCGGAGGAAGGTCCGGCCGGGCCGCTCGACGGCCTCGGCACCGCCACCGGGGACCCGCTGGAGGCGATCTTCCACATCGGCTGCGTCGCCGACGTCGCGTCCGTCCAGGAGCAGCCCGACGGACGCTACGAGCTCCTGGTCACCGGCACCACCCGGTTCCGGCTCCGCTCGGTGGAGGTCTCCGGTCCGTACCTGACCGGCGAGGCCGAACTAGTCGAGGAGCGCCCCGGGGAGGGCTCCGGCGCCCTCGCCTCCGAGGTCGAGCGGGCCTTCCGGGTCTACCAGAAGCGCCTGGCCGGCGCCCGCGAGGCCAGCACCGTCGGACGCCAGGAACTCCCCGACGACCCGCAGGTGCTCTCCTACCTGGTCGCCGCCGCGTCCGTGTTCGAGACCCCGGTCAAGCAGCAGCTGCTGGCCTGCCCGGACACCGCCCAGCGGCTGCGCACCGAACTCGACCTGCTGCGCCGCGAGAGCGCCGTGCTCAGCTGGCTGCCGTCGCTGCCCGCGGTCGACCTCACCCGCCAGTCGTTCAGCCCCAACTAGCCCAGGACCCGCGCATGGCGAAGAAAGCGAAGAAGGGCGCGCAGGGCACCCCTGCCACCGTCGCCCTGGAGACCGCCGCCGTCCCGTTCAGCGTGCACGCCTACGAGCACGACCCGGCCGCCGCCTCCTACGGCGGCGAGGCCGCCGAGGCCCTGGGCGTCGCCGCCGAGCGGGTCTTCAAGACGCTGGTCGCGGACGTGGACGGCGTCCTCATCGTCGGCGTGGTCCCGGTCGCCGGCCGGCTCGACCTCAAGGCCCTCGCGGCGGCCGTGGGCGGCAAGCGCGCCGCCATGGCCGACCCGGCCGCCGCCGAGCGCAGCAGCGGCTACGTCCGCGGCGGGATCTCCCCGCTGGGCCAGCGCCGGGCGCTGCGCACCGTCGTCGACGCCAGCGCCCTCACGCACCCCACCGTCTACGTCTCCGCCGGCCGCCGCGGCCTGGAGGTCGAACTCGCCCCCGGCGACCTGGTGGCCCTCACCGGGGCCCACACCGCCCCCATCGCGCGCTGAGCCGACCGGGCCCGCCCGGTCGGCTCTCGCGCCCCCTCGCGCCCCCTTGCGAAGGCCGGGGGCGCCCCGCTCAGTCCGGCCCGCTCAGCCCGGTCCCCGGTCCCCCGGCCGCGCGGCGCCGTCCGAAACCGGCTGCTCCCCGCCCACCGCGGGAGCGGCCGGAGCCTCGGGAGCGGCCGGCGGCTCAGGGGCGGCCGGAGCCTCGGGGGTCTGCGGCAGCTGTCCGTACGGCCCCGCCCAGTACGGCGGCGGGTCCTGCTCCCGCTTCCCGAACGCCGCCGACAGCGCCAGCAGCACCACCATCGCCGTCATCGGCCACACCACCAGCGCGCCCATCGCGCCCAGGTCGATACTCGCGTCGAAGTGCCCGCCGTTGCCGACCCGCCGGGCCTCGGCGATCAGGTTGTCGCTGGGCCCGAGCCACCGCCCGAGGCGCCAGGCGCCGACCGACCCGAGCAGTCCGCCGACCACCAGCCCGACCGCGACCGCGATGCCACCGCCGCGCCGCCGGGTGATCAGGAAGGCCCCGAGCGCGGTCAGGATGCCCGCGCCGAGCCCGATCAGGACGAAGACCGCGTCGGCCCCCGCCCGCTGCTCGCCTTCCGGGTCGGCGTAGAGGATCCGGTCGCCGTCCACGACCAGCGGCACCTTGGGCGCCAGCCAGACCCACAGCCCCGCCATCACCAGCCCGACCACGATGCAGGCCAGTACCGTGCCCGCGCCGATCCGCAGCTCCGGCAGCAGCCGCTCCAGGAGCCTGGGCTCCGGCGACTGTGCCACCGCGAGGCCGGTCGGCGGCGTCCCGGCGTCCGGGGCCGGCGGCGGCGCGAACGGGTTGGGGGTGGCGTCCGGCACCGCGTCCGCGTCGGCGCGGGTGGGATCCGGAGGCGTGTTCGGTACGGTCACAGGCCCCATCGTTTCACGATCGCGGCCCGGACGAGCCTTCGCCCGTGCCTCTCGGCGGCGGACTCAGACACGCCCTACCGCGAGACGGCCCGCCGGTACGCCCAGGTGGCGATCGCCAGCGACACCACGCCGACGCCCGCGCAGACCGCCAGGTCCCCTGCGACCAGCACCCAGTCCGGGTCGGGCGTGAAGGTCTCGGCGAAGGCCTCCACGCCGTACGTGGACGGCAGCAGGTCCCGCAGCCACAGCACCGGCTGCGGCAGGTGGTCGACCGGCAGCACGCCGAGCAGCAGCGCCGCCGACATGCCGAGCTGCCCGAGCATGGTGGCGATCTCCTGGCGGGGTGCGAGCAGCCCGCAGGCGGCGCCGAGCCCGGACAGGGCGGCCCCGGCGAGCGGGACGACCGCCAGCAGCACCCACAGCTGCCCGAGCGGCAGCCCGAACATCACCGCGCCGAAGGCCGCCGTGGCGACCGTGCCCGGCAGCGTGAACGAGGCGTACGCGGCGGCCGCACCGAGCACCACCGAGGCGGCGGGCACGGGCAGCGTGGCGTAGTGGTCGAGCCCGCCGGTGGCCCGCAGCCGGCCGAAGTACTGGGCGAGCAGGTTGAGCGCGACGAACGCCACCACCAGCACGCTGGAGCCCGCCACCACCGACCGCGCGGCCGAGGTCTGCCCGGCGTCCACCACCCCCCGCATCATCACCAGGATGCCGACGGACTGGAAGGTGGCGACGAACAGCAGCGGGATCCGCGCGACCTTGGCCCGGGCGAGCTGGGCCCGGTAGACGGCGGCGAGCGCGGGCAGCAGCCGGGCCGCCGGGGCGAGCGGGGCGGGTGCGCCGCCGGTCGCGGGGGCGGTGGCCTGCGGCGGCACCGAGAGCAGCGTCACTTGGCCAGTCCTCCGTGGCGGCCCCCGAGCTTGAGGTAGGCGTCCTCAAGGCTCGGGGTGGCGAGGGTGAAGTCGTCGAGGGCGGCGAAGGCCGGGCCGGTGGTGACGGCGGCGACCAGTTCGCGGGCCTGTTCGGGGGTGGTGCGGACGGTCCAGCGGCGGCCGGTGCGCTCGGCCCGTTCGGCGAGTGCGGCGACGGCCGGGACGGCGATCGGCGCCTCGTCCCGCCAGACCAGGTCGAGCCGGACGTTGCCGTCGACGAGGGCCTTGAGCCCGCCGGGGGTGTCGCAGGCGATCACCCGCCCGTCGTCGACCACGGCGACCCGGTCGAGCACGGTCTCCGCCTCGATGACGTTGTGGGTGACCAGCAGCACGGTCGCGCCGCGCTCGGTGCGCCGCCGGTCGACGGCGCTCCAGACGGCCCGCCGGGCGACCGGGTCCATGCCGGTGGTGGGCTCGTCCAGGACGAGCAGCGGCCGCTCCCCGACCAGGGCGGCGGCGACGCACGCGAGCCGGCGCTGGCCACCGGAGAGCTTGGCGAGCGGCCGCTGGGCGATGGGCTCCAGCCCGAGTTCGGCGAGGACGTCGGCGGCCTCGGCGCGGGCCTGGGCCCGGGTGAGCCCGCGCAGCCGTCCGGTGGTCTCGGCGGCGAGCGCGACGGTCAGTTCGTCGAGGGCGCTGGACTCCTGGCCGAGGTAGCCGAGCAACCGGGCGGCCCGTTCGGGGTGGCGGACGACGTCGTGGCCGAGGAGCTCGATCGAGCCGGCGTCGGGGCGCAGCAGGCCGGTGAGTTGGCGGACCAGGGTGGACTTGCCGGCCCCGTTGGGTCCGAGCAGCCCGAAGATCTCGCCCTGACGGACGGTGAGGCTGATCCCGTCGTTGGCCCGGATCACGGTGGCGGCGGCTCCGCGCCCGGTGCGGTAGGTCCGTACGAGGTCGCGCACGGCGACGCACGGCGGGGTGTCCTTGGGTGCTCGCCCTGCCGTCTCGCTCACGACCGAAGACTTTACGCGCTCGCGCGGGCGAACCGGACAAGGGGGCCTGATCACCGAAAACCGACTCCGGGCCGGCCCCGGGCCGCCCCCGGCCCAGCCGGCTTCCGCCAGGCCGAGCCGGCCCGTCGGACCGAGCCGGGCCGCGCCGGGCCCGGCCGGCCGTCAGTCGTCCACGACCATCGATCCGCCGGGCACCCGGGCGGCGAGTTCCTTCCAGAATCCGGCCCGGATGGCGTAGCGGTCGTGCTCGTCGATCTGGTCGTCCTTGTGCGCGAGCAGCCCGAAGCGGGCGGCGTAGCGGAGCAGTTCGCCGTCGACCCGGTGCGGGATGCGCGGGTAGTCGGGCCAGAGCACGGTGAGCCGTTCGACGTCGCCGAGGCGTTCGCTCCAGCGGCGGGCGAACACCTGGCCGACCTCGTGGGCGTCACCGCCGATGGAGGTGATGTCCTCCTCCCGGTCGACCCAGCGCTGTTCGGCGGTGGTGAGCTGGGCGAGGGTTGGCAGGCTGTCGCCGGCGGTGACGGCTGGTTCGGGGGTGGGTCGGTCGACCCAGCCGCGGTCGGAGGACCAGCGCAGCACCGGGCCGGCCTGCCCGGCGGCGCCCGTCCCGCCGATCGCGTGCCCGTTGGAGCCGGTCACGCCCGCACCGTGTCCGTTGACGTGCCCGTTGGGGCCGTGCCCGTTGGGGCCGTGCCCGTTGACGGCCGGGGTGACGGCGGAGGCGCGCCCGGCCAGGTCCTTGGGGGTGGGGACGACCTTGAGCGCGGCGGCCGGCTGGGTCCGCCCGTGGACGGCCGGGGCCCCGGCGGCCGCGGGGACGACGGCGGCCGGCTGGACGACCGGGGGCGCCACGGCGGGCGGGGCGGCGAGGATCTTGGCGATCTCCTGGCGGGGGCCGGGCGCCGGGAAGACGCTGGCGTTCTCGCGGAGGCTGAAGGGGCCCTCGATCCACTCGCGGTCGAGCACCCGCCGCTCGTCCGCCTCGCCGACCAGGTCCTCGGACTGGTTGAAGTCGCCGTCGGCGGCCTGCAGCGCCCACAGGTGGACGGCCACGCCGTGCTCCTTGGCGGTCATCATGCCGGGCAGCAGGTCGCCGTCTCCGGTGATCAGCACGACGTCGGCGCAGGCCCGGTTGCGGGCGAGTTCGGAGAGTTCGGCGTGCATGGCGGCGTCCACGCCCTTCTGCACCCAGCGCCCCTCGGCGCGGGTGAGGGCGCCGAGCCGCACGGTGACCCGGGGCAGCACGCGCAGCCGGCGGTGTTCGGGCATCGGGCGCCGGTCGGGCGCGGCGTCGAACCAGTAGATGCGCAGCAACGGCAGCCCGGTCTCCGCCTCGGCGCGTTCGCGCAGCGCGGCGATCAGCGCGGCGTGGTCGACGGTGACCCGGGAACGGGACGGGTCCCCGGCGAGCAGGCTGGCGGCGGCGCCCAGCAGGTATCCGGCGTCCACCAGGACGACACAGCGGTCCATCGCGCACCTCTTTCCGCTCGCCCTCGGGGGTCGGGCCGGGTGGGCGCGGATCCGCCCGCCGTCCGGGCGTGGTGGGGTGAGGGGCCCCCGTGGCCGCCCGATCGTTGGGTCACCTTTTACCCCTGGTTCGCGTGCCGAACCTCGGCGGATGTCCCGGTACCGCAACAGCCGCCCCAACGGAACGCCAAGGCGGGCCCCGTTCAACGACGGGGCCCGCCCGAGGTCACGCCGGGGGTGGCGGGCGGGTTCAGCCCTTGAGTTCGGCGGCGACCAGCTCGGCCAGCTGCACGGCGTTGAGCGCGGCGCCCTTGCGCAGGTTGTCGTTGGACACGAACAGCGACAGGCCGTTCTCGACCGTCTCGTCCGCCCGGATGCGGCCGACGTAGCTCGGGTCCCGGCCGGCGGCCTGGAGCGGGGTGGGGATGTCGGACAGCTCGACGCCGGGGGCGCCGGCGAGCAGCTCGGCGGCGCGCTCGGGGCTGATCGGACGCTCGAAGCGGGCGTTGATCTGCAGTGAGTGGCCGGAGAAGACCGGGACGCGCACGCAGGTGCCGGCGACCTTGAGGTCCGGGATGCCGAGGATCTTGCGGCTCTCGTGGCGGAGCTTCTGCTCCTCGTCGGTCTCGTTGGAGCCGTCCTCGACGATGGAGCCGGCCAGCGGCACCACGTTGAAGGCGATCGGGCGCTGGTAGACCTTGGGCTCGGGGAACTCGACGGCGGAACCGTCGTGGGCGAGCGCGGCGGCGCCGTCGACGACCTTGGCGGCCTGGTCCTGCAGCTCGGCCACGCCGGCCACGCCGCTGCCGGAGACGGCCTGGTAGGTGGAGACGACGAGCGCGGCGAGGCCGGCCTCCTCGTGCAGCGGGCGCAGCACGGGCATGGCGGCCATGGTGGTGCAGTTCGGGTTGGCGATGATGCCCTTGGGCCGGTCGGCGATGGCGCCGGGGTTGACCTCGGAGACGACCAGCGGGACCTCGGGGTCGCGGCGCCAGGCGGAGGAGTTGTCGATGACGACGGCGCCGGCCGCGGCGGCCTTGGGGGCGAGGGCCTTGGAGGTGGAGCCGCCGGCCGAGAAGATCACGATGTCCAGGCCGGCGTAGTCGGCCGTGGCCGCGTCCTCGACGGTGACCTCGGTGCCCTGCCAGGGCAGGGTGCGTCCGGCCGAGCGGGCCGAGGCGAACAGCCGCAGCTGCTCAACCGGGAAGCCACGCTCCGCCAGGATCTCGCGGACCACGCCGCCGACCTGGCCGGTGGCGCCGACAATGCCGATCTTCATTCCGACTACTCCTCTGAATGGTGCTGTTCACAGCCGCACTCTGCCCATCATGCCTTGTCACGCGGGCGGGACGACCTGCTGTTCCACGGTGTGAGAGGCCTCTTAGTGGTCCAGACCACTCGCCAGCTTCAGAGCGGCTTCGACCTCCGCCGCCCCGGCCGGCAGCAGCGGCAGCCGGACGTCCGGGGTGGGGATCCGGCCCTGGGCGTGCAGCACGCCCTTGACCACCGTCGGGTTCGGCGCGGCGAAGGCGGCCAGTGCCAGCCCGGTGAGCCGGCGCCCGAGCGCCCGGGCCCGGTCGGCGTCCCCGGCCTGCCAGGCGGCCGCCAGCTCGACGAACCGGGCGGTGGCCAGATGAGCGGAAGCCAGGATGCCGCCGGCCGCGCCGAGCGCCAGCATCGGGGCGAGGAAGGCGTCCTCGCCGGCCAGCACCGCGAAGTCGGCGGGGGCGGCGGCGAGCAGTTCCACCGCCGCCTGGTCCAGCCCGCCGGTCGCGTACTTGACGCCCACCACGCCCGGGACGGCGGCGAGTGCGGCCAGCGCGGCGGCGGACAGCTGCTGCCCGGTGCGGTACGGGATGTGGTAGACGAGCAGCGGCAGCGGGCTGCGCTCGGCCAGCGCCCGGAAGTGCGCGACCGTCCCGGCCTCGCCCGGCCGCAGGAAGGCCGGGACGGTGACCAGCGCGGCCGCGGCCTGCGGCACCCGCGCACCGAGCGCGGCCAGCGACTCGGCGGTGGAGCGGGTGTCGCCGCCGTGCGCGCCGACGGTCAGCCGGGCCCCGCGCGCGGCGCAGGCGGCCGCGGCCACCTCGACCACCGCCCACCGCTCGTCCTCGCTCAGCGCGGCGGGCTCGCCGGTGGTGCCGAGGGCGACCAGTCCGGCCGCGCCGGCCGCCAGCAGTTCGTCGGCCAGCCCGGCCAGCGCGTCCAGCGCGACCGAGCCGTCCGTGGCGAAGGGCGTGATCAGGGGCACGTGGATACCGGTGAGTTCCATGACCACGATCCTGCGGCCCGCCGATCACCCAGGTCCAGTTCACATTTCCGACGCTTCTCGTAAGCTGAGCCGATGCTCGACGTCCGACGCCTGCGCCTGCTGCGCGAACTCGCCCACCTCGGCACGATCGCCGCCGTCGCCGAGGCGCTCTCCTTCAGCCCATCGGCGGTGTCCCAGCAGCTGTCCGTCCTGGAGAAGGAGGCCGGCGTACCGCTCCTGGAGCGCACCGGGCGGCGGGTCGCGCTCACCCCGGCCGGGCGGAACCTGGTCCGGCACGCCGAGGCGGTGCTCGCCCTGCTGGAACAGGCCGGCGCCGAACTCGCCCACGCGCGAAGGGGGTTGGCCGGCCCGCTGCGGATCGGCACCTACCCGTCGGCGGCCCGCGCGATCATCCCCGCGGTGCTGGCCGAGCTGGCCGCCTGGCACCCGGGCCTGGAGCCGATGGTCGCCGAGGTGGATCCGGCGGGCGTCGGGGCGGCGCTGCGCGCGGGCGAGCTGGACGTCGCCCTGGTCCACGAGTACGACCTGGTCCCGGCCGATCCGGAGCCGGGCCTGGCGATGACCCGCCCGGTGTTCACCGAGCCGATGTACCTGGCGGCCCGCACCCCCGGCACGGTCGCCGAGCAGCGCGGCGCGCCGTGGATCATGGCCCCGCCGGGCACGCTCTGCCACAGCATGGCCGTCCGGGCCTGCGAGTCCGCCGGGTTCGCGCCCCGGATCCGGCACCAGATCGACGACTTCGCGACCGTCCTGGCCCTGGTGGCGGCCGGCCAGGGCGTCGCGCTCGTCCCGCAGCTGGGCACCGCGCAGCCCCCGCCCGGCGTGGTCCTCACCCGGCTGCCGATGTACCGCCGCACCCGGGCCGCCTTCCGCGCGGGCGCCGGCTCCCACCCGGCCGTCTCGGCCTTCGTCTCGGCCCTGCACACGGCCATC
The DNA here is from genome assembly GCF_029894125.1 of Kitasatospora sp. MAA19. Taxonomy (GTDB): domain Bacteria; phylum Actinomycetota; class Actinomycetes; order Streptomycetales; family Streptomycetaceae; genus Kitasatospora. Next base: position 324,918 of record NZ_JARXYZ010000002.1, read on the forward strand.
CCGCCGGGCCTGGGCGGACACGGCTGATCCCCCTGCGCCCGTCGACCGGGCACCGGGGGATCGGTCACCGGCTCAGCCCGCCAGGCAGCTCGGCCCGAGCAGCTGCTTCAGGTCCCCGAACAGCGCCGGGTCCGACTTCACCCGGTGCCGGTCCAGCCGCAGCACGGTCGTCTTGTTCCGGCCCTCCAGCCGCACCCGCACCTCCGTGGTGCCCTTGTGGCTGCCCAGCACCTCGCCGAGCCGGGCGATCAGCGGCGGGGTGATCTTCACGCTCGGGATGTTGATGACGATCGGCGCCTCGGCGTGCGCGTTCGACAGGTCCGGGACGGACAGCTCCATCCCCATCAGCCGCGGCACGTCCTCCCGCTTGTCCAGCTTGCCGCGCACGAACACCACGGCGTCCTCGGCGAGTTGGGACGACACCAGCTGGTAGCTGGCCGGGAAGAACATGCAGTCGATCGAGCCCGCCAGGTCCTCGACCGTCGCGATCGCCCAGGCGTTGCCCTGCTTGGTCATCTTGCGCTGCAGGCCCGAGATGATGCCGCCGATGGTGACGATGGATCCGTCCGGCCGCTCGGCGAGGTCGGCCACCGCGCAGTCCGCCTTGTCGGCGAGCACGTGCTCGATGCCGTGCAGCGGGTGGGAGGAGACGTACAGGCCCAGCATCTCCCGCTCCTGGGTGAGCAGGAAGGCCTTCTCCCACTCCTCCTCGGAGAAGACCACGTCGAGGCCGAAGCTCGGCTCGTCGCTCACCGCGTCGCCGCCGAAGAGGTCGAACTGCCCCTCGGCCTCCTTGCGCTTGACGCCGACGACGTTGTCGATCATCGGCTCGAACTGCGCGGTCAGCCCCTTGCGGGTGTGCCCGAGCGAGTCGAAGGAGCCCGCCTTGATCAGCGATTCGACGGTCCGCTTGTTGCAGACCACCGACTCGACCTTGTCCAGGAAGTCCGGGAAGGAGCTGAACCTCCCCTTCGACTTCCGGGTGCGGATCATCGACTCGACCACCGGCCCACCGACGTTGCGGATGGCCGTCAGGCCGAACCGTACGAGGGTGTCACCGTGCGGGGTGAAGTCCGAGTCCGACTCGTTGACGTCCGGCGGCAGCACCTGGATGCCCATCTTCCGGCACTCGTTGAGGTAGATCGCCGACTTGTCCTTGTCGTCCTTGACGGACGTCAGCAGGCCGGACATGTACTCGGCCGGGTAGTTCGCCTTGAGGTAGGCCGTCCAGTACGAGACCAGCCCGTACCCGGCGGTGTGCGCTTTGTTGAACGCGTAGCCGGAGAAGGGGACCAGGACGTCCCACACCGCCTGGATGGCCGCGTCGGAGTAGCCGTGCTCGCGGCAGCCCTTCTGGAAGGGCACGAACTCGGCCTCCAGGATCTCCTTCTTCTTCTTGCCCATCGCGCGGCGCAGCAGGTCGGCCTGGCCGAGCGAGTACCCGGCCAGGATCTGCGCGGCCTTCTGCACCTGCTCCTGGTAGACGATCAGGCCGTAGGTCGGCTTGAGGATCTCCTCCAGGGGCTTCTCCAGCTCCGGGTGGATCGGGGTGATCTCCTGCTGCCCGTTCTTGCGCAGCGCGTAGTTGGTGTGCGAGTTGACGCCCATCGGGCCCGGGCGGTACAGCGCCAGCACGGCGGAGATGTCTTCGAAGTTGTCGGGCTTCATCAGCCGCAGCAGCGAGCGCATGGGGCCGCCGTCGAGCTGGAAGACGCCGAGCGTGTCGCCGCGCGCGAGCAGTTCGTAGGTCGGCTTGTCGTCCAGGGGCAGATCAAGCAGGTTGATCTTGATGCCCTTGTTCTTCTCGATCGCCTTGACGGCGTCGTCCATGATCGTCAGGTTGCGCAGGCCGAGGAAGTCCATCTTGAGAAGGCCGAGGCCCTCACAGGTGGGGTAGTCGAACTGCGTGATGGTGACGCCGTCGGTGTGCCGGGTCCAGACCGGGATGTGGTCGGTCAGCGGCTCGGCGGACATGATGACGCCGGCGGCGTGCACACCGGGCTGGCGGATCAGGCCCTCGATGCCGCGGGCGGTGTCGATGACCTTCTTCACGTCCGGGTCGGTCTCGTACAGCCCGCGGATCTCGCCGGCCTCGCTGTAGCGCGGGTGCGAGGAGTCGGTGATGCCGGACAGCGGGATGCCCTTGCCCATCACGTCCGGCGGCATCGCCTTGGTGATCCGGTCGCCCATCGCGTACGGGTAGCCGAGGACCCGCGAGGAGTCCTTGATGGCGGCCTTCGCCTTGATGGTGCCGTACGTGACGATCATGGCGACCTTGTCGGATCCCCACTTCTCGGTCACGTACCGGATCACGTCACCGCGCCGGCGCTCGTCGAAGTCGATGTCGACATCGGGCATGGAGATGCGCTCGGGGTTGAGGAAGCGCTCGAAGATCAGGCCGTGCGGGATGGGGTCGAGGTCGGTGATGCCCATCGCGTAGGCGACCAGCGAACCGGCTGCGGAACCACGGCCCGGGCCCACCGCGATGCCCTGGCTCTTGGCCCACATGATGAAGTCCGCGACCACGAGGAAGTACGCCGGGAACCCCATCTGGATGATGGTGTCCATCTCGTACTCGGCGAGCTTCTTGTGCTCCTCGTCGTACCCGTTCGGGAAGCGCCAGTCCATGCCCTCCCAGACCTTGGCCTTGAAGAAGTCCGCCTCGGACTCGAAGCCCTCCGGGATCGGGAAGCGCGGCATCAGGTTGCGGAACTCGAACATGCCGGCGGTGTCGACCCGCTGGGCGACCAGCAGCTGGCTGTTGCGGCAGCCCTCCTGCCAGGCGTCCGAGGAGTCCAGCGCGTACATCTCGGCGGCGGACTTGATGTAGTAGCCGGTGCCGTCGAAGCGGAAGCGGTCCGGGTCCGAGAGGTTCTTGCCGGTCTGCACACAGAGCAGCAGGTCGTGCGCCCCGGCGTCGGCCTCGGTGGTGTAGTGCGAGTCGTTGGTGACCACCGGGGGGATGTTCAGCTTCTTGCTGATCTCCAGCAGCCCGTCGCGGACCCGCTTCTCGATGTCGAGGCCGTGGTCCATCAGCTCCAGGAAGTAGTTCTCCTTGCCGAAGATCTCCTGGTAGTCGGCGGCGGACTTCAGCGCCTCGTCGAACTGGCCCAGCCGCAGCCGGGTCTGCACCTCGCCGGAGGGGCAGCCGGTGGTGGCCATCAGGCCGCCGGACAGGTCGGAGATCAGCTCCTTGTCCATCCGGGGCCACTTCACCAGCCAGCCCTCGGAGTAGGAGCGCGAGGTCAGCTTGAAGAGGTTGTGCAGGCCCTCCTTGTTCCGGGCCCAGATGGTCTTGTGGGTGTAGGCACCGGACGCGGAGACGTCGTCCCGCTTCTGGTGCGGCTGGCCCCACAGGATGCGCTTGGTGTTGGACCGGGACTCCGGCGCGACGTACGCCTCGATGCCGATCACCGGGGTGATCCCGGCGGCGGTGGCCTGCTTGTGGAACTCGGCGGCGCCGTACATGTTCCCGTGGTCGGTCATCGCGACGTGGGTCTGGCCCAGCCGCTCGACCTCCTTGAACATCTGCTTCAGCCGGGCGGCACCGTCCAGCATCGAGTACTCGGTGTGGACGTGCAGATGCGCGAACGGCTGGTCGCTCAAGGCGGGGCCTCCGGAGGCGAGTGCGGGTCTGGTGGGCCGGCGAACGTGCAGGTCACAGGGATGCCTGGAAACAGATGTGGCCCGAACCACCTCGTGGGGTCCGGACCATCGCTCACACGTTCACCCGTCTACTCTAGCTCCCGCGGTTCCCTCCAGTCGCACCCGCGCGGCCTGCCGAACCTCCGGTTCCTCCATCGGATCGTCGCGCAGACAGGCAAGGCGTTCGCGCACGTGGGGGCGGTCGGGGGCGTGCCGGACGGCCAGCAGGCGGGCGTCCGCCTCACAGTCCCAGAGGCACTCGGTGTACACCTCGGCCATCCCCGCCGACCCGATCGCCGCCAGTGCCTCCAGGTACGCGGGACGCTCGTACGAGTGCGGCGTCCACAGCCAGAACCGGCGCAGCAGCGACGCGGCCTCGGCCGCCCTGGGGCCGAACCGGGCCAGGCCGCGGGCGGAGTACATCGGGCCGCACCAGGTGCGGCCCACCCAGTCCTGCTCCAGCTCGGCGAGCAGTACCGGGATGTCCTGCTCCTCGCCGTGCCGGGCCAGCACGTCGTGGCCCAGCTGCGCCAGCCACGGCGTACCGGAGGCGGCCCAGTCGCGGGCGGCGGGCACGGCGAGGGCCCCGAGCTTCTCGACCGCCCGGCGCAGCAGTGGAAGGGCGTACCGGCCGTCCTCCGTCCCCAGCGACGGCACCAGCCCGACCAGGCCGGGCTCCGCCTCACGGCGGGCGAGCAGGTTCAGCGCGCCCACCTTCCGCGCGTTCGGCTCGCCCGGGTCGGCGAGCAACTCCAGCAGGTCCGGACTGGCCGCATCCCCCAACGGGTCCCACTCCTGGGCGGGGCGCTCCGCCGCCTGCCTGGCCAGACCCCAGGAGGACCACGGAAGCGCCCACGGCCTCGGGTCCTCCATCCCTTCCTGCAGCCGCGCCCGGGCGGTGTCGGCCAGGTCGTCCCACCATGCGGCGGGCCAGGCATCCGCGACCGACTCCAGGACGTCCACCCAGTGCTCACCCTCGCGGACGTAGTCCCGCAGCGCGTCCCGGGCCTCAGCCGACCCGCCGAGCGCCAGCAGCTCCAGGACGCCGGTGGCCCGCATGCAGGCGTCCTCGTCTCCCGCCAGCACCTCGACCACCGGCCCGCGCGGCAGCTCCAGGCCCCGGAGCAGTCGGGCCAGGTAGAGCGCCCGGTGGTCGACCTGCGTGTCCCAGCGCCAGTCCCAGCGGATGCAGCCGTAGACCAGGTCGGCGGCTGCCGTCGGGTCCTCCGCCGCCATCAGCGCGCCCAGGCCCCGACCGCGCTGCAACAGCCCGGGCAGGGTGCCTGCCGGGGCGTACTCGTATCTCCGCTTTGCCACGTGCTCCATCGTCCCTTAGCCCCCGACGGCTGGGCGGCGGGGGCTGGGGGTCAGACGTCCTCGTCAGGCGGGGTCGCGCGGAGGGCGGTGATGACGCCCAGGGCGACCGTGGCGATCGCCAGGGCGAGGAGGGCGGCGAAGGCGGCGGCGATCACGAATCGCACCGGTCGGCGTCCCGGTCGGCGTCCCGGTCGGCGTCTCGTTCGGCGGCGAGGAGGAGGGAGAGGAGGTTGAGGAGGGTGGAGGCGGGGGCGGTGTTGAAGCGGACGAGGACGCGTCCGTCAATGGTGCGGTCGGTGGTGGCCGAGGGCCAGATGAGGCCGAACTTGCGGCCGCGCTCGTCGACTTCGGCGAGGAGCGTGCGGATGTGGTCGTCGGTGTAGTACCGGATCCGGGGGTCGGTCGGCAGCATGGGGCGGCGGCGCGGGAGGGGGAGGGCCATCAGGCGGCGTCCAGCTCGAACCAAACCATTTTGCCGCGTTCCTGGGGGTCCACGCCCCAGCGGTGGGTGAGGCCTTCGACGAGCTGGAGGCCCCGGCCGGCCTGGGCGAGGAGTGCCGGCTGCTGCTTCTCGGGGAGGCCGGGGCTCTCATCGCTGACGGACACCCGGAGGGTGGGACCGACGGCGAGGATGAGGACGACCGGCGCGGGGGTCTCGCCGTGCCGCCAGGCGTTCACGAGCAGTTCGGCGAGCGCGAGTTCGGCGTCGAAGATGACGGAGGGCGGCCACCCGCAACGACACATCGCGTCCCGGAGGGACTGGCGGGCGATGGCGAGCGAGGGCGTGTTGAGGTGACGCATGGGAGATCTCCCGAGGCGTGATGGTGAAGGTTGCGCTACGGCGCGTGCCAGCAGGCGCTATTGACGATCCGTCGGATCGCTGTGACATCGACCATACAGCAGCGACATCACATGTGATCCCAAATCCGGATAGGTTCATCCTCAAGTGGACCCCGCGCCCAGCAGCGCGGCAGACTTGGGACACATCGGCAAGGAAGGAACCAATGCCGCCACGACTCAATCCGACGCTCCGTCAACGCCGCATCGGCGCCGAGCTTCGGAAGATGCGCGAGGCCGCCGGACTGTCGACCACCAAGCTGAGCAGAGCGCTTGGCATCGACAGGACTCAGGTCAGCCAGATGGAGTCAGCCAAGGTCGGTGTCAGTCCAGAGCGGCTCCGTTCCTTCGCCGCCGCCTGCAAGTGCATGAATCTGCCCCTGATCGAAGCCTTGGAGTCCATGCTCCAGGACCGCTCCAAAGGTTGGTGGGAGGAGTATCGAGGAACCCTCCCTGACGGGTTCCTCGAAAACGCGGAGCTGGAGAAGACCTCTCACGAGCTCATGATCTGGGTCCTCACCCACATGCCGGGTCCCAGCCAGACCATCAGCTACGCCTCAGCAGTCTTCGGGCGAGTGATCCCTCCGATCCCTCGGCACGAGCTGGAGGCCCGCATCGCGTTCAGAATGCAGCGCAAGGCCGACCTTCGCCGCAATCCGAAGCCGCTGACTGCCTTCATCTACGAATCGGTACTGTGGACGAGGTTCGGCGGCACCCAGGTCCTCAAGGATCAACTCGCCACTTTGCTCGAAGACTCCGAGCTTCCCTGGATGACCATTCGAGTCGTTCCGTTCGACATCGAGACCTTTCCCGGTGCCGCCGAGAACCTCACCTATGCATTCGGCGCGATCCCTGACCTTGACACCGTCGAGCAGGAGTCCTCCCAGGGCCCCGAGTACCTCGATGCTGTCAGCGAGCTAACCAGCTACCGGCGCATCTTCGACCGCACCGAAGCAGCAGCGCTGAGTGAGGTCGAATCTCGCGACTTGATTCGCAAGATCGCACGGAACCTATGAAAGGCCCGACATGACCGACACCGAGTGGCAGAAGTCTTCCTTCAGCGGCAACGTCGAGAACTGCGTCGAGGTCCGCAAGGCCGACAGACTGGTCGAACTCCGCGAGTCTGACGAGGGCCACCTCATCATCCGCACCGCCCCCGCCAACTTCGCCGCCTTCCTCCAAGCAGCCAAGGCCGGCGAATTCGACCACCACGCCTAAGCTTGGCGTTTTACCTCGCCGGTCACTCGACCTGCTGATCTGCGCTTCTTCCCGAGACAACGGAGGCGGCCGTTCTCCACGCTTCGAGATGTCGAGTCACGAAGCACGAGAGAACGGCCGCTGTGTATGAGTCTCCCTCTCGACCCGCCCGTAGGCGAGGCATTGGGCGTGTTGTCCCGCTTTCGGGTTGAGTTCTACGACTGTCTGTACACCCGTGCCGACGCGCTCTTCGAGCTGACGGACGCGGTGCTGTGCGCGGACGGGCCGGTGAAGACGCTGGTCGAGTTGTCGCTCGCCCTTGAGCACCGGCGTGGGCACGGTGCGATGTACCAGGCGCTGGACCGGGGCTGGCTGGAGCCGGCGCGGCTGCGTCGTACCCTGGCCGGCCTGCCGCTGCCACGGCTCGCGGACGGGCGCATCGGCCTGGCCGTGGACGTCTCCAACTGGCTCCGCCCCGACGCCCCGACCAGCGACGAGCGACGAGCGACTGTTCTGCCACGTCTACGGCCGCGGCAGAAGCGCCGACCAGTTCGTCCCCGGCTGGCCGTACTCCTTCGTCGCCGCCCTGGAGTCCGGGCGTACGTCCTGGGTCGGGCTGCTGGACGCGGTCCGGCTGGGACCGGCCGACGACGCGACCGCCGTCACCGCGGCCCAACTGCGCGAGGTGGTCAACCGCATCATCGCGGCAGGCCACTGGCACCGGGGCGATCCGGACATCCTCATCGTGATGGACGCCGGCTACGACGTGACCCGCCTGGCCCACGTGCTCGCGGACCTTCCGGTCGAGGTGATCGGCCGACTGCGCTCGGACCGGGTCATGCTCCGCGACCCCGGCGAGCCCCGCTCCGGCCCCAGGGGCGGACGCCCGCGCCGACACGGCGGCGTCTTCACCTTCGCCAAACCCGACAGCTGGCACACCCCTGAAACGGCCACCAGCACGGACACCACCCGCTACGGAAAGGCCGAGGCCCGCGCGTGGGACCGGATGCACCAGCGCCTGCAAAAGCGCGGGCCGTGGCTCGACCACGAGGGCGAAATCCCTTTGGTTCACGGCACGTTGGTCCGCCTCAAGGTCGAGCACCTGCCCGGCGAGAGGGACGCGAAGCCGCTGTGGCTGTGGTCCTCCGCCACCGGCATCGACACCGAGCACCTGGACCGGATCTGGCGCACGTTCCTGCGCAGATTCGACCTTGAACACACCTTCAGGCTGATCAAGCAGACGCTCGGATGGACCGCCCCGAAGATCCGCCGCCCCGACACCGCGGACTTATGGACCTGGCTGGTCATCGTCGCGCACACCCAGCTCCGCCTCGCCCGACCGCTCGCCGAAGACCTGCGCCGGCCCTGGGAGAAACCCGTACCGCCGAACAGGCTCACGCCCGCCCGGGTCCGACGCGGGTTCCGCAACATCCGCGCGAAGACGCCCTGCCCGGCAGCCGTGCCACAACCGACACACCCAGGCCCCGGCCGCCCACCCGGTACGAAGAATCGCAGGCCGGCGCCCCGTTACGACGTCGGGAAGACCGTCAAACGCGAACCCACGCTCGAAGCCCACCTCGCCAAGATCGCAGCGGCAGCTTAAAAAATCAAGCTTAGTGGTCGGTTCCGGAGGTCCTTCGGGGGTTGATCAGGCAGCCAGGGCGACGGAGGATTCTTCTTGTCGGTCGGCGGGTGTGTGTCGGTCGAGCCGGGCCAACAGATCGTCCAGGTCGGAGGTGGTGAACCTCCACTGGAACGGCTGTGCCGTGGCGTTGTAGCGGTCTTCGAATGCCCGGAGCCGGTCCCTGACCTGGGTCAGGTCGGTGAAGTCGTTGGGTCGGACGACCTTGCGCTGGACGACGGAGAAGTAGATCTCGATCTGGTTTAACCAGGAGGCGTGCACGGGGGTGTGGACCATAACGGCGTTCGGAAACCTGCTGGCCAGGCGGTCGATAGCCCGCCGACCGCGGTGGGAGGAACCGTTGTCGACGACCCAGAAGACGCGTTACGCGCTGGCGTAGGGCTCGATGGTCATGACCTGCTCGACCAGATTCATGAACGGGACGATGCCGGTCCTGGGCTCGCACCGGCCGAGGACCTTGGCCTGGTGGACGTCGTAGGCGGCGAGGTAGGCCAGCGCGCCGCCACGGCCGTACTCGTGGTTGACGCGCATCGCCCGGGCCCGGCCCGGGGCCAGGGTCGGGTGGCAGCGGCAGCGGGCCTGGACGGAGGTCTTCTCGTCGCTGGAGATCACGTACTCGCCCTCGCCCAGCGGGACACCATCGAACGTGCGGGCGTAGAGGTCCAGGACACGCTGGGCCCTGGCGCGGAAGTCGGGGTCGCGGATGAAGATCCAGGACCGGTACTGCCAGGGCTTGAGCGCGTCCTCGCGCAGCCAGCGGCGCACCGTGGACGCGGAGATGCTGTCGGTGATCCCGCGCGCGGCCAGCTCGGCGGCCAGCTCAGGGCACGACCAGCGCGACAGCGGCACGCCGCTCTCGGCGGGTAACTGGCAGGCCAGCGCCTTGGCCTCGGCGACCTGCACGGGCGTGAAGCGGGCGGGGCGCCCGGAGCGCCTGCGGTCGGCCAGGGCCGGCAGCCCGCCGTCGGCGAATCGGCCGCGCCAGGCACGGACCGTGTCCAGGTGCAGGCCCGTCTCGCGGGCGATCCGCGCGTTGGAGCGCCCCCGCGCCGCGCGCAGGACGACCTGCGCGCGCATCCGCAGCCGGTACTCGGTCTTGTGGCCGTAGGCCATCTTCTTCAACCGCTCGCGCTCGGCAGCGGTCGGGAATATCGGGCGGGCCGGGGCAACGGGCATGGCAGGCGGGCCGATCGGGAGAAGTGGATCAGACGGGTCGCAGCCTGCCGCATCCGCTGCCGGGGCGATCCGGCAGGATGGCGGCCATGCCCACGATGCCGGAGTACACCCAGCTGTCACTCGCCCAGCGGCTGACCGAACACGCCCGCACCGCCTGGCCGCAACTGACGGATCTGCACATCCGCCACCGCGGGCAGTTCGCCTACGTGGAAGGCGAACTGCCCGACGGCGAACGGGTCAAACTGATGCGCCTGCGCTACAGCGGCACCGCCAGCCGATGGGGGCTGGCTTCGCCCTCTACTACGCCAGCAGCGACCGCTACGAGGACTCCCTGCTACCTGCCGGCACCTTCATCGGCACCCCCGAAGACGCCCTCGACTGCGCCTGCCAGCTCCACCTCGCCGGACCCGAACTCTGACCAAGCGGAAGACACTCCAGTGACTCCGGAGTCGACCACTTAGCGGCGGGGTCCGACAGCGGCGGGCGAAGGCTCCCGGGCCGCACTGTCAGGTCGTCAACTCCTCTTACCCTAGCCGCCTGCGACTCTGCACGACAAGGGCGACGATCTCCTCGGGCAGTTCGTCGTCCACCGCGATCCGGACCTCCGTCACCGTGCCGGGCCAGTCGGCGATCAGGTCGTTGCTCAGCGCGTCGTTCTCCATGGCGGCCATGAGTTCGCCCGCCCGGACCGTCTGTCCGGGCACCACCAGGACCTCTGTCACACACCACGGGACGCCCATCTTGGGCGTCACTACGAACTCCACCGGCCCGAGCTCGCGCCAGACCGGGGGCGTCGGTGGCCCGCCGATTCGCTGCTCGACCAGGTCCAGAGCCATCCCGGTGCGTCGGGCGAAGTCGGAGTCGTCCGCGAGGTGCTCACGCAGCAACGGCCCGACCGCGCGGGCATCGCCCAGCCGGGCCAGCGTCTCCACCGCCTCGGACCGCATCGCAGGGTCCGCCAGGCACCCGACGACGGCCTCCGTGTGCTCGGCGGACCCGTTCTCGGCCAGACCGAGCAACGCTCGGAGGCGGAACTCCGGGCTACCGGACCGCAGTTGGCGCTCCAGGAACGGCAGCGTCCGCGGGTCCCTGACATACGCGAACGTCTCACGGGCCAGCAGCGATTCGAGCGAGGGGTCGTCCGCCAGCGCGTCGAACAACCCATCCGGGAAAGCCTCCGCCAGGAGAATCTGCAGCGAGGCGGGGCGCCGGTACTCGTCCCGGTCGCGGCTCACGATCTCCGCCAGGTCCCAGCTCTTCTCCGCCCGGCCCGCGAGCACGTCGAGGAGTCGGCGAAGGCTCACCGGTCCGGCAGCCACCAGGTCGTCCAGGGCGCCGCCGTCCCCGTGCATGTAGCGCGCGAGGAGGCTGTCGATCCCGTCGGTGGTCAAGTCCATGGAAGTCATCCGGCTTTCGGTGGATCAGCGGGTCGCGGTAGGTGTCCGGGCAGTCTCTCGCGGCCGCCCGAGTGTTCAACCTGGTCGAGCAGGTCATGACCATCGAGCCCTACGCCAGCGCGTAACGCGTCTTCTGGGTCGTCGACAACGGTTCCTCCCACCGCGGCCAGCGGGCTATCGACCGCCTGGCCAGCAGGTTTCCGAACGCCGTCATGGTCCACACCCCCGTGCACGCCTCCTGGTTAAACCAGATCGAGATCTACTTCTCCGTCGTCCAGCGCAAGGTCGTCCGACCCAACGACTTCACCGACCTGACCCAGGTCAGGGACCGGCTCCGGGCATTCGAAGACCGCTACAACGCCACGGCACAGCCGTTCCAGTGGAGGTTCACCACCTCCGACCTGGACGATCTGTTGGCCCGGCTCGACCGACACACACCCGCCGACCGACAAGAAGAATCCTCCGTCGCCCTGGCTGCCTGATCAACCCCCGAAGGACCTCCGGAACCGACCACTTAGGTTCCAGTGCAGTTGAGCACAAAAGGAGCCGAGGCCTTGAGGCCTCGGCTGGCGGCACTACTTGGAGCACTTGACTGGGGGTCAAGGGGTCGCGGGTTCAAATCCTGTCGTCCCGACGTTAGAAGCCGTTGTCGTACCGATCACGGAGTCTGTCGATCGAACGGGGGTATCGTTCGGGTGACCGCGGAGCGGTAGGCGCATAGAGGCAGGGCCTCTTGGTAGCTCGTAGGTTGCGGAAGGCGGGGAGCCCAGCGCCGCTACCACCCACCGACACCGCCTAGCGCTTGCAGTGTTCGTCGGGCTCGTCGTCACGCTGCGGCTCCGGCCGGCGCAGTCGGAGGCAGTGCCGTTCCGGGGCCCGCTCCGGGCCCTCCAACCATGGCTCTTCTCAGAGAAGTTCGACGCGCGAAATCAGGGACTTGTCGGGGGTTCACCCGGATACAGCGCCCCACGCCAGTGGGAAAGAATCGCCGCCATGAAGGCAACCCGGCGAGTAGCCAGATACGCGGTGAGCTTCGCCACCGCCGCGGTGATCATCCCTCTGAGCGTGTCAGCCTCAGCTGTCGCGGCACCCGCCGCGCCACCGCTGACGGCCTTGAGTACGCCGACAGCCCGGACGGCGAGTGCGTTGTTGTTGCCGAGGCCGACCGGACGGTACGCGGTCGGTCGCGACACACTGCACCTCGTCGACCCGCGACGCACCGATCCCTGGGTACCGCAGTCGGGGCCGCGACAGTTGATGGTGGACCTCTACTACCCGGCCGTCGCCGGCAGCGGCACGCCCGCTCCGTACATGAGCACCGCCGAGGCAACGGCGTTGATCAACTATGCCGGTCTGTCCGGGCCCCTCGCACCGACCACCCTCGCCGACACCCGTATCTGGACCCGTGCCAACGCGGTGCCGGCCCGGGGCCGTTATCCGCTCGTCGTGCTGTCCCCTGGTTTCACGGTGCCCCGTTACACCCTCACCGCTCTCGCCGAGGAACTGGGCAGCCGAGGATTCGTGGTGGCGACCGTCGACCACGCCTACGAATCGGCGGCCACCCGGTTCCCCGGCGGTATCCTGCCCTGCGCGGCGTGCGACGAGTACGACGCCGGCACCATCACCCAGGCGCAGGTCGCCGCAGGCCGTGCCCAGGACGTGTCCTTCTTGCTCACCGAACTCACCGGTCCGCACCCGGTATGGCGGTATGCCGACCTCATCGACCCGGCGAGGATCGGCATGGCCGGCCACTCCATCGGCGGTGACGCGACCCTGGCCACCATGCTCGCGGACCGACGGGTGCTGGCCGGCGCCGACCTCGACGGCCCCATCACCCCACCGGTTCCCGCGACCGGCATCGACGGCCGTCCGGTCCTGCTGATCGCAGCCGCGGACCCGAGCAGCCCGGACATTGTGCCGACCTGGACCAGCAGTTGGCCGGACCTGAACGGGTGGAAGCGGTGGCTCACCGTCGCCGGCGCGGACCACTACACCTTCACCGACCTGGACTACCTGATCAACGAGAGCGGTGTGCTGTCCATCCCGAGCGCTCCCAGGTCGATCGCGATCACCACCAGCTATGTCAGTGCCTTCTTTGAACGCCAACTCAAGGGAGTCTGCGAGCCGTTGCTCAACGGTCCCAGCCGGGACTTCCCCGAGGTGACCTTCACCAGTTCTTGACCGGTCTCGATCGGGCGGCCATGGGGCGGTCGATGCATGAAGGCAGGGCCTCTTGGCAACTCGGTGGGTGTCGAAGCCAGACCGAGAAACCAGGAGGCCATGGTGCTGCAGTCTTCCGTGTCGGTGCCCGTGGAGTCCAACTCGGCCCACCGCTCGTGCGATTGCCTCGCTCATGTGTACGGGAACGCGGCCGATCGTCCTGACCGCGAGCGCCGGCGCAGCGACGATGCCTCGGGGTTCACGGTGCTGCCGAAGAGGTGGCTGGTGGAACGGACGTTCGCGTGGCTGATGCACTCACGCCGCCTGGCCCGGGACTACGAGGCCCGCACCGACACCTCCGAGGCGATGATCCGCTGGTCGATGGCCATGGTCATGAGCCGCCGCCTGGCACGTCGGGGATGCTGAACCGGCCCGGGCTCTCCTCCATCAGCCAGCCCCGAGCCACCAGGCGCTTCGCCTTCGACCGCACCCCTTCGACCTTCGCCGGAACCACCTCCAGACCCAGCACGCCGGCGAGCTGCTGACAACTCATCGCCGCCTCGTCACCGGATCGCCGGCGGTCGGCCAGAAGGTTCACGATCCGTTGGTAGTCCGGTGCCAGCACGGCCGCGTTCAACCCGTCCTGCCACACCGGCACGATCGAACCGGCCACCACAGCCCGGACGGGCTGCTGCGCGGCCGGCCCGGAGGGATTGTCCTCGACCGTCTCAGCGGCCTTCGGCCCGCGTGGTTCGGACAGGACCTGATCAACCCGGAAAGACAACGTCTTCTAACCACCAACCCAACAGCCCCTCGCTGTCCCGTCTCACATGATCTGGTCCGTGGCCGCCGCTCTGCCGTGCAGCGACCAGACCATCTGAGACGGTCAGAAGATCCGGATCTCAAGGGAAGTGGTCTCTTGGACATGTTTCCCTCTCTGGACCCGTGCAGGTCTGCACGGGAAAAATCACGCGCGACCCATCAGGTGCGGCGTCAAGAATGGACTTATGGTCCATCAGATCGCCGTACCCCACCCTGACGATGCCGCCCCCGTGGGCCGGATGCAGCTGCGGGCCTGGCTCCAGACCTACCCCAACGAACGAGCGGGGATCGACGAGGCGTGGATCCGCGAGCACCGAGGTCCCACGGTCACAGCGGAGGGCATTGCCCAGTGGCGGGTGTTCATCGAGGAGGCTGTGCGACAGCCGGATCTGTTGTTCTGCCGTGTCGTCCACTCCGGGGCGGAGATCGTCGGGGTCCTTTGCGGTCGCCGAGACGAGGTGGTCACCCTCGGACCGATGTATCTGCTGAACGAAGCCCAGGGCCAAGGTATCGGCAGCCAGCTGATGGGCGAGTTCCTGGTGTGGGCGCAGGATGCCCGCATGCTCCTGTGGGTGACCGACTACAACGAGAAGGCGATCCGCTTCTACGAGCGGTACGGTTTCAGGACCACAGGTGAGCGTGAGCTCTGGCGAGGCAGGCTGCCCAATGTGCGCATGGCCCGGGCGCCGATGCCGCGCGACAAGATCACCTGAGACGCCACACGATTCGGACCAGTTCGTCTGAGACTGGTGAAGTCGTCCTACCAGCTCCTCCGATCGGCCACCCTCAACCGGATCGACCCGCGCAGGAGGCCGAGGACGCCCGCTCCTCATACCGGCCGGAGTCACGGCGAAGGGCGCCAGCCATACGGCTGGCGCCCTTCGCCGTTCTCAGCGGGCGTCCCGCCCGGAGGCGGCCTGGTAGCGGAGGCCGTCCATCAGGAGGTCGAGGAGGCGTTCCATCCGGGCGTGGTGCTCGGGGGTCGTCGCGGCCAGGGACAGGCCGCTGAGGCTGAACAGCACGTCGTCCGGCTCGACGTCGGCGCGCAGCACGCCCGACTCGGCCCCGGCGCGCAGGAGCTGGGTGATCGCGGCGGTCAGCATCGCGCGGCTGTGCGAGAAGGGGTCGCCCCCGGAGGCGATGAGCGCGCGCAGCGCGTCGGACATCCCGCGCTTGGTGGTCATGTAGCGGACGAAGCCGTCCATCCAGGCGCGCAACGCGGCGTCGGGTTCCCTGCCGTCCTGGAGCTCCGTGGCGGAGTCGCACAGCTTGGCGAGTTCGCTGCGGTAGACCGCCTCGACGAGTTCCTCGCGGGTGGCGAAGTGGCGGTAGAGGGTGCCGATGCCCACGCCGGCCTCCTTGGCGATCGCCCCGAGCGTCGCGTCCGGCCCGTCCTGGGCGAAGGCCCGTGCGGCCACTTCGATCAGTCGGTCGCGGTTGCGGCGCGCGTCGGCGCGCAGCGGCCGGGGGTCGGCGGTGGTCACGGCTGGTCCTCCTCGGGTTGCAAGCGGAGGTTCCTCCGCTTAACCTGAGGACATGCGGAGGGCCCTCCGGTTTCCACTCTACCGGCCGCACCCTCCCGCGCACCCCAGCTCCGGTCACCCAGCCAGACGGGAATGATCATGAACGCCACCACCCCGCGCCTCACCACCTCCTTCGGCGCCGAGTCCACCGCCGCCGAGGTCGTCTCCGGCATCGACCTGACCGGCCGCCGCGCCGTCGTCACCGGCGGAGCCTCCGGCATCGGCGTCGAGACCGCACGTGCCCTCGCCTCGGCGGGCGCCCAGGTCACCCTCGCGGTCCGGAACCTCGACGCCGGGGCCCGCACCGCCGAGGACATCACCGCGACCACCGGCAACAAGGACGTCCGGGTCGCGCCGCTGGACCTCGCCGACCAGGCCTCCGTCGCCGCGTTCGTCGCCGGATGGGACGGGCCGCTGCACATCCTGGTCAACAACGCCGGCGTGATGGCCTCGCCCGAGCTCCGCACGCCGGAGGGCTGGGAGCTCCAGTTCGCCACCAACCACCTCGGGCACTTCGCGCTGGCCACCGGCCTGCACGCGGCCCTGGCCCGGGACGGCGGCGCCCGCGTGGTGGCCGTCAGCTCCAGCGCCCACCACCGCTCCCCGGTCGTCTTCGAGGACATCCACTTCCGCGAGCGCGCCTACGAGCCCTGGTCCGCCTACGGCCAGTCCAAGACCGCCAACGTCCTGTTCGCGGTCGAGGCCGCCAAGCGCTGGGCCGCGGTCGGCATCACCGTCAACGCCCTGATGCCCGGCGGCATCCGTACCGCCCTCCAGCGCTACGTCTCCGAGGAGGAGCTCGACCGGCTGCGGGCCCAGGCCGCCGACGGCGCGGAACTGCTGTGGAAGAGCACCGAGCAGGGCGCGGCGACCTCCGTCCTGCTCGCGGCCTCACCGCTGCTGGAGGGCGTCAGCGGCCGCTACTTCGAGGACTGCAACGAAGCCGTCCGCGGCGAGCTCAGCGCACGCAACGGCGTCTCCGAATACGCCCTCGACCCCGAGGCGGCCGCCCTGCTCTGGCAGGTCTCGCACGACACCCTGGGCAGCCACGACTGACGGTCCTCGGCAGAACGCTCCGCGCCCCCGCCTCGCGGGGGCGCGGGGCGCGGGACGTGCCCGGTACCGTCACGGTCCCGCGACTGCGTACAGCAGAGTGCCGGTCACCAGCGGGCTGTCGCCCGGGTACTCGGGGACGCCCGCCGCGGCCAGGTCCTCCGGCGTGCCCCGGAAGACGAGGCGGCCGTCGGCGAAGAGCACCACATCGGGGCAAGCGGCACGTCCCCGCACCCCCTTCGATCGATCACTGGAACGCGGCCACCGTAAAACCTCAACTCCCCTTGAGCTCAAGGCCGGCACGGAAGGCGGGAGGACGGAGGACTGGCTCTCGCGGGGGATCGTGATCGTCCGCACGGTCGACGCACCCCCGTCCCAGGTCCGGCGATCGTGGAAACATGCCGATCAGACGCCCCGCCCTCCCGCTCGGCGACACCGAGCGCCCCGTCCCCGCCTGGGCCCTCCGGCTCGCCAAGGCCCTGCCGTTCGTCGTGCTGCCGCACTGCCTGTGGCGGCTGCCGTTCGCCGTCGACTTCCGGATGGGCATGCTCGACCCCGCGGCCCCGGCGGCCGTCCCCTGGTGGAGTCCGTTCTACGTCGTCGGGCTCAGCGTGCTCACCGAGGCGCTGGCCCTGCTCACCACCGGCCTGGCGAGCAGGTGGGGCGAGGTGGTGCCGCGCTGGATGCCGTTCGTCGGCGGCCGGCGGGTGGTGCCGCTGGCGGCGGTGGTCCCGGCGGCCGTGGGCGGCCTGGCCCTGGTCGCATTGTTCGACCTGTACCCGCTCGCCTGGGCGGGTGTCCTGCCCGAGGTGGGGTTCGCCAACGGGTGGTGGACGGCGCTGGCCCGGGTGTGCATCACGCCGGCGATGCTGTGGGGGCCGATCGTCCTGGCCCTGGCCTGGGCCTACCACCGGCGCCGGCGTGCTACCGGGCCTGGACCGTCCGCGCCAGCAGGGATATCTCAGCCGCTACCGCCTCCGGCTCGGCCGCGACGGTGACCTGGGCGACGTCGTCCAGCCCGGGATGCGTGCCGACGCGCACCGCCCGCTCCGCGTTCCGCAGCAGGTCGAAGTCGTTGATGTCGTTGCCGAACGCCGTGTACGCGCCGATGTCCATCGACGTCAGGGCCTCCCACTTCGTCGTCGAACCGGGCGCGAAGTCGATGATCGCCTCGTCGAGGTGGTGGTTGACCATCAGCCCGAGCCCCCGGCCGGCCTCGGCGAGTTCCACCATGTCCGACGCCTCGACGACCAGGAACTTCACCACCTCGGGAAGCTCGACCAGCTCCACCCGGCTCGCCAGGCCGCCCTGGTCGACGCGGCTCCGGATCGGGTGGTCCACCGGCCCCGTGTACGCGTAGTCCCAGGGGCCGTCCGCGAGGTAGCCCGCCTCGTACCGCGCGACCGCCGCCATCAGCCCGCCCAGCGTCGCCGGTTCGAACACGGCCCGGGCCCGCACCTGCCCGTCGACCGACACCAGGCTCCCGTTCCCCCCGATCAGCATCGCGGACGGGAAGGCGCCGTCGAGCACCGGCAGCATGTCCCGCACCGGCCGGGCCGACGCGAAGACCACCTGGTACCCGGCCCGCTCGCACTCCCCGATCGCCGCCAGGATCCGGCCGTCGATCGTCCGCCCGTCGAAGCAGAGCGTGCCGTCGAGATCGAAAACCACCGTGCGGGTGCGAAGGTTGACCATTCCCGGATGATATCCGCCCGCCCGGAGCCGACGACGCGCTCCCACCACGCCGTCCCCGGCACCCTGTCGACGGCGATCGCTACCCCCGGAGACCCGGCTCGCCCCCGACGACGTCCTCGGCCCCGGCCACCCGCTCAGGAATCCAGCTCGCCGAGGAAGTCCAGCGCGACCGCCCAGGCCCGCTCCGCCGCCTCGGCGTCGTAGTCGGCCAGCTCGGCGTCCGTGAACAGGTGCCCGGCGCCCCGGTAGCGGTGCACCTCGACGTCGGCACCGGCCCGCCGCATCCGCAGGTACCAGGCGTTCAGCCAGTCCTCGGTCTCGAACGGGTCCGGCTCGGCGACGTGCAGCTGCACCGGGATCTCGGTGGCCGCGTCCTCCCGCAGGTCGGAGGTGCCGTGCAGGAGCAGCAGCCCGCGGGCCTTCTCGTCGGCCAGCGCGAGGTTCTGGGCGAGCGAGCCGCCGAGCGAGAAGCCCGCGTAGACCAGACCGCCGTCGGACAGCGGAGCCGCGGCGGTCACCGCCCGGCGCAGCAGCTCCTCGCTGCCGCCGACCTCCTCCTGGTACGCCAGCCCGGCCTCGATGTCGTCGAAGGTCCGCCCGTCGTACAGGTCCGGGGTGTGCACGGTGTGCCCGGCGGCGCGCAGCCGGTCGGCGGCGGCGTGCACGGCGGGGCGCAGCCCGAGGGCGGAGTGGAAGAGGACGATCTGGGCCACGGTCGGGGTCCTTCGGCAGCTGAGGGCGGGTACTCCCCCATGATCTCGCATGACTCGGCGTCCCGGCTTCCCCGGTCCGCCCGTCTCGGGGACCGAGCCGGACCACTCCGCGACGGAACGTCAGTTCACCTGATTTACCTATGCTTTACTAACCGGTAACCTGCCGGACGTGAACGATCTTGTCCATGACATGACCTCCGCCCGCCCGTGCCGCCGCCAGGTGCTGAAGGCCGGCGCACTGGCCGCCGGAGCGTCCGCGCTCCCCCTCGCCCTCTCCACCCCCGCCGAAGCCGCCCAGCCCGCCGGAACCCCCGAAGCGACCCCCCGCTTCCTCCACGGCATCGCCTCCGGCGACCCCCTCCCCGACGGCGTCCTGCTCTGGACCAGGGTGACGCCCCGCCCCGAGGCCGTCCCCGGCTCGGGACTCGGCCCCGACACCGAGGTCCGCTGGGAGCTGGGCGCCGACCAGGCCTTCACCCGCATCGTCGCGAGCGGCACGGTGACCGCCACCGCCGCCGCCGACCACACCGTCAAGGCCGACGTCCGCGGCCTGACCCCGGACACCCCGTACTGGTACCGCTTCACCGCCACCACCAGTACCGGCACCACCGTCTCCCCCACCGGCCGCACCCGCACCACCCCCGCCACCGACGCCGCCCTCGCCCGGCTCCGCTTCGGCGTCGCCTCCTGCGCCAACTGGGAGGCCGGCTACTTCTCCGCCTACCGCCACCTCGCCGCCCGCGGCGACCTGGACGCCTTCCTCTTCCTCGGCGACTACATCTACGAGTACAAGACCGGCGAGTTCTGCGCCCGCGGCACGGTCGTGCGCCCGCACGCCCCCACCCACGAGATCCTCACCCTGGCCGACTACCGGACCCGGCACGGCCAGTACAAGACCGACGAGGACCTCCAGGCCCTGCACGCGAAGCTCCCGACCATCGCGATCTGGGACGACCACGAGTTCGCCAACGACGCCTGGTCCGGCGGCGCCGAGAACCACACCCCGGGTGCCGAGGGCGACTGGACCGACCGGATGGCCGCCGCCAAGCAGGCCTACTTCGAGTGGATGCCCGTACGGCCGTCCATCGCCGGCACCACCTACCGCCGCCTGCGCTACGGCAGGCTCGCCGACCTGCACCTGATGGACCAGCGCTCGTTCCGCTCCCAGCAGGCCAGGACCGGCAGCGGCGCCGTCGACTCGGCCGACCGCACGATCACCGGCCGCGCCCAGCTGGACTGGCTGAAGGCCGGGCTGTCCGCCTCCGACACCACCTGGCGGCTGATCGGCAACGAGGTGATGATCTCCCCGGTCGCCTTCCTCTCCCTGCCCGACTACCTGCTGCGCCCGCTGGCCAAGCTGCTCGGCCTGCCCGGTGAGGGCGTGGCGGTCAACCCCGACCAGTGGGACGGCTACACCCACGACCGCCGTGAACTGCTCGGCCACCTCAAGGCGAACGGCATCACCAACACCGTCTTCCTGACCGGCGACATCCACTCCGCCTGGGCCGGCGACGTCCCGAACGAGGCCGCCACCTACCCGCTGTCCGGCAGCGTCGCCACCGAGTTCGTGGTCACCTCGGTGACCTCGGACAACGTCGACGACCTGCTGAAGGTCGCGCCGCAGACCGTCTCGCTGGCGGCCGCCACCGCGATCAGGACCGCCAACCCGCACGTCAAGTGGGTCGACCTGGACTCGCACGGCTACGGAGTCCTGGACATCACGCCCGAGCAGACCCAGATGGACTACTACGTCCTCTCCGACCGCACCCGCAAGGACGCGACCAGCAGCTGGACCCGCTCCTACCGCACCCGCACCGGCACCCAGCGAATAGAGCGCGCGGACGCCCCGGTCACCTGACGCCCACCCGGGGCCTAGGACACCACGTCCTTGCGCGCGAACCCCCGGAAGGCCAGCGCGAGCAGCACCGCCGCGTACGAGAGCGACAGCGAGACGCCCTGCACCATGCCGCCCCACTCCAGCTGTGGCTGCAGGGCGTCCGCCCACGCGTACTGCCAGTGCGCCGGCAGCCACTCCCGCAGGTCCCCCAGCGCCGTGACGGCGTCCAGGACGCCGGTGATGATCGACGCGAACACCGCCCCGCCGACGGCGCCCAGCGGCGCGTCCGTCGCCGTCGAGAGCCAGAACGCCAGTGCGGCGATCACGATCTCACTCAGGAACACGAACGCCGCCGCGACGGCCAGCCGGGGCAGCGCCTCCCCGGCCGAGAGGGTGGCCCCGGCGGGCAGCTTCAGGTCCCCCCAGCCGTACGCGGCGGTGCCGACGAGCAGCCCGATCGCGGGCAGCATGACCACCGCCACGGCCGAGAACGCCAACCCGACCGCGAACTTGCGGGCCAGCAGCCGGGCCCGGGGCACCGGCGCCGCCAGCAGGTAGCGCAGCGAGGACCAGCTGGCCTCGGAGGCGACCGTGTCGCCGCAGAACAGCGCGACCGGGATGACCAGCATGAAGCCGGTGCCCACGAACAGCATGGTGGCCGCGAAGTTGGGCCCGGAGGCGGTGGCCAGGTCGATGAAGGTGGTCCGGTCGGCCCGGCTCGGGGTGCCGCCGATCTGGAACGCGGCCAGGAGGACGAACGGCATGGCGGCCAGCACCGCGCCGATCACCAGCGTGCGGCGCCGCCGCAGCTGCCGCATCGCCTCCACCCGCAGCGGCAGCGTCCGGCTCGCCCGGTAGCCCTCGGCGTGATCCGCCGAAACGGGCGAAACATTCGTCCTCACGCCGTACCTCCGATCAACGACAGGAACGCGTCCTCCAGCCGCCGCTGCGGCCCGGCGCTCTCCACCGGCACGCCGAGGCGCACCAGCTCGGCCACCAGTTCGCTGGCCGCCAGCCCGTCCAGGCGCACCAGCAGCCCGCCCTCGACGGCCTCCGCCGAGCCGACCCCGGCCAGCGCGCCCACCTTCTCGACGACCGACTCCGACGGCGCGTACCCGGCCGGCACGCCGACGAGCAGCAGCCCGCCCGCGCCGACGATCTCGCCGACGGCGCCGGTGGTGATCAGCTGCCCGCGGTCCATCACGACCAGGTCGGTGCAGCTCTGCTCGACCTCGGCGAGCAGGTGGCTGGAGACGATGACGGTCCGCCCGGCCGCCGCGTACCGGATCATCACCTCGCGCATCTCGCGGATCTGCGGCGGGTCGAGCCCGTTGGTCGGCTCGTCGAGGATGAGCAGGTCGGGCAGCCCGAGCATGGCCTGGGCGATCGCGAGCCGCTGCCGCATGCCCTGCGAGTAGGTGCGCACGGCGCGGTCGAGCGCCTCGCCGAGGCCGGCGATGGCCAGCGCCTCGTCGAAGCGGGCGTCCGCCTCCGGCCGCCCGGTGGCCTGCCAGTACAGCCGCAGGTTGGCCCGTCCGCTGAGGTGCGGCAGGAAGCCCGCGCCCTCGACGAAGGCGCCGACCCGGGAGAGCACCGGGGCGCCGGGGCGCACCAGGTGGCCGAAGATCCGGATCTCGCCCGCGTCGGGCCGGATCAGGCCCATCAGCATCCGCAGCGTGGTGGTCTTGCCCGCGCCGTTGGGCCCGAGCAGGCCGAGCACCTGCCCCTGCTCGACCCGGAAGCCCAACTCCTTGACCGCGTACCGGTCCTGAGCGCCCTTGTAGCGCTTGCTCAGGCCGGTGATCTGCAACGGCACACCGGCCAGCGCCGGGTCGTACGCCGGTCCGCCGGCCGCCCGCCGGCGGCGCCGCAGCCGGGGGACGAGGAGCAGCCCGGCGGCCACCGCCACGGCGGCCAGCGGCAGCAGCCAGGTGCGGGCGGGCAACGGCGCGGACTCGGTGACGAGCTGCTCGACGGTCGGCGCGGTGAGTGCCCCGGCCGGCGCGACCCGGTAGGTGGCGGGCTCGGCGGGCGAGGCGTACGCGAGGTCGGTGGCGGCCAGGACGAGCCGCAGCCGGTGCCCGGCCGGGAAGGTGTGGTCGACGGCGGGCAGCGCGACCGTGACGGTGCGGCCCGCGTCGGCCCCGGTCACCCGCAGCGGGGCGGCCAGCTGCTGCGGCAGCACGGCCTTGCCGTCCGGGCCGACGTCGTACAGCTTGGCGAAGAGCACCGCGTCCGGCCGGTCGGCGCGCACCTGGACGGGCACGGTGGGCTGCCCGGTCAGGTGCAGCGGCCGGTCCAGCGGCGCGGAGTCGAAGGCGGCGTGCTGGCCGGGGAAGTCCAGTGACAGCCCGGCGCCGAGCGAGGCGGCCTGGCTGAGCGCGCCGATGCCGGGGAGGGTGGAGATCCCGGGCGGGGCGCCGCCGGGCGGGTTGGCGAAGGTCTTCTCGCCGCCGGCGAGTTCGACGCTGCGCGAGCCGGTTCCGCCGAGGCCCGGGTAGCTGTCGGCGGTGGCGCCGCGCAGGACGGCCTGGAAGCCGGTGGAGTCGACGCCGCCGGTGCGGGTGACCCGGAAGGCGGGGCCGGTGTCGGTGCTCCGGCCGCGCAGGCCGCGATTCTTCAGGAAATGGTCGAACCAGGCGGTCACCCGGTCGTCCACCCGGGCGCTGGTGTCGGTGCCGCCGTCGTGCCCGCCGGCGAACCAGTCCACCGAGACGGGCGCGCCGTTGGCGGCGACCGCCCGGGCGATCCGGTCGCCCTGGTCGAGCGGGAACAGCGAGTCCTGCTGGCCCTGGACGACCAGGGTGGGCGCCTTGAGCTGCGCGGCCACCGAGGACGGGCTGGAGCGATCCAGCAGCGCGACGGCCTCCGGGTCGGCGTGCCCGGCGGTGGCGACCCGGTCGTACATCTGGCAGAGCGACTCCAGGAACCGCCCGCAGCCGACCGGCCCGTCCTGCTCCGGCGTCGTCCCGCCGCCGCGCGGCGCGCCGCCGGAGGGGCCGAGGTCGCCCGCCGCGCCGGTGGTGAAGAAGATCCCGGCCCAGAGCTTCTTGAACACGCCGTCCACCGCGCCGGAGCCCTGGACGCCCTGCGGGAACAGCGCGTCGGCCAGGTTCCACCAGGTGATCTGGGTGGCCACCGCGTCGATCCGGTGGTCGTACGCGGAGGCGAGCAACGAGACCGCCCCACCGTAGGAGGCGCCGGTGATGCCGACCCGGGGATCGCCGGGCCCGTCGAGCTGGACCTCGGGGCGCCCGGCCAGCCAGTCCACCAGGTGCTTGACGTCCTCGACCTCGCGGTCGGGCGCGTTGAGGCCGATCTTCCCGCCCGAGTGCCCGAACCCTCGCGCCGACCAGGTCAGCACGGCGTAGCCCTGCCGGGCCAGCTGCCGGGCGCGCTCGCGCTCGCCGTCCTTGGAGCCGCCGAAGCCGTGCGCGAGCAGGACCGCCGGGCGCGGGGTGGTGCCGGTGGTGAAGAAGGAGGTGTCCAGCTGGACCTGCTGGTCGCTGCCGGGGGTCTCCGGCATGGCGAGGAAACGGTCCTCCTGCTGGACCGCCTGCTCACCGCCGGACGCCATCGCCGCCGTACCGAACCCGGCCACCGCCACCAGGGCCACCGCCCCGGCCAGCACCTTGCGCCGCACCGACGTACCCCGGCCGCGCCACCGGCGCCACGCCCCACCGAACTCCATGGGGGCTGATCGTATCGGCCGCCCGGGTAGGCGTCCGATAAGGGCGCCGACTCCTTCGTCCGGTTCACCCCGGTACGCCCGGGTATGGTACGGCGTACCCTCCGCCTCCCCGCCCGAGAAGGTGCCCGTGCTCTGGCCACTGATCGCCCTGTTCGCCACCGTCGCCGCCACCCTGGTGATCGGCTGGGTCGTCGACCAGACGCTTCAGCGGGTCGCCGTCCGGCACCCCGAGGCACCGGTTTGGGCGCTGCTGCGCCGCTGCCGCATCCCGCTCCAACTCACCGTCGCATCAGCCCTGTTGCTCGCCGCCGACCCGCTCGGGCGGATCTTCCACCAGCACGGCGGCGGCATCCACCACCTGGTGCTGCTGTTCCTGCTCGCCTCGCTCGGCTGGCTCACCGTCCGGGTGGTGGCGGCCGTCCTGGAGGCCGTGCTCAGCCGCTACGAGGCGGTCATCGACGACCCCTCCCGGGTACAGCGGATGAGGACCCAGATCGGCATGCTGCGCCGGGTGGCGGGCGCGGTCGTCGTCGTGGTGACCATCGCCGTGATGCTGCTGACCTTCTCCGCGATGCGCACCATCGGCGCCAGCCTGCTGGCCTCCGCCGGCATCATCGGCATCGTGGCCGGCATCGCCGCGCAGAGCACCCTGGGCAACTTCTTCGCCGGCCTGCAGATCGCCTTCGGCGACACCGTGCGGATCGGCGACACCGTGGTGGTGGACGGCCAGCAGGGCACGGTCGAGGAGATCACCCTGTCCTACCTGGTGGTCCGGCTCTGGGACTACCGGCGACTGATCGTCCCGGTCTCCTACTTCGTCAACAAGCCCTTCGAGAACTGGACCCGCCGCGACCCGGGCCTGCTTGCCGCCGTCCTGCTCCACCTCGACCACAGCACCCGGGTCGACGACCTGCGCGCGGCCCTGCGCACCCGGCTCGCCGAGAACCCCCTCTGGGACGGCGCCGAGTGGGCCCTCCAGGTCACCGACACCACCCCCAGCACCATCGTGGTCCGCGCCACCATGACCGCCCGCACGCCCGAGGACGCCGCCCAGCTCCGCTTCGACATCCGCGAACAGCTCATCGCCCACCTGCGCGACGAGCACCCCCACGCCCTCCCCCGCCTGCGCACCACCGAGGGCTGAGGCCGCCGACAGCGGGAACCTGACCCCGGAAGGACGGGAATCCCCGCACCCCCACCGGGGGCACGGGGATTCCCGCAACCAAGCGCCCTACAGCACCCGCGTCATCGTCCGATGCGGGATCCCCGCGTCGTCGTACTCCGGGCCCTCCGCCAGATAGCCCAGCCGCTCGTAGAACCCCAGCGCCTGCACCTGCGCGTGCAGCTCCAGCTCGACGGCCCCGCGCTCACGCCCGGCGGCCTCGATCGCCCGCACCAGTTCGGCCCCGAGCCCGGTCCCCCGGGCCGCGGACACCACCGCCAGGCGCCCGAGCAGCACCCGTCCCGCGACACCCCCGGTGAGCTTCAGCGCCTGCTCCCCGAAGATCAGCCGCCCGGTGCCGAGCGCGGCCCCGTCCGCTCCGACGGCCAGCAGGTGCACCGAGGTCGCGTCGTACTCGTCGTACTCCAGCTCCTCCGGCACGTTCTGCTCGACCACGAACACCTCGCGCCGCACCCGGCGCACCAGCGCCAGGTCCGCCGCGTCCCGCGCGACCCGGATGGCGGCCGTCATCTCAGCTCTCCGCCGAGATGACGTCGAGCGCCTTCTGCAGGTCGGCCGGGTACTCGCTGGTGAACTCGACCCACTGCCCGTCCGCCGGGTGCTCGAAGCCGAGCGACACGGCGTGCAGCCACTGCCGGGTCAGCCCGAGCCGCTTGGCCAGCGTCGGGTCGGCGCCGTACGTCAGGTCGCCCACGCAGGGGTGGCGCAGCGCCGACATGTGCACCCGGATCTGGTGGGTGCGGCCGGTCTCCAGCTTGACGTCGAGCAGCGACGCGGCCCGGTAGGCCTCGATCAGGTCGTAGTGCGTGATGGACGGCTTGCCGTCCTTCGTCACGGCCCACTTCCAGTCCGAGCTGGGGTGCCGCCCGATCGGCGCGTCCACGGTGCCGCTCAGCGGGTCCGGGTGTCCCTGGACGAGGGTGTGGTAGCGCTTCTCGGTGATCCGGTCGTGGAACTGCCGCTTGAGGTCGGTGTACGCGCGCTCGGACTTGGCGACGACCATCAGCCCGGAGGTGCCGACGTCGAGCCGGTGCACGACGCCCTGGCGCTCGGCGGCGCCGGAGGTGGAGATCCGGTAGCCGGCCGCGGCGAGCCCGCCGATGACGGTGGGGCCGGTCCAACCGGGACTGGGGTGCGCGGCGACGCCGATCGGCTTGTCGACGAGCACGATGTCCTCGTCGTCGTGGACGATCCGCATGCCCTCGACCGCCTCGGCGACGATCTGCACCGGCGCGGCGGGAGCGGGGATCTCGACCTCCAGCCAGGAGCCGGCGGTCACCCGGTCCGACTTGCCGGCCACGGCGCCGTCGAGCGTCACCTTGCCGTCGGCGGCCAACTCGGCGGCCTTCGTCCGGGAGAAGCCGAACATCCGGGCGAGGGCGGCGTCGAGGCGTTCGCCCTCCAGGCCGTCGGGTACGGGGAGGCTTCGGATCTGCGCAGCGGTACTCACCCGTACGAGTATGCCGGAAAGGCGGCCCTCCCCCGCCCGCCGACCGCTCGGGCCTCCGTTACTCGGCCTTGCCGCCCTGCTGGTGGACGGTGCCGTCCGGGTTGCTGCCCCGGAAGGAGAGCAGCACCACGAGGATGCCGCCGCAGACGATCGCCGAGTCGGCGAGGTTGAAGACCGCGAAGTGCTGGACGGAGATGAAGTCGACGACGTGCCCGCGGAAGACGCCCGGCCAGCGGAACAGCCGGTCGGCGAGGTTGCCCAGCGCCCCGCCGAGCAGCAGCCCGAGCGCGATCGCCCAGGGCAGGCTGTACAGCCGTCGGGCGATCCGCCAGATCACCACGATGACGGCCGAGGCGATCATCGTGAAGACCACGGTCAGCGCCTGGCCCATGCCGAAGGCGGCGCCGGAGTTGCGGATGACCTGGAAGGTGACGACGTCGCCGATCACCTTGATCGCCGCGTGGTTCTCCAGCCGGGCCACGACCAGCAGCTTGCCGCCGAGGTCGATCAGGAACGCGAGCAGCGCGACGACCATCAGCACGCCGATGCGCCGCGGGCCCTTCGGCGCCTCCGCCGCGACCGGGGCGGCCGCCTCGGTGGGCTCGGTGGGCTCGGCGGGCTCGGCCACGGCCACCTCCACGGCTTCGGCGGGGGTCGGGACGGCGTCGTCCCGCGTCTGGGGGGAACCTTGCGTACTGATGATCCGCTCCGCTGCCGATGGAGCTCCCCCGGCCGGAGGTGGGGGAGGGTGGGCCCGTGGTCGCCGTACCGGACACCTCCGAACGGACGTGTCCCAAGGATCGGGCGACGTTACGGGGTCGAGCGTACGGCAAGCCCGACCCCCCGCGCCGCCCCGGTCGGCCGCTTCAGCGGCGTTCCTGCTTGGCCTTGCACTGCACGCAGAGCGTGGCCCGGGGGAAGGCCTGCATCCGGGCCTTTCCGATGGCCTGCCCGCAGGACTCGCAGGTGCCGAAGCCGACGCCCTCCAGCCTGACCAGGGCCCGCTCGGTCTGGGCGAGGCTGTCCCGGGCGTTGTTGGCCAGCGCGAGTTCGCTCTCCCGCGAGATGTTCTTCGTACCGGCGTCCACCTGGTCGTCGCCGGCTCCGTCGTTGGAGTCACGCATCAGGCCGGAGATGGCCGCCTCGGCCGCGTCGATCTCGTTCTGCAGCCGCTCCAGCTCGCTGATGAGCTCGGTGTGCAGTTCGTGGACCTCGTCGGTGGTCCACGGGTCCTCGCCGGGCCGGACCGGCAGCGTGGCCGGGTCCACCGACTCGGCGCCGCGCGGCACGGTGACGGTGTCGGTGCTGCTCTTCTGCCGTGCGGTAGTGGTCACGGTCCCCTCCCCTGGATCGGCCGCCACGGCCTTGCGTGCCCGCTTGGTGGCGGTACCCGCGCCGGTTGCCTTCTCAGCCATGGCTTCGACCCCATCTACGAACGAATCGAGCCGCCGGTTCCCGGCGGCCTCCAGTGCCGGAACGATAATCCCGATCAAAACCGGTCACAACATGACATACCGACGCCCCATGATGATCCCACCCAGGCAGCCGCCCCAGCCGCCACGCCCCGCGCGCTGACCAGACTTGTGCCCAGATCACCCCCGCCTAACCACCGCCGCGGCCCGCCCCGAAGCCTCCCGGCCGAAGGGTGCGGGCAAAACGATTTGGACAAACCGACTTGCCCGGCCGATACACTGGCCCTGCAAGGCGCAGATGGGACGAGTACCGACGTACGCAGCCACCAGCGACCCGGGGACGGTGCGAGCCCGGGGGTGTGCACGGCGGGAAGATCACCCCGGAGCCGCCGGAAGAACGGCCCTCCGCCACCGCGCGGGCCCGGCCCACTAGACCCGGCAGCAAGCCCAAACAAGAGGGCCGCACGCAGCATCGCGGCCAAGGAGGGTGGTACCGCGGGGCGGCTTGCCGTCTCGTCCCTCCGTCGGATCCCGTCCACATCCGCCGGAGGTATGACGCCGCGATGAGCACCTACAACCCCGTCCCCGCGCAGGTGGACCTGCCCGCCCTCGAACACCAGATCCTGTCCTTCTGGCAGGACGGCAAGATCTTCCAGCGCAGCCTGGAGCAGTCCGAGGGCCGTCCCGAGTGGGTCTTCTACGAGGGCCCGCCGACCGCCAACGGCATGCCCGGCGCCCACCACATCGAGGCCCGCGTCTTCAAGGACGTCTTCCCGCGCTACCGGACGATGAAGGGCTACCACGTCGCCCGCAAGGCCGGCTGGGACTGCCACGGCCTCCCGGTCGAGCTCGCCGTCGAGAAGGAACTGGGCTTCTCCGGCAAGCAGGACATCGAGGCCTACGGCATCGCCGAGTTCAACGCCAAGTGCCGCGCGTCGGTGACCCGCCACACCGACGCCTTCGCCGAGCTGACCACCCGCATGGGGTACTGGGTCGACCTCGACGAGGCCTACCGGACGATGGACCCGTCGTACGTCCAGTCCGTCTGGTGGTCGCTCAAGCAGATCTTCGACAAGGGCCTGCTGGTCCAGGACCACCGGGTCGCCCCCTGGTGCCCGCGCTGCGGCACCGGCCTGTCCGACCACGAGCTGGCCCAGGGCTACGAGACCGTCGTCGACCCCTCGGTCTTCGTCCGCTTCCCGCTGACCAGCGGCCCGCTGGCCGGCCAGGCCTCGCTGCTGGTCTGGACCACCACCCCGTGGACCCTGGTCGCCAACACCGCCGCCGCGGTCCACCCCGAGGTCACCTACGTGGTGGCCACCGACGGCACCGAGAAGCTGGTCGTCGCCGAGCCGCTGCTCGCCAAGTCCCTCGGCGAGGGCTGGGAGGCCACCGGCGAGTCCTTCACCGGCGCCGAGATGGAGCGCTGGGCCTACCGCCGCCCCTTCGACCTGGTCGAGATCGAGGACGCGCACTACGTCCTCAACGCCGACTACGTCACCACCGAGGACGGCACCGGCATCGTCCACCAGTCCCCCGCCTTCGGCGCTGACGACCTCGCGACCTGCCGCCGGTACGGCCTGCCGGTGGTCAACCCGGTGCTCGCCGACGGCACCTTCGCCCCCGAGGTCCCGCTGGTCGGCGGCCAGTTCTTCAAGAAGGCCGACGAGGCCCTGGTCGCGGACCTCAAGGAACGCGGCCTGCTCTTCCGCCACCTCCCGTACGAGCACAGCTACCCGCACTGCTGGCGCTGCCACACCGCGCTGCTCTACTACGCGCAGCCGTCCTGGTACATCCGCACCACCGCGGTCAAGGACGCGCTGATCCGGGAGAACGAGGCCACCAACTGGTACCCGGAGAACGTGAAGCACGGCCGCTTCGGCGACTGGCTGAACAACAACATCGACTGGGCGCTCAGCCGTAACCGCTACTGGGGCACCCCGCTGCCGATCTGGCGCTGCGAGGAGGGCCACCTCACCTGCGTCGGCTCGCTGGCCGAGCTGTCCGAGCTCACCGGCACCGACCAGAGCGGCCTCGACCCGCACCGCCCGTACATCGACGAGGTCACCTTCGCCTGCCGCGAGTGCGGCGGCACCTCGACCCGCGTCCCCGAGGTCATCGACGCCTGGTACGACTCGGGCTCGATGCCCTTCGCCCAGTACGGCTACCCGCACCAGAACAAGGAGCTGTTCGAGAAGCGCTACCCGGCGCAGTTCATCTCCGAGGCGATCGACCAGACCCGCGGCTGGTTCTACACGCTGATGGCGGTCGGCACCCTGGTGTTCGACAAGAACAGCTACGAGAACGTCGTCTGTCTGGGCCACATCCTGGCCGAGGACGGCCGCAAGATGTCCAAGCACCTGGGCAACACCCTGCAGCCGATCCCGCTGATGGACCAGCACGGCGCCGACGCCGTCCGCTGGTTCATGGCGGCCGGCGGCTCGCCCTGGTCGGCCCGCCGGGTCGGCCACGGCACCATCCAGGAGGTGGTCCGCAAGACCCTCCTCACCTACTGGAACACCGTCGCCTTCCAGGCCCTGTATGCCCGCACCGCCGGCTGGTCCCCCTCGGCGGCCGACCCGGCCCCGGCCGACCGCCCGCAGCTGGACCGCTGGGTGCTCTCCGAGCTGAACACCCTGGTCCGCGAGGTCGACTCGGCCTTCGAGGCGTACGACACCCAGCGCGCCGGCAAGCTGCTGTCCGGCTTCGTCGACGACCTGTCCAACTGGTACGTCCGCCGCGGCCGCCGCCGCTTCTGGCAGGGCGACGCGGCCGCGCTGGCCACCCTGCACGAGGCGCTGGAGACGGTCACCCGGCTGATGGCCCCGATGACCCCGTTCATCACCGAACAGGTCTGGCAGGACCTGGTCGTCCCGGTCGTCCCGGACGCTCCGGCCTCGGTCCACCTGGCCACCTGGCCGGAGGCCGACGAGTCGCTGGTCGACGCCGACCTCTCCCGGCACATGGCGCTGGTCCGCCGTCTGGTCGAGCTCGGCCGGGCCACCCGCGCCGAGTCGGGCGTGAAGACCCGCCAGCCGCTGTCCCGCGCGCTGATCGCCGCCCAGGGCTGGGACGAGCTGCCCGCCGACCTGCGCGCGCAGATCGCCGAGGAGCTCAACGTCTCCGCCCTGGAGTCGCTGGCCGAGGTCGGCGGCTCGCTGGTCGACACCAGTGCCAAGGCCAACTTCCGCGCCCTGGGCAAGCGGTTCGGCAAGGGCGTGCAGGACGTCGCCAAGGCGGTCGCCGCCACCGACGCCGCCCGCCTCGCCGCCGAACTGCGCGCGAACGGCGAGACCTCGGTCGAGCTGAACGGCGAGACGGTCGCCCTCTCCTCGGACGAGGTGATCATCACCGAGACCCCGCGCGAGGGCTGGGCCGTCGCCAACGAGTCCGGTGCCACCGTCGCCCTCGACCTGGCCATCACCCCGGAGCTCAAGCGGCTCGGCGTCGCCCGCGACGCCATCCGCCAGATCCAGGAGGCCCGCAAGAACTCTGGCCTCGACGTCGCCGACCGCATCGTCCTGCGCTGGCGGGCCACCTCCGAGGAGACCGCGGAGGCCATCGCCGAGCACGGTCCGCTCGTCGCCGAGGAGGTGCTCGCCACCGACTTCGCCGCCGGCGCGGCCGACTGGGAGTCCGAGACCTTCACCGACGAATCCCTCGGCCTCGCCTTCCAGCTCCGCAAGGCCTGACCGACCCCGAAGCCGCCGGAACCGCCCGGTTCCGGCGGCTTCGCCGTACCCCCGCACCCGGCCCCACCGCCCCGGCCAACGCAAGAGCGCCCCCTGTCCGACCCGGAGGTCGGACAGGGGGCGCTCTCACAAGGCCGTGCTACGACCTCAGTTGTCGCCGTCCTCGTCGATCAGGAAGCCCCGCATCGGCGCCGGCGCCTGCTGCATCGGCTGCGGAGGCTGCGGCCGGACGGCCGCCATCGGCTGGGTCATCCCGGCCGGCTGCATCTGCGGCGCGCCGGTGTTGCCACCGGACGGCTGGCCGCCGAAGCTCGGCGCCGGCGGGTTCCCGCCGAAGGAGCTCTGACCGCCGAACGACGGCGAGTTGCCGCCGAAGGACGGCTGGTTGCCGCCGAAGGACGGGGCACCGCCACTCATCGCACCGGCACCGGCCGGCGCCATCGACGAGGCTGCCGGCGGCAGCGACGCGGTGGCGGGGATCCGCGGCGGGGCGAGCGAGTCGTCGGCCTGCGACTCCAGCTGGCGCAGCTGGGTCTCCAGGTACGACTTGAGGCGCGTACGGTACTCACGCTCGAACGCCCGCAGGTCCTCGACCTTGCGCTCCAGCGTGGCACGCGCGGACTCCAGCGAGCCCATCGCGACCCGGTGCTTCTCCTGCGCGTCCCGCTCCAGGGCGTCCGCCTTGGCTCGGGCGTCGCGCTCCAGGCCCTCGGCCCGGCTGCGGGCCTCGCCGACGATCTTGTTGGCCTCGGAACGGGCCTCGGAGATCGCCTGGTCGGCGGTCTGCTGAGCGAGCGCCAGGACGCGGGCGGCGCTGTCGCCACCGGGGCCCTGCTGCTGCTGCATCGGACCGCCGAGCGGGCCGCCCATCTGCTGCTGCGGGCCGCCCATGGGGCCGCCCATCGGCTGCATCTGCTGCTGGCCCATGCCCTGGCCCATCGGGTTGCCCATCTGCTGCTGCGGGCCACCGGGGCCGCCCATGGGCTGGAGCATCTGACCGCCCATCGGCTGGACCAGCTGCTGCTGGCCGCCCATGGTCTGGCCCATCTGCTGCTGCGGGCCGCCCATCTGCTGGGGGCCGGCGGGGAGCTGCGGGGCGCCGGAGGGCAGGCCGAGCGGCTGGTTGCCCATCTGCTGCTGCGGGCCACCCATCTGCTGCTGCTGCGGACCACCCGGGCCCATCTGCTGCTGCGGACCACCGGGGCCCTGCTGGCCGGGGACCGGCGGGCCGGATATGGCGGCCGGGACGGGCGCGCCGGGACGGGAGTCCTGCGGCGCTTCCTTCCGCATGTTGGCCTGGTTCTGCGCGGCGGCACGAGTCGCGGCGGCCAGCTTGGCGCGCAGGTCCTCGTTCTCGCGAAGCAGGCGGGTCAGCTCCGCCTCGACCTCGTCGAGGAAGGCATCGACCTCGTCCTCGTCATAGCCTTCGCGCAGACGGACGGTCGTGAACTGCTTGTTCCGAACGTCCTCGGGGGTCAATGGCATCTCTTCACCTCAACGTGATCGTCGGCACACCGGCATCCTGTCGCATCGCTCACCTACGACTAGGGCCGCACAAGCGAGATCAGGACATACACAATGATCATCAGTACGAAGAAGGACAGGTCGAGCGCCACGCCCCCGAAACGCAACGGCGGGATGAACCGCCGAAGAAGCTTGAGCGGCGGATCCGTGACAGTGTACGTGGCCTCCAGGACCAGGACCATGGCCTTACCCGGCCGCCACGAACGCGCGAACTGGAAGACCCAGTCCATGACCAGTCGTACAAGCAGGAACACCAGGAAGACGGTCAGGGCGTAGTAGAGCACCGCCCACACGATGTCCATCGCGTTTCCCTCTCCCCGGTCCCGGGCCCTTGGGCCTGCCGCTCGTCGCCTGTCGCTAATCCACTGTTGATCAGATCCACACGTAAAGTCGTGGCCGGGTCAGCTCTGGTTGAAGAACCCACCCTCGGCGATCCGAGCCTTGTCCTCCGCCGTGACATCGACGTTAGCAGGCGACAGCAGGAACACCTTCTGTGTCACGCGCTCGATACTGCCGTGCAGACCGAAGACGAGTCCAGCGGCGAAGTCTACGAGCCGCTTCGCGTCGGTGTCGTCCATCTCGGTCAGATTCATGATCACGGGGGTCCCGCCACGGAACTGTTCCCCGATGGTACGGGCCTCGTTGTAGGTCCGGGGGTGCAGCGTGGTGATGCGGTAGGGCTCTCGTTCGTTCACTACCTTGGGCATGATCACCGGGGCGCTCTTCTCCAGGTTGTGGCGGCGTTCGGGTGTGATGGACGACACTGGGGCCATCCTCGGGGTCTCCTGCCGGATCGGCACCGCGGCCGCGACCGGCTGCGGGGTGATCGAGGAGACCGGGGCGGGTGCGGCGGCCGGCCGGGGAATGTCCTCGGTCCGCTGTCCCGTTCGAATCGGCTCGGGGTCCGCGTCGTAGTCGTCGTCAGGGTCGTACCCCTGGCCGTCGTACGTCTCGTCCTCCACGAGGCCGAGGTAGACCGCCATCTTGCGCATTGCGCCGGCCATGCTCCTGTCTCCTCCGCTCATAGCCACCTCGCTGGCGCGCGGTGGCGGCTTCGCGAAACGCGCACCTTCCGATGGTCGCCCGCTCCGCTCGCTCCGTGCGGACCGGCTCCGTCCCGGCGGCCAGGCCGTGCGGCCCTGCCTGCGGATTCCGCGGTCCACCCACGACGGCCCGCCAGGCCGACGGCCGGTCAGAGTTCGTGGAGTGGGGGCCGCGGAGCTGCGATCCACGGTTCGCTAGCGCTCCGAGGAGCTGCTAGATTCTGTCCTATTTTGTCCTGCAGTCTGATCTACTACCCGGTGACGTTACCTGAGGGGTGACCTCACTCCGAGTACCGCCGTTCCGACGCGCACATGTGTCGCTCCGGCGGCAATCGCCTGCTCAAGGTCACCACTCATCCCTGCGGAGACCATGGTGGCAGCAGGATGGGCCGTCCGTACGGCGGTTGCGATTTCCGTCAGCCGCTCGAAGGCCCGAGCCGGGTCTCCGGCGAGCGGACCGGCCAGCGGAGCGACGGTCATCACACCGTCCAGCCGGAGCCCGGGCGTGTCGGCGATCGCGTCGGTGATTTCCGCGACGTCCTCCGGGGCGACTCCGGCCCGGTGGGCACCCTCGCCGTGCTCCTTGTCCAGGGCCACCTGCACCAGGCAACCCAGCTCCGGGCGCTCGGACTTGAGCACCGCGGCGGAGAGCGACTCGACCAGCCGCAGCCGGTCCACCGAGTGCACGTGGTTCGCGTACCGGACGACCGAGCGGACCTTGTTGGTCTGCAGCTGTCCGACGAAGTGCCAGTCAAGAGGAAGGTTTCTGCACTGCTCTGCCTTGGGTGCGGCGTCCTGGTCGCGGTTCTCCGCGACGTCCGTCACACCCAGCCCGGCCAACAGCGCGGTGTCCTCGGCGGGGTAGGTCTTGGTGACGACGATCAGGGTGACCTCGTCGCGCGCCCGTCCGACGGCCGCACAGGCGTCGGCGATCCGCCGCTCGACCACGTCGAGGTTGGTCCCCAGCTCCTCGTAGCGGGCCCGCTGGCCCTGCGTCAGCGCCGCCGACCAGCTTGGATCAGGGAAGGCGGCGCCGCCCGGGAACGGTCCGTAGATGTCGTTCGTCATCAGTGATCAGAGCCCAACCAGACATAGCTCGCGAGCCGGCCGGTGCGCTGCTCGCGGCGATAGGAGTAGTGATCGGCGGATTCGAGGGTGCAGACCGATGATCGCACCAGCTCGGTGACCCCCGCGGCGGCCAACTGGGCCGCGACTCCCTCCGGCACGTCCAGGGCCGGCGTTCCCCAGGAGGTCTCGGCGAACGCGGCGGGCACCACCGCGGCGACCTCGGCCCGCAGGTCGGCCGGCACCTCGTAGCACCGGCCGCAGACCGCGGGGCCGGTGGCCGCGACGATCCGACCCGGCTCGGCCCCCAGCTCGACCATCGCCCGCACGACCGCGGGCACCACCCCGGCCGCCAGCCCGGGCCGGCCCGCGTGGGCCGCGCCCGCCACGCCCGCCACCGGGTCGGCCAGCAGCACCGGGGTGCAGTCGGCGGTCAGGACGGCGAGCGCGAGCGGCCGGTCGGTGACCACCGCGTCCACCGTCGGGGCCTCCCCCGGCGGCTGGCGCTCCGTCACCACCGCGACCTCCGCGCCGTGCACCTGGTTCATCCAGACCACGTCGGCCGGGTTCAGTCCGAGCTCCCGGGCGACGATCGCCCGGTTCTCCCGGACGGTCTCCGGGTCGTCCCCCACCGCCCCGCCGAGGTTGAGCTCCCCGTACGGCGAAGTGCTCACCCCGCCCCACCGATCGGTGAAGGCGAAGTGAGCACCCGCGTGTACCGCGTGATCGATCACTTAAGGAAGTCCGGGACGTCGAGCTCCTCCGCTGCGCTCTCCACGAACGGCTGTCGGGCCGGCTGCACCTGCGGCGGCACCGGGGCGGCGGTCGCGGTGGCCGAGGTCTCGGCGGCGCGCGGCGCGGAGGCGTGGGTGTCCCCCTCCGAACGGGACGTCACCGAGCCGATGCTCCCGTAGGACGGCCGGGTGGCCGGGCGCTCCGGGGTGGTCGGCGTCGTGGTCGCGGCGGCGGGGGTGGCCTTGACCACCGGGTCGCGGACGATCGCCGGCGGCTGCCCGCCGTCGAAGCCGGCCGCGATGACGGTGACCCGGACCTCGTCGCCGAGCGCGTCGTCGATGACCGCGCCGAAGATGATGTTGGCCTCGGGGTGCGCGGCCTCGCTGACCAGCTGGGCCGACTCGTTGATCTCGAACAGACCGAGGTCGGAGCCGCCCGAGATGGACAGCAGCACGCCGCGGGCGCCGTCGATCGAGGCCTCCAGCAGCGGCGAGGAGATCGCCATCACGGCGGCCGCCTTGGCACGGTCCTCGCCGCGGGCCGAACCGATGCCCATGAGCGCCGAACCGGCCTCCGACATGACGGACTTGACGTCGGCGAAGTCGAGGTTGATCAGGCCGGGGGTGGTGATCAGGTCGGTGATGCCCTGGACACCGGAGAGCAGGACCTGGTCGGCCGAGCGGAACGCGTCGAGCACGCTGACCTGGCGGTCGGAGATGGACAGCAGCCGGTCGTTGGGGATCACGATGAGGGTGTCGACCTCCTCGCGCAGGCTCGCGATGCCGTCCTCGGCCTGGTTGGCGCGGCGCCGGCCCTCGAAGGTGAAGGGGCGGGTGACCACGCCGATGGTCAGGGCGCCCAGCGAGCGGGCGATGTTGGCGACCACGGGCGCGCCGCCCGTGCCCGTGCCACCACCCTCGCCGGCGGTGACGAAGACCATGTCGGCCCCCTTGAGGACCTCCTCGATCTCCTCGCGGTGGTCCTCGGCGGCCTTGCGGCCGACCTCGGGGTTGGCGCCGGCGCCGAGGCCCCGGGTGAGTTCACGGCCCACATCGAGCTTGACGTCGGCGTCGCTCATCAGGAGGGCCTGCGCATCGGTGTTGATCGCGATGAACTCGACGCCCTTGAGACCGACCTCGATCATCCGGTTGATGGCGTTGACACCACCGCCGCCGATTCCGACGACCTTGATGACTGCGAGGTAGTTCTGCGGTGCTGCCACGTCGAAGGCCTCTCGCCTCGAATTTCCGGGTCGACCCGACCCGACGGGGGGTCGTGCCGACGGATGTCGATGGGTAGGGAGCCTGGTTTCCGACTGAATGTCCGAAATGCCGACCGCCGACCCCAACCCTAAACTTGACCTTTAGGGTTAGTCCTGTGCCTCCGTCACATCACCAGGGGGCACAGTCTGGTGACACAGGACACTAGGTGGCTCCAGGCACGTGTTTCAACGAACACGCCGAGCTTCCCTTTTTCTTTTGAGCCTATGTGATCATCGGCCGCTGAATGAAACCGGGGTGACCACCAAGGGTCGGGCTGACACTTCACAGCGTCAACCCCTCCCTCAGGCACAGAACCTACCGGATCATCCCGACACCGCCGGCGCCTCCGGCGCACTCACGTCGAAGTTCGTGCCCTTCTGCGTCATCAACGCGACCAGCGCCCGAGCCTTGCGATCGGTCTGCTCCGGGCTCCCCCAGTGCACCGTCGCACCCCCGCTGAGCTGCAGCTGAATATCGTCGTACGAGTGCACCAGCACCGCCCCGGCCCGCTTCGCCACCTCGGGCGGCAGCCCGGCGGCCACCGACACCGCACCCTGCACCAGCTGCGAACGGGAGATCACCCCGTCCACGTCCTTCGCCTGCTGACTGAGCCGCAGTTCCACCACCGGCACCCCCTCCGGCGGGGCCGCCTCGGTGGCGAAGCTCACGCCGCCGGCGTCCACCTGGGTGAACTGGCCGTCCTCCCCCTTGACGGCGGCCACCGCCGTACGCTGGACGACCTTCACCTGCAGGGTGTGCGGCCAGCCCCGCCACACCTCGGCCTTGGCCACCCGGGGGATCGCCTCCACCCGGTGCTGGACGGCGTCCAGGTCCACCCGCGCCAGCGGGCCGTCGCCGACCCGTCCGATCGCCGCGCGGACCTGGTCCGCCGTCAACTTCTCGTCCTTCGGTCCCTGGACCGCGACCTCGCGCACGTCCAGCAGCGAGGAGAAGAACACCACCCAGGCCAGCACGCCCAGCACCGCGGCGCCGAGCACGCTCAGCACCACGATGCCCCGCCGGGAGAGCCGGAGCCGAGGAGCGGACTCCTCGTCCTCCAGCTCTTCCTCCAGCGGGTCGGCGAGCCGGCCGTCAGCCACGGCGGCGACCGCCGCGGGAGGCCTGGATCGCCTCGTAGACCATGCCGACCAGCAGGTCGTCGGCGTCCCGGCGGCCGAACTCGGCGGCAGCCCGGCTCATGTCCCACAGCCGCTGCGGGTCGGTGAGCACCGGCAGCACGTTCTGCAGCACCCAGTCCGGGGTCAGCTCGGCGTCGTCCACCAGCAGGCCGCCGCCGGCCTTGACCATCGGCTGGGCGTTCAGCCGCTGCTCGCCGTTGCCGATCGGCAGCGGGACGAACGCGGCGGGCAGCCCGACGGCGGCCAGCTCGGCGACGGTCATGGCGCCGGCCCGGCAGAGCATCAGGTCCGCGGCCGCGTAGGCGAGGTCCATCCGGTCGACGTACGGCACCACCCGGTACGGCGGCATCCCGGGGATGTCCTCGACCTGCGGCAGCTCGTTCTTCGGGCCGACCGCGTGCAGGATCTGCACGCCGTACTGCTGGAGCCGCGGGGCGATCGCGGTGACCGTCTCGTTGAGCCGACGCGCGCCCTGGGATCCGCCGGAGACCAGCAGGGTGGGCAGGCGCTGGTCGAGGCCGAAGTAGTGCCGGGCTTCCGGTCGGGCGGCGCCGCGGTCCAGGGTGGCGATGGTCCGGCGCAGCGGGATGCCGATGTACCGGGAGTCGCGCAGCTTGCTGTCCGGCGTGGAGACCGCCACGAAGTCGGTGTAGCGGGCGCCGATCTTGTTGGCCAGGCCCGGACGGGCGTTCGCCTCGTGCACCACGATCGGCACGCCGGCCCGCTTGGCGGCCAGGTAGGCGGGCATCGCGACGTAGCCGCCGAAGCCGACCACGGCGTCCGCGTTGACCCGTTCGATGATCTCCTGGGCGGCCCGTACGGTACCGCGCAGCCGGCCGGGGACGGTGATCAGCTCGGGGGTGGGCTTGCGGGGCAGCGGGACGGCCGGGATGAGCTCCAGCTGGTAGCCGCGCTCGGGCACCAGTCGGGTCTCCAGACCGCGTTCGGTTCCCAGGGCGGTGATCCCGACGGACGGGTCATGCCTGCGGAGGGCGTCCGCGAGGGCCATGGCCGGCTCGATGTGACCGGCGGTCCCCCCGCCGGCGAGTACGACATGCACCGAAATTCACCGCTCCCTGCGTGCCGGCCCCGGGGCCGGGCGCGCTGTGGTTCGTCGTCGTGGCAGCACCCGGGCCAGTCGTCTCCTGATCCGGGAGTTCTTGCTCCGGGCGGCCAGGGCCGCCTTCGCGCCCGAGGTGCTGCGTGCCAGGCACAGCAGCACACCGATCGCGGACATGGCCGACAGCATGGCGGAACCGCCGTAGGAGAACAGCGGGAGCGGGACGCCCGCGATGGGCAGCAGTCCCAGCGCCGACCCCAGGTTGATCATGGCCTGCGCCATGATCCAGGTGGTGGCGGCTCCCGCGGCGTACCTGACGAAGGGATCCTTCGTACCGATGGCCACACGGATACCCGCGTAGCCTAGTGCCGCGAAGAGACCGATCACCGACAGCGTCCCCACCAGGCCCAGTTCCTCGCCGGTCGCGGCGAAGATGAAGTCGGTGTGCGCCTCGGGCAGCTGGCCCCATTTCTCCACGCCGGCGCCGAGGCCGGTGCCGAAGCCACCGCCGAGCGCGAACGAGTAGACACCGTGCAGGGCCTGGAAGCAGGCCCCGTCGGGGTCGAGCTTGGTGACGCCGATGCAGCCCAGGCGCTCCGCCCGGTGCGGGACCGTGATGACCAGCGCGGTGCAGACGACCACGGCCACCCCGAGGGTGGCCACGAACAGCCGCAGCGGCGCACCGACCATCCAGAGCAGCGCGAACAGCATCGCCACCAGGATCATCGAGGTGCCCATGTCGCCGCCGAGCATGATCAGCGCGAGCAGCAGCAGGGCGCCCGGCACCAGCGGGACGAGCAGGTGCTTCCAGGAGGTGAGGGTGCCGGCCTTCTGCTTGCGGGCGAGCAGGTCGGCGCCCCAGAGCACCAGCGCGAGCTTGGCGAACTCCGAGGGCTGGAACTGGAAGAACCCGAAGTCCAGCCAGTTCTGGTTGCCGTTGATCCGCACCCCGATGCCGGGTACGGCGACCAGCGCGAGCGCGCCGATCACCCCGAGCATCACCGGGTAGACGATCACCCGCAGCACCGCCAGCGGTACGGAGGCGAAGCCGATCAGCAGGACCAGGCCGAGGATGGCCGCGATCAGCTGCTTGAGGAAGTAGTACTGCGCCGAGTGGTGCTGGCCCAGGGCGAGGATCTGCGAGGCCGAGAAGACCATCATCAGACCGAGCACCACCAGCAGCAGCATCGTGCCGACGATGAGCAGGTAGGGCGTGAGCGGCCGGTCCAGCCAGTACCGCACCCGGTCCCGGAAGGCCCGCACCCGGGCCAGCGGTCCGGCCGACTTGTACTTGGTCGTGGTGGCCGAGATCACGCGCCACGGCTCTGCGGCGTCCTGCTTCGTACCGCCGGAATCCGCTCTGCCCTGCCCCGCCACCGCTCCCCGCTCACTCTCTCCGTACGACTCCCTCGCCCGCCTGCTACGCGCCCGCCAGCTCCCGGACGGCCGCCGCGAACAGGTCGCCGCGCTCGCCGTAGTTGGTGAACATGTCCATCGAGGCGCAGGCCGGGGCCAGCAGCACCGTGTCACCCGACCGGGCGAGCGACGCGGCCGTCCGGACGACCTCGGCCATCGCCACCGCGCCAGTCTGGCCCTCGGCCGCCTCCATCACCGGGACATCCGGAGCGTGTCGCTCCAGCGCCGCCCGGATCAGGGCCCGGTCCTCGCCGATCAGCACGACCGCGCGCAGCCGCTCGGCCGCGCCCTGGACCAGGTCGTCGAAGGTCGCGCCCTTGGCCAGGCCGCCGGCGATCCAGACGATCGGCCGGTAGGCGGCCAGCGAGGCGGCGGCGGCGTGGGTGTTGGTGGCCTTGGAGTCGTCGATGTAGGTGACCTCGCCGACCACGCCGACCTCGGCGATCCGGTGCGCGTCCGGGCGGAAGGCCCGCAGGCCCTCCCGGACGGCCTTCGGCTCGACGCCGTACGCCCGGGCCAGCGCCGCCGCGGCGAGCGCGTTGGCGATGTTGTGCGGGGCAGCAGGGCGGCGGCGCGCAGCGCCGTCCTCCGAGGCGACGGGTGGGCTGATGTCCTCGACGGAGCCCAGCTCGGCCGCGTTCTTGGCCCGGTCGGCCACGAACGCGCGGTCGACCAGCAGTCCGTCCACCACGCCGAAGTTCGACGGGCCGGGCGCGCCGAGGCCGAAGCCGATCGCCCGGCAGCCCTCCTCGACGTCGGCCTCGCGGACCAGCGCCTCGGTGGCCGGATCGGCCAGGTTGTACACGCAGGCGACGGTGTTGCCCTCGTAGATCCGGCCCTTGTCGGCGGCGTACGCCTCCATCGAGCCGTGCCAGTCGAGGTGGTCGGGGGCCAAGTTGAGCACGGCCGCCGAGTGCGGGCGCAGCGAGGGCGCCCAGTGCAGCTGGTAGCTGGAGAGCTCGACGGCGAGCACGTCGTACGGCTCCTCCGCGAGCACCGCGTCCAGCACCGAGACCCCGACGTTGCCGACGGCGGCGGTGCGCTTGCCGGCGGCGGTGAGGATCGAGGCGAGCATCTGGACGGTGGTGGTCTTGCCGTTGGTGCCGGTGACGGCCAGCCAGGGGGCGGGCTCGCCGGTGGCGGCCAGCGGCCTGCGCAGCCGCCAGGCCAGCTCGACGTCGCCCCACACCGGGACGCCGGCCGCCTCGGCGGCGGCGAACAGCGCGCTCCCGGGCGCCCAGCCGGGCGAGGTGACGATCAGCCGGGTGCCCTCGGGCAGGCTGTCGCCGTCGCCGAGGCGCACCGCGACGCCCAGCGCCTCCAGCTCGGCGGCCCGGGCGGTCAGGCCCGCGCCGCTGCCGCCGTCCACCACGGTGACCCGGGCGCCGAGGCCGTGCAGGACGCGCGCGGCGCTGATGCCGGAGACGCCGAGCCCGGCGACGACGACGGGCAGGTTCGCAAAGTCAGGGTTCGTCATCCGGTCCGGTATCCCGCGTAGAAGAGGCCGAGGCCGACGGCCACGCAGAGACCCTGGATGATCCAGAAGCGGACCACGACCAGGACTTCGCTCCAGCCCTTGAGTTCGAAGTGGTGCTGTAGGGGCGCCATCTTGAAGACGCGCTTGCCGGTCATCCGGAAGGAGCCGACCTGGATGATCACCGACAGGGTGATGATCATGAAGAGGCCGCCGAGCAGGATGAGCAGCAGCTCGGTGCGGGAGCAGATCGCCAGACCGGCCAGGGCGCCGCCGAGGGCGAGCGAGCCGGTGTCGCCCATGAAGATCTTGGCGGGCGAGGTGTTCCACCACAGGAAGCCGAAGCAGGAGCCCATCAGCGCGGCCGCCACCACCGCGAGGTCCAGCGGATCGCGGACGTCGTAGCAGCTGTTGGTGGCGGAGAAGAAGTACGCGCAGCTCTGGCCGTACTCCCAGACGCCGATGAAGGTGTAGGCGCCGAAGGCCATCACCGAGGCGCCGGTGGCGAGGCCGTCCAGACCGTCCGTCAGGTTCACGCCGTTGGACGTCGCCGCGATCATGAAGTACGCGAAGATGACGAACAGCACCGGGCCGATCGACCAGCCGTAGTCCCGGACGAAGGACAGGTGCTGGGACGCCGGGGAGAGCCCGCGGTCGTCCTGGAACTGCAGCGCCAGCACGGCGAAGGCCAGGCCGACGATGGACTGGCCGGCCAGCTTCGCCTTGGCCCGCAGACCGAGCGAGCGGCGCTTGACCACCTTGATGTAGTCGTCCAGGAAGCCGACCAGGCCCAGGCCGGTCGTCAGGAAGAGCACCAGCAGGCCGGAGGCCGTCGGGCTCTCGCCCGTTATCGCCTTGGTCGCGAAGTAGGCGATCAGGGTCGCCAGGATGAAGGCGATGCCGCCCATGGTGGGCGTGCCCTTCTTGCTGTGGTGCGCCTTCGGCCCGTCGTCGCGGATGTACTGGCCGTAGCCCTGCCGGGCGAGCAGCTTGATCAGGGCGGGGGTGCCGACCAGCGACAGGATCAGCCCGATCATGCCGGAGAAGAGGATCTGCTTCATTACTCGGCCACACCGTCCGCGAGGAGGGTTTCCGCCACCTTCTCCAGCC
Source organism: Kitasatospora sp. MAA19 (assembly GCF_029894125.1). GTDB lineage: Bacteria > Actinomycetota > Actinomycetes > Streptomycetales > Streptomycetaceae > Kitasatospora. The sequence goes on from NZ_JARXYZ010000002.1 coordinate 369,188, forward strand.
CCACCGAACGGGACGCCTTCACCAGGACCACATCCCCCGGCCGCAGCTGACTGCGCAGCAGCTCGACCGCCGCGTCCGCGTCGGACACCAGCACCGACTCCTCACCCCACGAACCTTCGTTCCTCGCGCCGAGTTCCATGCAGGCCGCCTCGCGTCCGCCGACCGCCACCAGCTTGGTGACGTCCAGCCGGACGGCGAGCCGTCCGATGGCGTCGTGCTCGGCCAGGCTCTCCTCGCCGAGCTCCCGCATCTCGCCGAGCACCGCCCAGGTGCGGCGGCGCTCCGGGCCGCGTCCCCCCATCGAGACCAGCGCCCGCAGCGCGGCCCGCATCGAGTCGGGGTTCGCGTTGTAGGCGTCGTTGACGACGGTGACACCATCGGCCCGGTCGACGACCTCCATGCGCCAGCGGGACAGCGCACCCGCTTCGCCCAGGGCGGTCGCGGTGTCGTCGACGGACATCCCGAGCTCCACCGCCACCGCGGCGGCGGCGAGGGCGTTCGAGACGTGGTGCTCACCGTACAGGCGCAGCTGCACGGGCGCGGAACCGGCCGGGGTGGTGAGCGTGAAGGATGGCCGTCCGGTGGCGTCCAGACGAACGTCCGTCGCCCGGACGTGGGCGTCCGGGGATTCCCCGAACAGGACCACCTTGGCCCTGGTGCGGGCGGCCATCGCGCGCACCAGCCGGTCGTCCGCGTTGAGGATCGCGGTGCCGTCGGCGGGCAGCGCCTCGACGAGTTCGCCCTTGGCCTCGGCGATCGCCTCCTGCGAGCCGAACTCGCCGACGTGCGCGGTGCCGACGTTCAGCACCAGGCCGATCCGGGGCGGGGTGATCGAGGTGAGGTACTCGATGTCGCCCTTGTGCCGGGCGCCCATCTCCATGACCAGGTGCCGGGTGCCGGGCTCGACCCGCAGCGCCGTCATCGGGTGGCCGATCTCGTTGTTGAGCGAGCCGGGCGGGTAGACCGTCGCACCGAGGCGCTGCAGCAGCTGGGCGATCAGGTCCTTGGTGCTGGTCTTGCCGGCCGAGCCGGTCAGCGCGACGACGGCGGTGCCCTCGGCGCGGGAGACCACGGTCCGGGCCAGCTTGCCGAGCGCGTCCACCACACTGTCGACCAGGACGGCGGGCACGCCGACCGGGCGGGAGGCCAGCACCGCGACGGCGCCGGCCTCGACCGCGGTCGTCGCGTAGTCGTGGCCGTCCACGTGCTCGCCGACGAAGGCCGCGAACAGGCCGCCGGGGCGCACCTTCCGCGAGTCGACCTCGACCGGGCCGGTCACCTTGGTGTCGGGGTCGGCGCCGTCCAGGGTGCCCCCGACTGCGGCGGCCACCTCGGCGAGGGTCAGTGCGATCACTGCTGCTCTACTCCTCGGTCGCCCCGGGCGGCCGTGGTCTGCACGATGGATTCGCGCAGCACCTCCCGGTCGTCGAAGGGGCGGATCTCGTCTCGTACGTACTGGCCAAGTTCGTGGCCCTTGCCGGCCACCAGCACGGTGTCCCCGGCGTGGGCGCGGGCGACCGCGAGGCGGATCGCCTCGGCCCGGTCGGGGACGACCAGGACGGCCCCCCGCTCGGCCTCGGGCACCGCGGCGGCGCCGGTCAGCATGCTGGCCAGGATCGCCAGCGGATCCTCGCTGCGCGGGTTGTCGCTGGTCAGCAGGGCGGTGTCGGCGAGCCGGGCGGCGATGGCACCCATCGGGCCGCGCTTGTGCGGGTCGCGGTCGCCGCCGCAGCCGACGACGACGTGCAGCCGGCCCTTGGTGACCTCGCGCAGCGAGCCGAGGACGGCCTGCAGGGCGTCCGGCTTGTGCGCGTAGTCGACCACGGCGACGAACGGCTGTCCGGCGTCCACCCGCTCCAGCCGGCCCGGCACGCCCGGCACCGCGGCGACGCCGGCGACGGCCCGCTCCAGCGGCAGCCCGGCGGCGACCAGCAGGGTGATCGCGGCCAGCGCGTTGGACACGTTGAACGGGCCGGGCAGCGGCACGGCCGCGTCGGCCTCGGCGCCGTCCGGGCCGATCACCCGGAAGGTGGAGCCGGCCGGGCCGAGCTGAACGTCCACGGCCCGCCAGTCGGCCTCGGCGGCGCCGGCGGCGGAGAAGGTGGTCACCGGGATCTTGGCCTCGGCGGCCAGTCGGCGACCGTACTCGTCGTCCACGTTGACCACGCCGTGGCGGGACTTGCCGGGCTGGAAGAGCCGGGCCTTCGCCTGGAAGTAGTCCTCCATGTCCGGGTGGAAGTCGAGGTGCTCGGGGGTGAGGTTGTTGAACAGCGAGACGTCGTACGTCACGCCGTCGGTGCGGCCGTAGACCAGGGCGTGGCTGGAGACCTCCATGGTCACCGCGTCCGCGCCGCGCTCGGCCATCACGCCGAGGATCGCGTGCAGGTCGGTGGCCTCGGGGGTGGTGCGCTCGCTCTTGATCCGCTCGCTGCCGACCCGCATCTCGACGGTGCCGATCACCCCGGGGGCGCGCCCGGCGCCGCGCAGACCGCCCTCGACCAGGTAGGAGGTGGTGGTCTTGCCGTTGGTGCCGGTCAGCCCGATCATCAGCAGCCGCTCGGAGGGGCGGCCGTAGACGGCGGCCGCGAGCTCGCCCATCCGGGCCCGCGGCCGGTCGACGACCAGCAGCGGCAGGCCGGTGCCGGCCGCCAGTTCGGCGCCGGCCGGGTCGGTGAGCAGTGCCACCGCTCCCGCCGCCGCGGCCTGGGCCGCGAAGGCCGCGCCGTGGTGGTTGGCGCCGGGGAAGGCCACGTACACGTCGCCGGGGCGCACCGCGCGGGAGTCGTGGGTGACGCCGGTGACCGGGCCCCCCTCGACGGGCGCGAGGCCCAGCTGGCGGGCCAGCTCGGCGAGCGGCAGGGCGGCGGTCCCGGCCGGGCGGGGCGGACTCACGGTGGTTTGATCGGGTTTCGGCACGGCGGGAAGGCTATCCGCCGAAGGGTGCCCAGGGCCAAACCGGGCCTTCGCCGCGCCGTCGTCCCGCCCGGTCCGCTCGTTGCTCATCCTCGCTCACGGCTTCCACTCGACGGGCAGGTTGGGCGCCTGGCTGCCGCTCGGCGGGACCTGCATGGTCTTCAGGGTGAACTCCATCACCTGCTTGAACACGGGGCCGCACAGCTGGCCGCCGAAGTGGCCGTTGACCGGGCCCTGGAGGGTGCAGGAGACGGTGTACCGGGGGGCGTCGGCGGGGGCGAAGCCGATGAAGGAGGCGGTGTAGCCGTCGTAGCCGACACCGTTGGCGGCCCCCCGGTTGGCCGTGCCGGTCTTGCCGGCGACCCGGTAGCCGGGGATGGCGGCCTTGCCGCCGGTGCCCTGCTCGTCGTCGACGACCGACTCCAGCATCGAGGTCAGGGTCTTGGCGGTCTCCGGGCTGACCACCCGGGTCTGCTCGCCCGGCGGGGTCGGGGTGTACTTGCCGCCCGGGCTGGTGGTGCCCTGGACGATGCTGGGCGCGACCCGGACGCCGCCGTTGGCGATGGTCGAGTAGACCGAGGTGGCCTGCAGCGCGTTCATCTGCAGCGGGCCCTGGCCGAAGGCGATGTTGTACTTCTCCGAGGCGACCAGGTCCTCCGGCTTCTTGAGCATCCCGGAGGACTCCCCGGGGAAGTTCAGGCCGGTGGGCTGGGCGACTCCGAACTTGCGCATGTAGCCGTCCAGCACCCTGTTGGACTCCGCCTGGTCGGCTCCGAGCGTCTCGGCCGCCTCGATGGTGCCGATGTTGGAGGACTTGGCGAGCACCCCGGCCAGGGTCAGGTACCAGGGGTCGTGGTTGACGTCGTCCTTGAACTCCTGGCCGGCCCGGACCAGCCGGTTGGGGACGGTGACCTTGGTGTCCCAGGTGGCCTTGCCGGTGTCCAGCACGGCGGCCAGGCTCATCAGCTTGGCGGTGCTGCCCGGCTCGTACGCGTCCTGCAGGGCGGCGTTGCCCAGCTGGGACTGCTTGGCGGTGCTCAGGTCGTTCGGGTTGAAGCCGGGCGCGGTGGCCATCGCGAGGACCTGACCGGTCTTCACGTCCTGGACGACGACGTAGCCCTTCTCCGCCCCGGAGTTGGCCACCTGGTCGGTGATCGCCCGCTGGGCGGCCCACTGGATGTCCCGGTTGATGGTCAGCTTGACGTCGTTGCCGGGCACCGCGGGGTCCATCGAGCCCCCGGCGGTGGGCACCAGCCGGCCGCCCGCCTGGGCGTAGCTGCTGTGCCCGTCCTTTCCGGCCAGCTGCTTCTGGTACTGCAGCTCCAGACCGCCGGCGCCCTCGCCCTCGCCGTTGACGAAGCCGACCAGGTTGGCGGCCAGCCCGTCCGCGGGGTAGATCCGCTTCTGGGTCTCCCGGTTGAACACCCCGGCCAGCGGGTTGGCGCACCCGTTGTCGACCCGGGTGCGCCCGCCCTGGTCGGCGGGTTTGGTCAGCAGCCGTTTCTGGGCCTGGCAGGTCCGCGAGCCGGCCTGCTTCTCCAGGCTCGCCTTGAGGTCGCTGATCTGGCTCTTGGTGGCCGGGGTCTGCTGGGCGGCGAGCCGCTTGTAGCGGGTCTTGGGGGTGTGCAGGTCGGCGGCGATCTTCTCCTTGGGCACGCCGAGGATCGGCGCCAGCAGGGCGGCCGCCTGCTCCGGGGCGTCCGGGATGCCGGTCGCCGCCGGGGTGAACATCGCCGGGTCGGCGGTGATGTCGTACGCGTCGACGGTGGCGGCCAGCGCCACCCCGTCGGAGGACGTTATCGAACCGCGCTCGGCGGTGATCGGGATGTTCTGGTAGCGGTTGGTGTTGGCGTCGGCGGCCAGCGCGTCGGAGTCCAGCAGCTGGAGCTGCACCAGGCGGCCGGCGAACACCGAGAACACCAGCGACATCACCACGGTGATCACCCGCAGGCGACGCTTGGGCTCGGCCAGCCGGAGCGCCTTGGGCCGCTGCGGGCGGCGCGGCCGGACGGCGGCCTGGCTCCGGGCCGGCGGACGGCCCTCGGGACGGCGCTGCTGCGGCGCGCGGGGCGTCCGGGCGGCGGCCTTGGCGGGCTGGCCCTTGCCGGGCTGCGGCGACCGGGCCGGCTGGCCCTTGGCGGGCTGCCCCTTCGTGGGTTGCCCCTTGCCGGACTGGGCCTTGGCGGACTGGCCGCGCGGCGCGGCCGGGCGCGGCGCGGCGCCCCTGGGCGGCTGGCGGCGGCCGTTGCCGGATCCGCCGGACGGCTGGCGTGGCGTGGTCATCGGCCCGCACCCCCGCTCGGCTGCGGCGCGGGCGCGGCCGGGGAGGCGGGGTTGATCTGGACCACGGAGTCACCGGCCGTCGCCGCCGGGCTCGGCGCGCTCGGCTGGGGAGCCGGCGCGGCACCCGGCTGGGCGCCCGGCGACGACTTCGTCGGCCACGGCTCCACCGTCGAACGCTTGACCGGCGGGCTGTCCTGCGCCGGTCCGGGAGTGCCGATCACCTTGCCGCCGTTCGGGACGTCGAGGAAGGCCATCCCGCCGGCCGGGACCATGCCCATCTCGGCGGCCCTCCGGGCCAGCGCGTCCGGCGCCGAACTCTGGTCGATCTGGTGCTGGAGGCCCTGCTGTTCGTCGGTCGCCACGGTGGTCTGCTTCTGGAGCCGGGACAGTTCGAACGAGCCCTCGTTGAGCGCCGTGTTCAGCGCCAGCAGCCCGAGCAACCCCGCCGCCAGCAGCACCACCACGAGCACCGCGAACGGCGTACGCCCCCGCACCGAACGCCGCCCCGGCCGGACCGTGATCCGCGCCCTGCCCTGTCCGGGGACTGCTCCCCGCCCCGCCCGGACCTCACCGGCCACCGGCCCCACCGCTCTCCTCCGCCCTTCGGACCCCGCCGGGGCCGACGTTTCAGCCCCGCTTGCTTCGGTCCCTGATCCTCTCCGCCACCCGCAGCCGTACGGGCGCGGCGCGCCGGTTCTCCTCGATCTCCGCCTCCGTGGCCAACTCGGCACCACGGGTGATCAGCTTGAGCCAGGGCTGGTGCTCCTCCGGGATGAACGGCAGCCCCGGCGGCGCGGTGTTGGTCGCCCCGGCGGCGAAGTACTGCTTCACCAGCCGGTCCTCCAGTGACTGGTAGGACATCACGACCATCCGACCGCCGATCGCCAGGGTCTCCAGGGCACCCGGGATCGCCCGGTCCAGCACCTCCAGCTCGCCGTTGACCTCGATCCGCAGCGCCTGGAACGTCCGCTTGGCGGGGTTCCCGCCGGTCCGGCGGGTCGCCGCCGGAATGGCGTTGCGCACCAACTCGACCAGACGCGCGCTGTTGGTGAACGGTTCCTTCTCCCGCTCCCGCAGGATCACCGAGGCGATCTTCCCGGCGAACCGCTCCTCGCCGTAGACCTTGAGGATCCGGGCCAGGTCACCGTGGCTGTACGTGTTCAGCACCTCCGCCGCGCTGATCCCCCGGGTCTGGTCCATCCGCATGTCCAGCGGCGCGTCCTGGGCGTACGCGAAACCGCGGTCCGCCTCGTCCAGCTGCATCGAGGAGACGCCGAGGTCGAACAGGATGCCGTCCACCCGGTCGATGTCCAGGCGCTCCAGCACCTCGGGGATCTCGTCGTAGACGGCGTGCACCAGGGTGGCCCGCTCGCCGAAGGGCGCCAGCCGCTCGCCGGACAGCTTCAGCGCCTGCGGGTCGCGGTCCACCGCGACCAGCCGCACCTGCGGGAACTGGGTGAGCAGCGCCTCGCTGTGCCCGCCGAGGCCGAGGGTGGCGTCCACCACCACGGCCCCGGGGCTAGAGATGGCCGGAGCCAGCGCGTCCATGCACCGCTGCAGCATCACCGGAACGTGCTTGGGGCCCGGATCGTTGGTGGTCATGCGCGGGGGCGCCCTTCCTCAGGTGCGGAGCAGCCCGACGTCCGGGAGCTCCGACCATTCTCGCCCACCGCTCCACGGCACGACGACGCGGCCCGTGGTCCCCGCCCGCTCAGGGGGAAGATCGTGACCGCCCGGCGCCGGGGAAGGTGCGCCAGGTGAGCACGGAGCGGGTGGAGGCCACGGGCCGCATCGAACGGGCCACCCAGTCCGGAGAGGCCCGGTTGACGGGCTCCGGCGGGTGTGCTCCACTGCGCCGCAACTCTATCGCGCGGACCCCGCCAGTCAATGGTCCGCTCCGGCGCACCACCCGGGCGGCCGTACGGATCACCGCAGGTCGCGGCCATGGGAGTGGCTCCGCGGAGGCCTCGACCGGGGGCCTGCGGGAGCGGCCGCGCGCCCCGTCCGCGCACCCCCTCCTCGGCCACCTCGGGACCAGGTCGGACAAACCCGTCCGAACGCACGCAGCGGCCGGTCCGTTGTGGCTATGCGCTCGATCACAGCGGCCCGATCTGTAGCTCTCCGCCCCACCGCGGCCGCCCGAATCGCACTAACGTCGCCACCATGACAGTGACCCCCGACCGGCCCACGCCGAACGCCGCTGCCGACTCCCCGAGCCCCGCCATCATCGACCGCTTCGTCACGGCCAACCGCGAGTACGCCGTGACCTTCCGGGACGGCGGCATGGACGCCCGCCCGGTGCAGCAGATCGCCGTGGTGGCCTGCATGGACGCCCGCCTCGACCTGTTCGCGGCGCTCGGCCTCGAACTGGGCGACGCACACGTCATCCGCAACGCGGGCGGCGTCGTCACCGACGACACCATCCGCTCCCTGACCATCAGCCAGCGTGCCCTCGGCACCCGCTCGATCGCGCTGATCCACCACACCGGCTGCGGCCTGCTCGGGCTGACCGAGGACTTCCGCCGCGAGCTGGAACTGGAGGTCGGCCAGCGCCCGCAGTGGGCGGTGGAGGCCTTCGTCGACCTCGACGGCGACGTCCGCCAGTCCATGCAGCGGGTCCGCACCTCGCCGTTCCTGCTGCACACCGACGACGTCCGCGGCTTCGTCTTCGACGTCCACACCGGACTGCTCCGCGAGATCCACTGACCCGGCACCACCCGGCCGACGGCGTCCGGGCATCCGGGGCTCTCCCGAGGGTGACTTCTGGCCACCTGACAGGGGAGAATGCGCCTGCCGGTCTGACCCCGAACCACCTGGGGCGGCCAGGCCGCAGGCCGCTACCCCGGCGCCGGATCCGCGACGGAACCGCCCCAGGAGCGGCCGCGTCCAGCATGGGGTGGGGTCCGGCCTCGGGGTGAGGCGGGCACAGGGTGCCAGGGAGCGTATACGGGTGACGAGCTACAGCGATCAGGCCGGTCTCGGCGGTCCCGCGGGGGGAGAACAGGGAGCCGACGGGCACCACCGGGTCGGACTTCCCGAGCTCGCCGCGGTCGTGGACCGGATCCGCGCCAACGTCGAGAGCGTGATCGAGGGCAAGCCGGAGGCCGTCCGGATCGCGCTGACCGTCCTGCTCGCCGAGGGCCACCTGCTGCTGGAGGACGTGCCCGGCGTCGGCAAGACCATGCTGGCCAAGGCACTCGCCCGCTCGGTCGACTGCACCGTCCGCCGCATCCAGTTCACGCCCGACCTGCTGCCCTCGGACGTCACCGGCACCAACATCTACGACCAGCACCAGCGCGACTTCGAGTTCCGCCCGGGCGCGATCTTCGCGCAGATCGTGGTCGGCGACGAGATCAACCGCGCCTCGCCCAAGACCCAGTCCGCGCTGCTGGAGTCGATGGAGGAGCGCCAGGTCACCATCGACGGCACCAGCTACGAGCTGCCCTCGCCGTTCATGGTCGTGGCCACCCAGAACCCGGTCGAGATGGAGGGCACCTACCCCCTGCCGGAGGCCCAGCGCGACCGCTTCATGGCCCGGATCTCGATCGGCTACCCCAGCCCCGAGGCCGAGTTCGCGATGCTCGACGTGCACTCCGGCGCCAGCCCGCTGGAGGACCTCCAGCCGGTCGCGCACGCCGCCGACATCCTCAAGCTGATCGACCTGGTGCGCACCGTGCACGTCGCCGACCCGGTCCGCCGCTACGCCGTCGACCTGGTCGGCGCCACCCGCACCAGCCACGAGCTGCGCCTGGGCGCCTCGCCGCGCGCCACCCTGCACCTGGTCCGGGCCGCTCGCGCCGCCGCCGCGCTCGACGGGCGCGACTACGTCACCCCGGACGACATCCAGCGCCTGGCCGTACCCGTGCTCGCGCACCGCCTGATGCCGACCGCCGAGACCCAGCTCAGCCGCCGCACCTCCGAGCAGATCGTGGCCGACCTGGTCGCCCGCCTGCCGCTGCCGCGCCCGCAGGGTGGCCCGGCCGTCCGGAGGGGCTGAGGTGGCTTCGTCCGACCCGACGTCAGGACTGCGGGCCGGGCTGCGCGGCCTCACCACGCGGGGGCGCTCCTTCCTCGCCGCCGGCGTCACCGCGGTGATCTGCGCCTACGTGCTCGGCCAGGACGCGCTGCTGCGCGTCGGCGTGCTGCTCGCCGCGCTGCCGCTGGTCGCCGCGATGGTGGTCGCCAACACCCGCTACCGGGTGGCCAGCGGCCGCCGGCTGAGCCCGCGTCGGGCGGTGGCCGGCCAGGAGGCCCGGGTCCACCTGCGGGTCGACAACGTCTCCCGGGTGCCCACCGGACTGCTGCTCCTGGAGGACAAGGTCCCCTACGTGCTCGGGCCGCGCCCGCGCTTCGTGCTGGACCGGGTCGAGCCGCGCGGCCACCGCGAGGTCTCCTACCGGGTCCGCTCCGACCTGCGCGGCCGCTACCCGCTCGGACCGCTCCAGCTGCGGCTGTCCGACCCGTTCGGGATGTGCGAGGTGAACCGCTCCTTCTCCGCCTCCGACGTCCTCACCGTCGTCCCCCAGGTCCAGGCCCTGCCGTACGTGCGACTGAGCGGCGAGTGGGTCGGCCAGGGCGAGAGCCGTTCCCGCACCCTGGCGCTGGCCGGCGACGACGACGTGATCCTGCGCGAGTACCGGCCCGGCGACGACCTGCGCCGGGTGCACTGGAAGTCCACCGCCCGGTACGGCGAGCTGATGGTGCGCCGCGAGGAGCAGCCGCAGCGGGCCCGGGCGACCGTCCTGCTGGACACCCGGGAGATCGGCCACCGGGGCACCGGCCCCGCCTCCTCCTTCGAGTGGGCGGTGAGCTGCGCCGCCTCCGTCGCCGTGCACCTGCTGGAGCGCGGCTACCAGACCCAGCTGCTCACCGACACCGGCCAGTGGGTGCCCGGGCCCGGCACCGGCGGCAACTCCGGGGCCGACGCCTCCGGCCTGATCCTGGACGCGCTCGCGGTGGCCGACCTGTCCGACGGCGGCGGGCTCTCCCGCGCCGAGGAGCCGCTGCGCGCCGGCGGCGAGGGGTTGCTGGTCGCCGTCCTCGGCGAGCTCGACGAGGCGCAGACCGCCCGGCTCGCCCGGCTGCGCAGCCGTACCGGCGGGGCCATCGCCTTCCTGATCGACACCGGCACCTGGGCGGGCCTGCGGATGCTCGCCCCCGACACCGGCGGCGACGAGTTCCGCGCCCGGGTCCGGCAGCTGCGCGCGGCCGGCTGGACGGTCCTGCCGGTCGGCTCCGGGGACTCCGTCCCGGACCTCTGGCGGGCCGCCGACGGCGCCAAGACGACCTCCCCCTACCGAGAAGAGGCCGGCGCGTGACGACCCGGGCCAAACTGACCGTGTACTCGGCGCTGGCCACCGCCCTGGCGTCGCTCTGCCTGACCCCGCTGCTCACCACCAGGAGCTGGATCACCCACGCCTTCCTGGTGATCGCGGTGATCGCGGCGGTCGGCGCGGGCCTGCGCCGGTCCCCGCTGTACCGCTGGGCGGTGCCGGTCGGCCAGCTGCTGGTGCTGTTCCTGCTGATCCTGATCGGCTTCGCCGGCTCCGGGTCGCTGCTGGGCGGCCTGGTGCCCGGGCCGTCCTCGCTGCGCGTCCTCGACCGGGTCTTCGGCTCCGGTCTGGACGACATCCAGCAGTACGCCATCCCGGCGCCGCCCAACGCCGGCCTGCGGCTGATCCTGGTCACCTCGGTCGGCCTGGTCGCCGTCGTGGTGGACACCGTCGCGGTGACGTACCGGCGTTCGGCGCTGGCCGGGCTGCCGCTGCTGGCGCTGTACTCGGTCGGCAACGGCCTGGCCGGGGACCGCGGCAGCTGGATCTGGTTCGGCCTGGCGTCGGCCGGTTACCTGGTGCTGCTGTTCGCCGAGGGGCAGGACCGGGTCTCCCGCTGGGGCCGGGTCTTCCGCGGCAACTCGAACTCCTCGCGCGGCACCGACAGCACCCGCGCGGTCGGCCTGGGCGGCCAGCAGGTCGGCATCCTCGCGCTGGTCGTGGCCCTGCTGCTGCCGGTCCTCCTGCCGCACTGGGACTCCGGTCTGCTGCACCCCGGCTCCGCGGCCGTGGGCAAGAACGCCATCGGGGCGGCGACCAGCCTCGACCCGCTGGTCAGCCTGGAGTCCGAGGTCACCAAGCCGACCGACAACGAGTTGCTCACCTACACACTCGACAGCGAGCTGGCCGACCAGATCTACCTGCGCACCGGGGCGCTGGACCAGTTCGACGGGACCAACTGGAAGCTCGGCAGCACCACGGTCAACGACCTCCAGACCACCCTGCCCACCCCCGAGGGCCTGCGGGACGTCAACATCCCCCGGATCGAGGGCGACTTCCAGATCAGCGACCGGCTGGAGAAGAGCTGGCTGCCGATGCCCTACCCGGCCGCGTCCGTCCAGCTCCCCAACCGGGCCGACTGGAAGCTCGACCCGCTCACCCGCACCGTCGTCCCGACCAACGACCGGGCGATCCGCGGCCTGCGCTACCACGTCAGCTCGCTGGACGTGCGGCCCACCGCCAATGACCTGCGCACCGCGGCGGCCGCGCCGCAGGACATCCGGGACCACTACACCGGCCTCCCCTCGGACCTCCCCCCGGTCGTCGCGCAGCAGGCCCGGGAGGTCACCGCCAAGGCGCAGAACGACTACGACCGGGCGATGGCGCTGGTGAACTGGTTCACCGGCCCGCAGTTCCAGTACGACACCGCGGTCACCGGCGGCACCGGCAGCAACGCGATCGCGGTCTTCCTGCGCGACCGCAAGGGCTTCTGCGTGCACTTCGCCTCCACCATGGCGGCGATGGCCCGCACCCTGAAGATCCCGTCCCGGGTGGCCGTCGGCTTCACCCCCGGCGACGCCAAGGGCGGCAACGTCTACTCGGTGACCGGCCGGATGTACCACGCCTGGCCCGAGCTGTACTTCGCGGGCTACGGCTGGCTGCGCTTCGAGCCCACCCCGAGCCGCGGCGTCCAGCCCCGCTACTCCGAGCAGTCCACCACCCCGACCACCGTGCCGACCCAGCGCCCGACCGCCGGCGCGCAGAGCTCGGCGCCGGTCCCGGCCCCGACCACCAGCAAGGACTGCGACGCGAAGCAGCGCCAGCTGGGCGAGTGCGGTGGCAGCAGCAAGGCCGTCAGCACCGCCTCCGACGACTCCTGGCTGCTGTCCGGGCAGGTGCTGGGCACCGCCGCCACGGTGGCGCTGGTGATCGCGCTGCTGCTGGTCCCGATGCTCTGGCGGGCGGCGCTGCGCCGGCGCCGACTCGGCGGCGGCGGGCGGCGCGGGCCCGGCGGCGGCCCGGCCGAGCTGACCGACGCCCAGGTGCTGGCCGCCTGGGACGAGCTGATCGACTCCGCCTGGGACCTCGGAATTCCCCCGGACGAGTCACGCACCCCGCGTTCGACCGCCCGGCGGATCACCGAGAAGGCGGAGCTGGACGCGGACTCGGCGGCGGCTACCGGGCGGCTGGCACTAGCCACCGAACGGGTGCTCTACGCCCCGTCCGGCCAGGTCACCACCGCCCCGCTGGCGGCCGACGTCCGCACCGCCCGGCAGGGCCTGCGGGCCACCGCCGGCCGGGTCGAGCGGGCCAGGGCGGTGCTGCTGCCGCCGTCCTCGGCCCAGCTGTGGTGGCGGATCTCCGACGCCCTGCGGACGGCCCGGACGGCGATCGGCACCCGGGTCGGCCGGGTGTCCGCGGCGGTCTCCGGCCCGGTGCGGCGGGTGCTCTCCCGGCGGAGCCGCGGCCCGGAGTCCTGAGCGGGCTCCGGGGGATCCCCGAGGGGGTCCCGAGCCGTTCCGGAGCAACGCGAACGCCGGGGGCGGGCAGTCGATCCGACTGCCCGCCCCCGGCGTTCGTCCAGCGTGTGCGCGCCCCGGCGGGCGTGCCGTGTGCGGCTCAGAAGCCGCCGGTCTGCTCGTCCCGACGGCGCTGCCAGCGCTGTTCCACCCGGTCCATCATCCCGGCCTTGCGGCGCGGTGCGGCGGCCGGCCGGGGGCCGGAGCCCTGGCCGGCGGGCCCGCGGCGCCAGCCGGTCACGGCGAACACCGCGCACCCGAGCATCACCAGGAAACCCACGACGCTGACCCAGATCTGATCGGGGACGACCATCCCGCCCATCAGCAGGCCGATGCCCACCACGAAGCCGGCGATGGCCAGGTACACCCGCCGGCGGGTGTAGGTGCGCAGCCCGGTTCCCTCAAGCGCCGTCGCGAATTTGGGATCTTCGGCATACAGCGCTCGCTCCATCTGGTCGAGCAGTCGCTGCTCGTGCTCCGAGAGCGGCACGGAGTCCTCCTACTCGTCGGTCGCGGGTGCGACCGGTCCGCCACCCCGGTCGGGGAGGCAAAGTCCAATCAGCCATCGGGGCACACGGTCGGACGCCTGTGCGGGGGGACCCGGCCCGTGTCGTCCATATGCCCCACGTATCCGGCTGTCATGCTTTCCGGCTTTACCCAGATCATACGGTCCGTGGGCCCGTTACGGGGTGGTCTGCGCCGCGTGGGACGGGCCACTTCGACCGGGCACGGCCGCACCCGTCCCAACGCGACAAGGTCCGGACAAGTGCCCGAACGGGTGGAATCGGTTCGGACCTGGGCAGGTTCCGGACCACACGGACGAGGCCTGCAGGCATCCGGGAAGCGAACCGCCGCCGGACGGTGTGCGAACCGTACGGCGGCGGGGAGGTCTCGCGACGGCTCAGGCCAGGGTGGCCAGCAGGTGCAGCTGGGTCGCCACGGCGTGGAAGGCGGGCTGCGCGGCGGCGGCCTCCTCCAGCTTCAGCAGCGCCTCCAGCGCGCCCGGCTCGGCGTCCACCAGCACACCGGGGACCAGGTCGGCGAAGACCCGGACGCCGTGCACCGACTCCACCCGCAGGCCCGCGCCCTCGGCCAGGCGGCCCAGCTCCTCGCCGGTGAAGCGGCGCGGCATCGGGTCCTGCTCGCCCCAGCGGCCGTCGGTCCCGGACAGCACCGTCCGGGCCTCGGTGAAGTGCCCGGCCAGCGCGCGGGCCAGCACGGCGCCGTTGCGGTTGGCGGCCAGCAGGCTCACCAGGCCGCCCGGGCGCAGGGTGCCGGCCAGGCTGCCGAGCGCCTCCGCCGGGTCGTCCACGACCTCCAGCACGCCGTGGCAGAACACCGCGTCCACGGTGCCGGGGGCGATCAGCTCGGGCAGCGTCTGGGTGTCGCCCTGGACGGCCCGGACCAGGTCCGTCACCCCGGCCTCGGCGGCCCGGCGCTCCAGCGCGAACAGCGCGTCCGGGCTCGGGTCGACCACGGTGACCCGGTGGCCGAGCTTGGCCACCGGCACGGCGAAGTTGCCGGTGCCGCCGCCGGTGTCGACCACGTCGAGCACCGGCTGGTCCAGCTCGGCCACCCGCTTCTCCAGGGCTGCCCGCACCACCTCCCACACCACGGCGGTACGCAGGGCACTGCGGGGACGCGTCGGGTACAAGGTGGGGCTCCTTGGCACGTGCAGATCGATCAGGATGCCTCCACCTTAGACCGGGCGGGTGGCGGGGCCCGTCACCCCCGGCGGCTCGTCGCCGTCCAGCGGCAGCCGTGGCGCCGGCGGGGCCGGACGCAAGCCGAGCAGGCGCTCGACCAGGCGCAGGAACAGGGCGGAGTTGCGGACCAGATCGTCGGCGTCGCGGGCCGAGGCGGCGCCCCTGATCCCGGCCTCGGCGGCGGCCCGGCGGCGGGCGCCGGCGCCGTAGTAGAGCGCCCACTCGGCCAGCTCGGGGGCCACCTCGGGCAGCACCTCCCAGGCACTGCGGATGGCCTTGCGCCGACGCGGGCTCTTCTCCGGCCGGCCGCGCACCGCGAGCACGGCCGCCACCGTGCGCAGCGCGGCCAGATGGGCGGTGGCGTACCGCTCCAGCGGGTCCTCCAGGACACGGGCCCGGGCGAGCGTGCGGTGGGCGTCGGCGAGCAGGTCGAGGGCGGCCGGCGGCGCGGCGATCCGGCGCAGTACGGGATGGACGTCCCCGCCACCCGGGCGCCCGCCCGGGGAGAACGGCAGGGCGGCGGAGTGGAGGCGGGCGGTGACGGGCTCAGGATGGCTGATGGTCATGGTCTCCCCCGTTCCGAGGCAGCGCGCGGACCGGATGGTCCGTGCCCCTCCATCGTGAACGGGACCACTGACAACGGGACCCGACCGGGTGACCGGCGGCGGGCGCGGGCCTCCCCCCGGCCCCGCACCGCCGCCGTACGCCGCCGCGCCGTCGTTCCCCCACGGACGGCGGTGGCGAGCTCCCCGTTC
Organism: Kitasatospora sp. MAA19; assembly: GCF_029894125.1. Lineage (GTDB taxonomy): Bacteria > Actinomycetota > Actinomycetes > Streptomycetales > Streptomycetaceae > Kitasatospora. The sequence goes on from NZ_JARXYZ010000002.1 coordinate 384,637, forward strand.
CGGTGGCCGATCTCCCCCCGGCCCGCTCCGCCGCCCCGTGTCGGCGGTGCAGGGCCCGTGACCGGCTCCCGTGGCGGACCTCCGCCGCCGTCCCCCGGCCCCTCAGGAACCGGTGGACGGACGGATCCGCCTCCCGGGGCGTGACGCCCGACGCGCCGCCGTCCCGAGTGGCACCACTCTCCCGTCCCGGGCCCACAGCGGGCCATCCGTTGACGTACTCAACCCGGGATCTGAGTACGCGTACTCAGATCCGCCGGCGCCCGGGCCCGGCCGTGGCCGGAACCGGCGGGCCGACCCGGTACGTCCAGGTACGGTACGGCGTGGCCGGGGCGGCCCGGCCACGGTTGCCACAAGGAGGGGGAAGCGATGAGGAGGGGGAAGCCATGACGATCGTGCCGCTGATCTTCACCAGCGGACTCGCCAGCGGCATCAACGCCTACGCGGTGGTGCTGCTGCTCGGGCTGATGGGCCGGTTCGCCGGCGCGGACTCGGTGCCGCCCGCGCTGGAGCGCACCGACGTGCTGATCGCGGCCGCCGTGCTGTTCCTGCTGGAGGCGGTGGCCGACAAGATCCCGTTCGTCGACAGCCTCTGGGACTCCGTGCACACCGTGATCCGGCCGATCGCGGGCGCCACCGTCGGAGCGCTGATCGCCAGCGCCGACCCGGGCTCACTCGGCGAGGTCGCGGCGGGCGCGATGGGCGGCACGACGGCGCTGGTCAGCCACCTGGTCAAGGCCTCGCTGCGGATGGCGGTCAACACCTCGCCGGAGCCGGCCAGCAACATCGCGGTCAGCCTGGCGGAGGACGTCTCGGTGGCCGGCCTGGTCTCCCTGGCGATCTTCCACCCCTGGCTGGCCGCCTCGATCGCCGCCGTCCTGCTCGCCGTCGGCCTGCTGCTGGTCTGGTTCGCGATCAGCCGGATCCGCGCCTTCCGGGCCCGCCGCCGTGAACGCCGCGCGGCCCGCGCCGCCCGCGAGGAGGGGGCGGACCGGACGTACGTCCGACGGCCCTAGGATCAGATGCCATGGCACGGATCGTCATCATCGGCGCAGGAATGAGCGGGCTCGCGGCGGCCTCCCGGCTGGCGACCCTCGGACACCGGGTGACGGTCTGCGAGGCCGGCGGCGCGTACGGGGGCATGGTCGGCCGGTACGAGCGCGACGGCTTCGCCTTCGACACCGGCCCCGGCCTGCTGACCCTCCCGGCCGTCTACCGCGACCTCGCGCTGAAGACCGGCAAGGAGCCGCTGGAGCAGCTCGTCGACCTCGCCCCGGTGGACCCGGAGAGCCGGCACCTGTTCCCGGACGGCACCGCCGTCACCCTGCCCAACGCCTCCCGCGGCGGCGTCAGCCAGGCTCTGGACGCCGCCTTCGGCGCCGGCTCCGGCGCCCGCTGGAGCGAGGTCATGAACCACGGCCGGACGGTCTGGGAGGCCACTCGCCGCCCGCTCCTGGAGGAGCCGCTCCCGGCCGACCGGACGCCGCTGCACACCGACCCCTACCCCGTCCCGCCCCGGCGCGGCCTGCTCGCCCGGCTCGGCCGGCCCCGCCCGTGGACCCTCGCCGACGTCGCCGCCCGCGAACTCGGCGGCCACCCCGGCCTCACCGCCCTGCTGTCCGAGCACGCCCTGCGCTTCGGCCTGCCCCCGGGGACCGCCCCCGCCGGGGCCACCGTGCTGCCGTACATGGAGCAGTCCTTCGGCGTCTGGTACGTCCGCGGCGGCCTGCGGGCCCTGGCGGACGCGGTCCACCGGCGCTGCGAGCTGCGCCGGGTGGAGTTCCGCTTCGGCACCCCGGTCACCGAGGTGGTCCTCAAGGACGGCCGGGCCTGCGGCGTCGACACCCCGGACGGCCGGATCGACGCGGACCTGGTGGTCTCCTCGATGGACACCAGGGCCCTGTTCGGCCACGGTGTCGCCCGGTGGCCCGGGCTCGACGCCGAGGAGTGGGAGCCGTCCGAGGTGCCCGGCCGGTTCAGCGTGCTGCTCGCCCTGCGCGGCCCCCGGCCGGACGGCACCGCGCACCGGACGGTGGTGCACGCCGCCGACCCGGCCGCCGAGCAGAACGCCCTGACGCTCTCGGCCCCGCCGTGCGGACGCCCCACCCTCCAGGTGCTGCGCCCGGACGATCCCTCCCTGCGCCCCGACGACGCGCACGAGAGCGTGGTGCTGACCGCGACCGTCCCGGCCCAGGGCGACGTCGACTGGACGGCCCCCGGTCTCGCCGAGCACTACGCGGACCAGCTGCTGGCCCACGCCGACGCCGCCGGGCTGGGCCTGCGCGAGCGGGTGCTGTGGCGGGTCGTCCGCACCCCGGACGACACCCGCCGGGAGACCGGTGCGCTCGGCGGCTCGGTGCCCCGGCCCGCGTTCGCCGGCTCGGACGGGTGGTGGCTCCAGCCCGCCAACGAGTCGCCCGTCCCCGGCCTCTACCTGATCGGCGGAGCGGCCCACCCGGGCGGCGGACTGGCCCGGTCCGGCATGTCCGCCTGCATCGCCGCCGACCTCATCGGCCCGGCCTAGCGACCGCCGGGCCCAGACCGGGGGCTCAGCCCTGCGGCCAGGTGTTCTGCTGCTGGTAGCCGTAGGTGTGGTCGTACGACTGCTGCTGCGGGATGCCCGGCGGGTGCTGCTCGGGGTGCTGGCCCGGGTGCTGCTGGGGCGTCTGCCACTGCTGCTGCGGGTGCTGTTCCCAGCCGGGCTGCTGCTGGGGGTAGGCCTGGTACTGGTCCTGCTGGGGGTAGCCGCCGTACGGGTCCGGCTGCTGCGGGTAGCCGCCGTAGCCCTGGTCGTAGGCGAAGGCGGGCTGCTGCTGGCCCTGCCACTGCTGCTGCTCGTAGGTCGGCTGCGGCTGGGCGGTGTCGTAGCCGGCCTGGTAGGCCTCGGCGTACGGGTCGTGCGGCTGCTGCTCGTAGTAGGCGGGCGCGTAGACGCCGTCCTGGGCGAGTTCCTGCATCTCGAAGGCGGCGGTCTGCTCGACCTCGGGGACGTCCTCGGCGGCCGGGGCGGTGATCCGGGTCTCCTCGACGGCGCTGACCTCGCCGACCCGCTCCTCGCCGGCCTCGACGGCGGCCACGGCGACCGCGCCGCCGGTGAGGGCCCCGAGCAGCGGCACCTTGGCGAGCGGGCCGGGCAGGGCGCCGTCGGCCTTGCGCAGCGACCAGCCGGCCCGGTACCCGCGCTTCACGGAGAGGGTGACGAAGGTCTGGCCGAGCGCGAACAGCACGGCGCCGGCGCCGATCACCGGGACCGAGCCGAGGGTCATGCCGGCGGCCACTGCGAGGAAGCCGACCAGGGCGAGGGCCCGCCAGTGCAGCGGGGCCCGGTTCTGCAGCAGGACCTCGGCGACCAGCCAGAGCGCCACCACCGCCAACGCGACGTACAGCAGCAGGTACCCGATGCCCATCCGCCCGCTACCTCCAGTCGCGTGCCCGCGCTCGCCGCGCGTGTGCGGCGACTGTACCGGTTCAACGGCCGGGGTACCGCATCGCGTTCCCGCCGGTCGCGGACCCGGCGCACACGACCGAGCCCGTCACCGTCGGGGCGGTGACGGGCCGGTGAACGTCCGGTCTCGCGGGGTCCGGTCAGGCGTGGCGCTGGTGCAGGCCGAGGTTCTGGTAGATCTCCAGCGTCGCCGTGGAGTGGTTGAGCGTGATGAAGTGCAGGCCCGGCGCGCCTTCGGCGAGCAGGCGTTCGGCCATCGCGGTGGCGTGCTCCATGCCGATGGCGCGCAGCGCCGCCGGGTCGTCGATGGCGGCCCGCAGGCGGGCCTCTAGGTCGGCGGGGAAGGCGGAGCCGCTCAGCTGGGGGAAGCGCTCCAGCTGCTTGGCGTTGGTGACCGGCATGATCTCCGGGATGATCGGCGTCTCACAGCCGGCGGCGGTGACCCGGTCGCGCAGCCGCAGGTAGTCGTCGACCTCGAAGAACATCTGGGTGATCGCGTAGTCGGCGCCCGCCCGGATCTTCCCGACGAAGTGCCGGATGTCGTCGTCCCAGTCGGTCGAGCGCGGGTGCATGTTCGGCGAGGCGGCGACGCCGACGCAGAAGTCACCGATGCCCTTGATCAGCTCCACCAGCTCGTACGCGTAGGTGACGCCGTCCGGGTGCCGGACCCACTCGCCCAGGGGGTCGCCGGGCGGGTCGCCCCGGACCGCGAGGACGTTGCGGACGCCCTGGTCGGCGTACTGGCCGATGATGTTGCGCAGCTCGGCGACCGAGTGATCGACGGCGGTCAGGTGGGCGACCGGGGTCAGCGTGGTCTCGGTGGCGATCCGGCCGACCATGTTGACGGTGCGCTCGCGCGAGGAGCCGCCGGCGCCGTACGTCATGCAGACGAAGTTGGGGTCGAGCGGTTCGAGCCGGCGGATGGCGTCCCAGAGCTTCTGCTCGCCGACCTCGGTGCGCGGGGGCATGAACTCGAAGGAGAAGGACCGCTTTCCGGCCGCCAGGAGCTCGCGGACCGTCAGTGCGCGATCCGGTCTGGTGGAAGCGATGCCGAGTGCCATGCTGGCAGGTTATCGGGCGTTCGAAGGAGCCGGACAACTCGGTACCACGGATTGAGACAAGTGGCGGACGCCATTCCACTCGACATTCCACCCGAGGTTTCGACCACCCGGGGCCGCTTCCGACCGGCGCCCGGGCCGACGAGGGCCGGCGCCCGCCCTGGCCCGCACTCCAACTCGCACATCCGTTCCCGGCTGCCCCGCTACGCTTGCTGCACCCCAGCGAACCAGCGGAGCCTCATCGTGACCTCGTCCAGCAACCGGCCGGCCAACCCCATTGACGTGGAGGACGTCCGCGCACGCGTCAACGCCGCCCTCGCCGCGTTCATGGACGACCAGTCCGCCCTGCTGGGCACGATCTCCCCGCAGCTCGCCCCCGCCGCCGACGCCCTGCGCGACTTCCTGCTGGACGGCGGCAAGCGGCTGCGCCCGGCCTTCTGCTACTGGGGCTGGCGCGGCGCCGGCGGCCCGGCCGACGGCGAGGGGATCGCGAACGCGGCGGCCGCGCTGGAGCTGCTCCAGGCGAGCGCCCTGGTGCACGACGACCTGATGGACCGCAGCGACACCCGCCGCGGCCTGCCCTCGATCCACCGCCGCTTCGAGGCGCTGCACCGGGACAGCGGCTGGCGCGGCGACCGCGAGCAGTACGGCGCCTCGGCGGCGGTGCTGCTCGGCGACCTGCTGCTGATCTGGTGCGACGAGCTGTTCCTGCGCTCGGGCCTGGAGCCGGCCGCGGTGCTGGCCGCCAAGCCGGTGTTCGACCTGATGCGCACCGAGGTCATGGTCGGCCAGTACCTGGACGTGCTGGAGCCGGTGGCCGGCGACTCGGCGGACGAGGGCGCGCTGGAGCGGGCGCAGACGGTGCTGCACTACAAGTCGGCGAAGTACACGATCGAGCGCCCACTGCAGGTCGGCGCGCTGCTGGCCGGGGCCGGCCCGGAGCTGGTGGCGGCGTTCGGGGCGTTCGGGCTGCCGCTGGGCGAGGCCTTCCAGCTGCGGGACGACCTGCTCGGCGTCTTCGGGGATCCGGCGGTCACCGGCAAGCCGGCCGGGGACGACCTGCGCGAGGGCAAGCGCACCCTGCTGGTGGCGCACGCGATGCGGGGTCTGTCGGCCGCCGACGCCCGGTACCTGGACGAGCGGCTCGGCGCCCCGGACCTGGCGTCCGAGGAGGTCGCCGGGCTGCGCGCCCTGGTGGCCCGCAGCGGGGCGCCCGAGCGGGTGGAGCGCCGGATCGACGAGCTGCTGCGGCAGTCGCTGGCCGCACTGGAGGCGGCGCCGCTCGTCGACGGGCGCGCCCGCGCGGTGCTGCTGGCGCTGGCCGAGGCCGCCACCGTCCGCAAGTACTGAGAAGTCCGCCAGTACCGGGGACGGCGGCGGCCCGCGCGCCGGGGGTCAGGCCGAACGCACCCGCCGGGACAGTTCGGCGGCGGCGGCCCGCGGGTCGTCGGCGGCGGTGATGGCGCGGACCACGACGATCCGGCGGGCTCCTGCGGCCAGCACCTCGTCGAGGTTGCCGAGGTCGATGCCGCCGATGGCGAACCACGGCCGGTCGGTGCTCTGCTTCGCCGCGTACGAGACCAGGCCGAGGCCCGGCGCCGGGCGGCCCGGCTTGGTCGGGGTCGGCCAGACCGGGCCGGTGCAGAAGTAGTCCACGCCGGGCTCGGCGACCGCCGCGTCCACCTCGGACTCGGCGTGGCAGGACCGCCCGATCAGCACCTCGTCGCCCAGGATCGCCCGGGCGGCCGGCACCGGCAGGTCGTCCTGCCCGAGGTGCAGCACGTCCGGCCGGGCCGCGTGCGCGACGTCGGCGCGGTCGTTGACGGCCAGCAGCCTGCCGTGGCGGCGGCAGGCGTCTGCGAAGACCTCCAGGGCCGCCAGCTCCTGCTTGGCCTCCAGACCCTTGTCGCGGAGCTGGACGATGTCCACCCCGCCGGCCAGCGCCGCGTCCAGGAACTCGGCGAGGTCGCCCTGCTCGCGGCGGGCGTCGGTGCACAGGTACAGCCGGGCGTCGGCCAGCCGGGCGCGCGGAGAGTCCGCCGCCATCAGATCAGCATCGCCTGGGCGCGGCGCTTGACCTCGGTGCCGCGGTTCTCGCGCAGCGCCTGGATCGGGCTGCCGGGCAGCGACGGGTCCTCGGTGAACAGCCACTCCAGGATCTCGACGTCGCTGTACCCGCAGTCACGCAGGACGGTCAGGGTGCCGGACAGGTGCTTGACCAGCCCGGGACCGTCGATGAACGCCGCGGGCACCTGCAGCGACTTGTTCGGGCCCCGCCGGACAGCGATCAGGCCGCCGCTGCGCACCAGGTCGCGGACCTCGGTGACGCGGACGCCCCACTGCTCCGAGATGTCGGGCAGGTACATCCACTCGGGGACCAGGGCTTCAATCTTGCTTTCGATCTCACTCACGCCACCAGACTGCCACCTCGGGGGCCCGCCGCGCACCAGAGGCCCCGCCAGGGCGCCGCTAGGGCCCCGTCAGGGCCCCGTCAAGCAGTGGCCGACTTCAGCGGCACCGCCGGATCGGCCGCCCGGGCCGGGTCCAGCGCGGTGCCGCGCTCGATCAGCCGGCGGCCCTGGGTGAGGTCGCGCGGCCGGTCGACGGCCAGCAGCGCGCTCGGCACCCCGTCGCGCAGCCAGAGCACCGTCCAGGAGGCGTCCTGCGGGCCGCCGCGCCACAGCAGTTCGTCGCCCTCGGCGTGCCGCCCGGCGTACTGGACCATCCGCCCGAACTGCTCCGACCAGAAGTACGGCACCGGGTCGTACGGCGGCGCGTCCGCGCCGAGCACGGCGGCGGCCGCGGCCTCGCCGGACTGCAGCGCGTGGTCCCAGTGCTGGACGGCCAGCCGGGCCCCGGCGCGAGCGGACGGGTAGCTGACGCAGTCGCCGGCCGCGAAGACGCCGGGCAGGCCCGTCCGCAGCCGCTCGTCCACCAGGACCGCGCCGGTCTCGTCCAGTTCGACGCCGGAGCCGGCCAGCCAGCCCGTCGCGGGCCGGGCGCCGACGCCGACCACCACCTCGTCGGCGGGCAGGTGCGAGCCGTCCGCCAGCAGCACCGCGCCGGGCTCGACGGCGGCCACGCCGACCCCGCAGCGCAGGTCGACGCCGGCCTCGGCGTACCAGGCGGCCATCGCCGAGCCGACCTCGGTCGGCAGCGCGCCGGGGACGGGCGCGGGGCCCGCCTCGACCACGGTCACCTCGCAGCCCGCGGCGCGCGCCGCGGTGGACACCTCGGCGCCGATCCAGCCCGCGCCGACCAGTACCAGCCGCCGGCCGGGCCGCAGCAGGGCGCGCAGCGCCAGCGCGTCGTCCAGGGTGTGCAGCAGGTGCGCGCGCTCGGCGCCGGGCAGGGCGCGCGGGGTGGCGCCGGTGGCGATCACCAGCGCGCCGTACGGGAGGTCGCCGTCGTCGGTGTGCAGCACGCCGGGGGTGAGGCCGGTGGCGCGGCGGCCGGTGAGCACCTCGATGCCGAGGTGCGGGTAGTCGATGTCCAGGGTGGTGGCGTCGGCCTTGCCGAGCAGCACGTCCTTGGACAGCGGCGGCCGGTCGTACGGCGCGTGCGGCTCCTCGCCGACCAGCGTGATCCGCCCCGGCCAGCCACCCTGCCGCAGCTTCAGGGCGCACTGCGCCCCGGCCAGCCCGGCCCCGACGACGACCACCCGATCCGTTCCGCTCAGCTCTGCCACGCCCGTCACTGTACTCAGCGGCCCCGGGCGCCCCACCGGCCCGTCCACCCTTCGTACGGGCCTTCGGCCGGGCCGACCCCGGCGTTATGGTGGGGACACCATCACGGGAGCCCGGCGTACCGGGCTGAGAGGCGGGCTGCCACGGCCCGCGACCGTCCGAACCTGATCCGGGTCATACCGGCGAAGGGAGAAGAGCAGCTTTGTCACGCTTGCCCGAAAGCACCCGTGCCGACGTGCTGGTGATCGGCGGGGGCATCATCGGCCTCGCCGTCGCCTGGCGCGCCGCGCAGCGCGGGCTGAAGAGGATCCTGGTGGTCGACCCCTCCCCCGGCGGCGGGGCGGCCGGGGTCGCGGCCGGGATGCTCGCCCCGGTCACCGAGCTGCAGTACGGCGAGGAGCCGCTGCTGCGCCTCGGGATGGCCTCCAACCGGCGGTACGGGGACTTCGCCGCCGAGCTCACCGAAGCGAGCGGCGGCCTGGACACCGGGTACCGCCGGTGCGGCACGATCGCGGTCGCGCTGGACTCCGACGACCGCGCGGAACTGCGCGAACTGCACGCCTTCCACCAGCGGCTCGGCCTGGACTCGGCCTGGCTGACCGGCCGGGAGGCCCGCAAGCTGGAGCCGATGCTCGCCCCCGGCGTGCGTGGCGGCCTGCACGCCGCGGACGACCACCAGGTGGATCCCCGCCGCCTGCTGACCGCCCTGCTGGCCGCCTGCGAACGCGCCGGGGTCGTGATCCACCGCGCCGAGGCCGTCGGGCTGCTGGTCGAGAACGGCCGCGCGGTCGGCGCCCGCCTCGGCCCGCAGGAGACCCTGACCGCCGAGCAGGTGGTGCTCGCGGCCGGCCCGCACAGCCACCGGTTGCCCGGGCTGCCCGAGGGCGTGCTGCCGGCGATCCGCCCGGTGAAGGGACAGATCCTGCGGCTGCGGATCCCCGAGGCGTACCGGCCGTTCCTGTCCCGCAACGTCCGCGCGGTGGTGCGCGGCCGACACCTGTACCTGGTGCCCCGGGAGAACGGCGAGCTGGTGATCGGCGCGACCACCGAGGAACAGGGCTACGACACCACGGTCACCGCCGGCGGGGTGTACGAACTGCTGCGCGACGCCCACGAGTTGGTCCCGGGCATCACCGAACTCCCGCTCGTGGAGACCTCGGCGGGGCTGCGGCCCGGCTCGCCGGACAACGCCCCGCTGCTGGGCCCGACCGCGCTGCCCGGACTGGTCGCCGCCACCGGCCACTACCGCAACGGCGTGCTGCTCACCCCGGTGACCGCCGACCTGCTCGCCGAGTACCTGGCGACCGGCGAACTGCCCGACCTGGCAAAGCCGTTCACGCCCACCAGGTTCTCCCCCGACCGCTCCACCACGAAGGCCTCCGCATGACCGAGATCGCACTGACCGTCAACGGCGAGCCCCGCCGGGTGTCCGCCACGACCACCCTCGCGGAGGTGGTGGCCGGCCTCAGCGCCGCCCACAGCGGTGTCGCCGCCGCACTCAACGAGACCGTGGTGCCCCGCAGTTCGTGGCCCGACACGGAACTCTCGGCGGGCGACCGGATCGAGATCCTCACCGCCGTCCAGGGAGGCTGACCATGGCCGACGACCAACTCACCATCGCCGGAACGTCGTTCGGATCCCGACTGATCATGGGCACCGGCGGCGCGCCCAGCCTGGAGATCCTGGAACGGGCGCTGCTGGCCTCCGGCACCGAGCTGACCACCGTGGCGATGCGCCGGGTCGACACCGGCACCCAGGGCTCCGTCCTGGACGTGCTGACCCGCAACGGCATCCGGGTCCTGCCCAACACGGCCGGCTGCTTCACCGCCGGCGAGGCCGTGCTGACCGCCCGGCTGGCCCGCGAGGCGCTCGGCACCGACTGGGTGAAGCTGGAGGTGATCGCCGACGAGCGGACCCTCCTGCCGGACCCGATCGAGCTGCTGGACGCCGCCGAGACCCTGGTCGACGACGGCTTCACGGTGCTGCCGTACACCAACGACGACCCGGTGCTGGCCCGCAAGCTGGAGGACGTCGGCTGCGCGGCGATCATGCCGCTGGGCTCGCCGATCGGCTCCGGCCTGGGCATCCGCAACCCGCACAACTTCCAGCTGATCGTGGAGGGCGCGGGCGTCCCGGTGATCCTGGACGCGGGCGCCGGCACCGCCTCGGACGTCGCCCTGGCGATGGAACTGGGCTGCGCGGCGGTGATGCTCGCCTCCGCGGTGACCCGGGCCCAGGACCCGGTGCTGATGGCCGAGGCGATGCGGCACGCCGCCGAGGCGGGCCGGCTCGCGCACCGGGCCGGCCGCATCCCGCGCCGTTTCCACGCCGAGGCCTCCTCGGCGATGGCCGGCCGGGCGAGCCTGGACACCCGCGAGCACCCGGCGTTCTGACGCCGCGGGAGCCGCGTGTCCCGTGTCACAAGCCGGGCACAGCCGGGCCCGGGGGCGGTGTCCTCCGGGTCCGGCGGGTGAGCGCGGCACTAGACTCCCCCGGGTGGACATGGCATTGCACGACCCGCTGATCGGTACCCTGCTCGACGGCCGGTACCGGGTCGAGCAGCGCATCGCGACCGGCGGGATGTCCACCGTCTACCAGGGCACCGACACCCGGCTGGACCGGGTCGTCGCGCTCAAGGTGATGCACCCCGCGCTGGCCGGGGACGACGGTTTCACCGCCCGGTTCATCCGCGAGGCCAAGGCGGTCGCCCGGCTCACCCACCCGAACGTGGTGAACGTCTTCGACCAGGGCGCGGACGGCGGAAACGTTTTCCTCGCCATGGAGTACGTGCCCGGCCGCACCCTGCGGGACCTGCTGCGCGACCGCGGCGCACTGTCCGTCCGGGCCGCGCTGGACGTGCTGGAGCCGGTGCTCGCCGCCCTCGGCGCCGCCCACCGGGCCGGGCTGGTGCACCGCGACGTCAAGCCGGAGAACGTGCTGATCACCGAGGCCGGGCTGGTCAAGGTCGCCGACTTCGGCCTGGTCCGGGTCCTGGGCACCGCTGACGGCGCGCCCACCTCGACCAGCACCGCGACCGGTGGCACCGTCCTGGGCACCGTCTCCTACCTGGCCCCCGAGCAGATCCTCCCGGACGCCCCCACCGACCAGCGGGTCGACGTCTACGCGGCCGGCATCCTGCTCTACGAGATGCTCACCGGCCGCCGCCCGCACACCGGCGACAACCCCGTCCAGGTCATGTACAAGCACCTGCACGAGGACGTCCCCGCCCCCTCGCTGATCGCCCCCGCCGTCGGCCCCGCGCTGGACGCCATAGTGGCCGGCGCCTGCGCCCGGACGGCCGAGGCCCGCCCGTACGACGCGGTCGAGCTGCTCGCCGCCCTCCAGCGGCTGCGCCGCACGCTCACCCCGGCCGAGCTGGACGCCGAGCCGCCCGCCTCCACCCGGCCCAGCCCGCGCTACCCGACCAGCGAGCCGACCTCGGTGATCCAGCCGCTGCCGCAGCCCGCCGACGCCCCGGCGCCGGAGCACACCAGCGTGCTGGACGTGCCGGCGGAGCTGATGGACCAGCTGCTGGTCGAGCCGCGCCCGTACGACGAGCCGACCCCGGTGCGCCGGCGCCGGCCCGGCCTGCTGCGCCGCTTCCCCCGCAGGCCACTGGTCTGGGTCGCCGCACTGGCCGCCCTGGTGCTCGCGGTCGGCGGCGCGACGTACGGGCTGTCCGAGGCGCTGTACGGGCCGATGCCCGGCGTGCTCGGCAAGGACCGGGCCGAGGCGCAGCGGATCCTGGACAAGGAGGGCATGCACGGCCGGTTCGTCGAGGCGTTCAGCGAGAGCGTCCCGGCCGGGCAGGTGATCGCCACCGACCCCGGGGTGGGCGCGCGGACCCGCAAGAGCGACACCGTGACGGTCACCGTCTCCAAGGGCCCCAAGCGGATCGCGGTGCCGGACCTCACCGGGAAGACCTCCGACCAGGCCGCCGACGCGCTGACCGCGCTCCAGCTGACCAGGGGCGGCGTGACCGGGACGTACAGCGACACCGTGCCGGAGGGCGTGGTGATCAGCAGTTCGCCGGCGGCCGGGCAGCTGCTGCAGGAGAACACCGCGGTCGCGCTGGTGGTCAGCAAGGGCATGGTGCCGATCCCGGACGTCACCGGGATGAGCAAGGACGACGCGGCGAAGGCGCTGCAGGCGGCCGGCTTCACGATGCAGACCAGCGGGGTCAACCTGTTCGGCACCGGCAAGGTGTCCAGCCAGTCCCCGGCGGCCGGCGAGCGACGCCCGCAGCACACCACGGTGACGGTCAACTTCCCGTTCTTCTAGGAGAGTTCGCCGGGTTCGAGAGTTCGCCGGGTGCGGGAGTTCGCCAGGCACAGGACTTCGCCGGGCTCAGCGGAGCGGTCCGTCCCCCGGCTCCTCCTGGTAGGAGTAGCGCTGCTCGCGCCACGGGTCGGCGAGGTTGTGGTAGCCGCGCTCCTCCCAGAAGCCCCGGCGGTCGGCCCGCATGTACTCCACCGCGCGGACCCACTTGGGGCCCTTCCAGGCGTACAGCCCCGGGACGATCAGCCGGACCGGGAAGCCGTGTTCGGCGGTCAGCGGCTCGCCGTTGCGGTGGGTGGCGAAGATCGTCCGCGGGTCGGCGAAGTCGGCCAGCCGCAGGTTGGCGCTGTAGCCGTACTCGGCCCAGACCATGACGTGGGTGACGCCGGGCGCGGGGGGCACCAGGTCGAGGAGGGCGGCGGCCGGCACGCCCGTCCACTCGTTGCCGAGCACCGTGAACTTGGTGACGCAGTGCAGGTCGGCGACGACGGTGGTGCGCGGCAGGGCGTGGAAGGACTCGAAGTCCCAGCTGTGCTTCTCCGCCGAGGCGGTGGCGCCGAACACCTGGAGGTCCCAGGTCAGCGGCTTGAACCGGGGCACGGGCCCGTAGTGCAGGGCGGGCCAGCCGCGCTGCGCGCGCTGCCCCGGGGGGAGCCTCGGGTCAGACGGCGGAAACGGTTCTTGTTCGGACTGACCCATGGCTCCATGGTGACAGACGGCGGACGAGGCTCCGCGCGCGCCCCTTCACGAGGTCACACGCCCTGCCCGTACGGACCAGCGGTCGACCCACTTCCTCTCAAATCGGATATTCCGACACATGTCCTAGTGAGTGTGAACTTACTGGAACTTCCTCCCATTTCGGTGCCAGGATGCGCAGCGCAGGAGTCACAGCCAGGACGTAGCGCAGGGAGGCACCGCCATGCAAGGCGATCCAGAGGTCATCGAGTTCCTCAACGAGCAGCTCACCGCGGAGCTCACCGCGATCAACCAGTACTTCCTGCACGCCAAGATGCAGGAGAACTTCGGCTGGACGAAGCTCGCCAAGTACACCCGGCACGAGTCCTTCGACGAGATGAAGCACGCCGAGACCCTCACCGACCGGATCCTGTTCCTGGAGGGACTGCCGAACTACCAGCGGCTGTTCCACGTCCGGATCGGCCAGACGGTCCAGGAGATGTTCGAGGCGGACCGCCAGATCGAGGTCGAGGCGATCGACCGGCTGAAGCGCGGGATCGTGGTGATGCGGGCCAAGAACGACGTCACCTCGGCGAACATCTTCGAGGACATCCTGGCCGACGAGGAGCACCACATCGACTACCTCGACACCCAGCTGGAACTCCTGGAGAAGCTCGGCGAGGCGCTCTACATCGCCCAGGTGATCGAGCAGCCGGAGTCCTGAGCCCTCAGGCCGCGCGCAGCGGGACGACCGGGACCGCCGCGGCCTGGGCCTGCGATTCGGCCAGGCCGAGCTTCGCGGCCAGGCGGGCGGTCGGGCAGGGCCTGGCGCCGTGCTCGCCGAGCAGCGCCTGGATCCGCCGGACGCAGGACCCGCAGTCGGTGCCGGCCTTGCAGCCCCGGGCGATCTGGCGCGGGGAATCGGCACCCGCGTCGATCGCCTTCTTCACCTGGTCCTCGGTGACCGCATGGCACATGCACACGTACATCGCGGATTCTCCCGGGTGGTGCGGCGCCCTCTGGCGGAATGATCTTGACTAAGGCTTGCCTTAGTTCACTAAGCCTCACCTTACCCGGCGATCCGGGCAGGAAAAAGCCCCTCCGGCTTCGGGAGTCCCGAATCCGGAGGGGCCTTCGTCACATCCGGCACCGTTCGGCGCCGGAGACCCGGTCACTGGCCGCGGTACATCTCCGCCACCAGGAACGCCAGGTCCAGCGACTGGCTGCGGTTGAGCCGCGGGTCGCAGGCCGTCTCGTAGCGCTGGTGCAGGTCGTCGACCAGCACCTCGTCGCCGCCGCCGACGCACTCGGTCACGTCGTCGCCGGTCAGCTCCACGTGGATGCCGCCCGGGTGGGTGCCGAGCGCGCGGTGCACCTCGAAGAAGCCCTTGACCTCGTCGAGCACGTCGTCGAAGCGGCGGGTCTTGTGACCGCTGGAGGCCTCGAAGGTGTTGCCGTGCATCGGGTCGCAGATCCACACCGGCTGGGCGCCGGACGCGGTGACCTTCTCCACCAGGGTGGGCAGGTGCTCGCGGACCTTGCCCGCGCCCATCCGGGTGATGAAGGTGAGGCGGCCCGGCTCGCGCTCCGGGTCCAGCTTCTCGATCAGGGTCAGCGCCTCGTCGACCGAGGTGGTCGGGCCGAGCTTGACGCCGATCGGGTTGCGGACCTTCGAGGCGAACTCGATGTGCGCGTGGTCCAGCTGGCGGGTGCGCTCGCCGATCCACACCATGTGGCCGGAGACGTCGTACAGCTCGCCGGTGCGCGAGTCCACGCGGGTCAGCGCGGTCTCGTAGTCGAGGATCAGCGCCTCGTGCGAGGAGAAGAACTCGACGGTCTTGAACTCCTCCGGCGCCACGCCGCAGGCGTTCATGAACGCCAGGGCGTTGTCGATCTCCCGGGCGAGCTGCTCGTAGCGCTGGCCGGCCGGCGAGTTGCGCACGAAGTCCTGGTTCCAGGCGTGCACCTGGCGCAGGTCCGCGTAACCACCGGTGGTGAACGCGCGCACCAGGTTCAGCGTCGCGGCCGACGCGTTGTACATCCGCTTCAGGCGCTCCGGGGCCGGGATGCGGGACTCGGGGGTGAAGTCGAAGCCGTTCACCGAGTCGCCGCGGTAGACCGGCAGGGTCACGCCGTCGCGGGTCTCGGTCGACTTGGAGCGCGGCTTGGAGTACTGGCCGGCGATCCGGCCGACCTTCACGACCGGCACCGAGGCCGCGTACGTCAGCACGGCGGCCATCTGCAGCAGGGTCTTCAGCTTGTTGCGGATGTGCTCCGCCGACACGCCGTCGAAGGCCTCGGCACAGTCGCCGCCCTGCAGCAGGAACGCCTCCCCACGCGCCACGGCTCCGAGCCGGGCGCGCAGCTGGTCGCACTCGCCGGCGAACACGAGCGGCGGATAGGAGGCGAGCTCGGCAAGGGTCTTGCGCAGAGCCTCTTGGTCCGGCCATTCAGGCTGCTGCGCCGCGGGCAGGGACTGCCAGGAGTGGAGATTCGTCACGGTCACACCGTCAAGGCTACGGGGTGACCCGAGCGATTCGTGACCATTGCCCGAGGGGTGAGACACAACTCGGACAATCACGTGACCGGGCTCACCCTCCCCGCACGATCGGCTAGGCTCGCCCCATGCACGCGCCCCACACCCACTCCTGGTGGTGGGCCTCCCCCAAGGGTGGCCCACCGATCGCGCGTTCCTAGACGAACACGACGGCCGCCCCTCGGGGCGGCCGTCGGCGTCTGAGCAGTCGGCCCTCCGGGAGCGGAACCCAGCACCGCACCTCGCCAGTCCCCCCGGAAGGAAGCCGCCCCCGTGACCGCCACCGCCGACCTGCTCACCCGCCTCACCGCCCCCGACGCCCCCGCGTTCGCCCTGCTGCACCGCCGCACCCCCCGACTCGCCCCGGACACCGTCGAGGTGCTGCTGGGCACGGTCGACAGCTACCGGAACCTCGCCGACCTGCCGGTCCGCACCGGCGTCCCGGCCGGCGGACCGGTCCACGACCTGCTCGCGCTCGTCCCGTACCGGCAGATCCGCGAGCGCGGCTTCGAGGCGCACGACGACGGGACCCCGCTGCAGGCCCTCGCGGTGGCCGAACAGCACACCCTTCCGCTGGCTGAACTCACCTCCGCACTACCGCAGTTGCCGGTCTCACTCACCGGCGGCTCGTTCGACGTCGACGACGAGGCGTACGCCGCGATCGTGCGCCGGGTGATCGAGGACGAGATCGGCAACGGCGAGGGCGCCAACTTCGTGATCCGGCGCGACTTCAGCGCCACCCTGGAAGCCCCCGGCGGAGCCGGTGACGGACACTGTTCGCCCGCGCTGGCCCTCACCCTGTTCCGGCGGCTGCTGGAGCAGGAGCGCGGCGCGTACTGGACCTACCTGGTGCACACCGGCGAGCGCGTCCTGGTCGGCGCCTCCCCCGAGGTGCACGTCCGGCAGAGCGGCGGCACCGTCGTGATGAACCCGATCTCCGGCACGTACCGCTATCCGACCGGCGGTTCGGACATCGACTCGCTGCTCCAATTCCTCCACGACCCCAAGGAGTTGGAGGAGCTGACGATGGTCGTCGACGAAGAGCTCAAGATGATGTGCACGGTCGGCGACCTCGGCGGCCAGGTGCTCGGGCCGCGGCTCAAGGAGATGTCCCACCTCGCCCACACCGAGTACGAGCTGCGCGGGCGCACCTCGCTGGACGTCCGCGAGGTGCTCCGCGAGACGATGTTCGCCGCCACCGTCACCGGCAGCCCGGTGCAGAACGCCACCCGGGTCATCAGGCGCTACGAGCCCGGCGGGCGCGGCTACTACTCCGGCGCGCTCGCCCTGATCGGCCGCTCCGCCAGCGGCGGGCAGCTGCTGGACTCACCGATCTGCATCCGCACCGCCGACATCGACCCGGCCACCGGCCGCCTGGTCGTCCGGGTCGGCGCCACGCTGGTGCGCCACTCCGTCCCCGAGTCCGAGGTCGCCGAGACCCACGCCAAGGCCGCCGGAGTGCTCACCGCGATCGGCGCCCGGCCCGCGCCGGCCCGGCTGCCCGGCCCCACCGGCCCCCGGCTGGCCGACGACCACCGCGTCCAGGCCGCCCTCGACGCCCGGCGGGCCGGCCTCGCGCCGTTCTGGCTGCGGATGCAGACGCCGACGCCGGTCACCGAGGCCGCGCCGACCCTGATGGTCGACGGCGAGGACACCTTCACCTCGATGCTCGCCCACCTGCTCACCTCGATCGGCCACCAGGTCACCGTCGTCCGCTACGACGAGCCGGGGCTGCGCGAGCTGGCGGCGGCACACCGCGGCCCGCTGGTGCTCGGCCCCGGCCCCGGTGACCCGGCGCTCGCCGACGACCCCAAGATGGCCGTGCTGCGGCCGATCGTCGCGGACGCCCTGTCCGCCGTCCGGTCCGGTGACCGCACCGCGCCGCTGCTCGCGGTCTGCCTCAGCCACCAGCTGCTCGCGGCGGAACTCGGGCTGGCGCTGGGCCGCAAGGCCGTCCCGTACCAGGGCGCGCAGGAGACCGTCGACCTGTTCGGCACCAAGCACACGGTCGGCTTCTACAACACGTTCACCGCGCGCTGCTCGGACGCCGACGCGGCCCGGCTGGCCGCGCAGGGCGTCGAGGTCGCCCGGGACGCCGTGACCGGCGACGTGCACGCCCTGCGCGGGCGCGGCTTCGCCGGCCTCCAGTTCCACCCCGAGTCGGTGCTGACCCGCGACGGTGTGGAGATCGTGGCGGGCCTGCTGCGCGAGGCGGCGGCCGTCCGCGGCTGAGGAGGCGGCGGGCGCCGGTCCCGGGCGGGGCGCAGCCCGGGACCGGCTCCCCCGCGCAGGCCGCCGGAGCCGTCAGATCTCGTCGTCCAGGCCCTGCTCGATCGCGTACCGCACCAGTTCCACCCGGTTGTGCAGCTGCAGCTTGCCGAGCGTGTTCTGCACGTGGTTCTGCACCGTCCGGTGCGACAGCACCAGCCGGTCGGCGATCTGCCGGTACGACAGGCCCTTGGCCACCAGCCGCAGCACCTCGGTCTCCCGGGTGGTCAACTGCGGAACGGCCGACGCGGAGGCCGGGGCCGGTTCGGCGGCCAGCCGGCGGAACTCGCCCAGCACCAGGCCGGCCAGGCCCGGGGTGAACACCGCGTCGCCGACGGCCGTACGACGCACCGCGTCCAGCAGTTCCTCGCGCCCGGCCGACTTGACCAGGTACCCGGTCGCGCCGGACTTCACCGCCTCCAGCACGTCCTGGTGTTCGCCGCTGGCCGAGAGCACCAGCACCCGCACCGCCGGGTCCTGCGCGACCACCTGGCGGCACACCTCGGCGCCGGGCAGGCCGGGCAGGTTGAGGTCCAGCACGACGACCTGCGGCGAGCAGGCGCGGGCCCGGCGGACGGCCTCCTCGCCGTCGCCCGCGGTGGCCACCACGTCCAGCCCGGCCTCGGCGAGGTCCCGCGAGACGGCGTCGCGCCACATCGGGTGGTCGTCCACGACCATCACCCGGACCGGCCGGTCAGTCGTCGGCTGATCGGTCATCAGAGCCCTTCCTCGGGACGCGGAGTTCGACCTCGACGCCCTCCCCGGGCGCCGAGTACAGCTCGGCCGTGCCGCCGAGGTCCAGCAGCCGGCCACGGATGGACTGGGAGACGCCCAGTCGCCCGGCCCGCTCCGCCTCGCCGAGCCGACCGGGGGCGAAGCCGGGGCCGTCGTCGCGGATGCTGACCGTGACGGTCTGCGGCTCCTCCTCGACCAGGATCCAGGCGCGGGCCCGCTCCCCGGCATGCCGGCGGACGTTGTCGACGGCGGCGCCGACCGCCGCGGCCAGCTCGCCGGCCGCCCGGGCGGGCAGCAGCACCGGGCTGCCGGGGGCGGACAGCGTGATCCGCTCGTCGGCGTACCCGCCCAGCAGCGCGGTGAGGTCCTGCGGCTCCTCGGCGCCGCACCGCGGCGGGCGCTGCCCCGGGATCGGGCCACCGGCCATCAGCGCCCGCAGGGCGCGCTCCTGCTCGCCGGCCAGCCGGCCGAGTTCGGCGAAGTCCGCGTCGCCGCCCTCGCGCCCACCACCCGGATGCCCGTCGGCGGGCCGGCCGCCGCCCTCGGCGGGCCGCGCGGCGAGCTCGGCACCACGGCGCTGGACGAGGGCGAGCACCTGGAGCACGCCGTCGTGGATGTCCCGGGAGAGCCGCTCGCGCTCCCGGGTGGCCGCCTCGACCTGGAGGGCCCGGGTGAGGGTGGCCTCACTGGCGCGGGCCAGTTCGATGACGTAGCCGATGGCGCAGCCGGCCACCATCAGCAGCATGATGTTGTGGATGTTGTCGCCGGTCAGACCGCCGTGGCCGAGGATGTTGGCGACACCGATCACCGAACCGGCGGCGGCCGCCCAGCGCCAGCCGCCCTTGCCGGCGAAGCCGAGCACCGTTCCGGCGGCCCAGATGGTCGGCAGGGTGGGCGCGCCGTGGCTTATCCGCACCGGGTCGTCGGTCAGACCGCTCATCACGATGCCGGTGACGGCGAGGGTGAGGTCGGTGCCGAGCACGTACCAGGTGCAGCGCTGCGGGCCGGCGAAGGCCCGGGTGCTGGCGAGCGTCCAGAGGGTGAGCGCGCCGAGGAAGATCCAGCCGGCGACGGGGTGCAGGAAGTGCAGGTACGCGTCGAGGTAGCGCAACAGGGCGTAGCAGAGGGCCAGCACCCGGAAGTAGGAGATGGCCTTCCACAGCGGCAGTTCGACGGACATGCCCCCGGCCGCGACCGCGCCGCCGACCGCCCCGGTTCTCTCGCCGTCCGTCATCCGTCCGCCCCTCCCCTGGGCCGCCCCGCGGTCGTCAGGCCGACCCGGTGTCCTTCTCGGCCTGCTCGGTCTCGGCCTTCTCGGTCTCGGCCTTCTCCGCCTTCTCGGCCGCGGCGGCCTTCTCCGCCTCCGCCTTCTCCGCCTTGGCGGCCGCCTTGCGCTCGGCGTCGGCCTTCTTCTTGTCGTCGGCGATCTGCCGCTTGGCGGCGGTCGCGTAGATGTCCACGTACTCCTGGCCGGAGAGCCGCATGATCTCGTACATCACCTCGTCCGTCACCGAACGGAGGATGAAGCGGTCGTTCTCCATGCCGTGGTAGCGGGAGAAGTCCAGCGGGCGGCCGATCCGGATGCCGGGGCGGATGCCGAAGTTGGGGACCACCTGGCCGGGCGGCTGGACCTTCTCGGTGTCGATCATGGCGACCGGGATGACCGGCGCGCCGGTGGCCAGCGCGACGCGGGCCAGGCCGCCGACCTTGCCGCGGTACAGCTTGCCGTCGGGCGAGCGGGTGCCCTCGGGGTACACGCCGAACAGCTCACCGCGGTCCAGCACCGCGATGGCGCTGCGGATCGCGGCCTCACCCGCACCGCGCACGCCCGAGCGGTCCACCGGCAGCTGGCCGACGCCCTTGAAGAAGGCGGCGGTCAGCCGGCCCTTGAGGCCCGGGGTGTTGAAGTACTCGGCCTTCGCGATGAAGGTCACCCGGCGCTTGATCAGCGCGGGGAAGAAGAAGGAGTCCGAGAAGGACAGGTGGTTGCTCGCGATGATCGCCGCACCCTCGGTGGGGATGTTCTCCTCACCCTCGATCCACGGCCGGAAGAAGATCCGAAGCAGTGGCGCGACGATCATCTTCATCAGTCGGTAGAACAACCCGGGCCTCCTGTTATGCGGACCGGTCGATCCTAATGCCCCGTGGGCGCCGCCCGCGCCCCGCCCCGCCCTGGCGGGCCGTCGCCGCACTCCTGCGCGGGCTCCCGCGGGGCCCGCCATGAGGGGTGTACGTCCCGGCCGGGGCCGTGGGACGATGCGGATTCCCGCAGCCTCCCCCAGCGCCACCCGCCCGCGAAGGAGTCCGCCATGCCGTTGCTGCCCGGTGCCGAACCGTACCGCCACCGTGGTGGACCGGTGGGGGTGCTGCTGTGCCACGGCTTCACCGGTTCGCCGCAGTCGCTGCGGCCGTGGGCGGAGGAACTGGCGGCGGCCGGGTTCACCGTCTCGCTGCCGCTGCTGCCCGGCCACGGCACCCGGTGGCAGGACATGCAGGTCACCCGCTGGGAGGACTGGTACGCCGAGGTCGAGCACGAACTGCTGGCGCTCGCCGCCGAGTGCGAGCAGGTCTTCGTCTGCGCGCTGTCGATGGGCAGCGCACTGGCGCTGCGGCTGGCCGCGCTGCACGGTCCGACGGTGTCCGGGCTGGTGCTGGTCAACCCGTCGGTGCGCTCGGACAACCCCGCGAGTGTGCTGCTGCCGGTGCTGCGGCACCTCGTCCCGAGCCTGCCCGGGATCGCCGACGACATCGCCCGGCCCGGCGCGGTCGAGCTGGGCTACGACCGGACGCCACTGCACGCCGCCTGGTCGCTGAGCCGGCTGTGGCGGGACGTCCAGCAGCGGCTGCCCCAGGTGACCCAGCCGGTGCTGCTCTTCCACAGTCCGCAGGACCATGTCGTCTCGCCGGCCAACTCGGAACTGGTGCTGGCCCGGATATCCTCGACCGACGTGACGGAGCGGCTGTGCCAGCGCAGCTTCCACGTCGCGACGCTGGACCACGACGCGGCGGAAATATTCGCGGCCAGCCAGGACTTCATCCGACGGCTGGCTCCCGCACACGCGGCGGGCGTCACCCGGGTCGAATCCGACGATCACCATGGCTGAAGGGCCGGAAGTGCACGAGAGCAGCACGGCGGGCGGCGGGGACGATGCACCCCGCGAGGACGGCGCGACGAAGGACGGCACCGCGCAGAGCGGCGCACCGGCGGACCGTACGGGGGCGGACGGCGCCACCGCCCCGGCCGCGGAGGCCACCGGACAGCCGGCCGCCGACCGGCACCCGGCCGAACCGGAGACCGGCGCGCCCGCGGAGCCCCGCACCCGGCGCGCGCCCGAGCGCAGCCAGGCCGAGCAGGACGAGATCTTCGCCGCCCTGGTGGCCCAGTTCGACGATCCCGTGGACCTCACCAACCCCAACTGGCCGGAGGTGGAGAACCTCCGGGCCCAGAACGAGCTGAAGGGCGGCTTCAAGGACGGCGCCGGTTCCCGGACCGACCCGGACGACCTCGCCGACCTCACCCCGCAGCCGCGCCCCCGCTCCGGCCGGCCGGTGATGCCCGCGGCGGGCTCGGGTCCGCGCGACTTCGAGCTGGCCGAGGACACCGACGAGGGCCACTACGTCCCGCCGGAGCCCCCGCCGCTGCCGCCCGCCGACGTCACCGCCAAGTTCGCCTGGCTCGCCGTCCTCGGCGGCCCCGCCCTGCTGCTGTTCGACGCGGTGGTGTGGCGGGAGATCTCCGGCTGGCCGGCCTGGGTCGGGGTCACCGCGTTCCTCGGCGGCTTCGTCACCCTGGTGACCCGGCTGAAGGACCGCGACGAGGACGAGCCCGAGGACCCGGACCACGGCGCGGTGGTCTAGCCCTGGCCCCAGCAACATCCAGGGCTTGTCTGACAATTCGCGTCGCGCGCGGCGGGAAGTGTCAGACAAGCCCCAGGGGCGTTCAGGGGCCCGCGGGCTCCGGCAGCTCCAGGACGGCGAGCACCGGCAGGTGGTCGGTCGCGGCGCGCAGGTCGGCCTCGGTGACGCCGGGCAGCCCGTTGGGCACGCCGCAGCCGAGGACGGTGATCCCGGGCGTGGCGAAGACGGCGTCGATCCGCTGGTAGGGGCGCTCGGGGACCGACGTGAACTCGCCGCCCCAGGGCGCGGTCGGGTACCCGTCCTGCAGCCGCGAGGCCAGCAGCCGCCAGCCCCCGCCGTCCGGGTGCTCGTTGAAGTCCCCTGCCACGATGCCGTGTTCGGCGATCCCGAGCTGGTCGAGCAGCAGCTCGAACTGGCGGTAGCGCTCGTCGGCGTCCAGGCTGAGGTGGCAGCTGGTGAGGGTGAACGGCGCCGTGCCGGGCAGCCGCAGCAGCGCGGTGGCGAAGCCGCGGGCGTGCAGGCCGCGGGTCTTGGGCAGCAGCCGGTCGTGCACGCCCAGCAGCTGTGCCGCGCCGGGCCGGCCGAGCAGCAGCGGCCCGGCGGCGGTCCGGCCGCCGCCGGCCAGGACGACCGTCCCGGTGCTGCGGGCGAGCCAGGCGGCCTGCCCCTCGGGCCGCCAGTAGCGCGGTGACTCCTGGACGCAGACCAGGTCGGGCGCGCAGGCCCGGATCACCCGGGCCAGTGCCCGCCGGTCGTCCCGCAGCGAGCGGATGTTGTAGCTGAGCAGGCGCAGCCGGCGTGGGCCCGGCGGCGGCGGTTCGGCGGGTGCCGTGGTCATCTGATACCTCCGAGAAAACCTCAGGGGCGGGGAAAGCCCGGTGTCAAGGCGGACCGCCGCCCGGCCCCGAAGTCCTCCCCGTACGTGATCCGTACGACAACGTGGAGGTATGCGTCGGCGGCGGCGCGTCCGGGGTTGGTCGGGGTCCGGTCGCGCCGCCGCCGGCGGGCTTGGGGGGGTGCCGCCCGTCAGGCGGTGCGGGCCAGGTCGGCGGCGCCGACGATGCCGGCGGCGGAGCCCATCGAGGCCAGGACGACCTCGGCGCGCGGCCGGTGGATGCCGCCGGTCAGGTAGTGCTCGAAGGCCTTGGCGACCGGGTCGAGCAGCAGGCGGCCGGAGTCGGAGACGCCGCCGCCGAGGACGAAGACGCCCGGGTCGAAGAGCGCGGCGAGGTCGGCCATGCCGCGGCCGAGCCAGTCGGCCAGTTCGGCGTAGCACTCCAGGGCGAGCGGGTCGCCCTCCTCGGCCGCCTCGGTGATGTGGATGCCGCGGATGGTCTCGGCGACACCGTCGTTGAGCTCCAGCATCCGGCGGCCGCGCACCGGGTCGGCGGCGGACTTCTCCCGGCCGTAGCGGCGCAGCGCCCGCCCGGAGCCGTACTGCTCCCAGCAGCCCTTGCCTCCGCAGCCGCAGGTCAGACCGTCGGGGACCATGTTGAGGTGGCCGATCTCGCCGGCCACGCCGAACCGGCCGCGGTGCAGCCGGCCGTCGAGGACGATGCCGCCGCCGATGCCGGTGCCGACGGTGATCAGCACCATGTCGTGGTGGTCGGCGGCGGCGCCGAAGCGGAACTCGGCCCAGGCGGCGCAGTTGGCGTCGTTCTCGACGACGGTGTCCAGGCCGGTGAGCTCCTCGATCCGGCCGCGCAGCGGCTCGTTCTCCCAGTCGATGTTGGGAGCGAAGATCACCGTGGAGCGGTTGCTGTCCACGAAGCCGGGGGCGCCGACACCGACGGCGTTGACGTCGGGGTGCTGCTCCTTGAGTTCGCGTACGGCCTGCGCGATGGCGTCGACCGCCCACTGCGGGTCGGCCGGGGTGGGCACCCTGGTCCGGGCCAGGATCGCGCCCGCCTCGTCGACCACGCCTGCCGCGATCTTGGTCCCGCCGACATCGACGCCGATGGTCAGAGCCATGTGTCCCTCAGCTATTCACTCGTTCCCGCTGGACGGAACGGTACCGCCCAACCCTGCCCCCGTACACAACCTCGCATACATTAACCGAAGACAATCATGGACCAACCCGGCCGCGATCCTTCAAAAGTCGTATCTAATCTCCCGCTTCGTCACGCATGAGAGCAACGCGATCACGGTTCGGAGGTTACGGATTCACTGCTTGGCGGACGGCTCGTCAGGCGTGTCGAGGTCGATCCGCTCGGTGGTGGCGCTCTCGCCGGCGGTCCAGCGGTGCTCGTGGCCGGCCACCGCGGCCCGGTAGGCGGCCAGCAGTTCGGCGCCCGCGGCGGCCAGTCCGGTACCGGCGGCGGCCAGGTGGGTGTAGACCTCGGGCTGCTCGGTGCGCACCCGGTCGGCCAGGCCGGAGAGGGTGATCAGGGTGTCGGCGCTCGCCTCCTGCGCCTTCTGGCCGACGGCGGTGGCGAGCTTGCGCACCTCGTCCACCAGCGGGCCCAGCTCCGGCCCGAACGGGTGGGCCTGCGGGCCGCCCGGCTCGGCGGTGGGCTCGGTCCGGTCGTCGGTGCTGGTCATCGCGGGCGCCTCCTCAGCTGTGGCCGCACCCCGCGGCCCACGGGCCCGACGCTACCGGACGGCCCGCGGGGGGCCGGGCGGCCCGCGACCGCCGGAGGGCCAGCCCCGGGGTCAGAGCGTCGGAGGGTCAGCCCCGGGGCCAGAGCGCCGGGTCGGGCGCGAACCGCACCGAGAGCGCCCCGTCGTGCAGCCCCGCGCCCGCCACCGTGCAGCGCCGCAGCGCGGACGGCAGGGTGAGCACCCGGCGGTGGGCGCCGAGGCCGACCACCAGTTCGTCGCCGCGGCGGACGAGGTCCAGCTCGGTCCGGTCGGCGCCGGGCAGGGCGAGGTGCCAGACCAGCAGGCCCTCCTCGGCGAGGCGGTCCTCGACCGGCCAGGGCTCGGGGGCGAGCCGCTCCGGGCCGGGCCCGTCCCCGTACAGACGGTCGGCGACGGCCTCCAGGGTGGCGTCGGCCAGTCCGGTGGCCAGGACCGGGGCGTCGGTCTCGGCGGCGAGCCCGGTCAGCTCCTCCTGGCGGCGGCGGGCCAGCGCGGCCAGCCACGGGTCCGGCGAGTCGGCCGCGCCCTCGGGCAGCGCGCCGTGCACCACGACGGCGTCCGGCCGGTGGCCGTGCAGGGCCAGCCCGGCCCGGATCCGGCGCAGTTCCTGGTACGGGTGACCGCCGGCGGGGACGACCAGGCGCACGCTGGTGCCGGGCGCGGTGATCGCGGCGCGGGACTCGGCGAGCACCGCGGCGGCCTTGGTCCGCCCCTCGTACAGCCACTCGGCCGGCATCGGGACGCCGGCCAGGCCGGCCAGCAGCGGGCGCAGTGCCCGGGCGGCCTGCCGCTGCTCGGGGACGAGCCGGTCCAGGTAGCGCTCCAGCTGCTCGGGCAGGGCGAGAGTGGCGATCAGTTCGGCGGGCGGCGGGGCGAGTACGACCAGGACGTCCTGGTCGGCGGCGGGCAGGGCGCGCAGCAGGGCGATCCGGGCGATGCCGGGGAGGGCGGTCAGCTCCTCGGGATCGAGCTGCTCGGCGCCGAGCAGGTCGAGGGCGGGCTTGAGCCGGCTGGTGAGCTCGCCGGCGGCGTACCGGAAGGCGGCCTGCTCGTCGATCCGGGAGACGGTCAGGCCGGGTGCGTAGTGGGCCGGTTCGGGCTCCAGGCGGGTGCCGAGGACGCCGTCCAGCGCACGGTGCGGGTCGTCGGCGGCCAGCAGCCAGGTGCGGTGGCCGCGCCGGGCGGCGTGCAGGGCGGTGGCGGCGGCCACCGTGGGCGCGCCCACGTCGCCGCTGACCAGGATGGTGCGTGTCGCCGTCATGCCGTCCGGCCCCCGTTTCGTGCTGTCAGTCCCGGTGCTCGCCTCGGAGACGGGCCCTAGACCGACTTCTTGCCGTCGGCGTCCTCGACGTCCTCGACGCGCTTCTTCAGACCGGCCAGGGCGCGGTCGATGATGACCTTCTCGGCCTTGCGCTTGATCATGCCGAGCATCGGGATCTTGACGTCCACGGCGAGCTGGTAGGTCACCTCGGTGCGGCCGCCGGAGAGCGGGGCGAGGGTGTAGGAGCCGTCGAGCGAGCGGAGCATCTGGCTGCGGACGAGGGTCCAGCCGACCTCGCGGTCGCCGTCCCAGGTGTAGGCGAGGACGTGCTCGTCGCGGATGGCGCCGGCGTCGAGCAGCAGACGGACCTGGGCGGCGCGGCCGTCCTCGGCGGTCTCCAGGACCTCGATCTCCTTGACCTCGCCGGTCCAGGCCGGGTAGGCGGCGAAGTCGGCGATCACGGCCATGACCGTGGCCGGGGTCGCGTCGATGGTGATGCTCGACCTGGTGTGCTCCGCCATGGAATGGCCCTCCGCCTCGTCCCTCTGCCTGCCGGTCCGGTCGAGCGTGCTCGGCCTTGTCCGCCCGGAGCAGGCTATCGCGACCGGCGATCGGCTCGGCCGTGCGGGCCGTGACCGGCGGGCGCGAGCACCGGTCGGGGAGCGGGCGGCAGGGCATGCTACCGGCCGGTCACCACGGGGCTGCCGTAGGGTGCCATTCGAACGACCCGGTCACGGCCTGGTCGGACCCGGCCGGGTGTGACACTTCGAACACCGGGGCCGACCCCCCTGGTCGAAGCTGCCTACCGGGCAGTAACGTCCTGCCGTCCCGCAGCGTCGCGAACGAGGAGCAGTCTTGCTCGACTTCAGCCTTCCGGCCCTCTACCAGGTACCGAGCGGCGGTAACCTCTCCGACCTCGTGCACGAGAACGCCGAGCGGCACCCGGACGTCGTGGTTCTCAGCCGCAAGGTGGACGGCCGGTGGCAGGAGTTGACCGCCGCCCAGTTCCTGGTCGAGGTGCACGCCGCCGCCAAGGGCCTGATCGCCGCCGGCATCCGGCCGGGCGACCGGGTGGGCGTCATGTCCCGGACCCGCTACGAGTGGACGCTGCTGGACTTCGCGATCTGGTCGGCCGGGGCGATCACCGTGCCGGTGTACGAGACCTCCTCCCCCGAACAGGTCGAGTGGATCCTCGGCGACTCCGGCGCCGCCGCCGTGCTCACCGAGACCGACCAGCACCGCAAGGTGGTCGAGGAGGTCCGGGACCGGCTGCCGGAGTTGAAGCACACCTGGCAGATCGAGCAGGGCGCGATCGCCGCGCTGGCCGAGGCCGGCCGGGAGGTCGCCGACGCCACCGTCACTGAGCGCCGCGCGACCGCCACCGCCGACTCGGTGGCGACCATCGTCTACACCTCGGGCACCACCGGCCGCCCGAAGGGCTGTCAGCTGACGCACGGCAACTTCCTCGCCGAGTGCGGCAACGTGGTGGAGCGTCTGGCCCCGCTGTTCCGCACCGGCGAGAGCTCCGTCCTGCTGTTCCTGCCGCTGGCCCACGTGCTCGGCCGGATCGCCGAGATCGCCCCCGCGATGGCGCCGATCAAGCTGGGCCACGTCTCCGACATCAAGGACGTCACCGCCGAGCTGGCCGCCTTCAAACCGACCCTGATCCTGGGCGTGCCGAGAGTCTTCGAGAAGGTCTACAACACCGCCCGCGCCAAGGCCCAGGCCGACGGCAAGGGCAAGATCTTCGACAAGGCCGCCGACACCGCGATCGCCTACAGCCGGGCGCTGGACGCCGGCGGCGCGGGCCTGGGCCTGCGGATCAAGCACGCGGTCTTCGACAAGCTGGTCTACAGCAAGCTGCGCGCCGCCCTCGGCGGCCGGGCCACCCACGCCATCTCCGGCGGCGCCCCGCTCGGCGAGCGGCTCGGCCACTTCTACCGGGGCATCGGCTTCACCGTCCTGGAGGGCTACGGCCTGACCGAGACCTGCGCGGCCACCGCCTTCAACCCGTGGGACAAGCCGAAGATCGGTACGGTCGGTCAGCCGCTGCCCGGCTCCGCCGTCCGGATCGCCGAGGACGGCGAGGTCTTCTTCAAGGGCCCGCAGGTCTTCACCGGCTACTGGAACAACCCGCAGGCCACCGCGGACGCCCTCAAGGACGGCTGGATCGCCACCGGCGACCTCGGCTCGCTGGACTCCGACGGCTACCTGACCATCACCGGCCGCAAGAAGGAGATCATCGTCACCGCGGGCGGCAAGAACGTCGCCCCGGCCGTGATCGAGGACCGCATCCGGGCGCACGCGCTGGTCGGCGAGGTCATGGTGGTCGGCGACCGCAAGCCCTTCGTGGCCTGCCTGATCACCGTCGACCCGGACTTCTTCCCCAAGTGGAAGGAGCTCAACGGCAAGCCCGCCACCGCCACGGTGACCGAGCTGAGCCAGGACCCGGACCTGCTGGCCGCCCTGCAGGCCGCGGTGGACGACGGCAACGCGGCCGTCTCGCACGCCGAGGCGGTCAAGAAGTTCCGCCTGCTGGACACCGAGTTCTCCGAGGAGAGCGGCCACCTGACGCCCTCGCTCAAGCTCAAGCGCAACCTCGTGCTGAAGGACTTCGCCGCCGACATCGAGGCGATCTACCAGCGCTGACCGGCGGAGCCGGGCCCGCTTCCCCGCGACCGGGAGGCGGGCCCGCCGTTCACCCCGCGAGCAGCGAGGTCAGCCGCCCGGCCAGCAGGTCCCAGCGCCAGGAGCGCTCCACCCAGCGCCGCCCGGCCGCGCCCATCCGCCGCCGCAGTTCCTCGTCGCGCAGCAGTCGGACGATCCGCTCGGCGGCCGCGGCGGACGAGCCGCCCGGCACCACGTACCCGGTCTCGCCCTCCAGCACCGCGTCCGGCGCACCGCCGGAGTCGCCCGCGACCACCGGCAGGCCGGTCGCCGAGGCCTCCAGGTAGACGATGCCCAGGCCCTCGACGTCCAGCCCCCCGCGCCTGGTCCGGCAGGGCATCGCGAAGACGTCGCCGGCCCCGTAGTGGGCCGGCAGCTCCTCCCACGGCACCGAGCCGGTGAAGCGCACCGAGTCCCGGACGCCCTTGGCGTCGGCCAGCTTCTCCAGGTCCGCGCGGTACGGGCCGCCGCCGACGATCAGCAGCACGGCGTCCGGCACGTCGACGAGGATCTGCGGCATCGCCTCGATCAGGGTGTCCTGGCCCTTGCGCGGCACCAGCCGGGAGACGCAGACCACCACGGGGCGGTCCGCCAGCCCGAGCCGACGGCGCACCTCGGCACCCCCCGAGTCCGGGTGGAAGGTCGTCTCGTCCACGCCCGGCGGCAGCTGCACCATCCGGGCCGCGGCCTGCGGCCCGACCGCGCCCGCGATCCGGGAGCGGGTGTACTCGCCCAGGTAGGTCAGCACGTCGGTGCCCGCGCCGATCCGCCGGAGCAGCTGCCGGGCGGCCGGCAGCTGGGCCCAGGCGGCCTCGTGCCCGTGGGTCATCCCGAGCAGCCGCCCGGCCCCGGCGCGGCGCAGCGTGGGCGCCATCAGCCCCAGCGGGGCGGCGGCGCCGAACCAGACCGAGTCGCACTTCTCCGCGCGCAGGATCTCGGCGGCCCGCCGGGTGACCCGCGGTGTGGGAACCATCACCTTCGTCCGGTCCCGGATCACCGGGAACGGCTGCTCGGCGTCGAAGCGCGCCACCTCGGTGCCGTCCCGCCAGGTCGAGGCGTACACCACGATGCTCCCGGCGGGCTGACGCACGGCCATGTTGTGCACGAAGGCCTGGATACCGCCGGGGCGGGGCGGGAAGTCGTTGGTGACGATCAAGGTCCTGTGCATCAGTCCACGGCTCGCTCGGTCGGGGGGTGCTCGGTTACCGCTGGGTGATCCGTACGATAGGTCAACACCATGCCCCGCCGGGAACGGATCCGCGCACGGCAACCGTTTCATCCCCGGGTCAGTCCTAGTACCCGGGCGGCCGGTGGCGGCCCTGGCGTCCGTCGCACGGCGCCGCCGGTGAGGACGTCCGAGACCAACGAGGGAGCGCAGTGGAATTGGCCCCGGCCACCGAGTCCGGCTCGTCGCGCGGCCGCCTCGGCCGCCCGTTGGGGGCACTCGCCACGCTCGTCGCGACCTGGGTGGCCACCCGTACGGTCCTGGTGCTGCTGGTGACCGGTGTGCTGAAGGCACCCGGCGGGGACGTCACCGCCGACGTCTGGATGATCTACCACGCCTGGTACGGGGTGCTGCAGACCGGCACCTTCCCGTTCGACGACGTGACCTGGCAGTACCCGCCCGGCGCGGCCCTGGTGATCCTCCTGCCGGGCCTGCTGCCCTGGTCGTACCTGGTCTCGTTCTGGGTGATCTGCGGGATCGCCGACGCGGCCGCCGCCGCCCTGCTGATCCGCACCGGCCTGCGCCGGGGCCGGGCACTGACCGGTGCCTGGATGTGGGTGGTGGGCGTTCCCCTGCTCGGCCCGATGATCTACAACCGCTTCGACATCATCGTCACCGTGGTCGCGCTGGCCGGCCTGCTGGCGCTGATCCGCCGCCCGGCGATCGGCGGGATGCTGCTGGGCCTGGGCGGCATCGTCAAGGTCTGGCCCCTGCTCGGCCTGATCGGCACCCCCTCCGGCCGCCGCACCCGCCGCTCCTGGACGCTGGCCGCGGCCACCGCCGTCTCGGTGGGCTTCCTGCTCGCGGCCGGCATGAACGGCGCCTTCGACTTCCTGGCCTTCCAGAAGGACCGCGGCATCGAGGTGGAGTCGCTCGGCGCACTGCCGCTGCACTACGCCCGGATCGCGGAGGCGTGGGACGGCAGGGTCACCATGAACTACGGCTCCCCCGAGATGCTCGGGCCGTGGGTCGGCGTGATCAGCAAGGTGATGATGGCCGGCACCGTGCTGGGCTTCGCCTGGCTGCTGCTCTGGCGTTTCACGGCCAAGCGCCGCAACGCGGCCACCATGTACGACGCGGCGCTGTGCGCGCTGCTCATCTTCATCGTGACCAGCCGGGTGATCAGCCCGCAGTACCTGGTGTGGCTGGTCGGCGTCGCGGCGGTCTGCCTGACCGTGCGCGGCACCAGCCAACGGCCGGTGGCCGGACTGATCCTGCTCGCCTGCCCGCTGACGCTGGTCGAGTTCCCGACGATGTTCACCCAGGTCCTGGCCAGCGAGCCCTGGGCGATCGCCGTGCTGAGCCTGCGCAACCTCCTGCTGCTGGCCGCCACCGTGCTCTCCTGCGTCCGGCTCTGGCGCTCCACCCGCGGCACGTCCCAGCTGCCGCCGACGGTGGTGCTGGCCGCGCCCGAGCCGGTGTCGCCCGCCTACCCGGTGCGTCCGGGCATCGCGTACGAGCAGGACCTGCTGGACGGCATCGACCGGCCCGGCCTCCCGGCCGAGCAGCGGCGCTAGGGCGTGTCTGACAATTCGCGCCGCACGCCCGGCGGGAATTGCCAGACACGCCGCCCTAGGAACCGACCGGTCGCGCGGCGGGAACGGTCGGACGCTCCCTAACGCGCCAGCCCCGCGACCTCGTCCAGCCAGAGTCGGGTGAACTCGGCCAGGCCGAGCCCTAGTTCGGCCCGGAGCAGCCGGTCCAGCCGCTGCTCCCGGTCCTCCCCCGCCCCGTCTGCGGCGCCGACCGCCCGGTAGAGCACGACCAGCCGCTCGGGCCCGTAGCGCCGGGCGACCAGCTCGCAGGCCAGCCAGGCCTGCTCGTAGGCCTGCGCGATGCCGTCGGCGCCCGCGGTGAAGGCCTGGTCCGCCGGCAGCGCGGCGGGCAGCCGGCCGGCCGCGACGTCCCGGGTCAGCTCGGGGGCGATCTGCTGCGGGCGGCGGCCGGAGCCCCGGTAGGCGGTCCAGTCGGCGACGCCCTCGGAGAGCCAGAGCGGCGTCCAGGCCCGGGTGTCGGCCCTGGTGGCGACATGGGTGGCCTCGTGGGTGACGACCACCTGCCGGCCGAAGTCGCTGAGCCGCCCGTACGCCTCGGGGTTGACCAGCACCCGGTCCGCGGGGGTGTGCCAGGGCGCGCCGGGGGCGGCCACGGTGACCGCCGCCATGCCCGTCCAGCCTGCCGGGTCGGCCTCCAGCAGTCGGGCGAACTGACCTTCGGTGGACGGCAGTTCGAGCAGCAGGCGGCCCGGCCAACCGGTGCCCCAGACCTCGCTCACGGCCGGCACCGCCCGGTCGGCCACCGCGGCCAGGGCGGTCGGGTCGGGCCCGTCGGCCAGGCCGAGCACCAGGCAGTGCGCGCCCGCCGCGGACCGGGCGGGGCCGAGGTCCCAGAGCGCCGGAGGACCGCTCGCGCTCTCCTCCCGCCCGACCCGCCAGCCGCCGTCGGCCCGGACCAGCTCGATCCGGCGCGGATACACCACGGGGTACTCGTCGTACCCGGTGACCCGGACCGCCAGGTCGGCGGCGGCGGTCAGCCGGTCCGGCCCGCCGGCCGCGCCGAGCACCAGGTTGCGGTAACCGGCCTCGACCACCGCGGGCCCGGGCCCGAACGGCAGCGCCCGGGACCGCGCGTCCAGCAGCGCGGCCACCTCGGCCCGCCGGTCCACCGCCCGCCCGGCCGGCGCCGCGGGGACGGCCGGCGGCAGCGACAGCTGGGCCAGCCCGCCGGCCGCGAGCAGCAGCGCACCGCGCCGGGACAGCACGCGGCGGTCCCCGCATATCGGCCGGGGGCCGTCGGGGTCGGACGGCGTCGGGCTCAGAGCCGGACCACCCCCGCGACCGGCATCGCGTTGACGCTCTCGTAGCGGACCTTGGCGCCCGGGTAGGGGGCGTGCACGATCACCCCGCCGCCGGCGTACATGCCGACGTGGTGCATGTCCCGGTAGAAGATCACCAGGTCTCCCGGCCGCGCTTCGGAGAGGCTGACCCGCTGACCGGCGTACGCCTGGGCCTGCGAGGTGCGCGGCAGGGTCACTCCGGCCTGCCGCCAGCTGTAGTACATCAGACCGGAGCAGTCGAAGGCGCGGGGCCCGGTGGATCCGTAGACGTAGGGCGAGCCGATCGTCCGCACCGCGGCGGCCAGCGCGGCCGCCCCGCGCTCGGAGGCGGGCGGCGCGGAGCCGAGGTCCAGCCGGTCGGTGCCGCGGGTGGCGCGCCACTCGGCGTCCCGGGCGTCCTGGACGGCCAGCCGGGTCCGCTCGGCGGCGCCCAGGCTGCTGAGCAGCCGCTGCGCCATGGCCAGCCGCTGCTGGATCTGCTGCCTGCTGTCGGCGAGCGAGCGGCGGGCCTGTTCCAGGTCGGCGAGCTTGCCGGAGGCCTCGGTGCGGCGCTGGTCGAGCCGGCGCTGGCGGGTGACCAGTTCGTGCAGGGTCTCCTGCTGCCGCTCGGCGGCCTGGCCGAGGGTGCGGGCCCGGTTCAGGTAGCCCTCCGGGTCGGTGGAGAGCATCAGCTGGACGGTCTGGGCCATACCGCCCCCGCGGTACTCGGCGCCGGCCACGGTGGCGAGGTCGCCGCGCAGCTGGTTGAGCTGGTCCTGGGCGGCGGCGACCTCGCCCTGCAGGATGGCGGTCTCACCCTGGAGGCGCTGCTGGGCGTCCTGCGCGGCGTTGTACTTCTCCGACGCCTGCTCGGCCTCGTCGTAGAGCTGCTCCACCTGCGCCTTGACGTCCTTGTGGGTGGGCGTGTCCGGCGTACCGGGGGCCGCCTGGGCGCTGCCGCCCGTCGTCACGCCGAGGGCGGTGGCGGCGGCCGCGGTCAGCACCAGCGCACGGGCGAGCAGTAGGGAACGGCGGTGCACGGGCATGGCGGCAGCGGCTCCAATCCTGCGGTGCGGCCCCGCCGCCGCACCGAAGGGGCGGCCCTCGAAGCGGGAGTCCGGTGGCAGACGTTAGCGAGTCCGGGCAACCGAGTCCAAACCCCTACCAACTCGAATATTTGACCCGTAATCGGACACCAGTCCGAGTCGCCGGAAAAGCCGCAGGCCCGGCCGTCCGTGGTGGAAGGCCGGGCCGGTCAGGACCTGAGCGGGGATCAGACCCGCACGATGGAGGTCAGCGGCATGTTGGAGACCGCCTCGTAGCGCACCGACGCGCCCGGCTTGGGGGCGTGCAGCACCTGGCCGTTGCCGGCGTAGATCCCCACGTGGTGGGCGTCGCCGAAGAAGATCAGCAGGTCGCCGGGCTGGGCCTGGGAGAGGTCCGTACCGATCCGGGTGCCGGCGTTGGCCTGCTCCTGCGAGGTGCGCGGCAGCGACACGTCGACCTGGTTGAACGCCCAGACCATCAGGCCGGAGCAGTCGAAGGAACTCGGACCGGTGCCGCCGCGGGCGTACGGGGTGCCGAGCTTGGAGGCGGCGATGGACAGCGCCGCGGCACCGCGCGAGCTGCCTGCGGCCGGCTTGGGGGCCGTCG
Organism: Kitasatospora sp. MAA19; assembly: GCF_029894125.1. Classification (GTDB taxonomy): domain Bacteria; phylum Actinomycetota; class Actinomycetes; order Streptomycetales; family Streptomycetaceae; genus Kitasatospora. The sequence goes on from NZ_JARXYZ010000002.1 coordinate 419,374, forward strand.
GCGCGGAGGTCTGCGGGGCGCTCAGGTCGGTGCGGCTGGTGTCGCGGGAGGAGCGGTCGGCGCTCTGCTGGGCGGCGGCCTGCTGCTGAGCGGCCTGCTGCTGAGCGGCCTTCGCGGCGGCGTCGGCCTTGGCCTTGGCGTCGGCGGCGGCCTTCTCCTCGGCCGCGCGCAGCGCCTGGCGCTCCTGCTCGGTCAGGGTGTTGAGGAGGTCCTGCGCGGCCTTGAGCTTGCCCTGGACCTCGTCCTTGGCGGCCTTCAGCTGCTGAGTGGTGCTCTCCATCTCGGCGAGCTTGCCCTGGGCCTCGGAGCGCACCTGGTCGAGCTTGCGCTGCTCCTCCTGGAGCTGCGTGAGCTGGCCCTTCTGGGTGCTGCCGGCCTGGTTCAGGGTGTCGGCCTGGCTCAGGAAGTTGTCCGGGCTGGCGGAGAGCATCAGCTGGACGGTCTGGGATATGCCGCCGTTGCGGTACTGCTCGCCGGCGATCTCGGCCAGGCCGCCCTGCAGGTCGGTCACCTGCGCCTGCTGCCGCGCCACCTGGTCCTGCAGGCCGGCGACCTGCTTCTGCAGCTGCTGCTGCTTCTCCTGGGCGCCGTTGAGCTTCTCGGTCGCGACCTCGGCCTGCTCGTAGAGCTGGTCGACCTGCTCCTTGACCTGGTCCTTGGTCGGCTGCGGGTCCGCGTGGGCACCGGACTGCGCGGACATGGCGACCGCCGCGGCGGCGAAGCCGGTCAGGATCGACACCCGGGCGCGGCCGGCGGGCTTGGGACGACGATGGGACGCCACGAAGGCGGACTCCTTCTTCCTGCGCCGCCTACCGGGTGAGCTGACGGGTTCGGGCCGGAAGCATGCCCTACGACGCCTCACGGCCGTTCCACCGGCCGACCTGGCGCCGATTCACCCCGGAGGAACGTGGTTCCCCGGCTCCGCTCGACAGCGCCCCCGACTGCTGGGCTCCCCGTCAGGCAGGCACACGGCCCGCCCCGCTGCGTCGCGAACTCGACGGAAACCACCGCCGCCACCCCGGCTGGGCGATCGACAGTGCGGTGGTTCGAAGCACGACCCTAGTAACTGAACCGTGATCCGTTCAAATCCTTGTCAGAAAAAAGACGGAAGAAGACCAAAGTTCTTTGGTGAATATGACAGATGGTGATCACTGCCACACGCAAAGCTGATCGTCTTTCACGATGTGCTCGCCCGGCGGGCAAACCCGAACGCCACCCCCCGGTCGGAGGGTGGCGCGGATCACAGGCCCGGGCGGGGCCAACGGGCGTGTCGGGCCGTCAGACCCGGCGGATCGTGTTGATCGGCATCGCGTCGGCCTTCATCACCTTCACCACGTCGCCGGTGTGCGGCGCGTGCACCACCATGCCGTTGCCGATGTACATCGCGACGTGGTGCCGGTCGGGGCCGTAGATGACCAGGTCGCCCGGCTGGGCCTGGTCCAGCGTGACCCGGGTGCCGACGTTGCCCTGCTCCTGCGAGGTGCGCGGCAGCGAGATGCCGGCCTGGCCGTACGCCCAGACCATCAGGCCCGAGCAGTCGAAGGTGCTCGAGCCGGTGGCGCCCCACACGTACGGCGAGCCCTGCTTGCTCATCGCCTTGGCGACGGCCACGCCCGCGTAGCCACCGGCCTGCGGGAGGCTGCCGAGGTCGGTGCGCTCGCTGCCGCGCGAGGCCCGGTCGTCCTGCGTCTGCTGGGCGCGCAGCGCGGCGCGCTCCGAGGCGCTGAGCGAGTTCAGCAGGTCCTGCGCGGCCTTGAGCTTCTGGTTGACGTCCGACTTGGCCTGGTTCAGGTCCTTGGTGGTGGAGTCGAGCGAGGCCAGGACGGCGGCGGCCTCCGTCTTCTCCTGGTCCAGCCGGCGCTGCTGGTCCAGCAGACCCTTGAGCGCCTCGGTCTCGCTGGTGCTGGCCTGCTGGACGGTGGAGGCCTTCTCCAGGTAGCCGGACGGGTCGGAGGAGAGCATCAGCTGGACGGACGGGTCGATCCCGCCGGTGCGGTACTGCTCGCCCGCCACCCCGGCCAGGCCGGTCTGGAGCTGGGTCATCTGGTCCTGGCTGCGGGCCACCTGGTCCTGCAGCTGGTCGGCCTGCTTGCGGAGCTGGTCGGCCCGCTCCTTGGCGCCGTTGTACTTCTCCGCCGCCTGCTCCTGATCCTGCTGGAGCTGGTCGATCTGCGCCTTCACGTCGCTCTTGTTCGGCTGGGGCGCGGCATGCGCGGCGACCTGCGCGGAGAGTGCGACCGCAGTCGCAGCGGCGGCGGTGAGCACGGAGACCCGCGCGCGGCTCGGCTGCTTGGGACGGCGGTGGGAGGCCAAGGGAACTGCTCCTTCTTCCATCGGCCTCACCCGATCAGGTGAGAATCCGGAAAATAGGTTTGACGCCAGACCCTAGTGAAGATCTACGCGTTTTGCCACTCCCCCGAAGGCGTGAACTCCATTTCCCCCGCTGAATTCACGGGATGTGCACACCCTCGCAAACAGGGCGCTGACCAGGCATCATCCCGCCCGGACAGTGGTCAGGGCCGGGCCAGCCGGTTCAGCAGCAGAACGGAGGCCACGGGGCGCGCGCCCGCCTTCCGCACGCCCTCCGCGACCTCCCGGTCGGTGGACACCACCACCACCGGCCGGCCCTGCGGTTCGGCCCGCACCAGACGACGGATCAGCTCGTCCGCGGTCTCCCCGGTCCGACTGAACCGTACCCGCACACCGCGCGGTGGCGCCATGATCACCGGAACGTCCAGGTCCTGCCCGTCGAACACACAGGTGACCTCCGCCTGGGTGCGCTGGGCCAGCATCGCCAGCCCGCCCAGCAGCCGGATCCGCTGCTGCTCCAGCGGCAGCGCCGGATAGCCGGTCTTGGTCACGTTGTAGCCGTCCACCACCAGGTGCACCTGCGGGATCGCCAGCAGCTGGTCCAGCAGCGCCGGATCGTCGTCGGCCAGGCCTCGCCGGGCCACGTCGTGCGGCGAGGCCGACTCCGGCACCACCGCCTCCACCAGGTCCGCCGGGCGGATCTGCGAGACCGGCAGCGCCAGCTCCCGCTGCAGCCCCTGTGCCGACTGCAGCACGGTGTCCAGCAGCAGCCGCAGCCGCATGTCCTCGACGCTGCGCCCCTCGCGGGCCGACCGGCGGCCCTGCTCGGCGGCGGTCTCCAGCTCCCCGACCCGGTGCCGCAACCGCCGGGCCTCGGTCTCCACGGCGCCGCGCTCGGCCGCCGCCTGCGCCTTCGCGGCCTCCAGCTCCCCGGCCAGCCGCCGGGTCTCGGCCTGCGCCCGGCGGGTGTCGCTCTCCAGCGAGCGCACCTTCTTGCGCAGCGACTCGGCCTCCCGGCGGACGTCCTCGGACTCCGCGCGCTGCCGGTCCAGGTCCGCCCGGGCGGCGGCCCGCAGCTCGGCCAGCTCGGCCTGCAGCTTCTCCACCAGCCGGGCGGCCTCGGCGACCGCGCCCTCGGCACCGGCCCGCTCGGCCTCCTCCCCGGCCTCGGCGACCAGCCGGCTCCAACCGGCCGAGCGCACCAGGTAGGCGGCGGCCGCGACGTCCATCGGATCGGCGGCGCCCGGGACACTGCCCGACTCCAACGCCTTCACCAGGTCCGGCTGGCCCAGCCGCAGCCGCTCCGCTATCCGCACCCGGAAGGCCGGCTCCGACTCCAGCGCCGCGGCCAGCGCGGTGGCCGCGTACTTGGCCCGCCGGGCCGGGGTGAACTTGACGTACTGGCGCAGGCTCTGCGGCAGCTCGCCCTGCGGCAGTCCGCCGAGCGCGTCCGAGGCCAGGCCGACCACGCGCCGGCGCACGCCCTCGGGCAGCGGCCGGTCGAGCTTCTCGACGGCCAGCTCCGCCTCCGCCGACCCGTCGGTGCCACCGCGCTCGCCGGAGTCCGCCGCCCCGCCGGGGGCCGCGTCCGCGGCCGGCGCCTGCGCGTCCGCAGCGGGCTGAAGCCCCTGCGCTTCGGCGGGCTCCCTCGCTGCGTCCACCACGTCCTCGGCTCCGATCCTGGTCCTACGGGGCACGGCCCGCGGCCGCCGCCCCTGTCGTCACGTTCTGTGCGTCCTGTCTGTATTGTCCCAGTGCGGTGGCCGGGCGCGCCGCGCACCCGTCCACCGGACCGTCGGGCGTCAACCCTGCTCGGCGGGGGCCTCCGCGCCCTCGGCGCCCGGACGGGCCACCAGCTCGACCTGGTCCACGGCGTTGCACCAGCGGCAGCGCACCGACTCGACCGTCTCGCTCAGCACCTCGGTCTCCTCGACCTTGGACTCGCCGGCCAGGTCGAAGTGCAGGAACTCGGTGACCCGCGCGGTGCGGGTCAGGTCGAAGCGGGTGAGGTTTCCGCACGGGGTGCAGCGCCAGCGCGTCTCGGCAGTCAGGGCGGGGACGGTCATCGGGGGTCCTCTCGGGTGGTCCCTGGGTGGGCTAGGCGCTCCCCCCGGAGCCCCGGCGTCGGCGGCGGGAGGCGGGAATGCCCGCCCCAAGCCTATTGCCTGAGGCAACCATCCCGGCCACCGGTCAGGGGAACCGCAGGGCTAGTCCACCTGCCGTACAAGGCGGTGTCACACGCCCTGGCCGGAGGGATGCTTGGCCGCATGGCACTGACCGCCCCCGGGCACACCGACGCGCGGGGCGAGCGCCCGGCCGTGCCCGCCCCGGTGGTCACCTACGCCCTGATCGCGGTCAACACCCTGGTGTTCCTGCTGGGCCCGGCCGCCGGGCTCAACCCGCTCTACGGCACCGGCCAGGCCCAGCTCTGCGCGGAGCAGCGGTACGAGCAGCGCTGGGGTGTCATCCCCGCCGAGGTACTGGCCGGACGGCCGCTGACCGCCGAGCAGCTGGCCGAGGCCCCGGAGCCGGCCCCGGGCTGCCCGGCCAGGCCCACCCCGGGCAAGCGCCCGGCGCTGTCCGTCCTCACCGGGCTCTTCCTGCACGCCGGCTGGCTGCACCTGCTGGGCAACCTGCTCTTCCTCTACGTCTTCGGCCCCACCGTCGAACAACGGCTGAGCCGGGCCCGGTACGCCCTCTTCTACCTGGCCGCCGGCAGCCTGGCCACGTACGGCTTCGCCCTCGCCGAGGCGCACTCCGCGGACTCCACCCGGGTGCTGATCGGCGCCTCCGGCGCGATCTCCGCCGTCCTCGGCGCCTACCTGCGCTTCCATCCGCGCTCCCGGGTGACCACGCTCGTCCCGCTGCTGCTGTTCCTGCCGCTGCGCTTCCCGGCCTGGCTGGTGCTCGGCCTCTGGTTCGCCCTGCAGTGGTGGTCGGTCCACTCGGCCGGGCCCGGGGTTGCCTATCTGGTCCACGTGATCGGCTTCTCGGCGGGCTTCCTCTACGCCTGCACGGTGGTCAGCCACCCCCCGCGACGACCCGGCTGACGCCCGATACGCTGGCGGCACCCCACGAAGGAGCCCGAAACAGTGATCACCGCCATCGTCCTGATCAAGACCAGTGTCGACCGCATCCCGGAGATCGCCGAGGCCATCGCGGCCATCGAGGGCGTCAGCGAGGTGTACTCGGTGACCGGTGGCTACGACCTGGTGGCGATGGTCCGGGTGCGCCGGCACGACGACCTGGCCGAGGTCATCCCGGGTCGGCTGAACAAGGTCCCGGGGGTGGCGCACACCGAGACCCAGATCGCCTTCCGCACCTACTCCCAGCACGACCTCGAGGCCGCCTTCGCCCTCGGCCTGGACGAGTAGCCCCGGCCGGCCCCGTCAGCCCTCCCGGCGCGTGTCGACGACGCAGCGGCCGCCCTCGTTGCGGTAGTTCCACGCCGCACCGTCCGTGACCAGCTCGCGGACGGCGGTCAGGAAGCGGTCGACGTGCTCGTCCGGGGTCCCGGCCCCGAAGCTCACCCGGATCGCGTTCAGGCTGCGCTCGCCGGGCAGCGACGGCTCGGGCGCCCCGCACTCCGAAGGGGCCACGTCCTCTTCCCCCAGCAGGGTGCGCAGCAGCGGGTGCGCGCAGAACAGGCCGTCACGGACCCCGATGCCGTACTCGGCGGACAGCGCGGCCGAGAAGTGCGAGCTGTTCCAGTCCTGGACGACGAAGGACAGCACGCCCACCCGGGCCGACCCGGCGCCGAACAGGTTCAACACCTTGACCTGCGGAATCTCCGCCAGCCCCGCCGTCAGCCGGGCGATCAGCTGCCGCTCCCGGGCCTCCAGCGCGTCGAAGCCCGCCTCGCTCAGCGCCCGGCAGGCCGAGGCGATCGCGTAGGCGCCGATGACGTTCGGCGAACCGGCCTCGTGCCGGGCCGGGCCGCTGTGCCACTGAACGGCCACCGAGCCGTCGGCCTCCCGAGCCACCGTCCGGGTCGCGCCGCCGCCGGCCAGGTACGGCTCGGCCGCGTCCAGCCAGTCCGCCCGGCCGGCCAGCACGCCGGCGCCGAACGGTGCGTAGATCTTGTGGCCGGAGAAGGCGATCCAGTCGACGTCCAGATCGCGCACCGAGACCCGGTGGTGCGGGGCCAGCTGGGCGGCGTCCAGCACCACCCGGGCGCCGTGCCGGTGCGCGGTCTCCGTCAGCTCGGCGACCGGCCAGAGCTCGCCGGTCACGTTGGAGGCGCCGGTGACGCAGAGCAGCTTGGGGCCCTCGGGCGCCCCGGCGAGCGCGGCGTCCAGGGCGGCGACCGCCTCGGCGTGCGAGCGCGGTGCCCGCAGGTAGCTGACGTCCAGCCCGGCGTGCGCCCAGGGCAGCAGCGAGGCGTGGTGCTCGGTCTCGAAGGCGAACACCCGGGTGCCGGCCGGGAGGGCCGCGGCGAGCAGGTTGAGCGAGTCGGTGGTGGCCCGGGTGAAGACCACCTGGTCGCCCTCGCGCAGGTCGAGGAACTCGGCGACGGTGCGGCGGCTCTGCTCGAACAGGTCGGTGGACAGCTGGGAGAGGTACCCGGCGCCGCGGTGCACGCTGCCGTAGTACGGGGCGTAGGCGGCGACGTCGTCCCAGACCCGCTTCAGCGCCGGGGAGCTGGCCGCGTAGTCGAGGGCCGCGTAGCCGACCTTCGCACCGCTGGCGAGCGGGACCTGGACGTCGTGGCCGAGGACGGCGAGCGGGGCGCAGAGTTCGGTGGAAACGGACATGGGAATGCACTCCTTCGGGGTGTGGGACCCCGGGAGTGCCAGTCGTCGGGCGTCCGCGCTTGCCGCGCGGACGATTTGCCGAGCGACCCGGTCCTCACCCAGGGCACCCCGCCACGGACGGAGGGTTGCCGGACAGCAAGCTGGGGCTTGACGCTGTCACTCATGACCTGGCGCAGACTCTAGGTCGCGTCCGGCGGGTGGTCAAACAGGTATCCACCATCCGGACGGTGCTCCCGCCCGCCCGCCGCCGGGCCGGGGGAACGCGAGGAGCCCGGGCCGGCATCCCGGCACGGGCTCCCAGGTACCGCCTCACACCCGGCTGGTGGCCTCCGACCAACGCCGCAGCAGTTCCTGCGCCGCGCCCGAGTCGATGGCCTGCGCCGCCCGCGCCATGCCGGCGGCGAGCTGCTCGGCGAGCGGTGCCTCGCCCAGGTCGAGCGCGACCAGCGCCGCCGCCGTGTTCATCAGGACGGCGTCCCGCACCGGCCCGTGCTCACCGGCCAGCAGCCGGCGCGCGACCTCGGCGTTGTACCCCGGGTCCGCCCCGCGCAGCGTCTCGATGCCGGCCAGCTCGATGCCGACGTCCCGCGGGTCGAAGGTGGTCTCGGTGACGGTCCCGTCCCGCACGATCCACACCCGCGAGGTGGTGGTGATGGTCAGCTCGTCCAGGCCGTCGTCGCCCCGGAAGACCAGGGCGGTCGAGCCACGCCGGGCGAGCACCCCGGCGATCAGCCCGGCGAGCCGGGTGTCGAAGCAGCCGATCGCGTGCGCGGTGACCTTGGCCGGGTTGGTCAGCGGACCGAGGATGTTGAACGCGGTCGGCACCCCGAGGTCGCGCCGGGCGGTGGCGGCGTGCCGCATCGACGGGTGGAACTTGGCCGCGAAGCAGAAGGTGAGCCCGACCTCCTCGGCCACCTCGGCGATCCGCCGGGCCGGCAGGTCGAGGCTGACGCCGAGCTTCTCCAGCACGTCCGAGGAGCCGCTGGCCGAGGAGGCGGCCCGGTTGCCGTGCTTGATCACCTTGGCCCCGGCCGCCGCCGCGACGATCGCCGACATGGTGGAGATGTTGACGGTCTTGGCCCGGTCGCCGCCGGTGCCGACGATGTCCACGGCCGGGCCGGGGATGTCCAGCGGCTCGGCGTGCGCGTACATCGCGTCCACCAGACCGGTGATCTCGTCGACCGTCTCGCCCTTGGCCCGCAGCGCCACCATGAACCCGGCCACCTGGACGGGGGACGCCTCGCCGCTCATGATCCGGTCCATCGCCCACGCGGTGGCCGAGCGGTCGAGGTCCTCCCCCTTCAACAGCGCCGCCAGGACGTCCGGCCAGGCGCGGACCACCTGCGCGGGGTCGGTACCACCGTTCGCAGGGTTCACGTTCACCATGGCTGACTCCAGCTGTTGTCGGGTTCCCCGCAGCGGGGGGACGTCCGTACGGATGGCGTCAGCCTATCGACCAGCGGCGTGCCCACGACCCCGTCTTCTCTAGTACTGAGACGGCGCCGTCCGCCCTGCGGCGACCTCGCTCAACGGCCGACCGGGGCCCGCTTGGCCAGTCGCGCCCGCAGCAGGGTGGCGACCGCCTCGGCCAGCGCCACCGGGTCCACCGGCCGGGAGATCGCGGCGTCGGCCCGGCTCCACGCGGCCAGCCAGGAGTCCTGCGGCCGTCCGATCAGCACCAGCACCGGCGGGCAGCCGTAGATCTCGTCCTTGAGCTGGCGGCCGAGCCCGAGCCCGCCGGCCGGCACCGCCTCGCCGTCCAGGATGCAGAGGTCCACGCCGCCCTTCTCCAGTGCCTTCAGCACCGCGGGGGTGGTCGCGCACTCCAGGTAGGACAGTTCCGGAAGGTCCTCGGCGGGCCGACGGCCGAGCGCCGTCAGCACCTGCTCGCGGGTGTTGCGGTCGTCGCTGTAGACGAGGACGGTGAGCGTCTCGTCGGTCGTGTACGCCATGGGCCCTGCTCCCTCAAGTGTGATCCGGACCACGTTCGCCTGATCCGGATGCTACTCCGGATCACCGCTCGCCGAGTCCCCCTCGCCGACGTTCCTTCTCAAGGCGCCGCGCCCGCGACTCACCCGCCCGGAGGACAGCCCGTCACCCGGACCCGCCCGGTCCACCCGTACGGCCGACACGGCGCCCGCGCCCTACCGCCGGAGGCTCCGCCAGACGTGCAACGACACGCTGGGCAGCGGGGTCGCAGGCTCCTCCGAGGAACCGTCAGAAAAGGGACACGCCGCTGCTCAGCCGCCATCCGGACACCCCGTCGCCCCCCAGGGGGGCATACCGCACGCACCGGACACTCCGAGGGACACCCCCCGACGTGAAGACGGAATAAGGGACCGACATAATGTCCGTCGTGGCGACAGCAACAGCAGTAGAAACCGGGCACGCGCACGGATCGGTCAACCGGCCGAACATGGTCAGCGTCGGAACGATCGTCTGGCTCAGTTCCGAGTTGATGTTCTTCGCGGCCCTCTTCGCGATGTACTTCACGCTCCGCTCCGTCAAGGGAGCCGAGTTCTGGACCGAGAAGGCGCACGCCCTCAATGTGCCCTTCTCCTCGGTCAACACCACGATCCTGGTGCTCTCCTCGCTGACCTGTCAGCTCGGCGTGTTCGCCGCCGAGCGCGGGGACGTGAAGAAGCTCCGCTCGTGGTTCGTCATCACCTTCGTGATGGGCGCGATCTTCATCGGCGGCCAGATCTTCGAGTACACCGAGCTGGTCAAGAAGGACGGCCTCTCGCTGTCCTCCGACCCGTACGGCACGGTGTTCTACCTGACCACCGGCTTCCACGGTATGCACGTGACGGGTGGTCTGATCGCCTTCCTGCTGGTCCTGGGACGGACGTACGCAGCCAAGCGCTTCACGCACGAGCAGGCCACCGCCGCGATCGTCGTGTCGTACTACTGGCACTTCGTCGACGTCGTGTGGATCGGCCTGTTCGCGACCATCTACCTGATCAAGTAACCAGCTGATCAAGTCGCTGGCCACCGGCTTCGGTCCCCGCCCTCACCGGCGTCGGGCCGATTCTGCCGGTGGCGACGCTCCCACCGACCGACCGCGCGCGCAGCCCTAGACAGGCAGCCTCGTGCCGGCCAGACCGGCCGCCGGGTGCACCCACCAGTCGACCAGATCCTGACACCGGGGTTATTCCGTGAAAAAGCTCTCCGCACGACGGCGCCACCCATTGGCGGCGCTGGTCGTCCTACTTCTCGCCCTGGCGGCAACCGGGGGGCTGTACGCCGCGTTCGCGCCCGCCGACAAGGCGCAGGCCGACGTCGCCGCGCAGTCGCTCGCGATCGATGAGGGCAAGAAGCTCTTCGCCGTGGGCTGCTCCTCGTGCCACGGCCTGAACGGCCAGGGCAGCAGCGACGGTCCGAGCCTGGTCGGCGTCGGCTCCGCCTCCGTCGACTTCCAGGTCGGCACCGGCCGCATGCCGGCCCAGCAGCCCGGCGCCCAGGTGCCGCGCAAGAAGAACATCTACTCGCAGGCGGAGATCGACCAGCTCGCCGCCTTCGTGGCCTCGCTCGGCCCCGGCCCGGTGACGCCGACCAAGGAGCAGTACACCTCGACCAACCCGGACGACATCTCCAAGGGTGGCGAGCTGTTCCGCACCAACTGCGCCCAGTGCCACAACTTCGCCGGCCAGGGCGGTGCCCTGACCAAGGGCAAGTACGCCCCGGCGCTGGAGGGCGTGGACGCCAAGCACATCTACGAGGCCATGCAGACCGGCCCGCAGCAGATGCCGTCGTTCCCGGACACCACCATGCCCGAGGAGCAGAAGAAGCAGATCGTGGCCTTCGTCCGCCACACCACCAACGATGAGCCCAACCCCGGCGGTCTCACGCTCGGCAGCCTCGGTCCGGTGACCGAGGGTCTGTTCGGCTGGATCTTCGGTCTCGGCACGCTCATCGCGGTCGCGATCTGGGTCGCCGCCCACACCACCAAGGCCAAGAAGTCATGAGCCACGACATGTCAGAAGAGAAGCTTCCGGAGTCACACGGCTCCGCCGGTGAGGTCGCCGAGCACGGCGACCCGTTCGCCGACCCGGGCCTGCCGGCTCACGAGCCCCGCCGCACCGACATCGACGAGCGGGCCGCCCAGCGGGCCGAGCGCCAGGTCTCGCTGATGTTCGTGGTCTCGATGATCGCCACCGTCGGCTTCATCGCCTCGTACGTGGCCATCGACCCGGACAAGATCGTCTACATCTTCCCGCTCGGTCACGTCAGCGCGCTGAACTTCGCGCTCGGCCTGACCCTGGGCGTCGCGCTGTTCATGATCGGCGCGGGTGCGGTCCACTGGGCCCGCACGCTGATGTCGGACGTCGAGCTGCCGGCCGAGCGTCACCCGATCGAGGCTGACGACGAGGTCCGCGCGGACGTCATCGACCAGTTCAAGACCGGTGCCGCGGAGTCCGGCTTCGGCCGCCGCAAGATGATCCGCAACACCCTCATCGGCTCGATGGCGCTGGTCCCGCTCTCCGGCGTGGTCCTGCTCCGCGACCTCGGCCCGCTGCCCGAGAAGAAGCTGAAGGAGACGGGCTGGAAGGAGGCGACCCCGGTCAAGCCGCTGCAGCTCATCAACATGAGCACCAGCCAGCCGATGAAGGCCGAGGACATCGTCGTCGGCTCGCTGACCTTCGCCATGCCCGAGGGCCTGCACGTCCACGACGAGGACTTCCAGCAGGCGATCGCCAAGGACGCCCTGATGCTCGTGCGCATCGCGCCGGACGACATCAAGGACGACAAGTCCCGGGAGAAGGGCTTCGAGGGCATCCTCGCCTACTCCAAGATCTGCACGCACGTCGGCTGCCCGATCAGCCTCTACGAGCAGCAGACCCACCACGCGCTCTGCCCCTGCCACCAGTCGACCTTCGACCTGGCGGACGGCGCGCGCGTCATCTTCGGCCCGGCCGGCCACCCGCTGCCGCAGCTGAAGATCACCACTGACGAGAAGGGCTTCCTGGTCGCCACCGGCGACTTCGAGGAGCCCGTCGGCCCGAGCTACTGGGAGCGTGCTCGATGAGTAGCGCGAGCAGCACCACCTCCGGTGCCGCCAAGCCCGCCAGCACGCGCGCCAAGCCCGCCAACAAGTGGGAAGCCGCCGCGGACTGGACGGACGGCAGGCTGGGGATCTACTCCCTCGCCAAGGCCAACCTGCGCAAGATCTTCCCGGACCACTGGTCCTTCATGCTGGGCGAGATCTGCCTCTACACGTTCGTCATCATCATCCTGACCGGTGTCTACCTGACGCTGTTCTTCAAGCCCTCGATGGCCGAGGTCGTCTACAACGGCTCGTACGTCCCGCTCAAGGGCATCGGGATGTCCGAGGCGTACGCGTCGACGGTCGACATCAGCTTCGAGGTCCGCGGCGGTCTGCTGATCCGTCAGATCCACCACTGGGCCGCCCTGGTCTTCGTGGCCGCGATGCTCGTGCACATGATGCGCGTGTTCTTCACCGGCGCGTTCCGCAAGCCGCGTGAGATCAACTGGGTCTTCGGCTTCCTGCTGCTGGTCCTGGGCATGTTCGACGGCTTCTTCGGCTACTCGCTGCCGGACGACCTGCTGTCGGGCACCGGTATCCGCTTCATGGAAGGCGCGATCCTCGCCGTCCCGCTGGTCGGCACCTACGTCCAGATGTTCCTGTTCGGGGGCGAGTTCCCCGGCCACGACATCGTGCCGCGCTTCTTCACGATCCACGTGCTGCTGATCCCGGGCATCATGCTCGGCCTGCTGGTGGCGCACCTGATCCTGGTCTTCTACCACAAGCACACCCAGTGGGCGGGCCCGGGCAAGACCGAGAAGAACGTCGTCGGCATGCCGCTGATGCCGGTCTACATGGCCAAGGCCGGTGGCTTCTTCTTCCTGGTGTTCGGTCTGATCGCCGCCATCTCGGCGATCGCCACGATCAACCCGATCTGGGCGTACGGCCCGTACCGCCCGGACCAGGTCTCCACGGACGCCCAGCCCGACTGGTACATGGGCTTCTCCGAGGGTCTGATCCGTGTCATGCCGGGCTGGGAGGTCGGCCTGTGGGGCCACACCCTGAACCTGGGTGTCTTCATCCCGCTGATGATCTTCCCGCTGGTCCTGGTCTCGATCGCGGTCTACCCGTTCATCGAGGGCTGGATCACCGGCGACAAGCGCGAGCACCACATCCTGGACCGCCCGCGCAACGCCCCGGTCCGCACCGCGCTCGGCGCCGCCTGGATCAGCCTGTACCTGGTGCTGCTGGTCGGTGGTGGCAACGACCTGTTCGCCACCCACCTGCACCTGTCGATCAACTCGATCACCTACTTCGTCCGCGTCGGCTTCTTCGCGGTGCCGGTCATCACCTTCATCATCACCAAGCGCTGGTGCCTCGGCCTCCAGCGCCGGGACAAGGAGAAGGTGCTGCACGGCCGCGAGACGGGCGTCATCAAGCGCCTGCCGCACGGCGAGTTCGTCGAGGTGCACGCCCAGCTGCCGCAGAAGGACCTGTACAAGCTCACCGCGCACGAGCAGATCCAGCCGGTCGAGCTGCCGGCCCAGACGGACGAGAACGGCGTGGCCGCCAAGTCCGGTCTGCTCAACCGCACCCGGGCCAAGCTCTCCCGCGGCTTCTACGGCGGCGGCAGCCAGATCCCCAAGCCGACGTCCGAGGAGCACCACGAGATCACCAGCGGCCACGGCCACCACTGATCCCGTACGCGCCACAGCGTCACACCCGAGGGCCGCTGACCAGAGTTCTTCTGGTCGGCGGCCCTCGGGCTTTCCCGTCCCCCCGTCCGCACCCTCCAGGAGCCCCTCGTGCAGTTGTCCGTCGACCCCGCCGCTGCCACTCCCCCGTACGAGCAGATCCGGGCCCAGATCGCCGAGCGGGCCCGCTCCGGCGAGCTGCCGACCGGGCTGCGGCTGCCCACCGTCCGGGCCCTGGCCGAGGAACTGGGACTGGCCGCGGGGACGGTCGCCCGGGCCTACCGGGAGCTGGAGGCGGACGGCGTGGTGGAGACCCACGGCCGGCGGGGCACCCTGATCGCCGCCACCGGCGACACCGCGCACCGGCTGGCCGCCGCGGCCGCCACCGAGTACGCCGAGCGGGCGACCCGGCTCGGGCTCTCGCACGCGGACGCGCTGGCCGCGGTGGACACCGCCCTGCGGCTGGCCTACGCGGGGGCCTGAGGAGGCCTGCACGGGCCCGCCACGGGGGCTCAGACCTCCGGGCGGATCATCCCGGCGGCGTGGGCCTGGGAGGCCGGACCGGTGGTGCTGAGGGGCTGTCCCAGGGCGCTGTGCTTGACCCAGTCCGTCCAGGAGACGTTCCAGTCCCCGAAGCCGTTGCCGAACGGCTCCATGGTGGCGCCGTGGCTGTTCACCACCGTCACCAGGTCCCCCACCCTGGTGTTCCGGTAGAACCACTTGGCGTCGTCGGTGCTCATGCCGGTACACCCGTGGCTGACGTTCGCCACGCCCTGCGAGCTCACCGACCAGGGCGCCGCGTGGACGTACTCGCCGCTCCAGGTCACCCGGGTGGCCCACTCCACGTCGAGGTCGTAGGCCTCCGAGCTGCCGGCCGCTATCCCGATCGTCTCGCCGTTCATCCGGACGGAGCGCTCCTGGCCGAGCACCACCTTGACGCCGTTGCGGGTGTCGAAGCCGGGCTTACCGGTGGTCACCGGGATGCGTCGGACCCTCTTGCCGTCGCGGAGCAGGGTGAGCTCGTGGGTGGCCGCGTCGACCACCGACTCGACCCGGTCGCCGATCCGCAGGCTCAGCGCGCTGCGGTCGCCGCCGTAGAGGCCGTCCGCGATCCGGCTGCCGGTGCCGTCGAAGGCCAGCGAGACGGTGGCCCCGGACGGCCAGTACTCCTCCGGGCGGAAGTGCAGGTTCTTGTCGTCCACCCAGTACCAGGCGCCGGTGACGGCGGGTTGGGAGGCGACGGTCAGGGCGTGCTCGACCTCCTGGCGGGCCTGGGGGTCCTTCACCGCCTCGGACAGCTGCACGGTGAGCGGCTGGCCGACGCCGTAGACGCCACTGCCGGAGGAGTCCGGTCCCAGCTTCGCGGTCAGCAGCCGCTGCGCGGCGAGGGTGCTGAAGCCCGCGGTGGTGTCCCCGCGGCCGCCCTTGCCGTTGTCGGCGGCGATCCGCACCGAGTAGTCGGTGCCGGCCTTCAGCCGGCCGGTGGTCTGCCAGCTGTGCTGGTCCTCGGCGAGCTGTCCGGCCACCACCCTGCCGTCCGGGCCGACCACGGTGACGTCGGTGAGCCGGCTGCCGGGCACCGAGGTCACCGTGACCGGCCGGGAGGGATCGACCTTGCCCACCGCCGAGAGATGGACGAGCGGGGCCGCGTCGATCCGGTGGGGACCGGTCGCCTCGTCGCCGAACGAGCAGGCGGCCAGCGGGGCCAGCACTGCGAGGGTCAGCGAGATGCCGCCGATACCTGCGATTCCGCGCCTGTCGGCCATGACCGCCTCCGAGGGTTCGCATGATTGATCAGATCGTAGGAACGGCATGGGGCGAAGCGACATCCGAGCGACCATCCGTTCACCCGGGCGAGTGAGGCGGTCACCCTGGGGAAGCAACAGGGCCGGTCCCCCCGTGCGGGGGGACCGGCCCTGTCGTCGACGGTGGAACCAGGGAACCTACTGGTTCTGGTTCTCACCCCGGTAGAACTCGAAGACCCAGCCGAAGAGGCCGATCAGGATGATCGGGATCGACCAGAACAGCAGCCACCAGCCGAAGATCACACCGAGGAACGCCAGCGAGCCACCGATCGCCAGGGAGAGCGGCTGCCAGCTGTGCGGGGCGAAGAAGCCCAGCTCGCCGGAGTCGTCCGCGACCTCGGCCTCGGGGTTGTCACCCGCGCCGCTGTCCACCCGGCGGGCGGTGAAGGCGAGGTAGTACCCGATGAAGGCGCAGAGCGAGAAGGCGAGGAAGAGCGCGGTGGTGCCGGCCGCCTCGATCCCGTGGTCCGAGTGGTTGGTCCACAGGCCGTAGGTGATGGCCATGGCGAGGACGAAGACCGCCAGGCCGAGGAAGATCTTTCCCTGTTCCCTCATCAGGCGTCGCCCTCCTTCTTACCCTTGTCCAGCTTCGGGGCGTCGTACTTCGCCGGGGTCACACCGGCGAGGTGCTTGGCCGGCTCACCGTGGTTCTCCAGGTAGTCCAGCGCGGCGATCTCCGGGTGGTGGAGGTCGAAGGCCGGGGATTCGGAGCGGATCCGGGGCAGGGTGAGGAAGTTGTGCCGCGGCGGCGGGCAGGAGGTCGCCCACTCCAGCGAGCGGCCGTAGCCCCACGGGTCGTCGACCTCGATCTTCTCGCCGTACTTGGCGGTCTTCCACACGTTGTAGAGGAACGGCAGCATCGAGGCGCCGAGCACGAACGAACCGATGGTCGAGACGGTGTTCAGCGTGGTGAAGCCGTCCGAGGCCAGGTAGTCGGCGTAGCGGCGGGGCATGCCCTCCGCACCGAGCCAGTGCTGGACCAGGAAGGTGGTGTGGAAGCCGAAGAACAGCGTCCAGAAGGTGATCTTGCCGAGGCGCTCGTCCAGCATCTTGCCGGTCATCTTCGGCCACCAGAAGTGGAAGCCGGCGAACATCGCGAAGACGACGGTGCCGAAGACCACGTAGTGGAAGTGGGCGACGACGAAGTACGAGTCCGAGACGTGGAAGTCGATCGGCGGGGAGGCCAGCAGAACACCGGTCAGACCACCGAACAGGAAGGTGACCAGGAAGCCGACCGTCCAGAGCATCGGCGTCTCGAAGCTCAGCGAGCCCTTCCACATGGTGCCGACCCAGTTGAAGAACTTCACACCGGTCGGGACCGCGATCAGGAAGGTCATGAAGGAGAAGAACGGCAGCAGCACCTGGCCGGTGACGTACATGTGGTGCGCCCACACCGTCACGGACAGACCGGCGATCGCGATGGTGGCCGCGATCAGACCGGAGTAGCCGAACATCGGCTTGCGGCTGAAGACCGGGATGATCTCCGAGACGATGCCGAAGAACGGCAGCGCGATGATGTACACCTCGGGGTGGCCGAAGAACCAGAAGAGGTGTTGCCACAACATCGCCCCGCCGTTGGCGGGATCGAATACGTGGGCCCCGAATTTACGGTCCGCCTCCAGGGCGAACAGCGCGGCGGCCAGGACCGGGAAGGCCAGCAGGACCAGCACGGCGGTCAGCAGGACGTTCCAGACGAAGATCGACATCCGGAACATCGTCATGCCGGGGGCGCGCATGCAGATGATCGTGGTGATGAAGTTGACCGCACCGAGGATCGTGCCGAAGCCGGAGAAGGCCAGACCCATGATCCACATGTCGGCGCCGACGCCCGGCGAGCGGACCGCGTCCGACAGCGGGGAGTAGGCGAACCAGCCGAAGTTGGCGGCACCGTTCGGGGTGAGGAAGCCCGCCACCGCGATGGTCGAGCCGAAGAGGTACAGCCAGTACGCGAACATGTTCAGACGCGGGAACGCCACGTCCGGGGCGCCGATCTGCAGCGGCATGATCCAGTTCGCGAAGCCGGCGAACAGCGGCGTCGCGAACATCAGCAGCATGATCGTGCCGTGCATCGTGAACGCCTGGTTGAACTGCTCGTTCGACAGGATCTGGGTCCCGGGACGCGCCAGCTCGGCGCGCATGACCAGGGCGAGGATGCCACCGATCAGGAAGAAGGCGAACGACGTGCCCAGGTACAGGGTGCCGATCGTCTTGTGGTCGGTGGTGGTCAGCCACTTGATGATGGTCGAACCCGGCTTGCGGGTCCGCTGCGCCCCGACCGTGACGGCCCCGGCGCCCCCGCCGGCCGCGGCGGGCTCGTTGAGGATGGTCACTTCTCTTCACTTCCCATGGTCGTGATGCCGGAGGGCACCGCGCCGGTCTGGCCCTTGGCCCGGAGGTCCGCCAGGTGCTTGTCGTAGTCGGCGCGGTCGACGACCTTGACGTTGAACAGCATGCGCGAGTGGTCGACGCCACAGAGCTCCGCACACTTGCCCATGTACTCGCCCTTGACGGTGGGGGTGACCTCGAACCTGTTCACCACGCCCGGCACGACGTCCATCTTCATCATGAAGTTGACGGGCCAGAAGTCGTGGATGACGTCACGCGAGGTCAGACGGAACTGAACCGTCTCGTTGACCGGCAGCCAGAGCGTCGGAGCGTCCTTGGGCGTACCGACGTCGTACGCGGCGTCCTTGTTGGCCGGGTCGGGGTTCTCGGTGTTCTCGTAGTTGAACGCCCAGCTCCACTGGAAGCCGACCACGTTGACCGTGTGCTGCGGCTTCTCGGAGACGGCGATCAGCTTCGACTCGTCGCGGGCGACGAAGTAGAAGAGCACCGACACGATGATGATGGGGACCGCGGTGTAGAGCGCCTCGATGGGCACGTTGTACCGGGTCTGCGGAGGGACCTCCACACCGGTGCGGCTGCGCCGGTGGAAGATCACGCTCCAGATGATCAGACCCCACATCAGTACGCCGACCACCAGCGCCGCGATCCAGGAACCCTGCCACATCTGGAGGACCATCGGCCCTTCCTTGGTGACGGGGCTCGGGAGGCCAAGCCTGGGCAGGTCGTTGGCCGAGCAGCCGGTGGCGGTCGCGATGACGAGGCCCAGTGCCAGCGCCTGAGGCAGCTTCCGCCGCATCGTGCGCCGCGGCGAGCGGTCGGAGCCGTTGGGACTCACGTAGCGCCTTCCCGAAGTCTCGCCCGCCTTCGCGTCGCCCCGCGGAGGATTGTGAGCCTCCCCGGCGACCCGTCCACGGGCACGGTTTGAATGCTTATGCGGGCCAAACCCTACTCCAGCCTTATGCGCTCCTGACGGGCAGCCCCCGGTAACGCGCCGCCCGGTCGCCCGATCAGGCCCGGCAGGGGCTGCGTCGCAGGTCATCGTAGGCATTCGAGGTCCTTACGCCCGATCGGGGGATGACGTCGAACAACGCGGGTGACGGTCCGTCGGACGAGGACGAAGCGGACATTCGGGGTGATCGACTGACGGCCGGTAAGCGACGTCATCGGACCGGAAGGCCTCCCGGTGTGCCGTTAAATGTGACCGTGTACTTCGACGCGGCTTCGACGGCCCCTCTGCACCCCGTCGCACGGCAGGCACTGATCGCCGCCCTGGACGAGGGCTGGGCCGACCCGGCCCGGCTGTACCGCTCCGGCCGACAGGCCCGGATGCTGCTGGACGCCGCCCGCGAGACGGTGGCCGAGGCCCTGGGCGCCCGGGCCGACGAGATCGCCTTCACCGCGAGCGGGACGCAGGCGGTACAGCTCGGCATGCAGGGCGCGCTGACCGGCCACCGGCGGCGCGGCGGGCACCTGGTGCACTCTGCGGTGGAGCACTCCAGCGTGCTGCACGTCGCCGAAGGGCACGAGGTCGGCGGCGGCACCGTCTCGGTGGCGCCGGTGGACCGCGCCGGACGGGTCGACCCGGAGGCCTTCGCCGCGCTGCTGCGCGCGGACACCGCGCTGGCCGTCCTGCAGAGCGCCAACCACGAGGTGGGGACGGTCCAACCGGTCGGCGAGGTCGCCGGGCACTGCCGCGAGGCCGGCGTCCCGCTGCTGGTCGACGCGGCGCAGAGCGTCGGGCGGGTGGACGTCCCGGCCGGCTGGTCGCTGCTGACCGCCAGCGCGCACAAGTGGGGCGGGCCGCCCGGGGTCGGGGTGCTGGCGGTGCGCAAGGGCGTCCGGTACGTCTCGCCGCTGCCGGCCGACGAACGCGAGGGCGGACGGGTGCCCGGCTACGTCAATGTCCCGGCCATCGTGGCCGCGGCCGCCTCGCTGCGGGCCGTCCGGGCCGAGGCCGAGCGGGAGAACGCCCGGCTGCACGCGCTGGTGGAGCGGATCCGGGCCCGGGTGCCGCAGCTGGTGCCCGAGGTCGAGGTGGTCGGCGACCCGGTGCGGCGGCTGCCGCACATCGTCACCTTCTCCTGCCTGTACGTGGACGGCGAGGTGCTGCTCACCGAGCTGGACCGGGCGGGCTTCGCGGTCTCCTCCGGCTCCTCCTGCACCTCCTCCACCCTGACGCCGAGCCATGTGCTGGCCGCGATGGGGGTGCTCACGGAGGGGAACGTCCGGGTCTCGCTGCCCGCCGGGACGGCCGAGGCGGACGTCGAGCGCTTCCTCACCGTGCTGCCGGAGCTGGTCGCGGGCGTGCGGGCGCCGCTCGGGCTGGACCTGCCGGCGCCGCGGGTGCGGACGCGGACCCTCGTCATCGACGCCCTGGGCAAGCGGTGTCCGCTGCCGGTGATCGAGCTGGCGAAGCGGATCGGCGAGGTGCCGGAGGGCGGTACGGTCGCCGTGCTGTCGGACGACGAGGCGGCTCGGTTGGACATCCCGGCCTGGTGCGAGATGCGCGGGCAGGAGTACGCGGGCGAGGCCCCGGCCGCCGACTACGGCGGCGACCGGGGCACGGCCTACCTGGTCGTCCGGCGGACTACTTGACCAGGTGCGCGCGGACGTCCGCGGCGGCCTCGGCGCCGTAGGCGTCCTCGAAGCGCTTCAGGAAGGCGGACGGGCGCAGCTCGTACTCCTGGGTGCCGACGGTCTCGATCACCAGGGTGGCGAGCATGCAACCGAGCTGGGCGGAGCGCTCCAGGTCCAGCTGCCAGGACAGGCCGACCAGGAAGCCGGCCCGGAAGGCGTCGCCGACGCCGGTCGGGTCGACCTTCGCCTCCTCGGCGGCGCAGCCGACCAGGATCGGTGCCTCGCCCTTGCGCTCGATCCGCACGCCCTTGCTGCCCAGGGTGGTGATCCGGGTGCCGACCCGGGTGAGGAGCTCCTCGGCACCCCAGCCGGTCTTGCTCTCGATCAGCGCGGCCTCGTACTCGTTGGTGAAGAGGTACGCGGCGCCGTCGACGATCTCCCGAATGTCGTCGCCCTCCAGGCGGGCCAGCTGCTGGGAGGGGTCGGCGGCGAAGGCGTAGCCGCGGGTGCGGCACTCCTGGGTGTGCCGGACCATGCCCTGCGGGTCGTCGGCGCCGATCAGGACGAGGTCGAGGCCGCCGACGCGGTCGGCGATCGGCTTGAGCTCGATGTTGCGGGCCTCCGCCATGGCACCGGTGTAGAACGAGGCGATCTGGTTGTGGTCCTCGTCCGTGGTGCACATGAAGCGGGCCGTGTGCCGGGTCTCGGAGATGTGGACGGAGGTGCAGTCCACGTTGTTGCGCTCCAGCCAGCTGCGGTACTCGGCGAAGTCCGCGCCGGCCGCGCCGACCAGGATCGGGCGGAGTCCGAGCACGCCCATGCCGAACGCGATGTTCGGCGCGACCCCGCCGCGGCGGATGTCCAGGGTGTCGACCAGGAAGGACAGCGACACGGTGTGCAGCTGCTCGGCGACGAGCTGGTCGGCGAACCGACCGGGGAACGTCATCAGGTGGTCGGTGGCGATCGAGCCGGCGACGGCGATACGCACGGAAGGTCTCCTCAAGATGGCTACAGGGCCAGCGGGCATGCACGGGTGAACCCACTCACGGTACCGGGCCCTGGGCGGGCGGCAGCAAGACCGCCGCAATCGGCCATCTCTGCGGGCGGTGGTGGCACCCGCCGCCGTCGAACGTGTACTACCTCCGGGTAGCACTGGTGGGCGGGCCGAGCCCCGGCCTAGGGTCGGCAGTAGGGCCCCTGCCCGACCAGGTCCGGGCCCCGTCGTCGACCGTGGCAGTGCGGCCACGGCCCTGGATCGGAGCGATGCCCGATGATGCCCAACCACCCCCCGCTGACTGCCCTCCGGGACGGGGCGGACGGCGAGACCCTCGACGCGCTGGTGAGTTCGTCCCGGCGACTGCGCCGTTTCTGGCCACTGCTGGCGTCCGGCCCGGAGCCGACCGCGCCCGCCCGGGAGGGGTTCCGGGTGCCGTCCCGTGCGCAGCGGCTGGTAGCCGGGATGGCCGAGTACGGCAACTGACCCGGCGCCCGGCCCGGCCACGGGGCAGGGCCGGGGCCGGGTGGAACCGGATCCGTCCGGGTCACGTCACATCCGCGCGGAGCGGCCGAGCGGGCGGCGCCGCTGAGCCCTCGGGAGGATGTACAGATGGATCTGGAGACGATGCCCCGGCGCGGTCGGCGGGTGACGGCCCTGGCGGGTCTGGTGCTGGCGGCGGCGGTCACGGTGGCCGGGTGCAACGGGGACGGCAAGACCTCCTCGGACTCGGCGGCGGCCGGCGCGGCCTCGACCACGACCTCGGCCGGCACGACGGCGTCCCCGCAGGCCCCGGCGGACTCCGCCACCCCGCCCGCCGCCACCCCGCCCTCGGACCCGGCGTCCGCACCGGCGGCGAGCCCGTCGACCGGCTCCTCCCCCGGCTCGGCCGCGCCGGCCCCGGCGCAGCCGTCGGCGACCACCTCGCCGGGCACTCCCCCGGGGATCGCGGTCGGCGAGCCCGACCCGGCCGGGACGGGGGCGCGGCCGGCGGTCTCCTACCGGGTGGACGGCAGCAACCAGCTGACCGTCTACTTCTTCGGCGGGGTCTGCCAGCAGTACGCGCTGAAGGCGGACGAGTCGCACCCCGGCCGGGTGGACGTACGGATCGTGGTCGCGGCGCCGATGCCGCCCGGGCAGGTCTGCAACGCGCTGGCCAAGCGGCAGACGGTGTCCGCCGATCTGCGCTCGCCGCTGGCGGGGCGGACGGTGACCGACCAGTCGAGCGGCCAGAACGTGCCGCTGGAGGCCGACCCGCACATGGGCCCGGACCCGGTCACGCCGGACGTCGCCGGGCAGTAGGGCTTGTCTGACAATTCGCGTCGCATCAGCGCGCGGCGGGAATTGTCAGACAAGCCCGAGGGCGGGGCACGGTGAAACGCGAAGGCGGCCCCGGGGAGATCCCCGGGGCCGCCTTCGCGGTGCGGCCCGACTGAGCGGTACCGCTTAGCTGAACGAGTCGCCGCAGGCGCAGGAGCCGGTGGCGTTCGGGTTGTCGATCGTGAAGCCCTGCTTCTCGATGGTGTCGACGAAGTCGACGGTGGCGCCGCCCAGGTACGGGGCGCTCATCCGGTCGGTGACGACCTTGACACCGTTGAAGTCCTTGATCACGTCGCCGTCGAGCGAGCGCTCGTCGAAGAACAGCTGGTAACGCAGGCCGGAGCAGCCACCGGGCTGGACGGCCACGCGGAGCGCGAGGTCGTCACGGCCTTCCTGCTCCAGCAGGCCCTTGACCTTGGCCGCGGCGGCATCGGTAAGGAGGATGCCACTTTCGACAGTGGTCTCGTCCTGGACGGTCATCTGCTTTCTCCCGGTCTTGGCGACGGTCTGCCGCCAGTGCCAACCACCGGCCGTCCGGATTCATTTCCCGGACGGAGGTTGTTTCGTCGGCCTGTCGACGGCGGAATTTCCGTGGGCCGGGTGTGCCACCCGCGTCCCCTACGCTCCCCATGCTCGCACAACCCGGGAGGACGGGTCACCGCCCGAGCCGCGGAATCCGGGGGAACCGGCCCCGGGCCGGGTCGGCGGACGCCAGGATGGTGGCCATGATCCTGCGCCAGGTCAGGGACAGCGCCGCCGACGCGGAGGCCGTCCAGGAGCTCTCCCTCGCCGCGTCCGCCGACCCGGCCCGCCCCGGGCCGGCCACCGTGCCGACCCCGCTGCAGCCGGCCCGGGTCAGACACCTGGCGCGCACCGACCCGGCGGGCTGCTGGCTCGCGGAGAGCGACGGGGAACCGGTCGGTGCGGTGCTGTCGATGCGCCGCGAGGGCCTGTGGACGCCCTCGCTGTTCGCGGTCCGGCCGCAGGCGCAGGGCAAGGGCGTCGGGCGGCTGCTGCTGGAACGGGCGGCAGCGCATTCACGGGGCTGCCTGCGCGGGATGGTCTGTGTGTCGGCCTCCCCGGCGGCGGCCCGCCGCTACCGGCTGGCCGGGTTCACCCTGCACCCGGCGATGCGGCTGACCGGGCGGGTGGACCGGGCCGGGCTGCTCGATCCCGGGGACATCCCGGTGCACCGGGGCAGCGCCACCCACCGGCACCTGCTGGACTCGGTGGACCGGCGGCTGCGCGGCTCCGCGCACGGCCCGGACCACGAGCTGATGCTGGGCCACTTCGAGGAGTTGCTGATCGCCGACGCGCTGGCCGGCAGCGGCTACTGCTACCGGGACGGCGGGGAGGTCAAGCTGCTGGCGGCCACCACCAAGCGGATCGCCGCCCGGCTGCTGCGCGAGGCGCTGGCCCGGGTGCCGGACGGGGTCGAGGCGCGGGTGGAGTTCCTGACCGCCGAGCAGGAGTGGGCGCTGGACGTCGGCCTGGAGGTGGGGCTGACCCCGCGCAGCGGGGGCTTCGTCGGGCTGCGCGGGATGCGGCCGCCGGCGCCGTACCTGCCGAGCGGCGCCTTCCTGTAGGCGGTCGGCCGGTGGGCCGTGCGGCCGGTGAACGTCAGGACCCCCGCCGTGGTGCCCGGCGGGGGTCCTGCGCAGGAGCGTCGGCTCAGGCCATGGTGTCCAGGATCTCCCGGACCATCTCCATCGTCGTGCCCGGGTGCAGGAAGGCGAAGCGGGCGACCGTCTCGCCGTCCCAGCCGGTGGGGGTGACGAAGCCGATCTGGTCCGCGAGCAGCTGCTTCGACCAGCGGTAGTAGTCCTCGCCGGTCCAGCCCTTGCGCTTGAAGCAGACGGCCGAGAGCTGCGGGTCGAACAGCAGCTCCAGGTGGTCGGCGTCGCGGATGAGCCGGGCGGTGTCCTGGGCCAGCTTGAGGCCGGCCTCGATGGCGTCGGTGTACGCCTGGGTGCCGTGGACGGCGAGGGAGAACCAGAGCGGCAGGCCGCGGGCGCGGCGGGTGAGGTGGTAGGCGTAGTCGGTGGGGTTCCACTCGTCGCCCTCGGTGTGCAGGACGTCGAGGTAGGAGGCGTCCTGGGTGTGCACGGCGCGGGCGAGCTGCGGGTTGCGGTAGAGCAGCGCGGCGCAGTCGAAGGGGGCGAACAGCCACTTGTGCGGGTCGACGACGAAGGAGTCGGCGTGCTCGATGCCGTTGTAGCGCTCGCGCACCGAGGGGGCGAACAGGCCCGCGCCACCGTAGGCGCCGTCGACGTGGAACCACAGGTCGCGCTCGCGGGCGACCTCGGCCAGGCCCTGGAGGTCGTCGATGATGCCCTCGTTGGTCGTCCCGGCCGTGCCCACCACCGCGATGACGGTCTCCGGGTGGGGGTCGGCGGCCAGCGCGGCGCGCAGCGCCTCGCCGGTGAACTGCCGGTTCACGGTGGGGACCGTGAAGGCCTCGACGCCGATGATGTTGAAGGTGTTCTTGACCGAGGAGTGGACCTGGTCGGCGACGGCTATGCGCAGCCGCGCCTCCGGGCCGACGCCCAGCCTGCGGCGGGCGGTGTCGCGGGCGACGACGAGGGCGGAGAGGTTGCCCGCGGAGCCGCCGGAGACGAAGGTGCCGCCGGCCGAGGCGGGCAGGCCGGCGCGGTCGGCGATCAGCCGCAGCACCTGGTTCTCGGCGGCGATCGCGCCGGCCGCCTCCAGCCAGGAGATGCCCTGCAGGGACGCGCAGGAGACCACCATGTCGAAGAGCAGCGCGGCCTTGGTCGGGGCGCACGGGATGAACGACAGGTAGCGCGGGCTGTCGGCGGAGATCACCGCGCGGGACAGCTCGTGGTCGTAGAGCTTGAGCACGTCGACGGGGCTGTTGCCGTCCGGGTTCAGCAGGCCGGCCAGCTGGGCGCGCAGGTGCTCGCCGTCACCGGGGTGGTCGAGCGGGACGGGGTCGTACTGCAGCCGCTCCCGCATGTAGTCGAATACCAGGTCGACCAGTTCGTTGTCGGGCCGGTGCATGCGGTCGGGGGCTGCGGACACGGCTGTCCCTCTCGGCTGTGGGGTGTCGGGGGATGCCTGGTCGGCGGGACGGTTCACCGCGTCGACCGGACGTGATCAGCGTAGGCAGCGGGAGGGGTCCGCCGCGCGTCGGAACGCGGCTGGTCAGGCAGGTTTCGGGCGTCTTCGACCCGGTCCGCGCAGGATTCCTGCGCACCCGTGAAAGGGGGCCGAACGGGTCAGCCGATGAGCTGGGAGAGGACGACCGAGGAGCGGCTGCGCTGGACGCCGGGCTCGCGCCGGATGCGCTCGATGACGGCCTCCAGGTGGCGCATGTCGGCGGCGCGCAGGTGGACCAGGGCGTCCGGGTCGCCGGTGACCGTCCAGGCGGCGACCACCTCGGGGAACTGGCGCAGGCTGGCGAGGATCTCCTCGGGGGCGGTCCGCTCGCGGCAGTAGACCTCGACGAAGGCCTCGGTCTGCCAGCCGAGCACCGACGGGTCGAGCACCACGGTGAAGCCGCGCACCACGCCGCGGGCCCGCAGCCGGTCGATCCGGCGACGCACGGCGGTGGCGGAGAGGTTCACCTGCACGCCGATCTCGGCGTACGAGGCGCGGCCGTCGCTGCCGAGCCGGGCGAGCAGGAGCCGGTCGGTCTCGTCCAGGTCGGCCCCGACCACCTCGTGCGCTCGGCTGCTGGTCATCGGTGCGGGGCTCCACGGGTCGTACGGGTCGGCGGCGGCCTCGGCCGGAGGGGGGTGCGGCCACTGCCGAAACGGTTCGCCAACCATTCTGGCGGATGTCAGCAGCGAGTTCACCGCTGGCAGATGACCGCCGCGGGTCCGTTTCCGGTCCGTTTCCGGTCCACTGCCGGTCGACGCGGGCCCGGCGCCCGGCCGGACCCGGACGCGCCGCCACGGCCCCGGCCGCACCCGGGCCCGGCCGGATATCGATTCGGCCACGCCCGGAAGCATCCGATTCGGCGAGCGGTTCTCGTCACATCGACAGGATGGCCATCGTCACTCTGACGCTAACCGGTTATCATAGATAGCGTCAGATAGACGAAAAGGCTTCACCGCTTGATCGGCCGCACAGAAGGGCACCCGCCCGTGACCACCACCATCACCGAGACCTACGGCGTCGACCCCACTCCGACGCCGCTCGCTCTGCTGCTGCTCGGCCGCGAGGCCGACCCGAACAGCGAGCGCGGCGTCGAATGCCCCGGTGACCTCCCCCCGGCCTCCGACCCGAACCTCGTCGAGCGAGCCCGGGCGGCCAAGGCCGCGCTCGGCGACCGCGTCTTCATCCTCGGGCACCACTACCAGCGCGACGAGGTGATCGAGTTCGCCGACGTCACCGGCGACTCCTTCAAGCTCGCGCGCGACGCGGCGGCCCGCCCGGAGGCCGAGTACATCGTCTTCTGCGGCGTGCACTTCATGGCCGAGTCCGCCGACATCCTCACCGGCGACGCCCAGCAGGTCGTCCTCCCCGACCTCGCGGCCGGCTGCTCGATGGCCGACATGGCCACCGCCGAGCAGGTCGCCGAGTGCTGGGACGTGCTGACCGACGCCGGCATAGCCGACGTGACCGTCCCGGTCTCGTACATGAACTCCTCCGCCGACATCAAGGCCTTCACCGGCAAGCACGGCGGCACCATCTGCACCTCCTCCAACGCCAAGCGCGCCCTGGAGTGGGCGTTCGAGCAGGGCCAGAAGGTCCTCTTCCTGCCCGACCAGCACCTCGGCCGCAACACCGCGGTGCGCGACATGGGCCTCTCGCTGGACGACTGCGTCCTGTACAACCCGCACAAGCCGAACGGCGGCCTGACCGCCGAGCAGCTGCGGGACGCCAAGATGATCCTGTGGCGCGGCCACTGCTCGGTGCACGGCCGGTTCAGCCTGGACTCGGTGAACGACGTGCGCGAGCGGATCCCCGGCGTCACCGTGCTGGTGCACCCCGAGTGCAAGCACGAGGTCGTCTCGGCCGCCGACATGGTGGGCTCGACCGAGTACATCATCAAGGCGCTGGACGCCGCCGAGCCCGGCTCCAAGTGGGCCATCGGCACCGAGCTGAACCTGGTCCGCCGCCTCGCCAAGGCCCACCCGGACAAGGAGATCGTCTTCCTGGACCGGGCGGTCTGCTTCTGCTCCACCATGAACCGGATCGACCTGCCGCACCTCGTCTGGGCGCTGGAGTCGCTGGTCGAGGGCCGGGTGCCGAACGTGATCACCGTCGACCCGGAGACCGAGAAGTACGCCAAGGCCGCGCTGGACCGGATGCTGGCCCTGCCGTAGTCCGACCCGGATCCCGGGACACGACGAAAGGGCGGGCCCCCTCCGGTGGGAGGGGGCCCGCCCTTTCGTCTGGCACCGACCGCGGCGGCTACTCGGGGTAGCCCGGGATCACACCCTCGCCATCGGCCATCAACAGCTCGCGGACCTCTTCGATCGTCGCCTCGGAGCTCGGCAGGATCAGCTCGGACGGCTCCAGCGAATCCAGCGGCACCGGGGTGCCGAACTGCTTCACCGCGTCCAGCAGCTTGCCGTAGGCCCGACGGAAGCGCTCCTCGTCCCCCGACTCCACTGCGGTGACGAGCTCGGCATCGAGCTCGTTGAGCAGGTTCAGGTGGCTTTCGCCGACCTCGAACTGCCCCTCACCCATGACCCTCATGATCATGCCGTGCGTCTCCTGGTTCCGTGGGGTGGAGCTCAGATCACTTGTTGTAGTTGATGCGCGGGGTGTCCTGCTGCGGGTGGGCCTCCGGCTGCTGCGGCTTGCCCTGCTCGATCGCGGCCGGACCGGCGGACGGGCCCGACAGCTCGGCCTTCATCCGGGCCAGCTCCAGCTCGACGTCGGTACCGCCGGCCACCCGCTCCAGCTCGGCCTCGATGTCGTCCTTGCGGCCGAGACCGCTCGCGTCGTCGAGCGCGCCGGAAGCCAGCAGCTCGTCGATCGCGCCGGCCCGGGCCTGCATCTGGGCCGTCTTGTCCTCGGCCCGCTGGATGGCCAGGCCGACGTCGCCCATCTCCTCCGAGATGCCGGAGAAGGACTCGGCGATGCGGGTCTGCGCCTGAGCGGCCGTGTAGGTGGCCTTGATGGTCTCCTTCTTGGTCCGGAAGGCGTCCACCTTCGCCTGCAGTCGCTGGGAGGCGAGCGTGAGCTTCTCCTCCTCGCCCTGCAGGGCCTGGTACTGCGTCTCCAGGTCGGTGATCTGGGACTGCATGTTGGCCCGGCGGGTCAGCGCCTCGCGCGCGAGGTCCTCACGGCCCAGGGACAGCGCCTTGCGGCCCTGGTCCTCGTACTTCGCCGACTGCTGCTGGAGCTGGGTCAGCTGGAGTTCCAGGCGCTTGCGCGAGGTCGCGACGTCCGCGACGCCACGCCGTACCTTCTGCAGCAGTTCGAGCTGCTTCTGGTAGGAGTAGTCGAGCGTCTCTCGGGGATCCTCCGCCCGATCCAAGGCTTTGTTCGCCTTGGAGCGGAAGATCAGCCCCATACGCTTCATGATTCCGTCGCTCATGGGCCTCGGGTGCCCCCTTCTCCGGCCTGCGGTCTCTATCTCGTTACCAGACACGACGAGTGTATGTGCAGCGAGCCCGTCGCCGCAGTGCACCTGCCTGCTACAAGACTGCTACAGCGACGAGCGGCAGTTCCTCATCCCCCGGGTGGATCCGCCTCTCATCCCCCCATAGTCCATCCGATTGATCCCCTACGGGAAGAGCCCGGGAGACCCCATCGGACGCCGACCTCCCGGATCGATATGCGTTTGGGTCCCGGGCGACCCCGAGAAGTCGACCCGCACCCCGTACGCTGGTGGTGTGTTCCGACGCCGTTCAGATGATGCCGCCGCCTCCGCCACCGTGCTGGAGAAGCAGGACGAGACGACCCAGCGCCACCCCCAGGCCAAGAAGGGCCGGCCAACGCCCAAGCGCAGTGATGCCGAGGCCAACCGGCGCAACCGGGTGACGGTGCCCAAGGACCGCAAGGAGGCCGCCCGCCAGGCCCGCGAGCGGATGCGCTCCGAGCGCGAGAAGCAGCGCACCGCGCTGCTGGAGGGCGACGAGCGCCACCTGCCGGCCCGTGACAAGGGCCCGGTGCGCAAGTTCGCCCGCGACTACATGGACTCCCGCTGGTCGCTCGCCGAGTTCTTCCTGCCGGCCGCCGTGGTCATCCTGGTGCTGAGCATCATCAAGGTGCCGGCCATCCAGCTGCTGTCCACGCTGCTGTTCCTGCTCTTCTTCGTGCTGGTGATCCTGGACTTCGTCCGCCTCGGCTTCGGTCTGCGCAAGCAGCTCGCCGAGCGCTTCGCCGGCCAGAACACCCGCGGCACGGTCGCCTACGGCCTGATGCGCATCCTGCAGATGCGCCGGCTGCGACTGCCCAAGCCGCAGGTGCGGCGCGGGGAGAAGCCCTGACCGCCGAACCGGTGGACTCCGGCTGGGCCCCGCCGTCCTGGGAGGGGCCCGGCCTGTACGCGCTGCCGGGGCAGGGGGACGGCGGCCACGACCGGATCGGCCAGGAGCGCCGGCTGCCCTCGCGCAGCGGCTCCTTCGCCGGCGGCACCGGTGCCTGGCTGGACCGGCTCGGCGGACTGCGCAACTTCGTCCGCCAGGAGCTGGTCTCCCGGCAGCTCGCCGAGCAGCTGGCCGGCCGCACCGCGCAGCGCGTCCTCGACATCGGCTGCGGCCAGGGCACCCAGGCGCTGCGCCTGGCCCGGGCCGGCCACTACGTCACCGGCATCGACTCCGACCCGGTCGCGCTCGGCGTCGCCCAGGGGGCGCTCGCCGAGGAGCCGCCGGAGGTCCGCGGCCGGATGCAGCTGCTCAGCGGCGACGCGCACCAGTGCGGGCGCTGGTTCGGCCCGCGCAGCTTCGACGTGGTGCTCTGCCACGGCGTCCTGATGTACCTGCCCGACCCGGACCCGATGATCGCCTCGCTGGCCCGGCTGCTGGCACCCGGCGGGCTGCTCTCGCTGCTGGTCCGCAACCGTGACGCGCTCGCCCTGCGGCCCGCCGCCGCCGGGGACTGGCGGGCCGCCCTGCACGCCTTCGAGAGCGACCGGTACTACAACCGACTCGGCCTGGCCGCCCGCGCCGACCGCCTCGCCGACCTCTGCGTCACGCTCACCGAGGTGTCGGTGCCGCTGAAGCACTGGTACGGCGTGCGGATCTTCACCGACAACGCGCCCGACGACGCGACCCCGCCGGTGGACGGGCGGCAGCTGGCCCAGCTGCTGGAGGCGGAGGACCGGGCCGGCCGCACCGACCCGTACCGGCAGGTCGCCGCGCTGCTGCACGTGATCGGCACCAAGTAGCGGCCCCGAGGCGGCGGTTACGCCTCGTGCAGGCTCATCGAGTAGACCACCCGGTCGTCGTCCAGCAGGACCGCCGTGTCGACTCCGTCCTCGGCGAGCTGCTTCCAGGACTCCCCGATCCAGGTCTCGGCGTCCCCCTGGCCAGCGAACTCCTCCTGGCCGCCGTTCGGCGCCACCACGGTCCCGTCCGCCTTCTCGTACCGCCACGTCCAGACCATGCCCGGCTCCTCCCACCGACGACGCTGCCTGTGTGCTGCGCACCTTAGCCTGCCCGGCCCGATCTTCCGTATGCCTGGGCGGACGGTCCGGATGGCCGGTCGGGCAGGATGGGCGCATGGCGACCCACCCCCCGCTCCCCCGCACGCTGCTGCTCGGCGGCGCCCGCTCCGGCAAGTCCACCCGGGCCGAGCAGCTGCTCGCCGACCGCCCGGACGTCCTGTACGTCGCCACCGGCGGCACCCGGGACGGCGACACCGAGTGGGCCCAGCGGGTCGCGCTGCACCGCGAGCGGCGGCCGGCGAGCTGGCGCACCGCCGAGACCTGCGACCTGGAGGCCGTGCTGGCCGACCCGGCCGACCCGGCGCCGGTGCTGATCGACTGCCTGGCGCTGTGGCTGACCGCCGTGCTGGACGAGTGCGGCGCCTGGGACGACGCGGTCTGGGCGGACGGCGGCGAGGCCGCCGTCCAGCGGCGCTGCGAGGCCCTGGCGCGGGCCTGGGCGGCCACCGGGCGGACGGTCGTCGCGGTCAGCAACGAGGTCGGGATGGGCGTCGTCCCGGCGACCCCGGCCGGTCGGCGCTTCCGCGACACCCTGGGCCGGCTCAACATGGCCGTGGCGGACGCCTCGGAACGTGTGCTGCTGGTGGTGGCCGGGCAGGTTCTGACGGTCAAGCCAGCCGCGGCCTGAACATCCGCGGCGTGTAGCCTTCCGGACGATGGACACGACCGTGGATCTCGATACGTTCTCCTCGCTCGTCGAGCGCCCCGACGAAAGCGCCCGACGGGCCGCCGAGGAACGCTGGCAGGAGGCCGAGCGGCCGCGCGGCGGGCTCGGCAAGCTGGAGGAGCTGGGCAGCTGGCTCTCGTCCGTGCAGGGGCGCTCCCCCGTACGGCCGGTGTCGGCCCCCAAGGTGCTGCTGTTCGCCGCCGACCACGGCGTGGCAGCGCTCGGGGTGTCCCGGCTGCCCGCCAAGGGCGGCACCGCCGCACGGGTACGCGCGGTGCTGGACGGCACCGCACCGATCGCCCGGCTGGCCCGGCGCTACGGCGCCGAGGTGCGGGTGGTCGACGTCGCGGTGGACACCGACCCCGCCGACTTCCCGGACGAGGTGGTCACCCACCGGATCCGGCGCGGCTCCGGCCGGATCGACGTCGAGGACGCACTCACCCCCGAGGAGACCGCACGGGCCTTCCGGGCCGGCATGGCCGTCGCCGACGAGGAGGCCGACGCCGGCACCGACCTGGTGCTCCTCGGCGACCTCGGCGTCGGCTCGACCACCGTCGCCGCCGTCCTGGTCGGCGCGCTGTGCGGAACGGACGCGGCCGCCGTCACCGGGCGCGGCTCGGGCGTCGACGACCGGGTGTGGATGGTCAAGTGCGCGACCATCCGGGACTCCCTGCGGCGGGCCCGGCCGGTCCTCGGCGACCAGTTGGCGCTGCTCGGCGCCACCGGCGGGGCCGACTTCGCGGCGATCACCGGTTTCCTGCTGCAGGCCGCGGTGCGACGACTGCCGGTGGTGCTGGACGGCGTCGTCTCGGCGGCCTGCGCGCTGGTCGCGCAGCGGATCGCCTTCCGGGCGCCGGAGTGGTGGCGGGCCGGGCAGTCCAGCGGCGAGCCCGCCCAGGCGAAGGCGTACGACCGGCTCACCCTGACGCCGCTGCAGGACCAGGGGATCACCATGGGCGAGGGCGTCGGCGCGCTGCTGGCCCTGCCGCTGCTCCAGGCCGCGGGCGACGCGCTCGCGGACGAGGCGCCGCAGCCGTACGTGCCGCCGGCACCGAAGGAGCAGCCGAAGCTGCCGTCGGCGGCGGACCTGCTGCGAAGGCTGTAGACGCAAGGTCATGGGCGCCCCGTCCGGGGTGCCGGGGGCTCGCCCCGGCACATCGGGCGGGGCGCTTCCGGTTGAAGGGAAACACGTCGTGCAGGGCGCCAGTTGGGCCGAGGGGCTCCGGTTCGGGTTCGGGACGCTGTCCGTGCTGCGGGTCCGGGTGGAACGGTGGGACCGGGCGGCGGCGGCGCGGGCGATGACGGCGGCCCCGGTGGTGGGGCTGGTGCTCGGGGCGGCGGCGGCCGGGGCCGGGGCGCTGGTGGCGTGGCGGGCGGGCGGACTGCTCGGGGCGGTGGCGGCGGCGGGGGTGCTGGCCGCCCTCACCCGGGGACTGCACCTGGACGGCCTGGCGGACGTGGCCGACGGCCTGGGCAGCGGGAAACCGGCCGAGGACGCGCTGCGCATCATGAAGCAGTCCGACATCGGGCCGTTCGGCGTCCTGACCCTCGCGCTCGTGCTGCTGGCCCAGATCGCCGCTCTGGCCGGGCAGTTCGCGGAGTCGACGACGCGCGGGGCGCTCGCGGTGCTTGCCTCGGCGGTGGCCGCGCGGTGCGCGCTCGCCTGGGGCTGCCTGCGGTCGGTGCCGGCCGCCCGGCCGGGCGGTCTCGGCGCGATGGTGGCGGGCACCGTCCCGCCCGCCGGGGCGGTCGCGGGGACGGCCGCCGCGGCGCTCGCGCTGGCCGCATTCGGATCGTTTGACGGATCGTCATTCCTTCGCCTCCCGGCCGCCGTTGTGCTCGGCGTCGGCTGCGCCCAGCTGCTGCTGCGGCGCTGCGTACGGCGGTTCGGCGGAATCACCGGGGACGTGCTCGGCGCGATGGCGGAGACCGCCGCGACCGGCGCACTGTTCGCCCTGGCGTTGCTCGGCTGACACCGGGCGGAGCGTGATCCCAGCATGCGGACTACCATGCGGGGAGCACCGCAGCCCTGCACCGTGGCAGGTCCTGCCCGCCCGGCGCGACCGAGGAGCCGGGGCCTCTGGTGTGCGTGGCCGCGACGCGCGGGTGCGCGCGCCAGGGGGCCCGGACCCGGGGCGCGTCGGGCGGACCGGCCTGCGACGCCGGGCTGCGCCGGTGCGGCAGCCTCGCCGCAACCGGCCGTGGACCGCGAAAGAACAGGACGCATTACGTGACTGCATTGTCTGTGAGCACCTCCTCCGCCGCCTCGCTGCGTGCGGACGCCCTGGTGGTCGGTGTCGCCAAGGGCCCCAAGGGCATCGCGCTGGCCCCCGGCGCCGAGGCCGTCAACGAGGCGTTCGAGGGCAAGCTGACCGAGGTCCTCAACACCCTGGGCGCGACCGGCGCCGAGGGCGAGGCCGTCAAGGTGCCCTCCCCCGCCGGCCTGAAGGCCGCGTTCGTGCTCGCGGTCGGCCTCGGTGAGGCCGCCGAGGCCGGCTACCAGCTGGAGGCGCTGCGCCGCGCCGCTGGTGTCGCCGCCCGCACCCTGGCCGGCGCCAAGAAGGCCGCGCTGGCGCTGCCGACCGAGTCCGCGGACGAGGTCGAGGCGGTCGCGCTGGGCGGCCTGCTCGGCGCGTACGCCTTCGGCACGTACAAGGGCGACGGCAACGGCAAGGAGCCGGTCGGCGAGCTGGTCGTGCTGGCCCCCCGCAAGGGCAGCAAGGACGCCAAGGCCGCCGTGGAGCGCGCCGCCGCGATCGGCGAGGAGATGAACCGGGCCCGTGACCTGGTCAACACCGCGCCGAACGACCTGAACCCGAAGAGCTTCGCCGCGATCGCCCAGGCGGCCGGCAAGGAGCACGGCCTCAAGGTCGAGGTGCTGGACGAGAAGGCGCTGGCCAAGGGCGGCTTCGGCGGCCTGCTGGGCGTCGGCAACGGCTCGGCCAACCCGCCGCGGCTGGTGAAGGTGGCCTACACCCACCCGAAGGCGAAGGCCACGCTGGCGTTCGTCGGCAAGGGCATCACCTACGACTCGGGCGGCATCTCGCTGAAGCCGGCCGGCCACAACGAGACCATGAAGTGCGACATGGCCGGCGCCGCCGCCGTGTTCGCCGCCGTGGTGGCCGCCAAGCGCCTGGGCCTGGCCGTCAACGTGACCGGCTGGCTGGCGCTGGCCGAGAACATGCCGTCCGGCACCGCCACCCGCCCGGGTGACGTGCTGCGGATGTACGGCGGCAAGACCGTCGAGGTGCTGAACACCGACGCCGAGGGCCGCCTGGTGCTGGCCGACGCGATCGTGCGCGCCGGCGAGGAGAACCCGGACGTCATCGTCGACGTGGCGACCCTGACCGGCGCCATGGTGCTGGCCCTGGGCAACCGCACCTTCGGTGTGATGTCCAACAACGACGAGCTGCGCGACACCCTGCACACCGTCGCGGGCGAGGTGGGCGAGCAGTCCTGGCCGATGCCGCTGCCGGCCGAGCTGCGCAAGGGCATGACCGAGTCGACCATCGCCGACCTGGCCAACATGGGCGAGCGGATGGGCGGCGGCCTGGTGGCCGGCCTGTTCCTGAAGGAGTTCGTGGCCGAGGGCATCGACTGGGCGCACCTGGACATCGCCGGCCCGGCCTTCCACGAGAGCGCGCCGTTCGGCTACACCCCGAAGGGCGGCACCGCGAGCGCGGTGCGCACCCTGGTCCGTTACGCCGAGCAGACCGCGGCCAACGGCAAGGCCTGATCAGGCACCCTCCCCGACGGGGGCCCGGCGCGTGTGCGCCGGGCCCCCGTCGGCGTTCCGGCACCGGTTCGGTTACCTGCGGGTAGGCCGGGACGTCGCCCCGCACCTCTGTTCGCTGCGGGCGAAACTTTGTTCCACACTGCGGAAGAGCCAGCCCGACGGGGCCGCCCCGACGCCCATCCGGCGGCTGTCAACCCCGCGTTGAGCTGCGATGATGCCCTTCCGTCGGGGGTGTTCCCGCCCTGGTGACCACTCTGCGGGACACCCCTGGGGTGGACCCGGACATCAGCCACCGCGAACAAGTGCGAAGATGTATTTCCGGCACGACTGGGCGCCCCACAAAGGCTTCCGACCCACCGGACCGCGACCGGCCCGGCGACTCACCCCATTGCATGGAGGACGTGACGTGGCGAACGACGCCAGCACCGTTTTCGACGTAGTCATTCTCGGAGGCGGAAGCGGCGGTTACGCCGCGGCGCTCCGCGCCGCTCAGCTGGGCCTGAGCGTCGCCCTGGTCGAGAAGGGTGAGCTGGGCGGCACCTGCCTGCACCGCGGCTGCATCCCGACCAAGGCGCTGCTGCACGCCGCCGA
This sequence comes from Kitasatospora sp. MAA19, assembly GCF_029894125.1. GTDB lineage: Bacteria > Actinomycetota > Actinomycetes > Streptomycetales > Streptomycetaceae > Kitasatospora. The sequence goes on from NZ_JARXYZ010000002.1 coordinate 455,739, forward strand.
GATCGCGGACGAGACGAAGGAGGCCGCCGAGTTCGGCGTGCTGGCCACCTTCCAGGGCATCGACATCAACGGCGTCCACAAGTACAAGGACGACGTCATCGCCGGCCTGTACAAGGGCCTGCAGGGCCTGGTCGCCTCCCGCAAGGTCACCTTCATCCAGGGCGAGGGCAAGCTCTCCTCGCAGACCTCGGTGGACGTCAACGGCCAGCGCATAGAGGGCCGCCACATCGTCCTGGCCACCGGTTCGGTGCCGCGCTCGATCCCGGGCCTGGAGATCGACGGCAACCGCGTGATCTCCTCCGACCACGCCCTCAAGCTCGACCGCATCCCGAAGTCGGCGATCATCCTCGGCGGCGGCGTGATCGGCGTCGAGTTCGCCTCGGTCTGGAAGTCCTTCGGCGTCGAGGTCACCATCGTCGAGGCTCTGCCGCACCTCGTCCCGCTGGAGGACGAGAACTCCTCCAAGCTGCTGGAGCGCGCGTTCCGCAAGCGCGGCATCAAGTTCGAGCTGAAGGCCCGCTTCTCCGGCGTCGAGTACACCGAGACCGGTGTCCGCGTCTCCACCGAGAACGGCAAGCAGATCGACGCCGACCTGCTGCTCGTCGCCATCGGCCGCGGCCCGGTCTCGGCCGGCCTCGGCTACGAGGAGAACGGCGTCGCGATGGACCGCGGCTACGTCCTGGTCGACGAGTACATGCGCACCAACGTGCCCACCATCTCGGCCGTCGGCGACCTCGCCCCGACCCTGCAGCTGGCCCACGTCGGCTTCGCCGAGGGCATCCTGGTCGCCGAGCGCCTGGCCGGCCTCAAGCCGGTGCCGATCGACTACGACGGCGTCCCGCGCGTGACCTACTCCAACCCCGAGGTGGCCTCCGTCGGCATCTCCGAGGCCAAGGCCGTCGAGCTGTACGGCAAGGAGAAGGTCGTCACCCTCAAGTACAACCTGGCCGGCAACGGCAAGAGCAAGATCCTGAAGACCGCCGGCGAGATCAAGCTCGTCCAGGTCAAGGACGGCGCCGTGGTCGGCGTCCACATGGTCGGCGCCCGCATGGGCGAGCAGGTCGGCGAAGCTCAGCTGATCTACAACTGGGAGGCCCTGCCGGCCGAGGTCGCGCAGCTCATCCACGCGCACCCGACCCAGTCCGAGGCCCTGGGCGAGGCGCACCTGGCGCTGGCCGGCAAGCCGCTGCACGCGCACGACTGATCACGCCCCCACCCCCCATTTCCAGTACGCAAGACTTGATAGGAGTCGCTGAAACCATGGCGGTCTCAGTAACACTGCCCGCGCTGGGCGAGAGCGTTTCCGAGGGCACCGTCACCCGTTGGCTGAAGGCCGAGGGTGAGCGTGTCGAGGTCGACGAGCCGCTGCTCGAGGTGTCGACCGACAAGGTCGACACCGAGATCCCGGCGCCGGCCTCCGGCATCCTGGCCTCGATCAAGGTCGGCGAGGACGAGACCGTCGAGGTCGGCGCCGAGCTGGCGATCATCGACGACGGCTCCGGCGCCCCGGTCCCGGCCGCCGCCCCGGCCGTCGAGGCCGCGCCCGTCGCCGCCCCGGCCCCGGTCGTGGAGGCGCCCGCCGCCCCCGCGCCGGTCGCCGCGCCGGCTCCGGCCGCCGCTCCGGCCGCTCCGGCCGGCGACGCCACCCCGGTCCTGCTGCCCGCGCTGGGCGAGTCGGTCACCGAGGGCACCGTCACCCGCTGGCTGAAGGCCGAGGGTGAGACGGTCGAGGTCGACGAGCCGCTGCTCGAGGTCTCCACCGACAAGGTCGACACCGAGATCCCGTCGCCGGTCGCCGGTGTCGTGGTGAAGATCCTGGTCGGCGAGGACGAGACCGCCGAGGTCGGCGCTCAGCTCGCGCTGATCGGCGCCGCTGGTGCCGTCGCCGCCGCTCCGGCCCCCGTTGCCCCGGCCGCTCCGGCTCCGGCGGCTCCGGCTCCGGTCGCCGCTGCCCCGGCCCCGGCCGCCGCTCCCGCCCCGGCCCCGGCCGCCGCTCCGGCCGCTCCGGCCCCGGTCGCCGCTCCGGCCCCGGTCGCGCCAGCCGCCCCGGTGGCCGACGCCGGTGACGCCTACGTCACCCCGCTGGTGCGCAAGCTCGCCGCCGAGCACGGCGTCGCGCTGAACGCCGTCGCCGGCACCGGCGTCGGCGGCCGCATCCGCAAGCAGGACGTCATCGCCGCCGCGGAGGCCGCCAAGGCCGCTCCGGCCCCGGTCGCCGCCGCCGCTCCGGCCGCCGCGCCGAAGGCCGCCGCCGCGCCGTCCGCCCTGCGCGGCCAGACCGTCAAGATGACCCGCATGCGCAAGGTCATCGGCGACAACATGCTGAAGGCCCTGCACGAGCAGGCCCAGCTGACCAGCGTGGTCGAGGTGGACGTCACCAAGATCATGTCGCTGCGCGGCAAGGCCAAGGAGGGCTTCCTCGCCCGCGAGGGCGTCAAGCTGTCCCCGATGCCGTTCTTCGTCAAGGCCGCCGCCCAGGCGCTGAAGACCCACGCGGTCGTCAACGCCCGGATCAACGAGGCCGAGGGCACCGTCACCTACTTCGACACCGAGAACATCGGTATCGCGGTGGACTCCGAGAAGGGTCTGATGACCCCGGTCATCAAGGGTGCGGGCGACCTCAACATCGCCGGCATCTCGAAGAAGACCGCCGAGCTGGCCGCCAAGGTCCGCGACAGCAAGATCACCCCGGACGAGCTGTCCGGTGCGACCTTCACCATCAGCAACACCGGCTCGCGCGGTGCGCTGTTCGACACCGTGATCGTGCCGCCGAACCAGGTCGCCATCCTGGGCATCGGCGCCACCGTCAAGCGCCCGGTGGTCATCGAGGCCGACGGCGGCACCGCCATCGGCATCCGCGACATGACCTACCTGTCGCTCTCCTACGACCACCGCCTGGTGGACGGCGCCGACGCCGCCCGCTACCTGGTCGCGGTCAAGGAGATCCTGGAGGCCGGCGAGTTCGAGGTCGAGCTCGGCCTGTAAGGCACTTCGGCCGTTCCGGCCGTATTCGGCTGCACCGGAGCCCCGCGTCGTCCCCGGACGACGCGGGGCTCCGCCGCTGTCTGCGTCGAACATCACCAGCGTTTCGCCGGGCCATGGCATGCGCGGGGGCTGGCTAACGGGGATGCTTGAGCGGTGATGGACGAGACCGACTTCTGGCAGATGATCGACGAGACCTGGGAGGCCGCCGAGGGCGATCCGGACGAGCAGGCCGACCGCCTGGTGGAACGGCTGGTCCAGCTGACCCCGGACGACGTCATCGACTTCGCCCGGCTGTTCGAGGCCCGGTTCCAGCGGGCCTACCGCAACGACCTCTGGGGCGCCGCCTACCTACTGCTGGACGGTGCCTCCGACGACACCTTCGACTACTTCCGCTGCTGGCTGATCGGCCAGGGCCGGGAGGTCTTCGAGGGCGCGCTGGTCGAGCCGGACGACCTGGCGGACCTGTTGCCGGAGTTCGACGAGGAGGAGGACGGCGAGGCCGAGGACCTCGGCTACGCCGCCGACGAGGCGTACGAGCAGCTGACCGGCCTGCCGCTGCCCGAGGTCGGCGGGCGGCAGCCCGGGCGGCCGGCCGGCGCGGCGCTGGACTTCGACGACCCGGACGTCATGGCGAAACGGTTTCCCAAGCTCTGGGAGCGCTACGGGGACTGACCGGGTCCGGCCACGTCAGGTGGTGCTGCCGCTGCCTGACGTGCCGTCCTGCTTGACGCCCTTGAGGATCTGGTCCAGCACGGACGCGTCCGGCGCGCTCGGGTCGTCGTCCACGCCGCCCTCGAAGACCACGAAGCCGCCGCCCTTGGCCGGGACGGCGGCCAGCAGTATGTAGCCCTGGGTGCCGTCCGAGGTGCGGATGTGCCAGCGCACGGCGTAGCCGAACACCCCCGCGACGGTCGCGTAGCCGGAGCCGGAGTCGGTGTGCGAGCTGATCCCGGTGAAGATCTGGCCGGCGTACGTGGGCATCGCGGCCTCGGCGGCCGCCTTGGCGGTGGTGCCCTGGACGGTGTCCTTCTCGACCGAGAACTGGCCGCGGATGCAGGAGTTGCCGTCCGCGCAGGTGTAGCGGCCGGTGCCGAGGAAGACCGTCGAGTGCGCGGAGTCGGTCGCCGCGTCCCAGCCGTCGAACACCGGGATGGTGATCGCGTGCTGGGGATCCGGGGCGGTGCTCTTGAGGGCCGGCGCCGGCTTGGGCGCGGGCACCGTCGGCGTCGGGGCGGGCGTGCCCGCGGTCGGACTGGGGCTCGGGGCGGGGCCGACGCTCTGGGTGACGGTGACCGTCGGGTTCGGGGTCGGGTCCGCCTTCGGGGAGCCGCCGCCGCTGAGCGCGATCCCGGCGATGATCCCGCCCACGGCCAGCACGCCGACCGCGATGGCGACGATCACCCCGGGCTTCATGCGGCCGGGCGCCGGCTGCTGCGGCGGGTAGCCCGGTGCCGGGTAGCCGTAGCCCGCGCCCTGGGCGGGGTAGCCGTCTTGGCCCGGGTGGCCGTCCTGGCCCGGGTAGCCGTACGCCGGGGCGGGGGCGCCGCCCGGGTAGCCGTAGCCGGGGGTGTCCTGCGGGCCGCCGTAGCCGTACCCGGGCTGCGGGGCCGTGGGCTGCCAGCCCTGGGTGGAGGCTTCGGCGAGCTGGCCGGCGCCGCCCTGGAGCGGGCGCACCTCGCTGGTCCAGGCGTTGCCGTCCCACCAGCGCTCGTGACCGGGGGTGCCGTCCGCACCGGGGACCGGGTACCACCCGGGAGGCGTCGAGTTGCTCACGGCCGTACGGTACCCGGCGGGGTGCTGGTCCAGACAGGGCGGGTCGGTCACGACTCTGCACCACTCGTCTTGACTGACGATCCGTCAGGTCCGGTGGCGGGTACGGCCGGAGGCCCGGTCGGGCCGACGGCCTGTCCGGGAGCCGGGTCGGTCGGGCAGCCGGGTCGGTCGGGCCGGTCAGTCCGCCAGGCGGCGGGCCATCCAGATGTCGTCCACGTAGGACCCGTCGATCAGGAACTCCTCGGCCAGCGAGCCCTCGACGACGAAGCCGCAGCTCTCGTAGAGCCTGCGGGCCGGGGCGTTCCAGCCGAGCACTCGCAGGGTCAGCTTGCGCGCGCCCTCGGCCCGGGCCGCCGCGCAGGCGGCCTCGACCAGACTCCGGCCGACGCCCCGGCCGCGGACCTCGGCGTCGACGGCCAGGCCCTGGATCTGCCGGACGTGCCGGTTGCTGGCCAGCGGGGTCGCCGGGACCTGGCGGATGTAGCCGACGACGCGGCCGTCCAGGAGGGCGAGCAGGAACTGCTCCGGGGCGTGCCGCTCGTCGAAGACGCCGTCCTCCTCGGGCGGCTGCGGGGAGACGTCGGACAGCGGGGACCAGGCGGCGCGGTTGAGGACGGCGAGTTCGCCCTCGTCCTCGGGCTGAGCTGGTCGGATGATCAGATCGTCCTCGTGCATGCGCGTCATGCTAATGAGACGCCCGCAAACATGACAGGGAATTGAAAACTGCGAGGATGGGCGCATGCGCATCGCTGTCACAGGCTCCACGGGATTGATCGGTTCGGCCCTCGTCCGCTCCCTGCTGGCGGACGGCCACGAGGTGGTCCGGCTGGTCCGGCACCGCTCCAGGACGGGCCCGCAGCCCGACGGCAGTACCGCGATCGGCTGGAACCCGCTGCTCGGCCAGGTCGAGCGGGACGGGCTGGCCGGGGTCGAGGCGGTGGTGCACCTGGCCGGCGCCGGGGTCGGCGACCACCGCTGGACGGACTCCTACAAGCGGGAGATCCGGGAGAGCCGGGCGCTCGGCACCGAGACGCTGGCCGTCGCGCTGGCCGAACTCAAGGAGCCGCCCCGGGTGCTGGTCAGCGCCTCCGCGGTCGGCTGGTACGGGCAGACCGGCGACCGGGTGATCGACGAGGACTCCCCCGCCGGCCGGGACTTCCTGGCCGAGGTCTGCGTGGAGTGGGAGGCGGCCGCGCGGCCGGCCGAGCGGGCCGGGATCCGGGTCGTCCACCCGCGCACCGGGATGGTGCTGTCCGCGGCCGGCGGGGCCGGCGCACGGCTGTTCCCGCTGTTCAAGCTGGGCCTGGGCGGACGGCTCGGCAACGGGCGGCAGTACTGGAGCTTCATCTCGCTGGCCGACCAGGTCGCCGCGCTGCGGTTCCTGATCGACCGGGACGACCTCTCCGGCGCCGTCAACCTCACCGCGCCCGACCCGGTCACCAACGCCGGGCTGACCGCGGCGCTCGGGCGGGCGCTCGGGCGACCCACCCCGTTCCCGGTGCCGGAGGCGGTGCTCAAGGTGGTGCTCGGGGAGCTCGCGGTCGAGGTGGTCGGTAGCCACCGGGTGGTGCCGCGGCGGCTGCTGGACGCGGGGTTCCGCTTCGCCCACCCGGACGTGGACTCGGCGGTGCGCGCGGCGCTGTGAGCGGGTGCGGGGTGGGCGGTGCGGCGGCGTGAGCCGTGCGCTGTCGTGTGCGTGGCGGTGCGTGCGGGTCCGGGTGCGCCGTACGGGTCCGGGCGTGCCGTACGGGTCCGGGCGTGCCGCGCGGGTACAGGTGTGCCGTGCGGCGATGTGAACAGTGCGTCGCGGCGCGCGCCGCGGTGCACGCGGGTCCGGGTGTGCCGCGCGACGGTGTGCGCGGGCGGGTTCGGACCGGGTTCGGACCGGGCTCGCCGACCGCTCCGGCGTACGGCGGCTACGGCATTCACCCTGGCCAGGGGCATATGCCGGGCGGGGGTCGGACGGGGCTCCGGGAGGGGGCGCATGGGAGCACAGACCGGGCGCGTCGCACGCCCCCGGTGACCGTACGCGCCCGCCGACCCCGGAACCCGGCCCCAACGGCGCACTGTCCGTGACCGCGCCCCGGTCCGGTGCCGCACTCCCCCTCCCGACCCTTGGATCGGGTCCGATGCGCTTGTCTGATGGTCGTACTGACTGGGCATCACACCGTCGGACCGTGTCCCGGCACCCCGCTGCCTGCGTCGGCCGGAGCCCCGGGACCAGGGAGGGAGCACGCCAGTGCCCACATACGACTTCACCCGCCGCGCCCGCCGCCCGTCCGACCCGGACGTCGTCGTGGTCGGCGCCGGACTCGCGGGCCTGGCCGCCGCCCGCACGCTCACCGGCCACGGCCTCACCGTCCAGATCCTTGAGGCCACGGACCGGATCGGCGGCCGGATGGCCACCCGCGAACTGGACGGCTTCCGGCTCGACGACGGCAGCCACCTGCTGAACACCGCCTTCCCCGAGCTCCGCCGCGTACTCGACCTCGACCGCCTCGACCTGCGCCCGCTCGCTCCCGGTGTCCTCGTGCACAGCGGCGGCCGCCGCTACCGCACCGGGGACCCTCAACTCACCACCGCCCGGCAGGCCGCCACCCGCGCCCCGCTCGGCAGCCCGCTGGACAAGGCCCGGCTCGGCAGCTGGCTCGGCCGGCTCGCCGCCACCCCCGCCGGCCGGCTCCAGAACCGCCCGGAGACCACCACCGCCCGCGCGCTGACCGGCCACGGGCTCGCCCCGCGCACCCTCGACGGCTTCCTGCGGCCGCTGCTCGGCGCACTGCTCAGCGACCCGGCCCTCGGCACCAGCAGCCGGATCGCCGACCTGGTGCTGCGCTCCTACGCGCGCGGACGGCTCTGTCTGCCCGCCGACGGGATCGCGGCCGTACCGGCCCACCTGGCCGCCGCCCTGCCCGCCGGCACCGTGCGCACCGGGGTGCAGGTCACCTCGATCGCCGCCGACGGCGTGGAGACCGTCGGGCACGGGCGGATCGGCGCCCAGGCCGTCGTCGTCGCCACCGACGCCCGCTCCGCCGCCCAGTTGCTGCCCGGGCTGCGGCTGCCGGACTTCCACCCCGTCACGACCTTCTACCACGCGGCCGACCGCGCCCCGCTGAACGAGGCCGTCCTGCTGCTCGACGGCGACCGGCCCGGCGGGCAGCCGCCGCTGGTCTCGCACTCGCTGGTGCTCAGCGAGCTGCACCCTTCCTACGCCCCGGCCGGGCAGGCGCTGGTCGCCACCACCGTGCTCGGGCGGCGCTCCTTCGACGCCGGCGGCCCGGCCGGGCTGGAACCGGCGGTCCGGGCCCGGCTCGCCGAGCTGTACGGCACCTCGACCACCGGCTGGCAGTTCCTGAACGTGCGGCACGTCCCGGACGCGCTGCCCACGATGCCCCCGCCGCACAATCCCCGGCGCCCGGTGCGGGTGCTGGCCGGGCTGTACGTCGCCGGGGACCACCGGGACACCAGCACCGTGCAGGGCGCGCTGGTCTCCGGGCGGCGGGCGGCGCAGGCGGTGCTGCGCGACCTCGGCGTCCCGGCCACCGCCCGGGAGGCCGAGGCGGCGGCCTGACCCGTTCGGACGCCCGGAGTGCTCGGGCGCTCCCGGACGGGCTGAGCCCGGAACACGCCGGCGGTCCTGCACGGCCGGTGCCCGGAACACACTGACGGTCTGCCGGGGTGACAGACCGGCGACGTGCCAGGATGCCGATATGACCGCTCATCGGATGATTTTCACCGTCCGGCCGGTTGCGCGGTGAGCGCCGCCATCCAGCCGGTGGCGCTGATCCTGATCCCCGCCGCGGCCGTCGCCGCACCGCTGCTCGCCGACCGGTTGCTGCGGTGGATCGCCGTCCCGACCGTCGTGTTCGAGATCGTGCTCGGCGTCCTGATCGGCCCCGACGTCCTGAACTGGGCGCACGTCGACGACCTGATCGACGCGCTGTCCCAGTTCGGCCTGGCCATGCTGATGTTCCTCGCCGGGTACGAGATCGACTTCGCCAAGCTGCGCGGCGGCCCGCTGAAACGGGCGGGCACCGCGTGGCTGGTCTCGATCGTGCTGGCGCTCGGCGTGGGCGCGCTGGTCAACCGGGACCCGTTGAACGGCGCCTTCGCCGGGCTCGCGCTCACCACCACCGCGCTCGGCACCATCCTGCCGATCCTCCGCGACTCCGGCGAACTGCCCACCCCCTTCGGCTCGTTGGTGATGGCCACCGGGGCGGTCGGCGAGTTCGGGCCGATCATCGCGATCGCCGTCCTGCTCAGCGGCAACTCCCCGGCCAGGACGGCCGTCATCCTCGGCGCCTTCGCGGTGATCACCGCCGTCGCGGTCCTCGGCGCACGGCGCCCCCGGCCCGCCTGGGCCACCCGGCTCATCGAGCGCACCCTGCGCACGTCCGGGCAGTTCGCGATCCGGGCGGTGATCCTGGTGCTCGCCGTCATGGTGGCCGCCGCGGTCTGGCTCGACCTGGACATGCTGCTCGGCGCCTTCACCGCCGGGGCCATCTCCCGCCTGCTGCTCTCCGACATCCGCCAGGCCGAGGAGGAGGTGATCGAGGCCAAGCTGGAGAGCATCGGCTTCGGCTTCCTGGTGCCGGTGTTCTTCGTGGTCAGCGGAATGAACTTCGACCTGACCGCCCTGCTGGACGACCCCGGCACGCTGCTGCTCGTCCCGGTGTTCCTGCTGCTGCTCCTGGTGGTGCGCGGACTGCCGGCCGGACTGCTCGCCCCGGCCGGGCTCGGCCGGCGGGACCGCGCGGCGCTCGGGCTGTACGGCGCGACGGCGCTGCCGCTGGTCGTGGTGATCACCACCATCGAGGTGGACGACGGGCACCTGCCGTCGTCGACGGCGGCCGCACTCGTGGGCGCGGGCATGCTCTCGGTGCTGGCGTTCCCGCTGGCGGCGCAGCGGGTACGCGGCGGCGTCCGGCCACCCGCGCCGGAGCCGGGACGGCCGCGCGTCCGGGCCGAGAGCTGGTGAGTCGCTCCCGGTCGCACTCCCCGGACGCCAACGGGCGGCGGGGGAAAGCCCTTTCGAAGGCGTCCCGGCAGGCGCTTCCGAGCGGCCCTTCCGAGCGGCCCTTCCGACGCCGGCGCACCCCTCCGGCCCCGGGCGGTCCTCCGGCCCGGGGCAAGCCCGGGCGGTACGGGTTTCCGGGACCGCCGGGCGCGTCCGGCAGTCCCTGGATCACGAGTTCCTAGATCACGCCCGCCTGGCGGGCCGTCTCCTCGAAGGCGCGGGCCACCGGGCTGCCCCGGTAGGGGATGAGGCGGCGGTGGAAGTCCCGGACGTACTCCAGCGAGCGGGCCGAGCGCATTTCCCCCGCCGCCCGCAGCGCGTCGGTGGCCATGGTGCAGGCCTCGTCGAGGTCCCCCATGCCGAGCCGGGCGGTGGCCAGCACCAGCCGGCAGAAGATCCGGCTGCGCGCATAGGCGGGCGAGCGCAGCCGCAACGACTTCTCGGCGTGCTGCGCGGCGGTGCGCCACTGCTGCAGGTCCCGGTAGCAGTGGGCGAACTCGTCGGAGAGCTGCGCCTCGTCGAAGTACCGTGCCCAGGAGGGCAGTTCGTCACCCGCCCGGGCCGCGGCCAGCGACCGCTCGGAGCGTACCAGGGCGGTGGTGCAGGCCCGGACGTCGCCCAGCAGGCCGTGGCCACGGGCCTCGGCGGCGTGCATCAGCGACTGGACCACCGGCGGCACCGCCGTGCCCACGCCCTGCTGGGCGACCCGGGCCAGCTGGACGGCCTCCCGGCCGTGGCCCAGGTGGACGGCCTGCTGGCTCATCGTCACCAGGACGTACCCGCCCAGCGCGCGGTCCCCGGCGGCCTGGGACAGGCGCAGCGCCTGGACGAAGTAGCGCTGGGCGAGGCCGTGTGCGGCGATGTCGAAGGACGTCCAGCCGGCCAGCCTGGTCAGGTCGGCGACCGCGCCGAACAGTGCCCGGCCGATCTGCTCGCCGTAGCGGCCGCGCAGCATCGGCTCGGCCTCGCTCTCCAGGTAGCGGACCAGCGCCTGCCGGGCGTGCCCGCCACCGTAGGCGTGGTCGAGCGCGCGGAAGAGGTCGCCGACGGCACGGATGGCGGCGATGTCGCCGCGGCCGACCCGCAGGGCGGGGCGCTGCTCGCGGGCCGGGTCGGTGTACGGCGGCTCGACGGCGGCGGGCGGGCGGCGGCTCTGGGTGGGGACCCGGCCGATGGGGGGCACGGCGGTACCGGCCGTGCCCACGGTGGGGCGCGTGCCGGGTGCGCCGGACATGCCGGGCGTGCCGGGCGTGCCGGGAGCCGGGCCGCGCGCTGGGCTCGCGGAAGGCGCGCCGGGCGTACCGACCGTTCCGGCCGCGGAGGGCACGGAGGGCACGGAGGGCACGGAGGTCATGGAGGGCGTGCCGGACGGGCCGTGCACGGGTGCGGACGCGGGCGGCGGGCCGGTGGCGGCGTCGGGGCGGGCCATCGTAGAGCCGTCCCGGGCGACGCGCTCGTCGGTGCGGCCGATCAGCCAGTCCCGGCTGGGGACGACCAGGCCGGCCGGGGTGAAGGCGATCCGGCGCAGTTCGGACTGCGGGCCGTTGTCCTTGCGCCACATGCTCGCCACGATGTCCACCGCCTCCTGCGGGGTCTCGGCGAACTCCAGCCCGGCGTACACCGGGGCGCAGGCGTCCAGGCCGAGGTCCTGGGCGGTGAGGCGGCGGCCGAGGCGGCGGGTGAAGACCTCGGCGATCAGTGCCGGGGTGGCGCCGCGGGGCTGCTGGCCGCGCAGCCAGCGGGTGACCGAGGTCTTGTCGTAGCGCAGGTCGAGACCGTGTTCCAGGCCGAGCTGGTCGACCCGGCGGGCCAGGCCCGCGTGCGAGAAGCCGGCCTCCTCGATCAGCGCGGCGAGTTGGCCGTTCTGCGGGGCCGGTCCGGAGTGGCCGCCCGTCGGCGCGGGGGCGGGCGCGGGCCTGGCGGGTTCGTGCCGGTCGGTTGTGGCCTGCGCGGGCAGCCGCAGTTCGTCGGCGGTCGGGGCGTCGGCGGTCAGGGCGTCGGGGGCGTCCGGCAGGGCCCGGCCGACCGGGCCTCGGTGCTGGCCGAGCGGGTCGAGCGGTCCGTACGCCGGGCTGTCGGTTGCAGGCCGTTGGGGCATGTCAGTCAACACCTCTCGGACGTCGCACCGGGCTCTACCAGCACTTCGGCTGCCTGGGGCGGCGCCCCCTGTCGGGAATCGGCGTGAATGTAGCGAGCATTCGGGCGCTATGGGTGGATCTGACCGAGCAATCCTCCGAACGGGTGAAGCAATCGCGCCCATTGTGGGGAAGCGAGGCCAGGGCGGGTTTGGCCTTCCGCGGTCGAACCGTCGATCGACGGTCATGGCGACGGACACCACAGCCCACCGGAATGCTGTAGCGGCCTGCCACATGGGAGCCAGGCCCCCGAATTCCTACCGTTCTCGGCCATGGACACCACTACAGCCCGCCCGCTCGACGGCCGGACGGCCCTGGTCACCGGGGCCGCCTCGGGCATCGGCCGAGCCTGCGCCGAGGCCTTCGCCGGGGCCGGCGCCCGGGTCTACGTCGTCGATCTCGCGGCCGGCCCGGCCCGGGAGCTCGCGGAGCGGATCGGCGGCCGCGCCATCGTCGCGGACCTCGGCGCCCCGGAGGCCGTGGAGACCCTGCCGGACGACGCCGACATCGTGGTCAACAACGCCGGTCTCCAACACGTCGCGCCCGTCCACGAGTTCCCGCCCGACCGCTTCACCCTCATCCAACGTGTCATGGTCGAGGCCCCGTTCCGCATCCTGCGCCGCACCCTCCCGCACATGTACGAGCAGGAGTGGGGGCGGGTGGTCAACATCTCCTCCGTCCACGGCCTGCGGGCCAGCGCCTTCAAGTCCGCCTACGTCACCGCCAAGCACGCCCTGGAAGGCCTCAGCAAGACCGTCGCCCTGGAGGGCGCCCCCTACGGCGTCACCAGCAACTGCATCAACCCCGGGTACGTCCGAACTCCCCTGGTGGAGCAGCAGATCGCCGCCCAGGCCCTGGCCCACGGCATCCACGAGGACGAGGTCGTCGAACAGATCATGCTCGACCGCACCGCCCTCAAGCGCCTCATCGAACCCGACGAGATCGCCCAACTCGCCCTCTGGCTCTGCTCCCCACCCGCCTCCTACATCACCGGTGCCAGCCTCCCCGTCGACGGCGGCTGGACGGCGCACTGAGACAGGCGGTGGAAAGCGAAAGAGAAGATCCACGGGCAGGCAACGTGTACGGGCCTCCTCCGGGGCGGATGCCCGCGCCCACACGGGGAGCGCAGGCCCGGCCGTCTCGATCTCGATCTCGATCAGCAGCGTCGGGGGGGGGGGGGGGCCGCCGACCCCCGGGCCCCGGCGGGGCGGAGGTGGGGGGCCGCCCCCCCCGCGGCCGCCGCGCGGGGGGGCGGCGCGGCCGGCGGGGCGGGGAGCGGGGGGGCCGCCGCGGGGGGGGGCCCCCCCCCCCCCCCCGGGGGCCCCCCCGCCCCGGCCACCCCGCCCCCCCCCGCGGGGGGGGGGGGGGGGGCGGGGCCCCCCCCCCCCCCACGACGGGGCGACCGGTGCAGGGGTGGGGGCCGAGGCCGTTATGGAGTGGCAGGCCATATCAGTGCCGTTGACTATGTGTGTTGCCAACATGTGCCGCAGCTCCGGGACTTCCTACCTTGTGGCGACATCGTCCCCGTCCCCCCTGAACCTGGAGTGGTGACCATGAACGCCTCTGCACGTGGTTCGACGGCGACCAGTTCACTCCCCCGAGTGGTGGCCGCGAGCCTGATCGGCACGACCATTGAGTGGTACGACTACTTCTTGTACGGAACAGCAGCCGCGTTGGTGTTCGGCAAGGTGTTCTTTCCGAACAGTGATCCGCTGACGGGGACGCTGCTGTCGTTCCTCACCTATGCGATCGGGTTCGCCGCGCGGCCGGTCGGGGCGCTGGTGTTCGGGCACTTCGGGGACCGGGTGGGGCGGAAGAAGCTGCTCGTCGTCAGTCTCCTGCTGATGGGCGGGTCGACCACGCTGATCGGGGTGTTGCCCACCTACAGCTCCATCGGGGTGGCGGCGCCGGTGCTGCTGACGGTGTTGCGGCTGGTGCAGGGCTTCGCGCTGGGCGGGGAGTGGGGCGGGGCGGTGCTGCTGGTGTCGGAGCACGGCGACCAACGGCGGCGGGGGTTCTGGGCGTCGTGGCCGCAGGGTGGGGCACCGGCCGGGAACCTGCTGGCGGCGGGGGTGCTGTCGCTGCTGACGGCGGTGCTGTCGGAGCAGCAGTTCCTGTCGTGGGGGTGGCGGGTGCCGTTCCTGCTGTCCGCGCTGCTGGTGGGGGTCGGAATGTGGATCCGGCTGGCGGTGGACGAGTCGCCGCTGTTCAAGCAGGCGCTGGCGGCGGCCGAGCAGCGCAAGGCGGCCCGGACGGCGGCCGAACAGCCGCCGCTGGTGGCCGTGTTGCGGCACCACTGGCGGGAGGTGCTGGTGGCGATGGGCGCCCGGATGGCGGAGAACATCTCGTACTACGTGATGACCACCTTTGTGCTGACCTACGCCGTCACCCACGCGCACTTCTCGAAGCAGACCGCGCTGAACGCGGTGCTGATCGCCTCGGCGATCCAGTTCGCGCTGATCCCGCTGTTCGGCGCACTGTCGGACCGGGTCGGGCGCAAGCCGGTGTACCTGGTCGGCGCGGTCGGGGTGGGCGTCTGGGCGTTCGTCTTCTTCGGGATGGTGGACACCAGGTCGTTCGGGTCGCTGCTGGTCGCGGTGACGATCGGGCTGGTGTTCCACAGCGCGATGTACGCACCGCAGGCCGCGTTCTTCTCCGAACTGTTCTCGACCCGGATGCGGTACTCGGGCGCCTCGATCGGGGCCCAGTTCGCCTCGGTGGCGGCCGGCGCGCCGGCGCCGCTGATCGCGACCGCGCTGCTCAAGGACTACGGCAGCGCCACCCCGATCTCGGTGTACGTCGCGATCGCGGCGGCGATCACCGTACTGGCGGTGCTCTGCGGGCGGGAGACCAGGGGCCAGGACCTCGCGGAGGTCGAGCCCGAGGCGGCGGCCGGGGCGGAGACGGAGGCCACCACCGTGGCCGGAAAGCCCGCCACGGCCTGACGGCCGAGCCGCTACGATCGCGCTTCCGCCGGACACGACGCCGATTGGCGGCACGCACCATGAACCACCCTCACGAAAGCTCCGCGCCCGCGCTGCGGCGGCTGCTCGACCTGCTCGCCTCCGGCGCCGCCACCGAGGACTTCGCCGACGTGCTGGCCGACGCTCGCCACCGCGGGGCGCCGGCCGCCGTCCTCGCCGAGATCGACGACGCCACCTGGCAGGCCCTCCGGGTGCACCGCACGCTGCGCCAACACCGGCGCCGGGAGGCGGAGTTGACGGCCCTGTTCGACACCGCCGGGGACCTCGCCGCCTCCCGGGAGCTGGACACCGTGCTGCAGGCGATCGTCCGCCGCGCCCGAATGCTGCTCGGCACCGACACCGCGTACCTGACCCTGCCGGACGTGGCCGCGGGCGACACCTACATGCGGGTCACCGACGGCTCGGTCTCCGTCCTGTTCCAGACCCTGCGGCTCAGCCTCGGCGACGGGCTGGGCGGCCTGGTCGCGCAGACCGCCCGCCCGTACGCCACCCCCGACTACCGCACCGACGAGCGGTTCCACCACACCGGCACGATCGACGAGGGTGTACTCGACGAGGGCCTGGTGGCGATCATCGGGGTGCCGCTGCTGCTCGGCGGCGAGGTCATCGGGGTGCTGTTCGCGGCCGACCGCTCGCCGCGCGCCTTCTCCCCCGACGAGGTCGCGCTGCTGTGCACGCTGGCCGCGCACGCCGCGATCGCCCTGGACACCGCCAAGGCGCTGGCCGACACCCGGGCCGCGCTCGCCGAGCTGAACAGCGCCAACGAGCTGGTCCGCGCCCACTCCGCCGCCGTCCAGCGCGCCGAGCAGGCGCACGACCGGCTCACCGACCTGGTACTGCGCGGCGCCGAGGTGCCGGACGTCGCCGCCGCCGTCGCAACCCTGCTGGGCGGTGAGATAGCCGTCCTCGACGCCGAGGGCGAGCCACTGGCCGGGCGGTCCGCGCCCGCCGCCGAACTGGCGGAGGCGGTCGCCGCGTCCCGGGCCGAGGGGCGGTCCGTCCGGCACGGCGAGTTGTGGGTGTGCGCGGTCCTGGCCGGGCACGACGCGCTCGGCACCATGGTGCTGCGCGGACGGCCCGACCTCGACGACGCGGACCGGCGACTGTTCGAGCGGGCCAGCGTGGTGACCGCGCTGCTCCTGCTGCTGCGCCGCTCGGTGGCCGAGACCGAGAACAGGGTCCGCGGCGAACTGCTCACCGACCTGCTGACCGCCCCCGACCGCGACCCGGCCGGGCTCACCGCACGCGGCCGCCGGCTCGGCGTCGACCTCGCCCGCCCGCACCTGGTCCTGGTCGCGGAACCGGCCGAACCCGTGGGGTCCCCCGGCGCGGACCGCGGCCGGCTGGCCGGGGCGGCCCGCCGGTACCTGTTCGGCTCCCGAGGCGTCGGCGCCGAGCACGGCGACGCGGTGGTGCTGCTGGTGCCGGAGGCCGGCGACCCCGAGGAGGCCGCCCGGCAGGCCGCCGAGCGGCTGGCCCGGCTGGCCGGCTTCCCGGTCACCGTGGGCGCTGGCCGCCCGGCCGCCGGCCCGCCCGCGCTGGCCGCCTCGTACGCCGAGGGCCTGCGCTGCGTACGTGCGCTGCGGGTGCTCGGCCGCGCCGGGGAGGGCGCCTCGGCCCGGGCGCTGGGCTTCCTCGGGGTGCTGCTCGGCGACGGGCACGACGTGGACGGCTTCGTCGGCGCGGCGCTCGGCCCGCTGCTCGCCTACGACGCCCGGCGCGGCACCGAACTGGTCCGCACCCTGCGGGCCTACTTCGACTGCGGCGGCAGCCTCACCCGCGCCAAGGACGAACTGCACGTCCACGTGAACACCGTGGTCCAGCGGCTGGACCGGGTCGAGGCGCTGCTCGGCCCGGACTGGAACCACCCCGAGCGCTCGCTCGAACTCCAGCTGGCGCTGCGGCTGCAGTTGCTCTCGGGGGGCTGAGCGGCTGTCCCTCGGGCGGCCCCAGGTAGCCCCCGGCAGCCTCGGGTGGCCCCAGGTAGCCCCCGGCGGCCTCGGGTGGAGTCGGGCGGAGTCGGGTGGCCTCGGGCGGCTGACCGGTCCGTACGGGCGTGGGCGTACAGTGGCGAGGTTGGTCTCGAACGCCTGGCAAGGAGCGGCAGCGGTGAGCGAGAACGTCGATTTCGTTCGAATGGGGATAGGCGAGGGCGTCATCGCCTACCAGGAGGCCTGGGAGGAGCAGCAGCGCCTGCACGCGCTGCGGGTCGCGGACGAGATCCCCGACACCGTGCTGCTGCTGGAGCACCAGCCCGTCTACACGATGGGCAAGCGCACCAACCCCGCCGACCTGCCGATGGACGGCACCCCGGTGGTCGAGGTCAACCGGGGCGGGGAGATCACCTGGCACGGCCCCGGCCAGCTGGTCGGCTACCCGATCGTCAAGCTGCCCGACCCGATCGACGTGGTCGCGTACGTCCGCCGGCTGGAGGAGGCGCTGATCCGCGCCTGCACCGAGTTCGGCGTCGGGACCACCCGGGTCGAGGGCCGCAGTGGCGTGTGGGTGCTGGGCGAGTCCATCCCGGACGCCGTGGTGGACCCGGCGCAGGTGGTGGACATCGGCAAGCTGACCCTGCGCATGGGCCTGCCGCTGGGCATCGACCCGCGGCTGGCCGGCCCCGAGTACGCACCGTCCAACGCCGGCCAGCGCGGCGACGACCGCAAGCTCGCCGCGATCGGCGTGCGGGTCGCCCGCGGGGTGACCATGCACGGCTTCGCACTCAACTGCGACCCGGACATGACCTGGTTCGACCGGATCGTGCCGTGCGGCATCCGGGATGCGGGCGTCGCCTCGCTCGCCGGCGAGCTGGGACGCGGCTTCACCGTCGGCGAGGCACTGCCGGTGGTCGAGCGGCACCTGTCGGACGTGTTCGCGGAGCTGCCGGAGCCGGCGCTCACCCGCTGAGGACCGTACCGCCCGGCACACCCCGGACGCTCTCGGCACCCTCGGCACCACCCGGGAATCTACCGGCCAGTAGCTCTGTTGCCCTGCGATTGCGGGGCAACGGGCGCCGCGAAGGCCGTACAACCACAGGCGTACCCTGGGGGTACCCCGTCTAGTTCTAGGAGTCGCACGTGTCCGCTGTCGCGCCCGACGGCAGGAAGCTGCTCCGCCTGGAGGTCCGCAACAGCGAGACCCCCATCGAGCGGAAGCCCGAGTGGATCAAGACCCGCGCGAAGATGGGCCCGGAGTACAACGCCCTCCAGTCGCTGGTGAAGAAGGAGGGGCTGCACACCGTCTGCCAGGAGGCCGGCTGCCCCAACATCTTCGAGTGCTGGGAGGACCGCGAGGCGACCTTCCTCATCGGCGGTGACCAGTGCACCCGCCGCTGCGACTTCTGCCAGATCGACACCGGCAAGCCCGCCGAGTTCGACCGGGACGAGCCCCGCCGGGTCGCCGAGTCCATCGTCACGATGGACCTCAACTACGCCACCATCACCGGCGTCGCCCGCGACGACCTGCCCGACGGCGGCGCCTGGCTGTACGCCGAGACCGTGCGCCAGGTGCACGCGATGACCGCCGACCGCGCGAGCGGCCGCACCGGCGTCGAGCTGCTGATCCCCGACTTCAACGCGGTGCCCGAGCAGCTGGCCGAGGTCTTCTCCTCCCGCCCCGAGGTGCTCGCGCACAACGTCGAGACGGTGCCGCGGATCTTCAAGCGGATCCGCCCGGCGTTCCGCTACGAGCGCTCGCTGGACGTCATCACCCAGGCCCGCGCGGCCGGGCTGGTGACCAAGTCCAACCTGATCCTGGGCATGGGCGAGACCCGCGAGGAGGTCAGCCAGGCGCTCGCCGACCTGGTCGGCGCCGGCTGCGAGCTGATCACCATCACCCAGTACCTGCGCCCCTCGCTGCGCCACCACCCGGTGGAGCGCTGGGTCAAGCCGCACGAGTTCGTCGAGCTCCAGCAGGAGGCCGAGGAGCTGGGCTTCGCCGGGGTCATGTCCGGCCCGCTGGTGCGCTCCTCCTACCGGGCCGGCCGGCTGTACCGGCAGGCGCTGGAGCGGCGCGAGCAGGCCGCGGTCTGAGCTGGCGCCTTGAGTCGCCGCTCTTGAGTCGCCGCTCTTGATCCGGCGCTTTTGAGCCACCCGCATCGAGCGAAGGGCGGAGCCTCGGCTCCGCCCTTTCGGCTTCACCACGCTTTGACTGGCCGGTCACCGCCTGGTAACACGGGGTGGTGATGATGGACTCATTGCGAGCGTTCGATTCTTCTCAGCCACGAGGGGAGCTGTTCGGCATGCGGATGCGAATCCGGTCGGTCGGGGTTGCGCTGCGGTTCGCCGAGAGCGTCCTGCTGGCGGGTGGCCAGCGGCAGGCCCGGCGCAACGCCTGGGCGGCAGTCTGCGAGAACCGCCGGTACGCGGCGGACCGCCACCACGACGCGCCGTCGCCCGGGCCGGTGGGGACGTCCGCACGACGGTGAGGTCCGTACAGCGGTGAGGCCGGGGCGCCGGTGAGGCCGAGTCGCCGGTGAGGCCGGGGCGACGGTGACATCCGGACGGCGGCAAGGGCGGCAGTCCGCCCGCGGCCGCCGGTCGCTGTGTGCGACGGCGCAGGGCACTCGGGTCACGGATCGAGCGAACGGGTACCCGGGCTTGGATATCCCGTACCCGTGCCACGTACCATGAGCGTTATGGCGAGGGAAACATCCGAGAACCCCGGGCGACTGAAGCAGATCCGCCTGGCGTACACCATGACCAAGAAGGTCGACACCAAGATCGGCCTGATCATCGCCGGCGTCGGCCTGCTGACCTTCGGCGTGTTCCTCGCCATCGGCTTCGCAATCGACCACCCCATCTACCTGGGCATCCTGGGCTTCATCGTGGCCTTCCTGGCCATGGCGATCGTCTTCGGGCGCCGGGCCGAGCGCGCGGCGTTCGGACAGATGGAGGGGCAGCCGGGCGCCGTTGCGGCGGTGCTGAACAACATCCGACGTGGCTGGAGCTCCAACTCCACCCCGGTCGCGGTCACCCGTAACCAGGACGCGGTCTACCGCGCGGTGGGCCGGGCCGGCATCGCGCTGATCGGTGAGGGCAACCCGAACCGGGTGCGCCAGCTGCTGGCCTCCGAGAAGAAGAAGATGGCCCGGGTGGTCGGCGACGTGCCGGTGCACGACATCGTGGTGGGCAACGGCGAGGGCGAGATCCCGCTCAAGAAGTTGCAGATCCACCTGATGCGACTGCCCCGCGCCATCACCGCCGCCCAGGTCACCGAGACCAACGACCGTCTGCGCGCGCTGGGCGACCTGCTCTCCAAGGCGCCGATCCCCAAGGGCCCGATGCCCAAGGGTGCCCGGATGCCCAAGGGCGGCCAGGTCCGCTGACCCTCCCCCGTCCCTGACGACACGTGAACGGCCCCGCCGCGGAGATCCCGCGGCGGGGCCGTTCATCGTTGTGCGGCGGGGCCGTTGGAGGCCGGGGCCTAGATCCGGACCTCGACGGTGCCGACCGCCTTGTCGTGCAGGCCGCGGGCGTCACGGTCCCAGACCAGCGGCGGCACCACCAGGCAGAGCAGCAGGGTGCGCAGCAGGACCTGCGGGATGGTCGCGCGGCCGCCGTCCAGACGGATCACCCGCAGGCCGAACAGCCGCTTGCCGACGGTCGTGCCGGTGGTGGCGAGCAGCACTGCCGCGACCACGAAGTAGAGCGGGCTGGTCCACAGGTTCGCCTCGGCCGGGCTGCCCTTGCCGATCAGCCCGTAGGCGATCAGGGCGACCAGCCAGCCGTCCACGAACAGGGCGCCGATGCGACGGCCGGGGCCCGCGATCGAACCGGGGCCCTCCTTGGGCAGGCCGAGGCGCTCGCCGCGGTAGCCGAAGTCGGCTCCCATCTTCTCGGCGGCCGCCTTCGGGCCGTCGATCCACGATCCCAACGCTTCTCTGGTGTCCACGAATCCACACTAACCGGGCGGCCCGTCCACACCGCCACCGGCTCCCCCGAACGCCACGGGCGAGTGAATCGCGCTGCCGGAGCTTTCCAAGTGGTCCAGACCACTTGTACACACCCGACCCGGTCGGCGGTGCGTTTTGCCCCCGTACGGTACGAC
Organism: Kitasatospora sp. MAA19; assembly: GCF_029894125.1. Taxonomy (GTDB): domain Bacteria; phylum Actinomycetota; class Actinomycetes; order Streptomycetales; family Streptomycetaceae; genus Kitasatospora. The sequence goes on from NZ_JARXYZ010000002.1 coordinate 476,681, forward strand.
TTTGCCACCCGATCGGCGGCCGTGGTTAACATTTACGAAACGACCGGGTCACCGACCGGAAACGGCCCGTTCCTAGGGTGAGCCCCATTCGCACGCCGAGGAGGATGTATGTTCAACAACGCCGCCGAAGTGAAGCAGTACATTCAGGACAACGACGTGAAGTTCGTCGATGTCCGCTTCTGCGATCTGCCGGGCGTCATGCAGCACTTCTCCGTACCTGCGGCGACCTTCGACCCGTCCGAGATCCTGATGTTCGACGGCTCGTCGATCCGCGGCTTCCAGGCCATCCACGAGTCCGACATGGCCCTGGTCCCGGACCTCGCCACGGCCCGGCTCGACCCGTTCCGGACCGAGAAGCACCTCAACATCAACTTCTTCATCCAGGACCCGGTCACGGGCGAGGCCTACAGCCGCGACCCGCGCAACGTCGCCAAGAAGGCTGAGGCCTACCTCGCCTCCTCCGGCATCGCCGACACCGCGTTCTTCGGGCCCGAGGCCGAGTTCTACGTCTTCGACTCGGTCCGCTTCGAGACCAGCGCCAACGCGTCCTTCTACCACATCGACTCGGAGGCCGGCGCCTGGAACACCGGCGCCGCCGAGGGCGACGTACGCGGCTACAAGGTCAAGTACAAGGGCGGCTACTTCCCCACCCCGCCGGTGGACCACTTCGCCGACCTGCGCGCCGAGATGTCGCTGGAGCTGGCCAAGTCCGGCCTGGAGGTCGAGCGCCAGCACCACGAGGTCGGCACGGCCGGCCAGGCCGAGATCAACTACAAGTTCAACACGCTGCTGCACGCCGCCGACGACCTGATGCTGTTCAAGTACATCATCAAGAACGTCGCCTGGCGCAACGGCAAGACGGCCACCTTCATGCCGAAGCCGATCTTCGGCGACAACGGCTCGGGCATGCACGTCCACCAGTCGCTGTGGACCGAGGGCTCCCCGCTCTTCTACGACGAGCAGGGCTACGCCGGCCTCTCCGACACCGCCCGCTACTACATCGGCGGCCTGCTCCGGCACGCCCCCTCGCTGCTGGCCTTCACCAACCCGTCGGTGAACTCCTACCACCGTCTGGTGCCGGGCTTCGAGGCGCCGGTCAACCTGGTGTACTCGCAGCGCAACCGCTCGGCCGCGATCCGCATCCCGATCACCGGCTCCAACGCCAAGGCCAAGCGCATCGAGTTCCGCGCGCCCGACCCGTCCTCCAACCCGTACCTGGCCTTCTCGGCGATGCTGATGGCCGGCCTCGACGGCATCCGCAACAAGATCGAGCCGCTGGAGCCGGTCGACAAGGACCTCTACGAGCTGGCCCCCGAGGAGCACGCCAACGTCCCGCAGGTGCCCTCCTCCCTCCCGGCCGTGCTCGACGCCCTGGAGGCCGACCACGAGTACCTGCTCGCCGGCAACGTCTTCACCCCGGACCTGATCGAGACCTGGATCGACTTCAAGCGCACCAACGAGATCGCCCCGATCGCCCTCCGCCCCCACCCGCACGAGTTCGAGCTGTACTACGACCTCTAAATCGCGGTCGTCGGCCTTGATCGGGCCCCGTCGTGCTCCTTGTGGGGACGGCGGGGTCTTTGGTTGGTGGTGGTGGCTGGCGGCGGGGCTTGGGGTGGCCGGTGCGGGTGGGGGCGGCCGATCGGGTGAATCAGTGTCATCGAGTGCTGTGCCGAGGGAAGTCCGGTTGGACGGCCTCGCCCACGGCCTCTCCGTCGCCGACCTCGTCCCCGTCCCCGACGTCCTCTCCGTCGCCGACCGCGACGCGGACCGGCGGTACGACCCCGCCCGTCAGCCCGACCCACAGCGCGAGCTCGTCGGCGAGCGGTGGAACACTGCCCAACACCGGCGGCTCGTCGTCCGACTCGCTGATCGCCGTCCTGGGCGGCGTGGCGCTGTGCGCAGTGGCCTACCGCCGGCCCGGACGGCACAGCTGACGCAACGGTGAACAACTGAACACCTGACCATCCCCGGTGGCGCCGCCCCCAGCGGCGCCACCGGCGCGTTCCGCCCGGGCGAGCGGCCCCCGGCCCGGGGTGCCTCGCCTGTCGGGGTGGGTCAGGTGGTGAAGTGGAGCGCGGGCAAGGCGAGCCCGGGACGGCCTACGGGCGCTCCGGGGTGAGGGCCAGGACGGCGAGGTCGTCGGCGAGCAGGCCGGCGTACTCGTGGACGTCCTGGGCCAGGAAGGAGACCAGCCGGTCGGGCGAGGTGGTGCCGAGGGCCGCGAGGCGGCGGTCGAGCGGGTAGAAGGCTCCGGTGGCGTCGCGGGCCTCGCTCACGCCGTCGGTGTAGAGCAGGACGGTGTGGCCCGGGGGCAGGGCGACCGCGGTCGGCTTGCCGCGTTCCTCGGCGGGCCCGAGGTGGCCGAGGCCGAGGGGGAGTTCGTCCGCGCAGGACACCGGGGTGATGGTGTGGCCGGTGAGCAGGAGCGGGGTGGTGTGGCCCCGGTTGACGATCTCCACGCAGTCGGAGCCCGGCCGGTACTGCAGCAGGACGGCGGTGACGAACAGCTCGTCGTCGCCCCGGTCGGCGGCGTCGCGCAGCACGGAGCGGTCCAGCTGGTCGGCGAGGTCGACCAGGTCGGGGGTGTCGTGCGCGGTCGCCCGGAAGGCGCCGAGCACGTCGGCCACCGTCCGGACCGCGCCGAGGCCCTTTCCGCGGACGTCGCCCAGCAGCACCCGGACGCCGAAGCGGGTGTCGCACACCTCGTACAGGTCCCCGCCGACCAGCACCTCGGCCTGGGCGGGGCGGTAGAGGCCGGCCACCCGCAGGCCGCCCGCCCGTTCGGGCACCGGGCGCAGCACCGTGCGCTGCAGGGTCTCGGCGACCGTACGGGCGTGCAGCAGGTTGCGGTTCTGCCGGGTCCGCTGCCAGGACAGGGCGGTGCCCATCACCCCGGACAACAGCGTGGCGATGTAGACCCAGACGTGGTGCTGCTCGTTGATGTGGCCCGCCCGCAGGGCCAGCACGAGTTGCAGCGCCAGGGAGCCGGCCGAGGCGGTGGCGGTCAGCACCGGGCCGTAGCTGAACGCCGCCACCACGGGCAGTGCGGTCAGCAGGAAGCCGGCCGCGACCGCGTCCGGGACGACCGCCTCGGCGACCAGGTCGAGCAGCAGCAGGAGCACCGGCAGCCAGGGCACCCAACGCGGCACCCTGGGTTCCACGGCCGCCCGGTGCGGCGGGCGGGGTGCTACGGGCACGGCGGGGACCTCCTGGCCGACCGGTCCGGAATGACCGGTTCATCCCTCCATGTTCTCCTATGAACGGTCCGGTCACGAACGGCCGAATGTCCCGGTTTTCCCGGCCGGCCGGGCCTGGACGCGCGGCGTCAGGCCTGGCCGACCGAGGGTGACGAACGCCCTGGCCGGCGGGACGGGGGCGGGGCGGGGGCGGGGGCGGGACGGGGGCGGGGGCGGTCAGCGCACGGTCACCGGCAGGGTGTCGAAGCCGCGCAGGACCAGGCGATCCCGCCGACTGGGCACGCCGCCGGGGGCGAGTCGGGGAAAGCGGTCCAGCAGGGCGGGCATCGCGACCTCGGCCTCCAGCCGGGCCAGCTGGGCGCCGAGGCAGTAGTGCGGGCCGCCGCCGAAGCTGAGCGGCTGGCTGTCGCCGCGGGTCGGGTCGAACACCTGCGGGCGGTCGTACCGGGCCGGGTCGTGGTTGGCCGCGCCGAGCAGCAGGAGCACCACGGTGCCGACCGGAACGGGCAGGTCCTCGACGGCGAGCCCCTCGGTCAGTGCGACCCGCGAGGTGAGCTGGACCGGGGAGTCGAAGCGCAGCACCTCGTCGGTGAACGCGGCCGGGGTGATCGCACCGCTGCGCAGGCCCGCGGCCGCCTCCGGATGGCGGAAGAGCAGGGCCAGGCCGTTGCCGAGCAGGTTGGTGGTGGTCTCGAAACCGGCCACCAACAACAGCACCAGGTTGGCCAGCAGCTCCCGGGCGGGGAGCCGCTCCGGATCGTCGACGGCGATCCGGGCCAGGTCGGTGACCAGGTCGTCCTGGGGGCGGGCGAGGCGCTCGGCGGCCAGTTCGGTGAAGTAGCCGGCGAGCTCGTCGGCGGCCGCGTCGGCCGCGGTGAGATCGGAGCGGTCGTCGATGAACTCCAGGGCGACGGTGAGGTCGGAGGCGAGGTCGCGGAAGCGGTAGCGGTCCGGTTCGGGGACACCGAGAAGTTCGCAGATCACCCCGACCGGCAGCCGGAAGGCGAAGGCGTCCATGAAGTCCACCGGCGAGCCGTCGGCGCCCTGCTCGGCCATCCCGTCCAGGAGCCGGGCGACCGCCGCCTCCACGGCCGGGCGCAGCGCGGCGACCCGGCGGGCGGTGAACACCGAGGCGATCAGCGAGCGGACCCGGGGGTGGTCGGGTGCGTTGCGCTGCAGGATCGAGCGGCCGAACAGCGCCATCGACGGGTGCTCGGCGAACTCCGGGGCCAGGCCCGCCATCATCTCGGCGGTCGCGACGGCGAAGGCGGGGGTGCGCAGCACCTTGTCGGCCGCGGCGTGGCCGGCCACCAGGAAGGTGTCCGGGCCGGCGGGCATCGCCGCGCCCAGCTCGTGCGCCCTCGCGTACAGCGGGTACGGGTCGGCCCTGCCCTCGCTGGTCAGCAGTTCCTCGATGATCGACGTGCCGTCCATCCGGTGCACCCCTCCCGAAGCCCACGTTCCTGATGCGTGAACCACCGACGGGGGCAATGGAGTTCCCGTCCGGCGGGGTTCCGGCGGGTTCCGGCCGGGTTCCGGCGGGGTTCCCGTCCGGCTCGGGTGCGCATCCGGCCGCGGCTCCCGTGCGACCCGGGTTCGCACGCGGGCGTCGAGGCGGCTCGGTAGGGTGGCCGTATGGAAATCTGGATCAACCCGCGCTGCGGCAAGTGCCGGTCGGCACTCGGCGAGCTGGAGGCCGTCGGGGCCAAGTACACCGTGCGGCGCTACCTGGAGGATCCGCCGACCGCCGCCGAGCTGGAACAGGTGCTGGAGCGACTGGGCCTGGAGCCGTGGGACATCACCCGCATCGAGGAGCCGGTCGCCAAGGACCTCGGGATGAAGCGGTGGTCCCGGGAGTCGGCGGACCGGGCGCGCTGGATCGCGGCCATGGCGGAGCACCCGATCCTGATCCAGCGGCCGATCATCACCGCGGACGACGGCCACGCCGTCGTGGCCCGGACCCCCGAGGCCGTCAAGTCCGTACTGCCGTAGGGACGCCGCCGGGGGCGGTCAGTGCAGCTCGATCCGCTGCACCGGCCGACCCGGGTGCCAGTTGGAGATCCACAGCCGGCCGTCCTCCACGGTGGTGTGCACCACCTGCTCCAGGTCCAGCCGGAAGGCGTGGAAGGGGGTGGGCGGCGGCTCGGGAAGATCGGCCACGTAGGCGGTCAGTTCGGCCTCGTCGGTGATCTCGACCGCACGGCCGGAGACCTTGGAGTCCCCACCGGCCATGGTCTCGTCCCCCGGGTGGGCGTGCAGCGCGAAGCGGCCGTCCCGCTGGAGGTCGCGTGCCTTGACCGAGCCGTACATCGACCCGATCATCAGGTCGGCTCCGATGAAGCCGACCTCCGTCCCGCTCACCCGGGGCGAACCGTCCTTGCGCAGCGTCGCCAGGACGTGGTGCTTGTCGGCCTCGAACCGGGCCCGTACGAGGGGCGCCAGATCGGGTGCCTGCTGCTCGAAATCCTGCCAGGTAGCCATGGCGCCAGTCTGGCACCGGGCACTGACAGCCGCCGGGCATCTCCGCCGGCCGGGTGCCCACCGTCGCCCCCCACCGCCGCCCGGGCATTGTCGGTGGCCGGTGCCAGACTGGCGGGGTGACCACCACGACCACGTACATCGCGTTCCTGCGGGCCATCAACGTCGGCGGCCGGACCGTGAAGATGGAGCGGCTGCGGGCGCTCTTCGCCGAGCTGGGGCTGGCGGGCGTGCGCTCCTACATCCAGAGCGGCAACGTCTTCTTCAGCACCGACGAGCCGGACCGCGCCGCCCTCACCCGGCGCATCGAGGAACACCTGGAGCGGTCGCTCGGCTACCCGGTGCCGGTGATGCTGCGGACGGTCGACGAGGTGGCCGCGCTGCTCGCCGCCGAGCCGTTCCGGGGCATCGAGGTGACGCCCGACATCCGGCTGGTCGTCGCCTTCCTCTCCGAACCGCTGCCCGCCGCCCTCGCCCTCCCCCGCACCTCGCCGAAGGGCGACCACGAGGTGATCGGTGCCGACCCGGGCGCCGCGTACGTGGTGGTCCGTCTGCGGGACGGCCGGTGGGTCACCGGGGACCTGTTCGGCAAGGCCTACCGGGGGTCGGTCACCGCCCGGTTCCTGCACACCACCGAGAAGATCCTGGCGGCCGCCCGGAAGGGCTGACCACCTCCGGCCGGCCGCCACCGCGACCGGAACCGCGGTCGCGCACCAGGCGTCTGAAGTGCAGTGACGTACTCACTCCGCGTCGGCGCACGGCGTGATCTGGACAGTCGGAGCCGGCCGAGCCGAGAATCGGGCCATGACGTCTCCTGAGTTCCGCACCGGCGCGGTCTCGCCCTCCGGCGCGGTCCGCCCCTCCGACGCCGAACGGGACCAGGTGCTCGGGGTGCTCAAGGACGGCGCGGGCAGCGGGCGGCTGTCGCACGACACCTTCCTCGGCCGGATGGAGATCGTCCTGCACGCCACCAGCCGGGGCGAGTTGGACGAGGCGATGAGCGGGCTGCCGACCGGGAACCCGGTCGAGCGCCTCCTGCTGCGGACGGTCGGCCGGATCTCCTCGTTCGGGGACCGGCTGAGCCGGGCCTGGCGCGCCGAGCGGCTGCCCGGGCTGAGCCTGCCGGAGACCGGGGCCGGGCAGTTGACGATCGGTCGGATCATCGGCTCGGGGTTGCGGCTGCACGACGCCTCGGTGTCCCGGAAGCACGCCGAGCTGCGGCACGAGGGCGGCGGCTGGGTGCTGTACGACCTCGGCTCGACCAACGGCACGCACGTGAACGGGCGCCGGATCGCGGGCGGGGTCCGGGTCCGGCCGGGCGACCAGGTCCGGTTCGGGAACCTGGAGTTCCGGCTCGCCTAGGGTCCGTCGCTCCCCCGGGCGGCCGGTCGGTGCGGGAGCTGTCGCGGTGCCCGCTGTCACGACGGCCCGTCCCGGAACTCCTCGATGGCGGTGCGGATCTGGCGGGTCAGCACGGCGTGCCGCCACCGGCGCTGGCGCTGGCGCCGCCACCGGCGCCGGCGGCCAGGATGCGCTCGGCGGCCGGCAGTCGGGTGATCAGCGGGGGTTGCCGGAGGGAGGTCACCGGCGGACGGTGGCACTCACGGTCGGCCGGGGCGGTGGCGTTGTCAGTGGTGGGTGCAAGGATGCGGGCATGACCCAGGAGACGGCTCCCACCCCCGACGTGCTGCGCGAAGCCCGCGAACGGGCCCGCGAGTTGATCCGGTGCGGCTTCCAGGACCCGGACGAGATAGCCGAGTCCCTGGTCGAGGTCCTCGACGACCAGGGGCTGACGCAGGAGGAGGCGGAGCGGATCGTCGCTCCGCTGTGGGCCGAGCGGCTGGCCGAGCAGGCTTCCTGGCCCGCGACCACGGACGTGGACCGGCTGGCGGCGGCCTTCGACGCGCTGGAGGAGGAGGGCGTCGTCGCGGCGATGGACTTCACCTGCTGCGCGGGCTGCGGCTATGCGGAGATCGGCGGCGAGGCCGACGAGGGCTCGCACGGCTTCGTCTTCTTCCACCAGCAGGACACCGAGGCGGCGGCCGACGGGCGGGGCCTGATGCTGCGTTACGGCGGTTTCCACACCGGGGAGGAGGCCGCCGAGGTGTCGGAGCGGCGGACGGCCGAGGTCGGGCGGGCGGTGGTGGCCGCGCTGGAGGCGGCCGGGCTCCCGGTGGAGTGGGACGGTTCGCCGCATACGGCGATCCGGGTCACTCCGCTGGAGTGGCTCAACCGCCTGCCGGAGTAGGCGCCGGGGAGTCCCGGGTGAACGTCTGGGCAGCGTGCGGGCGGTGTCAGCCGCGGGTGACGTGCAGTTCTGCGGAGCGGTCGCCCTTGTTCGCCTTGTGCAGGGTGACCTTCGCCTGGCCGATGGTGGTCTCGGCGTCCTTGCCGACGGTCTTCCGGTCGTCGCCGACGGCCACCTCGACCGTGCTGTCGGTGATGTGGCCGACCGCCATCTTCACGGTGTGGCTGCCGCCGAAGACCTGGACGGTCTTGGAGGTGTCGGCATCGTCGGTGCGGACGACGACGTCGCAGCTGTCGTCGTCGAGGCACAGCGAGCCGCTGCCCCCACAGGCGGTCAGTCCGGCGCCGAGCGCCAGGACGGCGCCGGCGGCGAGGAGCGCCGGGCGGCGGCGGGCGGGCACGAGGCCGTGGCGGTCACGGGTTCGGTGGGAGTTCGGTGTGCGTCCTGTGGTCATGGTGTCGACGGTAGGCGGCCGGGCACACCCCGCCATCGCCCGTCGGCGGCACCCGTCCCCTGGCCGGGCCCGGAGCGCCCGGGCCACCGCGACCCCGAGGACGGTGAGGTGAATCCCCTAGGGGGAAAAGGGAGTTGGGCCTACAGGGGCAGATGCCAAGGCGATGACCGCATATGCCTCAGGCGTATGCCACGCGCGTAGATCGACGGGCCGCGAAAAGGACCGGCGGTCAGTCGCCGAGGCCGCCCAGTCCGGCGGACGGGCCCCACAGCGGCGCCATGCAGCGCTGGTAGGTGGCCTGCCAGTGCGGCCAGTTGCGGGCCACGTCGTCGTCGCACTCGGCCAGCAGCCGCTCGACCAGCGCCGGCTCCACCCCCTCCAGCAGCCACGCCAGCGCGTCCGGCGCGCCCGGACCGTCCGCCGACCGCAGCAGGTCCAGCAGCTCGCCCAGACCGCCGAGCCGGGAGCCCTCCGGGATCACCCGCTCCATCCGGGGCAGCAGTTGGCGCTCCTCGATCCGCAGGTGCGTCTCCAGCCGGGCCGCCAGGTCCTCCATCGCGTAGGCGACCGGCCAGGCGCTGCCGGTGTCCCGGCTGGCGATCCGGACCAGCGTGGTGACCCGGGTGAACGAGTGGTCGAGGTTGTGGTGGTCCGCCTCCAGCCAGTTGAGCAGCAGCCGCAGCTCGGGCGCGAAGCGGCGCACGATCGGCCAGATCCGGGTGTCCTGCTGCTCGTGGTGGCAGGTCAGCATCGCGGTCACGAAGCTCCAGTGCCGCAGCAGCGCCTCGCCCGCGTCGTCCTCGCCGGGCTGGAGCAGCCGCAGCGCGTTGGGCAGCCGGGCGAGGTCCCGGCGCAGCGCGGCGTGCACCAGCCGCAGCCCGGCGAAGCGGTCCGTCCCCGGCACCTCGTCGGCGGCCCGCACGGGCGCGGCCGCGCCCCGGGTGTCGGCCCCGGGCTCCGTCTGCGGGGGCACGGAGGGGGACGGCTGGGGCAGCAGATGGATCGGCATGGCACTCTCTTCACAACGTCGTGGGGCGGGCGGGGCCGGCCGGTGGAATGCGGCCCCATCCAAAGTGCTCACAGTCGATCAGAAGTGAATCAATGTCCGATTGACGCGCAGGTCACAGGCGTTTTCGCGGACGGCGGCGGCTCCTCGCGAAGCGCGCACCGGGTCTGCGGACGACCCGCGGACGAAGCCGGAACGCCGCGGGCCCGGAGCACCTGGTGGTGCTCCGGGCCCGCGGCGTACGGATGGCCGTGCCGGTCGGCGGACGAGTGCCCGCGCGAGCGCCCGCGCGGGTGGCGGTACCGGATCAGTCGGCCGCCGGGCCGGCCAGGTTCTTGGTGAGCCACTGCAGCGTGTCCGGGATCATCTTCTTGAAGTCCGAGGTCAGATGCTTGCCGCCGGGCTGCTCGTAGTACTCCAGGGACGCCGGCGGGGCGGCCTTGGCGACCCAGGCCTTGACCAGCTTGGTCTCGTACGGGTTGGCCCCACCCGCGGTGACCAGCATCTTCACGTCGGCCTTGCCCTGGGCGACCAGCACGTCGGGGTTGTTGGCCTGCCGCTCGGCCTCGTGGCCCTTCCACAGCCCCGAGTCGGGGACGTAGTAGCCGTCGATCGGGACGGCGGCCTTGTAGACGTCCGGGTGCTGCAGGGCGAGCTTGGCGCTGCAGAAGCCACCGGTGGAGGCGCCCATCACGCCCCAGCCGTCGCGGCCCTTCACGGTACGGAAGTTGGCACGGACGAAGTCCGGGATGTCCTGGGCCATCCAGGTGCCCATCTTGGGCTGGCCCGGGATGTCGGAGCAGTCCAGCGCGTTGTGCTCGTCGCTGTTGAAGTTCTGCACCGGCATGATCATGATGAACGGGTGGGCCTTGCCGGCCTTGACCAGTGCCTCGTTGTCCTCCTGGATCGGCAGCTGGTTGTCGGTCCAGGTGTTGTAGCCGTTGCTCTGGCCGCCCGCGAAGAGGGTGAGCACCGGGAAGCCGGTCTTGGCGTACTTGGGGTCGTTGTACTCGGGCGGCAGCCAGACCCAGACCTTGCCGGAGACGCCGGACTTCGCACCGGTCACCGTGGTCACCATGATCGGGCCCGCGGCGGTGTCCCGGGCCTTGGTCAGGGCGGCGTTCGGGCCGGTGGGCATCAGCACCTTCCCGCTGGCGACCGCAGGCTCCGCGTTGGCGGGCGCGGCCGTGGCGGCGCCGGCGGCGGTCGGTCCGCCCGCGGCGGTGCCGCTCGCACCCGGGGTGCCGGCCGCCTTGGCGCCGTCCTCCTTCCCGCCGCCGGAACTCCCGCAGGCTGCCAGCGAGGCGGCCAGGGCGAGCACGGCGGCGCCGGTCAGAACGGCGCGGGAACGGGACGACTGCCTAAGCACGGTGAGGACTCTCCGACCGATGTCACGCCCGGTCCGTCTGGCCGGGCTGTGGCCCCCCGGTGGGGCCGGACAGGCCCGGGGGCGCGGCGCTGGTGCGGTCCCCGGGGTGGTGGCGCGCCCTCCCTCGCGGTGGCGCGCCTTCCTGCGATCTTATGACGTGGGCCGGGGTGGCCCGGTTGCGTGGTGGCCACCGGAAATCCAATGTTTGTTCGCGATCAGGTAAAGACCTTCACCTCTCCCCCCGGTCGACGGGGGCCGAACGGCGGGGGCACAGTCTCCGGCCGGCCCGACCGCGTGGATTTTGGGGCCTTCGACCAGTGACGGCGGCCCGCGCATCCGCAACGATCGGCTCACGCCAGGGCCCGCGCGGACCAGCGAGCCGGGCGAACCACTACCGGACGAACCACCAGCGGGCGAACCACTACCGGGCGGACCGTCGACCCGAGCAGACCGAGGAGAGCGCCATGCCCCAGCAGATCGCCGTCGTCACCGGAGCCGGGAGCGGGGTCGGCCGGGCCGTGGCGGTCGAACTGGCCGCGGCCGGCTGGCAGCTGGTGCTGGCCGGCCGACGGGCCGAGCCGCTGCGGGAGACCGCCCGGCTGGGCGGCGCCCCGGCCGCGGTGGTGCCGACCGACGTCACCGACCCGGCCGCGGTGGACGCGCTGTTCGCCGAGGCCGCCGAGCGCTTCGGCCGGGTGGACCTGCTGTTCAACAACGCCGGCACCTTCGGCGCGGCCGTGCCGGTGGAGGACCTGGAGGTCGAGGCCTGGCGGGCCGTGGTCGACCTCAACCTGACCGGGGCCTTCCTCTGCGCCCGGGCCGCGTTCCGCCGGATGAAGGCTCAGGACCCGCAGGGCGGCCGGATCATCAACAACGGCTCGATCTCGGCGCACGTCCCGCGCCCGCACTCGATCGCGTACACCGCGACCAAGCACGCGATCACCGGGCTGACCAAGTCGCTGTCGCTGGACGGCCGCCCGTACCGGATCGCCTGCGGGCAGCTCGACATCGGCAACGCGGCCACCGACATGACCGCCGCGATGAGCGCCGGGGTGCGGCAGGCGGACGGGCGGATCGCGGTCGAGCCCACCATGGACGTGGCCGACGTGGCGCGTACCGTCCGGCACATGGCCGAGCTGCCACTGGAGGCGAACGTGCAGTTCGCCACCGTGATGGCGACCGCCATGCCGTACATCGGACGGGGCTAGGGCGTCCAGCCCCAGGGTCCGCCGGGCAGGACCCGGACCGGACGGGGAAAGCGGCGCCCCCCCGGGGGGACCCCCGTCAGGCCGGGCTGACGGGGGTCCCGGGGTCGGAGGGGTCCGTCAGCCCTACGGCCGCCAGGTGTCGTTCAGGGTGACCAGGCCCGAGGCTGGCACGGTCGCCGTCCGGTTGGCCCCGGACTCCCAGGTCACCGCGCCGCTCGCGTCCGTGCGGACGTACTTGTACTGGAAGGCGGTGCCGGCCGGCAGCGTGAGCGACAGCGACCAGACCGGGTAGCCGGCCGAGGAGAGCGGCAGTGCCTTGGCCGGGTCCCAGCCGCCGAGCGCGGGGACGTCGCCGACCACGGAGACGTTCTGGCCGTACGCGGTGGTCGCGTTGACGTTGAACGAGGCTCCGGAGGCGCTCGTCGCCCCGCCCTGGAGGTACAGGGCGACCGCGTCGCCCGCGCCGATCGTCGCGGTGAACTGCCCGTTCGCACCCACCTGGTAGGTCGGGCCGGTGCAGCCGCCGCCCGGCTGCGGGTCGCCGTGCTGGACGTCGCAGTAGGTGCCGGCCGCGAGCCCGGTCTGGAAGGTCTGGGTGATCGCGCCGCTCTCGTGGTTGATCGCCACGTAGCCCTTGTTCCCGCGGCCGAAGGCGATCGCGTTGCTGCCGTTGGACCACCAGTTGGTCACACCGGTGCCCGCGACGGCGTTGCGGAAGCCGACCATGTTGGCGATCTGCCGCCAGGCGTGGGTGCAGTTCCAGCCGTCCTGGTAGCAGGCGTTGACGGTTCCGCCGTTGGGCGGTCCGTCGTCCTTGTTGGTGAAGGCGTAGCCGGAGTAGACGTTGGGCGCGCCGTACGGCGAGGCGAGCAGGAAGACGTTGGCCAGCGTGTAGGTGCTGCCGTCGGCGTAGGTGAGGGTGGAGCCGTTGCGCTCGGTGTCCCAGTTGTCGACGAAGGAGCGCGCCTGCGCGCTCGGCAGGTAGCCCCAGGAGGCTCCCCAGGAGGCCAGGTTGGCGAGCTTGTCGCTGGTGAACATGCGCTTGAGGTCGGTGCCGACGCGAAACTCGTCGACGTCGCCGGTGCCGGTGTACTCGGTGGGCTGGACCGGCTCGCCGGCGCCGTAGATGACCTCCTGCACCCAGTAGGCCTTGGGGTTGGCCATCTTCGCCTTGATCGCGGCGAGGTCGCCGGCGGCGATGTGCTTGGCGGCGTCGATCCGGTAGCCGTCGACGCCGAGCGAGCCGAGGTCGTCCAGGTAGTGCGCGATGGTGGTCTGGACGTACGCGCTGCCGGTGTCCAGGTCCGCGAGGCCGACCAACTCGCAGTTCTGCACGTTGGAGCGGTCCTGGTAGTTGGTGATCGGCTGGCGGCAGGAGTGGAAGTCCTGGTCCTGGTAGGTGCCCGGGTAGGTGTACTTGGTGTAGGCGGTGCCGCCGGTGCCGGTGCCGGAGCCGGCCGTCATGTGGTTGACGACCGCGTCGGCGATGACCTTGACCCCGGCCGCGTGGCAGGTGTCGACCATGTTCTTGAAGGACGTCCGGTCGCCGAGCCGCCCGGCGATCTTGTAGCTGACCGGCTGGTAGGAGGTCCACCACTGCGGGCCCTGGATGTGCTCCTGGGGCGGCGAGACCTCGACGAAGCCGTAGCCCTTCGGGCCGAGCGTCGAGGTGCAGGCCTGGGCGACCGAGTCGAAGCGCCACTCGAAGAGGGTGGCGGTGACGTCCTTGCCGCCGTTGGCGGGCGGGGAGGCCTGGGCGGCGGGGGCGCCGAGGGAGGTGCCGAGCGAGAGCGCGAGCGCCGCCGAGGCGGCGAGCGCACCGGCCGCGCGGGCGGGTCGGCGGGTGGGGGCGGTGGTGACCACGTCGTCTCCTGGGGGTGGCTGGGGTGGGGCAGCCGGAAGTGAAGCCCGCGGCTGGGGTGGGGCAGCCGGAGGTGGAGCCTGCAGGAAGTTTCTGTAACTTGCCGGAAACTTGCAGCGCTGAACCTAGGGCCGCCGGGAGACAGCGTCAAGGTCCTTGGAGGAACGTTTCTTCACAACCGCGCCCGCGCCCACGACAAGGGCCCGGCGACCGTAGCCGCCGGGCCCCTCACCTGTCCTGGTTCACCGGGCCCGCGGGGGCCCGGTCCGGCCTCAGCCGGTCTGGACGGAGGTGTCGTCGATCACGAAGCTCGTCTGCAGCGAGGTGTCCTCGGTGCCGGTGAACTTCACGGTGACCGTCTGGCCCGCGTAGGACGAGAGGTCGAAGGTGCGCTGCTGGTAGCCGGCCGCGGCGTCCACGTTGGAGTAGGTCTTCAGCGTGGTGCCGTTCACCGACACGGCCAGCTTGTCGTACGCGGTGGTGCCGGTCTCGGCGGTGTCGATGTGCAGCCAGAAGCTCAGCGTCGCCTTGCAGCCGGCCGGGATGGTCACCGTCTGCGAGACCGAGTCGGTGTGCGAGGAGCCGTAGCCGTCCAGCCACGCCTTCCACGATCCGCCGTGGGCCGCCTGCGAGGAGCTGTTGTCCACCACGCCGGAGCTGGCCGTCCACGGCGCCGCGGTGCCGGTCTCGAAGCCCGCGTTGCCCAGCAACTGGGTCGGCGTGCAGGAGCCGCCACCGCCGGCCACGGTCCAGGTGAAGCTGGTGGTCCCGGACTTGCCGGCCGCGTCCTTCACCGTGACGGTCGTGTTGTAGGTGCCCGCGGTGTTGGCGGTGCCGGTGATCGCGCCGGTGGAGGCGTTGATGACCAGGCCGGTGGGCAGGCCGGTGGCCGCGTAGGACAGCGGCGCGGTGCCACCGGAGGCCTTGATCTGCAGGTTCACCGCGCTGCCGAGCGCGGTGGACTGGTTGCCCGGGTTGGTGACGGTGACGCCGCCCGGGTTGGGCAGCGAGCCGACGTTGACGGCGGCCCAGGCGGTGGCGACCGCGTTGTACTCGGCGCTGTTCGCGCCGTACAGGTCGGTGGCCGCGTTCAGGGTCGCGGTGCGGGCGGCGGCGTAGTCGGTGGTGGAGGTCATGTACGCGGTCAGCGCCTTGTACCAGACCTGCTGGGCCTTGTCCCGGCCGATGCCGGTGACGGCGATGTTGTTGACCGTCGGGCTGTTGTAGCTGACGCCGTTGATCACCTTGGCGCCGCTGCCCTCGGCCAGCAGGTAGAAGAAGTGGTTGGCGACACCGGACGAGTAGTGCACGTCCAGGTTGCCGACGCCCGAGTACCAGGAGTCGGCCGACTGGCCGTCCTTGGAGGGCTTGTCCATGTAGCGCAGCGGCGTGCCGTTGCCGTTGATGTCGATCAGCTCGCCGATCAGGTAGTCCGGCACGTCGGCGGACAGGTTGGCGTAGAACTCGACCATCGAGCCGAAGATGTCCGAGGTGGCCTCGTTGAGGCCGCCGGACTCGCCCGAGTAGTTCAGGTTGGCGGTGGCCGAGGTGACGCCGTGGCTCATCTCGTGGCCGGAGACGTCGAGTTCGGTCAGCGGGTGGGTGTCGCCCGAGCCGTCGCCGTAGGTCATGCAGAAGCAGCTGTCGTCCCAGAACGCGTTGACGTAGCCGGTGTCGTAGTGGACCCGGCTCATGGCGCCGACGCCGTCGTTCTTGATGCCGTTGCGGCCGAAGGTGTTCTTGTAGAAGTCCCAGGTGACGGCGGCGCCGAACTGGGCGTCCACGGCGGCCGACTCGCGGTTGCTGGCCTGGCCGTTGCCCCAGGTGTCGCTGGACTTGCTGAACAGCGTGCCGTTGCCGGACGTGCCGTTCTTCATGTCGGTGGTGTACTGGCCGCCGCGGGTGGCGTCCTTCAGCGAGTACGTCGAGCCGCTCTGGGTGGTGGTCAGCGGCACCTGGCCGACGAACACGCCGGTGCCGGAGCCGCGCTTGATGCCGTCGGCCTTGCTGAGCACGTCGCCCGTCTTGGCGTCGGTGACGACGTGCAGCTTGCTCGGGGTGCCGTCGGACTCGCGGCCGGCGACGACGGTCTCCCAGGCGAGCTTCGGAGTGCCGTCGGCGGCCCAGACGACCAGGCGCGGCGCGGTGTCGACGGCGGCGCCCTGCTCGGCGGCGAGCGCGGCGGCCTGGGCCTTCGGCGCGGCCTGGGCCGGCGTGGTGTCGACGCCGGTGAGGTTGGCCTCGCTGGCCTTGGTCACGCTCTTGGTGGCGCCCGCGGCGTCCTGGTGGACGATCAGGTCGCCGCCGAGCACCGGGAGTCCGGCGTAGGTGCGCTCGTAGCGCAGGTGGCGGCCGCCGTTGGCGTCCTGGACGACGTCCTTGGTGACCAGCTTCTCCTGGCTGCTCAGGCCCAGGGCCTGGGCGACGGACGCGGACTGCTGGTTCGCGGAGGCGATCAGCGCGGCCCGGGCCGACTGCTGGGTGGCGACGGCGGTCGGGGCGTCGGGCGTGGCCGCCTGGGCGATGACCGGTATGCCGGTCACCAGCAGCGCGGTGGTGGCGGCCATGACAACCGCTGCCTTCCGGGCGTGAGCGTAACGGGACATGCGGACTCCTTTTCCGACCGGTGCGGGTTCGCACGCGGTGGAGAGAACCTGGGCCGCAGGGTTGCGGCGCAGTGGGGGCCCCCGCCCGCGGTGTGCGACGGGGGTGCGGTAGCGGTGCTCACAAGTCGTTGCAGGGTTGGGAGGCGCTGCACCTGAACCGGTCAGCTGCACCGGGGGGTGGGGCCCCCTCGTCTGCAGCCGCAGGAATCGTGGCAGCAAACGAGCCGTTAATGACAGATGCATGCCACGGAATGGCCGATTCATTACCGAAACCGTATGCGCGACTGTTCGTCAGTTGTGTTACCCCATTGCGAACTCGTGAACACGGTTTTCATGATCCGGGTAAAGTTCGATCACTTCCGGATGTCACTGACCAGCGCTCAGGGCCCCCGCCCGCACCACCCGGTGTCCCGCGGCGCCGAGCGGGCGCGGCACATCACACTTCCGGCCGTGCCATCGGTGGTTTCCGGCCACCGGGCGGCCAAAACGAAGCGGGTCCCGCACCACCCCAACGGTGGTGCGGGACCCGGGAGTTCCGGTTACGGTCCGATCAGCCCTGGACGAACACCGCCACGGTGCGGCCCGGCACGGTGAAGGTGCCGGTCGCGGCGTCGAAGCCGGACTGCTTCACCACCTCGTCCGCGCCGCCCGCCTGGACCGGGTGCAGGGCCTGGCCCGTCCCCCTCAGGGCCGCCACGGTCTGCGCCTGCGCGGTCGGCGTGGCGTTGAACACCACGGTGACGCCCTTCTCGGCCCCCTTCAGCCCGGTGCCGTCCAGGTGCAGGGTGATCACCCCGGGCGTCTCGCCGGGCGTGCCGGAGAGCGGGTAGGACAGCCGCTGCTGGACGGCGGCCAGGGTCGGCAGGGAGAACAGCGGGGAGGACTGCTTGATCCGAAGGAACTGCTGGTACTGCGCGGTGGTCGCGCGGATCTCGGCCGCCCCCATGGTCAACTTCGGGTTGGCCAGCAGGGACTGCGCGGTCGACCACATCTCCTTGTTGTCCGCCGCCGGCGGCAGGCCACGGCCCCAGCCGTTGCCCTGTCCGGCGTCCCAGTGGATCGCGTTGAACCAGTCACCCGAGTCGTAGGAGTTGGCGTCCAGCGACTTGGAGCGCAGCAGGTCGCTGCCGGCCTGGGCGAAGCCCGCGCCCTGGGTGAGCGCGGTGAGCGATAGCCCGAGGGCCTGCATCCGGGCCCGGTCGGCGGGCGCGGTGCCGGTCGGCAGCTTGTAGGCGAGCGCGTCGAACAGGTCGGTGTTGTCGTGGGCGTCCACGTACTCCACCGCCTCGCCCGGCTTGGCCGCGTACCCGGTCGGGGCGCCGTTGTAGTCGACCTGCGCGCCGGTGACGGCCTTGCCCGAGCTGTCGGTGAAGGAGTAGCCGGCCAGGTTGCCGGTCAGTCCTACCTTCAGCTGGTCCATCTGGTGCAGCAGCCGGGCCTTCTGCTCCTGCGGGCTGCCGTTGGCGGGCGAGCCGTTGGGGTCGGTGTACAGGCCCGAGGCGAAGCCCTGCTGCGGGGCGGAGCTCAGCATGAAGTTGCCGCCGCGGGCGGCGTCGCGGATCCGGTCGTCGAAGGTGGCGATGCCGGTGCCGGCCAGGTTGAGCTGGGTGGCCTGCTCGAACCGGGCGTTGTTCGCGACGACGCCGAAGTTCCAGCCCTCGCCGTAGAGGAGGACGTTCCGGCCGTCGACGCCGTCGGAGTCGGGCGTCATCTTCCGCAGCGCGGCCTGCACGTCCAGCATGGTGGATTTCGGGTCCAGGCCCATCAGGTCGAAGCGGAAGCCGTCGACCTTGTACTCGCGGGCCCAGGTGGTGACCGAGTCGACCACGAGCCGGTTCATCATGGCGTGTTCGGGCGCGGTGTCGGCGCAGCAACTGTCCGTGGTGACCTTGCCGTTGGCGTCCAGCCGCTGGTAGTAGCCGGGGACGACCCGGTCCAGCACCGAGTGCTCGGCCTGGCCGCTGGCGGCGGTGTGGTTGTAGACGACGTCCAGCACCACCCGCAGTCCGGCCTCGTGCATCGCCTGCACCATCTGCCGGAATTGCACCGTGCGGGCAACGCCGTTCGGCTCGGTGGCGTACGACCCCTCCGGCACGGTGTAGTGCAACGGGTCGTAGCCCCAGTTGTACGCGTCGTCGGCGGCCACGGCCGCCACGCACTCCTGCTGCTTCGGGCCGTCCGGGGGAAGGGACTTGAGGTCGCAGGCCGGCAGCTTCTGGTCGGCCCGGTTCTCCCGGATGGTGGCGATGTCGAAGGTCGGCAGCAGGTGGACGGTGGTCACCCCGGCCTTGGCGAGCTCCCGCAGGTGCTGCATGCCGGCCGACTGCGACTCGGTGAACGCCAGGTAGGTGCCGCGCTCGGCGGCCGGGACGGTGGTGTCCTCCACCGAGAAGTCCCGGACGTGCAGTTCCTGGATCTGCTGCTGCGCCGGCGGGACGGCCTTCGGGACGGCCTGCTCCTCCCAGCCCTTCGGCTTGAGCTCCTTGGCGGCGAGGTCGGCGACCAGGCTGCGCCGGGAGTCGGTGGACAGCGCCACCGAGTACGGGTCGGTGACGGTGTTGACCACCACCTGCTGCACCGAGGGCGCCCAGACCTTCACCTGGTACAGGTAGTACTTGCCGTCCAACTCGGCCTTGTCGCGGACGACTTCCCACACGCCGGTCTCGTCGTCCAGCTTCAGCGGCAGCGTCTTCGGGGTGCCCCCGGTCGCGCTGTCGAAGACCTGGACGGACACCTCCTGCGCGGTCGGCGCCCACACCGAGAGCGCCACCTTGCCGTTGTAGTAGGCCGGGCCGAAGTCCACCCGGCCGGTGCGGCGCGCGTACAGGTCGTCCAGCACGCCCGGGATCTGCACCCCGGTGGCGGCCAGGACGGCACCGCTGGGCAGGTGTTCGGTGAACAGCAGCTGGCCGCGCAGCGCCGCCGGGACGCGGGCGGTGTCGCGGGCGTCCACGGTGAAGGCCCGGTAGCCCGCCAGGTGCGGGTACTCGGCCTTCTGGGCGTCGGTCAGGCCGCCCTGGACGGGGGTGAGCCGGATCCACCGGCCCGGCCCGGTCAGCGCGCCCTTGTCGGCGCGGATGCCGCCCTCGGGGTCGTACACCAGCTGGGCGCTGGTGCCGCCGGCCAGGGCCGCGTCGTTCGCGCCGTAGCCGGCCGGGACGACGACGGTCCTCGCGTCGATCCACTGGGCCTTGGCGCTGCCGAGGTCCACCTGCGCGGAGGCGGCGGGGTTCTGCGGCAGCAGGTAGCCCTCGCGGCCGCCGAGGATCCACACCTCGCGGCCGTTGACCGCGAAGTCCAGCGACTGGTCGGCGGGCAGGTCCTTGTCGTTGCCCTTGTGCAGGATGTAGCTGAGGCTGGTCGCGCCGGGGGCCAGCGGCACCTCGAAGACGGCGCCGAAGGCGTCGCGGCGCACCGGCGTCAGCGGCTTGCCCCAGTCGGTGGGGGTGGCGGCGCCGGTCCAGTCGTGCAGGCCCCAGCCGTCGTAGTCGCCGTCGGCCCGGTTGTAGTGGATGACGGCGGTGCCGGCGGGCGGTGTGCCGGCCGGGCCCGGGTCGGCGGTGCGCACGGTCGGGTCGCCCTGCTTCAGCCAGACCTCCCCGGCGGCGCCGACGTCGAGGTGGCGGTCGGCGTCCACGTCCTTGACGCCGTTCTTCTCGACGATGAACCCGACGTCCGAGGCGCCGGGCTTGAGCTTCACGTACGCGAAGGCGCCGTACGCGTCCCGCCCGGTGAAGGCGTGCCCGGCCGGCCACTGGGTGGCCTCGCCGTCGGCGAGGTCGCCCCAGGCGTAGAGGTTCCAGCCGTCGTAGTCGCCGTCCGGCCGGTTGTAGTGGACGACGGCGTACGGGCGGGCGCCGGCCGTGGGCACCGGCTTGGGCGCGGGGGCGCCGGTGGTGAAGCTCGCGGTGGCGGAGCGCAGCCGGCCGCTGGAGTCCTGGACGACGGCCTTGTAGCGGACGACCGTGCCGGGGGCGGCGGCGCTCAGGTCCTGGGTCACGGCGAAGAGTCGTCGGCCGTCGGGGCCGGAGGTGCCGGTGTCGGCGGTGCCCAGGGTCTGCCAGGGCCCGTTGCCGATCTGGGCGGCGAAGCTGACCCGGTCGAAGCCGCCGCCGTCCGCCGCGGCGCCGACGGTGACGGTGCCGCTCGCACCGTCCGCCGGCGGCCGCACCGCGAGCTGCGGCGCCGCCGTGGTGGGCGCCGGCTTGGCACCGGCCTTGAACACCACCGAGGAGAGCGCCGGCACGGTGACGGTGACCTTGCGGTCGGCCCCGCTGGTCGCCCGCTCCCCCGCCGCCGGGTAGATCCGGTCGAAGGCCGCCCCGGCCGAGAAGGTGTCCAGGGTGACGGTCTTCGCCTCGGCGGCGTTGTTGACCGCCACCAGGTACTCGATCTGCTGCCCGGCGTCGATCCGGGAGAAGGCGTACACGCCCGCGCCGTCGGCGGCGTAGCGCTCGATCTGGGCGCCGTCGGCGAGCGCCGGGTTCTCCCGGCGCAGTTCGGCCAGCGCGGCGACGTCCTGGTAGAGCCCGCCGTCCTGTCCGTACCGGTCGGCCGGGCCGGGGGTGCCGCCGAGCACCCGGTCGCTGTTGTACGAGGGCGTCCTGGAGGCGAACATGTCCTGTCGGGCGTCCTGGTCGCCGCCCGCGCCGGTGAAGCCCTGCTCGTCGCCGTAGTACAGGACGGGCTGGCCCCGGGTGAGGAACTGCAGCTCGGTGCCGAGCCGGTCCTTCTTCAGCAGGGTGGCCTCGTCGGCACCCGGGTTGTCGGCGAGCAGGAAGGAGCCGAACCGGCCCATGTCGTGGTTGCCGAGGAAGGTCGGCAGCTCGTACGCGTCGGTGTCGGCGGTGGTGTAGCGGTAGTCCTGGGCGTAGACGTCGGAGAGGTTCCGCGCCGAGCCGCCCTGGGAGACGTAGGAGCGGGCCGCGCCCTGGAACGGGAAGTCCAGGGTGGCCTGGAGCCTGCCCTTGGTGACGTACGGCGAGGTGATCGCCGGGTCGCCGGAGTAGACCTCGCCGAACATGAAGAACTTCTTGTTCCCCTGCTTGGCGGCGAAGTCCTTGAGCGCGGGCGCCCACTGCTGCCAGAAGGCCATGTCGACGTGCTTGACGGTGTCGATCCGGAAGCCGTCCACGCCGGCGTCCTTGACCCACTGCTGGTAGACCTTCTCGAAGCCCTTCACCACCCGGGGGTTCTGGGTGTCGAGGTCGTCCAGGCCGCTGAAGTCGCCCTCGGTGGCGGATTCGCCGATGAAGGTCGAGTCGCCGCGGTTGTGGTAGAGCGCGGGGTCGTTGAGCCAGGACGGGGTCTTGGCGCCGGCGTCGGCGGGGGTGCGGAAGACCGGGGTGTAGGGGAAGGAGTCCTTGGTCAGCCGCGGCCAGGGCGCCCCGGCGTCGGCGATCGCGGTCTCGTCGACCGGCTTGCCGTCCGCGTCGAGCGTCGGGTAGGCGCCGACGGAGCGGTAGGCGTGCTGCTGCTCGGCGTCGTCGATCACGTCGGCGGTGTGGTTGGTGATGACGTCGAAGAAGACCTTGATGCCGCGGGCGTGCGCCTTGGCTATCAGGTCCTTGAGCTGCTCGTTGGTGCCGAAGTGCGGGTCGACCTGGGTGAAGTCGGTGATCCAGTAGCCGTGGTAGCCGGCCGACGCCTGCGCGCCGCTGCCCTGCACCGGCTTGTTCTTGAAGATCGGGGCCATCCAGATCGCGGTGGTGCCGAGGCCCTGGATGTAGTCGAGCTTCTGGGTCAGGCCGGCCAGGTCGCCGCCGTGGTAGAAGCCCTTGTCGGCGGGGTCGAAGCCGTGGTCCAGCCGCCCGCCCGTGATGCCGCCGGTGTCGTTGGCGGGGTCGCCGTTGGCGAAGCGGTCGGGCAGGACGAAGTAGAACTGCTCGCGGGTGAGGTCGTGCCGCCCGGCGGTGGCCGCCAGGGCGGCGTCCGAGGGCGGGGCCGGCGCGGCGGCGGCGAGGGCCGCGGGGGCGCTGCCGAGGGTGGCGGCGGTCAGGGCGGCGGCCAGCAGGACGGCCGTGCGGCCGGGTCTGCGTCGGGGGCGGAGCGGCGGCGTATCGGCCACTGAGGGTCTCCCTTAGGGGAAGGGCGATCGAGTTCCCAGGAAGCTAGCGGCCTGCAATATGTTTCAGCAAGATGCAGAAACCGTTTCGTGCCGGGAAAATCCAGGCCTCCGGCCCGTGCCGCCACCCCGATTACTCCCTTCAGGCGGTCGGCATGACAATGGGACGTATGTCCGTCCCACCGGTAAGCACCAGACTCGACCGCACCCCCTACCCCGGTGGGAGCCGCCCCCTACCCCTCAAGGGGGACAGCCGGTGAAGAATCCACTGCCAGGGGATGATCGGACGGCGACAGGACGTCTGGCAGACTTCTCGTCCATGGGGGAACCGACCGAGATCCAGCAAGGCCGCGCCAGGCGTGCCGAGGCGGCGCACGGTGACGGTTCCGGAGCACGGCCGGCCTCTTCGGAACGCCTGCCCGACGGAGCCACCCGCGCCACCCGGACCCGCGCCGCCGCGCTGCGCGACCGCATCCGCGACCAGCGGCGCTCGCCGGCCCGACCGAGGGTCTGGTTCGAACTGGCCCTGATCGGGATCAGCTACTGGATCTACTCGATCGTCCGCAACGCCGTCCCGGAACAGGAAGCGATAGCCCAGAAGCACGCGCGCTGGATCTGGGACCTGGAACACTCCCTCGGCATCGCCGTCGAGCGCTCGATCAACCACGGCGTCGACAGCATCGGGTGGCTCATCACCGGGATGAACTACTACTACGCGACGCTGCACTTCGTCGTGACGATCGGCGTGCTGATCTGGCTGTACCGCCGCCACCCCGGCCGCTACGCCGCGGCCCGCGCCGTGCTGTTCATCACCACCGGGATCGCCCTGGTCGGCTTCTACGGCTTCCCGCTGGCGCCGCCCCGGCTGATGACCGACGGCGGGTTCATCGACACCGTGAAGGTCCACGGCACCTGGGGCTCGATGGCCTCCGGGCCCGCCGCGCACGTCTCCAACCAGTTCGCGGCGATGCCCTCGATGCACATCGGCTGGTCGATGTGGTGCGGGCTGGCCATCTTCTGCCTGGCCCGCCGGACGTGGGTCAGGGTGCTCGGACTGCTCTACCCGGCGGCCACCCTGGTGGTCATCGTCTCGACCGCCAACCACTTCTGGATGGACGCGGTCGTCGGCGAGCTCTGCCTGGCCCTGGGCTTCCTCGCCGCCCGCTGGCTGTACCACTCCTGGGTCTACAAGCTGCCCCAGGTGCCCGCCCGGGAGCCGGTGGAGGAGCCGATCACCGTCCCCGAGCAGTGGAGCGAACAGGCGGTCGGCAGCGCACGGCGCTAGCCCGCAGGACGAAGGAGCACGCGAGAGGGGCCCCGGTCGGGGCCCCTCTCGCGTGCTCGGCTCAGCCGCCGTAGAAGAGCCGCTCCACCACCGCCCGGGCCCGCCGGGTGGTCCGCCGGTAGTCGTCCACCAACTCGCCGCTGTGACCGGCGCCGTACCCGAGGTAGCGGGCCACCCCGGCCAGCTCCCGGGCCTCCCCGGGGAAGCTGTCGCCGGGCCGGCCACGGACCAGCATCACCGCCGAGCGCACCCGGGAGGCCAGCACCCAGGCCGCGTCCAGCACCTCCGCGTCCGCCCGCCCGACCAGCCCGGCCTCGACGGCGGCCGCCAGCGCGGCCCTGGTCCGGGTGGTGCGCAGGGCCGGCAGCTCGTGCCCGTGCTGGAGCTGGAGCAGCTGCACCGTCCACTCCACGTCGGCCAGCCCGCCACGCCCGATCTTGGTGTGCGTGGTCGGGTCGGCGCCGCGCGGCAGCCGCTCGGCCTCGATCCGCGCCTTGATCCGGCGGATCTCCACCAGGTCCCGCTCCGGCACCCCGGCGCCCGGGTAGCGAAGCGGGTCGATCAGCTGCCGGAACCGGGCGCCCAGCTCCTCGTCCCCGGCCACCGGATCGGCGCGCAGCAGCGCCTGGCTCTCCCAGGCGTGCGACCAGCGCCGGTAGTACGCCGCGTACGAGGACAGGGTGCGCACCAGCGGGCCGCTGCGCCCCTCCGGCCGCAGGTCGGCGTCGACCAGCAGCGGCGGCTCGGTGGACGGCGCGCCGAGCAGGGTCCGCAGCTCGTGGCAGACCGCCTGGGCGGCCCGGGCGGCGTCCTGCTCCAGCGAGCCGAGCAGCGACTCGTGGACGAAGAGCACGTCCGCGTCCGAGCCGTAGCCCAGTTCGCGGCCGCCGAACCGGCCCATCGCGATCACCGCGATCCGGGTCGGCAGGTCCCCGTGCTCGGCCTCCCAGCCGGCCACGCAGGCCCGCAGCGCGCCCTGCAGGGTGGCGGCGTTGAGCGCGGTCAGCGCCTCCCCCGCCGTGTCCAGCGCCTCGGCCGGGTCCTCGTCGAGCCGGCCGAGGACGTCCGCGGCGGCGGTCCGGAACAGCTCCCGGCGGCGCACCGAGCGGGCGGCGGCGACGGCCGCGGCGGTGGACCCGGCCCGGCCGACGGCGGCCAGTATCTCCTGCTCCAGGGCGGGCCGGCCGCGCGGCGCCAGGCCCTGCGGATCGCCCAGCATGGCGACCGCCTCGGGGGCGCGCAGCAGCAGGTCGGGGGCGAGCCGGCCGGCCGACAGCACCCGGGCCAACTGCTCGGCCGCGGCGCTCTCGTCGCGCAGCAGCCGCAGGTACCAGGGGGTGCGGCCGAGCGCGTCGGAGACCTGGCGGAAGTTGAGCAGCCCGGCGTCCGGGTCGGCCGAGTCCGCGAACCAGCCGAGCAGCACCGGCAGCAGGGTGCGCTGGATCGCGGCCTTGCGGCTCACCCCGGAGGCGAGCGCGCTGAGGTGGCGCAGCGCGGCGGCCGGGTCCGCGTAGCCCAGTGCCTCCAGCCGGGCCCGGGCCGCGTCCGGGGTCAACCCGGCGGCGCCCGGCGGCAGTTCGGCGACGGCGTCGAGCAGCGGGCGGTAGAACAGCTTCTCGTGCAGCCGCCGGACCTCCACCGCGTGCCGCTTCCACTCGCGCTGCAGGGCGGCCACCGGGTCGGAGCGGGTGTCGTCGTTGATCAGCGCGGCCAGCGAGCGGGCCAGCCGGCGCAGGTCCTCGGCGCCGGTGGGCATCAGGTGGGTGCGGCGCAGCCGGTACAGCTGGATCCGGTGCTCCAGCGAGCGCAGGAAGCGGTAGGCGGTGTCCAGCGAGACGGCGTCCGCCCGGCCGACGTACCCGCCGCGGGAGAGCGCGGCCAGCGCCTCCAGGGTGTTGCCGCTGCGCAGCGCCGGGTCGGTGCGGCCGTGCACCAGCTGGAGCAGCTGGACGGAGAACTCGACGTCGCGCAGCCCGCCCGGGCCGAGCTTGAGCTGGCGGTCCAGTTCGGTGGCCGGGATCGAGTCGATCACCCGGCGGCGCATCTGCTGCACGTCGGTGACGAAGTTGTCCCGGGCGGCGGCCTGCCAGACCATCGGGGCCAGCGCCTCGACGTAGGCGGCGCCGAGGTCGGCGTCCCCGGCGACCGGGCGGGCCTTGAGCAGCGCCTGGAACTCCCAGGTCTTGGCCCAGCGCTGGTAGTAGGCGAGGTGGCTGGCCAGGGTGCGCACCAGCGGGCCGTTGCGGCCCTCGGGGCGCAGGTTGGCGTCCACCGGCCAGATGGTGCCCTCGCCGGTGGTGTCCGAGCAGAGCCGGGTGAGGAGGGCGGCGAGCCGGGTGGCGGCCTTGACGGCCTCGTGCTCGTCCACGCCCTCGTGCGGCTCGGCGACGAAGATGACGTCCACGTCCGAGACGTAGTTGAGTTCGCGGCCGCCGCACTTGCCCATCCCGATCACGGCGAGCCGGCAGGCCCGGGCGGCGTCCGGGTCCTGCTCGGCGGCGAGGTCCAGGGCGGTCTGCAGGGTGGCGCCGGCCAGGTCGGCGAGTTCGGCGGCGGTCTGCGCGAGGTCGGCGGTGCCGGTCAGGTCGCGGGCGGCGATGGCGAGCAGGCAGCGGCGGTAGGCGATGCGCAGCGCGTCCGCCGGGCTGCGGCCGCCCGCCTGGCCGCTGCCCTGGACGCCCTCGGCGAGCGCGCGGCGGAAGTCCTCCGGGCCGGGGTGCATGTCGCGCAGCTCGAAGGTGACCAGCACGTGCCAGTCGTGCGGGTGCCGGGCCAGGTGGTCGGCGAGCGCGGTGGAGACGCCGAGCACGCCGAGCAGCCGGTCGCGCAGCGGCTTGGAGGTGGTGAGGGTGTCGCGCAGGGTGTGCCGCTCGGCCTCGTCGGCGGCCTCCAGCAGCCGGGCCAGGCCGAGCAGGGCGAGGTCGGGGTCGGCGGTGGCGCCGAGCGCGTCCAGCAGCACGGGGTCCTCGGCCAGGCCTTCCAGGCCGGGCCCGGCCAGCAGCCGCACCGCCTGCGCCGGGTCGGTGAACCCGCGCCGGACCAGCCTGTTCTCCGGCCGGCTGACCCGGCTCCCGGCCCGCTGTTCCTCCACCGCCATCGCCCCTCCGTCCGTCCGCCCCAGCAGGTTACGCGCCCTGGCGGTCCGGCGCCGGACACGACCGGCGGACACGACCGGCGGACACGACCGGCGGACACGACCGGCGGACGGATCCACCCGCCGGGCGCCGAGGCCAGGTCATCGCATTCCGCCGTGGCGAGACGATCCACCCCACCGGAGGGCCCGCTGTCATCCGGTCGAACGACAACGGGCCCGAAGCCGTTTGAGAAGCCGTCAAGCGCTCACAGCACCTGGAGGTTCTTGCGCAGCTCGAACGGCGTCACCTCGGAGCGGTACTCCTCCCACTCCTGGCGCTTGTTGCGCAGGAAGAAGTCGAAGACGTGCTCGCCGAGGGTTTCGGCGACGAGTTCGCTGCGCTGCATCAGGTCGATCGCCTCGCCGAGGTTCTGCGGCATCGGCTGGATGCCGAGCGCGCGGCGCTCGGAGTCGGACAGGGCCCAGACGTCGTCGTCGGCGCCGGGCGGGAGCTCGTAGCCCTCCTCGATGCCCTTGAGGCCGGCCGCGAGGGTGACGGCGTAGGCGAGGTAGGGGTTGCAGCCGGTGTCCAGGGAGCGGACCTCGACCCGGGTGGAGCCCTGCTTGCCGGGCTTGTACATCGGCACCCGGATCAGCGCCGAGCGGTTGTTGTGGCCCCAGCAGATGTAGGACGGGGCCTCGCCGCCGGCGCCGGCGGTGCGCTGGGAGCCGCCCCAGATGCGCTTGTAGGAGTTCACCCACTGGTTGGTGACGGCGGCGGTCTCGGCGGCGTGCTTGAGCAGGCCGGCGATGAAGGAGCGGCCGACCTTGGACAGCTGGTACTCGGCGCCGGACTCGTGGAAGGCGTTGCGGTCGCCCTCGAACAGCGACAGGTGGGTGTGCATGCCGGAGCCGGGGTGGTCGGAGAAGGGCTTGGGCATGAAGCTGGCGTGCACGCCCTGCTCCAGCGCGACCTCCTTCATGACCAGGCGGAAGGTCATGATGTTGTCGGCGGTGGACAGCGCGTCGGCGTAACGCAGGTCGATCTCCTGCTGGCCGGGGGCGCCCTCGTGGTGGGAGAACTCCACCGAGATGCCCATCGACTCCAGCATGGTGATGGCCTGGCGGCGGAAGTCGTGGCCGACCCCGCGCGGGGTGTGGTCGAAGTAGCCGGACTGGTCGGCCGGGATCGGCGGGGTGCCGTCGCCGGGCAGGTTCTTCAGCAGGAAGAACTCGATCTCGGGATGGGTGTAGAAGGTGAAGCCCTGGCCGGAGGCCTTCTCCAGGGTGCGCTTGAGCACGAACCGGGGGTCGGCGTAGGAGGGCGAGCCGTCGGGCATCAGGATGTCGCAGAACATCCGGGCGGTGCCCGGGGTCTCCGAGCGCCACGGCAGGATCTGGAAGGTGGTCGGGTCCGGCTTGGCGATCATGTCGGATTCGTACACCCGGGCGAAGCCCTCGATCGCCGAGCCGTCGAAGCCGATGCCCTCCTCGAAGGCCTGCTCCAGTTCGGCCGGCGCCACCGCGACCGACTTCAGGAACCCGAGCACGTCGGTGAACCACAGCCGGACGAACCGGATGTCACGCTCCTCAAGCGTCCGAAGCACGAACTGCTGCTGCTTGCCCATGGGGACAGTCTCACCTCTGCTCTTTACGCTTGTGTTACGCCCGGAAGACCCCCGAAAGCGACTGACCCCATCATGGCCGATCATCGCCCGGGACGGCAGTGCCGGGCCCGGCCCGACCCCCCGGGCAGCACATTGCGTCAGATCGACGATTACACTCGGGGGCATGCCCAATCTCCGTCTCGCCCTGAGCCAGATCGACCCCTGGGTCGGTGACATCGCCCGCAACAGCGATGAGGTGGTGCGCTGGACCAAGCAGGCCGTGGAGGCCGGCGCCCAGCTGGTCGCCTTCCCCGAGATGGCCCTGACCGGCTACCCGGTCGAGGACCTCGCCCTGCGCCGCTCCTTCGTCGAGGCCTCCCGTGGCGCGCTGGTCGAGCTGGCCGGGCGGCTGGACGCCGACGGATTGGGCGGGGTGCCGGTGGTGGTCGGCTACCTCGGGCGCTCGGAGCACGCCTCGCCGCGGTTCGGCCGCCCGGCCGGCTCACCGCAGAACTGCGCCGCCGTGCTGCACCGGGGCGAGGTGGTGACCCGCTTCGCCAAGCACCACCTGCCCAACTACGGCGTGTTCGACGAGTACCGCTGGTTCGTCCCGGGCGACCAGCTGCCGGTGCTGCGGCTGCACGGGGTGGACGTCGCGCTGGCCATCTGCGAGGACATCTGGCAGGACGGCGGCCGGGTCACCGCGGCCCGCGAGGCCGAGGCCGGGCTGCTGCTGGTGATCAACGGCTCGCCGTACGAGCGGAACAAGGACGACCAGCGGCTGGAGCTGGTGCGGCGCCGGGCCGCCGAGGCCGGCTGCCCGCTGGCCTACGTCAACATGGTCGGCGGCCAGGACGAGCTGGTCTTCGACGGCGACTCGATCGTGGTCGGCGCGGACGGTGAGGTGCTGGCCCGCTCGCCGCAGTTCGAGGAGCACCTGCTGGTGCTGGACCTCGACCTGCCGGCCGCCGGCAGCGACCACACCGACGGCCTGCTGCTGAGCGACGGGCTGCACCTGGTCCGCACCGACCTGGGCGGCGAGCCGCAGGCCGCGCCCGCCTCGGCGGCGGCCGCCGAGGTCGCGCCGCGGCTGTCCGACGAGGCCGAGATCTGGGCCGCGCTGGTCGCCGGCACCCGGGCGTACGTCGCCAAGAACGGCTTCAGGTCGGTGCTGATCGGCCTCTCCGGCGGCATCGACTCGGCGCTGGTGGCCGCCATCGCGGTGGACGCGATCGGCGCCGAGAACGTGTACTGCGTCTCGATGCCCAGCCGCTACTCCTCGCAGCACTCCCGGGACGACGCGGCCGAGCTGGCCCGCCGGACCGGCCTGCACTTCCGGACCGTCTCCATCGCCCCGATGTTCGACGCGTACATGGGCGCCACCGAGCTGACCGGCCTGGCCGAGGAGAACCTGCAGTCCCGGCTGCGCGGCACCCTGCTGATGGCGATCTCCAACCAGGAGGGGCACATCGTGCTCGCGCCCGGCAACAAGAGCGAGCTGGCCGTCGGCTACTCGACCCTCTACGGCGACTCGGTGGGCGCGTTCGGGCCGATCAAGGACGTCTACAAGTCGCTGATCTTCCGGCTGGCCCACTGGCGCAACGAGGAGGCCCAGCGGCGCGGCGAGGTGGCGCCGATCCCGGAGAACACCATCTCCAAGCCGCCGTCCGCCGAGCTGCGGCCGGACCAGAAGGACAGCGACTCGCTGCCCGACTACGACCTGCTGGACAGCGTGCTGGCCCGCTACATCGAGGGCGACGAGGGGCGGGACGCGATCGTCGCGGCCGGCTTCGACCCGGCCGTGGTGGACCGGGTGGTCCGGCTGGTCGACACCGCCGAGTACAAGCGGCGGCAGTACCCGCCGGGCCCGAAGATCTCGGTCAAGAACTTCGGCCGAGACCGCCGCCTGCCGATCACCAACCGCTGGCGCCGCGGCTGACCGTCACGAGGAGTACCGGTAGGTGGCGGCCACCGCGAGGTGGTCGCTGCCGTCCCGGGGCAGGGTCCGGGAGTCCACCGGCTTGAGCCCGCCCTTGCTCATGATCTGGTCGATCCGGGCCATCGGGAAGCTCGACGGCCAGCTGAAGCCGAAGCCGTCCCCGGCGGCGCCCTGGGCCGAGCGCATCTGCGAGGTGACTGGCGCCAGGCTGCGGTCGTTCATGGTGCCGTTGAGGTCGCCGAGCAGCAGGACCTTCTTCAGCTGCTCTGCCTGGATCGCGTCGCCGAGCGCCTGCGCGCTGACGTCCCGCTGGTCGACGGTGAAGCCGCCCTCGGCCTTCAGCCGCACCGACGGCAGGTGCGCGACGTACACCGCGACCGGGCCCTGCGGGGTGGTGACCTCGGCCCGGAACGCCCTGGTCCAGCCCATCTTGAGGTCCACCGGCGAGACTCCGCCGATCGGGTACTTCGACCAGAGGCCGACCGTCCCCTCCACCGCGTGGTACGGGTACGCCTCGGCGAGCCCGCTCTCGTAGCCGCGCAGCGGCTTGCCGGCCAGTTCCTGGAGGGCGACGATCTGGGCGCCGGAGGCCACCAGCCCCCGGACGGTGCCCGGCACGTCGGTGTTGGCGGCGGCGACGTTGTGGCTGACCACCGTCCAGTCGCCGGAGCCGCCGCTCTTGTCGGTGAGCAGGCCGCCGAACAGGTTGAGCCAGACCGCGACCGGCAGCAGCAGGGCGATCAGCGCGGTGGCCGAGCGGCGCAGCAGCGCGGGGACCAGCAGCACCGGGACGGCCAGGCCCAGCCCGGGCAGGAAGGTCTCCAGCAGGCTGCCGAGGTTGCCGACGCTGTTGGGGACCTCGGCGTGGAAGGCCATCGACGCGGCGGTGAGCGCGGCCAGCACCGCGAGCACCAGTCCGCGCCGCCAGGTGGTGGCGCCGCGGCCGTCCCGGCCCCAGTGCCGCAGGCCCAGGAAGCCTCCGGGACGGCCCGCGGGGGCCGGGGCGCTCTCCTCGCCCCAGGGCCCGGCCGTGCTCCGGTCGGTCCTGTCCGCCTGCGTCATCCGTGGCTCCCGTCGTTCGTGCCGTCGCCGGTCCGGTGTCCGGCCCGTGCGGTTACGGGCGGGGTGCCGGACTGGTGCCGGTTTGGTCGGATACCCGGCTCAGCCTATGCCGGGACAGACGCGGGGCCCCGGGAGCGGGTTCCGGCGTGGCCCGGTTTGGTGAGCCAGACCACGCCGGGCGGTGCCGACCGGAGGTTCGGGCGCGGGCTTCAGTGGCCGGGGCAGCGGGCCACGGGCGGTGCGAGGCCTTCGAGCAGGGAGTCGACCATCCGCCGGGCCAGCTCCGGGTCCTCCAGGTCGGAGTCGTCCGTGAGGATGCTGCGGTACAGGATCGGACCCATCAGCATGTCGCCGAGCAGGTCGACGTCGAGGTCGGAGCGGAGCACGCCCTCGTCCACGGCGCGGCGGACCAGGGCGAGCGCCGCCTCCCGGCGCGGCTTGATCACCCGTTCGCGGTAGGCGTTGTACAGCTCGGGCAGGCCCTGCATCTGGCCGAAGGCGGCCTTGAGCACCCAGCGGGAGCGCTTGGCGAGGCCGCGCCGGCGCATGTAGTCGATCATCTCGATCAGGTCGTCCCGGGCGGTGCCGCCGGTGGCCGTGGGCATCGGGACCTCCAGCCGGCTGACCACGTCGACCAGCAGGGCCTCCTTGTTGGGCCAGCGCCGGTAGATGGTGGCCTTGCCGACGCCGGCGGCGGTGGCGATGCCCTCGATGGTGAGCTCGGACAGCGTGGTGCCGCCCGCCATCAGGTCCTCGACGGCGGCGAGGATGGCCTGCTCGGCGGCCTCGCTGCGCGGTCGGCCGCGGCGTGCGGTGGCGCAGGGTTGTCCGGTCCCGGCGACCGGGCTGTCCGTCTTCATCCCCGCTGTTCTCCCTCGCTGTCCGCGTGGCGCGCGGGCGCCGTTCGGTTTCCGATGGTGGTCCGTGGGCCGGGCCGGGTGGTGGTCCGCCGCTCCGGAGCGTGGCCCTGCCACACGGGGATCACCCGGGTGACAGGGCCATTGTCGCTCAGCGCGGTCGCGGGTCAGGCGTCCGCGGCCACGGCCTCGCGGCTCTGACCGGGCTGCTCGGAGGCCTTCCCGGCCGGACCACCGGGGGCGGCCGAGCGGCGCGGCAGCAGGAACCAGGCGATCAGCGCGCCGACCACCGTGATGCCGGCGGAGAGCGAGGCCACCACATGCATGGCGCTGATGAAGGCGTCGTCGGCCGGGCCGATCAGCGCGGCGCCCTTGGGGCCCATCCGCTCGGCGATGGCCAGGGTGGCCTCCAGCGACTCGCCGGCCTTGCCGCGCAGTTCGTCGGGCAGCTGGTTCAGCGTGTCGGTCATGCCGTCGCGGTAGACGGTGGAGAGCACCGCGCCGAGCACGGCGACGCCGAGCGAGCCGCCGACCTGGCGGAAGGTGTTGTTCACGGCCGAGCCCGCGCCGGCCTTCTCGCGGGGCAGCGAGGCCATGATCGCGACGGTGACCGGCGGCATGACGTGCGCCATGCCGGTGCCCATCAGCAGGCCGAGCACGACCAGCACCCAGATCGGCGTGCTGACGGTCAGCAGGGTGTAGCCGACGAAGCCGACCGCGATCAGCAGCATGCCGACGGCGGCGGTGGCGGCGACGCCGAAGCGGTCGACCACCAGCCGGGCCCGCGGGGCGAACAGCAACTGGGCGGCGGCCAGCGGCAGCATCAGCACGCCCGCCTGGAGCGCGCTGTAGCCGCGCACGCTCTGGATGTAGAAGACGCCGAAGAACGAGACGCCCATCAGCGCGAAGAAGACCACGCCGACGACCACGACGGAGGCGCTGAACACCTTGTTCCGGAACCAGCTGATGTCCAGCGCGGGGAAGCGGGTGCGGCCCTCGAACCAGACGAAGGCGACCAGGGCCAGCAGGCCGACCAGGGTCGGCACCCAGGCCTCGGCGGCGGTGAAGTCGGCCAGCTCGCCGCCCTTGATGATGCCGTAGATCAGCGCGACCAGGCCGATGATCGACAGCAGCACGCCTATCGGGTCGAGCTTGCCCGGGTTCGGGTCCTTGGACTCGGGCACCAGGATCACCATCGCGATCACCGCGACGATCACGATCGGGACGTTGACCAGGAAGACCGAGCCCCACCAGAAGTGCTCGATCAGCAGGCCGCCGGTGATCGGGCCGATGGCGATGGCCAGGCCGACCGCGCCGGCCCAGATCCCGATCGCCTTGGGCTGCTCGGAGCGCTCGAAGACGTTCATGATGATGGCCAGCGTGGCGGGCATCGCGAGCGCGGCGCCGACGCCCATCAGGGCGCGGTAGCCGACGAGTTCACCGGGCGAGGCGGCCAGCGCGGAGAGCAGCGAGGCGATGCCGAAGACCACCATGCCGCCCAGCAGCGCGCGCTTGCGGCCGAAGCGGTCGCCGAGCAGGCCGGAGGTGAAGAGCAGCCCGGCGAACACCAGGGTGTAGGAGTTGATCGACCATTCCAGGTCGCTCTGGCTGGCGCCGAGGCCGACCGGCGCGGGGGTCGCGATGGTCTTCATCGCGACGTTGAGGATCGAGTTGTCGAGGACGACGACGAGCAGGGCGAGCACCAGGGTGCAGAGGATCGCCCAGCGCCGACGGTGGATGGCTTCCGGCACACGAGGTGGCGCGGCTGCGGTGGTCATTGGTC
Source organism: Kitasatospora sp. MAA19 (assembly GCF_029894125.1). Classification (GTDB taxonomy): domain Bacteria; phylum Actinomycetota; class Actinomycetes; order Streptomycetales; family Streptomycetaceae; genus Kitasatospora. The sequence continues at coordinate 510,781 of NZ_JARXYZ010000002.1, forward strand.
TTCCCGTCCGTGATGGTGTGGCACTGGCGGGCAATTCCGAGCCATGGTCGTCTCGTAACCCCCCGCACCAGAGTAGCGCGCATTACGATACGAGACGACTCCGTTTCGTAAAAACGCGGCAAAGCCCGCCCGGTCCCCGACCTGTTCCCCAACCGACCCGCGCGCCGCGGATCGAGCCGCCGGTGTGCCGCAGATCGCACCCGGTCACCTGCACGCCTCTTTGCGCTCACGCCGGGGCGTGCAAGCATGGAGGTGATCCGGGGACGCCGCACGGCGCCACGAGACGACAACCTTTCAGGAGTCCGTTCGATGAACGCTTCTTCGCCTTCGCCTGCCCAGAACCAGGCGACGACCGCCACCCTCTACGGCGGGGTCACCAGCCGCCGCGTCACCGTCCGCGACCTCGCCGCCGCCAAGCAGCGCGGCGAGAAGTGGTCGATGCTCACCGCCTACGACGCCCTCACCGCCGGGGTGTTCGACGAGGCCGGCATCCCCGTCCTGCTGGTCGGCGACTCCGCCGGCAACTGCCACCTCGGCTACGAGACCACCGTGCCGGTGACCATGGATCAGATGGTGATGCTTTCCGCCGCCGTCGTCCGCGGCACCAAGCGCGCAATGATCGTCGCCGACCTGCCGTTCGGCTCGTACCAGGAGTCCCCCGCGCAGGCCATGCACAACGCGGCCCGGCTGATGAAGGAGGCCGGGGTCGGCGCGGTCAAGCTGGAGGGCGGGGAGCGCAGCGCCCGCTCGATCGAGCTGCTGGTCGAGGCCGGCGTCCCGGCGATGGCGCACATCGGCCTCACCCCGCAGTCCGTGCACGCCTTCGGCGGCTACCCGGTCCAGGGCCGCGGCGACGAGGCGGCGCACCAGCTGCTGCGCGACGCCAAGGCCGTCCAGCAGGCGGGCGCCTTCTCGGTCGTGCTGGAGGCGGTGCCGGCCGAGCTGGCCGCCCAGGTCACCGAGCAGCTGGCGATCCCGACCGTCGGCATCGGCGGCGGGCCCGACACCGACGCCCAGGTCCTGGTCTGGACCGACATGGCCGGCATGACGGCGGGCCGGGTGCCCAAGTTCGTCAAGCAGTACGCCGACCTGCGGACCGTCCTCGGCGACGCCGCCCGCGCCTTCGCCGAGGACGTCCGCGGCGGCGCCTTCCCGGCGGCGGAGCACAGCTTCCACTGACGCCCCCGGACGGCCCCGCTCCCCCACCCCGGGAGCGGGGCCGCTGTCATGCGCGCTCCCCCGATGACAGCGGTCTGACGGTGCGGCGCCGGGCCAGCCGTCGCGGTGACAGCCCGCTGACAGCCCGGCCGGACAGCCTGAGGGCATGACACGAATCGCCACCGCCCCGAACGACCGGGGGACCACCGCGGGCAACGCCGTCGAAGTCCGCGGCATCGTCAAGCACTACGGCTCCACCAAGGCCCTCGACGGGGTCGACCTCACCGTCCGCGAGGGCACCGTGCTCGGCGTGCTCGGCCCCAACGGCGCGGGCAAGACCACCCTGGTCCGGGTCCTGTCCACGCTGATCAAGCCGGACGCCGGCACCGCGTTCGTCGGCGGCTACGACGTCCTGCGCCAGCCCAAGCAGCTGCGCCGCACGATCGGCCTCACCGGCCAGTACGCCTCCGTCGACGAACTCCTCTCCGGCTACGAGAACCTCTACCTGATCGGCCGGCTGCTCGACCTCTCCAGCCGCGACGCCAAGGCCCGGGCCGCCGAGCTCCTGGAGCGCTTCTCGCTCACCGAGGCCGCCAAGCGGCCCGCCAAGACCTACTCCGGCGGCATGCGCCGCCGCCTCGACCTGGCCGCCAGCATGATCGGCCGCCCCCGGGTGCTGTACCTGGACGAGCCCACCACCGGCCTGGACCCGCGCACCCGCAACGAGGTCTGGGACGAGGTCCAGCGGATGGTCGCCGAGGGCAGCACCGTGCTGCTCACCACCCAGTACATGGAGGAGGCGGAGCAGCTCGCCGACGAGCTGACCGTCATCGACCGCGGCCGGGTGATCGCCAACGGCGGCGTGGCCGAGCTCAAGGCCAAGGTCGGCGGCCAGACCCTGCAGGTGCGCGCCGCCCACCCGGCCGAGCTGCCCGAGATGGCCCGCTGCCTGCACGACCGCGGCATCACCAGCGCCACCGTCTCCACCGACACCGGCCTGCTCGCGGTGCCGATCACCGACGACGAGCAGCTGACCACCGTCATCGGGGTGCTCGGCAACCGCGGCTTCGCGATCGTCGGCATCGACACCAAGGTCCCCAGCCTCGACGAGGTCTTCCTCGCCATCACCGGCAAGCCCGCCGACACCGCGGACGCCGCCCCCAGCCTCGCCAAGGAGCCCGTCGCATGACCACCGCCACCATCGCCCCGGCCCGGGTGGAGGACACCCGGATCGGCCTGGCCGGCACCTTCCGCCACGTCGGCGCGCTGACCCGGCGCAACCTGATGCGGATCAAGGCCGACCCGGAGTCGATGTTCGACGCCGTACTGATGCCGATCATCTTCACGGTGCTGTTCGTCTACGTCTTCGGCGGCGCCGTCTCCGGCAACCAGGACGCCTACAAGCAGTACATGATCCCCGGCCTGCTCGGGCAGACCGGGCTCACCCTCGCGATGGCCGTCGGCACCGGCCTGAACAGCGACTTCCAGACCGGGGTGATGGACCGCTTCCGGACCCTGCCGATCGGCCGGGCCTCCGTCCTGCTCTCCAAGATGGCCGCCGAGACCTGCCGGGCGCTGCTCTCCTTCGTGATCCTGATCGGCTTCGCGCTGTGCATCGGCTTCGAGGTGAAGACCGGACCGCTGGAGGTCGTGGCCGCCGTCGGCCTGTCGCTGGTGTTCGGCATGTCGGTCGTCTGGGTCTCGATGCTGCTGGGCATGGCGCTGCGCAGCGCCCAGGCCGTCCAGGGCGTGGCCATGCTGGTCCTGATGCCGTTGCAGTTCGGCAGCTCGATCTTCGCGCCGACCAACACCATGCCGGGCTGGCTGCAGACCTTCACCAAGGTCAACCCGCTGTCGGCGCTCGCCGACGCCTCCCGCTCCCTGCTCAACGGCGAGGGGCCGCTGGCCCACCCGGTGATGGTCGTGCTGGTCTGGTCGGCGGCCTGCACCGCGATCTTCGCCCCGCTCGCCGTCGCCCGCTTCCGCAAGCGGACCTGAGGACGACCGCCGGCCCTCTTCGGACGGAGGGCCGGCGGACGGGTCGGCCGGCGACCCGGGACAGGCGTCGGCCGACCGGACGGATCGGCTGACCGGCCACCGGGGGACGGGGGCCGGTCAGCCGATCAACTCGTCCAGCAGGCCCTGGGTCTGCTGCGGGGTCATGCCCAGGCCGACGTCGTGGGCGGCCTCGAAGGCGGCGTCGCCCAGCAGCCCCCGGAGGGCGGCCTCCGACCGCCCGCGCTCCGTGCGCTCCAGGTAGCCGCCCTTCGGGCCGTTCAGCTCATGGTGCGCGCCGAGCAGGACGGCGGCCTGCCGGGCCCGCTCCAGGTCGCCGTCGCGTTCGGCGAAGGCCCGCAGCAGCCCCACCACGGCCGGCACCACCATGACCGTCATCTGCTCGCCGAAGCCGGACGCGGTCCGCATCGACTTGAGCAGCCGCCGGCCCTCGGTGAGCAGGGCGAGCCCCCGCTCCGGATCGCCCGCCCGGGCCGTGATCCAGCCCTTGCCGCTGGTGAGCAGGCCGGCCACGATGCTCGGGGCGAAGCCGCCGACGCTGACCACCTCCAGCTTGTCCAGTTCCGCCAGCGCCTGCGCGTACTCGCCGCGCTCGGCGTGGATGCCGCAGAGCGTCAGGCGCCCGAACAGCAGCGCGCCGCTGGTGGACTGGTTCGCGCCCGGGGAGTCCAGCCCGGCCAGCGTCTCCCGGACGATCCGCTCGCCGCGCTCCATGTCCAGCTCCAGCAGGGTCGCGCCGAGGTTCACCCGCAGGATCGGCACCTCCTGCGGCGCCCCCAGCTCCTCGGCCAGCGCGATCGCCCGCTCGTACGCGGCGATGGCCGCCTCGGCCTCGCCCCGGTTGGCCAGCGCCTCACCGCGGGCCGCCTGGGCCTGGGAGATCCCCCAGAGGTCGCCGGCCCGCTCGTACAGCTCCAGGGAGCGCTCGCCGTCCAGGACGCCCTGCTCGGCCCCGCCGGGCCAGTCGTTCATCATCTTGGCCCGGATCTGCAGGATGAACGCCAGGTCGTTCAGGTCGCCGTGCACCTCGCAGCCGCGGACCGCGTCGTCCAGCAGGTCCTTCATCAGCTCCATCCGGCCGGCCAGGAACGCCCCGAAGACCCGCAGCATCGCGGGGAAGCGGTAGGACTGCGGCAGCTCCGGGGAGTAGGCGTCGAGCAGGTGCTCCGCGACCGCGATCGCCTCCGGATCGCCGAGTACCTCCAGATTCCCCTCGAACATGCCGATCAGCCGGTGCATCGCGAGCAGCCGGCGGCACTCCTCGACCACCCCCGCGGGCATCGGCAGGCCGTACGCGAGGACGTTGCGCTCCAACGGCACCGGCGGCGGGACGTCCGGGCCGAACGGGTCCGGGGCCAGGGCGGCGACCGCGGTGTACCAGCCCCGGGCCTCCATGCTGTAGCCGCGCAGCGACCAGTACCAGCTCATGCCGAGGACGAGGACCAGTGCCTGCTCCTCGTCCCCGAGGTCGATCGCGCGGCGCAGCGCGGTCCGGACGTTGTCCTGCTCGCGCTCCAGCACCGCCAGCCAGTGCAGCTGCTGCGGGCCGTGGATGTTCAGGTCGGCGGTGGCGGCCACGGCACGGAAGTGCGCCAGGTGGCGGGCCTCGGTCGCGTCGCGCTCGGCGGCCGACTCGGCCAGCCGCTCGGTCGCGTACTCGTGGATGGTCTCCAGCATCCGGTAGCGCGGCAGGCTGCCGTCGTCCAGGTCGGCCACCAGGAGGGACTTGTCGACCAGCGACAGCAGCAGTTCGGCGACCTCCTCGGGTGCCACCTCGGCGCCGTCGGCGCAGATCGCCTCGGCGTCCTCCAGCCGCCAGCCGCCGGCGAACACCGAGAGCCGGCGCAACACCGCGCGTTCGCGCTTGCCCAGCAGGTCCCAGCTCCAGTCGACCACCGCGCGCAGGGTCTGCTGGCGCGGCAGCAGGGTCCGGCTGCCCGCGGTGAGCAGCGCGAACCGGCCGTCCAGCCGGTCGGCTATCTGGCGCGCCGTCATCACCCGCAGCCGGGCGGCGGCGAGTTCGATGGCCAGCGGCAGGCCGTCCAGGCGGCGGCAGATCTCGGCGCAGGCCGCCGGGTCGCTGCGCGGGTCGAAGCCGGGACGGGCGGCGGCGGCCCGCTCGGTGAGCAGGCGCAGCGCCACCGGGTCGGGCAGCGGCTCGACCGGCAGCACGGCCTCGCCGGGCACGCCGAGCGGCTCCCGGCTGGTGGCGAGCACGGTCAGTCCGGGGCACTCGGCGAGCAGCACGTCGGCGAGGTCGGCGGCGGCCTGGATCAGGTGCTCGCAGTTGTCCAGGACGAGCAGCATCCGGCGGCGGCCGCAGTGCTCGACCAGGCGGCGCACCGGGTCCTCGGCACGCTTCTCCATCACCTCGGCGACCATGCTGCCGGTGTGCAGGACGATCTCGCGCAGGCCGAGTGCCGAGACCACCGCGGCGGGCACCGCCTCCGGGCTCTCCAGCGGGGCGAGTTCGGCCAGCCAGACGCCGTCCGGCCAGTGTCCGGCGGACTGTTCGGCGCGGCCGGCCTCGATCGAGAGCCTGGTCTTGCCGGAGCCGCCGGGGCCGGTCAGGGTGACCATCCGGCCGGCCGTCAGGGCCTCGCGCAGGGTGGAGAGGTCGGATTCGCGGCCGACGAAGCTGGTCAGTCGGCCGCGCAGGTTGCCGGCGGGGCGCGCCGGTTGGGGGGCGGGCGCCGGTTGGGGGGCGGGCGCCGGTTGGGGGGCGGGCGCCGGTACCGCTCGTGGTGGCTCCGCCACGGCCTCCGGCGGGGCCAGCAACTCGGCGTACAGGGACTGGAGTCGGCGCCCCGGGTCGACGCCGAGCTCCTCGGCGAGGGCGCGCCTGGTCCGCTCGTAGTGGCGCAGCGCCTCGGCGGTGCGGCCGCTCTCGTGCAGCGCCCGGATCATCAGGTGCTGCAGCGGCTCGTCCAGCGGCTGCCGTTCGCAGAGCTCGGCGAGTTCGGCGACCAGTTCGGCCGCGCGGCCGAGCCCGAGGTCGGCGGTGATCCGGTGGCGGCGGGCCTCGTCGTGCTGGGTCTCCAGCCGGGCTGCCGGTCCCCCGCGGTCCGGCAGATCGGCCAGGGCGGGGCCGCGCCACAACGCCAGGGCGGCGCGCAGCCGCTCGGCGGCGAGCGCGTGGTCCCCGGCGTCGAGGGCGCGACGGCCCTCGGTGCCGAGCCGCTGGAACTCGGCGAGGTCGGTGGCGGGGCCGGTCAGCCAGTACCCGGCCGGGCCGGAGCCGACCTCGTCCCGGCCGATGGTGCGGCGCAGCCGGCCGACCAGGGTCTGCAGCGCGGCGGTGGAGTCCTGTGGTGGCTCGGCCTCCCACACCTCGTCCACCAGTTGGTCGGCGGACACCGGGCGGCCCTGCCGCAGGGCCAGCGCGGTGAGCAGCGCCCGTAGTCGGGCGCCGCCCAGCGGCACGGGCGTTCCGTCGTCGTGGTGGGCCGTCGTGGTCCCGAGGATGCCGTAGTACACCGGACCATTCTGGTCGATGGGCGCGGATCGGGCCGCACAATTGTGTGGGCCCCCTCCACCCGCGGTGGAACCCCGGCGGGGCCCTCGGACGTTCACCGTGGACGGCTTGTCCGGTCACCGGCCGACCCGGCATGATCGATCCCCTGGCCGCCCCTCCTCGGACACCCGGAGCACCCACACCATGACCTTCGCCGCCACGCAGCGCTCACGCAGCGAGGACCGCCGGATCAGCCCGGTGTTCTGGGTGCTCCTCGCCGTCCTCGGCACCTCGGGCTGGGCGGTGTACGCCGGCTACGGGAACGCCTCGTTCGGGGTGTTCCTGTTCGTGGTGGCGGGCTGGATGGTCTCGCTGTGCCTGCACGAGTACGCGCACGCGCGCACCGCGCTGCACGGCGGCGACATCAGCGTCGGCGCCAAGGGCTACCTCACGCTCAACCCGCTGAAGTACGCCAACGTGCTGCTCAGCTTCGTGCTGCCGATCGTGTTCGTGATCCTCGGCGGCATCGGCCTGCCCGGCGGCTCGGTCTGGATCGAGCGGGACCGGATCCAGGGCCGGCTCAAGCACAGCCTGATCTCGGCGGCCGGGCCGCTGGTGAACCTGGTGTGCGCGGCCGTGCTGCTGATCCCGATCGGCGCCGGCTGGCTGGACGACCCGACGGTGCACGCGGTCTGGAACGGCTATGAGCTGACCGTCTCGCCGTTCGCCGGCGCGCTCGGCTTCCTCGGCCTCCTGCAGCTCAGCGCGGCGCTGCTGAACCTGCTGCCGGTGCCCGGCCTGGACGGCTACGGGATCGTCGAGCCCTGGCTGTCGTACAAGACCCGGCGCGCGGTCGAGCCGTTCGCGCCGTACGGGCTGCTGGCCGTGTTCGCGCTGCTCTGGCAGCCCGCGGTGAACTCGTTCTTCTTCGGGATCATCCACGACCTGATGAGCCTGTTCGGCGTGGACCAGGACTACGCGACGCTCGGCCGGTACCTGTTCAGCTTCTGGAAGAACTAGCCCTGCTCGGCCGCCGCGGCGGCCTCGGCGATCTTCGCGCGGCGGCGGTTCATCCAGAGCACGTTGCTCGCCACACCCGCCATCGGGAGCCAGATCAGGCCCAGCCAGAAGCCCTGGGTCAGCGAGACCACGGCGGCCGCCAGCGCGAGGACGACGACGATCAGGGCGAAGAGGGACGTGCGGGGCATGGCGGGGGGCTCCTAGGGCCGGGTGCGGTCGGCCGGGTTGCGGCCGGACCCATTGTCGCCGACCTCACCTCCGGAACCTGTCCAGGGGTGAGGCCGACACGGCGTGGGGGTTCGGCTCAGACGTCCGTCACCCGCAGGCCCGCGTGGGCCTTGTAGCGGCGGTTGACCGAGATCAGGTTGGCCACCAGCGACTCCACCTGGTGGGCGTTGCGCAGCCGGCCCGCGAAGATCCCCCGCATGCCCGGGATCCGGGCGGCCAGCGCCTGCACGACGTCGGTGGCGGCGCGCTCCTCGCCGAGCACCATCACGTCGGTGTCGATCCGCTCCACCGACTCGTCCTGCAGCAGCACCGCCGAGAGGTGGTGGAAGGCGGCGGTGACCCGGGAGTCCGGCAGGAGCGCGGCGGCCTGCTGGGCGGCGCTGCCCTCCTCCGGCTTCAGCGCGTACGCGCCCTGCTTGTCGAAGCCGAGCGGGTTGACGCAGTCGACCACGATCTTGCCGGCCAGTTCCTCGCGCAGCGCGGTCAGGATCGCGGCGTGCCCGTCCCAGGGCACCGCGACGATCACCACGTCGCTCTCCCGGGCGGCGGTGGCGTTGTCGGCGCCGCGCACGCCGAAACCCAGTTCGGCGGCCGAGGCCTCGGCCCGGGCGGCGTCGCGCGAACCGATGATCACCTGCTGGCCGGCCTTGGCCAGCCGCAGGGCGAGTCCCCGCCCCTGGTCGCCGGTGCCGCCGAGGACGCCGACCACCAGCTGGGAGACGTCCGGCAGCTCGTGGGCCGGGTTTGTCGCTGAATCGAGGGAAGTCATGGGCCGATCCTGCCAAATCCCCGGCGGGCGCGACATTCTGGGCCGCATGGACGCGGTGAGAGTTTCGGCACTCCGGCAGCACCTAGCGGGCACCGGCTGGCTGGAGGCGGTCGGCGGCTTCGCCGGGTCGCTGCGGCGCTCGGTCTCGCGCCGCGGGGCGGGCGAGCTGCTGCTGGTCGGCACCGCGGCGTACGAGCCCTGGCACCTGGCCGCCCACCTGGAGGACGAGGCCGCCTGGTCGGCCGTCCCCCGGCTGGCACCCACCCTGCTGCGGCACGCCCCGCCGGCCGACGCCGCGGCGCACCTGGCGCACGGCCTGCGCCGGCTCGCCGCGGCCGGGCGCGGCGCCACCGTCCTGGTGGTGGCCCCGGACGCGGCCGGCGCCCCGCTGCTGGAGCGGGTGCAGGACGCCCGCCGGCACGGCGCGACCGTGCTCGCGCTGGACGGCGCCGCCACGGGCGAGCCGGGCGGCCTCGGCGGGCTCGCGCACGAGCGGCTCGCCGTCGGCACGGCCGCCGAGGAGCCCTTCGACCTGGCCCAGCACCTGGTCAGCGCCGCCGCCGGGCAGCCGCCGGCCCGGCGCGGCGGGCTGGACCGGCTCGCCGAACTCGCCGGCCGGCTGACCGCGCCGCCCGCGATCAGCCGCTGGTAGCCGCCGGCCGGCCCCGACCCTGGCTATCGCCCGCGCCCTCGCCCTGGCTATCGCCCTGGAAAAACCCTTTGCGGGCGCGGGAGTGCCCGTCCGAGGATCGTGGTTCGTGAACGACGACGAACCCCCGCATCCCCCCGGGCGATGGCGCCCGCTGCTGCGCTCGCTGATGCCCGACCTGTCGCCCTGGCGCGTCTCCCGCGACTTCCGCTTCCTGTGGCTCTCCGGCTGTGTCACCAGCTTCGGCAGCTTCCTGACCTACGTCGCCGTCCCGATGCAGATCAAGCAGCTGACCGGCTCCTCGTTCGCGGTCGGCCTGATCGGCGCCTTCGAGCTCGTCCCGCTGATCGTCTTCGGCCTGTGGGGCGGCGCCCTCGCCGACGCCCTGGACCGCCGCAAGCTGGTGCTGCGCGCCGAGGCCGCGCTGGGCCTGCTCACCGGACTGCTGCTGCTCAACGCGCTGCTGCCGTCCCCGCTGCTCTGGCCGATCTATCTGGTCGCCGCGCTGGTCGCGGCCTGCGACGGGCTGCAGCGCCCGGCGCTGGACTCGCTCACCCCGCGGATCGTCCCGCACCAGCACCTGACCGCGGCGTTCGCCCTCAAGTCCCTGTACCACAACGCCGCTTCGGTGGCCGGTCCGGCGCTGGCCGGTGTCGTGGTGGCGTTCTCCGGGGTGGAGACCGCGTACGCGCTGGACGTGCTCACCTTCGCCGTCTCCCTGCTGCTGCTCGTCCGGATCCGGGCGGTGCCGCCGGCCACCGGCGCCGAACGGCCGTCGGTACGGGCGGTGCTGACCGGCATCCGGTACGCCTGGAGCCGCAAGGACCTGCTCGGCACCTACGCGATCGACCTCTGCGCGATGCTGTTCGCCTTCCCGGTGGCCGTCTTCCCGTTCCTGGCCTCCGAGTTGGGCGCGGACTGGGCGCTCGGCCCGATGTACGCGGCGTCCGCGGCCGGCGCCCTGCTGGTCGGGGCGACCAGCGGCTGGACGTCCCGGATCCACCGGCACGGGCGGCTGCTGGTGGTCGCCGCCGTCGGCTGGGGCGCGGCCATGGCCCTGGCGGGCCTGTCCGGGAGCATCTGGCTGGTGCTGCTCGGCCTGGCACTGGCCGGCGGCGCCGACGAGATCAGCGGGCTCGCCCGCTCGACCATGTGGAACCAGTCCATCCCGGACGAGGTCCGCGGCCGGATGGCCGGAGTCGAACTGCTCAGCTACTCCGTCGGCCCCCAGCTCGGCCAGGTCCGGGCCGGCACCATGGCCGGGCTGATCGGCGTGCGCGCCGCCGTCTGGACCGGCGGCCTCGCCTGCGTCGCCGCCGTCCTCGCGGTCGCCGCCGCGCTGCCCCGGCTGCTCGCCTACGACGACCGCACCGACCCGCACACGGCCGCCGTCCGCGTCGAGCACGAGCGGGCGGAACGCGAGCGGGAGCGGGCGGAACGCGAGCGGGAGCGGGCGGAACGCGAGCGGGAGCGGGCGGAACGCGAGCGGGAGCGGGCGGCCGCCGCGGCGGACTGACGGCTGCCGGGCGGGCCGGGCCGGGGCGGCCGCCGGGTGGCTACTCGGCGTCGTCGCCCTTCGGCTGGTCGTTCCAGCGCGGGTCGCCTCGCCACTCCCGGTTGCGCTCGTCGGCGAGTTGCAGGGCGTGCGCGGCCTCCTCGGGGCTGTCGTACGGGCCGAGGCGGTCCTTGGCGGGGCACTCCGGCCCCTCCTCGACCTTGCCGTGCTTGATGCAGTAGAACCACTCGCCGGGCTTGCCGGTCGGCTTGCGGTGGAATCCCAGGGGCATGGTGCTCTCCCGTCGACGCGATGGGGTCGTACCGATCATTCCCCGGCCCGGGCCCGCGCGCACACCGCCCGGGTGAGCCGGGGTCGGCCGATAGACTCGCGGCCATGGCTCTCGTACCCGGCATCCAGTCCCCCACCCGCAAGGTCCCGGCACACATCGCGCGCCCCGAGTACGTCGGCCGGCCCGCACCGGCGCCGTACACCGGGCCCGAGGTGCAGACCGCCGAGACGATCGAGAAGATGCGGATCGCGAGCCGGATCGCCGCCCAGGCGATGGCGGAGGCGGCCAAGCTGATCGCCCCCGGCGTCACCACCGACGCGCTGGACGCCGTCGCCCACGAGTACATGTGCGACCACGACGCCTACCCGTCCGACCTGGGCTACCGCGGCTTCCCCAAGTCGGTCTGCACCTCGATCAACGAGGTGATCTGCCACGGCATCCCGGACTCGACCGTGCTGCAGGACGGCGACATCGTCAACATCGACGCCACCGCGTACATCCACGGGGTGCACGGCGACCTCAACGCCACCTACCTGGTCGGCGACGTGGACGAGGAGTCCCGGCTGCTGGTCGAGCGGACCCGCGAATCGCTCGACCGGGCGATCAAGGCGGTCAAGCCCGGGCGCCAGATCAACGTGATCGGGCGGGTCATCGAGTCCTACGCCAAGCGCTTCGGCTACGGCGTGGTGCGGGACTTCACCGGGCACGGCATCAACACGTCGTTCCACTCCGGCCTGATCATCCCGCACTACGACAGCGAGCGGGCCACCGAGGTGATCAAGCCGGGGATGACCTTCACCATCGAGCCGATGCTGACCCTGGGCACCTACGACTACGAGATCTGGGCGGACGGCTGGACGGTCGTCACCAAGGACCGCAAGCGCACCGCCCAGTTCGAGCACACCCTGGTGGTCACGGCGGACGGCGCGGAGGTCCTCACCCTGCCGTGACCCTCACGCTTCGGTGCCCCTCACGCTGCGGCGACCACGCGCCGCCGTGGCCCCGGTGCGGCGTGGTCAGCCGATGAGCCACTGCTCCTCGGCGACCGCGCCGACCTCGGTGCAGGCGTCGGTGAGCACGTCCAGGACGCGCAGCGGGTCCGGCAGCGGCTGCTCGGGCCCGCGCAGCCACCGCACCTGGGAGCCGTCCGGCAGCGCGGCCGGCGGAAGCAGGGTGTACGAGCCGCGGCAGTGCCAGCGCAGGCCCGGGTGCTCGGACATGGTGTCCGGGGTGGAGTCGAGGACGCTCGGCCACCACTCGTCCTCGTCCTGCGGGGTGCCCCGGGTGGCGGTGAAGAACAGGTAGCGGTCCTCGCCGACGGCGGCGACCGGGCCCTCGACACCCAGCTCGGTGAGCCGCTCCAGCGCCAGCCGGCCGGCCTCGGCCGGCACGTCCAGCACGTCGTGCGCGCGCCCGGTGGCGGTGATGAAGTTGGTCTGCGGGTCGCGCGAGAGCCAGCGGGCGAGCTGCTCGGGGTCGGTGGTGGCCTGGGTCTGCCAGGCGAAGGACACCGGGTGCTGGGCGGGGGCCGGACAGGCCACCCGGTCACAGGAGCAGCGGTAGCCGGCCGGATGCGCGGCCGGCGCGAGCGGGAATCCGGCGCGGACGGCACCGAGCAGCTGATCCAGTCTGGCGGCGGGGCCGTCCAGTTCACCCGGCCGGGCCCGCTGACGATCACGCTTCTGCCACCAGGTCGTCCACCTGCCGCCGGCTTCCATCGGGCCCCTTCCGCGCACTGCCGTGCCTGGTGCGACACAGCGTTCGACGTACCACTCGGTCGCAACGCACGGCGCCCCCCGCTGCTTCCCGGGGCGGCGCTCGGCCCTGCTGTCCGCGCCCTGCCGACCGGAACCGGGGTCACCGGAGGGCCGACGTCCGGGTCACGGTACGCAGTCGCGGCAGCACGCTGTCCGCGCCAGGTCGGCCGGAGGGCACGCGGATTCGCGCCCGCCCGGCCCGTACGGGGCCCGCTGACCCGGGTGAACCCGAGGGCGTAACAGGAAGGATAAGGGTGCGCGGGGCCTCCGAATGACCGGGGGCGGTGCCTCTCCGGTCACACTCCCCGCACCCGGCCGACACACCGCCTGCGCGCGGCCGCCCGCGCTGCACTCCGGTCACCCGTACGGAGGTGAGACCCTGGTGGGGTGAAGAGCGCGGACACCGAATTCGTCGGCGGCCCCCTGGACGGCCGCATCCTCCCCATCCCCCTGGGGCCGTTGTTCGGCGTGCCGAAGACGTACAAGGTGCCGGTCCCCGCGCACGGCGACGTTCCGGCCCGCACACTGGTGTACGTCCGGTCCAAGCAGGTGCGGGGCATCAGCTGGTTCTGGCGCTACGAGTTCGACGAGGCGGCCACCTCCCGCGCGTCCGGCTGACGGCCGCGCCGGCCGCCGCCCCCAGCCTCCCCGGGAGGACGGCATGGCGAGAACGGTACGGCACCCCAGAAGCCGCCCCCAGGCGGTCGCGCACCACAACCGACAGGTCGCCGGGATCACCGCGGCGCTGCTGGTGGCGATCTGCCTCTACACCGTGGTGATCGGCCCGAACGGCTGGCTCTGGTTCGGCTGGGCGGTGCTGCTGCTCGCCTGCGTGGCCCTGTTCACGGTCCACTCCTGAGCAGTCGCACCGCCCGTGCCCGACCCCCCGCGCCGGTCAGTCATCCTCGGCGAGGATCAGGTACAGCTTCTTGCGGGCCTCGGTGAGCACCGCCAGGCCCTTGGCGCGCTGCGCCTCGGTGCCCGTCGCCATCACCTGGCGGATCGCCTGGTCGACCGCGGCCAGCGCCTGGCCGACCTCCTGGACGGCCTCCCAGTCGACCTCCCGGCCGGCCTCCGCCCACGGCTCCGCGGGCCCCGCCTCGGCCTCGGCCCGGCCCGCCTCGGTGAGCGAGACCAGCCGTTTGCCGCCGACCTCCTCCGCGGTGATCAGGCCCTCCTCCTCCAGCAGTTGGAGGTTGGGGTAGATCGAACCCGGACTGGGCCGCCAGGCCCCACCGGTCCGCTCGGCGATCTCGGCGATCATCTCGTAGCCGTGCATCGGCCGCTCCTTGAGCAGTGCCAGCAGCGAGGCCCGGACGTCGCCGCGCCGGGCCCGGCCGCCCCGCCGGCCGTGCGGACCGCCACGCCGGCCGCCGTGCCCGCCGAAGCCGTGCCCGAACGGGCCGCCCATCGGCCGGCCGGGGCCGCCGCCGAACGGCGGACCGAATCCGCCGAACGCCTCACGGCCCTCGAACTCCCGCCCCTCGAAGTCCGGCCCCGGCCCACGACGCCGACCGCCGTACGGGACCTCCCCGCGAAATCGCATGCCCGGGTTCCCCCGGCTTCCTGAGCGCATGGCGCCCACCTCCTGGTTCGACGATCCAGTCGAGTTACTGTCTCGATAGTTCGACGATATATCGGCGACTGTCGCTCGTCAACGGATTCCGACACGGCCACCGCGCACGGCACCCGCCCACGGCCCAGCCGCTACGGTGACGGGCATGGCCGGTGAACGAGACCTCACGACGCTGCTGCACGGGATGCGCCCGCTGCTCAACCCGGGGCGGTACGTCTACTGCACGCTGCCCGCCAAGGTGCCCGCCGGGCTGCGGCCGGTGGTGACCGTCGCCGAACCCGAAGGCGTCACGGTGGTCGTCGCCCAGGAGGAGGCCGACGCGCTCGGGCTGCGCTACGAGTACGTGGCGGCCTGGATCACCCTGCAGATCCACTCCGCCCTGGAGGCCGTCGGCCTGACCGCGGCCGTCGCCGGGCGGCTCGCCGAGGAGGGGATCAGCTGCAACGTGGTGGCCGGTTTCCACCACGACCACCTGTTCGTCGGCGCCGACGACGCCGACCGCGCCGTCCGGGCGCTGGAGGAGCTGGCCGGCCGGTCCGCCTGACGACGCCGTCGAGTGGCCGCCCCCGCGGGGCCCTCCGACACTGGGAATGGCTGCGCGGCCACCCCGGCCCGCCGGCCCCCCACCGGAAGGAGACGGCCGCCATGGCCATCTGCGTCACCTGCGGCAACGACTACTGGCTCGCCTTCGAGATCAGGACCATCACCGGCGACACCTACACCTTCGACAGCTTCGAGTGCGCGATGGAGAAACTCGCGCCGCGCTGCGAGCACTGCCAGGTCCGCATCGTCGGCCACGGCGTCGAGGTGGCCGGCCGCTTCTTCTGCTGCGCCAACTGCGCCCGCGTCAACGGCGGTCTGGGCGACCAGATCCGCGACGCCGTCGGCGCGCGCCCCGCGTAGACCGTCGGCATGCGCCCCGCGGAGGACAGCGGGGAAAGCGCGAGCCCCGCGGAGGACAGCGGGGAAAGGGGGCGGAAGAGTCGGCCTGTACGCCGGGTTCTGTCTCCCGGGTTGCTTGCGCGGCCCGGGGAGGCGGCCATCCATCTAGGACTGCCGTTGCCGACAGCCTCGTGCGGTCTACCCGCGGACTCGGGCGAGCAGCCCTCGATCATCCGCGCACGGCGCCCGAGGGCACCGATCTTGACCTTGCTCCAGGTGGGGTTTACCGAGCCGGCCGGGTCACCCCGGTCGCTGGTGGTCTCTTACACCACCGTTTCACCCTTACCCATCGCCGAAGCGGTGGGCGGTCTGTTTTCTGTGGCACTGTCCCGCGGGTCACCCCGGGTGGGCGTTACCCACCACCCTGCTCTGTGGAGCCCGGACGTTCCTCGGCGGGTCAGGGACCCGTCGCGACCGCCCGGCCGGCTCTTCCGCCGTAGTGGTCATCGTAGCCGCTCGGGCGGGGCCTCCCGTACACCGGAGCGGACCACGGACGGCTCGCCGCCGAGGCGGGCGGCCACCCGGGCGGCGGTCGCGGTGGCCCAGCGGGTGGTGGTGGCCAGGCCGAGGAGGAGGATCGCGCCGCCCAGGCCGACCAGGATCCACCAGCCGGCGTGGCTGGCCGGGGTGAAGCCGGTCGTCATCGGGCCGACCATGGCCGAGGTGACGACCGTGCCGATCACCGCCACCCCCAGCGACTGGCCGACCTGGCGGCTCGTCGAGGCGACCGCCGCGGCCACCCCCGCCTGGGCGCGCGGCATGCCGGAGACGGCCGCGTTGGTGATCGGCGCGTTGACCATGCCGAAGCCGAAGCCGAACAGCGCGTACGACACCAGCAGCAGCACCGCCGGGGAGTCGGCGGTCAGCCTGGTCAGCAGCACCCCGCTCGCGGCCAGGCCCAGCCCGGCCGCGACCAGCGGGCCGCGCGGGCCCCGACTGCCGACGATCCGGCCGGACAGCGGCGCGCAGACCAGCATCAGCACGGCCATCGGCAGCGTCCACAGGCCCGCCTCGACCGGGTCGTAGTGCCGGACGTCCTGCAGGTAGAGGGTGTTGAGGAAGAGGAAGCCTCCCAGGGCCGCGAAGGCGCAGACCGCGGTGACGGTGGCGCCGGTGAACGGCGCGCTGGCGAAGAACCGCGGGTCCACCAGCGGCTCGGCCACCCGCCGCTCCCAGAGCGGGAAGGCGACCAGCGCGGCCACGGCGGCGGCCGCGAGGGCGAGGATCAGCGGGGACGTCCAGCCGTTGCCCGGGCCCTCGATGATCGCGGCGGTGCCGCAGCCCAGCAGGACGATCATCAGCGCCTGCCCGACCGGGTCCAGCCGGCGCGGCCGGGGCGAGCGCGACTCCGGGACGTAGCGGACGGTCAGGAGCATGGCCACCAGGGCGATCGGGACGTTGATCAGGAAGATCGACGGCCAGCCGGCCCCGTCCACCAGGAAGCCGCCCAGCAACGGGCCGAGCGCCATCGAGATGCCGACCACGCCGCCCCAGACGCCGATCGCCTGCGCCCGCTCCTTCGGGTCGGTGAAGGTGTTGGTGATGATCGACATCGCCACCGGGTTCAGCATCGAACCGCCGACCGCCTGCAGCGCGCGGAAGGCCACCAGCCACTCCAGGCTCGGCGCCAGGCTGCACAGCAGCGAGCCGAGCGCGAA
This sequence comes from Kitasatospora sp. MAA19, assembly GCF_029894125.1. Taxonomy (GTDB): domain Bacteria; phylum Actinomycetota; class Actinomycetes; order Streptomycetales; family Streptomycetaceae; genus Kitasatospora. Next base: position 527,795 of record NZ_JARXYZ010000002.1, read on the forward strand.
GCACACCAGCCCGGTCTGGAACACCCGGCGGCGGCCGAAACGGTCGGCCACCGAGCCGAACAGCATCAGCAGCGAGGCCAGGACCAGGGTGTAGGCGTCGATGATCCACTGCAGTCCGGACGCCGGGGCGTCCAGGTCCCGCTGGATCGCCGGCAGGGCGATGTTCACCACGGTGTTGTCGAGGCCGACGATGAACAGGCTCAGGCAGCAGATCGCCAGGACGAGCAGGCGGCGGCGCCGCCCCGGGGCGGCGAGGGTCAGGGATTGGGGCACGGAACCGATCCTCCCACCCCGGCGGCGGGCGCGGGGCTACGAGGCGGACCGTCCGGGTGGCGGGGTCGGCGGCGGGTCGGCGCGGCGAGCCGGTAGTGGGTGGCGGGTCGGCGGCGGACGGACGGCGGACGGGCGGCGGACGGGCGGACGGGCGGACGGGCGGCGTGCCGGTGCGGGGATCAGACGGCGGCGAAGCGGACGGTGCGGGTGACCGGGTCGGCCTGCGTCAGCCGGACGTCGATCACCCGGCCGAGCGGCAGCGCCCCACGGGCGGAGTCGCCGTCACAGCGGGCCCGGACGGCGGGCTCACGCAGCTGCACGGTGCCGGAGGCGGGCCGCTTCCCGTCGACGTCGATGACCACGGCGGCGAAGTCCTCGCCCTCCCGGCCGGACAACAGCTCCGCCTCCACCAGGTCCACGCAGGCCCGTTCGACCTCGGCCGCGCGGCGGTCCCCGCTCGCCATCAGCGCCGGGACGGCCGGCAGCGCCTCGCGCGCCCAGTCCGGCACGTCCTCCCCCGCCGCCACCGCCGCGCACACCTCCTGCGCGAAGCGGTCGCCGAGCCGGCGCAGCGGCGCGGTGCAGTGCGCGTACGGCGCGGCGAGCGCGGCATGGCCCGGATCGGCCGGGGCGGGCAGGCCCCGGGACTCGTCGAAGGCGTGGTAGCCGGCGCCGCGCAGCAGGCCGGTGCACGCGGTGAGGAAGGCGGCGTTCAGCGGCACGTCCGGGTCCAGGGAGCGGATCAGCTCCGGGTACGGGAGCGCCTGCGGCCAGTCCACGTCCAGCGCGGCGGCGATCCGGCGCAGCCGCTCGTACGCGGCGGCGGGCGCGGCCGGCAGGGTGCGGAGCAGGCCGACGCCCGCGTCGAGCATCATCTCGGCCGCGGCCATGCCGGTGAGCAGCGAGATCTGCGCGTTCCAGCCGTCGGCGGGGCCGAGCGCGCGGTAGCCGAGGACGTAGCCGTGCAGGGTCTCCTCGACCTCCTGCTCGGGCACCGGCAGGCTGATCCCGCCCCGCGCGCGCTCCTGCTCCCCGCGCAGCCGGCCGACGGTGGCGAGCAGGGCGAGCTGCTCGTCGGCGCCACCGAGGTCCACCGCGCGCTGGACGGCGGCGTAGTCGAGCCGGCGGTGCGAGCGGACCAGGGCGCGGCGCAGGTCGGCGAGCACCACGGCGCCGTCGGCGTCCAGGTCCAGCTGCCAGAGCAGGGCGGGCCGGGGCTCGCCGGGCAGCAGGCTGGCGGCGTCCTCGGAGATCCGGGTGGGGTGCAGCGGGACGCGGTGGTCCGGGAAGTACAGGGTCTCGACCCGGCGGCGGGCCTCGGCGTCGATCGCGCCGCCCGGGCGGATGAACGCGGCGACGTCGGCGATGGCGTAGTACACCCGGTAGCCGCCGCCGGGGCGGCGGAGCAGGTGCATGGCCTGGTCGAGGTCGCGCGAGCCGGGCGGGTCGACGGTGAACAGCGGCAGGTCGGTGGCGTCGTGCTCGGGCAGTCGGGGGCGCTCGGCGGCCTCCTCCGCCTCGGCCAGCACCGGCTCCGGCCACCCGGTGTGGACCTCCAGGCGGGCGCGGAGCTCGGTCAGCTCGGTGTTGATCCGGGCGGAGTCGGCGGCCTTGACGCGCAGTTTTCGGCGAGGCATGCAGGCAGCGTAGGGCGAATCGGGTGATTCCGGACGGAGGCCACGGGCGGACGCGCCGGGCTCAGCGGCCCAGGAGGGACCTCAGGTCCTTGGCCGCCAGCGCGACGGCGTCGTCGTAGCCGCCGGTGGCCAGCCGCAGCATGAAGGCCACGGCGTCGTCCGGGCGCGGGTCCGTGTACGGCTCACCGTTGTAGTCCAGGAACAGCAGCATCGCCTCGAAGGCGGTGCGCTTGTTCCGGTCGACCAGCGGGTGGTTGCGGGCCAGGCTCTGACCGAGGGCGGCGGCCTTGGTCCACAGGTCCGGGTAGGCGTCCCCGCCGAACACGCTCGCCTGCGGGCGGGCGATCGCCGAGAGCAGGCCACCGAGGTCGCGGATGTTCTGCGGACCGCCGGCCAGGTAGGCGACGTCCTCCAGGTCCAGGTACTCGGTCACAGGTCCTTCAGCCTGTCCAGGGTCTCGGCATTGGCCGTCCGGATGCGGTCGACCAGCGCGGCCCGCCGCTCGGCCCGAGTGGGCTGCGCCGACGGCCGGGGCTCGGTGAGCGACTCCGGCACCTCGGACTGGCGGACGTCGAAGGCCAGCTCGGCGGTGTCCGACCCGGCCGCCGTACCGGTGACCCGTACCCGCCCGGCCATCACCGCCTGCGCGGTGGCCCGCAGCGCGAACTCCAGTGCCTGCCTGGTCTCCGCCGGCAGCCCGGCGGGCAGGCGGACGGACAGGGACTCCTCCACGGCGTCGTCGTCGCCGGGTACCAGGTCCAGGGGGCGCAGGGTCATCACGTTCACTCTCCTCGTTGCTCACCGTAGTGGGGAACGCCGGGGCGGCCCACCGAATTGCCGCCGGAGCAGCCGGGGCGGCCGTGGTGGTGGGCGAGGGGCTGGGGTTCGGCGCCGCTCCGGGGGCTGGGGTTCGAGGACGGGCCCTGCGGCCCGGGACGGGTTTTGCGTAGGGTGGCGGGGTTCATCCGCCACAAACTGTTGAGGAGTCCGCTGTGCTGGTGCTGTTGCCGCCGTCGGAGGGCAAGGCCGCGTCCGGGGACGGCGTGCCGGTGGCGCTCGACCGGCTGTCGCTGCCCGGGCTGACGGCCGCGCGCGGCGAGGTGCTGGACGCGCTGGTCGGCCTCTGCCGGGGCGACGAGGACACCGCCGCCGAGGTGCTGGGGCTCAGCCCCGGGCTGCGCGGCGAGATCGCCCGCAACGCCGGGCTGCCGACGGCGGGCGCCCGGCCGGCCGGCGAGGTGTACACCGGGGTGCTGTTCGACAACCTGGGCCTGGCCACGCTGGACGCCGCCGCGTACGGCCGGGCCGAGCGGTCGCTGCTGGTCTTCTCGGGCCTGTGGGGCGCGGTGCGGATCTCCGACCGGATCCCGCCCTACCGCTGCTCGATGGGTGTGAAACTGCCCGGCCCGGGGGCGCTCGGCGCGTACTGGCGGGGCGCGATGGCCTCCGTGCTCCCGGAGGTGGCGGACGGGCTGGTGCTGGACCTGCGCAGTTCGGCGTACGCGGCGGCGTGGAAGCCGGCCGGCGAGGTGGCGTCCCGGACGGCGACCGTCCGGGTCCTGCAGGAGCGGAACGGCAAGCGCACGGTCGTCAGCCACTTCAACAAGGCGACCAAGGGCCGACTGGTGCGCGACCTGCTGGTCGCGGGCGCCGAGCCGAAGACGCCGGGCGAGCTGATGGACACGCTGCTGGGCCTGGGCCACCAGGTCGAGCTCGCGGCCGAGGGGACGGCGCGCAAGCCGTGGCAGCTGGACGTGGTGGTCACCGAGGTGCACTGAGCGGGGTCGAGCGCGGTGGCGGGGTCGATGACGAGCCCGCCACCGGCTCAGCGGTCACGGCTCGGCGGCTCAGCGGTCACGGCTCGGCGGCTCAGCGCAGGTGCGAGGTGTCGTTGAGCAGCCGCAGCGAGGCGTTGCCGTCCGCGTAGTACTGGACGGCGCAGAACGAGGCGGCGGACAGCTCCATCCGGTACAGCGCGTCCGGCGGGGCGCCGAGCGCCAACCGGACCAGCGTCTTGATCGGGCTGACATGGGAGACCACCAGCACGGTCCTGCCGGGGTACCGGGCGATGATCTTGTCCCGGGCGACACCGGCCCGGTGGGTGAGCGTGGTGAAGCTCTCGGTGCTACCGGTGGGCTTGGCCTTCGCCGAGCCGAGCCACGCCGCCAGGTCCTCCGGGTGGCGCTCCTGCACCTCGGCGAAGGTCAGGCCCTCCCAGGCGCCGAAGTCGACCTCGCGCAGCCCGTCCTCGTACCGGACCTCCAGGCCGAGCCGGGCCGCGACGATCTCGGCGGTCTGCCGGGTGCGGCGCATCGGCGAGGCCACCACGGCCTGGATGCTGCCGCGGGCGGCCAGTTCCTCGGCGGCCCGCTCGGCCTGCCAGCGACCCTTGTCGGAGAGCTCCGGGTCGGAGCCGCCGCTGCCGGAGAAGCGCTTCTGCGGCGTCAGCGCGGTCTCGCCGTGGCGGAGCAGGACGAAGGTGGTCGGGGTGCCGAGGTCGGCCTCGGCCGCCCAGCCGGCCTTGGGGGCGACGGTCTCCAGCGGCGGTTCGTCGGCGGCCACGGCCGGCTGCGGCTTCCGCGGCTCCCACTGACGGCCGGCCTTGCCCGCGTCCATCGCCTCGTTGGCGAGCCGGTCGGCGTCCTTGTTCCGCTCGCGCGGGATCCAGGTGTACGTCACCCGGCCGCGCGGCAGGATCGTCCGCGCCTCGGCGGCGAGCGGCTGCATGTCGGGGTGCTTGATCTTCCAGCGTCCGGACATCTGCTCGACGACCAGCTTGGAGTCCATCCGGACGTCCACCGAGGCGTCCGGGTCGAGTTCCCGGGCCGCCTTGAGGCCGGCGATCAGGCCCCGGTACTCGGCCACGTTGTTGGTGGCGTGGCCGATGAACTCGGCGGCCTCGGCGATGATCTGCCCGGTGTCGCCGTCCCGGACCACCGCACCGTAGCCGGCCGGCCCCGGGTTGCCCCGGGACCCGCCGTCCGCCTCGACGATGAAGCGAGCCGCCATCGGCTCAGACGCCCGTGTCCGCGGTACGGACCAGGATCCGCGAGCAGTTCTCGCAGCGGACCACCTTGTCGGCCGGCTCGGCCTTGATGGCGTTCAGCTCGGTGATGGAGAACTCGGTGCGGCAGCCCTCGCAGCGGCGCTGGTAGAGGCGGGCCGCGCCGACGCCGCCCTGCGTCTCGCGCAGCTTGGTGTAGACCTTCAGCAGGTCGGCGGGGATGACCTTGGCCACGGCCTCGCGGTCCCGCTTGACCTTGTCGGCCTCGCCGTCGATCTCCGCGAAGGCGGCGTCCCGGCGGGCCTCGGCCTCGGTGAGGACGACGGTGGAGTGCTGCAGGCGCGCGGTCAGCTCGGTGACCCGGGTCTGGGCGCTCTCCAGTCGCTCCATGATCTCCAGCACGACCTCCTCCAGATCGCCCTGGCGCTTGGCCAGCGAACCGATCTCGTGCTGGAGGTTCTCCAGGTCCTTCGGCGAGGTGATCGCGCCGGAGTCCAGGCGCTGCTGGTTGCGGGCGGACCGGGAGCGGACCTGCTCCACGTCCTGCTCGGCCTTGGTCAGCTCGCGGGTGGTGTCGCCCTGCTGGGCCTCGGCGGCGACCACCAGGTCCTTGAGCGCGGTGTGGTCGGCGGCGGCCTTCTCGATCTCGGCGTGCTCGGGCAGGGTCCGGCGCCGGTGGGCCAGCTGGTCGAGCTTCGAGTCGATGGCCTGGAGGTCGAGCAGGCGGATCTGGTCGGCGGGCGCGGCGTTCAAGCGGAAGGCTCCTGTGAATCGGGTCAGGCAGTGAAGGACATGGGGGCGTGCGCGGTCCACGGGTCGGTGACCCGCTGGGAGACCTTGGTCTCCACGGCCCAGCCGCGCTTGTCGGCGGCGGCCTGCAGGGCCCGCTCGGCCAGGGCGAGCCAGGGCCACTCGGTGGCCCAGTGCGCGGCGTCGACCAGCGCGACCGGCGCCGCCTCGGCGGCCTCGGACGCCGGGTGGTGGCGCAGGTCGGCGGTGAGGTAGGCGTCCACCCCGGCCGCCCGCACCTCGGCGAAGAAGCTGTCGCCCGAGCCGCCGCACACCGCGACCCGGCTCACCAGCCGGTCCGGGTCGCCGGAGACGCGGACGCCCGCGGCGGTGGCGGGCAGGCCCTCGGCGACCTGCGCGGCGAAGGCCGACAGGGACAGCGGTGGCTCCAGCAGGCCGATCCGGCCGGTGCCACGACGGCCCAGCGGGTCGGTCGGGTCCGGCACCAGCGGGCCGGTCACCCGCAGGCCCACCGCCTCGGCGAGCGCGTCCGAGACGCCGGGGTCGGCGTGGTCGGCGTTGGTGTGCGCGACGTGCAGGGCGATGCCGTTGCTGATCAGCGTGTGCACCACCCGGCCCTTGAAGGTGGTCGCGGCGACGCTCGTGGTGCCGCGCAGATAGAGGGGGTGGTGGGTGACCACCAGGTCCGCGCCCCACTCGACGGCCTCGTCGACGACCGCCTGGACGGGGTCGACGGCGAACAGCACGCGGCCGACCTCGGCCTGAGGGTCCCCGCAGACCAGGCCGACGGCGTCCCAGGCCTCCGCCCACTGCGGCGGGTAGACCTCTTCGAGCGCGGTGATGACGTCGGACAGTTTCGGCACCTGTCGAGACTACCGTGCGCGCGGGCGCGGTCGGGCCTCGGCCGTTCGGCGACCGGCCTGCGGTGCGGCGGTGGTGGGTCGGTGGTGGGGTCGGTGGTGCGTCGGCGCTGGGGTCGGCGCTGCGTCGAGGGCGCGTCGGTGGTGCGGCGGTGGTCTGGTCTCGGACGCGGGTGCCGGGGGCGTACGGATGCGCGTCAACCTGCGGCGAGGGGCGCCCGTGCGGGCGCGCGCGAGCCGTGCGCGCCCGCACGCCCGGCGCCCGTTGCTCACATCCGGGCCCTCGTACGAATTCGAAAACGCCTCTGGATCACCCTTACGAGTGAAGTGACCGGCTGTGCGTTGAGCCACTCACGTCTCGAAAGTAACTTCATTCCTGCGAACGGGAGTTGCCCCGAAAGTTGCCCCGACCGGGGGTCGGGAGGGCGCTCCGCCGGACACGGGCCCTGGCGAGACCGGGTCCGGGGCGGGCGCGGCCGGGGTGGTGTTCCCACCCCAGGGACGGCAGCCCGGGGACGGCACTCCCGTTCAGGGGCGGCACTCCCGCTCCTTCCGAGGAAACCGATCAGGCCGGGCCGCGCGCCCGGGTGCCGGAGTGGTGGGCATCCGCGAGCGGCGGCCGAGACGAAGGGATGTGGTGGCGAATGGAGGCGGGCACATCGCTGCGTACGGCCGGGGGCGGGGAATCGGCGGGCCACGGGCCGGATGCGGCCGGACCGTGGCCGGAGACGACGCGGGCGGCGCTGGCGGGTGCCGGCGCCCGGGGAGGCGGCGGTGACTGGGAGGTCGCCGTCGAGGGCTTCTGGTGCACGGCCAGGCCGCCCGCGTCGGGCTCTTCGGGGTCGGGTTCTTCGGATGTGGGCTCTTCGGATGTGGGGTCGCTGCCGGGGCAGGGGTGGAAGCTCCACGTCAGCGCGGCCTCGGCCGTGGGTGAGGCGGTGCTCGCGGCCGTCACACGGGTCCTCGCCGACGACCCGTGCACCTTCAAGTTCGCCGCCGGGGAGGAGCGCCTGCGCGAACTCAACTCCCGCAACAGCGACCGAGGTTCGGCGGGCAAGTTCATCACCGTCTACCCGGCCGACGACGCGCAGTTCCGGCGGCTGGCCGCCGCACTCGACCGGGCCACCACCGGGCTGCCGGGGCCCGTCGTGCTCTCCGACCGCCCGTACCGACCCGGCAGCCGGGTGCACTACCGGTACGGCACCTTCGCGGCCCGCGCCGAGCTGGGCCACGACGGGGAGTACCGGTCGGTGCTGCGCGGGCCGGACGGGCAGCGGGCCGAGGACGTGCGTGGCGCCTCCTACCGGGCGCCGTCCTGGGCGCGGGACCCGCTGGAGCCTCCGGACGCGCCGAGGACTGCCCGTTCCGGAGCGACCAAGCGCGGCGGCGTGCTGCTCGCCGGGCGGTACGCGATCACCGCCGCGCTACGGCACAGCGCCAAGGGCGGGGTGTTCCTCGGCCGGGAGGCCGTCGGCGGCGGCGAGGTCGTGGTCAAGCAGGCCCGCGCCCACATCGAGGTCGACCGGGCCGGCACCGACGCCCGAGACGCGCTGCGACACGAGGCCGCGCTGCTGGCCCGGCTGGAAGGACAGGGGCTGGCCCCCCACCCGATCGAACTGATCGAACAGGATGACTCCGTCTTCCTCGTGCAGGAACGAATCGCCGGGCAGCCGCTCGGCGCCTGGGTCGCCACCCGACTGCGGCGCGACGGCAGCCCCGACGTCGATTGGGCCGAAGCCGGGCCGGTCGCGCACGCGCTCCTCGACCTCGTCGAGCAGGTGCACGCCCAAGGGCTCGTCCTGCGCGACCTCTCCCCCGGCAATGTGATGGTCCGCCCCGACGGCGGCCTCCGGCTCGTCGACCTCGAACTCGCCGCCGAGACCGGTCGGCCCGCCGGATCCGCCGGCACCCCCGGCTACCGCGCCCCCGAACAGGGGCCGGGCCGGCTCGCCCTCGTGGCCGGCCCCGCCGGCGCCGGGACCTGCGTCGCCGACCCGGCCGTCGACCGGTACGCCCTCGGCGGTCTCCTCTTCCTCCTCGCCACCGGCCACGACCCACTGCTCCCGGACGACCTCCCGCAGGCCCGCCCGGTCGCCGAACGCCTCGGCCGCTGGCTCACCCTCGCCGCCCGCACCGGAACCACCGCCCGCCGCCTCGCCCCCGCCGTCCTCGGCCTCCGGGCAGAGGAGCCGGGACAGCGGTGGAGCCTCGCCCAGGTCCGGGCGGAGCTGGCGGGCGGGGGTGTGGTGGGCGACCCGGCGACGGGCAGCGGCAGCGACAGCGGACAGGCCATGGGCAGCGGCCCGGTGGGCGACCCGGCGCCGAGCGCGACGAGCGCGCCGGGCGTCCCGGCGATGGCCGCAGCCGCTGCCGCAAGCGCCGGACAGACCGACGGCGGCGGGGTCGGCAGCAACCGTGCCGCGACCACCGGTGGCGTGCAGGCCGCCGACGGTCGCGGGCCGGCGGCTGACGCACCCGCCGCCGTCACTCCCCTGTGGCACGCCCCGACCCGACGGATCACGCCCAGCGAACGGTCCTGCGACGCGCGCTCCGGCCCGGCCGAGGTCGCGCCGACCGCCGTGCTCGACCGCGTGCTGCACGACGGCCTGCGGCACCTGGCCGCCACCGCCACGCCACAGCGGCGGGACCGGCTGTGGCCGGTCGTGCCCGCCGGGGAGCGGACGGATCCGTGCAACGTGCAGCACGGCGCCGCCGGGGTGCTGGCCGTGCTGGCGCGGGCGGCGGTAACGGACGGGCTGCCGGACGAGGTGCGGGCGGAGGCCGCGCGGACGGCGCGGACGGCCGCCGGGTGGATCGAGCGGCGGCTGGCCGCCGAGCCGGTGATACTGCCCGGGTTGCACTTCGGGCGGTCGGGCACGGCCTGGGCGCTGCTGGACGCCGCCCGGGCACTGCACGACGACGAGCTGGCCGACCGTGCCGCCGCGCTCGCCCGGCGGATCGCCGTCGAGTGGCCGAACCCCGATGTCTGCCATGGCGCGGCCGGTGCCGGATTCACCCAACTCCGCTTCGCCGCCGATGATTTCGGAGCGAATGGCATCACCGGCGACGGCCTCACCCCTGACGACTCCCGCGATACGACCTTCCTGGCCCGCGCCGCCCGCTGCGGCCGCGCCCTGCTCGCCGCCGCCCGGCGCGAGCCGTACGGGACGGTGTGGCCGGTGCCGGCGGACTTCGACTCGGCACTCGCCGGGATCACCCATCTCGGTTTCGCGCACGGCGTGGCCGGCGTGGGCGCCTTCCTGCTGGCCGCCGCCGAGGCGACCGGCGACCGGACGCTGCTGGCCGGCGCCGTCGAGGCCGGGCACACGCTCGCCGCGACCGTCCGCTGGGACGCGCCGCACGAGAGCGCCTGGTGGCCCCAGAGCGCGGGCGACCCGGAGCGCGTCCGGCTGTCGCACTGGTGCAGCGGTTCATCCGGTGCGGGCAGCTTCCTGCTCCGGCTCTGGCGGGCCACCGGCGACACCACGGCGCACGGCCTGGCGCTGGCCGCCGGGCGGGCCGTACTGGCCGGGCGCTGGCACGGCGGGGTGAGCGCCTGCCACGGGCTGGCCGGCGACGGCGAGTACCTGCTCGATCTCGCCAATGCTCTCGGCGAGACTGAATTCCTTACCGGTGCCGAGGAGTTGGCGCAGCTGATCGCCGCTCGATCGGCGCTGCGGGACGGCCTGCTGGTGCTGCCGGACGAGACCGGGACGGGCTGCGCGGCTGGCTACGGCACCGGCACGGCAGGCGCGCTGGCCTTCCTGCTGCGACTGCGGCACGGCGGCCCCCGGCCGTGGGTGGATCCGGTGTCGCCCGTCGTGCACCAACTCCCGTGCACGGCAAGCGGGGTGAGTGGGACGTGAACGTGGCCACCCGGACCGTCGCGCAGGCACTGCGCAGGCTGAGCTTCACCTTCGCCACCGACGGCAGTCACGCCGCCTGCCTGGCCTCGGCCGCCGACGGCGGCTGGTACGTGGAGAGTTGGCGGCTGCCCTCGAACGGCGGTCCGGCCACGCCGCTGGCGCTGCCGCTGTCCGGCAACCGGTCGGAGAGCCTGCGCTCGCAACTGGTCGCACTGCCGGACGGTTCGGTGCTGGTCTGCCGGCACGACGGCGAGCGGCACGACCTGGTCCATCTCTCGTACGGCGAAAACGCCGCCGTGGAGCAGCAGTTGGCCACGATCCGGATGCCCGGGCTGCGGCTGCTGCCGCTCCCGGCGGCCCCGGGGGCCGGTCCGCGGACGCCGGTGGCACTCGTCCTCGGCACGGACACCCGCCCGGCAACCACCGCATGGCTGGTGCGGACGGACGGCAGCGAGCCCGAACAGGTCGCCGAGATCCCGGGGTTGCACGGCGGCGGCGCCTGGCTGGACCACGCCGGACTGCTGCTGTCGCTGGACCGGGTGAACGCGGGGCTCGTCCGCAGCGTGGTGCTGGACCTGCGCAGGGGCGTGACCACCCCGCTGCTGGAGATCGGCGAGCGCAGCAACGACCGGCTGGTGCTGTTCGACCCGGACTCCCGGTTCGCGATGGTGCGCAGCGACGCGCCGGGCACCGACCGGCTCGGCTGGGGCGTGCTCGGCGGCGGGGCGCCGCTGCGGTTCCCGGAGTGTCTGCACGTCGCGGGCATGTTCCTGCGACCGGTCGCGCTGCGGCGGACGGCGGACGGCCCGCGGGTGGCGGTGCAGGTCGACCACGGCGCCGGCTCCGCGCTCGCCCTGTGGCGGCCCTCCGCCGGTCGGCTGGACCCGCTGCCGGTGCCGCCCGGTCGGCTCGGCGCGGTCGGACACTGGGGCGAGGCGGCGCTGCGGCTTCCGTACTCCTCGCCCGACCACCCGGCGGCGCTGGCCGCCCTGGACGTGGACGCGCTGCTGGCGCACGGCCCGGCGACGGCCGCGTCCGGCCCGATGCCGCTGCCGCTGCAACTGGCCCCGTTGAGCTCCGGCCTGCCCGGTCCGTGGCGGGACACCGCCCTGCCCTGGCAGCCGGGCGGGCCGCGCATCTCCCGGACCCCGCCACCGGGTTGGCGCGTGGACGGCAGCACCGAGCCTGGCGACGGCGGCCGCTGGCAGCCTGCCCAGAGCCTCGAACTCGCCGGTCCGGCCGGGCCGTTGGAGGCCGTGGTGTACGGCGGGGATGCCTGGCTGAGCAGCCCGCGCCTGGTGCTGGCGCTGCACGGCGGCCCGGCGGACGCCTGGCGGCTGGAGTTCGACCCGGCGTTGCAGCGGATGGCCGCCGAGGGTCTGGCGGTGGTCGCGCCGAACCAGCGCGGCTCCACCGGCTACGGGGTGGCGCACGCGATGGCCATCCGGGGCGCCTGGGGCGGGCCCGACCTGGACGACGTCCTGTACCTGCTGGACGGCATCGCGGGTCAGCGCGCGGCGCTCGGCCTGGAGCCGCCCGCTCTGTTCGGGGTCAGCTACGGCGCGTTCCTGGCGCTGCTGGCGGCCGCGCACGCGCCGGCCGAGCAGGTGTCCCGCTGCGCGGTGGTCGCGCCGTTCCTGTCCGGCGCCCGGCTGCTGGCCGAAGCGGCCTCCCCCGTACGGGCGTTGGCCACCCGTCTGGGCGGCGGCGATCCGATCGCCGACGCCCGGGGCCCGCGCGACGTGCTGCAGCTGGCCCACCGGCTGAGCGCCCCGCTGCTGGTGGTGCACGGCAACCGGGACGAGGTCGTCCCGGTCAGCCAATCCCGGTCGCTACGGCACGAGTTGCTGCGGATCGGCAGGGTCGAGGGCGCGGACTTCCGGTACGTCGAGGCGGCCGGCTCCGGTCACGAGGTGCTCGCCGAGGAGGGCGCGGCCGTGCTGCACGAGCTGCTGGCCGCGTTCCTGCGGACCGGCCGACCGGGGTGACCTGAGCCCCGGCGCCGCGGTGGCTCGCTACCGCAGCAACTCGACATCTCGACATTTCGACACCCAGACTCCCGGGCCCCACGGCCCGGGGCACCACCCCGGTGCGGCGGACCGAGCCGCCCGGGGAGCGATACCCGATGCCCGCAGGCAGATCGCGGCGGGCGTAGTTCCAGGGGAGGAACCCGATCATGGAGAACATGGTGGACTTCGAGACCGACCTCGCGGCGCTGCAGGACCTGCCGGAGACCGAGTCCGTCGAGCTGACCGGCCACGGCGCCGGCTGCCAGTACACCTGTCTCATCCTGACCTGCCTGATCTTCACCAACAGCTGATCCAGGCGGTGAGCCGCTGGTGCCGTCCCTGCCTGTCCGGACAGGCAGGGACGGCACCGTCCGTTTCCCACGACCGGCCGACGGCCCGACCGCTCCGGCCGCTCCGGCCGACCTGACGTCCCGACATCCCGACATCCCGACATCCCGACATCCCGACGGGAGCTTCGACTTGCCCCGCCGTCCCACCAGTTGGGCCCTCGCACTCGGCATCGCCCTGCCGGTCGAGGCCGCCACCACGCTCGCCCTGCCCGCCGTCCTCGCCGCGGCCGTCGACGCCGCCCTCGGCCACCGACCCGGGCCCGGCGCCTTCGTCCGGCTCGCCCTCGTGCTGGGCGTGGCCGCCGCCGCCAACGCCACCGCCGCCGCGGCCGGACCGGCCTGCTCCGCCGAGGCCACCGCCGCCCTGCGCGGACGCCTCGTCCGCCACCTGCTCGCCCTCGGGCCGGGCGGCCGGCTCCGCCACGGACCGCCGCCCGGCGACCTGGCCGCCCGGCTGCTGGGCTCCGCCGGCGACGCGGGCGGCCGGCTGCCCGCCGTCCTCGGCGCAGCCACCGCGCTGCTCACCTCGGCGGGCGCGATCGTCGGACTCGGGCTGCTGTCGCCGTGGCTGGCGCTCGCCTTCTTCGCGGGCGTGGTGCCCGGCGTGGTGCTGATCAGGCTCTTCCTGCGCGAGGCCGGGCCGGTGTTCACCCGCTACCAGGCGGTCCAGGCCGACCTCGCCGCCCGGCTGAGCGGCGCCCTCACCGGACTGCGCAGCATCCACGCCGCCGGCGCCGAACAGCGCGAGGCGGCACGGGTGCTCGCGCCACTGCCGGAACTGTCCGCCGCCGGGCACGCGCTCTGGGCGGCGCAGCGGCGCACCGCCTGGCAAGCCACCCTGCTGATCGCGGTGGTCGAGGTGACGGTGCTCGCCACCGCCGGAGCGCTCCTCGCGCGCGGCGCCCTGGCCCCCGGGGCGCTCGCCGCGGCGGCCGGCTGGGCGGCGCTCGGCGCGGGACTGTTCGAGCAGGTCGAGGCGCTGGTCGGGGTGGCGCACGCGCGGGCCGGGCAAGGCCGGGCCGACGAACTGCTGGCGCTCCGGCCCGCCGAACCCGGTACGGCCGCCCTCCCGGCGGGCGGCCGTGGGGAGGTGGTGCTGCGCGGCGTGGTGGTGCGCGACAACGACCGGGTACTGCTCGGCCCGCTCGACCTGACCGTCCCCGGCGGCCGTACGGTCGCGCTGGTGGGGCGCTCCGGCTCCGGCAAGTCCCTGCTGGCCGCGCTGCCCGGGCGGCTGCGCGACCCCGACGAGGGCGCCGTGCTGATCGACGGCGTACCGGTGGACGCGCTCGCCCCGTCCGAGCTGCGGCACGCCGTCGGCTACGCCTTCGCCCGGCCCGCACTGGTCGGCCGTACGGTTCGCGACGCGCTGGCCGGCGCCGGCCCAGCCGAGGCGGCGGCCGCCCGGGCGGACGGCTTCCTGCGACGGCTTCCCCGGGGCTGGGACACCCCGCTCGACGACCTCAGGCTGTCCGGCGGTGAACTGCAACGCCTCGGCCTGGCCCGGTTACTGGGCCAGCCCGCCCGGGTGGTCGTCCTCGACGACGCCACCTCGGGCCTGGACCTCGCCACCGAGTACCAGGTCACCGAGGCGCTCGACCGCGCCACCCTCGGCCGCACCCGCCTGGTGGTCGCCCACCGCGCCGGCGTCGCCGCCCGCGCCGACCTCGTCGCCTGGCTCGAAGCCGGCCGCCTCCGCGCCCTCGCCCCGCACACCGCGCTCCTCACCGATCCCGACTACCGCGCCGCCCTGTCCGACACCACCCTCCAAGCAGCCACCGCCTGATGGCCCGCCACCGCACCCCGCCCGGCGGCCACACCGAAGGTCGGCCCGAGCGACTTCCGGCGCCGCCCACCCCAGCGCCCCCGCCGCCGCTACCGGACCAACCTGCGGCACCGCCCTGCACAGAAGGTCGGCCAGACCGACTTCCGATACAGCCCTCCGAACCCGCCGCACCCCCAAGCCCGACAATCGAAAGTCGGCGCCACCGACATCCCGTGCCGCAACCAGCGGCGGTAGCGGGAATCCGCCGGGGCCGCCGGGGCGGCACAGGCCAATCGCCCGGCCCGGGAAGTCGACGGCATCGACGTCCCGCAACGCAGTCGGCAACGGCGGGTGCTCGTCGGGTCGGCGTGGGAAGTCGGCGGCATCGACGTCCCGCAACGCAGTCGGCAGCGGCGGGTGCTCGTCGGGTCGGCGTGGGAAGTCGGCGGTGTCGACTTCCCGTGTCCGGCTCCCCCGGGTGGGGGCTGCTGTTCCGGCAGCTCGCCGTCACGCGTGCGCCGCTGCTCCGGTTGCTCGCGTGGTCCGGGGTGGAGGCGTTGCCACCGCTGCTGTCCGGGCTGCTCGTGTCGGCCGCCGTCGACCAGGGGTTCCTGGTGGGGCGGCCGGGGGTCGGGGTGACCTGGCTGTCCGGGTTCGGTGCCGCCATGGCCTTCCGGGCGTACGCGGCACGGGCCGGGTTCCCGCACCTGGCGGGGGTGGTGGAGCCGCTGCGGGACGCCCTGGTCGAGCGGGTGGTCCACAGTGCGCTCGCCCGGCCCTCGGCGGACCCGGCCGAGGTCGCCCGGCTCACCGAACAGGTGGAGTCCGCGCGGCAGTTGACCGCCACCCTGCTGCGCACCCTGCGCGGCGTCGGGGTCACCCTGGCCGCCGCCCTGGTCGGCCTGGCGCTGCTCTCGCCCGCCGTCCTACCGCTGGTCCTGCTGCCGCTGCTCGCCGCCGGGCTGCTCTTCGCCCGCCTGCTGCGCCCGCTGGTGGCGCGGCGGAGGGCGGTCGTCCTGGCCGAGGAGCGACTGGCCGCCGAGGCGGACCGGGCGCTGCACGGGTTGCGCGACGTGCAGGCGACGGGCACGCAGGAGCGGGTCACCGAGGCGCTGACCGAGGCCGCCCGAGCGAGCGCCGCGGCTTCCCGCGCCCTGGGCCGGGCCTCGGCCCTGCGCGCGCTGGTCGTGGCACTCGGCGGTCGGCTGCCCGTACTGGTCGTCCTCGCCGCCGCACCGTGGCTGCTGTCCCGCGACGCCCTGACCCCCGGCGAACTGCTCGGCGTCGCCACCTACCTGCTCCAGCAACTCGACCCGGCTGTACGGACATTGGCGGGTACGGTCGGCGGCTGGCTACTCGGTCTCGCCGTCTCCCTGGACCGCCTGGCCGGCACCACGAGCGACGCCCCGGTCGCGACGACCGTCGGCGGTGGCCGCCCCTCAGCTGCGAGCGCGGGTGCGCAGGCGCACGCCCCGCTGACCAGCGCGGAAAGCACGGCCAGTGCCCCGGCCGCCCCCGCCGCAGCGACGGGCACCCCGCCCGCCCCGCCCGGTGGTGCAGTGGCGGGCCGGGCTCCGGAGGTGCGGATCAGCGGGCTGCGGTACGGGCACGGCGGCGCCGGGGCGGCGGTGCTGGAGGGGCTGGAGGCCGGGTTCGGGGCCGGAGAGCATGTGGCCGTGGTGGGCGTGAGCGGGGCGGGGAAGTCGACGCTGGCGGGCCTGCTGGCCGGCGTGTTGGCGCCGACGGACGGGGCCGTGACGGTGGGCGGGATACCGCCGGCCGGGTTGGCAGGTGCGGAGCGGGCCCGGCTGGTGGCGCTGGTACCGCAGGAGGCGTACGTGTTCCCGGGGCCGCTGCGGGACAACCTCTCCTGGCTCGCCCCGGGGGCCACGGACGATCAACTGGCCGACGCCGTAGCCACCTTGGGCGCCGGTCAGCTGGTCGCGCGACTGGGCGGGCCGGACGCCGTCCTGCGCGATCCGGGCGTGCTGTCGGGTGGGGAGCGGCAGTTGCTCGCGCTGGTGCGGACGTACCTGTCCCCGGCGCCGGTCGTGGTGCTGGACGAGGCGACCTGTCACCTGGACGCTGGCGCGGAGGAGCGGATCGAGCGGGCCTTCGCCGCCCGGCCCGGGACGCTCGTCGTGGTCGCGCACCGGATCAGCTCGGCCCTGCGCGCGGACCGGGTGCTGCTGCTGGACGGCGGACGGGGGCTGCTCGCCCGGCACGGCGATCTGCAAGTGCTGTCCCCGTTGTACCGCGAGTTGGTGGGTCACTGGCTGGGCTCGACCGCAGGGCACGCGTCATGATCTCGATAGGATCTCCTCCGTTCCGGCCGTTATGGTGGCCGGGGCACGGGCCGCGATCACCGGCTGTGGCGCGTACCGAGCGCCCGATCGGGGACCCGACCGCGCGCGGACAGCGCCGGCCGGGCGCCGATGACCTGCACCCTCCGCACGGAAAAGACGATTTCAGATGTCCGACACCCTCACCGACACCACCGGGCCCGCGGCCAACGGGACCGACGCCGACGAGAGCACGGCCGAGGACAGCGCGTCGCACGGCCGGCACCGCGGCCGGTCCGCCGCCGACGACAGGCCCGAGGCCGACCCGCACGGCCGGCACCGCGCCGCGGCGGACCGGGGCTGAGTACACCCGCACCGTGCGGGTCCGTCGGGGAACATCCCTGGCGGGCCCGCACGCCGTCGGGCCGCGAAGCGGCTCAGCCCAGCGTCACGACCGTCCGCAGCGCCTCGCCGCTGCGCATCTGGGCGATCGCCTCGTTGACGTCCGGCAGGGCGACGCGGTGGGTGATCATGCCGTCGAGGTCGATCCGCCCGGCCCGCCACAGGTCGACGACCAGCGCGATCGTGCGCGCCACCGGCGCCCCGCCGTAGAGCGAGGGCAGCAGGCGCTTCTCGTTGAAGAACAGCTCGCCCATGGTGAACTGCGCGAGGTCGTCCTGCGCGCCGGCGCCGATCACCACGACGGCGCCGCCGCGCCGGGCCGCGTCGTAGCCGGCCCGGACGGTGGCGGCCCGGCCGACCGCCTCGAAGACGTAGTCGAAGCCGCCGCCGGGCAGGCCCTTCGCCGCCGCCCTGAGCTCCTCGGGGGCGATCGCCTCGGTCGCGCCGAAGGCCAGCGCCCGCTCGCGGCGCGAGGCGACCGGGTCGACGACGGTGATCCTGGCGGCGCCGCAGACCCGGGCGCCCTGCACGGTGGCGACCCCGACCCCGCCCGCGCCGATCACCGCGACCGAGGCGCCGGGCTCGACCCGGGCGGTGTTGACGGCGGCGCCGACGCCCGTGGTCACCCCGCAGCCGATCAGCGCGGCGGCCTCGTACGGCAGGTCGGCGGGCACCTTGATGACGGCGTCCGCGGCGACCACGACCTCCTCGGCGAACGCCCCGGTGCCGTAGAACCCGGAGGCCTCGACCGCCGCGCCGCCCTGATCGAAGCGGAAGCCGGGGACGCCGAGCCGCCGCAGGCTGGCGATGCAGAGGTGGCCGCGGCCCCGCTCGCAGTGCGCGCAACGGCCGCAGGGCGCCATCCAGCAGAGCACCACCCGGTCGCCGGGGGCGAGGCCGGGCACGCCCTCGCCGACCTCGACGACCTCCCCGGCACCCTCGTGCCCGGGGACGAACGGCGCGGGCTGCGGCAGGACGCCGCTCATCGCGGAGAGGTCGGAGTGGCAGAGGCTGGCCGCACGCATCCGGACCCGTACGGTGCCCGGCCCGAAGCCGACCGCGGTCACGTCCTCCCGGACGTCGAGGGTGTCCTGGCCGGTCTTGTGCAGGACGGCTGCGCGCATGGAACTGCTCCCGGTGTGCCTCGGTGTCCGCGGTCGGGGCCGATTCTGGCACGGGCCGCGCGAGCCGACTAGAACACGTTCCAGAACACCCCGCCCGCCCCGGCGCCGGAGGCCGGCCGTGGGGGCGTGGCCCTGCCGGTGCCGGCGGGCCTACCGTCGAGTAGGGTCCGGGGCGAGCACGTCCGCCCACGTCCTGGACGTCCCGAGCCCGAGGAGCACCGCATGTCCGACCTGCTGGAGAGCGCCCGCCCGGCGCCCGAGGTGCTGGCGGCGTTCGAGGCGGCCACCGGGTTCATGCCGGTGGACGAGGGGCTGGCGCTGTACGCGGCGGCGGTGACGGCGGCGCGGCGCACCGGGCTGCCGGTGCTGGAGATCGGCACCTACTGCGGCCGCTCGGCGATCCTGCTGGCGGCGGCGGCCCGGGAGGCGGGGACGGTCGCGCTGACGGTGGACCACCACCGCGGCTCGGAGGAGCAGCAGCCCGGCTGGGAGTACCACGACCCGACACTGGTGGATCCGGAGGTGGGGCTGATGGACACCCTGCCGCGGTTCCGCCGGGCGCTGCACGCGGCCGGGCTGGAGGAGCACGTGGTGGCCCTGGTGGGCCGCTCGCCGCGGATCGCGGCGCTGTGGGGACGGCCGCTGGCCCTGGTGTTCATCGACGGCGGTCACACCGACGAGCACGCGACCGGCGACTACGAGGGCTGGGCCCCGCACCTGGCACCGGAGGGGCTGCTGGTGGTGCACGACGTGTTCCCGGACCCGGCGGACGGCGGCCAGGCCCCGTACCGGGTGTACCTGCGGGCGCTGGCCGAGGGCTTCGAGGAGGTCTCGGTGACGGGCTCGCTGCGCGTCCTGCGCCGGGCCGGAGCCGACGGGCACTGACGGGCGCCACCGACCGCCGAACCTCCCGGGCCGCCCGATCCTCCGAGCGGCCCCACAGCCCTGCCCGGATGCTCTAACGTCGTGCCGGAGCTGTCGGGCGGGGGTTCGAACGGTACGGTGTCCGCGCAGCACCAGGCAGAGCATCGGCGGACGGTGGGGGCTAGCGGCACATGACGGACCAGCACAACACCGCTCCGGCGGTCTGGGATCCCACCGCCCGCGGCGGCGCGGGCGGCTGGGTCCGCGGCCCGCAGCGCCCCGCCGAACCCCAGCCCACCGAGCCACAGCCCGCCGCACCGCAGCCCACCCCCGGCGCGGTCGGGGACCAGGGCCCGCCGCTGGGCGCCCGCCCGTACCTGGCCGCCGCCCCCGGCCACGAAGCCCCGGCCGCAGCCGGCTTCCCCGCCGCCCCGCGACCGCCGTCCGTGCCGCCGCCCGCGCCGTTCCCCTCCCACGTGACCGCGCAGGCCCCCGGCCCCGGCTACGTGTACCCGCCACAGCCGCCCGCCGGCCCGCCGCAGCCCCCGTACGGCCAGGCCGCCGGCCCGTACCCGGCCCAGCCCGGCCAGCCCGCCGACCACCCCGACTACCCCACCGGCTACGCGGACCCGGACGACGAGGACCGCCCCGTCAACCGGAAGGCGCCGCTGCTGATCGGCTTCGCGCTGCTCCTGGTGGTGGCGGTCGGCGGCGGCCTGCTGTGGGCCGCCAAGGGCGGCGGCGACAAGAAGGACCAGGCCGCGCCCGCCCCGTCCGCCGCCGCCACGACACCCGGCGGGAACCCGCAGCCGGTCCCGGCGCCCACCGGCACGGACGCCGCGCCGGGCGCCACCGACCCGGCCTCGCCCGCCGCGACCCCGAGCCCCACCGCCTCGGGCGCCGGTGCCAACGCCAAGACCCAGGCGCAGGCGCTGGACGACCTGCTCACCCAGGGCGAGAGCGCGAAGGCCCCGATCGGCAGCGCGGTCGCCAAGGTGATCAGCTGCCCGGCGAAGCCCGACATCGAGAGCGCGGCGCAGGTGTTCGACAACGGCGCCAAGCAGCGCGACGAACTGCTGCGCAAGCTCGCCGGGCTGAGCGCCTCCGACGTGCCGGGCGGCGCGGACGCGGTGGCGTCGCTGAAGTCCGCCTGGCAGCTGTCGGCCGACATAGACCGGGCGTACGCGAGCTGGGCGCGGGCGGTCGCCGGCCAGGGCTGCTCGGGCTCGGCCCCGACCACCGCCGACAAGAAGCGCGCCGACGAGCTCAACCCGCAGGCCACCCAGGCGAAGAAGGACTTCGCGGGCAAGTGGAAGCCGATCGCCGACACCTACGGCCTCACCCCGCGCACCCAGGACAGGATCTGACCCGCTCGTGACCGGCCCGACCGCTCGACCGCCCCGCCGTTCCACCCTGCTGCGCACCACCACGGTGGTGGGCGCGGCCGTTCCGCTCTGCCTGGCGGGCTGGCTGGGCTGGCAGGCCCTCGACGGCTCCGGCCCGGCGGGCAGCACCGCCGCACCAACCACCGCACCGGCCGCGCAGTCCGGCCCCATCACGCCCGGCACTCCCACCCCGGGGACCGGTACGCCGGAGACCGCAGCCCCCGGGACCACCGCACCCGGGACCGCGCCCGACAGCGCCGCACCCGGCACCCCCGCCCCGGCCCCGTCGGACACCCCGTCGGACACCCCGTCCGCCGCCGGCCCCGCCGCCCCGGTCTCCCCCACCGCGCTCACCGGCCGCACCATCGTGCTCGACCCCGGCCACAACCCCGGCAACTTCGCGCACTCCACCGAGATCAACCGCCAGGTCGACGTCGGCAACTCCCGCAAGGAGTGCGACACCACCGGCACCGAGACCGACTCCAGCTACACCGAGGCCGAGTACACCCTGGACGTCTCCCGCCGGGCCCGCGCGATCCTGGCCGCCCGCGGCGCCGCGGTGGTGCTGGTGCAGGACGGCGACCGCCCCTGGGGCCCGTGCGTGGACGAGCGCGCCCGGGCCGGCGCCGCCGCGCACGCCGACGTGGCGCTGTCGGTGCACGGGGACGGCGGTCCGGCGGCCGGCAGCGGGTTCCACGTGATCCTGCCGGCGAAGGTGGTGGCCGGGAAGGCGGACAACTCGGCGATCGTCGAGCCCTCGCGCCGGCTCGGCCTGCTGCTGCGCGAGCGGTTCCGCGCCGCGACCGGCGAGCCGTACGCGGACTACACCGCGAACGAGGGTCTGGACACCCGCTCCGACCTGGGAGGTCTGAACCTGTCCGCGGTACCCAAGGTGTTCATCGAGTGCGGTAACATGCGCAACTCGACGGACGCGAAGCGGATGACGGATCCTCAGTGGCGGCAGCTGGCGGCCCAGGGGATCGCCGACGCGCTGACGGCGTATCTGACCACGCGGTAAGGGAGTTGGGACAGGAGCGACCGGCGGTGTGCGGCCCGCCCGGCCCGCGCCGTTTGCAACGAGTTCGCCCCATTCCCGGTCCCGCCGTGCACCGGCGGTGCGGTTGGGCCTAGGCTTCTGGTCCGTTCGGGAGTTTCGGCCGGTCAGCCGACCGCACGAACCGCCGTCCACGACACGTCAACGAGGGGAACGTTAGTGAATCTGCGCGCTCTCACCAGGGGAGACGCCGCCGTCGCAGGCGCGGCCGTCCTGCTTTTCATCGCCTCCTTCCTGCCTTACTGGACGGTGGACTGCACCGGCCGGTACTGCGACGGTGCGTCGCAGAACGCGTGGAGCACCCAGCTGTTCCCCATCCTGCCCTCGATCTACCTCCTCGGCATCGCCGCCGCGGTGCTGATCCTGCTGCACCGCTTCCAGGGCGCGGCCGCGGCCGGGCGCCAGGTGCTCGGCCTGCGGCTGGACCAGTGGGGCATCGCGTTCGCCGTCATCGCGCTGTGGACGGCGCTCTGGTCGCTGGGCGGCGGCCCGTCCGGCGGCAGCTTCGGCCACGGCTTCGGCGCCTGGCTGGGCCTGATCGCGCTGATCGTGCTGGCCGGTGCGGCCGCGGCCGCGCCGCTGGTGCCCGCGCTGAAGGCCCCGCTGGTCACCGACCGCCCGGCCGCCGTCCCCTACCAGGGCGGTTACCCGGCCCCGGGTCAGCCCGGCCAGCCGCAGCCCGGCCAGTACGGCTACCCGGCCCCGGGCCAGGACCCGAACCAGGCCCCGGCGTACGGCGCCCAGCCGGGCGGCTACGGCTACCCGGCGGCCGGCCAGCCGCAGCCGGGCCAGCCGGTGCAGACCGGTCAGCCGCAGGACGCGGCAGCCCCGGCCCCGCAGCCGGTCCCGGTCGCGCAGCAGCAGCCGGCCCCGGCGGCCCCCGCGGCCGACTTCGCGCCGTTCTGGTTCGCCGTCCCGGCCCCGCGTCCGCTGGCCCCGAAGGACAACCCGGGGGGCGCCCCGGTCGGCGAGCTGGTGCCCGGCACCTGGTACCTGGCGGTCGAGCAGCGCGGCAGCGCGCTGGTCGCCCAACTGCAGGACGGCAACGTCGGCCTGCTGAGCGACACCTCGGGCATCCAGCGCGGCTGACGCCCCCGGTACGACGAAGGGGCGGGACCGGATCTCCTTGGGTTCTAGGAGTCGTTGCAACACCCCAGTTCAGGGGATGCATTGGACTTCGAGATCCGTAAGGACAGGACGCCTCAGGGCCCGCGGAAGCT